>JAXLTD010000019.1:0-19619 GCA_046330225.1 Solirubrobacteraceae bacterium | reverse complement strand
CGGCGGCCTCGGGGATCACGCTGATGCGGTCGGGCGCAACGTCGAGGCGCTCGACGGCATCGGCGGCGACGACCGCGCTCGGAACGATCACGCGCACGGCCCGCTGCACGGCGAGGCGCTGCATGCGCATCCCCAGGCCGGTGCGCATCAGCTCGCCACGGCGCTTGAGCGGGATCAGGTCGTGCAGGGTCACGACCATTGGCACCGGCGAGCGCAGCAGGGCGTTGCGCATGCACGGCGCGTGGAAGACGTCGTGGCGCTTGGCCCGCGGGCGGCCCGTCTCCTCGATCTCCATGCCGGCGAGCGCCTGGAGTTCGGGGAGCAGCGATCGGACGTAGCGCCCGACGCCGCTTGGCTCGGCGGCCCGGCTGCTGTCGATGGCGACGTTCACGCGAGGGCCGCGAGCGGCAGCGGAGGGCTCCACATGGGCTGCCACCCTATCGTTGCCGGGCCATGCGGGACTGGTACGAGGAGGTGTGGGCGGAGATCCCCGCGGAGGCCCGCGGGGAGGAGTTCGCGCGGCGGCAGGCATTCCTGCTCGCCGAGGTCCGGCCCGGCGTCCGGCTGCTGGACCTGGGCTGCGGAAGCGGGGCGTTCGCGGCCGCGGCGCGGGCGGCGGGGGCCGAGGTCGTCGGCGTGGATATCGCCCAGGGCGCGCTGGACCGGGCCGCCGCCCTCGATCCCGAACTGGACCTGCGGCTCGCGCCGCCGCACGGCCCGCTTCCGCTCGCGGACGGTGCCGTTGAGCTCGTCTGGGCCTCCGAGGTGATCGAGCACGTTGCCGACACCGCCGGCTGGCTCTCGGAGGTCCGGCGCGTGCTGGCGCCTCGCGGGCGCCTGCTCCTCACGACGCCGTTCCACGGCCGCCTGTCGCTCGCCGTGGCCGCGCTCACGGGCCCGGAGCGGCGCTTCGATCCCCAGGGCCAGCACCTGCGCTTCTACACCCGGCGGTCGCTCGCGGGCCTGCTCGCCGAGTTCGGGTTCGACGAGATCGACGTGCGGCCGGCCGGCGGCCCGCCGGGGCTCCGGCGGCTCCTGCTGGCCCGGGCACGCCGCGCTGGCCTCGCGGGCCGCCGCTGAAGGCCGCGCGGTCAGCGCCGCGTCGCCTGCAGGAACGCCCGCGCCAGCGCCGGGTCCTTCACGGCCGCCGCCCGCAGCGCCGTCACGTACGTGTTGATGCGGAAGCGGCCGCGCGGGTCGAGGAAGAGGGCGCCGCGCATCGCGGAGAGCCCGAGGCGCAGCTGCTGGCGGGTCGTGAACACGTAGCTGCCGAACTCGAGCCAGGGGCCCGGGTTGGCCGGCTGGAGGCGGATGGCGGCGGCGTAGTCGGCCGCCGCGACGGCGGGCTTGCCCTGCGCGTCGGCCACGGTGGCGAGCGCGTACAGCGGCTCCACGGCGAGCGGGTTGGCGTCCCGGGCCCGCTCGGCGTCGGCCTGGGCGGCCGCGAGGTCGCCGGCGGCGACGGCGGCGAGCGCGTCGGAGGTCGCGGTTGCGGAGCGCTGCGGCTGCCACATCGTCCAGGCGGCCGCGGCGGCGATCAGGATCACGCCCACAGCCGCCGCGATCCGCACGGCCTTGGGCTGGGCCGGAGCCGACCAGGCCGCCGGCTCGGGCGCGGGCTCGAGCGGCCCGCGGCCCGCGAGGTAGCCGGCGCAGATGAGGGCCGCGAGGGCGGGCGCCGGCACGTACCACGTCCAGTCGACCAGCGAGTGCACGCCGAAGGTCACGGCGACCGCGAGCAGCGTGATGAGGCCGATCCGCTCCGGCGTGAAGGGCACGCCGGAGTCCTTGCGCGGGCGCAGCGCGGCGGCTCGCAGCGCGGCCGCGAGCCACGACGCGAGCAGGGCGAGGCTGAGGGCGAGGCCGACGAGGCCGAGGTCGGCCATGACCTGCGGGACGAACCCGTGCGCGTGATCGACGAAGATCGAGTCCTTGCGGACCCGCAGGCGCGCCGTCGGGTAGCCGCCGGCGCCGACCCCGATCCACGGGTGGTCGGCGAACACGTTCATGGCGTCGCGCCAGTAGCGCGCCCGGACGTTGCCGAGCTCGGCCAGGCGGCCGGCGCCGGTCTTGGGCAGCGACGCGTTCGGGTCGACGAGCGACGAGAGGCCGCCGCTGCTCGCGGCCAGCGCGACCACGACCGCGACGACGCCGGCGCCGGTGACGGCGAGCGCGGCGATCCCGGCGCGCCGGCGCGTCGCCGGCCCGGGCGGCCTGGCCGCGGCGGCGCGGGCGATGCCGATCGCGGCGGCGGTCAGCACGCCGAGCATCACGACGAGGAGCAGGCCGAAGATCCGCCCGTCCGCGATCCGGTCGCTCAGCAGCTGCGTGTCCTTCGACAGCGGGCCGCTGGAGAGCGCATAGCCCGCGGGGAGCGCCGCGCCGATGACGGCGGGCACGAGCACGGACAGCCCGCGCAGCCGCAGCGGCACGAGCGCGAACCACAGGCCCCCGCCGGCGGCCACGGCGAGCAGCGCGCCCCGCGACTGCGTGAGGACGATCGCGACGAGGATGGCGCCGAGGGCCGGGGTGGCGGCGATCCGCAGGCCGGCCGGCCCTTCCCGCCGGGCGCCGAGCCACAGCAGGCCCGGGACGGCCAGGCCGCCGAGGATGGCCAGCGCGTTCCAGTAGCCGAACGGCTCACGCAGCCGGGCGAAGGTGGCGTCGGCGTCGAAGGCGCCCGGGAAGACCTTGGTCAGAAGCGCCCAGCCGCACACGATGACGCTGGCCAGCGCCACGCCGGCGAGGATCGCGGCCCAGCGCTCGCGGGCGAGCCGGGCCAGCGCGATCGCGCCGGCGAACCCGGCGACGTAGGAGAGCAGGAGGTTGGCCTCCAGCCAGGTGTCCGACGGCTGCACCGACCAGATGACCGAGATGCCGGCCAGGGCCGCGTACCCGGCCAGCAGCGCCAGGGTGACGCCGCCCCACAGGCGCGTGCCGAAGGCGCCGCGCAGGAGCGCGACCGCCAGCACGGCGGCGCCGGCGAGCGTGATCGCGATCTGCGCGGCGGTGACGGCGCCGAGTTCGGTGCCGCCCTGGCCGACGAACGCGATCGCCGCAATGAAGGCAGCGATGCCCGCCGCGATCCCGGCGTCGGCCCGGCGGTCGCCGCCGGAACGGCCCGGAACCGGCGCCGGGACCGGGGCCTGCTCAGGCGACGCCGCGACCGCCGACACGCTGCTTGAGGGACTTCGCGGCGTTGGTGATCTGCGGCGCCTGGCTGCGGAGGCGGTACACGCCGACCGCCGCGGCGGCCAGGCCGACGAGGATCAGCACGATGAGCAGCGGCGTCGGGATCGCGTTGCGGACGGCCTCGCCGGCCAGGCCGGAGGCGCCGGGAGTGACCGCATCGCTGCCGAGCGTGACGGGGGAGGCCTTCTGTGCCGCGGCGCTGGCCAGCGCGGCCTTCTCACCCTTGGAGAGATTGGCCGGGTCGGCGATCGGCGAGTCGGTGCTCGCCGCGCCGGCGCCCGCGCCGGACCCGCCGCTGCCGCCGCTCCCGCTCCCGCCGCCCGATCCGCCCGAGTTGCTGCCGCCGGATCCGCCCGACCCGTCCTTCGAGGTGTTCTGGCGGGTGGCGCCGCGGCGCTGGGCCGCGGCGATCTGGTCGCCGCAGTCGGTGTACTCGGCGACATCGGTCGGGAGGTCGCGGAGCGCCGCCTTGTAGTCGGAGGAGCTGTACTTGCCGTCGATGCGGCCGTTGTCGGTGCAGTCCTTGATCACGGCCTGGCCGCTCGCGTGCGCCGCAGCGGGCACGAGCAAGCAGACGAGGAGGAGGGCTGTGACAGACGCGGTCCTGCGCATAAGCCGGAGGGCGGTGCCGGGTCCGGCACCGCAGAGAGACGGCGAACGGCGAGCGGGCAACGGTATCAAGCTCCTTTCCCGACGCGCATCGCCGCCAGGGCGGCTGCCATGCCGTCCGCCCAGGCCGCCTGGGTGAAACGGGCGACCTCCGTGCGGGCGGCGGCGCCGAGCCGCGCGCGCAGCCCGGGGTCCCGCTGCAGGCGGCGCAGGGCGGCGGCGAGGCCGGCCGGATCGCGCTCGGCGACGATCAGCCCGGTGCGCTCGTGGCGCACGAGGCCGCCGGCGGCGGCGCCCACGGCAGTGGTGGCGATGACGGGCAGTCCTTGGTTCATGGCTTCGTTCACGACCAGCCCCCACGGCTCGCGGAAGGTGGCCGTGGTGATCGACGGCACCACCAGAACGTCTGCCCCGGCGTACAAGTTGCGAAGCTGCTCCGGATTCAGCTGGCCGGGTGCCGTCGCGCCGGCAGCGATCGCCCGGGCCCGTTCGGGCCCCTCGCCGACGGTCACGAGCGCCGCCGCGCCCGGTTCGGGCGCCAGCTGGCGCCAGGCGGCGGCCAGGACGCGGATCCCCTTCTCGCGTTCCAGCCGTCCGACGCAGAGGGCGACGAAGGGCGCCTGCCGGGGCGCGGGGACCGCGGGCGCGCCCCAGAACGCGTTGTCGACGGCCTGGAGCGCTTCCACCACGGGCCCCGTGGCGCCGAGCCTCCGCACGTACTCGGTGACGTGCGGGCCGTAGGTCGCAATCGCGTCGGCCCGGCGGTAGACGTGCCGCAGCGGCAGGTAGCCGGCCAGGCCGGCGGGGCCGCGGGGGTGGGCCCACAGCGACGCCCACAGCACGAACGGCACCCCGGCCCGGCGGGCGCCGCGGTACGCGGCGGGCAGGGCGGCGCGACCGCTCGTGCCGCAGATGACGGCCCGGTAGCGCCCGGACTCCGCGAGCGCGCCGACGTCCCGCTGGGACACGTGGCGGTGCGGGAAGGGCAGGTCCGGGGCCTCGCCGGTCGCGTGGCGCCCCCGCCCGCCGAAGAGCGCGAACTCGACGTCCTCGCGGGCCGCGAGGCGGGAGAAGGCGCCGACGCGGTCCGGCGGCGCCTTGCCCGTGACGAACAGGACGGGACGGGTCATCGTGCGCGGGTCCCCGGCGGCTCGAGGGCGGACGCGTAGGCCTCGACGGTGGCGCGGCCGCAGCGCTCCCACGTGAAGGCGGAGGTCACCGTGGCGCGGGCCTGCTCCCCGAGGCGCGCCCGCCAGTCGGGATCGGCCACGAGCGCGTCGATCCGCGCGGCGAGGGCCTCGACGTCGCCGGGCGGGACGAGCTCGATCCCGCCGCCGGCCGCGGCGATCTCCGCCGGCCCGTCCTCGCCCAGCGCCGCGACCGCCGGCACGCCGGCGGCCATCGCCTCGACGTAGGCGACTCCGAACGCCTCGTCGATGCTGGGCATCACAAACGCCGTGGCCGCGCGTCCGGCGGCCACTGCGGCGTCCGGCGGGAGCTGGCCGCGAAACGCCACGCGCCCGCTCACCCCGAGCTCGGCGGCGAGCCCGGCGAGCGCCGCGCGCTCGGGGCCGTCGCCGACGATCTCGTAGCGCAGCTCGGGATGGCGGTCGCGCAGCAGCCAGAGCGCGCGGATGACGTCGGCGTGCCGCTTGCGGGCGACGAGGTGGGCCACGGTGACGAGGAGGGGAGACGCCGGCGCCGCGGCGGGCTCGGCCGGGACGTCGGTCCCGAGGTGCACGACGCGGGTCGCGTCCGCGCCGAGCTCCCGGCAGCGGGCGGCGATCCCCGCGCTGTTGGCCAGCACGAGCCGGGCGTGCCCGAAGGCGCGCTCGACCGCCGCCCGCCCGGCCGCGCTGCGGGGCGCCGTGTAGAACACGTCGCCGCCGTGCTCGGAGATCACGCACGGCGTGCCGATCCGGGCCAGCCGCACCGCCTCGCCGGCCGGCACGGCGTAGTGCGCGTGCACGACGTCGAACGGGAAGGAGCGGCGCAGGGCGCGCAGCGCGGCGGCCAGCGGCGGCGCCGCCCAGGCGCCCCACTGGCCGTAGGTCCGGCCGCGCGGCGGGGACAGGAACGGGACGTAGCGGACCTCGAGCCCGTCGATCCGGGCGCGCGATGGCTGGCGCAGCCCGGCGCCGATCGCGCGGCGGTCCCGGGCGGCCAGGGCCGCCGCCGGCGGGATCGGGCGGTGCAGGACGAGGACCCGCACCTCCGCGCCCGCCGCCCGCGCGGCCAGCGCCTGGCGGTGGGCCCAGATGCCCAGCACGGGGTCGCGGGCCCGGGGGTAGAACTCGGCGACGACGGCGACGTTCACGGGCGTGCCGGTCAGCGCCAGGTCCGGTGGGCCGCGACGGTCTGCCCGGCTTCAGCCCGCGGCACGTAGGCGCGGCCGGCCAGGAACGACTCGGCCTCGGCCAGGGCGTCGGCCCGGGAGTACCCGGCGGCGGGCGGGCGCTGCACATGGGCGATCGGGACCGCGTCGATCACGCCGATCGGCCAGCCGTGCTCGGCGGCGATTGCGGCCCAGTGCACGTCGAGGCCCCAGCCCATCGTGAGCGCCGGGAAGGGCAGGAGCGTGCCGAACGTCTCGCGGCGAAACGCGGTGACGGGGCCGATCTCGACGAACCGGGTCTCGCGCGCCAGCACGGCGGGCTGGCGGCGCGTGACCCGCCACGCCGCGTGAGAGCGGCGGCGGTGCGCCGGCTGGGCGAGCATGAACCCGAAGCGATCGGCCACGAAGAGGAACTGGTCGAGGAAGCCGCGCGGCAGCGCCACGTCGTCGTCGACCACCAGGAGCCAGTCGCAGCGGTCAAGCGACCGGCCCGCGAGCAGGGCGTTGAGGTTCTCGAACTTCCCGCGGCCGCCATAGCCGCGCGCGACCGCCACGTCGACGGCGTGCCGGGACCGGCGCAGCTCGGCCACGGCGGCGTCGAGGGCCGGGCTTCCCTCCGACCCGGTGACGGAGAGGACCAGGACGTTCCAGCGTTCGCCTGCCGCCCGCGCGGCGCGGGGCAGGGCCCGCGCCGCCGGGCTGGCCGCGGCCCGCAGGTCGAGCGCGAGGTCGGCGGCGCTCAGCAGCACGGCCCGGCGCCCGCCGACCACGCCGCTCTCGCCCGCGGCGAAGTCGGGTCCGTCGGTGCGCGGCGCGGGCGCCAGCGCCTCGTGGAGGCGGCCGGCGCTGTGGGCGGCCATGACGAGGCCGTTCCCGCAGCCGCGCCGGACGGTGTGCCAGAGGCAGCCGGCCACGTGGCGGGCCTCCTGTGCGGCGGGCGCGATGACGCCGCGCCCGGCGTCGAAGTGCCGCGCGGCCCGGCCGCGCACGTACGCGGCGCGGGCCAGGCGGGGGAGCCGCGCATCGGCCGCGGTGCGCCGGTGCACGACGTGCGCATGGGCCACGTAGCGCGCCGGGCCGCCGCCGCGGGCCTGCAGCCGGCGCTGCCACTCCTCCTCGTCGCCGTACAGGCGCAGGCGCTCGTCGAACGGCCCGGCGAGGTCGAGCGCCGACCGGCGGATCGCGAGGTTCGCACCCCAGGCGAACGGGGTCTCGCGGTCGGCCGGGCCGAGGTCGAGCGCGGTGATCGGTGGCCCCTCCCGCCCGCAGCACCGAAGATGCGACCCTTCGAGACGGGCGGTGATCCGTCCGGCGAAGACGAGCGCGCCGGGGTTGGCGTCGGCGGCGGCCAGCAGCGCGGCGAGCCAGCCGGGATCGGCCTCGATGTCGTCGTCCAGGAAGGCCAGCAGCGGCCCGGCGGTCGCGGCCGCTGCCGCGTTGCGGGCGGCGTTCAGCCCGGACGGGCGCGGCAGCCGCAGGCAGCGGGCGCCGTGCCGGGCCGCCACGGCGCGGATCGCCGCCTCGGCGCCGCCGCCGTCGTCGACGACGAGCAGCTCGCCGCCGGCGGCCGCCGTCTGGGGCGCCACTGAGGCGAGCGCGACCTCGAGGTAGCCGGGGCGATCCCGCGTGGGGACGATGACCGAGACGGGCGGGGACACCGCGCTAGGTTAGAACCTGCCCCGTGATCCTCTTCGTCCACCACCGCTATCGGACCGCCGGCGGCGAGGAGCGCGCGGTGGACGACTTCCTCGGAATCGTGCGCGACCGCCTCGGGGAGCCGGCGGAGCTGCTCGCCCGCGACAGCTCGGACGTCGGGCCGGCGCAGGCCGCGGCCGGCCTGCTCGCCGGCGGCCTCCGGCCGGGGGAGGTGGCGGACGCGGTGCGGCGGACCGGGGCCCGGGTCGTGCACGCTCACAACGTCCATCCGACGTTCGGGTGGCGGGCCCTGGCCGCCGCCCGGCGCGCCGGAGCCGGGGTCGTGCTGCACCTCCACAACTACCGGCTCGTCTGCGCCGTCGGGACCTGCCACACCCGCGGCGCAGACTGCGCCCGCTGCCACGGGCTTGACACGACCCCCGGCCTCCGGCTGGCCTGCCGGGGCAGCCGGGCCGAGGCCGCCGCCTACGCCGCGGGGATCGCGCTGGCCCAGCGGCGGCTCGTCGCGCTCGCCGATCGCATCGTCGTCCCGAGCGACTTCGCGCTCGACCGGCTCCGGGCGCTCGGGGCGCCGCTGGATCCCGGCCGAGTCGACGTGCTGCCCCCGCCGGTGGCCGCGGATGACGGCCCTTCGGCCGCGGCGAGCGGGCGCTATGCGCTCGTCGCCGGGCGGCTGGCCCCGGAGAAGGGCGTTGAGCTGGCCATCGACGCCTGCGCCGCTGCGGGCGTGCCGCTCGTCGTGGCCGGCGACGGGCCCGCGGCGGCGGCGCTGCGCCGCCGGGCGGCGGCGACCGGGGCCGAGGTCCGGTTTCACGGCCCGGCGACCCGAGCCGAGCTCCGCCGCCTGCGGGCCGGGGCGGCACTGGCGCTCGTGCCCTCCCGGGCGGCGGAGACCTTCGGCCTGGCCGCCGCCGAGGCCATGGCCGCCGGGGTCCCCGTGCTCGTCTCCGGGGCCGGGGCGCTGCCGTCGGTGGCCGGGGACGACGCCGTCGTGGCTGGCGCAGACCCGGCGGCGTGGGCCGACGCGATCACCCGCCGGTACGGCGATGCGGCCGCCGGCGACCGCGGCCGGGACCGGATCGCGACCCGCTGCGAGCCCGGCGCCGTCGGCGCCCGCCTCGCCGCGATCTACGCCGCCGCGGGCTGATGCTACGCGGCGCGACGGCCGTCGCGGCACCGCCGTGGTCGCGGCTCCGAGTGTCTGGTTCTGCGTGTGGCTAGCCGGGGCTAGCCAATTCTGAGTAGCCGTGGCTAGCCATGTCCGAAAGAGACAGGCCGCAGCACTCGAACTGCGGAACAGGCGCGACAGACCACGCCTGAACGGCGCACCGGACGCGCCGGGAGCGCGTCAGCGGCTCGCGGCGAGCCCGAGGGCCGGCAGCACGTGCTCGGCGACGACCCGGCGGACCGCCGCGGGCTGAAGCGGGGCGAGCAGCGCCGGGCTCTGGGCGGCGAGCTTGGCCGCGGTGGCCGGGCGCAGCGCGCGCTCCCAGGCCGCGGCCAGGGCGTCCGGCGTCGCGGCGGCTGCGACGAGGCCCGGATCGATCTGCTCGAGCAGCCTCGGCGCCTCGTAAGCGCCAGCCGCGGCCGTCGTGGCGACCGGTGCGCCGGCGGCCAGCGCCTCGAGTGCCGCCTGGCCGTGCCCTTCGCGGGCGGCGGCGCTCGCGAAGCTGCGGCTGCGGGCCAGCGCCGCGAGCCAGGCCGAGCGCGGCAGCTCTCCGGCCCACTCGAGGCCGGGCGGCTCGGCCACACCGTGCGCGCGGAGGTAGGCCCGGCCGGCCTCGGGCGGGAGGCCGGCGACGACGAACGGCCCGTCCTGGGGCCCGAGCCGCGCCCAGGCCTCCGCGAGCAGCTCGAGCCGGCGCAGCCGCGGGTAGGCGGCGTAGGCGATGGCGGCGATGTCCCGGGCCGCCGCGGGCGAGGCGGCTTCGACCGCGACCGGAACGGGGATGATCCGCGGCCCCGCGCCGGCCTCGGCTCCGCCGCGGGAGCCCGCGTCGCAGCCCAGGACCGCGGCCGCAGCGGCCGCCGCTGCCTCGCCGTAGGGGAGGAGGAGCGGGGCCGCGCGGAAGGCCCGCCGCTCGGCTGCGCGCTGCCAGGCGCCGGCGGCGCCGTGGCGGGTTGCCGCCGCGGGCGCGTCGAACCGGATCGCGTAGGGCACCGACGGGCGGGGGAAGAACGCTGCGGTGGACGTCGACAGGATCACCGCGTCGGCGCCGCGGGCTGCCCGGGCCACGCGGGCGGCGGCGATGCTCTCGACGGCGTCCGTGACCGAGATCTGGCGTCGCAGGCGCCCCGCGGCGCCGAGCCGCATCCGCAGCACGCGGCAGCGCACCCCGCTGGCCGCGAGGTCGGCGGCGAGCGCCGCGTCGGCGACGCGCAGGCCCGGAGTCGTCCCGAGGGAGACGATCGCGACGGTCGGCGGCACGGGGCAAGCCTACGAGTAGCATCAGCCCCGATGGCCGACTCCGACTCCCGCGCCGCCGCGCCGGCGGCGGATCCCGACCCTCAGCACTGGCAGGGCACCCCCGTCGTGGTGACCGGCGGCGCCGGCTTCCTCGGCAGCGTCGTGGTCCGGGACCTGGCGGCGCTCGGCGCCGACGTGCGGGTCGTGCGTTCGGCCGAGCACGACCTGCGCGACCCGCGCGCGGCCCGCGAGGCGCTGGACGGGGGCGAGATCGTCATCCATCTCGCGGCCAACGTCGGCGGCATCGGATTCAACCGCCGCAATCCCGCGCCGCTGGTCTACGACAACCTCATGATGGTCGCCAACGTGTTCGAGCAGGCCCGGCAGGCGGGCGCCCGCCGCCTCGTGTCCGCGTGCACCGTGTGCGCCTATCCGAAGTTCACGCCGGTGCCGTTCTCCGAGGACGCGCTGTGGGACGGATACCCGGAGGAGTCCAACGCGCCCTACGGGCTGGCGAAGAAGATGATGCTCGTGATGAGCGACGCCTACCGGCGCCAGTACGGCTTCGACTCCTGTGTTCCGCTCATGGTCAACCTCTACGGCCCCGGGGACAACTTCGACCTCGAGGATTCCCACGTCATCCCTGCGCTCATCCGGAAGTTCGTCGAGGCGCAGGCCCGCGGTGACGCCGCCGTCGAGCTGTGGGGTTCGGGCAGTGCCTCGCGGGAGTTCCTCTACGTCGATGACGCCGCGCGCGCCCTGATCCTCGCCGCCGAGCGGCTCGACACCTCCGATCCGGTGAACATCGGGACCGGCGAGGAGACCTCGATCCGGGAGCTGGCCGAGACGATCGCCCGGGCGACCGGGTTCGGCGGTGAGCTCGCGTGGGACCCCAGCAAGCCCGACGGGCAGCCGCGCCGCGTGCTCGACGTGAGCCGGGCTCGTGCGCTGCTGGGCTTCGAGGCGCGCGTGCCGCTCGCGGAGGGGCTGCGCCGCACCGTGGACTGGTTCCGCGCGCAGCCGGCGCTCGCCTCGGCGGGCGCGGCGAGCGACTAGCCGCCCGTCACGTCCCGCGGGCGGGCTGCGGCGCGATCTCGGGAGCGACGAGCGCCGCGTGCGGCGCCACCGCCGCAGGGGCCGAGGCGCCGCCGAGGCCGTGCGGCGTCTTCTCCCAGTAGAACGGGTTCCGGATGAGCTGGATCAGCGCGCGCCAGGCCGCGAACGAGTGCAGGATCCAGTAGAGCGGGTTCAGGAGTGCGAACGGGGCCCAGCGCCAGCCACGGTCGCGCACGGCGGCGATCACGTTCAGCACGATCATCATCAGGTTGCCGACGATCAAGTTGAACAGCGCGATCTCCCAGAACACATCGGATTCGACGAGGGGCAGCCGGGGCTCGCCGAACGCGTACCACGTGGCCGTGCCGACCCAGAGGATCGGGGCCAGCAGGAAGGTGAGCGGCGTCCCGGCGATGAGGAGGACGAACCCGAGGGCGTCGATCACGCCGACCTGGCGGATGAGCCGGCGCGGCGAGCGCGAGTGCACGAGCGCCGTCTGCATGTAGCCCTTGATCCAGCGAGTGCGCTGGCGGATCCATGGCCGCAGCTCTGCGCAAGCCTCCTCGTCGGTGTCGGAGTCGATCACGCCGACCCGGAAGCCTTCGACGGCGGCGCGCAGCCCGAGGTCGGCGTCCTCGGTCACATTGTGGGGATCCCAGCCGCCGAGCTCCCGCAGGGCCTCCGTCCGGAAGTGGTTCGACGTGCCGCCGAGCGGGATCGGCAGCCGCAGCCGGTCCAGGCCGGGGAGCATCGCCCCGAACCAGTAGCCGTACTCGAGCGCGAACATCCGGGTGAGCAGGTTGGCCGGGGCGTTCCAGTACCGCAGCCGCGCCTGCACGCAGACCGTCTGCGGGCCGGCGTCCCGGAAGGCCGTGACCGCCGTGCGCAGCTGCTGCGGATGCGGCCGGTCCTCGGCGTCGAAGATCACGAGGTGCTCGCCGCGGGCGAGGAAGAGGCCGACGTTGCACGCCTTCGGCTTGGTCTTCGGCGCGGCGTCGGGCACGACGACGAGCCGCACCGTGCTCGGCGGCTGGGCCGCCCGCGCCGCCGCGATCGTCTCCTCGTCGTCGGCCTCGAGGAGGACGAGGATCTCGAGCTTCTCCTCCGGATAGTCGATCGCCGCGAGATTGCCGATGAGGTCGCCGATCACGTTCGCCTCCCGGTACACCGGGACGAGGATCGTGTAGTGCGGCAGCGTGAGATCGTCCTGCGCCGGCGCCGGAGAGGTCCCCAGGCGGGCCCCCAGGCCGGCCAGTGACGACACGAGCTTGAAGGCGACGGCGGCGAAGAAGATCACGTTGGCGGCCGCCACGAACAGCGACAGGGTGAACGTCCAGCTCACGATCGCCCCGGCGAGTGCGGCCACGGCCGCGGCCGCCACCGCTGCCTTCTGCCCGCGCGACCAGCCGCCGGCCGCCGACAGGTCCGGGCGGCGCGTGAGGAGCTCGGCCGTCGAGCGCTGCACGACGTGCTCCTCGAAGGCCGAGAGCACGGTGCGCTCGATGTCCAGGGGCGTCGTCGTGCGCAGCTCGACCGTCACGGACTCGCCGAGCGTGTCGCGCACGGCGGCGGCGATCTCGCCGCGCGGCGGCTCGCACGTCGCGACCGTCACGGTGTCGCCGGTCCGGCGGACCGGGACCCACCCGGCGTCGAGCAGCGTGGCCGGTGCGAAGGAGCGGACGAGCTCCGGATCCGCGGGCTCGGCGAAGAGGTCGGCGAACGCCAGGCCCCACTGCTGGCCGAGCACGCGCTGGAGGTCGAGCCGGTGGACCGCCCCGCTGGCCAGGAGGATCTGGCCGATCCGCTCGCCGGTCCGGGCCTGGCGCTCCAGCGCCCAGTCGAGGGTGTCGCGGTCGACGAGCCCGGCGTCGAGGAGGGCCTCGCCCAGGGGAGTTCCCGTCGCGATGGGGTCGGCCGATCCGTGGCGCATGGGATGCCATCGGGCCGGCCGGGCGCCCGCCCGGACCGCGTCAGCACTGCCGTGGACGGATGTTCGTCAGCGCGAGAGCGCAGCGAGGTCGGCGTCCACCATGAGGCGGATCAGCTCCTCGAAGGTGGTGCGAGGCTTCCAGCCGAGCTTGGCCGCGGCCTTCGCGGGGTCCCCGATGAGATGGTCCACCTCGGCCGGGCGCTGGAACGCGGAGTCGATCACGACGTGGTCCTCGACCGCGATCCCGGCCTGGTCGAACGCGATCTCCACGCACTCGCGCACCGAGTTCGACGTCCCGGTCGCCACAACGAAGTCGTCGGGCTCGTCCTGCTGGAGCATGAGCCACATCGCCTCGACGTAGTCCAGCGCGTAGCCCCAGTCGCGCTCGGCGTCGAGATTGCCGAGCCGGACCTCGCTGGCCAGCCCGAGCTTGATTGCGGCGGCGTGCCAGGTGATCTTGCGGGTCACGAACTCGAGCCCGCGGCGGGGACTGTTCTTCACGACGAGCCGGCCCACCCCCGCGCAGAAGACTCCGCTGTCGGTCGCGAGGTCGAAGACCCACTCGTCGTCGCCAGCTTCGGACTCGATCTCGACGACTCGGCGGACCTCGCCCGGCGGCTTGCGGAGGTGCTGGCCCTTCGCGCCCACGCGAACCCGCGAGGCGAGATTGAGCTGGTAGTACGTGCGCCCAGCCCGGTGCTCGGCGTACACCGAGGCCGGCTGGCCCTCCAGGTGGTACAGCCAGCACAGGCCTTGGGCGAGGACGGGGCTGTTCGTCTTGATCGACTCGCCCTTGCCTCGCTTCAATCCATCGCCGGCGTAGTAGCCGTCCAGGAAAGCCCTGCGGGCCTCGGCGTTCGCGTTGAGGATGAGCGGCGGGACCTGCTTGTGGCCGGTGGCGGTATAGAGCTGCTCGCGCAGCCACGGGGCGATCCCAGAGCTGCCAGTCAGGCGCAGGTGCTCGACCTCCCGCGTGGGCTCGAAGCCTGACGCAGCTGCCCACGGAGTCACGTGCCCGAGAAAGCACTTCGACCACAGCTGGGTCATGCGCAGCCGCAGTGACTCGTCGTTGTTTGTGAAATCGACCTGGGCTTGGGAACGGTTGACGTATCCGTCAGCGACGAGCAGCCCCAGCAGCTCCGCCAGCTCAGGCGTGACCGCCGTCCAATCGGCGGCTGCGGGCATGCCGGCGGCCAGCGCCAGTCGGTCGCCTGCCTCGACGCTGTCGGCGCGCACACCGGCGCGCTCGTGGTCGAGCATCGTGTGGTGGGCGGTCGTCGTGACGACGCCCGCGCGTGCCTCGGTGCACAGCAGGCGGTGATCCGGATCGGTGGCACGCCGCCGGGTGGCCGTGATCGCCTGAAGCTCGGCCCACTCGGCGCCGTCCCAGACGAGCACGAGATCGTCGGGGACGTGGGTCTGCGTACTGGGACCCTTCCGCACCAGCGGCATGAGGTCGGGCGGCGTGACGACCTGCACCTCCCCCCGAATATTCACCAATAGCGGCGTGTGTGAAGAAATACACTCGTGATTGAACAAAATCCCACTCGAAGCGTGCAAATCATAGGATTCTCTGTAATTGACCGTGATGAAGTGCCCGTAGGCCTTCGCGACGCCATAGGGGGAGCGGGGGTAGAACGGCGTCGTCTCGGTCTGGGGGACTTCGAGCACCTTGCCGAACATCTCGCTCGACGAGGCTTGGTAGAAGCGCGCCTCGGGGCAGGTCTCGCGCATCGCCTCGAGCATCCGGGTCACGCCGACGCCGGTGAACTCGGCGGTGAGCGTGGGCTGGATCCACGAGGTCGCCACGAACGACATCGCCGCGAGGTTGTAGATCTCGTGCGGGCGCGACGCCCGCATCGTGTCGACGAGGGAGCGCTGGTCGAGCAGGTCGCCCTGGTGCAGCGTGATGCGGTCGCGGATGTGCTCGATGCGCTCGAACTTCTCGGTCGAGGCGCGCCGGACCATGCCGTGGACCTCGTAGCCCTTCTCGAGGAGGAGGTCGGCGAGGTAGGACCCGTCCTGGCCGGTGATGCCCGTGATGAGGGCGCGCGGGGTCATGCGGGCACCGTCGCCGGGGAGGCCCCGATCCGCTCGCGCAGCCAGGCCACCGTGGTCGCGATGCCGGCCTCCAGCGGGGTCGGGGCGGTCCAGCCGAGCCGGTCGCGGGCCTTGGCGGGGCTCGGCGCGCTGCGCTCGGCGTCGAAGGCGAAGGGGGCGGCGGGCGCGAGCTCGAGCGCTTCGGGGTCGTGGCCGCAGGCCGCCCACACGATCGCGGCGAGCTCGGCCACCGTCACCTCGCGGCCGCCGCAGACGTTGAAGTCCTCGTCGAGCCCCTCGGGCGCCGCCATGGCCACGACGATCCCGTCGGCGGCGTCGTCGACGAAGGTCGGGGTGCGCGTCTGGCGCCCGGAGCCGAAGATCGGGAGCGGGACCGTCCGCTCGAGCGCCTTGCCGACGAGGTCGGGGACGACGTGGGCCACGCCGGCCTCCTCGGCGGGGAGCTCCCCGGGCCCGTAGACGCTGAAGGGCCGGCAGATCGTGAAGGGCAGGCCGTGCTCGGCGTGGGCGGCGCGGACTGCGAGCTCGCCGAACAGCTTCGAGATCCCGTCCGCGCCGTGCGGCGGCGGGCAGTCGGCGAGGTGGGACTCGGGCGTCGGGAAGACCGTCGCCCGCTCCAGCACCGTGTTCGAGGAGACGTAGACGAACCGCTCGAGGCCGCGGTCCAGCGCCGCGCGCATGACGGCGCTCGACACCTCGTGATTGACCTCCATGAGGGTGTGCGGCGTGCGGTGCACGCTCCCGATGCCCCGGACCATGGCGGCGAGATGCACGACGTGCGAGCAGCCGGCGGTCGCCTTGCGGGCCTCCGAGAGCTGGCGCAGGTCGCCGGTGTGCACCTCGCAGCCTTCGCGCATCCACGTCGGCGCCTCGCGGCGGTCCGACACCCGCACCTCGTAGTTGGGGTCGCGCAGCAGGCGCCGCACGACGGCCGCTCCGATGCTGCCGGCCCCTCCGGTGACGAGCACGCGGTTCATTGGGCGGCGGAGAGTACCGGCTTGCGGCCGATGAGCAGGATCGTATGGGCGAGCGCCGCGCTGCGCGGGCGGGCCCCGAGCGGCGCGTCGAGCGCGTGGAGCGCCCGCTGCAGGCCGCGCGGGAGCCGCCGCCAGGAGTACGTCACGCCGAGGATCTCGGGCGCCAGGCCGGCGGCGCGCGCATCGGCCGCAAGGGCCCGCGGCGAGAGCGGGATGTCGTCGGCGGTTCCGTGGACGGCGGGGCCGAGCCCGAGCCGGTTCGCGCCCGCCAGGGCCGCGCCGACCGGGTGCCACGCGTTCGGCTCGACCGCGACGAGGGCGCCGCCGGGCCGCAGGACCCGGGCCGCCTCGGCGAGCGCGCCGGCCACCGATCCCTCGTAGGCGACGTGGTGGAGCACGAGGCGCTCGAGCACCACGTCGACGCTGGAGTCCGGCAGATCGAGCCCGGCCGCGCTGCCGCCGACGGCGGCGTCGGCCGCGCCGGACGCCACCGCGTGGGCGGCGCGCTCGGGCCGCAGGTCGTTGGCGAGGAGCCGCCAGGCCGGCGCCGGGAAGAGGTGGCGGCCGGGGCGCCAGCCGCAGCCGACCGACACGGCCGTGCCGCCCGTCAGCCCCAGGTGCCGGGTGAGGAGCGCCGCCTCGCGGGCCTCGGCATGGTCGTAGTGGGCCTGGAGCGTCGTGGCCGCGGTGCGGCGGTCGAGCAGGTTGTCGGGGTCGTAGGCGTCGGTCATCGCAGCGGCGCGGGGGCGCCGGCGCGGTCAGCGCCCGCGCCGGGCCGGGCCCAGCGTGCGACCGTACTGCCGCGCGAAGCCCGCGACGAAGCGCGGGTTGTAGCGCAGGTAGCGCCGCCACAGGCGCCGGGGCTCGTGGGCGAGGCGGAACGCCCACTCGAGGCCGAGGTGCTGCAGCCGCGGCGGCGCCTGGGGCACGAGCCCCGCATGGAAGTCGAAGGCCGCGCCCACGCCCACGAGCACCGGGGCCTCGAGCTGGCCGCGCAGCCGGGCCATCCACTTCTCCTGCTTGGGCACCCCGATCCCGGCCCAGACGATCTCGGCTCCGGACGCGTTGATCTCCTCGGCGACCCGCGCGTCGTCGGCCGGCGTCATCGGGCGAAACGGCGGCGAGTGGCCGCCCACGATCTGGATGCCCGGAAACCGCCGGCGCAGGTTGAGCGTGAGCTGGACGAGGGCGCCCTCGTTGCGGCCGCCGTAGAGGAACATGCGCCGGCCGGTCTGGGCACCGCGGGCGAACGCTGCCGCCATCAGGTCCGGGCCATAGACCCGCGACGGGCGGCCGCCGCCGAGCGCCTGCATGGCCCACACGACCGGCTGGCCGTCGGGCACGATGAGCGACGCCCCCAGGACGGCGGCGCGGAACTCCGGGTCCTCGCGGCACATCATCACGGTGTGCACGGGGGCGACGCACACGTAGCCGCGCTCCCCGGCGGCGATCGTGCCGTCGATCCAGTCGAGCGTCGCGCCGTAATCGATGAGCGCCATCGGCAGCCCGAGCACCTCGACGGTGGCCGGCAGCGGCGGCGGGGCTCCAGGCGCTGGAGCCGGGCGGGGGTGGGCGGGGTCGGCGGTCATGGCGGGCGCGGCGCGTCGGAGCACTCAACTCGTCCGCGACGGCGAAGTTTCGCTTATCCCGGGCGGGACCGCGACTGCGGGCTCAGCCGGCCGGGCGCCGAGCGAGGATCCAGACGTTGCGCCGCACGATCGGCAGGGCGGCCAGCGCGTTGAGCGTTCGCGGTCGGCGGCGTCGGCGCGTGAGCCCCGAGACGATCCCGATTCCCGGCATGACCGACTCAAATCCGCAGGCCTGGACCTCGAAGCCCTGGTCGCTGAACAGCCGGCGATACGCGGCCCGCGTGAACGGACGGCGGTGGGTGTAGTCGTCCCAGACCCAGCGCTGGGCGTCGGGCGAGGAGGCGAACACGACGCCGCCGGGGCGCAGGACGCGCCGCGCCTCGAGCACGAGCGCGACCGGGTCTGCGACGTGCTCGAGCACGTCCTTGAGGATCACGACGTCGAAGTCGGCGTCGGGGAACGGCAGGCCGGCGTCGGCGTCGCCGAGGCGGACGTTGCGCCCCCGCTCGGCGGCGCGGGCCACGGCGTCCGGCGACCCGTCGATTCCGGTGTAGTCGGTCACGTGGTCGGCGATCCACCCGGTGCCGGCCCCGACGTCGAGCACGCGGGCTCCCGGCGGGATGTGCCGCAGCACGTCCTGCGCGTAGCCGGGCTCCTCGTGCCAGTCGAAGTAGCTCACGGCGCGCACGGTACCCGGGCGATCGCTTCGACGTTCGTCGCGAGCCGCCGGGGGCGCCGCGAATGGTGCGGGCGTTCCGGGTGCGCGAGGCGGGCAGCGCCAGGGCGCTGGTAGCGTGAGCGCCATGCCTCGCGGGTCCGTCATCCCGGGCGGCCCCGGCTCCACGGGCGGCGGGACGCCGGCTCCCGGCGCGACCGCAGCCCGGCCGCTCGTCGATGCGTCCGGCCGCCCGGGGCGCGACAGCCTCGTGAGCTCGGCCGCCCTCCTGGTCGTCGCCGTCACGGGCGCCGCGCAGTCGCTGCTGCTCGTGCTCATCTCCGGCGGCGGCACGACCGCCGATGCCGTGATCGCGGCCTACTCGCTCTTCCTCGTCGTGGCGCTGCTGGCCGGGGCGACGCGCTCGAGCCTCGTGCCGCTGTTCGGGCCGACGGCGCCCGAGGCGGCCTTCCGGGCCCGGGCCGCCGAGACGGCGTCGCGGACGGCGCTCGTCGGGATCGTGGCCGCTGTCGTCACCGCCGTCGTGACGCCGGCGATCGTCGTCCTCCTCTCCGGCACGCTCGACGCCGACGCGCGCGTGACGTTCGCGGCGTCCATGGCCATCCTCGCGCCGGCCGGCTACCTCCAGGTGCGTTCGGCCGGGTGCTCGGCGGTGCTGGCGGCGACGAACCGCTTCCGCACGTCCGCGATCATCTACGCGGCCTGCGCCACCGGCGCCTGCGCCGCGGCGGCTCTGCTGCTGGAGGCGATCGGCGCGCTGGGGCTCCCGGTGGCGGCGCTGCTCGGGGCGGTCGCGCTCGCGGCGGCCCACCACCGGGTGCTGGCCGGCTTCGGCATCCGGGTGGCCGAGCGCCCGGCGATGCTCGCGGAGCGCGAGCAGTGGCGGCTGACGCGCGCGCTGCTCCTGATGGCTGCGGTGCCGCTGGCCTGGCAGCTCCAGCTCCTGCTCGCGCTGGCGGCGGTCTCCCCGCTGCCCGGCGAGGTGACCGCGTACACGTACGCGTACTTCCTCGTGAACGCTGCGCTCACCGTCACCGTCGCCTCGGGCTCGCTCGTGACCCTCCCGGCGCTCGTGGCCGGCCTGGCCCGCGACGGCGCCCGCGCGGCGACGGACTACCTCGACCGCGTCGT
>JAXLTD010000018.1:0-21187 GCA_046330225.1 Solirubrobacteraceae bacterium | reverse complement strand
TCGCGACTACCCGGCGCCGATCGTCGACCACCGGCGCGAGCGCGAGCGGGCCCTGGAGCGTTACCGGGCCGCGGCGGGGGGCGGCGATCCGGCGCGGCTCAGCGGCGGGTGATGCGGATCACGCAGTTCCACGTGAGGACCTCGCGGGCGCCGGGGATCTTCGTGATGAACGCGAGCTGCGGCCAGTAGCGCGGCTCGACCCGGTCGACTCGCAGCCCGGGCTTGGACCGGACGTACCGGAGCGTGGGGCCGATGTGGATCGCCCACAGGCCCTCGCCATACGCGTTCTTGCGAGGCGGGCCATGCCGGCGAACGTAGACCTTCGGGCCCAAGTCCGGGCCGAGGAACTGATAGGGCGTCATGTCGTGGCCGCCCCACGGCGAGTACCAGTTCGTCCAGGACACGTAGGCCCAGCCCCCGGGCTTCAGCACGCGCTCGATTTCGTCGATGATCGGCTCCGCCGCGGGCGTGTGCTCGAGCATGTTCGAGCAGAACACGCCGTCGACGGAGGCGTCCTCGAGGGGAAGGCTGGCGGCGTCGCCGAGAATCGCCCCCTCCGGCGGCTCGCCGGCGAGCT
This sequence comes from Solirubrobacteraceae bacterium, assembly GCA_046330225.1. Lineage (GTDB taxonomy): Bacteria > Actinomycetota > Thermoleophilia > Solirubrobacterales > Solirubrobacteraceae > CANJIV01. Next base: position 20,610 of record JAXLTD010000018.1, on the reverse strand, counting down.
CGAGTTCGCCGAGGTCGGCGTCGACCGGCAGGACGGTTGCGCCCCGGGCGCGGAGCGCCCGCGTGTAGAAGCCGGGGCCGCAGCCCATGTCGACGACGGTCTGGCCGGCGAGCGGGCCGTGGCGGCGGTTCAGGTCGTCGGCCGCCTCCTCGGCGAGCAGCGTGTAGAACGGCTCGGGCTCCTCCCGCTCGTTGCGCCACAGCCGCCAGAGCGTGCGCGCGCGGGCCAGCCCGGCCGGGCGGTCGGCGGGCGGCGCGGCGTGCGCGGTGCCGCTCACGTGCCGGCCGGGACCTGGCGGCCGGCGGCCGGCTCGACGCTCTCGCAGAACGCGTCGACGACGTCGGGATCGAAGAACGAGCCGGCCTGGCGCTGCAGCTCTCCAAGCGCCTCGAGCGGGCTCCGGGCGTCGCGATGCGGCCGGGGCGAGGTCATCGCCTCCCAGGCGCTCGTGACCGCGACGACTCGCGACCCCGCCGGGATTTCGCGGCCCGCGAGGCCGTCCGGGTAGCCGCTGCCGTCGAAGCGCTCGTGGCTGGAGCGCACGAGCGGCGCGGCAGCGCGCAGCGGGGCGGCGGCATCGACGATGCGCTCGCCCACGAGCAGGTGGCGGCGGACGAACTGCCACTCGCCGTCCTGCAGCGGCCCGGGCTTGTCGAGGATCGATGGCGGGATCGCCACCTTGCCCACGTTGCGCAGGCGGGCCGCCGCTGCGGCGGCGGCGAGGTCGGTGTCCTCGAGCCCGACCTTCCGGCCCACGGTCGTCGCGAGCGTCTGGGATTCCGCGGACCCGAGCCAGTTCGAGAGGGAGCCGGCGCTGCTGCCCCGGCGCCGGGCCACCTGCACCGGGAGGGCCGGGAGCTGGCGGCCCCGGCGGGCGGAGCGGTGCTCGGCGCGGGCGCGGCGCAGGACTGCCAGCGTGTCGGCCGCGGTCCGCTCCCAGCTCAGCGAGCGGGCCCGGGCGAGCGCCTGCTCGCCGAGCCGGGTGCGCAGGCCCTCGTCGGCGAGGAGCCCGTCGACGTGGGCGTGGAGCTCGTCCGGCGTGCTCGCGAGCAGCCCGGTGCGGCCGTGCTGCACGGACTCGCGCAGGCCGCCGACGTCGAGCGCGACCGTGGGGGTCGCGCAGGCGGCCGCCTCCGCCACCGCCAGGCACCAGCCCTCGGCCGAGGAGGCGCAGAGGTGCAGCCAGGCCCGGCGCAGGAGCGCGGCCTTGGTCATGTCGCTGACGAAGCCGTGCAGCCGGACGCGCGAACGGAGCCCGCGGTCGGCGATCTCGCGCTCGAGGATCGGGCGGTGGTCGCCTTCGCCGATGAGGTCGAGCTCGGCGTTCGGGATGCGCTCGAGGACATCGAGCAGCAGCTCGATGCGCTTGTAGCGCTTCAGGCGGCCGAGGTGGACGAGCGTCGGGACGGGGGCGAGCTGCCCGGGCCCGAACATGTCCGCCTCGACGCCGTTGTAGACGATGTCCACCGACTCGGGCGGGATGCCGTGGCCGATGACGTCGCCGGCAGTCGCCTCCGAGACCGTGATGAAGCGGGTCGAGCGGTACAGCCGCTGGAGCGGGGCCGTCTCGAGCGCATAGGCGGCAAAGCGGCCCTTGGAGCCCATCTCGGCGACGTAGTGGTCGCGATGGATGTGGTGGATGAGCCCGACGTGGGGCATTCGCAGCCACAGGGGGGTGAGGAACGTGATGCCGTTGACGACCTCCAGCGCGACGTCGGCGTCCGGCACGAGCCCGAACGCCTGGCGGACGATCGCGTGGGGAAAGATCGTCGTGCGGCCGCCGAGCCGATGGATCGTGAGATCCCCGAACCGCTCGTGCGGCGGGGCGCCGGGATGGCCCGCGGCCACGATCGAGACCCGGTGCCCCCAGGCGAGCCACCGGGAAACCTGCCCGAGCAGGTTCGTGCCGGTTCCACCGCCTTGCGGGTGCGTCCAGTCTCGATCCGTCAAGACCAGGATATGCAGCGCTTCTTCGCCCATGTCCCTCCCAGGGGCGCAGGAATGTATCCGCTACGTGACGCCCGCGTCAACACGGAGTGAATCCGGGCGAAATCTCGCAGCGTGCGGGATTTTCCGCCGCGGGCTCGGCCATGCGTCCAGCCCGGTCGTCGGCACGTCGCTGCCGGGGCGCCCCGCGCCGATCGATCTCGCATGGACGCGCCGGCACGGACGCGCGCGGCGCTCGTCGCTGCCGCCTGCACGCTTGCTCTCGCGGCGGCCCCGCTCGAGGCCGCCGAGGGAGCTGCTGGCGCGACGGCCGGCACCCGGGCCGCCGCCGCCCTCGCTGCCCGCGACGCCGGGCTGTCGGCACCGTGCCGCCGTGCGCTCGTCGCCGGGCGCACCCTCGTGGCCTGTGCGGCCCGAGGCGACGCCATCTCCGCGGCCGGATCATCTGCCGGGCATCGGCCCGGCGCGCGCGGCCGCCTGCGGCTCCCGTCGCTGCCCCGCGGCGGGCAGCTCGTGCTCGTCGTGGCGACCCCGGCCCGTGTGCACTACGTGCTTCGCGCTGCCGCCCAGCGCCACGCCGCGGGCGGTGACCGTGTCCAGCGCCGCCGGGGCCGCCGGCTCGTCGCCCGCGCCCGCCTGGCTCGCCGGACGCTGCGGCCGGTCCTCTGGCGCAGCGCCGCCGTGGCGCCGGCGCGTCCCGCCGCCGGTCCGGGCGCCCACGGGGCCCGCCGCGCCGCCCGCGCCGCCGGCGGCTCCGCGCCGGGCCGCCGAGGACCCGCCGCCGCCCGATCGCGGGGCCCGCCTGGGTGCCGGCGCCGCTCGCGGACTGCCCGGCGCTTGCCCCGGGTGCCGGCCAGCCGGATGCGGCGCTCGATCAGCGCTGGACCCCGTCGGGCCCGGGCTGGGCTGGCGGCGACGCCACGTACTCGGTCGCGCTGCCCGACGGCCGGACGGTGTGGATCTTCGGGGACACCTTCATCGGCGCCGTGAGCCCCGATCGGCAGCGGGGGCCGGGCACCGCGATGGTGCGCAACTCGGCCGTCGTGGAGGACCACGGAGCCCTGCGCACCCTGATCTCCGGAACGCCCGGCCACCCTGGATCCCTCGTGACCGCCGACCCGGGAAGCTGGTTCTGGCCGGGAGACGGTGTCGTCGAGGGGCAGGAGCTGCGGCTGTTCATGACGCGGTTCCGGGCCACCGGCGGCGGCGAGTGGGACTTCGGCGCCGCCGAGACGGTCGTGGCGAGCTTTGCCCTGCCGGACTTGCGCTTCCAGGGCATCCGGCGCGTGGCCGATGCCGCGCCCGTGACCTGGGGCGCGGCGACGCTCGAAACGGCGGATGGCACCTACGTCTACGGCGTCGAGGACGCCCACCCGGGCGGCTTCGCCCACGTCGCCCGGGCCCGCAACGGGATCCAGGGCGCCTGGGAGTACTGGACCGGGCGCGGGTGGTCGGACCGCGCCGCGGACTCCGCTCGCGTCGCCGCCGGCGTCTCGAACCAGTTCAGCGTGATCGCCGCCGGCGGCCAGTACGTGCTCGTGAACCAGGCGCCGGTGTTCGGCCGCCAGATCGCCGTCGCGCCGGCGGCGGATCCCTGGGGGCCGTTCGATGCCGTCACCCCGGTCTACACCGCGCCCTCGCCGGGGCCGGGGCGCTACGCCTACAACGCGACGGCGCACCCGGAGGCCAGCTCGGGCGGGCGCCTGCTCGTCTCCTACAACACGAACAGCTTCGACCCGGCCACCGTGCGGTCCGATGCCGACAGCTACCGGCCGCGGTTCGTGCAGGTCCCGCTCTGCGGGGGCGGCTAGCCGCGCGGCCCGGCCGCGGCCGCGCGCGCCTCGCGACGCTCGAGGACCGCCAGCGCCCCGACGAGCAGCGCCGCCGCCCCGGCATACCCCGCCTCGGCCCGCAGCACGGGATCGGCGATCGCATCCGCGACCATCCACGCGACGAACGCCGCGGCCGCGCCGAGCCAGGCCAGGGCGGGCCCCAGCGTGCGCTCCCGCGCGAGCTGGGCCTGCGTGAGCGTCGCCGCCGCGAGGTGAAACCCCATGGCCACGCCCATGATCGCCAGGCCGCCGCGCGCGTAGTCGCCGTCGCTCCCGAAGACGGCGTGCATCACGCCCGGCCCGACGAGCGCGAGCCCGAGGGCCACGGCGCCGGCGAATGCCGCGATTGCGGCGACGGTGGTGCGGACGGCGTGGGCGAACGCGCGATCCCCGGGTGCGAGCCCCGCGAGGTGGGGGAGGAGGGACGTCTGCACGCTCTGGAAGAGCACGAGCGGGGCCCGGACGATGAGGAACACGTTGAAGACCACGCCGGCCAGCGCCGCGTCGGCGGACGTCGCGTCGATCACGAGCACCGGGGCGTTGAGGAGCGCCTGCTCGGCGAGCATCACCCCGAGCACGGCGAGCGCGAAGCCGACGCCGCGCCCGAGGGTGAACTCGCCGGCAGCCGGGTCGGGGTCGGCGGCGGGCCCGGCGGACGGCAGGGACGCCTCGGCGCGGCCGCGGCGCGTGAACGCCAGCGGGACCACGAGGAGGGAGAGCACCGGCGCCGCCGCCATGCCGAGCGCCACCGCGTCGACGCCGTGCGCGAGCCCGGCCACGACCGCGAGGGCAAAGAGCGTGCGCGTGCACGACTCGACGAGCACGAGGCTGCCATAGAGGACGAAGCGCTTGTGGCCGCTCAGCCAGCCGCGGGCGAAGTAGCTGGCGGCGTAGCAGGCGATGCTTGCCACGAGGATCCAGGAGAGGACCGCCGAGCCGTCGAAGACCTCGCGCTGCAGTGTCGGCCGCAGGGCGATGGCCAGCGCGACGGCGGTGGCGGCGAAGCCGGCCTCGATCCCGGCGATCGCCCGAAGCGGATGGTCGCCGCGCCCGCGCGCGGCGCCGTGCGCGATCGTGCGCGACAGGAGCTGCTCGATCGGGCGGTACACGACCGAGATGACGACGAACAGCACCGACCACAGGACCGCGATGAGCGAGTAGTCGGGCCCGGACAGCGCGTGGCTGGCCAGCGCGAAGTACGCCATCGTGACGAGGCCCGTCGCCGCGATGCCGATCGAGACCGTGCGCGCGGCGCGCCCGTACTCGGCCGTCGTCGCCGGCCGTTCAGACACGGATGAGGACGACCGTCCACGGCGCCGGCGACCGGACCGCCACGACCTCGCCGTGGCGGCCCAGCAGCCGCGCGAAGCTGCGCCGCGACCAGTGGTTCAGGTGGCCCGGGGTGTTGCCGGCCTCGCGCCAATAGGCCCCGCGGGCGAGGTTGAGGGCGCGCCACAGCGGCTCGCGGGGGACTGAGACCAGCACGTGGCGCGAGGCGCAGCGGCACATCTCCGCGAGCACGGCGTCGGGGCTCGGAACGTGCTCGAGCGCCTCGATTGCCGTGACGCAGTCGAAGGCGCCGTCGGCATACGGCAGCGCGGCGCCGTCCGCGACCGCGAACGCGAGGTTCGGCCGCTGGCGCCCGGCCCACTCCGCCTGCAGCCCGGGGTCGTCGAGGTCGACGCCGGTGAACTCGGCGGCCGGCCAGCGCCGCGCCCAGCGCTCGGTGAGAATGCCTTCGCCGCAGCCCACGTCGAGCACGCTGGCGGGCGCGGCGCTGGCCAGCAGCCCGTCGACGGTCCGCGTGAACCCCGCCATGAGCCGGCGCGCCACCGGATTGCCCGTCCCGTACTTGTCGTAGGTGTTGCCGGCGGGCGTGGCGGCGTCCGGCGTCACGCCTGCGGTCGTCATCCGCCCGGGCACCTCACGCGGGCAGGACCTCGTGCTCGTCGCCCTCCTCGGGCTCGAGATGCGCGGGCGCGACCCCGAGCGCCAGCTCGGTCCGCCGCACGCCCTCGAGCGTGCGTTGCGAGATCGTGCGCTGGGCGTAGATGAGGTCGCCGATCACGCCGAGCGCAGCGAGCACGGTCGCGACGTTGAAGAGGACGGCACCGAGCAGCAGCGACTGGATGTGGCCGTTCCCGCCTTCGGTGCTGAAGACGAAGTAGTACGCGAAGCGGCCCCAGATGATCGCGGCCACGAGGCCGACCACGAGCGCCGCGCTCCAGAAGACGCGCAGGGGGGCATAGTGCGCGTAGACGCGGAAGATCGACAGCGCGTTGCGCCGGATGTAGAGCGGGATCGAGGGGAACAGCCGCGACGGCCGCAGCTCGGGGTTCGTGTCGATGGGCACGGTGGCCACGGACATCGCGCTCCGGCCCGCCTGGATGATCGTCTCGAGCGTGTAGGTGAACGACGAGACGACCTGCAGGCGGATCGCGGCATCGCGGTTGTAGGCGCGAAAGCCGGAGGTGGAGTCCATGACGTCGGTGGCCGACGCACGCCGGACCACCCAGGATCCGAGCCGCTGCAGCTGGCGCTTGCGCGGCGCCATGTGCTCGTTGTGCGCGACCCCCCGGTCCCCGACGACCATGTCGGCCTGGCCGGCGAGGATCGGCGCCACGAGGCGGACGACGTCCGACCCGCGGTACTGGTTGTCGGCGTCGGTGTTCACGATCACGTCGGCCCCGAGCTTCAGCGCCGCGTCGACGCCCGCCTGGAACGCGACGGCCAGGCCGCGGTTGCCGGTGAGCCGGACGATGTGATCCACGCCGTGCGCGCGGGCGACCTGGACGGTGCCGTCGGTGGAGCCGTCGTCGATCACCAGCCACTCGACGGCATCGAAGCCGTCGAGGTGGCGCGGGAGGTCCGCGAGGGTGACGGGCAGCGCCTCAGCCTCGTTGAGGCACGGAATCTGGATGATGAGCTTCACGAGCTGGCCGGCGTCGAATCGCGCGGGAACGCGTCATCCAATCATGATCGGCTCGCGCACGATGACAAATGCGCTGCAAACGGCGGCCGGCGCGGCCAAAGCGGCTACCCTTCGCGGCTCGCATGAGGACGGATGCACGACCGCCGGGCGCGCAGGGACCGCGCGAACGCACACCATCGAGCCGTGCGGCGCACAGGGGGCGCGCAGCGTAGTCATGTCCGTCTCGAACGCATCCGCCCGGCCGACCGCCGACGACACCGCCCGCGCTGACCGCTCGCGGTGGTCGGTCGACACGCGCTGGATGGTCTGGCTGTTCGGCGTGGCGTTCGTGCTGCGGCTGATCTTCGTGCTCGCCGTCCAGCGGGACCAGTTCCCGACATCGGACCCGGCCTTCTACCACGGGATCGCGACGAATCTCGCCAACGGGGACGGGTTCAGCTCGATCTCGGGTGCGCCGACCGCGCAGTGGCCCCCGGTCTACCCGTTCGTGCTGTCGCTCGTCTACCGGGTCTTCGGCAACGACCCGCAGTACGGCGAGCTGTTCAACGTGCTCGTGGGCGCGGTGACGGTCCCGCTCCTGTTCTTCGTCGCCCGGCGCGCGCTGGGTCAGCGCGAGGCCCGCTTCGCCGGCGTGTTCTTCGCCGTGATGCCCGGCCAGATCTTCTTCACGGACGTCCTCCTCTCCGAGACGCTCTTCACGTTCACGCTCGTGGGGATCGTGGCGCTCGCCGTCGTGCTCAGGCCGAGCGCCCGGACCGCGCTGGTCATGGGGCTCGCCATCGGCATCGCCGCGCTCTCCCGCGGGGAGGGCCCGCTGCTCCTTGTCCTGCCGCTGGCGATGTGGTGGAACCTGCTCGACCGGCGCACGCTGGCGAAGTACGCGGCCATCCTGGTCGGTGCGATGGTGCTGGTGGTCGTGCCGTGGACGATCCGCAACGCCTCGGTGATGGGGTCGTTCATCCCCGTGTCAACCAACGCCGGCGACACGTTCTACTCGGGCCACAATCCCCGCGCGAACGGGGCAGCGACGTACGCGACGCCCCAGGTGCTGGCCCCCGTGCAGAAGTACTCGGGAGCCAAGCGCGAAGTCGAGCAGTCGAAGCTCCTGCGCAAGGAGGCCATCTCGTGGGCGCTGCACCACCCGCTCGACGAGCTCGGCCTCATCCCGGCGCGGTTCCTGTCGCTCAACCAGGGCGACGGCCTGGCCATCGGCGTGTGGGTGGTCCCGGGCCCGCTGAACCCGCCGATCTCCAAGCCCGTGCGCAACAGCCTCGACGTCCTCGCCGACTTCGCCTACTACTCGCTGCTCACGCTCTTCATCGGCTCGCTCCTGGTCTTTGGCCGCAGGCTGCTTGGCAACGCCGTCCTCCGAGGCGCCCTCATCTACATCGGGGTGCTGGTGTTCCTCTATTCGATCGTGCTCTACGGCAACTTCCGCTACCGCGTCCCGCTCGAAGCGCTGATGCTGCTGGTCGCGGCGCCGCTCGCCGTCAAGATCTGGGAACTCCGGGATCGGGTTCGCGTGGCCGCGCGCGCCGGCTGAGGTCCCGGGTCGCGTGGCGAACGGAGCGGCACTGAGCGGTCCCGCCGCACAGGCGGAGCCCGACGCGGCCGGGGTGCCCGCGCCGCTGGCGGCCGGGGCGCCGTGGTCCCGCGCGCTCCGCGAGGGCCCGGGAATGCCGCTCCTGCTGGCCGCCGTCTCGTTCGTGGTGGCGTTCGTCCAGCTTCCGGGCCGGACGGTCACCGACTCGAGAATCGAGCTGTCGGCAGATCCTGGCCTGTTCCTGACCCGGGCCGCCGACCTCTGGAGCTCGACGGGGGACCTAGGGCACCTCCAGAGCGGCCAGTTCGTCGGGTACCTCTTCCCGATGGGGCCGTGGTTTGCCCTGGCGCAGGCCGCCGGAATCCCGATGTGGATCGCCCAGCGGCTGTGGCTCGGCCTGCTCCTCGCGCTCGCCGCGTGGGGGGCGATCCGGCTGATGGACGCGCTCTATGGCCGACCGCGGGGCCTCGCGCACCTCGTGGCCGCGGTCGTGTTCGCGTTCAACCCCTATGTCGTCGTGTTCGCCGGGCGGGCGACGGTGGCGCTGCTGGCCTACGTCTGCCTGCCCTGGCTGCTCGTCGCCACCCATCGCGGCCTCGCGTCGGCCCGGTCCTGGCACTGGCCGGCGGTCTTCGGCCTCGTGCTCGCCTGCGCCGGCGGGGGAGTGAACGCGGCACTGCTCCCGTGGATCGTGCTGCCGGCGGCGGGCCTGGCGCTCTACGAGGTGGCCGGGCGCGGCTGCCGGCTCGCCGACGTCCTCTCGTTCGGATGGCGCACGCTCGTGTGTGCGACGGTCGCCTCGCTGTGGTGGATCATCCCCGTCCTCCTGCAGGCCCGCTACGGGGCCGACTTCCTCGCGTTCCTCGAACAGCCTCGCACGGTGTGGGCGACGACGAGCATGTCCGAGTCGCTGCGGCTGCTCGGCTACTGGATCGTGTACGTCGGCTCGGGCTTCCGCGGCACGCCGACCCCGTTCGTGTCGGTGGCCCCGACCTACCTCTTCGACTACGCCGTGGTGGTCGCCACGCTGCTGATCCCGGTCGCTGCCGTGCTCGCGCTGCGCCTGCGCCGGGGCTGGTCCTACGGACCGTACTTCGGGATGCTCGCGGCCGTCACCGCGACGGTGATGGCCATCGGGTTTCCGCCTGGCAAGCCGCTCAACGACCTCCTCACGTGGATCTACGAGAACGTCAGCGCGCTCCAGTTCCTGCGGACGACCTACAAGGCGGCGCCGTCGCTCGCGCTCGCCTTCGCCTGCCTGTCCGGCGTGGCCGCCGCCGCAATGCTCGCCCACGTGCGGGCTGGCCGCCTCGTCGTCGGCAAGCGCACGGTTCCGGTCTGGGCGCTCGCGGCGCTCGCGGCCGTGCCGATCCTCTATGCCCTGCCGGTGTTCACGGGCCAGATGCTCGATGCCCGCTTCGCCTACCGCATTCCCGAGTACTGGAGGACCGCGATCGCGGACGCCGACCGGACCACCCCGCCCGGATACCGGCTCATGACGATCCCGGGCCAGCTCTTCGGCCGGTACCGCTGGGGCGACACGGTCGACACGATCGCGCCCGCGATCAGCCGCCGGCCCGTGCTGTCCCGGGCCGTGGTCCGCTACGCGGATCCCGCGGCCAGCGAGCTGCAGGGCGCCGTCGACGACCTCATCCAGCAGGGCCGCCTGGTGCCGGGCCAGCTCGAGCCGCTGCTGCGCCTGCTCGGCGTCGGGCAGGTCATCGCCACCGCTGACGGCAATCCGAATCAGAGTGGCGAGGCCGGACAGGCCGAGGTGGCCTCGACGCTCGCAACCGGGTTCGCAGGTCATCCGGCGGCGCAGTCCTACGGCGCCGTCCGGACCTACCTGCCCGAGCCGGGCCGGGGCGCGATCGGCGTGCGCGTCCCCGACATCGCGCGCATCCCGCTGGCCCGCCCGGGTCCGGGCATCGTGCGCGTGCACTCGCCCGTCGGCGGTGCAGTCCTCGACGGCGACGCGACCGGGATCGCCGACGCCGCTGCCGTCGGCTCGCTGGACCCGAAACGGGTGCTGTTCTATGCCGGCGACCTGGCGCCCGCGCAGGTCCGGGCCCAGATCCGCAGCCGCGCCGAGCTGGTCTTCACGGACTCCAACCGCCGCCAGTTCCTCCTGGGTACCCGCACCGATGCGAACCTGGGCCCGACGCTCGGCCCGGGCGATCCGATCGCCGGCGAGCTGCCGAGCTACGACCTCTTTCCGGCCAAGGGCCCGGCGGCACAGACGATCGCCGTCTACTCGGGCCTGCGCTTCATCCGCGCCCCGGCGTCGATCGCGTTTGCGCTGTTCCCCGAGCACCGGCCGTTCGCCGCGTTCGACGGCCGCCTCGACACGGCCTGGGTGAGCGCGGCCCAGGACCCTGATCAGCGCTACCTCGAGTTCGCGCTGCGCCGCCCGCGGCCCGTGGCGGCCGTGCGGATCCATCCGCACGCCGACAGCCTCGGGCTCACCCGCCGGATTGCGGTGTCGGTGAACGGCGGCGCGGAGCGAACGGTCCGGCTGCGCCGCGGATGGAACACGGTCCGCGTCGACGCACGCCCGCTGCGGACGCTGCGGCTCCGGATCGTGCAGGTCGGGCCGAGCATCTTCCCCGGTCGTGGCGGCTTCGACGAGATCCGCGTTCCGGGCGTCACGGTCCGCGAGCAGCTGCGGCTGCCGACGGATCTCGCCGCGGCCGCTTCCGGCGACAACACGAGCCGCAATGGCATGACGGTGATCCTGCGCCGCACGACTGCCGACTTCCCGTTCGCCGCCGGAGCCGATGTCGGGTCGGCGCAGGCCGACAACGTGATCGACATGGTCGACGCCGAGCCGGGCCTCGAGCGGCTGGTCACGCTGCCCGCGCAGCGCGGCTTCACCGTTGGCGGGTGGTCCACGGTGTCGCCGACGGCGCCGGATCCGGCGCTCGACCGGCTGAGCGGCGTGCCGGCAGGGTGGGCCTTCGCGTCGTCGAGCCGCTTCGAGGGCCGGCCTCGCAATCGGGCGTCGTCGGCGTTCGACCGGTCCGCGACGACGGCGTGGGTGGGCGATCTGCTCAAGACCGGCCCGCGGCCGTGGATCACCGTGACCGCGCCGCGGCCGTTCACCCTCCGCCGAATCCGCCTGATCCCGGCAGGGCCGCAGTACGCCTACCCCAAGCGCGTCCGGCTCGAGCTCGGCGGCCGCAGCGTCGTGAGCACCGTGGGCCCGCTCGGCGCGATCGTGCTCACGGATCCGCTGCGGGGCCGAACCTTGCGGGTGACCGTGCTCTCCACCCGTCTGGCCCTGGGTGCCGCGTTCGGCCGCCTCCTGCGTGCAGTGGCGGTGCGCGAGATTGAGATTCCGGGGCTCGACCCGCCGGCGCCGCGCCGGTCGGGCCCGTTCACTGCCCCGTGCGGATCGCTCACGGTCGCCGTGCCCGGCTCGCGCGTGCGGGCCCGGCCCGTGGGCGAGCTGAGCGCACTCGATGCCGGCCGGCCGCTGGCGATTCGCGGCTGCGGTCGCAGCCAGGCGCTCACGCTCCCGCGGGGCACCGTGCCACTGAGCGCACCGCCGGGGACGGTGTTCCGTCCCGACTTCCTTCGCCTATCATCGCCGGCACTCGTGCCCGCCCCGGCGCCCCCGGCTCCGGTCGTCCTGGCGCAGGCCTCGGGCGCGAGCGGAGTGCGCACGAGCGCCAAGGTGGCCCTGCCCGGACCGTCGTGGCTCGTGCTCGGGGCGAGCTCGTCGCCCGGATGGAAGGCAGCGTGCCGCGACGCGAAGGGCCACGAGCGGGACCTCGGCGACCCGATCCGGATCGACGGGTTCGCGAACGGGTGGGCAGCCGGGCCGAGCTGCGTTGCCGCCGAGTTCCACTACGCGCCGCAACGATTCGCCACCGGGTCCTATGTCGTCTCCGGCCTCGGCTGCCTGGCCCTGCTCGTCCTGATCGGGGCAGGCGTGGTTCGCCGGCGCGTCTGGTGCGCGGGCGCGCCGGACCGGCCGCGGCTGGCGCTCTGGGCGCCGCCTCCGGCCGACCCGGTGCGCACGCTCGGGTGGGCCGCCGCCGTGTCCGTGGCGCTGGCCGTCGGCGCTGTCGCCGGATTCCTCTTCGCGCTCCGGGCGGGGATCGCGCTGGGGGCCGGCACCCTCGTGCTGGCCCGCGTGGGCTTCAGCGCTCGGCGGCTGCTCGCGCTCGCGTTCGGGCTCTGCGTCGTGCTGCCGGTCCTCTACGTCGGCGCGCCGGCGCCGGATCTCGGCGGGTTCTACTTCGGGTATGCCGAGCACTACCTCGGCGCCCACTGGCTGGCAGTCGCGGCCGTGTGCGCGCTGGGCGCGGGCTGCGCTCTCGCCCTGCACGGGGTGCGCGCTGCGCGCACGCCGCTTCCGGCCCCGGACGACGGGCCCGGCGTCCTCCGGCGCCGGGCGTCGGCGGCCGCGGCAGGCCTACGCGAGCGGCGCGGGCGGCCCCGGACGTGATGTCCCCGCAGCTAGAACGGCGAGCGGGTGCACTTCTCGACGGCGTTGGACCGCACGAGCCGGGTGAGGTTGTCGTTCGCGCCCTGTGTCTTCGCGGCCACCGCGTCGACGCAGCCCTGGTAGTGGATCTCGCCGCCGATCCAGAAGAGGGCGATGAGCGCGAGCACGCTGACGACGATCGCGAAGATGCGGGTGCCTGGAATGGAGCGTGAACGTTCCGGCGCGTCCGCCTCGGTCCCCTCCGTCTCGGCGGCGGGCTCTTCCGGCGGCTTGGACCCGGGCTCCCACCCGGCCACGCCGGCCTCGTCGCCCCCGTCCCGCGTCGGCTCCGTGCTCTTGTCCTCCATCGTCCCTCCCAGGTGTCTAGTACGGCCAGGCGTCCGACCCGCCGCCGATCCAGCGCGCCACCGGGCGCAGCCGGGCGACGATAGCGACCTTCAGCGCGACGTTGCGAACGAACCATCCCAGCGGCTTCAGCTGGCGCCCCGCGTTCGTGACGCGGTCCTGGCCATTGAGCCGGGCGACTCGCCGGTACTCGGCCAGCGAGCGGCTGCGGCCCGCGTAGCGGAACTGCGAGCCGAACGTGACGCTCGTGAGCAGCGCGAACGTCACGCCGATCGACGAGAACGAGTCGTGCACGAGCATCGTGCCGCCGACTGGCACGCGCGCGCCCCAGCGGACGATGTCGGCGCGGGCCGGGCTGAACCGGTGGGCGCCGTCGATGTAGAGCAGGTCGACGGCTCCGGCGACATCCTGCAGCGCGGCCTGGGATGGTTTGCGCACATGCATCACGCGATCTGCGACGCCGGCGCGCTGGAGGTTCGCCCAGAACGCCTCGTTGTCGGCCCGGCCCTCCTCCGTGGTGCCCTCCCACTGCTGCGGGCCCCGGTCGTTCCCCGCGTGGGGGTCGATGGCGACGAGCCGGGCGGTCGGCGGCGCAGCGGAGGCCAGCACCGTCATCGACCGCCCCCGGTAGGAGCCGATCTCGACGACCTGGGCGCCTGGGCCGAGCTCGCTGGCCCGGGCCCACAGGCGCTCGGCCTGGTCGCGGCTCATCCAGCCTGGGACATCCTCGAGGGAGGCGAACGCTTCGTCGAAAGCCGGCGCGGCTCCAGGCTCGGGGCCGGCGGCAGCGGGCTGGGGCGGCGGGGTCGTCACGGGGTGGCGAGCAGGCGAGCAGGTCGATCCGCCCTGCGGGCGGCGAGCAAGCTATCACGGCGATGAGCGAACTCGCACCGTCCGCGCGCAGCCATCGCGCCAGCCAGTTTCCGCTCTTCGACACCCTGCGCGCGATTGCGGCCCTCAGCGTCTTCGCCTATCACGTGCGCCTGTACGCGACCCCGCCGGACGTCCTGCGGCCGTACATCGCCCGCCTCGACGTCGGGGTCACGCTCTTCTTCCTCATCTCGGGCTTCCTGCTCTATCGGCCCTTCGCCCGCTCCCGGCGGCACGGCGAGCCTCCGCCGAACACGGGCGCGTACGCCTGGCGCCGGGCGCTGCGAATCCTGCCCGCCTATTGGGTGGCCCTGACCCTCATCGGCTTGTGGCTCGGCACGATGACCGTCTTCGGCTCGTCGGCGCCGATCTACTACGGGCTCGGCCAGATCTACTGGCCTTCGAAGGTGCTGGGAGGCATCGGGCAGGCGTGGTCGCTGTGCGTCGAGCTCGCCTTCTACGTGTTCCTGCCGCTGTGGGCGTGGGGCATGCGGAGGTTCAGCGCCCGCTCGGAACAGGACTGGCTGCGCACCGAGCTCATCGGCCTCGCCGTCCTGTTCGCCGTGGCGTGGGTCTACAAGCAGTGGGTGATCCTCCCGAACGTCACCTCGGATCTCGACGTGCGGGCCGCCCAGTACGCCCTGCCCCGCTACCTCGACCTGTTCGCGCTCGGCATGTTCCTGGCGGTGCTCAGCGTGTGGCTCGAGCGGCGCGCCCTGCCGGCCTGGCTGCGGCCGCTCGACCGGTGGCCTGCGCTCTCGTGGGGCGTGGCGGGCGTCGCGTTCTGGGCGGTGTCGACCCAGATCGGCCTCGCGGGGGCGGTGAAGCTCAGCGGTGCGCAGATCATGCAGCGCCACTACCTGTTCGCGCTGACGGCGTTTGGGCTCATCCTGCCCGCGGTGGTGGGCAACCAGCGGCGAGGCTGGACGCGGCGCATCATGGCCAGCCGGGCGCTCCTCTGGGTCGGCCTCGTGTCCTACGCGGTGTACCTGTGGCAGCTCGCCGTGCTCGACAAGCTCGCCGACTGGCACGTCACGACAGACGTGGCGCGCGAAGCGGCCGGCGCGCGGTACTTCGCCGTGGCGGCCGTCGGGCTGGCCGCCGTGCTCGCGATCGCCGCGGCGAGCTGGTACGTCGTCGAGCGGCCGGCGCTGAAGCTCAAGACGCTCCTGCCCCGACGCGGGCACATCGCGCCCGAGGACGCCCTGCGCCTCGGCGGCTCCATCGCTGCGGTGTCGGGGCTGGCCCTCGGGCTCCTCGCCATCGCCGACGGCGGGGATGCGCCGGTCCGCGCCGGCTTCGTGGCGGCAGCCGTCGTGGTCCTCGCGCTCGCCGCTCCCGCGATCGTCCGGCGGGCGGGGACCGCCAGCCGGGTCAGGTGGGGCATCGTCGCCGGCGTGGGCGCGGCGGCGGCCGTGATCGCGTTCGGCACGCTGGTCTTTCCGTCCGCGCCGCCCGCGGCCGGCGACTCGCCGCCGCAGCTCGCACCCCGGACGTACGTGGCAGCCACGGCCGGGCCGGCCGGAGCCCGGCTCTTCGTCGACGGCAAGCCGGTCGCGTCGCGGTCCGGCGCGGGGCGGCTCGACCGGGCTGCCGGGACGCTGGAGATCGGCGGCAGCCTCGGCAGGGACATCTGGAAGGGCAGGATCGACGAGCTGGCGATCTACGCGCGGCCCCTGGGGATGGGGACGATCGAGCAGCGGTACCGCGTGGGGCTCGCGGCCGGTGCGCGCCCGCCCTACCGCGCGCAGGTGCTGGACACGCCGGGCCTCGTCGGCTACTGGCGCCTGGGCGAGCGCAGTGCCTCGGCGCCGGCCCGCGACGCCGCCGGACGCCGTGACGGGGTGCCGAGCCCCGGCATCGGGCGGGGAGCTCCCGGCCTGATCAGCGGCGACACGAACGCAGCGGCGTCGTTCGACGGCCGGCATGGGTCGTTCGCGATCCGGGGGATCCCGGCTGACGCGCTTCGCTCCGGCGTCACAGTCGAGGCCTGGGCAACGGCGGCGCCGGGCGGCCCGCGCGCGGTCGCCACGCTGCCGGGGCTGTTCGCGCTCGGGACGGATCGCCGCGGGCACTGGACGTTCTCGATCCGGCGCGGCGGCGCGGTCGCCGTGGTGGCGAGCCCGCGCCCGGCGGTGCCGCACGAGATCCGCCGCCGGGTGCCGGCGGCCTCGACCGCTGGCGCCCTGCTGATCGCCGCGCTCGGCATGGTCGCTGCCGGTCTGCTCACCCTGTATCTCGTCGAGCGGCCAGGCGCCGGACGCGGCCCAAGCCGGCAGGCCCGGCCGACCGCGCCGACATCGGCGCCGAGACCTGATGTACGTCGCCGGTGAAGGCCGGGATCATGATGCTGGCGAGCAGGGATCGTCGCGGTCGCCGCGGGCTGTGGCGGCGACCCAGCGGCTCGAAAGCCACGACGACGGCTGCGACTGCTCAAGGTCGCCCGGCAGCCGCGAACAACCAGCTCCGCCGCCGAAGCCGCTTCCCCAAGCCGAAGCGAATCCGGGCAGTCCGTCGTCAAGCCGGCGACGAGCGGCGCCAGGCGCTGGGCACCGCGCCGGCCAAGGCGGGTGCGCGCGGCTTTCCGCATCCGGATCACCGTCCTCGGCGTCCTCGATCCGCTGCCCGCGAATGCGTTCACCGTCAAGGGGCTGAAGGGCGGCCAGCGCTACGTCGCGGTTCGCCTCTCCCTGAAGAACGTGGGCCGGACGCCCTGGGCCGACTCGCCGAGCGCGCTGTCGACGCTCATCAGCAGCCGCAAGCAGCAGGCCCCCAAGGCGACCGGGCTCCTCGGGGGCGCCTGCAATGGGTTCCAGGACCGCGTCGAGCTGGCGCCCGGGGACGAGCAGCGCGGCTGCGTGGGGTTCATCCTCTACCGGTAGCGTCGAAGCCGCGGCTCTTCCAGTTCTCGCCTGACTTCCCGCAGCCGCGCCGGCGGCGCAGTGGATCCTCGTGCGCCAGCGCCGCACGCCGGCCCGGGCGAAGCGGACGAAACCGACGACCACGACGTCCACGACCACGACGAACGCCACGCCCTGACGTGCGGCGGGCGCTTGCGTGCGCGGGGCTGACGGCGGCGGCGACCCTGGCCGCCTGCGGCGCGGCGACATTCCGGAGTCGGCGCGCGGCACCCAGGCCAGCGGCGACGCCGTACCGCGGCCCGGCTCGCTGCCTGTCCGCGCCGCGCGGCCCCGGCCCTGCCGCGCACGAGGACGAGCACGACCGTCGGCCTCGACGGCGTGGCGAAGGCGCGACGACGGTGCGGTCGAGGTCCAGTTCAGCCGTCGCGCGCCGGAGCTTCCCGCGGGATCGGGGGCGCCGCGGTGGTCGTGGAGGCCACCGTGCCCGCGGCCAAGGCGACCGAGCAGACGCCAAGGCGATCTTCGCCGGCTCGGCGCCTCCGACAGGGCGGCGCTCATCGAGGACAATGCCGTGGTCGCGTTCGAGGGGCAGCCGACGGCCCGCCAGCGCGCGCTCATCGACGGCTGCCTGCGGTCCGGGCGCCGCGCCCGTAGCCGCACCGAGCTCGCCCGCGACCCAGTCGAGGATCTCGGCAGCGGCGAGCGCGTCGAACCGGCAGGCCGGGCGCGATCGTGATCGTCGAGGCGTTCCCGACCGTGGCCGCGCCGAAGGCCACGCCGCTGCGGTAGTGATAGACGGCCGGGAAGAAGGCGAGCGAGGTGACGGCAGGCGAGACCCGCGATCACCTTGAATTCGACACCAGGAACGTCGATCCCAGCCGCTTCGACAGCAGCCGGATCGCCCCGATCGCCGGCGGAGCAGCCGAGGCGGGCGGTCCGACAGGCTGCTCGGCAGCGATGCGGGCGGCGACGATGGCGTCGTCGCCCCGGTAGGACGCACGCGCGGCGCCAGGCGGCAGCGTGGTCCAGCGCGTGATCGCGTCGCCTGCCCGGTGCGAGGCGCCGATCACCGTGACGATCCGCCCTGCCCCTGCGCACCGTGCCCGGCATTCCAGGTGACCACGGCCCGGGCGGCGGCGGCGACGATGCGCCGTCCCGCGCAGCGGCAGCGTCCCGGGCGCCGGGCTCCGTCTCCGCGGGCCCCGGGCGCCCGCCCGCGGCGGCCCGGCCCCGGGTCGGCGGGCGGACCGCCGCCTCGGTGACCGCCCTGAGCGCCGAGGCGCGGGGACGGCGGATCGCACCGACGCCGCGGGCCGAGCTCGCCGGGGGAGGCCAGGCGCCCAGGCCGCCGATCAGGAGCCGAGCCGTCCAGCGCGCCCTCGTGTGCGGCGACGAGGGAGAGCGCGAACTGGCTCCGGCCACGATCGTCACCCGCGTCGCCGGGCCGCCGGCGGCGTAGGGCTCGTCCGCGATCCGCTGGCGCTCGCCGGCCAGCGCCGCGTCATCGACGCTCCGCACCCGCGGGCTCGGCCCGAGATGCGGGTGCCCGGGAAGGACGGCATCGAGGCGCGCCTGCACGTCCGCGGTCGCGGGCGCCGCGGCCAGCCCCGCCTCGATCACGACGCTCCAGGAGACGTCCGGATGTCCGGCGAGGGCCACGGACTCGCGGGCCGCGGCGACGGCGTCCTCCGGCCGGGTGTCGCCTCGCATGGATCCAAAGCCGCCGGGGGCTGGGCGCTCCGCCGCGTCGCTCATGCCCGTGACGCTATCCCGGCTGCCGGGCGCCTACGGCCCGGCCGCGATCGCCGGGGTCCGCCCGGCCAGCCCGCGGGCCACCCGGAAGTACTGGAGGGCCGCGGTAGTGGCCCGCTCGGCGGCGATCCGGGACCGGACGGCCCAGATCCGCCGAGTTTGTCGGCTCGGCGGCGGTCGCCCTCGGCCATGCCGCGCCAGGGAAGATCGCCGGAGCGCTCGAGCAGCAGGACGGCGAAGCGGATCGGCGGCATCTGGCTCCAGCGACGCAGTAGGTGCGGGCTGCCGCCAGCGCACCGGAGAGGTCGCCGCTCGCCGCCCGGTCGCGGCTCTGGCTGGCGCGGTGGCCTCGAGCAGCGGGAGGCCGACCAGGCGAGCGCGACCGTTGCCAGCGCCGCCGCGCCGAGCCGCCAGGCGAGCCCGCGTGCCGGCGGGTCGCCGTGGGCCGCCGAGCGCAATCGCCGCCAGGACCAAGGCCGCCGCAGGCAGGATGGTCAGCTCCCACGCCCAGTCGATCGCTGCGGCCACGGCGAAGGTCGCAACGGCTGCGGTGGCGGCGGCACCGGTCTCCCGCCAGCCCGGCGGCCCGCGCAGCGCCTGCCGGGCGCCGCCCACAGCGCCACGGCCACGAACGCGAGGATCAGCAGGGCGCCGACGAGGCCGAGCTCGGCGTAGGACTCGAGGTAGAGGGAAGTGCACGTCGCGGGCGTACAGGTAGACCGGTGCGGTCCGGGCCCACCAGGTTCGTAGGCGCCCTTGATCAGTCGGCGGCGCCGTTCCCGGCCTTGATCGCCGCGTCCCAGAACTGGTAGCGGCCGGTGCCGCTGGCGCTCGCCAGGCGGTCCGGGCGCGCCTTCTGGCTGAGCGGGATGTCGGGCGTCCTGAACTGCGACCAGCGGTTGGAGATCGTGCCCGGGACGTCGAACGCGAGGCCCAGGCCGATCGCCGCGAGCACGAGCGCGGCGGCGCCCCCGAGGAGCGCGCGGCGCGAGGGCCGCGCGGCCAGGGCGTCGATGCGCGGCTCCAGCCGGGCGATGCCGAGGCCGGCGACGGCCGCCGCTGCGCATGCGAGCGCCACGAGCGGAACGAGCCCGTCGCCTTGGTCGGCGGCGAGCGCGGTCCGCGCCCCGTCGACCAGGTCGTCGCGTGCGTAGGCGGCGGCGATGAGCAGGGCCCCGAGCGCCCCGCCCGTCACGGCGAGCAGGAGCCCGATCGCCCGGCGCGGGCTGAGGACGAGGTAGGCCGCCGTGGCGACCGCCAGCAGTGCGAAGCCTCCGCGCGACAAGGTCAGGCCGCAGACGAGCACGAGAAGGGGGAGCCCGGCCGCGGCCAGCGCCCGGATTGCCAAGGCCCGCGCGGCGGCGGCAAACGACAGCAGCAGCGGGAGGCCGAGGGCCATGAGAGCGGCCAGCCCGTTCCAGTAGCCGAGCGGGTAGCTCAGGCGGCTGCGGGCGCCGGGCAGGATGAGCTCTGAGCTGGCTGGAAACCAGGCCGGATGCACGCGGTAGGCCAGCGCGACGATTGCGACGCCGCCGATGCCCGCCGCCATCCCGGCGAGGGCCGGGCGGGCGCCGCGCTCGGTCCGGAGGGCCGCGGCGAGCACGAAGATCCCCGCCAGGGTGGCGATCCGGCCCACCTCGGCAACCGCGCGGCCGGCGCTCTCGGACCCGGGAATGCCCACCGCGGCCCAGGCGCCGTAGCCCACGAGCAGCCCTGCGGCGAGGAGCGTGCGGCGCGGCAGCGCCCGCCGCGGCAGGGCCCCAGTCGCGGCGCCCGCGAGCACCGCGAACCACGCGAGCACGCCGATGTCGCCGCGACCGATCGGGCCGTAGCCGCCGTCCTGCGTGGCGAGCAGGGCGATGGAGAGCGCGCCGAGCGCAAAGGCAGCGATGTTCGCCGCGGCCCCGCCGCGGCCGCTCGCCGCCTGCGCGCCGGACGCCGGCTCCGTGGCCGCCGCCACGGCGGCGGCCTCCGGCTCGGCGGTCTCCTCCATGCGCGTAGTATCTCCGCATGCTCCGCAGGACGGCAGCGATCGCCGTGGCCTTGGCCGCCGTGGCCGCCGGTCCGGCCGGCGC
>JAXLTD010000017.1:0-23068 GCA_046330225.1 Solirubrobacteraceae bacterium | reverse complement strand
TCCCGCTGTCCTGCTCCTCGCAGTGCTCACGGCCGCGTCCGGCGCGAGCGCCGCCTACCGCGCCGTGCCGGGCGCGCCGGCTGCGGGTCCTGCCCGCTACGACCGGGTCTGGGTCCAGACGTTCGGCCCCTCGCGCGCGACGAAGGTCCTCGTCCTCGTGCCGGGGACCGGGGGCGGCGCCGGCAGCGTGGCGCCCGTGGCCCGCGACCTCGTCGCCCGGGTGCCGAACCTCCAGGTGTGGGCGCTCGATCGCCGGGAGGAGGCCTTCGAGGACCGCACGGGCTTCCAGGGGGGCGATCTGGCGAAGGCCCGTGACTACTACCTGGGGTTCAAGTACCGCCAGGTCGGGCTGAAGGAGGCGCCGTTCGCCGCCGACTGGGGCCTGAAGACCGGGCTCGAGGACCTCCGGAGGGTCATCCGGCTGGCGTCCGACGGCGGACGGCGGTCGGTGATCCTCGGCGGGCACTCGCGCGGGGCCTCGACGGCCGCGGCCTACGCGGCCTGGGACTTCAACGGCCGCCCCGGCTACCGCGACCTCGCCGGCCTCGTCCTCATCGACGGCGGACTCCTCGGCGCGATCGCCGGGAACTCGCCGGCACCGCTGCCGCTCGCGACCGCCCAGTCGCGGCTGGCCGAGATCCGCGGGGGCCAGCTCTTCAACGACGCGCTCGGGGCCGGCATTCCCTCGGCGGGGCCGATCTTCCTCGAACTGGCCGCGCTGCACGCGGCCGCGGCGCCGGGGGCCGTCTCCCCGCTGCAGGCGGCGGCGATCGTGCCGGCGGCGCTCAAGCCGCCGTACACCGCGACGAACGAGTCCTTCCTCGGCAACATCTTCGACGACAGCACGTCGCTGCCGAGCTTCCGTTCGCTGCGGCTGCACGCCGGCCACGCCGCTGCGAGCGGCGACCCGCGCCCGTGGATCTCGGGAGAGCAGACCCCGATCCAGCGCTTCGCGAAGGCGTTCGCGGCCACCGGCCCGAACGCGACCGAGTGGTACTTCCCCAACCGGCTCATCCTCGACATCCGCGCGGCGAACGCGATGGGCCGCGATCCCGCGAGCCGCTTCCTCGGGCTGCGGCTGTTCCACACGCGCGAGATCGACACCCCGCTCTACGCCTTCCAGACCGACCTCACCTTCGGGGCGGTGGCCGCGGGCGCCCGCCGGCTCGCCAAGGCCTCGCGGATCCGCACGCCGACGATCGTCTCCGATCCGGCGATGAGCCACCTCGACCCGGTCCTCGCCGTGCCGTCCCGCAACTCGTTCACGAAGACCGTCGTCCCGTTCCTGAAGCGGCTTCCGTGACGGCCTCGCCCGCGCCGCCCACCTATCGGGAGCGCCTGCGCATCGAGGGCGCCACGCTCGCCGGCTGCGGGCTGCTGGACTGCGTCCTCCTGCTCGCGCTCGCCAGCCAGGCGCGGCGCTGGCCCCTCAACACGGCCGGGCAGCTCGTGATCGTGGCCGTGCTCGTGGCGTGGCTCGGTCCGCGCTCGGTGCGGCGCTCCGTCGCGCGCGCCGGCGTGCTCGAGCCGGGGCAGGAGGGGTCCGGCGAGCCCACGCCCCTGTGGCACCTGCCGCTCATCGTCGCCGGGCTCACCGTGCTCGTCGGGCTGCCTGCCGGCTGGGACGCCGGCCTGCGGATCGGCGGCGGCTGTGTGATCGTCGGCCTCGGCCAGGCCGTGCTGATGGAGCGCGTCGTGGCGGCCGAAGAGGGCCGCCGCGGGCGGCGCTACATCCGGATCAAGGGCTCGCGCATCCTGCGCGGGACGCGGCTGGGCGCCCTCCCTCCGGCGCCCTGACTCCGATCAGACGACCGTCAGGGGGCGGCCGAACGCCGCCTCGAACAGATCGGTCTGGCGGGCCGCCGCCCAGCGGGCGACGCTGAGGTCCCCGACGGTGTCGAGCACGAGGCGCACCGGGCCGTTCCCGTTCCCGACCTCGACGGCCACGGAGCGCACGAGCTGGTCGCGGCTGCGCTCGAGCTGCTCGGCCAGCCGCAGGAGCGCCGCCCCGCGCTGCAGGCGCGCCTCGTCCCCGGGGCCGAGCACCGGCGCGAGGTCGCCCGGCGAGGGCGAGCCCTTGCGGTGGTAGCGGGCCATGAGCGCGATCAGCGCGACGTCCCGGGGCGCGAACCCCGGCAGGCTGCCGTTGAGGATGAGGTACCGGGAGTGCTTGTGGTGGTCGTCGTAATCGACGGTCATGCCGATGTCGTGCAGGAGGGCAGCCGCCCACACGAGCTCGCGCTCCTCGGGGTCGCCGGGGTGCAGGCCGGCTGCCGCGAGTGCGTCGAACATCTGCAGGGAGAGCGCGGCGACGTGGAGCACGTGGGCGTCGTCGGTGCGGTACTGAGCGGCGAGATTGCGCACGCTCGCGGACCGCACCGACGCGAACAGCGGCGGGTCCGCGGGGGCGAGGTGCTGGGCGAAGAACACGCCCTCCCGCAGCCCGGCCTCGGTGGCTTCGAGCGCGGCGAAGCCGCCCGCCTCCATCGCGGCCTGGATCACGAGGGCTCCGGCGAGGATGAGGTCGCCGCGCTCGGGCTTGATGCCGGGCACGGCCCCGCGCTGCGCCGGCGTGAGCGCCGCGAACCGCTCGACGAGCGCCTCGAGCGCTGCGCGCTGCAGCACGAACCCCTGCACGCCAAAGGACGGCAGGCCTGCGGCGTACTGGGCCGCGGCGGCCAGATTCCGGACGGTTCCGCCGATCCCGACGAGCCGGGTCCCGCAGCCGGGCAGCCAGGGCGCGGACTCGAGCTCGGAGCGGACGTGGGACCGCAGCGCCTTGAGCTGCTTCTTCCCCGGCTCGCCGTCCGCGAGGAACCGCTCGGTCATGCGCACCGCGCCCAGCGGCCAGGACGCGAGGTGCTCGGCCTGGCGGCCCCGGACGCCGACCAGCTGCATCGACCCGCCGCCGAGGTCGAGGACCGCGCCGTCGGTAAGCGTGGTCGAGTTCACCGCGGCCAGGTAGCCGAACCGCGCCTCCTCCTCGCGCGACAGGACCGTGATGCGCAGGCCCGTGATGCCCTCGGCGGCGGCGAGGAACTCGTCGCGGTTGGCCGCGTCGCGGATGGCGCTCGTCGCCACGGCGTGCACGTCGGCGGCGCCGAGGTGGGTCGCGCGGCAGAAGTGGGCGTAGTGCTCCAGCGTGTGGAGCGCCCGGTCGATCGCGTCGGGCTGCAGGGCGCCGGAGTCGCGCATGCCGGCGCCGATCCGCACCGCGTCGTAGAGCTCGTCGGTGCGCTTCCACCACGAGCCCGGCACGTCGGTGAACACGACGAGCCGGAACGAGTTGGAGCCGAGGTCGACGACCGCGGTCCGGCGCCCGTCCTGGCCCGGGCTGGCTGGCGGGCCCGCGTCCTCAGGCATCCATCTCGATCAGCTCGATCCGGTAGCCGTCCGGATCGCGCACGAAGCACAGCCGGTGGCCGCCCTCCCGGACCGTGTACGGCGGCTTCTCCGGCTCGATGCCGAGCGCGGCCAGCTGGGCCAGCGTCGCGTCGAGGTCGGGAGCGCTGATCGCGATGTGGTTGTAGCCCGTGCCGAGGTCGTAGGAGTCCACGCCGAAGTTGTAGGTCAGCTCGAGCTTCGGGATGTCACCGTCGCCCGGGATGTTCATGAAGACGTTGACCGCCTCGTCGCGGATCGGCATCCGTCCCACCTCCGCGAAGCCGAGCGCCTCGTAGAACGCGACCGAGCGATCGATGTCGGTGATTCGGTAGCAGGTGTGGATCAGGCTCATGGCCGGAGCGTAGATGATCGATTCCAACCCCCGCGTCCGCCGGGGCCGCCGGACGCCGCCGCTGCTCGAGGGGATCGCCCTGCCGCTCGCGCCGCGGCTGGGCTCCTGACAGCCGCCCGTGCGGGGGCGAGGTACGCTGGCGCCCATGATCCTCGAGCGCTCGATGAACGACCAGTTCCTGTCCAACACCTACCTCGTCGCGGACCAGGAGGGCGGCACCGCCGTCCTGATCGACGCGGGCGGCCCCGTTGGCCCGCTGCTCGACGCGATCGACGCCCACGGGCTGACGCTCTCGCACGTGCTCCTCACCCATCATCACTACGACCACGTGTCGGAGCTCGACGCGGTGCTCGAGCGCCATCCCGGCACGCCCGTCCTCATCCACGAAGGCGAGCGCGAGCACGTGCCGCAGGCCACGGGCACCATCGCGCCAGGGGAGACGCTGGAGATCGGCGGCTTGCGGATCGAGGCGCTCCACACTCCGGGGCACACCAACGGGATGCTCGCGCTCGTCGTGAACGGCACCGACGTGTTCACTGGCGACACGCTGTTCAAGGGCTCCGTCGGGGGCGTGCGCGCGCCCGGGAGCACGAGCTATGCCGACCTGAAGGCCTCGATCATGGACACGCTCATGGCACTGCCGCCCGAGACGGTCGTGCACCCGGGCCACACCGACCCGACCACCATCGGCGCCGAGTGGGAGTCCAACCGGTTCATCCGCCTCTGGCGCGGCGAGGATCCCGAGGGCGACGAGCCGTGCACCGTGTTCGGCGACCAGGCGGCGACGCTCGTGCTGCTCGGCGACGACTACGACGGCGGCCACAAGGCCTGGGTCCGCTGGCCCGACGGCAGCGACGACATCGTGCCGGGGTCGCAGGTCGCGGCCGGCGGCGACGCCGCTGCCTAGGCGTTCCGCGAGCCACGCCCGGCGCCCGCGGCGGGGCGCTGCCGTAGGATCGCGCCCGATGCGGGGCGTGATCACGGCACTGATGCCGGCGGCGGCCGCGGCGCTCCTCGCGGCGCCCGCTGCCCGTGCCGACCACGAGTCTGGCCCCGCCCGGGCCAGCCAGGCGCTTCCCGGTGCCGTGAACCTCATCGTCCGCGACCAGCCGGCGTTCACGTTCCCCTTCGCGCTGCAAGGCGTGACCGTCTCCGATCCCGCCGACGGGGCGACCATGGGCGCCGGCCGGTCGGCCGCCGTCACCGGAACGGCGCGCGTCCTCACCGGACGGGTCCCGCCCGACGCCGCCGAGGTGCAGGTCAGGGACCCGGTTGGTGCCCTGCTCGGCACGGTGGCGGCGCCGGTCGAGTGCGTCGACAACTGCGAGGCCGGCCCGGCCGGGCGGCGCGCCTTCCGCCTCGGGCCCGCGACGATCCCCGCATCCCTGCTGCCGCCGCCCGATCGCCGGGATCGGCGGCGTTTCGTGCTGCGTCTGACGGTCGGAAACAACCCCTCGCAGGGCCAGAGCACGACCTTCGCCGACGGCGTCGACGTCGGCTTCGGGTCGCCCGAGCCGACCGCGAACGTCTACGCCCAGGCCTTGGAGGTCACGCAGGCGATCCAGGACCAGGTGGTGCGCGCGACGGCGACCCGCGGGATCACGTCGATGAACGCCGACTATCCGACGTCGGTGCCCCTCATCACCGGCAAGCCCACCGCGGTGCGCCTCCTGCCAAACGTCGAAAACGGCCTGCGGGCAGGCAGCTCCCAGGCGGCCCTGGGGAACGTCACCGGGCTGCTGCACGCGTTCCGTGGCAACGCCGAGCTGCCGGACTCGCCGATCGAGCCCGTGCGCCTGGCCACCGTGGAGCCGTTCACCGCGCCGCCCGACGTCAAGGGCCTGCGTGACCGCTTCGACGTGCCCGGGCGCGAGCTCGCCTGGCGGATCCCCGACAGCTGGGCCACCGGGACGCTGCGGCTCAAGGCGACGGTGAACGACGGGGGGCTGCGGGAGAGCCGTCGGTTCCGCGAGTGCCTCGGCTGCAGCGATGGCGCGAACTCGATCGTCACGACGGTTCGCTTCACGGCGTCGGTCTCGACGCTGAAGTTCGACCCCTTCCTCGTCGAGTACGACCCGCCCGGCGGCGCGGCGCCCGTGCGTCCGGCAGCTACGGTGGCCGCCGAGCTCGAGTACCTGAAGCGCACCTACCCGATCGATCCGGATGCGGTGAGCGTCGGGAGCACGGTGGGGATCGTCCGCACGGGCAGCCGGGAGTGCTCGGATCTCCTCAACGCCGTCGTCTTCGCGGCGCTCGCCTCCCCGCGCAACGGGCTGCCGATCGGGATCCTCCCGTCCCACCCCGACATGTGCCGAATCTCGAACAGCCCGTTCACGGCCGACGACGACTTCGCCGCGAGCGGAGTGGGCTCGTCGGCCGGGGCGGTGTGGAAGAGCTTCGCGGAGTCGGCGATGACCGCACCGCACGAGGTCGGCCATCTCCTCGGGCGCCCGCACGCGAGCTGCGATCACGGCGAGGCGGCGGACGGCGCCGGGGGCTGCGATGCGTCGTTTCGCCCGCGCCACGCCCAGCTCGGCGGCCACGGCTACGGGGTGGCGAACATGGGCACCTACCCCGAGCAGATCGACGCCGAGACCCACCTGCACGACGTCATGAGCTACGGCGGCCTGAAGTGGATCTCCACGACGACGTACACCGCGCTCCTGGCCGAGCTGCTGCGGCGCCAGAACGGCAGCGGGGTCGTGGCCAGGGTGCCTGGGGGCGGGCCGGGCGCCCGCGCGGTCGCGGCGAAGGCGGCGAGCGCGTCGTCGCTCCTCCTGGGGCGGACGGCCGCGGCGCCGCGCGACTCGCTGGTCGTGACGGCGACGGTCGGGCCCGGGGTCACGGCGACGATCGGCCGCGCGGCCCGGCTGGCCGTGTCGCCGCTGCGGCTCGGCACCCGCGGCACGCACGCCCTGCGGGCGCTCGACGCGGCAGGGCGCACCGTGGCCGTCCACCGGTTCGACCTCGACCCGACCGCGATCCATGGGCCGCCGATCACCGTGGCGGGCGCGACGTTCCCGAGCCCCGCGCGGATCGCCACCCTCGTGCTCGAGCGCGGCGGCACGGTGCTCGCGCGCCGGCAGGCCAGCCGCGCGGCGCCGGCCGTGCAGTGGACCGACCCGCCCCGGCAGCGGCCGCTGCGGGCCCGCGGCCTGCGGCGCGTGTCCTGGTCGGCGAGCGACGCGGACGGCGACGGCCTCAGCTACGTGGTCCAGTTCTCGCGCGACGGCGGCCGAGTCTGGCGCACGCTCGACCCCCAGGTGCCGGGCCTGAGCTACGACGTCGACCTCGCTCGGCTGCCCGCCACGCGCCGTGGCCGCTTCCGCGTGATCGCCACGGACGGGCTGCGGAGCGCCACCGACGTGGCCGCGGCGGCGGTCCAGGTGCCGAACCATCCGCCGCAGGCCGCGATCACCTCCCCGCGCGACGGAGCGGCGGCCACCGCGGGGACGGCCCTGGCGCTGACCGGCACGGCGGTACGTCGACGACGACGGCGCCGTGCCCAGCCTGCGGTGGAGCAGCAGCCGCGACGGCGTGCTCGGCTCCGGCCCGTCGCTGCTCGCCCGCCTCTCGCCCGGGGCTCACGTGCTCACGCTCGATGCGCACGACGGGTCCGGGGCCCGCGGGGCCGCCAGGCTGCGCGTGACCGTCGCCCGGGCCCCGGGAACATCCGACCGCGTGCGGCCACGGCTCGTTCGGGCCCGCCGGGCCGGACCGCGCGCCGTCGCCCTCACCTTCAGCGAGGACGTCACGGGCCTCGGGTCGCGCGCGATCGCCGTTCCGGGCGCCGGCCCGGCTGCGGAGATGGACTACGCGCCGCGCACCCGGACCGCGACCGTGCGGTTCGCGCGGACCGTCACCGCGACCCGCGTCGTGATCCGCGCGCCGCTCGCGGACGCGGCGGGCAACGCCATCGCACCGGCATCGGCGCGGCTGCGCCGCTGACCGCGGCGCTGCGGCTCACGACGGCGGCGAACGGCCTGCGGGCAGGCGCAGGCTGAGGAGGAACCCGAAGAACACGAAGATCGCGGCGACGAACGCGGTGGTCTTGGCCGAGCTGACGAAGGCGTCGTCGATCGCGGCGACGGCGGGCGCGAGCTTCGGCTGGTTCCGCAGCCCCACCACGACGGCGCCGGCGGTCTGCTGGACCGCATCCGCCAAGCGCGCCTGCTCGGCGGCCGGCAGGCCCGGAACGCCGGCGAGCCGCTCGCGCGTCCCCGACTCCAGCCCAGTGATCAGCACGGTGCCGAGGATCGCGATGCCGAGCGCCGACCCCACCTGGCGGGCGGTGCTCTGGGTGCCCGACGCCTGCCCGGAGAGCGCCGGCGGACGTCGGCGAGGATCACGTTCGTGAGCTGGGCCGTCGCGAGCCCGACACCCAGGCCGTAGACGAACAGCACCGGCGCGAGCTGCCAGCCGGACACGTCGGTCGACAGGAACAGCCCGATGCCCGCGATCCCCACGGTCTCCAGCGCCATGCCGAGTGCGACGACGCGGCGGGCGCCGAACCGCTGCGACGCGGGCGCCGCGATGCCGCCGGCACAGAACGCGCCGCCGGCCAGCGCCAGGAGCAGGACGCCAGTGCCCTTCGCGCTGTAGCCGAGCACCGATTGCAGGAAGAGGGGCAGGACGAACAGGAGCCCGAACTCGCCGAGGGACACGATCAGGGCGGCCGTGTTCCCCGTGCGGAAGGACCGGATCCGGAACAGCGACAAGTCGAGCACGACCGCCCGCCCGGCCGCCGCGCGGCGGCGCTCGACGATGACCAGCGTCACGAGGCAGCCGATCGCGATCGCGAACGCGACCGGGACGGGGGAGATGCCGGACAGCGGCCACTCCCAGCCCAGGACGGCGAACGTCTCCTCCGGTGCCCACCAGCCGTAGATGCGGCCTTCGATCAGGCCGAATACGAGCAGGCCGAATCCGACGGCGGTCGTCAGGACGCCGACGATGTCGTGGCCCCGCTTCGCCTCCGGGTCGCGCGTCTCGCGCACGGCCCAGAGCGTTCCCGCGACCACGACGATCCCCACCGGCAGGTTGATGAGGAAGGCCCAGCGCCAGCTCGCGTCGGTGGTGAGCCAGCCGCCGATGAGCGGCCCGACCGCGGCCATCCCGCCGATGACCGATCCCCAGACGCCGAACGCGATGGCCCGTTCGCGGCCCCGGAAGGTGGCGTTCACGGTCGAGAGGCTCGACGGCAGGATGGCCGCGGCGCCGACGCCCTGCAGGACGCGGGCCGCGATGAGGTGGGCGCCGGTCGACGCCGCCGCGGCGAGCACGCTGGCCGCGAGGAAGACGACGACGCCGACCAGGAACAGCCGCCGGCGCCCGTACAGATCCCCGGCGCGGCCGACGGAGATCAGGAGGGCCGCGAACACGAGGGCGTAGATCGCGTTGATCCACTCGGCGGTCGCGCTCGAGATGTGGAGGTCGCGGATGATCGTCGGGACCGCGACGTTGACGACCGTCGCGTCGACGATGACCATCGAGATGCCGAGGCTGAGCGCCGCCAGTCCGAACCATCGGCGCCGGTCGGCGGGGCGGGGGGCAGCCTCCATGCGCGGCGAACCCTAGGGGGATCTCACGCGCCGGGCGCGCCGAGCGCCGCGGAGATCTCGCGTCCGCCGGCGACGGCCAGGCGGCAGAGCCGGTCGTGCTCGGGCCCCATCGTCGCGGGCTTGACCCCGCTGATGGAGAGGGCGGCGCACACCTCGCCCTGGTGGTTGAAGATCGGCGCGCCGATCGCAGCGATGCCGAGCGTGACGTCCTCGTCGCTGATCGCGTAGCCGCGCGCGCGGACCTCGCGCAGGCCGGCCACCACGTCGGCGCGCCGCACGATCGTGTGCTCCGTGAACCGCTCCAGCGGGCCGGTGTCGAGCAGCTCGCGCCAGACCGTCTCGGGCTCGAAGGCCACGAGCGCGCGCGACACCGCTCCGGCGTGCAGGGGCAGCGAGCCGCCGAGCCGCAAGGCCAGCGACTGGACGCGCTCTCCCTCCAGCCGCTCGATGCACACGCATTCCATCCCGCGGCGGACCGCGAGGAAGATCGTCTCGCCGGTGGCCTCCTGCAGGCGTTCCATGACGGGCAGCGCTGCCTGGCGGGTGTCGAACCGCGTCATCACGGCTCCGCCGAGGCGGAAGAGCTTCAGGCCCAGCCGGACGGTCCCGGGGCTGGCGCCGGGCTCGACGAAGCCGAGGTCCCGGAGGGAGTCGAGCAGGCGGTAGGTCGTGCTGCGCGGCTCGCCGGTCCGCGCCGCCAGCTGGCCCGCGGTGAGCTCGGGCTCCTGTTCGAGGCAGTCGAGGATGGCCGAGGCCTTCGCCAGCACGCCCGGCCCGGGTGTTCGCTCCGTCCGTCCCACTATCCGGGCAACCGTACAGCTATCTGGACACGAGGTAAAGCCGGTGGTAGCGTCGCGCCCGTGACGGAGGGGCGACCGGTCGAGCCGCGCCATCGGGCCCGCCTGCGGGTCGGGGTCATCGGCTGCGGCCTCATCGCGCAGGTCATGCACCTGCCCTACCTGCGTGAGCTCCACGAGGAGTTCGAGGTCGTCGCGCTCTGCGACGTGTCGCCCGATGCGCTGCGCTTCGCCGGCGACCGCTTCTTCCCGGACGCCCGCCGCCACGCCGACTGGTCCGACGCCATCGCCGACGACCTCGATGCCGTCCTCGTGCTCACCGCCGGCAGCCACGCGCCGATCGCGGCCGCGGCCGCCGCCGCTGGCCGCCATGCGCTGGTCGAGAAGCCCGTGGCGCTCGGGGTGGCCGAGGGCCTCGAGGCGGTTGCGGCGGCGGAGGCCGCCGGCGTGTGTCACATGGCGGCGTACATGAAGCGCTACGACGCGGCCTACGAAGCCTTCGTTCCGGAGGTCGCGGCCCTGGAGGACCTGCGCCTGGTCCGGGTCACGACGCTCGAGGCGCCGATGGATCCCTACGTCGGCGTGTACCCGCGCCAGGCGGCCACCGGCGTCGATCCCGACCGCCTGGCCGCCCTGCTGGAGGAGGACGACCGCCGCGTCCGCGCGGCCATCGGCGCCCACGCCGACGACCCGACACTGCGCCGGGGCTATCGCGAGATCCTGCTCGACTGCCTCGTCCACGAGTTCAACGCGCTGCGCGGGCTGCTCGGAGAGCCCGACGAGCTGGCCTTCGCCGCCGTCGCCGACGGTGCGAGGGGCATCACGGCGGTGCTGCGCTTCGGCGCCACCGAGTGCGTGCTCATGTGGGCCGAGCTCCCGGAGCTCGGGCGCTATCAGCAGGAGCTGGCCTTCGTGTCGCCCGCGGCCCGCGCGACGCTGGATTTCCCCTCCCCGTTCCTCCGCAACGCGGCCACGCGGATCGTGACCGAGCGCGGCGAGCCGGGGAGCGCCGACGCCTACCGGGCCGAGCGGATCGTCAGCTTCGACGAGGCGTTCCGGCGCGAGCTGCTGGAGTTCCACGCGGCGGCCACGACCGGGCGCCCGCCGCGAACGCCGCTCGTCGACGGTGTGCACGATCTCGCGCTGGCGCGCAGCGTGATCGAGTCCGCGGCCACGGGCCGCCCAGTGCCCGCGCCGTCGGCGCTGCCCGCCGCCGCCCAGGCCGGAGGCCCGGCGTGAGGGTCGGCGTCTTCCTCGACGGCCTGGCCGAGCGGCCGCTCGCCGACGCCCTGGACTGGCTGGCCGGCGCGGCGCCGGAGGTTCGTGACGTCGAGCTCGGGGTCGGCGGCTACTCGCCCGCGCCCCATCTCGACCTCGACCGCCTCCTCGCCGACGCCGGGGCGCGCGACGAGCTGCTCAGCGCGCTGCACGGGCGCGGGCTCGCGCTCTGCGCGCTCAACGCCTCGGGCAACCCGCTGCACCCCGACCCGGCGGTCGCCGCCGCGCACGACCGCGCCCTGCGCGGGGCGGTGCAGCTCGCGCCGCTCCTGGGCGTCGAGGTCGTCGTCGCGATGTCCGGCTGCCCAGGCGCGGGGCCGGACGACCGCACGGCGCCGCACTTCGTCGGAGGCGGCTGGCTGCCGGACCTCGAGGGCATCCTCGAGTGGCAGTGGAGCGAGCGCGTGCGCCCGTACTGGGAGGCATTCGCCGCCGAGGCGGCCGCCGCCGCCCCCGAGGTGCGGATCTGCTTCGAGCTGCACCCCGGCACCTGCGTCTACAACGTGACGACCTTCGAGCGGATCGCCGACGCCGGCGCGAACCTCGCCGTAAACCTCGATCCCAGTCACTTCTTCTGGCAGGGCATCGATCCGCTGGCCGTCGTCGACCGGCTGGGGCGCGCCATCGGCTTCGCGCACGGGAAGGACACGGTCCAGATTCCGCGCAACCGCGGCCTCGACGGGCTCTTGGACTGCCGCTGGCCCGGCGTCGCGGACGAGATGCCGTGGAACTTCGCCACGGTGGGGCACGGGCAGGACGCGGCGTGGTGGGCCGAGTTCGTCGCGCGGCTGCAGGCCGCCGGCTACGACGGCGTGATCTCGATCGAGTGGGAGGATCCGTTCCTCGCCCCCGAGCCGAGCATCGTCGAGTCCGCGGCAGCGCTGCGGGCCGCCATCGGGGCGCCGGCATGAGCAGCGTCGCCTTCGAGGGGATCGAGATGCGCTTCGGCGACGTCGTCGCGCTGGGCGGCCTCGACATGACGGTGCCCGACGGCGCGTTCCTCGTGCTCCTCGGGCCGTCGGGGTGCGGGAAGACCACCGCGCTGCGCATCGCGGCCGGGCTCGAGCTGCCGACGGCGGGCCGGGTGCTCCTCGGGGAGGAGGACGTCACGCATCGCGAGCCCCGCGACCGGGACGTGGCGATGGTCTTCCAAAGCTACGCGCTCTACCCGCACATGACCGTCGAGCAGAACATCGCCTACCCGCTGCGCGTGCGCGGCGTGCCGTCGGACCAGCGGGCCGCGCGGGTGCGGGCGGCGGCCGAGTCGCTCGACGTGACCCACCTCCTGGACCGCCGGCCCAAGCAGCTCTCGGGCGGCCAGCGCCAGCGCATCGCGCTCGCCCGGGCGATCGTGCGCGAGCCGGCCTGCTTCCTCATGGACGAGCCGCTCTCGAACCTCGATGCCCAGCTGCGGCTGAGCACCCGCGGCGAGATCAAGCGCCTCCAGCGCGAGCTCGCGACCACGACGCTCTACGTGACCCACGACCAGGCCGAGGCAATGACCATGGCCGACCTCGTCGCGGTCATGCGCCACGGCGAGCTGCAGCAGCTTGCGCCGCCCGCCGAGATCTACGAGCGGCCGGCCACCCGGTTCGTGGCGGAGTTCGTCGGCAGCCCGCCGATGAACGTGATCCCGGGGGCCGCCGACCCCGACCGCGGCGCGTTCGCCGGCGCCGGCTGGGCGCTCCCGCTCGACCCGGACCGCACGGCCGCGTGCGCCGCGGCGGGCGCCGACCACATGGGGGTCCGCCCCGAAGATCTCGAGATCGTTCAGGCGGGCGCCGAGGGCGCGCTCCCCGGCGAGGTCTACGTCGTCGAGCCCATGGGGAACGAGACGATCGTCGACGCACTCGTCGGGGAGGTCCGCATCCGCGTCCGGGCCGCGCGGGGGTTCCAGGCCGCGATCGGCGCGCCGATCGGCCTGCGGGCCGACCCGGCGGCCGTCTGCTTCTTCGCGCCCGACGGCACGACCGCCGTCCAGCGCAGCCGCACCGTGCACGAGCGACAGGCCGGAGCCGTCTGAGCATGGCCCGGAATCATCACCGAGGAGGGGGTACCCCGCACCATGACTGACCAGTTCGACGACCCGATCGGGCCGTTCACCCGCCGCAAGCTGGTGAAGGCCGGCCTCGGCAGCGCCGGCCTGTTCGCCGCCGGACCGCTGCTCGCGGCCTGCGGCAGCAGCGATTCGAAGAGCACGACCGCGGCGACGAGCACCGGCGAGCTCAAGGGCACCGGCGAAGTCATCATCGGCGCCTTCGACGACGGCGGCCTGGCTCCGTTCAAGGAGAAGGTGATCCCCATCTTCGAGAAGGAGACCGGGATCAAGGTCAAGTACCTCGTCGACGACTACGACACCTTCTTCGAGAAGGCGTTCAACGACGGCCAGAGCAAGGCCGGCCAGTACGACGTCTACATCATGGACGACCCGTGGATCCCGCAGTACGCCTCCGCCGGGATCCTCGAGGACCTGGGCGCCCAGGGCGTCACGCTGGACTCCGACGTCGTCCCGCAGTTCGCGGGGCTGAGCTACTGGCCGCCGAAGGAGGGGCCGCGCGTTCCCGGCTTCCAGGACAAGGAGCCGCAGCTCATCGCCTTCCCGTTCGTCGGCGACCTCCAGTCGATGACCTACAACACGACGGCGTTCAAGAACGGGCCGCCGAAGACCTGGGACGAGCTCGTCGCGACCGGCAAGCAGTTCAAGGCCTCGGGCCCGAACCGCTACGGCTACGTCTTCCGCGGCGTGGCCGGGAACCCGATCGTGACCTCCTGGTACCCGGTGTTCCTGTCGTTCGGCGGCCAGTTCTTCGACAACGACTGGAACCCGACGTTCAACAGCCCGGAGGGCAAGCAGGCCGCCGACTTCTTCGTCGGCACGCTGAAGTCGCTCGCGCCCCCCGGCGTGGTCGAGTTCGACTCAGATCAGGAGGGCGCCGCGATCCTCGGCGGCGAGGCCGCTTCGATCATCCAGTACAGCGGCAACGCCATCAAGAGCGACGATCCCGAGCAGTCGAAGGAGGTCGGGAAGCTCGACTTCGCGATCGTCCCGAAGCAGGTGAAGTCCGCCGCCCAGATCGGCATCTTCATCTCCGGCGTCTCGACGTCGGCCCCGAACAAGGACAACGCGTTCGTGTTCGCGAAGTGGTGGCTGCTCAAGCAGTCCCAGCTCGACCTCGCGCGGGCGGGCTCGGCGCCGATCCGGACCTCGGCCTTCAAGGATCCGCAGGCCCAGAAGAACGACCGGCTGCTCCCGACGCTCCTCCAGCAGCTGCAGGTGGGCGCCGAGGCGCGTCCGCGGACGCCGGACTGGAGCAAGATCGAGCAGCTGATCGGCGTGCAGCTCAACAAGGCGCTGCAGAAGGGGTCCGGCGGCGGGGCCGCGCTCGACACGGCGGCGGCGCAGGTCAAGGACTACCTGACCAAGCAGGGCTACTACAAGTAGCCCGTGGCGAGCGTCGCGGCACCGGCGCCTCGCCAGACGGGGCGGAGCGACCAGCGGGCCTGGGCAGTGCGTGCGCTGCCCTACCTGCTGCTCGCCCCTGCCCTGATCGTCGTCCTGGGGATCTTCGTCTACCCGCTCATCGACGGCATCCGGGCGAGCACCGACTTCTACCGCTTCGGGCGGGTGCTCGACCACGTCGGCCTGCAGAACTACAAGGACGTCCTCAGCGACGGCGACTTCTGGCACTCGATGTGGGTCACGGTGCGGTTCGTGTTCTTTGCCGTGGCGCTCGAGACCCTCATCGGGCTGGGCCTCGCGCTCCTCTGCGTCCGCGAGCTGCCGTTCGTGCGCTCGATGCGGCTCGTGCTCATCGTGCCGATGATCGTCATGCCGGTCGTGGTCGGCATCGTCTTCCGGCTCATCTACGCGTCGGACGTCGGGCTGTTCACCACCGTGTCGACCGCGTTCGGCGGCGGCCAGGTCCAGATCCTCTCGAACGAGACGAGCGCCTTCTGGGGCCTCGTCGCGCTCGACGTGTGGGAGTGGACGCCGCTGCTGTTCCTCATCCTGCTCGCCGGCCTGCAGTCGCTGCCGGTCGAGCCGTTCGAGGCGGCCCGGGTGGACGGCGCCGGGCCGGTGCGGACGTTCTTCGATCACACGCTGCCGATGCTGCGGCCGGTGCTGACCGTCGCGATCGTCCTGCGGACGGTCGAGGCGTTCACCACCTTCGACCAGCCGTTCGTGCTCACGAAGGGCGGCCCGGGGACCGCGACGAAGCTCATCTCGCTCTACGGATACGAGACCGCCTTCAAGTTCCAGCAGTACGGCTACGCGATGGCCATGCTCCTGATGGTGGGGCTCGTGGTCATCGCCACGGCATTCGTCGCCGTGCGGCTCATCCGCCGCGGTGTCGAGAAGGGATCGGTGGCATGAGCGCCGCCTCCGCGGCCGCCGGCCACCCCCGTCCCGCTGCCGCGGCGGAGGCCGAGGCGGCCCGGCGCGGCCCGAGCCCGTGGCGCAAGGTCACGGCCTTCGCGCTGGCGGCGGTTGCGGTGGCGGTCGTGTCGGTCCCGCTCCTGTGGATGGCCTTCACGAGCCTCAAGAGCAACAAGGAGATCACCCAGGACGGCACGATCCTGCCGTCCACGCCGACGCTGGACAACTACCAGCGCCTCTTCAACGAGATCGACTTCGGCAGCTACCTGCGCAACTCGATCGGGATCACCGCGCTCAGCGTGCTGTTCTCCCTCATCATCGGGTCGCTGGCCGCGTATTCGATCGCCCGCTTCCGCCTGAAGTGGAAGCTCGAGCAGCGGCTCGGGATCGCCCTGCTCACCGCGCGGATGATCCCGCCGATCGTGATGGCGATCCCGATCTACCTCCTCATCCTCAAGCTCGGGCTCATCAACTCCTGGCCCGGGCTCATCCTCGTCTACACCGGGTTCAACGTCACCTTCGTCGTCTGGATGATGGAGAGCTTCTTCCGCGAGATCCCCGTGGATCTCGAGGAGGCGGCGATGGTGGACGGCGACACGCGCATGAGCGCGTTTCGGCGCATCGTGCTCCCGCTCGCCGGGCCCGGCCTCGTGGCCACCGCCATCTTCGCGATCATCGTCACCTTCAACGAGTTCCTCATGGCGCTCGTGCTCACGTCGACGCCCGACGCGATGACCGTGCCGCGCGGCACCGCGACGCTGATCGGGCGCATCGACATCGACTGGGGCGCGATGAGCGCCGCCGGCGTCGTCGCCGCGCTGCCGATCGTGATCTTCGCGCTGTTCGTGCAGCGCCATCTCGTCCGCGGACTGACCCTGGGGGCAGTGAAATGACCGATGTCGCCGACCGCCTGGCCACCGCTCCCGTCACCTGGGGGGTGTGGGAGATGACGATCGATCGCGGCGGGCTGCTCACGCCGGCCCAGATGCTCGGCGTCGCCGAGGACCTCGGCTACCGGGCGATCGAGCTCGGGCCGATCGGGTACTTCGGCGCCGACGCCGCCGGCGTGCGGGCCGCGCTGGAGCCGGCCGGCATGGCGCTCGTCGGCGCGTTCGTCGAGCTGCGCTTCGCGGACGCCGACGGGTTTGCGGAGGACGCCGCGCTGCTCGACGCCACCTTGGCGATCCTCACCGGAGCCTCGGCCGGCGCGCCGCTCCTGCTCGCCGACGGCGGGTCCCCGGCCCGCCGCGCCGCGAGCGGGAACCTCGCCGCGCTGGCCGAGACGGCGCTGGACGCCGCCGCGTTCGCGGCCGCGATGGATCGCGTGCGCCGGGCCCTCGAGCGCGCCGCCGACGCCGGCGTTCCGGTGGCCTTCCATCCTCACGCGGCGACCTACGTCGAGACCCCGGCCGAGATCGAGGGGCTCCTCGAGGCGACGGCCGGCGACGGGATGGGCATCTGCCTGGATTCGGGCCACACGCTCGTCGGTGGCGGCGATCCGGTGGCGGTCGCGGAGGCCTGCGGGGATCGCATCACCCACCTGCACCTCAAGGACGTCGACGGCGCGGTGCTCGCGCGCCTGCGGGCCGGGGAGATCGACGTCGACGGCGGCTGGGAGGCCGGGCTGTTCTGCCCGTTCGGGGCGGGCGAGGTCGACCTCGCCGCCTTCCTGGCGGCGCCCCCGGTGCGCGCGTGCGACGGGTGGCTCGTGCTCGAGCAGGACCGCATGCAGGTCACGGCCGGCGACCTCCCGGCCGTGGCTGCGGTCGAGCGGGCCAACCGGGAGCGCGTCCTGGCCTGGGCCACGGCATGACCGGGCCGGTCCGCGTCGGCCTCGTGGGCGCCGGGCGCATCGGGGCGGTGCACGCGCAGGCGATCACCGGCGGTGCGGGCCTCGAGCTCGCGGCGGTGTGCGACCCGCAGGCCGAGGCGGCCGCCGCGGCTGCCGCCCCGGCCGGTGCCCGGGTGGCCGCGACCGTGCCGGAGCTGCTCGCGGGGGGTGGCGTCGACGCATTCGTCGTCGCCGCGCCGACGAGCCGTCACCCCGAGCTCGTCACCGAGCTGGCGGCGGCGGGGCTCCCGATCCTGTGCGAGAAGCCGCTCGGCCTCACGGCGTCCGACGCTCAGCGCGCGGCGGGAGCGGCCGCGGCCGCGGGGATCCTGCTCGCCGTGGGCTACTGGAAGCGGTTCGTGCCGGAGCTGATCGCCGTGCACGACGGGCTGGCCGACGGCGCGCTCGGGGCTCTGGCCATGGCCGTGTGCGTGCAGTGGGACGCGGCGCCGCCCCCGGCGGCCTTCCGCGACCCTGCGGTGAGCGGCGGGATCCTCGTCGACATGGGCGTGCACGAGTTCGACATGCTGCGGTGGCTCACCGGGGGCACGATCGAGCGGATCGTCGGCGCGCCGTCGGCGGCGGTCGCGGCGGCGCCGGTGCCCGGCGATCCGGAGACGGCCAACCTCGTCGCGAGCCTGTCGACCGGCGCGAGCGCCGTGGTGACGCTCAGCCGCTGCCATCCCGGCGGGGACCGCTGCAGCCTCGACGTCCTGGCGACGGGCGGGGTGCGCGCCGTGGAGTTCCTGCGCCCCGACCACGCCGATGCGGACATGCTCGCCGCGCTGCGGCGCCAGGACGAGGCGTTCGGCCGCGCGGTCCGCGGCGCGCCGTGGCCGGGGGCGGCCGGCGCCGACGCGGTCGCGGCGCTGCAGGACGCGGCCGGCGCCGCCGAGGCGCTGGCCCTCGCGGAGGCCGTGGCGTGAGCGGGATCGTCGTCATGGGCCGCGCGGGCGCGGACCTCTACCCGAACGAGCTGCGCACCCCGCTGTCCCAGGTCCGGACCTACACGCGGTTCGCCGGCGGCTTCGCGGCGAACGTCGCGACGGGCCTCGCCCGGCTCGGCGTGCCCGTGGCGATCGTCTCGCGCGTCGGCGACGACGGCCACGGCGAGTTCGTGCGGGCCTTCCTCGCCGCGGAGGGCGTCGACGTGGGCTTTCTCGGGACGGACCCCGTCCACCGCACGCCCCTCACGTTCTGCGAGGTGTGGCCCCCCGACGACTTCCCGCTCCTCTACTACCGCGAGCCGACCGCTCCGGACTGGGAGATCGTGCCAGAGGACTACGATGCCGCCGCGGTGGCCGCCGCCCCCGTCCTCATGGCGACCGGCACGGGCCTGGCCCGCGCGCCCAGCCGGGAGACGACGCTGGGTGCGCTGCATGCCCATCGGGGCACGACGGTCTTCGATCTCGACTGGCGGCCGATGCTCTGGACCGACGAGTCGGAGTTCCCCGCCCTGGCCCGCGAGGCGATCGAAGCCGCGGACATCGTGGTCGGGAACGAGGCGGAGGTGGCCGCCTCGGGCCTGGCGCCGGACGAGATGCTCGCCGCTGGCGTCCGCGCGGTCGTCGTGAAGCGGGGCAGCCGCGGCACCGCGCTGCACGAGGGCGGGGACGTGCTCGACGTGCCCGCGTATCCGGTGCAGGTGGTGAACGGGCTCGGCGCCGGCGACGCCTTCGCGGCGGCGCTCGGGCATGGCATCCTCGCGGGCATGGACCTCGCCGACGCCGTTCGCCGCGGCAACGTCGCGGGCGCTCTCGTGGCTGCCGAGCTGAGCTGCTCGGAGGCGATGCCGCGCCTCGAGGAGCTGGAGGCCACGTGCGCCTGACCACCGGCCAGGCGCTCGTCCGCTTTCTGGCCGCGCAGTCCGTCGCCCGCGACGGCGTCGAGCATCGCTTCTTCGGCGGCTGCTTCGGAATCTTCGGGCACGGCAACGTCGCCGGGCTGGGGGAGGCGCTGCTCGAGGCCGGCGACGGCTTCCGGTACTACCAGGGGCGCAACGAGCAGGCCATGGTGCACGCGGCGTCCGGATACGCGCGAGCCCGCCTGCGGCTCGGCGCGCTCGCCTGCACGACGTCGATCGGCCCCGGCGCGACGAACCTCGTCACGGGTGCCGCGGTCGCCACGATCAACCGCCTGCCGGTCCGCTGCTGCCTCGGCGACGTCTTCGCCTCGCGCCGGCCTGACCCAGTGCTCCAGCAGCTCGAGGCGCCGGGCGCCGGCGACGTCAGCGTCAACGACTGCCCGCGCCGGTCTCGCGGTACTGGGACCGCATCACGCGGCCAGAGCAGCTCGTGCCGGCGGCGCTCGAGGCGCTGCGGGTGCTCACCGACCCGGCGCAGACCGGCGCGGTGACCCTGGCCCTGCCCCAGGACGTCCAGGCCATGGCGCACGACTGGCCGGAGGACTTCCTGGCGCCGCGGGTGTGGCCGATCTGGCGGCCGGCGCCGGACCCGGCTGCGCTGGACCGCGCCGCGGACCGGCTCCGCGCCGCCGAGCGGCCGCTCCTCGTGGCCGGCGGCGGCGTCCTGTACTCCGAGGCGACGGAGGCTCTGCTGGCGCTGGCCGAGTCCGCCGGCATCCCGGTCGGCGAGACCCAGGCCGGGAAGGGCGCGATGCCCGACGGGCATCCGCTGGCGCTCGGCGCGATCGGCGCCACCGGGACCTCGGCAGCCAACGCGATTGCCCGGCGTGCCGACCTCGTGATCGGGGTCGGCACCCGCTGGACGGACTTCACCACAGCGTCGCACACGGCCTTCCAGCACCCGGGCGTGCGGTTCGTGAACGTCAACGTCGCCGCCTTCGACGCGGCCCGGATGTCGGGCCTCGCGCTCGTCGGCGATGCCCGGGCGACGCTCGAGGCGCTGTCGGCGCGGCTTGCGGGGCACCGCACCGCACCGGAGTACGGCGAAGAGGCGGGACGGCTCGTCGCGGCGTGGCAGGCCGAGGTCGCCCGGCTGGTCGGCGAGCGCGACGCCGACCCGCCGGCGCAGGCGGCGATCATCGGCGCGGTGAACGCCGCCGCGGGCCCGGAGACCACCGTCGTCTGCGCCGCCGGCTCGATGCCGGGGGACCTGCACAAGCTCTGGCGGCCGGGCGGCCCGGCCGGCTACCACGTCGAATACGGCTACTCGTGCATGGGCTACGAGGTGGCCGGCGGGCTCGGCTTCAAGCTCGGGGCGCCCGAGCGCGATGTCGTCGTCCTGGTCGGCGACGGGTCGTGGCTCATGCTGAGCAGCGAGATCGTGACGGCCGTCGCCGAGGGCGTGAAGCTCACCGTGGTGCTCGTGGACAACGCCGGCTACGCGTCGATCGGCAGCCTCTCACGCTCGGTGGGCGCCGACGGGTTCGGCACGCGCTACCAGGCGCGCGCGGAGGGAGCGCTCGGCCTCGACACCGAGCCGCCGGGCCCGCCGCTGCCGGTGGACCTCGCGGCGAACGCCGAGAGCCTTGGGGCGCAGGTGATCCGCGCCCGCACGATCGCGGACCTCGAGGCCGCGCTCGCGCAGGCGCGCGCCGCCACTGGCACTGTGGTGATCCATGTCCCCGCCGACCGCTACGCCGGCGTGCCGGGCTACGACAGCTGGTGGGACGTGCCGGTGGCCGAGGTCTCGGAGCGGCCGACGGTGCAGGAGGCCCGGGCCGCCTACGACGAGGCCCGGGGAGCGCAGCGAGACCACGTCACGCCGCCGTGAGCCTGCTCGTCCGCGGCGGCGCGCCGGGCGGCGCCGGCACCCTCGTCGAGGTGACGCCGGCGAGCGCCGGCTGGGAGTACGTCGGCTTCGAGGCGGTCGGCGTGGCGCCGGACGCCCCAGCCCTCCGCGAGACCGGCGGACGCGAACTGTGTGTCGTCGCGCTCGGCGGCCGGGTGACGGTGCGGCTGAACGGCGCGGCCTTCGCGCAGATCGGCGGCCGCGCCGATGTCTTCTCCGGCCTGCCCCACGCGGCCTACGTGCCGCCGGGCACCTCGGTCTCGCTCGAGGCGCACGGCGGGCCGGCCGAGACCGCGCTGGCCTGGGCCCCCGCCGAGGGCGGCCTGCCGGCGGCGGAGCTGCCGCCCGACGGCGTCGAGGTCGAGGTGCGCGGCGCCGGCGTGACCGAGCGCCGCATCCATCCGATCCTCATGGACGGCCGGGACGCCGAGCGCCTCCTCGTCGTCGAGGTCCTCACGCCCGCGGGCCACTGGTCGAGCTATCCGCCCCACAAGCACGACCGCGACGACCCGCCGTCCGAGACGCGGCTCGAGGAGACCTACTACCACCGGCTGCGCCAGCCTGGGCGCTTCGCGCTCCAGCGCGTCTACTCCGAGGACCGTTCGCTCGACGAGTCGCTCGCCGTCGGCGACGGCGACGTCGTCCTCGTTCCGCGCGGCTACCACCCGGTGTCCGCCCCGCCCGATGTCGACCTCTACTACCTCAACGTCATGGCGGGCCCGCGGCGCGAGTGGCGGTTCGTGACCGACCCGGCGTTCGGCTAGGGCGGCGGCGTGGCACTGGAGCCGTTCACCATCCGGTCCGGCGCCGCGGCCCTCGCGGCCGAGCGGCACGCCGGCGACGGGCCGCCGGCCGTGCTCCTTCACGCCGGCGTCGCCGACCGGCGGTCGTGGCGGCCCGCAGCCGGGCCGCTGTCCCGAGCCCTGCGCTTGGTGGCGTATGACCGGCGGGGCTTCGGGGACACCACGTACGCCGCGGAGCCGCACCGTCACGCCGACGACCTCCTGTGCGTCCTGGACGCAGTGGCCGGCGACGAGCCGGCCTGGCTGATCGGCAACTCGCAGGGCGGCCGGGTGGCGATCGACCTCACGCTGGCCCGCCCCGACCGGGTGGCCGGGCTCGTGCTCGTCTCTCCGGCGATCACCGGCGCGCCCGAGCCGGAGCTCACCGCGGCTGAGGCGGAGTTCGAGGCGCGCTTCGACGCTGCCGAGGCGGCAGGCGATCGCGATGCGGTCAACCGGCTGGACGCGCACCTGTGGCTCGACGGCCCGGCTCAGCCGGAAGGACGGGTCGCCGGCGCCGCCCGGGAGCTCTTCCTGGACATGAACGGTCGCGCGCTCAGCGCGCCGGACCCCGGGCCCGAGCTCGAGCCGCCGGACGCGTGGGCCCGCCTGGACCAGATCGCCTGCCCGGCGCTCGTCGTCTGGGGCGACCTGGACCTGGCCGCGATCACCGCCGGCTGCGCCGGGCTTGCTGCCATCCTGCCGGCCGGGCGCCCGGCGGAGATGGCCGGCACGGCGCATCTGCCCTACCTGGAGCAGCCCGCCCGTTTCGCGGCGCTCGCCGCGGAGTTCCTCGGCAGCGCCGCCTGACCAGGCCGCGGGCGGCGGCGCCTAGCATGTGGCGCGATGGCCGGCGACCGCATCCCCACGTCCCGCGTCGCGCGCACGGCGAAGGTCGGATCGCTGGCAGCCCGCCAGGCCGTCAAGCAGGGCGGGACGCGCGTCGCGAACCTCGCCCGGGACGAGCCCTGCCGGCGGGCGGCGCTCGAGAA
>JAXLTD010000016.1:0-23900 GCA_046330225.1 Solirubrobacteraceae bacterium | reverse complement strand
TCCCCGCTGCCCGGCGAGGTGACCGCTTACACGTACGCGTACTTCCTCGTGAACGCTGCGCTCACCGTCACCGTCGCCTCGGGCTCGCTCGTGACCCTCCCGACGCTCGTGGCCGGCCTGGCCCGCGACGGCGCCCGCGCGGCGACGGACTACCTCGACCGCGTCGTCCCCGTGGGGATCGTGTCGGTCGGGCTCCTGATGGCCGCCGGCGTCGCATTCGGGGAGCCCGTGTTCGACGCCCTGCTCGCCGACTCGCTGGGTGCCGATCGCGTCGCCACGCTGCACGACGTCCTGACGATCTTCACGGTGCTCGCCGCGGCCAACGCGGTCGTGCTGTTCCTGTGGCCCAGCTCGGTCGGGCTCGGGCGGGAGCCACGCCTGGCCGTGGCGGCCGCGGCCTCCGTGGCGGTCATGGGGGCGGCGGCGGCGGTGGCTCAGGGCGACACGCTCGACGTGGCCGCCGCCCAGGCCGCTGTGGCCGTGCTCGTGCTGGCCGTCGGGTGGGTCGCGGTCCTCGGCGGCGCCGCCGCGGCCGGCGGCGTCCGCCTCCTGGCCGACGTGGTGCCCGCCGTGCTCCCGCTCGGGGTGTTCGCGGTCGTGCGGCTCCTGGCG
Source organism: Solirubrobacteraceae bacterium (assembly GCA_046330225.1). GTDB lineage: Bacteria > Actinomycetota > Thermoleophilia > Solirubrobacterales > Solirubrobacteraceae > CANJIV01. Next base: position 23,288 of record JAXLTD010000016.1, on the reverse strand, counting down.
GGCGACGGCGGATCCGCGGCGGGCGCGATCGCGCTCAGCGTCGGATGCGGGGCGGCGGCCTGCGTGCTCGGAGCCGCCGTCTGGCCCCGGGCCTGGGGGCTGCTGCCCGGCCTCGGCGCGATCGCGCGCCGGTCCCCGATGGCGCGAACCGCGTGACCGCGCTCCCGGCGGGCCTGCACGTCGGCCTGAATCTCATCTTCCTCGTGCCGGGCGAGACGGGCGGCATGGAGACCTACGCCCGCGAGCTCATCCCGCGCCTGGCCGCGGCGGCGCCGCAGGTCCGGTTCACCGCGTTCGTCAACCGCGAGGCGGCGGGCACGCCGGGGCCCTGGGGCACGGACCTCCCGGCCGTGACGGTGCCGGTGCGGGCCCGGCAGCGGGCCGAGTGGGTGCGCGGCGAGCAGCTCCTTCTGCCGCGCCTGGCGTCGCGCGAGGGAATCCACCTGCTTCACAGCCTCGGCGGCACCGCGCCCTGGCGGGGTGCCGCGACCCGCGTGGCCACGATCCACGACTTGAACTACCTCCGCGTGCCCGAGGCCCACTTCGGCGTCCGGGGGCTGGCGATGCGCGCGCTCGTGCCGCTGGCGGCCCGGCGCTCGCACCGGGTCATCGCCGATTCGCACAGCACGGCCGCCGACCTGGTTTCGCTGCTCGGCGTGCCGAGCGAGCGGATCGATGTCGTGTGGCTCGGCGCTGGCGGAGCGCCGGGCCGGGCGCCGGCGCTCACCACCGAGCGCCGGGCCGCCCTCGGCATCCCGCCCGGGCCGCTGCTCCTCAGCCCGTCGGCCAAGCGGCCCCACAAGAACCTCGTCCGGCTCATCGAGGCCTACGCCGCCCTGCCGGCGCCGCGGCCGGCCCTCGTGATCCCTGGCTACCCGACGCCCCACGAAGCGGAACTGCGCGACCGCGCCGCGGCGCTGGGCGCGGGCGACACCGTCTGCTTCCCCGGCTGGGTGGGTGCGGAGGACCTCGACGCGCTCCATGCCGCCGCTGCGGCGGTCGTCTTCCCGTCGCTGTACGAAGGGTTCGGGCTTCCGGTGCTCGAGGCGATGCAGCGCGGCGTCCCGGTTGCGTGCTCCTCCGCGAGCTCGCTGGGCGAGGTCGCCGGGGACGCCGCGCTCACCTTCGATCCGCTCGATGTGCCGGCCATGACGGCGGCGATGCGCCGGCTCCTGGACGATCCGGCCGAGGCCGCCCGCCTGCGCGCTGCGGGCCCGCGGCGGGCGGCGACGTTCACCTGGGAGGCCACGGCGGCCGGCACCCTCGCGAGCTACGGGCGCGCGCTGGCGGCCCGCCGGGCGCTGCTAGCGTGATCGCGTGCTCCGCGGAACGCTGACCGAGAAGGGGGAGGCCATCCCCCGCGGCGACGACGTCAACCTCCGGTCGGCACCCCAGCAGCGCGAATACCGGGCGATCGCGGATCGCATCGCCGCCGACCGGCCCGGCCGGATCCTGGATTGGGGCTGCGGCTATGGGCAGATGACCAGCCTGCTGGCCGGCCGCGGGCTCGACGTCAGCGCGTTCGACTACCAGGACGACCTCGAGGCCGACGGCCTGGCGCCGCTCGAGCGCTTCCCGGGCCGGGAGGCCTACCTCAGCTCCGACCCGGTCGCGCTGCCGTACGAGGACGGCGAGTTCGATGCGGTGCTGAGCTGCGGCGTCCTCGAGCACGTGGGCGATCCCGACGCGAGCCTGGACGAGCTGCACCGCGTCCTGCGCCCGGGCGGCACCCTCTACGTCTACAAGCTGCCGAACCGCCGCTCGTACCTCGAGGCGATCGCGAAGCGGGCCGGGCTCTACTACCACGGCATGTTCCCGGACGACCGCCTGTACGACCTCGCATCGGCGCAGGCCCTCGTCCGCCGCCACGGCTTCGCGGTGACCGAGGCGGCCTATGCGAACCTCCTGCCGCTCGGGCTCACCGGCCGCGCGGCGACACGCTTCGCGGGGGCGATCTACGGTGCGAATCGGGGCTTGGCTGCGGTCCCGGGCCTCAACCGCATCGCCACGAACGTCGAGCTCACGGCGACCGCCGTCTGAATGGCCGTTCCGACCTCGGACCGCGCGCGGGGCGCGGCACGCCCGACGGCACGGGACCTTGTCCGCGAGAGCCTCGACCTCGGGCTCGCCGGGCTGCGCCCCGGGTCGGTTCGGCCAGCCCTCGACCGGCTGTGGACCCCGCTCGACGTCGACCGGGTGGTCGAACTGCCGTGGGCGGGCGGCGCGATGGCGGAGGCCGGGCGGATCCTTGACATCTCGTCGCCCAAGCTGCTGGCCTGCTGGCTGGCGCGGCACACGCCGGCGACGGTCGTGGCGACCGATCTGTGGGCCGCCGAGGTGGAGGCATGGCGCGCGCTCGTCGCCGCCGCCGATCCCCGCGGGCGCCGGTACGGGCGGCTCGCTCTCGAGGCAGCCGACGCCACCGCCCTCCCCTATCCGGACGGGAGCTTCGACGCCGCCTACAGCGTGTCGGTGATCGAGCACATTCCCGGCGACGGCGACGCGGCGGCCGTGGCCGAGCTCGCCCGGGTCGTGCGCCCGGGAGGGACCGTGGCGATCACCGTGCCGTTCGCGGCGGCGCCGCGCGACGAGTTCGTGGAGGCAGACCTCTACGGCCAGCGCTACGAAGGCGAGCCGCTGTTCTTCTACCGCCACTACTCGGCTGAGACGCTGGCCGCGCGGCTCCTGACCGGAGGCGCGTTCGACGTGGCCGAGCGGATCATGTGGCGCCGCGGGTCAGCTCCCGCGCTCCAGCAGCAGATGCGCCGCACGCTGCCGGGGCCGATCGCGCGGCTGCGCCCAGGCCGCTTCCTGGGCCCGGCGCTCACCGTGATCGGCCTGCGCGAGATGCAGGAGGCGCCGCCCGAAGAGCCCGGAGCGGAGAACGTGATCGCGCTGCGCCTCGTGCGGCGCTGAGCCGCTCAGGGCCGCGCGTAGGCCGCCGCGACCGTTCCGAGCGAGGACTCCAGCGACAGCCGCTGAGCGTTCGCGGCATACCACGCGGCGGTCCGCTCCCGCAGGTCCGGGCCGCCCGCCCGGACGGCGAGGATCGCTGCGCCGAGGTCCTTCGGCGACGCCGTGGGGGCGACGACTCCGTTCTCCCCAGGCGCGATGAGCTCGACCGCGGCGTTGTCGGGCCCGTCGACCACGACGCTCGGGGTGCCGCGGGCGGCGGCTTCCACCACGACGAGCCCGTACCCCTCCCGCGAGGACGGCAGGACGAGGCACAGCGCGCTGGCCATCGCGGCCTCGACGCGCTCGGTGGGCACGAAGCCCGGAGCCGAGATCCGGCCCTCGAGCCCCGAGGCGGCGATGAGGGCCAGGACCTCGGGCCGGTCCGGGCCGTCGCCGAGGATCTCGCACCGCAGCTCGGGCGCTTCGGCGGCGATCGCGGCGAACGCCCGCACGAGCGCCGGCACCCGCTTCTCGGGAATGTGGCGTCCAGCGAAGAGGACCACCGGCTCGGCCGGCTGCGGGGCCGCGGGCGCGGGCGGTCCCGCGTAGAGGCCCTCGAGCACCGTGACGGCACGCGGGCCGCCCTCCTGCACCAGCCGCTCGGCGTGGCGGCGCGACAGGCAGAACGCCTGCTGGGGGATCCGCGTGCAGAGTCGCTGGATCCGGTAGCCGACTTCCCCGCCGGCCCGGCCGAGGTAGCCGTGCCAGTACTCGCGGCTCCACAGCTCCAGCCAGTCCACGACGAGCCGGTAGCGGCCGCGGCGGCGGGCCAGCCCCGCGGCGAGCAGGGAGAAGTAGGGGAAGGACGCCGTGTGGACCGCGTCGTAGCGGCGCCCGTGGCGAAGGAGGTGCCAGAGCACCCCGGCCCCGAACACGAGCGGGGGCAGGATGCGGCGGCGCGGCCCGGCGTAGAGCGCCATCCGCGGCCCCGCCGTCACCACCCGCACGCCGTCGAAGTCGGGATCCGTGCCCCGGTCCCACTGTCGCAGCGTCAGGTACGTGACCTCGTGCCCCTCGGCCGCCAGGCGGGCGGCCAAGGAGCGGTACCACCGCTCGCCCCCGCCGACGGTGTGGGGGAACAGGCAGTCGTAGACGATGCAGATCCGGCGGGGCACGGGGGCGAGAGGTTGCCAGACGGTCCGATAGGATCCTCCGGTCGCGAGATGCCATTTCGCCTTTCGCGCGACCTTTCGCTCCGTCGCGCGTTGTAGCTGCAGGAACCGGAACCCCATCCGTTGAGCACTGCCACCACCACACCCGTCGGCGTCGAACCGGCCGCGGACCAGCGCCTGCGCGTCTCGGTGGTCATCCCCTGCCTGAACGAGGCCGAGAACATCGAGGAGTGCGTGTCCGCAGCCCGCCGCGCGCTCGACGACGCCGGCATCGCCGGGGAGGTCGTGGTCGCCGACAACGACTCCGACGACGGCAGCGCCGCCCTCGCCAGCGCCGCCGGGGCCCGCGTCGTGCTCGAGCCGCGCCGCGGCTACGGGAGCGCCTACCTGGCCGGCTTCGCGGCGGCCCGGGGCGACTACATCGTCATGGGCGACGCCGACCTCACGTACGACTTCAACGAGATCCCCAACTTCGTCCGGGAGCTCGACGACGGCGCCGACCTCGTCATGGGCGACCGGATGGACAATATCCAGCCCGGGGCGATGCCGTGGCATCACCGCTACATCGGCAACCCGGTGCTCAGCGGCTTCCTCAACGTCCTCTACAAGACCGGCGTGCGCGACGCCCACTGCGGCATGCGCGCCGTGCGCCGCAGCGCGCTGCCCGCGCTGGACCTGCGCACCACCGGCATGGAGTTCGCCTCCGAGATGGTCATCCGGGCGGCGAAGGCCGACCTCGACATCCGCCAGTTCCCGATCGACTACCACCCGCGCGGCGGCGAGTCGAAGCTGTCGAGCTTCCGGGACGGCTGGCGGCACCTGCGGTTCCTGCTCGTGCACAGCCCGACGCACCTGTTCATCGTGCCGGGCGCGGTGATGAGCCTGCTCGGCGCCCTCGTGATGCTCACCTCGCTGACGCAGATCGACTTGTTCGGCCGCCCCTGGGACGTGCACGCGATGGTCGGCGGCGCGCTCCTGTTCGTCGTCGGCGCGCAGGTTTGCGGCCTCGGCCTGTGCGCCCACGCCTACGGCACCTACTTCATGGGCGAGCGCGACCCGTGGTTCGACCGGGCGCGGCGCCGGTTCCGGCTCGAGCACGGGCTCCTGCTCGGCGGCCTGCTCGCGACCGCCGGCCTGGCCATCGAGGGCGCGATCATCTGGATCTGGATCGACCGCGGCTTCGGGGCGCTGGCGGAGCAGCGGATCGCCGTGCTGGGCGCCGCGCTCCTCATCGTGGGCATCCAGACCTTCTTCACCTCGTTCCTGCTCTCGATCCTCGGCCTGCGCCGCGACGCCGGCCGTGACGTCGCGGCGCCGCGGGCGCCCGGCGCCTGAGCGCCGCGGCCGTGACCTACATCGCGGCGGTCGGGCTGCAGCCGGCGCTGCTGGCGGTGCTCTCGCTCGGGGCGGGGCTGCTGGTCGAGCGCGCGGCGGGGCGCCGCATCCCGGGCGCGCTCCTCGTGCCGCTGGGGTTTGCGCTGCTCATGTGCATCACGCAGCTCACGACGCGGCTGGATGCGACCGCCGAGCTGACGCCGTGGGCCGTTGTCCTCGTCGGTGCGGCCGGCTTCGCGCTCGGGTGGCGGCGCCTGCGAGCGATCTCCCGCGAGACACTCTGGCCGGCGCTGGCCGGCGCCGGCGCCTACGTGGCGTTCGCCGCCGTGGTGATGCTGGCCGGGCGCCCGACCTGGGCGGCCTACGGCGCCGACACCACCGCTGCCTTCCACTGGCTCGGCGCCGACCACTTCCTCACGCAGGGCGCAGACTTCGCCGCCGGCGCGCCGTCGGCGGCGACGACGATCACCGCCCAGTACTTCGACACGGCCTACCCGTCGGGCGGCAACACGCTGGCCGGGGCGGTGTCGGAGCTCCTGGCCCAGCCGGTCCCGTGGCTGTGGCAGCCGTTCCTGGCGGTGGCCGCCGGGATGCTGGCCCTCTCGCTCTATGCGCTCGTCCGTCCGGCGGTGTCCCGCGGCTGGATGGCCGCGGCGGTGGCCGTGATCGGCGCCCAGCCGGCGCTGCTCTTCGGCTTCGCGCTCCAAGGCCAGGTCAAGGAGGTCCTCGGCGCGACCTTCGTGCCGCTGCTGGCCGGCACCGTGTGGCGCTACGCGGCCGACGTGCGCGCGGGCGCCGGCGCCCGGGCGGCGCTGCCGATCGCGGTGGCCGGCGCGGGCGGAATCGCCGCGGTCGGGCCGGGCTTTGCCCTGTGGCTGGGGCCGGCTGCGCTGGCGGCGCTGTGGCTGGCCTGGCGCGCGGCGGGTCCGGGCCGCCGGGCCGCCGTGCTGGCCCCGGCGGCGGCGTTCCTGGCCGCGGTGGCCGTCCTCGCGCTGCCGTCGCTGCTGCAGCTCGGCACGTACGTGACCAGCGCGTCCGGGGTCCTGAACGACCAAGTGGTCCCGCTCGGCAGCCTCATCCGCCCGCTCGACGCCCTCCAGGCCGCCGGGGTGTGGATCGCCCGCGAGTACCGCGTCGAGCCGACCGGCGCTGGCGTTCCGGCCACCGACGTCCTCATCGCGCTCACGCTGCTGTGCGCGGCGATCAGCGCGGCCTGGCTGTGGCGCCGGCGCTCCTGGCCGCTGCTCGGCTACGCCGCCCTCTCGGTGCCGGCGGCCGTGATCCTCGTGGCGCGCGGCACGCCCTGGATCGACGCCAAGGCCTACGCGGTGGCCGCGCCGGTGATCCCGACCCTCGCCCTGCTCGTGCCCGCGGCCCTGGCCCAGACGCGCGTCCGGTGGCTCGGGGCCGCGGCCGCGCTGGCGGTGGGCGCGGGCGTGCTGGCCTCCAATGCCCTCAGCTACCACGACACGTCGCTGGCCTCGACCGGCCGCTACCGCGAGCTCGAGCGGATCGGCCAGCGGTTCGCCGGCCAGGGCCCGCTCTTGCGCCCGGCCTTCGACGACTATGCCCTCTACTTCCTGAAGGGCGCGCGACCGGATGCCCCGGGTGACAACGCGCCGCTGTTCCAGCCCCGGACGGTGGGGAAGGCTGCGGCCGGCTACGGGATCTCGGTCCCGCTCGACAGCCTTGCCACGGCCTACGTCGAGCGCTATCCGCTCATCCTCGTGTCCCGCTCGCCGGACGAGAGCCGCCCGCCGTCGAACTACCGCCTCGCGTTCCGCGGCCGCTACTACGACGTCTGGAAGCGCGGGCCGGGCCGGGTGGTCGCGCACGTGCCGGCCGGCACGGCCAGCGTGCCGGGCGGGCGCCTGCCGTGCCCGACGGTGCGGTCGCTTGGCCGGCTCGCTGCCGCCGCGGGGGGCCGGCTCGTGGCCGCGGTGCCGCCGCCGGCGATCCGCGTGCCGGTGACGGCGCTGCGGCGGTCGGGCTCGGTGGTGCCGACCGGGGATCCGGAACTGCTCATCTCCAGCGGCACCTCCCGCCTCGAGGGCGAGGTCCGGCTGCCCGCCGGGCGCTACGCGGTCTGGCTCGACGCCTCGGCCGAGCGCCCGGTCACGGTGCGGGTGAACGGGCGGACCGCCGGCACGGTGTCCGGCGACATCGACTATCCCCGCCGGGCCCGCAGGGTCGGCACGGTCACGGTCGCCGGCGGCACCACCCGCATCGAGATCGACCGTCCGTCCGGCAGCCTCGCGCCCGGCGATGGCGCCGGCGCCGGGTTCGGTCCCTGGCTGACCTTCGTTCCCGCCGCCCAGCCCGACGCGCGGCTCGTGACGGTCCCGCCCGCGCAGGCGCGGCGCCTCTGCGGCCGGACGCTCGACTGGGTCGAGGCGGTCCGCTAGCGGCTTGATCCGGTACGCCGCGGGTGCCGGCGGCGGGGCGCGCGCGGGCGGCTCGGCGGGATGCGGCCGTGCCGGGCCGTGCGGGCCGTCGGGGCGGGGGTGGCTTGGCGGGGGCGGCGGTCGCGTGCCGGGCCATGCGGGTCACCTGAGGGGGGCCGCGGCGTCGGGCGTGCGCCAGGAGCGCGGCGCAGGGGCGTCGGGATCCTGCGCGGGGGCATCCGGATCCTGCGTGCCCGGGCCGGGTCTCACGGCCGGCGCGTGAGCGGCGGGGCGGGGCGAGGTCGAGGTTGAGCCGGCAGGGGCGGCCGAACCTCGGTTTCGGCGACCGGATCCGCGGTGAGGGGCCGTCGGGCCGGGTCTCGCGCCGCCGGGGCGGGGGCGGGGCGAGGTCGAGGATGGGCCGGCCGGGGCGGCCGAACCTCGGCCTCGCCGACCGGATCCGCGGACGACACGCGGGCCTGCTGCGCCTCCTGGGCACCGGCCAGCCCCGCGGGCCGGGCCGGGCCGGGCCGGCCGGGGCCGCTACGCGTCCGCCGCGCGGAGGCGCAGGGCCTCCCGCAGCCCGGCCTCGACCCGCGCCGCGGCGTCGGGCCACGAGTGCGAGGCGACGTAGCGCAGCCCGGCCTCGGAGCGGGCGGCCCAGTGGGCCCGGTCAGCCAGGAGCCGCTCGATGGCGTCGGCGATCGCGCCCGGAGCCGGTTCGGCGAGCTCCACGGGCCCGTCGGCCCCGAAGACCGACTCCGTCGACATCCCGGCCAGGTCGACGCACGGCAGGCCGCAGGCGAGCATCTCGTTCGGGATCAGCGAGTAGTTCGTCAGCGACAGGCACAGGCCCACGGTCGCCTGCGAGTAGAGCCAGGCGAGCTGCTCGGGGGCCGCGACGCCGGCGTGCTCGAACCGGAAGCTCGCCGCGAGCGGGTCGGGGTCCCCGAAGATGACGATGCGCGCGCCGGGCCGGCGGCGGGCGAGCTCGTCGAGGGCGAGCATCCCGAGCATCACCGCCCGGCGCTCGGTCACGGCCCGCCCGTAGAAGGCGATCGTCTCGGGCTCGCGGGCAACCGGCCGGGGCCAGTAGACCTCGTGATCGACGCCGAACGTGAAGTCCGAGGCGGACGCGCCGTAGCGATCGCGCACGATGCCGGCCAGCCACGGGCTCGCCGCGATGCAGTGCAGCCCCAGCGAGTAGGTCGCCTCCGCCAGCGTCCGCTCGACGGAGGTCCCGTAGAACTCGGGCTCGTGGTCGTGGACGAGATAGGCCCGGGCCCGGCAGCCGTCCAGCCCCATGACCGGGAAGACCGTCTGCCAGCCGGTGGCCACGGCGACATCGGCGCCATACCAGCGATCAAGGCCCTTGAACACGGGCGCAGCGAACGGCCCGAAGAAGTCCACGAGGTTGCCCCGGATGTAGCCCTCGAGCTCCCCGTCGTGCAGCCCGGTGGGGTCGTGGAGCCAGATCGTGCACGTGTGGCCCATCGCTTCGAGACCGCGGACGAGGTGCAGGATCGAGTTGTGGCCGCCGCTGCCCCGCCGGAACGGCGGGATCACGACGGCGACGTGCAGCCGCGCCTTGGCCTCCATCCCCGGGACGGGCTCGAGGAGCGGCGCCGGCCCGGTGTCGAGGAAGCGCCGCCAGTCGGCGTAGACGGGCTCGCGCCGCCGCGGGGAGACGGTCGCGGTCGGCGGCGGTCCGGCGGGCGGGGCGCCTCCCGGCGCCGAGGCGCGGCCCTCCAGCGACAGCGCCCGCTGCACGGCGGCCGGGAGCCGGTCGGCCCGCGAGCCCAGGGCGGAGAACACCTGGCGCCCCGAGTGGTGCACCGCCGAGCGGCCCGTCCAGCGCGCGACGGTGCCGCGGGGCGCCCCGCGCTCGCGCAGCCAGGCGCGGTCGCGCCGGACCTCGCCACGCACGTGGCGGGCGGTCGACCGCACGCCGATCGTCTCGACGTGGCCGATCGTCTCGCGCAGCCCGCGGTACTCGTCGAAGTAGCGGCGCATGAACTCGGCCGGCGGGTAGTCGTGGGCGTGCAGGACCGCGGCGCCGGGGTGGAAGACCTTGGCCCATCCGCGTGCGAGCATCTCGGCGGCGAACGCCTGGTCCTCCGCGTAGCCCACGTCGGGGAACCGCACCTCGGCCCAGCACGCCCGGGCGTAGGCGGCGTTGACGTTGGACAGGAAGGCGCGGTCGCCGGCCCGCTGGACGACCGGGCGCCCGTCGGGCGAGTGGGCGGCGAAGAACTCGGTGAGCTCGCGCGCGATCATCGGGCTCGTGTCCGGACGGGGCAGGTGGGGCCCGTACGAGGCCCCGACGCGGTCGGCGAGCGCGTGCGCCTCGCGGTGGGCGGCCAGCCAGCCGGGCACGGGCGTGGCGTCCTGGGTGAGGAAGACGATGAGGTCGCCGCTCGTGTGCTCGGCCCCGAGGTTGCGCGTGCGGCCGTGGCCGAACGCCTCCGGGGCGATCTCGAGGACCTCGGCCCCGGCGTCGCGGGCGATCTGGACGGAGCCGTCGGCCGAGCCGGAGTCGATCACGAGCACCTCGTCAGGGCGCTCGCGCGCCACCGCCTCGAGGACCTCGGCGAGGTAGCGGGCCCCGTCCCGGACCGGGATCACGACGGCGGCGGTGCTCATGCCGTCGTCGAGCGCAGGACGTAGATGTCCTGGTTGAAGGCGAGGCCGGCGGGAACGAAGACGTCGAGGTGCCAGGCGCCGCGCACGCGGGCCAGCAGCCACTCGGGGGTGAAGAAGGCGGTGCCCCACCCGGGGTGCGCGACGCCCCAGTCGCCTTCCTCCCCGAACTCGGGTGCGAACCAGAAGCCATCGGTGTAGAGGGCCTGGACGATCTCGCTGAGCTGCGCGGCCGGGCGCAGTCCGTGCGCCGCGTACACCGCCACCGAGCTGAGGCCGTGCGTGGTGAGCAGGAGCCGGCCGCCGGGGGCGAGGACGCGGCGCATTTCCTCCAGCCAGGCGAGCGCCGGCCCGGCGTCGTAGTGCGACCAGATCGAGATCGCGAACGCGTGGTCGTAGGCGCCGTCCGGGACGGGCAGCGGCGGGTCGGTCGGGCTCTCGAAGAAGCCGATGCCCGGCAGGGCGTCCGCGGCCCACGCAATCGCCGGCCCGTTCGGGTCGCAGCCCGCCCAGGCGGCGTCCGGATAGGCGGCGTGCAGGGCGCGCACGACCCGGCCCGAGGAGCAGCCGAAGTCCAGGCCGCGGCCGGCCTCGACGTCGGCTCCGCTGTCCTGCAGGCACTCGGCCACGACATCGGCGAGGCGCAGCGCCCCGCCGGCCGCCAGCGGGCCGCGCGCCATGTGGTGGACCTCCTCGGGCGGCTCGGCGTTTGAGAGGCCGGTCGCCTCCAGCACGTCGGCGAACTCGCAGTGGACCGCCAGATGCAGGAGCGCGGCTGGCCGTTCGACCGGCGGCCCCGCGGCGAGCAGGTCGGCGACCGAATCGCCGAGCACGGCGGTCAGCCGCGCCGCGAGCGCGTCCTCGTCCGTGCCCAGCCGGGCGAACAGGCGGCCCGTGGCTGGCGCCGGCGGGTGGTAAGGCGGCGTGAGCGGGCGGCTGGCGGGCAGCCCAGCCCACCGCGCCTCGAGTTCGTCGATCCGCGCCTGCGCCTGCGCTGCCGCGGCGGCGACCTGGGCGTTGGGCTGGGCATCGAGGGCGGCGAGGAGGCGCCGCCGGACGGCAGCGAGCCGGGGGCGGCCGGCCAGGGAGGAGGAAAGGCGCGCGGGCACGGTCATTCGGCGCTGAGGCTAGATGGTCAGCCGCGCCCGGCGAGCGCCCGGCGCAGCTGCTTGCCCCGGCGCACGACGCTGCGCAGCGCCCGGACCGCGCCCCGGAACGCGCCGGCGCCCGGCCGGCGCATGAGGGCGTTGAGGTCGAGGTGCCAGCGGTCCAGCCAGTAGGCGCGCTCCTCGGCGGCGGCGACGGCGGCGGCGGCGCGGGCCGCGAGCTCGGCGTTCTCGGCCTCGAGGGCGGCGAGGCGCGCGCGCAGCGCTGCGAGCTCTGCCTCCTGGGCCCCGGCGGGGCTGGCGCTGCCGTTGCCGCTCACAGGTCCTCCGCGATCCGCGGCGCCTCGCGCCGGAACACCCACAGGCCCAGCGCGAAGACGCCGGCGGTGATCGCCGCCGGAATGATGAGCTTCCACTCGGCCCCGAGCAGCTCGCCCGCCGACGGCGCCCCCGGGTCGAGGAGCCAGTGGCGCATCTGGGACGTGACGCACGCCAGCGGATTCAGCATCGCGATGTGGATGACCGAGGGCGGAAGCTTCGTCGCCACGTAGAGGATCGGCGTCGCGTAGAAGAGCACCTGGAGCACGACGTCCCAGATCGGCTGCACGTCGCGGTAGCGCACGTAGAGCGCCGACACGAGCATCCCGGCGCCGGTCGCGAGGACGATGAGCACGATCACGAGCAGCGGCATGAGCAGCCAGGTCGCCTGCGGCTCGACGCCCTGGATGACGATGAAGATCGCCACGACGACGAGGTTGAGGCTGAAGTTGAAGAGCGCCGTCAGCGCCACGGCCAGCGGGATCACCATCCGCGGGAAGCGGATCTTGCGCAAGAGGTTCTCGCGGTCGACCAGGCAGGTCACGCAGCCCGTCGTCGTCTCGGCGAAGAGCGTCCAGAGGATGATCGACGTGAGCAGGTAGACGGGGTAGTACGTGATGTCCGCGCCGACCTTGAAGACCTTCGTGAAGACGACGTAGAGGACGCCGAAGAGCAGCAGCGGCCGCACGAGCGACCACAGGTAGCCGAGCGCCGAGCCGAAGAACTTCAGCTTGAAATCCGTGACGGCCAGGACCCAGGTCAGGGTCAGGAAGCGCTGGAGGTCGTTGCCGAACGCCGACGGCGGGTGCGTCGTGACCGGCGCGGTGACGGCAGGCGTGCTCATGCGTCGCCGATCCGCATCTCGCTCGGCAGGTCCACGACGCCGCCGCTGAACTGCGGGGAGTGGACGAGAACCGAGGCGAGGTTGTCGCGCAGGGCGAGGGTCTCGAGGCCCTGGGCATCCGCCACCGAGGGCGTGAGCGTGTAGGTGCTCGGCGACAGCCAGTTCTCGAACGGCACGCGGACGGTCGTCGTCGTGCCGGCCGCAAACGTGCCCGTCGGCCCTTCGCGCTGCGACGTGCGCGCGAAGACTGCGTGGCGCACCTCGTTGTGAATCGTGAGGCCGAACACGGGGTCGGCGGCCTCCGCGCGAAAGGCGACCTCGAAGCAGGCGGCGAGCGGCGCGCCCTGGGCGATCGCGTCGACCCGCTGGCCCTCGCCGTCCTCGAACCAGGCGCCGGTGATGTCGACGGCGCGCTGCGCCGGCGCGGCGGCGGCCGACTCGGCGGGGGCCTCGTGCACCGTCTGGCCGAAGTTCAGCTCGATGTACTTCCGCGCGACGGTCTCGGGATCGCCGAGGTCGACCATCACGCCGTGCTCCAGGAGCATGGCGCGGTCGCAGAACCGCTCGACCGAGGCCATGTCGTGGGTGACGAACAGGATGGTCTTGCCCTCGGCCTTCAGCCGCAGGAACTGGTCGAGGCACTTGCGCTGGAAGGAGGCGTCGCCGACGGCCAGCACCTCGTCGATGAGCAGCACGTCCGCGTCGACCTCCACGGCCACCGAGAAGCCGAGGCGCACGGCCATTCCCGACGAGTAGTTCTTCAGCTTGAGGTCGACGAACTCCTCGAGCTCGGCGAAGGCGATGATGTCGTCGAAGCGGGCGTTGGCCTGCTTGCGGCTCAGCCCGAGCATCACGGCGTTGATGACGACGTTGTCGCGGGCGGTGAGGTCCGGGTTGAAGCCGACGCCGATCTCGATGAACGGCGACAGCCGGCCCGCCACCGCCAGCCGGCCGTGGTCGATCCCGTAGATGCCGGCCAGGCACTTGAGCAGGGTGCTCTTGCCGCTGCCGTTGCGGCCCACGATCCCGAAGAACTCGCCCTCGCGGACGTCGAACGACACGTTCTGGACCGCGCGCAGCTCGTCGTAGGTGCGCGAGCGGAACGGGTGCAGGGCCCGCTCCTTGAGCGTGTGGTATTGCTGGTGGGGAAGGCGGAACGTCTTGCTGACGTCCTGCACGGTCACCGCGGCGGATGCGCCGAGCAGCCGATCGTCGGCAGGGAGAGCCGCCGGCGGCGACGTCTTGGTTGTCACGGCCATCACGCTAGCAACGAGCGAGGCGAGGAATCGATGCGGTCCGGGCCTTCGGCCAGCCGCGGGCTTGCAGCAGCCCTAGCGGCTTCGACACTCATTGGTTGTGGCGACCGCCCGCGAGAGCCTCAGCGAACGACCAGGTCGCGCTTGAGCCTCGAACCCGCGTGGTGCCTGCGGCAGCGCAGGGGCGAAGCCAACGAGGTTTACGAGCACTATCACCGGTACCTGTGGGCGCGCCACCTCGCCACGGGCGCCCGGGTCCTCGACGCCGGAAGCGGCGAGGGATTCGGCGCCGCGCTCCTGTCGGACGCCGCCGCCTCCGTGACCGGCATCGACATCGCGGCGGATGCCGTGGAGCATGCGCGGGCGAACTACGAGGCGCCGAACCTCGACTTCCGCGTGGGCTCGGCGTCCGATCTCTCGGCCTTTGCGGACGGCGCGTTCGACCTCGTCGTGGCGTTCGAGGTGATCGAGCACGTGGCCGAGCAGGACGCCGTGATCGCCGGAATCGCGGGTGCTCGCACCCGGCGGGCGCCTCGTCATCTCGACGCCGGACCGCGACGCCTACGCGGAGCGCGGCGAGCCCAACCCGTTCCACGCGCGCGAGCTCACGGCGGCGGAGTTCGACGCCCTGCTTGCCGCCGAGTTCCCGGAGCGGCGCCTCTTCATGCAGCGCACGCTCGAGGGGTCGCGCATCAAGCCGTCGAGCCCGGCGCGCAGGGTGCGGGGCTGCCCCTGCAGATCGAGCGCGTCGGGGACGAGTGGCGCGAGGCGCCGCCGCCCCGCTCGCTCTACCTCGTGGCCGTCGCCGCGAAGGGGCCGCTCCCGGACCTCCCGGCGGACTCGACCCTCGCGGACTTCGGGCTCGAGTACCTGCGCTCGAAGGAGCTGGCGGAGGCCTGGCCCGGGGAGAGGCGCTCAACGCCGCCCGCGAGCGGGACCTGGCCCGCCAGGAGGCCGGGAGATCCGCGCGGAGCTCGCGCGCCTCGCCGGGACGATGGACGAGCGCCAGCGCGAGCTGCTCGCCATGGCCCAGGGCCAGGACACCGCGTCGCGCGAGCTCGCCCTGGCGCAGCGCGAGCTCGCGTCGATTCGCGGCTCGATCGCGTGGTCGCTCTTCCAGCGGGTGCAGCGGCGCCTGCGCACCGACGCGGGCGGGCGGACGCTGCTCGGCGGACTGGCGAGCGTCGCCGTGCGCGCCGCCGCCGCGCGCCGCCGGCGCGCGCGGGCGTCCGCGGCGCCAGCCGGGGCGCACTTCGACCCGCTCGTCCTGCCGCCGTCCCGCGATCCGGCTGCCTCCATCGTGATCCCCGTGCACTCGGGGGCGCGGCTGACCGAGCAGTGCCTGCGGTCGATCCTGCACTCGGTCGACGACCTCGCCTACGAGGTGATCCTCGTCGACGACGCCGCCGACGCCGACACCAAGGCGCTCCTGTCCGCGGTGCAGGGCGCGACGGTCGTCACCAACGAGCGCAACCTCGGCTACCTGAAGAGCACGAACCGGGGTGCGGAGGCGGCGCGCGGCCGCCACATCGTCCTGCTCAACAACGACACCGAGCCGCAGGTCGGGTGGCTGCGGGCGCTCGTCGACCGGGCCGAGTCGAGCGTCGACATCGGCGTCGTGGTGGCCAAGCTGCTCTATCCCGACGGGAGCCTCCAGGAGGCCGGCGGGATCGTCTGGCGGGATGGCACGGCGTGGAACTACGGCCGCGGCGGGGACGCCCACACCGCCGACGTGCTGTCGGTGCGCCCGGTGGACTACGGCTCGGCGGCCGCGATGCTCGTGCGCCGCGAACTGTGGACCGACCTGGGCGGGTTCGACGAGCGCTTCTCCCCCGGCTACTGGGAGGATGTCGACCTCTGCTTCGCCGCCCGGGCCGGCGGGTGGCAGGTCCTCTACGAGCCCCAGGCCCGCGTGATCCACCACGAGGGCGCGAGCATGGGCACCGACATCTCGGCGGCCGGCAAGCGCCATCAGGCCGCCAACGCGCCGGTGTTCGCGGCGAAATGGCGCGGTGCACTCGCCGAGCAGCCGGGCAGCCCGTCGCGGGAGCGCGCCCACCTGGCCAGCGACCGCCGTCGCGGTCCGAACGTGCTGGTGATCGACCATCAGATTCCGATGCCGGATCGCGATGCCGGCTCGCTGCGAATGCTCCGGCTGATGGAGAACCTCCAGGCGCTCGGGTTCCGGGTGACGTTCCTGAGCGACAACGGCGTGCTCCATCAGCCCTACACCGACCGGCTCCGCGGCCTCGGGGTTGAGGTCCTCAACAGCCCGCTGGACGTCCAGTCCTGCATCGCGGGGCTGGGGAGCCGCCTGCGGCTGGCGATCCTCAGCCGCCCGTACGTCGCGGCCCGCTACCTGCACCTGGTCCGCCGCTACGCGCCGGGCGCAAAGGTCGCCTACGACACCGTCGACCTGCATTTCGCCCGCGAGGAGCGCCGGGCCGAGCAGGCCGACGGGCCCGACGGGGTCGCCGACGCCTTCCGGCACCTCGAGATCGCGATGGCCCAGGCCGCCGACGTGACGCTCACCGTCAGCGAGGCCGAGCGGGCCGAGGTCGAATCGGTGGCGGCGGCCCCCGCCGCGATCGTGCCGCTCGCCCACGACGTGTGGCCCGACGCCCCGGGTCCGGACGGCCGCGAGGGCATCCTCTTCGTCGGCGGGTTCTCGCACGAGCCGAATGTGGATGCGGCGCTGCAGCTTGCAGAGGAGATCATGCCGCTGGTCTGGCGGGAGCTGCCCGACGCCACGCTGACGATCGTCGGCGGCAACGCGCCGCCACAGGTCCAGGCGCTGGCCTCGCCGTTGATCGAAATCGCCGGCTGGGTCGAGGACCTCGACCCGCTCCTGCGCGGCGCGCGCGTGTCGGTCGCCCCGGTCCGCTTCGGTGCCGGGGCGAACGGGAAAGTTGCCCAGAGCCTCGGTGCCGGCCTGCCCGTCGTGACGACGGCGCTGGGAGCCGCCGGCTTCGCGGCCCAGGACGGCGTCCACCTGTTCACGGCGGACGACCCGCAGCTGATGGCCCGCCGCATCGTCGAGCTGCACCGCGATGCGGCCGCCTGGCAGGCGATGTCACGCGCCGGCCGGGAGCTGATCGCCGCCACCTGCTCGCCGGATGCCCAGCGCACAGCGCTGCGCGCCGTGACCGCCCGCCTGGGCCTGCACCCAGCCGGGAGCGACGGATAGGGGTGCCCGAGATGGATGGGGACTACGAGGCCCGGGTCGCCAACGAGCTGCACACGTTCGCCGACACGGATGCCGAGACCTATGCCCTTCCGCCGATCGTCAGCACCTGGTCGGTGCGCTCCGTCCTGCCGCTGATCCGGGAGGCCGGGTACGGCGGCATCGACGAGATGTGGCAGGCGCTCATCGCCGAGCAGTGCCGGCGCTGCGCTCCCCGTCACGCCCGCCTCGTGAGCCTCGGCGCCGGCGCCGCCGAGACCGAGCTGGGCATCGCGAAGGCGCTCGCGGGGGAGGGGATCGAGAACCTGGACCTCGTGCTGCTCGAGCTCAGCGGCGAGCAGGTGCAGCGGGCGGCCGCGCTGGCCGCCGAGCTCGGCTTGGGGAACCGGGTGGTCGCCGCCGAGGCCGACCTGAACGTGTGGACGGCCGACGGGCCCGCGGACGTGTACTTCGCGAACCAGTCGCTGCACCACATCGTCGAGCTCGAGCACCTCTTCGCCGAGGTCAGGCGCTCCCTCGCTCCGGACGGGGTCTTCCTGGTGAACGACATGATCGGCCGCAACGGCCACGTGCGCTGGCCCGAGGCGGCAGACCTGGTCCACCGGATCTGGAACTCGATGCCCGAGCGCCACCGCTGGAACCGCTTCGTCGAGCAGACCGACACCGTCTACCCCGACCCCGACTACTCGGCCTTCGGCTTCGAGGGCGTGCGCTCCCAGGACGTCCTGCCGCTCCTGCTCGGCGCCTTCCACCCCGAGGTCTTCCTCGCTTTCGGGAACGTCATCGACCCGTTCATCGACCGGGCCTACGGGTGGAGCCGGGATCCGGACACCGAGGAGGACCGCGACTTCATCGACGCGGTGGCGCGGCTCGACGACGCCGCGGTCGACCTCGGCCTCGTCAGCCCCACCCACCTGCTCGCCGCGTTTCGCACGCGGCCCGTCGAGGTCCGCTGCCCGCGCATGCGCCCGCCGGAGCGCATGGTGCGCTGCCCCGATCCCGATGAGGACGGTCCGGCGCAGGACGCCGAGGCGCTTCGGGCCAGCGCCCACGAGGCCTGGGCCCGGTACCACGCGCTGCGGAGCCGCAAGGCGGTTCGGGCGGCCTTGCGGATCACCGAGCTCGGCCGCGCTGCGGCTGGCGCGGCGCGCCGCCGGCTGCGCTGACGCGGCGTCAGGCGGCGGGCTTGTGCAGGACGACCAGGCCGCTCTCGACGGTCAGCCGCTCGACGCCCAGGGCGCTCCCGAGGCGCTCCGGGCTCACCACGCCGATCGCCCCGGCCGCGGCGTGGTCGACGAGGCGCTTCGCGAGGCCCACCATGCCGCGGTCGTGGCTCGGCATCCGGGTGCCGCCGTCCGGAGTCTCGACAGCCGCGTCGAGTTCGGCCGTCTCGAGCCGGCGGTCGAGCTCGGCGCCGTCCGGCCAGGAGCCCATGTAGCCGCTCGTCCAGTCCTCGATGACGTAGATGCCGCCGGGCCGGAGGTGCTGGGCGTACAGCGCCTGCAGCGAGCGGGCGGTGAGCACGCCGTTGTGGGACGCGTCGTCGACGATCACGTCGAAGCCGCCAGGCGCGTGCTCGGCCCGGAGCCGGTCCAGCAGCTCCGCGTCGGACTGGTCGCCGGCGGCCACGCGGACGCGCGGGCCGAGGTGCAGCTCGGGCGGGGCGAGGTCGACGCCCACGATGGTCGCGGCCGGGAGCGCGTCGCGCCACATCTCCAGGGAGGCGCCATTCCAGACGCCGAGCTCGAGGAGCGCGAGCGGCTCCTCGCGGCGGGCGGCCAGCAGGCGCTCGTAGATCGGCAGGTAGGGAGCGGGCTTGGCGACGATGTCGCCCTCGCCGCTGGCCGGCATCGTCAGCCAGCCGGTGGCGGGCGGCGCGGCGGCGGCCGGCCGCGGGGGCGCCGGCTGCGCGCGGCTGCGCAGCAGCGCGAACAGGCGCTCGTCGTGTTCGCTGGAGTCCGGCGTGGAGCCTTCGGTGTCGCCGGCGGTGAACGACCGCACGATCTCCCAGCCGGCCCGCTCGGCGAGCTGCTCGAACCCGCGCGGGCTGAAGATCCAGTAGTTCGTCGCGTCGTGGTTGAGCTCGTCGGGCCCGACGAGGTAGCCCACGGACAGATCGCCGATCGGCGTGCGCTCCGGTCCGGCGAAGCGGGCGACGCGGGTGCTCAGGATGCAGTGGTCGGCGTGCCGGGCCAGCTCCCGCAGGGCGTAGAACGGGTTCTGGAGGTGGTAGAGGATCCCGAGCAGGAACACGAGCCCGTAGCGGTCGCGCGGCAGCCGGAACTGCGTGTCGAGGTCGAGGTCGTGGATCTGCGCGCGGGACCCGAGCGCCTCCTTGAGCGCCGCGGCAGCGCGCAGGCGGTTCATGTTCGTGGAGGCGTTGTCGACGATGTCGACGTCCCAGCCGCAGGCCGCTTCCAGCGTGAAGGCGAGGTCGCCATCGGCGGCGCCGATGTCGGCGACCGGACGCCCGCCGGCCAGGCGGTCGAGGTCCCGCTCGTCGCCCTCCAGCAGCGCGTTGACGTGGTGGAGGTTGGCGAGGATGTCGTAGAGGTACCAGTCGACCGGCTCGGGCACCCGGGCCCGCGCGTCGCGCATCCGGTCCACGTGCTCCTGCAGGCCCGCCATCACGTCGTCGATCGTCATCGCCGCGCCACTGTATAGGGGTCCCCGCCGGCAGCCGCGCCCCGCCGCCCGCCCGGGCCGTGATAGAACCGCCGCGTGCCGTCGCCGGATCTCTACGCCGATCCATACCGGGTCGAGCGCATCGAGGAGTGCGCGTTCTACCACGTGATGGACGTGCCGGGCCACGGCGTCGTGGGATCCGGGTGGGACCTGCGCGGCGGCGAGCAGGACTACCTCGGGCACGTGGACCTCGCCGGCAAGCGCGTGCTCGAGATCGGCCCCGCGAGCGGGTTCCTCACGTTCTACATGGAGTCCCAGGGCGCCGAAGTCGTCGCCGTCGAGCTCGCGCCCGACGCGGACTGGGACGTCGTGCCCCAGGCGGGCCTCGACGTCCAGGCGATCGCGGACGAGCGCCGTGCGGGGATGCCGCAGCTGCGCAACGCGTTCTGGTTCGCGCACCGCCAGCACGGCAGCGCCGCCCGCGTGCACTACGGCTCGGTGTACGACCTGCCCGACGACCTCGGGCACTTCGATCTCGCGGTGATGTGTGCCGTCCTGCTCCACACGCGCGACCCGCTGCGGATCGTCGAGCAGTGCGCCCGCCTGTCCGACCAGCTGCTCGTCACCGACATGCACTACCCGGAACTGGGGGAGCTGCCGGTCATGCAGCTCGTTCCGAGCGCCGAGAATCGGGAGTGGGATACCTGGTGGCGCTTCTCGCCGGCGCTGATCACGAACTTCATGGGCGTGCTGGGCTTCGGCGACCCGGCCGTGACCCGCCACGAGCAGCGCTTCGCGCCTGAAGGCGCGGACCTGCGGATGCCGATGTTCACCGCGACGGCGACGCGCGCGCCCGCGGCGTGAGCGGCCCCGCGGCGTCCGGTCCGGCCTACGCGGAGCCCCGCGCAGTCGGGGACATCGCGGACTGCCACTTCTACCACTCGATGGACATCGCCGGCGCCGGCGAAGTGACCGGCGACTGGGACCTGCGCGGCGGGGAGGACGCGTACCTCGGTCGCGTGGATCTCGTCGGCGCGCGCGTGCTCGAGATCGGTCCGGCGAGCGGCTTTCTCACCTTCCACATGGAGTCCCGGGGCGCCGAGGTGGTCGCGGTGGAGCTGGCGCCGGACGCCGACTGGGACGTCGTGCCGCAGGCCGGGCTCGACCTCGACACGATCGTGCGCGACCGCCGGGCGATCATGGAGCGCCTGCGCAACGGGTTCTGGTTCGCCCACGAGCGGCTCGGGAGCCGGGCGCGCGTGCATCACGGGACGGCGTACGACCTCCCGGCCGCGCTTGGCCGCTTCGACGTCGCCGTCATGGCTGCGGTCCTGCTGCACCTGCGCGATCCCCTCCGCGCCGTGCAGGCGTGCGCCGGCCGGGCGGACTGCCTCGTGATCGCCGACCTGCACGATCCCGCGCTCGACGGCGTGCCGCGGCTGCGCTTGGAGCCCACGCCGGCCAACGGGGTCTGGGACACCTGGTGGTGGGTGAGCCCCGCGGCGGTCGTCCAGTTCTGCGGCGTGCTCGGATTCACCGACGTCACGGTCACGCACCACGACCAGCGCTTCATCGGCGGCCCGGTGCCCGTGCGCCTGCCGATGTTCACCGTCGTGGCCCGCCGGCCGGCCGCCTGACCGGCCGCTGATCGCCTCGGGCCGCAACTTCTGGCGGCGGGCGTGTTAAGCCTGGGTTGATGGAGGCTTTCGTCGCCGGAGCGCCGCCTGCCCTGGACCGGGCGCCGGCGACCCCTGCCCGCGCCGCGGGCCACCGCGGCCCCGACGGGTGCCTGCACCTCGGGGGCGCCGGCCTGGACTGGCGCGACGGGGCGGAGGCCGATGTGCGGGCGCTCCTGCAGCCAGTCCGCGACCGCTCGGATCTGAGCGACGAGCTGGCCGGCGCCGTGCACTCGTGGGCCACGCGCTGCCACTTCGGGCGCGAGCGCGGCCACGTGCTGCGGCCCCTCGCGATCGCCCCAGGCGCGCGGGTCCTCGAGGTGGGCGCGGGATGCGGCCCGGTCAGCCGCTCCTTGGCTGAGCGCGGACTCGTGGTCGACGCGCTCGAACCCGACCCGGCCCGGGCGGCGATCGCCCGGCAGCGCCTCGCGGGCCTTCCGGGGGCCGAGGTGCTCGTGGGGACGCCCGACGATCTGCCCGACGTGCCGGCCTACGACGTCGCCGTGCTCGTCGGCGTGCTCGAGTACGTCGGCGGCGCCGACGCCGGGCCGGCGCGCACGGAGTTCCTTCGGCGCCTGGCTCGCCGGGTTCGGCCGGGCGGCCACATCGTGTGCGCGATCGAGAACCGGTTCGGCGTGGCGTACTTGACCGGCCAGCCCGAGGAACACACGGGCCGCCAGTTCGATGGCCTCGAGGGCTACCCGGGCGCTCCGCCGGTGCGGACGTTCGGTCGGGCCGACCTCAGCCGGCTCTTCGCCGACGCCGGCCTGAAGCCGACCGTGCTGCACGTGATGCCCGAGTACCGCTTCGCCCGGCTGGTGTTCTCCGACGCCCTGCTCGAGGGCCCGGCCCGCGACCTGAGCTGGCGAGTGCCTGTTTTCCCAACCGAGACCCACCTGCCCCGGGCCCGGCTGGCCGACGAGGGCCGCCTGTGGCGCGGGCTGGTCGAGGACGGCCTCGGCGGGCATTTCGCCAACGCGTTCCTCGTCGTCGCCGGCGTCGACGGCGAGCAGCGGCTCTGGGACGACGGCCTCGAGGCCGCGTTCTACTCGTACAGCCGGCGGGCGCTGTGGGCGACCGAAACCCGCGTGCACACGGCCGGGGATGATCGTCTGCTCGAGCGCCGCCTCCTGCGGCCCGACCCCGAGCGGGCAGCCCGCGAACGGCTGGAGCACCGTGCGTCGGTGACGCCGTTCGTTCCGGGCCCGACGCTGACTGAGACGCTGGCAGCGTGCCCGCCGGAGGAGATCCCCGGGTGGATGGGCCGCTGGCGTGCGCTCGTGCGCGCCGAGCTGAAACGCGATCCGGCGGGACCCTTCGACCTCTGGTCCGAGAACGTCATCGTGGCCGGAGAGGGCTTGGTCGCGGTCGACACGGAGTTCGTCCACCGCGACTACGGCGAGCGGGAGATCGTGGAGCGATGCCTGCTGTGGACCGCCTCGGCCCTGGCCGACCGGACGCCGGCATCCCGCTGGCCGGGCGAGACCGTCGGCGCGGTCCTGGACCAGCTCGCCCACGCCGCCGGTGCCGGGCCGGTCGACACGTCGGCGCTCGCGGCCCGCGAGGCCGCGCTCGACGCGGAGCTGCTCGGCGGACCGCCGGGGAGCCCCGAGCACCGGCGCCTGGCGGCGGTCGCCGAGGCGGCGATCACGGCCCGCCTGGCCCTGCCGCTCGAGGCGTGCGCGCTCGGGCAGCGCGATGTCGGGCCCGGCGGCAGCCTCGAGGCCGCCCGGGCGCACGCTGAGGGGCTCGCGCTGGCCCTGGCTGCCGACCCCGGCGGCGACGCCGCCCGGCGGATCGCCGAGCTCGAGCAGGCCCTCGCCGCGGTCGCCGGCTCGCGCAGCTGGCGGCTC
>JAXLTD010000015.1:0-34992 GCA_046330225.1 Solirubrobacteraceae bacterium | reverse complement strand
AGCCGCGCCGCTGACCCCCGGCACCCAGCCGCCGCCGGCCCCGGCCGCCACCGCAACGACGCGGGGCCGGCATATGGCCGGCCCCGCGGTGAACTGCTGGAGATGGGGCTTAGCCGATCTGCGTCGCCTGGCAGGTGACGTAGACCTGGATGGTGCGGGCCGAGCCGCTCTCGTTGCGGGCGTAGGCGGTGTAGCTGCGGACGTTGGTCCCGCCGGTCGCCGGGTTGGGCTGGACGCCGGTGATGTACAGGCCGGCGAGCTGGCTGACCTGGTTGCCGTCCTGGAACCCGGGGATCGTGTACGCCGCGCTCGCGCCGATGGCGCGCTCGTTCGTGGCGCAGGTGGCGGCGGCCGAGCCGACGCCGCCGGTCGGGACCGCACCGGCGCCGACGATCGTGCGGATCTGGTTCGAGGCGACGCCCTGGAGCGTGGACTCCTTGACGTCCTGGCCCGTCAGGCTGTCGTCAGCGACGTCGTCGCCGGTCAGCGAGCCGTTCTGGATGTCGGTTCCGGTGAGGGACTCGTCCTGGACGGTCGAGGAGATGACGGACCCGGCGCCGAGGTCCTGCTGCTTGACCTCGCCGTTGATGATCGTCGTCGACTTCACGACGTTGGACTGCAGGTCGTTGTTGTCGACGCTGCGCCGGCCGGGGAGCGCAGAAGCGACCGACGTGAACGCGAGCGCGAGGATGAGCGCCGAGATGACGGCGATCGGGAGGCGGCGGGAGGCGGTGAGCTTGGCGGACATCTGGACCCCTTTCAGAGGCAGTGGAGGAGCGTGGGTCCATCCTGCGGGCCGGGGGGTGATCCGTCTGTCGCGGGGCCGCGGCGTGCCGTGTCACGGGCGCGACACGGGCGAGCCGGCGGCCGCGGGCCGTCCGCGGGCCGCTCAGCCGGGCCGGCGCCCGACCACGAAGTCCACGGGGGCCTGCCAGGTGCGCTCGATCGGGCGGACCTCGGCGTAGCCCGCAGCTTGGAGGCGCGCGACGGCCGCCTCCGGCGGGAGCGGGCTCCCGCCCGCGCGGACCACCCGCAGTTCCATGACGCGTCGGGCCAGCGGATCGGGCGGCCCGGCGAACGCCCCGAAGAGCAGCCAGCCGCCGGAACGCAGCGCGGCCAGCGACCGCTCGAGCGCCGCCGGGAGGACCGGCTCGGGCAGGAACGGGCCGGCGAGCCAGACCGCGTCGAAGGCGTCGCGATCGCCCAAGTCCTCCACGCCGTGGTCACGGATCTCGATCCGGTCGCCGAGCCCGGCCGCCGCGATCTCCTCGGCGGCCAGCCGCCGGGATGGCGCCCACGGCTCCAGGCCCACGACGCGTGCGGCCGGCCACGTCCGGGCCAGGGCGATCGAGAGGGCGCCGACGCCGGAGCCGACGTCGCAGATGGCGGCTCCCTCGGCGGCA
Organism: Solirubrobacteraceae bacterium; assembly: GCA_046330225.1. Taxonomy (GTDB): domain Bacteria; phylum Actinomycetota; class Thermoleophilia; order Solirubrobacterales; family Solirubrobacteraceae; genus CANJIV01. The sequence goes on along the minus strand of JAXLTD010000015.1, from coordinate 33,589 downwards.
AGGGCCGCCTCGAGCCCGTCGAGCTGGGGCGCGATCGAGGCGATGACCGAGGCGATCACGGCCGAGGCGCGGCCAAGCGTCAGGAGTACGTCCGGGTCCTCGTGGGCCCAGCCAGGCGGGCGCTCCGGGTGCTCGGCGAGGTCGAGCGCCTGGGCCAGGAATGCGCGCGCGAACCCCGCAGCCGTGCGGCGCTCGTCATCGCTGAGCGCATCCAGATCGAGGCCGAGCTCGGCCACCGCCGGATCCAGCGCGGCCGCGATGGCCGCCGGCACGTCGATGCCCTCGGCGTCGGCCCGCAGACGGGCTGCGAGCGCGGCGAGCGCCTCGGCATCCGCGACGAGCCGGCCGACCGCCGCCATGAGATCGTCGAAGCCGGCCACCGCGCCACGATAGCCGCGAGACGAAGGTCAACGTCAAGCTCCGCTGATCGGGCCATCACCCCGCCGACTTCCTGCGGTCAGCGCCGGTTGACTTTCGCGACGGGTGGGCCGAGTATGCCGGCGTGGAAATCCTGCTTCTCGTCCGACTGACGCTGGCTGCCGTGTTCGCCGTCGCCGGCGCCGCGAAGCTGGCGGATCGACGGGGAACTCGCGCCTCGCTCGAGCGCTTCGGTGCTCCCCGGACGATCTCCGGCGCAGCCGCTGTGCTTCTGCCGGTCCTCGAGCTCGCGGTGGCGGCCGCGCTCGTGCCGGCGGCCTCGGCGTGGTGGGGCGCGATCGGCGCGCTGGTGCTCCTGGCGTTGTTCTCCGCGGCGGTCGGCCGGACCCTCGCGCGCGGCGAGGCCGCGGACTGCCACTGCTTCGGCGCCCTGCACTCCGCGCCGGGCGGCCGTCGGGTGCTTGTGCGCAACGGCGGCCTCGCGCTCCTCTGCGGGGTGATCCTGGTCGGCGGCCCGAACGGTGCCGGCGCGGACCCGAACGTCACCACCGCTCTCGTCGTCCTCGGCGTCGCCTCGGCGGGCCTGGCGATCTTCGCTTGGCTGCTGCTCCGTCGCAACGGCCATCTCCTGCTCCGCCTCGACGCAATGGAATCCGAGCTGCGCGCCGGCACTCCGCCGCTCGAGCTGGGGGGCGCTCCGGCACCAGTTCCCGGGAGCCTTTCGGTCGGCGACCTGGTCCCTCGCTTCGCGGCTCACGACCTCGACGGCGAGCGCGTGACGCGTGACGACCTCCTGGCCGGAGGGATTCCGCTCGCGCTGGTGTTCGCCGACGGCGACTGCGCCGGATGCCTGCGCCTGCTTCCCCGCCTGCCGGCCCTCATCGAGGCGGTCGGCGACGAGCTGACGGTGTGCGTCGTGACGAGCGGCAGCGCCGCCGACGCGCGCGCGCTGGCGCGCGAGCACGATCTTCGCCTGGTCCTGGTGCAGCCCGACCACGCGCTCAACGTGCTCCTTCGGGTGCCGGCGGTCCCTGCGGCGATGTTCATCGACGGCCAGGGCCGGGTGGGCGCCGAGCTGGCGAAGGGCGCCGATCGGGTCGCGGACCGGCTCGAGGCCCGGGCGCGACCGGTCGTGGCGGGCGCGGTGGAGGCGGGCTCGTGACGGGTCGCGTCAAGGCGATCGTCGATCGCCACCGGGCCCGCCTGGTGGCCCGCGAGCGCACCTTCGCGGCGGCCAACGCCGCCCGCAACCGCGACGTCACCCAGGCCTACGCCCAGGGAGCGACCTCGACGCCCCGGGCTTCGGATGACGTCTTCGAGGCGGCCCGTGCGTGGCGCCGGGAGGCCCGCGCCGCCTACGGCGACGTCGCGGCGCTGGGACCCGCCGCCTTTCAGCGGGCCGAGGCGCTGAGGGCCTACGCCAGCCTCGACGCCGCGATCGGGCACCTCCTGAAGGCGCTGGCGGCCCGTTCGGACATCGCGAGCCAGTACGACCAGGCTGCGCGGCAGCTCGCGGACTTCAAGAAACGCTACGACAAGCTGGGACGGCAGCTCGGATGAGGCCCCTCTCGTCGTGGCTGGACGACGCCGCGCGTGGCGCTGCCCAGCGCCAGCTCCAGGGGCGGGAGGGCCGGGGCTCGGTCGCGGCGTGGGGCGCGCGGCGCTTCTCGCGCCGCACCGCCGTGGGCGCCGCCGCAACCGGCGTCGTCGGGATCAGCGTGCTGCGTCACGTCACCCCGGCCTTCGCGGATGCCGACTGCGTTGCCCCCTGCCTTGCCGAGGCCAGCCGGAACCACGACGGCACCTACGACCAGCTGGACCGTGATCGCCGCATCAATGAGGCTCGCATCCAGAAGCAGATCGATGCCGAGCGCGCACGGCTCTTCGCGGCGACGACCAAGAAGCAGCGCGCCGCCAGCCAGGCGCGCCTGGCCCAGCTCAACCAGCAGCTCCAGCAGCAAGTCTTGAACGAGATCCTCGGCCAGCTGAAGTCCGACCAGAACTTCGAGAACAACCGCAAGCGCTGCCTGAGTGACAGCCAGTGCGGCGATCCGCAGAAGTACCCCGGCGGCAGCACCGGGTCCAGCCCGCCGCCGTCGGGGACCGGGGGCGGCACGCAGTCGTGCGCCGGCGGCGACCACCCCTGCAACTGCGGCGGCGACGTCACGTTCCTCTGCTGCCTGCCGTACTTCACCTGCGGCCAGTGCTGCGGCAACTGACTCGGCCGCAACGTGCTCGCAGAACGGGAGCGACGGGACTCGAACCCGCGACCTCCGGCGTGACAGGCCGGCGCTCTAACCAACTGAGCTACGCCCCCCGAGGGGCGCCAAGTATGGCAGCCGCCGGCCCCTGGGGCCGCGCGGTTCTCGCAGGGCGTCCGCGACTTGATGGCCGCACCGCATCCCTGGCCGGCCGCCGCTGTTCCTGCCCCATGTCAACGACCTTTCATGGGGGGCAGGAATCGCATGAGGAAGCTACTGACCACGCCGCTGCGGGCGCTCGCGCTGGCAGGCGCGGGGCTCGCCGCCTTCGCTGCAGTCGCCGCGGCGGCTGTCATCGTCGGAACCAACGGGCCCGACAACCTCACCGGCACGCCGGCCGCCGACACCATCTCCGCGAAGGCCGGCAACGACCGCGTCCGGGCGCTGGCCGGCGACGACGTCGTCGGGGCCGGCCGCGGCAACGACCGGGTCGCGCTCGGCGACGGTGCCGACCAGGCCGACGGCGGCCGCGGCAACGACGCGATCCTCGGCGGCAACGGCGCCGACCGCGTGCTCGGCGGCCCCGGGTTCGACCTGCTCGCGACCGGCAGCGGCGACGACACGGCCGGCGGCGGCGACGGCAAGGACCTGATCCTCGGCGGGGACGGCAAGGACGCGCTGGCCGGTGGCGACGGTCCCGACCGCGTCCGCGGCGGCGCCGACGACGACGCGATCGCCGGCGACGCCGGCAACGACCGCCTGCAGGGCAACGCCGGCAACGACACGATCCGCGGCCTGGCCGGGGCTGACTTCATCACCGGCAACCAGGGCGACGACGTCCTCGAGGGCGACGTCCCCAACGCCGGCGACCGCGTCTCACCCGACCGCATCTTCGGCGGCGACGGCAACGACAAGATCACCGGCGGAGACGGACGGGACCGCCTCCACGGGGGGAAGGGCAACGACGAGACCGCCGGGAACGGCGGCGCCGACCTCATCTCCGGCGGCGAGGGCGACGACACCTCGAACGGCGGGCCCGGCAACGACCGGATCTTCGCCAACCTCGGCGTCGACACGACGTTCGGCGGCGACGGCAACGACGACCTGTGGGCGCTGGCCCGCGGCGACGTCACCGCGCCGGGCGACCCGGTGGGCGACTCGCTGACCGGCGGCGACGGGAACGACACGTTCCACGTGCGCGACGGCGAGGTCGACACGGTCGACTGCGGGGCCGGCAACGACCGGGTCATCGCGGACACCTACGACGTGCTCGTCGACCCGGGGGCGTGCGAGATCGTCCGCCGGGCCGAGCCGCGTCCGCGCGACGCCGAGGCCCGCACGGAGGACAGCACCCAGTCCCCGCGCGAGGACGCCCAGCAGAGCTGAGCGCCCGCCGGCAGCACCAGCCGGGCCGACGGCCCCGGGCGACCGCCCGGGGCCGTCGTGCGTTCGGAGTGGACCTGGCGCGCCGCCGCCCATTAGGCTCCGCGGTGCGCCGAACGTTGGCGTTCGGATATGGACGGACCCGAAACGACCGAATACTGGGGCCATGAGCTCCCCGCCTGACGTGGATCGCCGGGACGCGCTGCTGCGCGCGATCCCCGATGTCGCCAAACGGTTCCTGCTCGTCGACGACTTCGACGACGCGCTGCGAGAGGTGTTCGAACGCTTCGGCCTCGCCGCCGGGGCCGGGCGGGCCTACCTCTTCCGCAACCGGGAGGCGGCGGACGGGAGCCTGGTCTACGACCTCGTCCACGACTGGGGCGCGCCCGGCGTCGACGACAGCGAGGTCCCCGACTGGCAGGGCGGAGGGGTCGACTGGAATCCCGCCTGGCGCGAGCGGATGGAGGCCGGGGAGGCGGTGGGCTTCGCCACGGCCGACGTCGAGGACGAGCGGCTCCGCGCGCTCCTGGTGCGCGACGGCACCACGGCCTTTCTGGACGCGCCGGTGTTCGTGTCCGGCACGTGGTGGGGCTTCGTGGGCTTCGAGCAGGTCGACGGCCCGCTGCCGTGGGAACCGTACGAGTTCGACGCGGCCCGGGCGCTGGGCGACGTCATCGGGGCGGCGCTGACGCGGCTGGGGACCGAGGCGCGGCTGCGCACCGCCCAGTCGGTCCAGGCTGCCGCGTTCGAGTCGACCGCCGACGGCCTGCTCGTCGTCGATCTCGAGGGACGGATGACGGCCTGGAACCAGCGCTTCCTGGAGCTGTGGGGGCTGCCGGAGGCCCTCGCGCGTTCCCGCGACGACGACCGGGCAATCGGCTTCGTGCTCGACCAGCTTTCGGACCCGGACGAGTTCGTCGCCAAGGTCCGGGCGCTCTACGCGGAGCCGATGGCCGAGAGCTTCGACGTCCTGCGACGGAAGGACGGCCGGACCTTCGAGCGCTACTCCCGCCCGCAGGTCGTGGGGGGCGAGGTCGCGGGCCGCGTGTGGAGCTTCCGCGACACCACCGACCGCGAGATGGCCAAGCGGGCGCTGGAGGAGTCCGAATCCCGCTTTCGCCAGACGTTCGCCGAGGCCCCGATCGGCATGGCGATCGGGACACCGCTCGACAGCCCCGAGTCCGGCTGGGGCATCACGGACGCCAACGGCACGCTGTGCGCGATGCTCGGCCGCTCGGTGGCCCGGCTGCGCCGGCTCGGCGTGTGGGGCGTCATCCACCCGGCCGACCACGACGCGGTGGCGGCGCTCGGCGAGGAGATCTCCGCGCACCCGGGGGACGCCCAGCGGTTCGAGGTCCGGATGCTGCGGCGGGACGGGACGACCGCGTGGGCGGAGGTGTCCACCGCGCTCGTGTCGCCTGCGGACGGCGGCGCGCCCTACCCCATCCACCAGATCCAGGACGTCACGGAGCGGCGGGCGGCCGCCGACCGGCTGAGCTACCTCGCCTACCACGACGACCTCACGGGACTGCCCAACCGGACCCAGCTCCAGCAGAACCTGCGCGCGGCCGTGGCCCGCGCCCGCCGGGCGGGTCGCGCGGTCGCCCTGCTCAACCTCGACGTCGACCGCTTCAAGCTCGTCAACGACGCGCTCGGCCACGCCGCCGGCGACGAGGCCCTGCGGCAGATCGCCGGGCGGCTGCGCGGCGCGGTGCGCGACGGGGAGATCGTCGCGCGGCACGCCGGCGACGAGGCCCTCGTCCTGCTGCCGGACCTCGAGCCGCGCGGCGCGGTCGACTCGGCCCGGCAGGTCGCCCGGCGAATCCAGGAGGCGCTGCGCACGCCGTTCGTCCTCTCCGGGACCGAGTTCCTCCTCGACGCGAGCATCGGGGTCAGCGTGTTCCCGCGCGACGCCGAGGACGAGGAGACGCTCCTGCGCCACGCGGACGCCGGGATGTATGCGGCCAAGCGCTCCGGGCCCGGGAACATCCGCATCTACGAGGCCGGCGGCGGGGATCCGGCGGCGCGGCTCTCGATGTCGAGCCGGCTGTCCCGCGCCTTGGAGAACGACGGCCTCGTCGTGCACTTCCAGCCGGTCGTGCGGCTCTCCGCGTGGGCTGCCGGCGCCCCGCCCTCCGGGTGGATCGAGGGCGCCGAGGCGCTCGTGCGCTGGCGGACCGACGAGGGGCGCCTGCTCGGGCCGGACGAGTTCATCCCGATCGCCGAGGAGACCGGCCTGATCGACCCGCTGACCGACCACGTCATCGCGGCGGCCGCTGCCGCGCTGCGCACCTGGCTGGCCGCCGGCCACGACGTGGCCGCGGGCATCAACCTCTCCCCGGTCCAGCTGCGCGACGCGACGCTCGCAGCCCGGCTCGCCAGCGCGGTGCGGACCGCCGGGGGCGACCCGCAGGCGTTCGTCGTCGAGGTGACCGAGACGAGCGCCATGAGCGGCGGGCAAGAGCGTGTCGTGCTGCCGGCCCTGCGCGAGCACGGCATGCGGGTCGCGATCGACGATTTCGGCACGGGCTACTCGTCGCTGGACCGGCTGCTCGACACGCGGGCCGACTTCCTCAAGGTCGACCGCTCGATCGTCGGGCGCGTGCCGCGCGACCGGGCCGCCCGCACGGTGCTCGAGGCCGCGATCCGCATGGCGGGCGGGTTCGGGATCGAGCCGATCGCCGAAGGCATCGAGACCCGCGCCCAGGCAGAGCTCGTTGCCCGGCTGGGATGCGACCTCGGGCAGGGGCGGCTGTTCGCGCCGCCGCTGCCGGCCGCCGAGCTGCTCGAGCTGCTCGGCGATCCGGTCCCGCACCCGGCCGCCTGAACGCGGGCTGGCCGGCCAGCCAGCGCGGCCGGTACGCTCGCGCCCGTGGCCGCCGACGCCCCTCCGCCCGTCTCGACCAATCCGTGGCGGCGCCTGGCGTTCGACCGCCGCACCGACCGGCGGCTCGGGCGGCGCCTGCCCCCCGGGCCCGACGACTACAGCGTCGCGCGCACGATCCGCTTCGTCCGCGAGCCGCTGCCGATCCTCCTCGAGGCCTACCACCGCTACGGCCCTGTGTTCACCGTCCGGGTCCTGCACGTGCGGGGCGTCTTCCTGCTCGGGCCGGCCGCGAACCACTTCGTCACCGTCTCGCACGCCGACGACTTCAGCTGGCGGGAGGGGAGCCTGGGCGACCTCGTCCCCCTGCTCGGCGACGGAATGCTCACGATCGACGGCGCCTACCACCGCCGGGCCCGCCGGATCATGCTGCCGATGTTCCACCGCGAGCGGATCGCGGCGATGACCGGCGCGATGCAGGCGGAGGCCGAGCGCGCCCTGGCGCCCTGGGCGGACGGCACGAGAATCGATCTCTACGGCTGGGGGCGCCGGCTGGCGCTGCGGATCGCGATGCGCGCACTGTTCGGCTTCGATCCGGACCGCGCCCTGCAGGACGTCGACATGGCCCGCGAGTTCGAGTCCGCGCTGGCGTTCTACGCTCAGGACTACGTGCTCCAGACCCTGCGCGGGCCGGGAACCCCGTTTCACCGGCTCATCGCCGCGCGGCGCCGACTGGACGGCGTCATCTACGCCGAGATCGCGCGGCGGCGCGCGAGCGGGGAGCGCCGCGAGGACCTCCTGTCGCTCCTGCTCGACGCTCGCGACGAGGACGGGTCGGCTTTCTCGGACCGCGAGGTCCGCGACCAGGTGATGACGATGCTGTTCGCCGGCCACGACACGGCGACCTCGACGCTCACGTTCCTCTTCTACGAACTGTCCAAGCAGCCGGCGGCCCTCGGCCGGCTCTGCGCGGAGCAGGACGCCGTGCTCGGCGGCCGCGTGCCCACGGCCGCCGACCTGGCGGGCGGGCTGCCCGAGCTCGACCTGGCGCTCGATGAGACGCTGCGCCTCTACCCGCCGGCCTGGATCGGGCCGCGGCGAGCCGTCCGGGACACCGAGTTCCAGGGCCACGAGCTCCCCGCTGGCACCCCGGTCAACTACTGCTCGTGGGCGAGCCACCACCTTCCGGACGTCTTCCCCGACCCGGAGGCGTTCGTGCCGGCCCGGTTCTCGCCCGAGAACCGGGCCCGGCTGCCGAAGGGCGCCTACGTCCCGTTCGGGGGCGGGTCGCGGACCTGCCTGGGCATGCGCTTCGGCCAGATGGAGATCAAGCTGATCGCCACGCTGATCCTCCAGCGATTCCGGCTCGAGCTGGCGCCGGCCTACGAGCTGAGCGTGCGCCAGATGCCGACGCTGAGCCCGCGGGGCGGCATGCCGATGTTCGTGCGGCCCCGCGGCGCGCCCGACGGGCTCGGCGGTGCGGTCACCGCGGAGCCGCCAGCCCCAGCGACCGCTTGAGCGCGAGCACCCGCCCCGCCGCGGCGGCCACTTGGGCTCGGAACCCCGGCGAACGCCGCGCCTCGGCCAGCAGGCGCAGGTAGACCGGACGGTAGCTGCCGCGCCCGGTGGTGAGGATCAGGTCGGCGCCCGCCCGCAGCGAGCGCAGCGCGGCGGTCGGAACATCGGCTTCGGCAGTGACCGCCGCCGCCTCCATGGAGTCGGTCACGATGACGCCGCGGAAGTGCAGCCGCCCGCGCAGCAGGCTGGTCAGGATGGCCGGCGACTGGGAGGCGATCCGGCCGGGATCGAGCGCCGGGTACCGGGCGTGCGACGCCATCACGAGCGGCACGCCGGCCCGGATGGCGGCCTGAAAGGGCGGAAGGTCGCGCCCGGCGATCGTGGCTGCCGCGGCGGCGACGTCGACCGGCTGGTCATCGGTGTTCGCCTCCGCGCCGCCGAGGCCGGGGAAGTGCTTCGCGGTGGCGCCGACCCCGCCCGCGGCGAACCCCCGGACCGCGGCGGCGACCGCGGCCGCCACGGCGCCCGCGCCGCCGGGGTAGGCGCGGGCGGCCATGACCGAGCCGGGGCCGGCGGCGACATCCGCCACCGGAGCGAGGTCGACGTTCACGCCCGACGCCCGCAGCCCGTCCGCCGTCGCGCGGGCCGAGGCCTGGGCCGCCGCCGGGCTGCCGAGATCCGGGGGCGCCAGCGCTGGCGGCGCCCAGGGGAGGATCCGCACGTCGCCGCCCTCCTGGTCGGCTGAGACGAGCGCGCCGCCTCGCGCCGCGGCTTGCAGCTGCCCGGTGAGACGGCGCAGCTGACCCGCGGCGATGGCGTTCTCGCGGAACAAGATCACCCCCGCGGCGCGGCCGGTGCGCAGGGCGCGCCGCACGTAGGCGGGCGCCTCGGTCCCGGCGAAGGCGAGCACGAGCACCTGGCCGACCTGCTGGTCGACTCGGAGGCGGTCAGCGCTGGCGGCGTCCGGCGCCGTCGCGGGCGCCTTGGCCGTCGGCGCTCCCGGGCTCGGGCCCGCTTCGCCCCCGGTGCCCGTGCCGGCGATCACCCCCGCGGCGAGCGCGAGCGCCGCCGCCGCGGCCAGGGCGGCCAGCCGGCGGCGGGCAGCCGGGTCAGCGGAGCGGCGCATGCCGGGACGGTATCCGGCTGCCCCGCCGCGGCTGTCCGCGCCCGCTCCGCCCGCGACCGTGGGGTCAGCCCCGTCGAGCCGCGGGCTCGAGGCGCCGAAGCAGCGGCAGCGGATCGAGGCCGGCGCCGCCGGCGCCGCGGCCACGGTGCATCTCGAGGTGGAGGTGGTCGCCCTGGCAGTTGCCGGTGCACCCGACCGCGCCGAGGCGGGCGCCGGCCGGCACGCGCTCCCCCACCCGGCGCGCGGTCGGCGCCTGGAGATGGAAGTAGGCGAACGTGGCGCCGGCCGCCCGGCTGTAGACGGACACGTGGTTGCCGCGGGCGCCGTCGGTCCCGGCCTCGACGATCACGCCGGCCCGGATCGCGACCAGCGGGGTGCCCGCGGGCGCGAACACGTCCTGGCCGCCGTGCATGTGGCCTGCGCGTGGCGCGCCGAAGCGGTTGATGGCGGTGCCGTAGTCCACGGCCCGCGTGCCGACCGGGAAGACGGCAGCCGGCCCGCGGCGGTGCGGGACGGGCGCGACGGCGGACCGGTCGCCGGCACCGGCGTTGGCGAGGGCCGGAACCGGCCCCGCCGGCCGGGGTGCTGGCGGCGCGGCGGGCGGCGGGACGGCGGCCGGGGGCGCGGCGGCGAACGCCGCCGTCGCGGCTGCGCCCAGGCTGAGGGTCAGTGCGGCCAGCGCAAGCGGGCGCGCGGAACGGATGGTCTTCACGATGCTGCCTCCTGGCGGGCCTGCGAGGTGAGCTGACGGGCTGGCGCCGTGGAGAACGGCGCTGCTGGCGCAGACGCGCCGCTTCGCCCCGTGGCCGGAGCTGCCGGCCGGTGGGTCCCCCGCTCGCGGCCCGTTTCAGGGCAGCGACTCGGCCCGATCGAACGAATCGGACTCTTCGAAGCTAGCGCACGGCGCCCGGCACTGTGTGCAGTTCCTCACGGCGGACGCGCTCGCAACCCCGGAGATCCGAACCGGGGCCGGCAGTCCGGGTGCGCCAAGTTCCTCAAGAGCGGGCGGCGGCCACCGATCACCCGGGCCATAGTGCCGAACGGGGATTCCGACGCCGCACCGCCGCGCGTCCTGCTGGTCGAGGACAGCCCGATCCAGGCCAAGGTCGTGATGGCCAAGCTCAGCGCGGCCTGGGACGGCGCCCTGCCCGCCCACGCCGCCTCGCTGTCCGAGGCCATCGAGGCCCTCCGCGCAGCCGCGGCGTTCGACTGCGTGCTGCTCGACCTCGGCCTGCCGGACGCCGACGGCCTCGAGGCGCTCAAGCGCATCCGGGCGCTCGCGCCGGAGATCGCCATCGTCGTGCTCAGCGGCGACGAGGACGAGACGCTCGCCTTTCTGGCGGTCCGCGAAGGCGCCCAGGACTACCTCGTCAAGGGACAGGTCGGCGACGGCCACATCGCCCGCGCGATCCTCTACGCGATCGAACGCAAGCGGCAGGAGGCGGAGCTGATCCACCAGGCGTACTTCGACGGCCTCACCGCGCTCCCCAACCGCCGCCAATTCGCCGAGCAGCTCGAGCTGGCCGTCCAGCGCCTCCAGCGCCGGCCCGACCCGCTGGCGCTCCTGTACGGCGATCTCGATGGGTTCAAGCGCATCAACGACCGGCTCGGACACGCCGTCGGGGACGAGGTGCTCGTGGAGGTCGGGGCGCGGCTGCGGCGGTCCGTCCGTCGCGGCGACCTCGTCGCGCGGCTCGGGGGGGACGAGTTCGTCGTGCTCTGCGAGAGCGCCGGCCTCGCCCAGGCCGAGGAGGTGGCCGCCCGGGCCCGCGCCGCCATCGCCGATCCGATGATCGCCGGCGGGGAGCCGGTCGTGATCAGCGCCAGCTTCGGGATCGCCACCGCGCTCGCAGCGGACACCGACGCCGGCGCGCTCCTCGCCGCCGCCGACGCCGCGATGTACGCCGAGAAGGCCTCGAGCGGGCTGGCCCGCCTCCGCGCGTCGGCCTGAGCCGCGCCGAGGACCTCAGGCCGCTTCGGCGCTGGCGGCGTTCGCGGTCGCGGCGCACGCCGCGCCGAGGAGCGCGGTGAACGCCGCGTAGGCGGCCTCGACTGCCGCGAGCGCCTCGGGCGCGCCGGCGAGCTCGCCTGACCGCCCGAGCTCCTCGAGCGTGCGGCAGCGATCGGCGAGCCTGGAGGCCCCGAGCGACGCCGCGCTCCCCTTCAGCGTGTGGGCGGCGCCCGCCACGGCGGCCGCGTCCCCGCTGGCGATGCCGGCGCGCATGTCGGCGACGAGGCCCGGGCCCTCCGCGGTGAAGAGGCCCTCGAGCTCGGGAAGGAGCGCGTCGGCGTCGGCGCCCAGCTCCTCCCGGAGCGCCGCGAGCAGCGCCTCGACCGCATCCGCGCCGGCCGTGCCGTCTGCGGCCGGCGCAGCCGCCGGCGCCGTCGGGGCCGGTGCCCGCGGGGCGGTCCCTGCCGGGCGGCTCGGAGCGCGCTCGAGCGCCGCGATGAGGTCGGGCATGCGCACCGGCTTGGCGACGTAGTCGTCCATCCCGGCTGCGAGGCAGGCCTCGCGGTCGCCCTCGAGCGCGTTTGCCGTCATCGCGACGATGCGCGGCTGGGCCGCCTCCGGGCCGCGGCCCCGGATCTCCCGCGAGGCGCGCAGGCCGTCCATCTCGGGCATCTGCACGTCCATGAACACGATGTCGTACTCCTGGCGGCCGACCGCCTCGATCGCCTCGAGGCCGTTCGCGACGACATCGCAGCGGTACCCGAGCTTCGCGAGCATCCGGGTTGCCACCTTCTGGTTCACGGCGTTGTCCTCGGCCAGCAGGATTCGCAGCGGATGACGCGCGGCGAGCTCGTGATCCGCCGCCGGGAGCGCGGGACCGGCGGCGGCCTCGACCGCGTCGGACCCGAAGATGGACGCCAGCGCATCGAACAGCGCGGAGGCCTTGATCGGCTTGTGGAGGTAGGCCGCGAAGCCAAGTGCGTCCGCCGCGGGCTCATGGCGCCCGAGCGACGTCAGCATCACGAGCGGGAGGTCCGCCGTCTCGGGCTGCGACCGGATCCGCCGGGCCAGCTCGATGCCGTCCATGCCCGGCATCTGCATGTCGAGGATCGCGACGTCGAACGCTTCGTGCGAGCCGAGGCGCTCGAGGGCCGCGGCGCCGCCCGGCTCCTCCGCGGACTCCATTCCCCAGGAGTCCGCCTGGAGCGCCAGGACGCGGCGGTTCGTCGCGTTGTCGTCGACGATGAGCAGCCGGCGGCCGGTCAGCGATGGCGCCGGGGCAGGCGGCGGCTCGGCGGCGGCGGCCTCGACGGTCAGCGTGAAGCCGAACTCGGATCCGGCTCCCTCCTCCGAGCGCACCCAGATCTCGCCGCCCATCATCTCGACGAGCCGCTTGCTGATCGCCAGCCCGAGGCCGGTGCCGCCGTACTGGCGGGTCACGGAGGCGTCGACCTGGCTGAAGGACTTGAAGAGCCGGTCGAGGCGGTCCGCCGGGATCCCGATCCCCGTGTCGCGCACGGTGAAGGCCAGCTCCTGCCGAACGCCCTCCGCCGGCCGGCCCTCGACGGTCACAACGACCTCGCCGTCATGGGTGAACTTGATTGCGTTCGTGAGCAGGTTCAGCAGGACCTGGCGCAGCCGCGTGACGTCTCCGATCACGCCTGCGGGCACGACGGGATCAACGAGCGCGGCGAGCTCGACGCCCTTCTCGGTCGCCCTGGGCGCGACGAGGTCCAGCGCCGTCTCGACGCAGGCCCGCACGTCGAAGCGGGCCGCCTCGAGCTCGAGCCGGTCCGACTCGATCTTCGAGAAGTCGAGGATGTCGTTGATGAGGTCGAGCAGCGCGTCGCTGGACGAACGCACCGTCTCCACGTAGTCGCGCTGCTCCGGGTCCAAGCTGGTGTCGAGGAGCAGCCCGGTCATCCCGACGATGGCGTTCATCGGCGTGCGGATCTCGTGGCTCATGTTGGCGAGAAACTGCGACTTGGCCCGCGTGGCGGCCTCCGCGTGCTCCCGGGCCTCGGCGAGCTCCTCCTCGATGAGCTTCTGCTCGGTGTTGTCGATGATCACGCCGTCGAGGCAGCGCAGGCGCCCGTCGTCGTCGAACACTGGGCTTCCGCGGTCGATGACCCAGCAGATCCCGCCGTACTCGTTGACGATCCGGTACTCGATCGAGTACGGATGCCGGCCAGCCACCGCTGCCGCGATGACCTCCCGCACGCGGGTGCGGTCGTCCGCGTGCTCGATCGACTCGAAGCTGCGCACGGCATTGCCGATGAAGTCGCCGGCCGGGTAGCCGGAGAGGGAGGAGATCTCATCGGAGATGAACGCCATCGTCCACGCCTCGTCGCACGCGCAGCTGTACATCACCCCGGGGCTGTTGGCGATGAGCGAGGAGAGCCGCGACGCGGTCTCCTCCAGCTCCTGCTCCATCCGGTGGCGCTCGGTCACGTCCCGGCTGATCGCGACCGAGCCGGTCATCCGCCCGTCGCCGTCGCGGATCGCGGTCTCGGTCGTGTCCATCCAGATGTACCCGCCGTCCTTGCGCAGGACGCGCGACTCGTGCCGGGTCCGCTCCGCGCCAGCCCGGAGCCGCGAGTGCGCCTCGAACGCCGGCGCCACATCATCAGGGTGGAAGAAGGCGTAGGCCGCGCGCCCAATCAGCTCGTCCGGCCCGAACCCCAGCATCCCGGCAGCCGCCGGCGAGGCGTACCGGCAGATCCCCTCGAGGTCGAAACGCGCGATGAGGTCGGTCGAGTTCTCGGTGAGCGCGCGCTGCTGGGCCTCGCTCTCGAGCAGGCGCAGCTCGAACGCGCGCTGTTCCGTGACGTCGCGAACGATCGCGAGCAGGCGTCCGTCCGCGTCCGGGCCGGTCTGCGAGATCGACAGCTCGATCGGGAACTCCGAGCCGTCCTTGCGCACACCGGTCGTCCGGCGGTCGCGGCCGAACTCGGCCCCGATGGCGGCCAGCCCGCCCCGCGCCAGGGCCGCCTGGTACCGGGCCCGGGAGGCCGGCGGGATCAGCATGGCGACGCTGAGGCCGAGCACCTCGTCGGGCCGGTAGCCGTACATGCCGGCCGCCGCTGGATTGACGACCTCCACCCGGCCGTCGGCGCCGACGACGAGGATGCCGTCGGCGGCCGCCGCGAGGATCGCCTGCGTCTCCGCATCCCGGCGGACCGCCTCGGCGGTCCGCTCCTCGATCCGGACTTCGAGGTCGCGGTTGGCCTCGAGGACCGAACGGCGCGACCGCAGCGCGGCGCGACCGGCGAGCACGGCCAGCGCGACAGCCGCGGGCAGCGCGGCGCGCCGGCGCAGCGGCTGGCGTCCTCCCGGGGGATCGGGGAGCATGCTCGGGTAATCGGCGGCCGGCCGCTGGCCTTGACCCGGCCCGGCGCGTTGCCCCGCCCCGATCGGAGGAGACAGCAAATGCTCAAGGAGTTTCGCCAGTTCATCTCCCGCGGGAGCGTCATCGACCTCGCGGTTGCCGTGGTCATGGGTGCGGCGTTCGGCGCGGTCATCACGTCGCTGGTCGCCGACCTGCTCACGCCGGTGATCGCCGCGGTCATCGGCAAGCCCGACTTCTCGGGCCTGACGTTCACGATCAACGGCAGCGTCTTCCGCTACGGCTCGTTCCTGAATGCCCTGATCTCGTTCGTGTCGATCGCGGCCGCGATCTTCTTCTTCGTCGTCAAGCCGGTCAACCACATGAAGGCCCGGCAGGGGAAGGCCGAGGAGGAGGAGAAGGCCGACGAGCTCGTGGTGCTGGAGGAGATCCGCGACACGCTCAAGGCGGCGCGGTAGGCGCGGGCCGCGTACCCTCCCGGCGGGCGCGTAGCTCAGCTGGTCAGAGCACCTCGCTTACACCGAGGGGGCCGCCCGTTCGAGTCGGGCCGCGCCCATGGCCGGGGCGGGGTGCGCGGTGCGCCCCGCCCTCAGGCGCGCCAGAGCGAGCGGGAGATGATGAGGCGCTGGATGTCCGACGTGCCTTCCTCGATCTCCTCGAGCTTGGCGTCGCGCATCCACTTCTCCACCGGGTACTCGCGCGAGTACCCCCAGCCGCCGAGCGTCTGCACCGCGGCCCAGGTCGCGAGCATCGCGGTCTCCGACGCGTGGAGCTTGGCCATCGCCGCCTCGCGCGTCACCCGCTCCCCGCGGTCGGCCCGGCGGGCGGCGTCGAGCGTCAGCAGCCAGGAGGCCCGCACCCGGGTCGCCACGTCGGCCAGCCGGAAGGCCACGGCCTGGTGCTGGGAGATCGGGACGCCGAACTGCTCCCGCTCCCCCGCGTACTCGACCGCGTAGTCCAGCGCGGCCCGGGCGAGGCCGGTCGCCGAGGCGGCCAGCGTGATCCGGGAGCGGTCGAACGTGGCCATGAGCCCGGCGAACCCCTGGCCCTCCTCCCCCAGGCGGCGCTCGGCCCCGAGCGGCACGTCGTCGAGGAACAGCTCGGTGTTCGGGATCGCCCGCTGGCCCATCTTGGGGATCGGCGGCCCGCAGCGGACGCCAGGGTCGCCGGCGCGCACGAGGAAGGCGGTCACGCCGCGCGAGCGGGTTCCCGGCGCCACGGTCGCGAAGACGACGTAGCGGTCGGCCACGCCGCCGTTCGAGATCCACGCCTTCTGGCCGGAGAGGACGTACCCGTCCCCGTCGCGGCGGGCGGCCGTGCGGATCGAGGCGGCGTCGCTGCCGGCGCCGGGCTCGGTCGTGGCGAGCGCCGTGAGCGGCGGGCGCGCGGGATCGCACAGCGGCGTGAGCCACTCCTCCTGCTGGGCCGGCGTGCCGAGGGCGAGCACCGGCTCGGCGAAGAACCCTCCGGACGTGACGAGGTTCCCGAGGCCGGCGCAGCCGTTGGAGAGCTCGGCCTGGACGAGGCAGCCGGTGAGGCAGTCCTCCAGCCCCCCGCCGCCGAGCCGCTCGGGCAGCATGAACGCGGTCAGGCCCACGCCCGCTGCCGCCTCCCACACGTCCCACGGGAAGGTGAACTCGTCCTCGTCCACCGCGGCCGAGCGCGGACGCAGCTCGCGCGCCGCGAACTCGCGGCACATGGCGCGGATGTCCTCCTGCTCGGGGGTGAGGCCGTCGGCGGGCTCGGGCATCGGGATCGGCACCGTAGATGATCCGGACCCCTCGGCGCCACGCACGCGGGCGCCCAGCGTGGCACCATCGCGGCGTGGACACCCGCCTCGCCCTCCGAGCCGCCGTGCTCCAGGCCATCGGGGTCGCCGTGCTCGGCCTCGCCACCGGCCTGGCCCTGCCCCACAGCTTCTTCGAGGACTGGGGCTGGCTCGTCGGGCCCGCCGCGTGGATCGCGGCCACGCTGGTCACCGCCTCGGTGCTGCGGCTGCCGCTGCTCCCGGCGCTCGGGGGCGCTGCGCTCGCGGGCGTCGTGAGCCTCGCGGCGGTGCTCGTCGGGATCCACTGGCTCGGCGCGGCGATCGCGATCGTGGTCTTCGCACTGTGGTGCGGGCGGCTGCGCCCGCGGCGCGGCACGCCTGCCGCCGCCTGAGACAGGTTCTGAGCGCCGGAGTAGGCTCGGGCCATGACGGATCCCGGCACCGGGCCCGGGCTGGCCGCCGGCGCGACGGTCGGCGACTACGAGGTCGTCCGCCCGCTGTCGCACGGGGCGATGGGCGAGGTGTACGAGGCCCGGCCGCGCGGCGGCGAGGCACGGGTGGCGCTCAAGCGGTGCCTGGACCCGGACAACGAGGAGCGCTTCGAGATCGAGGGGCGCCTGCTGGCCGCCCTGTCCCACCCGCGTGTGGTGTCGGTGCTGGGCAGCTTCCAGGACGGCGGCACCGGCTACCTGGTGATGGAGCTGATCGAGGGCCGCGACCTCAACGCCGAGCTCGACCGCCGCGGCGACCCCGGGCTGCCGGCCGACGAGGCGATCGCGCACGTCGGGCACGTGTGCGAGGCGCTGGCCTACGTGCACGCGCAGTCGATCGTGCACCGCGACGTCAAGCCCGCCAACGTGATCCTGGCCGGCCACGGGCCGGTGCTCGTCGACTTCGGGATCGCCCGCGAGTTCAGCGGCTGGGACGAGGGGACCATGGCCATCGGGACGCCGGGCTTCATGGCCCCCGAGGTGATGGGCGGCGGCGTGGTCACGCCGCGCAGCGACATCTACGCCGCCGCCGCGCTGCTCTGGACCCTGCTCACGGGCCGGCCGCCGCGGTACGGGGACCCCGAGCCCCTGTCGTGGAGCGTCGCCGGCGTGCCGGAGACGGTCGAGCACGCCATGCGCCGCGCGCTGCGGCCGGAGCCGGAGGACCGCACCCCCTCGATCCGGGCCTTCGCCGACGAGCTCGGCGCCGCGTTGGCCGGCGGCGGCGTGTCGCTGGCGCGATCGGTGCCCGAGGCCGCGGTGCCGCGGACGCTGCTCGAGGCGCTCGTGCGGGCCGCCGCCGGCGTGTTCGACGCCGCCGCGGCGTCGCTGGCCCTGGCCGACCCTCGCGGCGGACTGCGCTACGAGGCAGCCTGGGGCGCGGGGGCGGCAGACATCGTCGGCGTCCGCCTCCCGCCCGGCGCCGGGATCGCCGGCGCGGTGGCGCAGCGCGGGGAGGGCCTCGCGATTCCCGACTGCCGCTCGGACCCCCGCTTCGCCGCCGACGTCGCCGAGGGAACCGGCTACGTGCCCGTGACCATGCTGGCGGTGCCGCTGCTGCGCGGGGGGACCGCCGCCGGCGTCCTCTCGGTCCTGGACCGCCGCGACGGCCGCCGCTTCGGCCCGGCGGACCTCGACCGCGCCGCCGCGTTCGGCGACCTCGCGGTGCTGGCCGTCGAGCGCGAGGGAACCGTGGGCGGGTAGGCGACCCTCTGGCCGGGGGGGTGTGGTCGATCCGCCAGGACATGGATGGTCCAGGTTCCACACCCCTCCGGGCGGCCCCCCTTCGCCGACCGGGCAGGCGCCGCGGCCGCGGCGTGGCGGCGTACAGTTGCCCGCATGCAGACCGTCGTGCTCACGATCTCGACCTCCGTCGCCCGCGGCGAGGCTGCCGACGAGTCCGGGCCGCTGCTGGCGTCGCTGGCCGAGCAGGCCGGCGCGGAGATCGTCGCCGCCGAGGTCGTTGCCGACGACCAGTTCGCGATCGAGGAGCGCCTGCGCGTGCACGTCGGCAACGACGTGGCCTTCGTCTTCACCACCGGCGGGACCGGCCTGACCGCCGACGACGTGACCCCGGAGGCCACCCGCGCCGTCATCACCCGCGAGGCGCCCGGCTACGCCGAGACGCTGCGGGCCCAGGCCCGCGAGCACACCCCGCTGGGCATCCTCACCCGCGGGGTCTCGGGCGTGGCCGCGCGCACGCTGATCATCAACTTCCCCGGCAACCCGAAGGCGATCCGCCAGCTCTTCGGCGTGGTCGCCCCGACCCTGGAGCACGCCGCGGCGCAGCTGCGCCGCGAGGGCGGGCGCGCCGGCCGACGGTGAGCCCGGCGCCGGCGATCGCGCTGCGCGGGCTGGGGCGCGCCTACGGGGAACGGCCCGTCCTGCGCGGGGTGTCGGTCGACGTGCCCGCGGGGTCGACGCTCGTGGTGTTCGGGCCCAACGGGGCGGGCAAGTCGACGCTGCTCCGGATCCTGGCGACGCTGCTGCGGCCGCACGAGGGGTCGGTGGCCGTGCTCGGGCGCCCGCTCCCGAAGGAGGCCTGGGCAGTGCGGGGAAAGATCGGGCTGCTCGGGCACGACCCGCTCCTGTACCGCGACCTCACCGGCTGGGAGAACCTCCGCTACCACGCGGCCCTGCACCGCACCGCGCCCGGGCGGGTCGAGGCCGCAGTCGAGGCGGTGGGCATGACCCGGCGGGCCGGCGACCCGGTGCGGACGCTCTCGCGCGGGATGGTCCAGCGGCTGGCGATCGCCCGCGCCGTGCTGCACGAGCCCGAGCTGCTCCTGCTCGACGAGCCGTGGGCCAACCTCGACCCCGCCGCCGCCGAGCTCGTCGCGCCGCTGATCGGGCGCGGCAGCCCGGCGACCCGCGTGGTCACCAGCCACGACCCCGCCGGCGGCCTGGCCGAGGCCGACCTGGCGCTCGGCCTCAAGGGCGGCGCCGCCGCGCTGCTCGGCCCCGCCGACGGCGTGACCGTCGCCGAGATCGGGGCGCTGTACCGGTGAGGACCGTCGCCGCCTTGCTGCGCAAGGAGCTGCGTCTGGAGCTGCGCACGCGTGAGTCGGTGCCGGCGATGGCGCTCTTCTCGGTCACGACGTTCGTCGTCTTCCACTTCGGCCTGGACCGCAACACGCTTGCCGGCGACCTCGCCGCTGGCGTGCTGTGGGTCACGCTGCTGTTCGCGGCGATGCTCGGGGTCAACCGGCTGTTCGTGGCCGAGCGCGAGCAGGGCGGCTTCGACGGATTCCTGCTCTCCCCCGCCGACCGCACCGCGCTGCTCGTGGCCAAGGCGCTCGCGCTCGCGCTCTACCTGACGGTCGTGGAGATCGTCGCGATCCCCGCCTTCACGGTCCTGCTCCTCGGGCCGCCGCTGTGGCCGGGCCTGCCGGAGCTGATCGCGATCCTGGCGCTGGCCAACGTCGGCATCGCGGTCGTCGGCACCCTGGCCTCGGCGCTGGCGGTGCAGACCACCGCCCGCGACCTCGTGGCGCCGCTCATCGGGCTTCCGCTGCTCGTCCCAGTCGTGATCGCCGGCGCGCAGGCCTCCACCCCGCTGCTGGCCGACCCGTCGGGCGCGGCTGCGGGGAAGTGGCTGGCCGTCCTGGGCCTCTATGATCTCGTCTTCGCACTGCTCGCCTTCGCAGTGTTCGACTTCCTTCTGGAGGACTGACGTGTACGGCAAGGGCCTGCGCCCCCTCGCACTCTCCACCGCCTTCACCCTGACCGCCGCGTTCGCGCTGGTCTTCTTCTGGGCTCCGAACGACGCCGACCAGGGCTTCGTCCAGAAGATCTTCTACCTGCACGTGCCGCTCGCGATCATCACGCTCATCGCGTTCATCGCCGGCGGGATCATGGGGATCGCCCACCTGCGCACCGGAAAGCGGGAGTGGGACCTGCGCTCCTACGTGTCGATCCACCTCGGGCTCGTCTTCGCCCTGGCGGCGCTGATCACCGGGTCGATCTGGGCGAAGGCGTCCTGGGGCCACTGGTGGGTGTGGGACGAGCCGACGCTCGTGTCGTTCCTCATCGTGTTCCTCCTGTACTGCACCTACCAGCCGCTGCGCTTCTCGATCGAGGATCCCGAGCGCCAGGCGCGCTACGCCTCGGTCTTCGCGATCGTGGCCGGGGCCTTCGTGCCGCTGAACTTCCTCGCGGTGCGCCTGGCCCAGTCGCTCACGCATCCCCGCGTCCTCGGCACGACCGGCGGGAGCATGCCCGGCGAGATGCGGCTGACCTTCCTCGTGTCGCTCGCCGGCATGTCGCTGCTGTTCGTGACGCTCTGGCGCTACGAGATGACCGCCAAGCACACCGCGGCCCAGCTGCGGGCGCTCAAGCGCCGCCTCGGCGGCGATGACGCGGTCGCGCCGGCTGGCCGCAGCGCCGCGCCGTCGCTGCCGCTCCCCTCGGGGCCGGCGAGCTGATGCCTGCGCTCCCGCTCGACGAGGCCGGCAAGTACGTCGCGGCCGCCTACCTCGTCTTCCTCGCCCTGCTGCTCATCTACTTCGCGATCATGGGCGCCAAGCTCGCGCGCACCGAGCGCGACCTCGCCGAGCTCAACTCCCTGGCCGCCCGTGCCGACGACCCGGGCGTGGACGCCCCCGCCGATCCCGCCGGACCGGACGGCGCCGATCGCCCGCTCGTCGAGGACCGCTCGTGAGCGAGCTGCTCGCGGTCGGCATCTCGCACAAGACCGCGCCGGTGGAGCTGCGCGAGCGGGTCGCCGTCCTCGAAGGCCGCCTGCCGGACTTCCTCGGCGAGCTGACCGCCGGCGCCGACGTGCGCGAGGCCGCCGCCATCTCCACCTGCAACCGCACCGAGGTCTACCTCGTCGCCCCGGACCAGGTGGCCGCCGAGACGGCCGTGCTCTCGATGCTCTCGCGCCAGGCGGGCATCCGGCCCACCGAGCTCGCGGGGCACCTCTACTCGCTGCGCAACTGCGACGCCGCCCGGCACCTCTACCGCGTCGCCGCCGGACTCGATTCGATGATCCTCGGCGAGGCCGAGATCCAGGGCCAGGTCAAGCGCGCCTACGAGACCGCGCTGGCCGCCGAGGCCACCGGGCCGATGCTGAACCGGCTCTTCTCCGCGGCGCTCGCCACGGGCAAGCGCGTGCGCACCGAGACCGAGATCTCCGCCAGCCGCGTGAACGTGTCGACCGTGGCCGTCCAGCTCGCACGCGAGACGGTCGGGGCGCTGGCCGGGCGCCGCGTGCTCGTCCTGGGGGCCGGGGAGATGAGCGAGCTGACGGCCCGGGCGCTGGCCGACGAGGGCGCCGAGCTCGTGTTCGTCGCCTCGCGCCGGCGCGACCGGGCCGAGGTGCTCGCCGCCCAGTTCGACGGCGCCGTCGTCGGGTTCGACGCCTTCCCCGAACAGCTCGTGCGGTCCGAGATGATGGTCGCGGCGACCGCCTCGCCCCACCCGATCGTCGAGCACGAGGCGCTCGCCCACGTGATGGAGCAGCGCGGCCACCGGCCGCTGCTGATCGTCGACATCGCCGTCCCCCGCGACGTGGACGCGCTCTGCGCCGACGTGCCCGGGGTTACGCTGCGCGACATCGACGACCTCCAGGCCGTGGTGGCCCGCAACCGGTCCGTGCGCCGCGCCGAGGCGCACCTGGCCGAGCAGATCGTCGAGGAGGAGATCGAGCGGTTCGCCGGCTGGCTCGGTTCGCTCGAGGTCATCCCGACCATCGCCGCGCTGCGCCAGCACGGCGAGGCGATCGTCGCCGGCGTGCTGGCCGAGAACGACGGGCGGTGGGAGTCGCTGAGCGAGGCGGACCGGTCGCGCGTCGAGGCGGTGGCCAAGGCGGTCGTGAACCGGCTGCTGCACGACCCGACCCTCTTCATGAAGCAGACCGCCGACGAGCGGTCCCACGCGCGGCTGCAGATCGTGCGCGAGCTCTTCGGGCTCGAGGACGACGAGGCGGACGGCGCCGACGCGTCCGTCGCGCCCGCCGAGGTGCGCGAGCTGCCGCGGCGCGCCTCCGACGCCCGGTGACGGGCGCCCCGCCGCCGCTGCGGCTCGGGACGCGCGGCAGCGACCTGGCGCTGGCCCAGGCCCGGGCGGTCGCCGGCGCCCTCGCCGCCGGCGGCGTCGCCGCTCCGGAGATCGTCGAGATCACCGTGACCGGCGACCGGGGTGCCGGCGTGGGCGACAAGTCGCGCTGGGTTGCCGAAATCGAGGCCGCCCTGCTGGCCGGAGAGATCGACGCCGCCGTGCACTCGGCCAAGGACGTGCCCGGCGAGCTGGCCCCGGGAACTGCGATCGCCGCGGTGCCCGCCCGCGAGGACCCGCGCGACGCGCTCTGCGGCCCCTTCGCCGCGATCGACGAGCTGCCGACGGGCGCCCGAGTCGGCACGAGCAGCCTCCGCCGCCGGGCCCAGCTCCTCGCCGCCCGGGAGGACGTGGAGATCGTGGAGCTGCGGGGCAACGTGCCGACCCGCCTGCGCAAGCTGGCCGGCGGCGAGGCCGACGCGATCGTGCTCGCCGCGGCGGGCCTGGCCCGCCTCGGCCGCGCCGCGGATGCCGCCGGCGCGCTCGACCCCGTCCGCTTCGTGCCCGCGCCCGGCCAGGGCGCCCTGCTCGTGCAGGCCCGGGCCGGCGACGCGCGGACCCTCGGCGCCGCGGCGCCGCTCACCGACCCCGCGGCGCTCGCCTGCCTCCAGGCCGAGCGCGCCCTCTGCCGCGAGCTGGGCGCGACCTGCCACACGCCGGTCGGCGCCCTCGCGGTGCCCGCCGGCCCGGACACCCTGGAGCTGCGCGCCTTCGCCGGCCTCCCCGACGGCTCCGCCTGGGCCGCCGACCGCCTCGCCGGCCCGGCACGGGAGCCCGAGGAGCTGGGGCGGCGCGTGGCGGCGCGGCTGGCGGCGGCGGGAGGCGCGGAGCTGCTGGCGCAGGCTGCCGCAACCGCCGGCGGTCAGGCCGAATCGTCCTCCAGCTGACGGGCGGCCTCGTAGAGCGCGAGCGTGAGCGCGGCCATGCGCTCGCCGCCGTCGTCGTAGAAGCCCTGCCCGCTCTTGACGCCGAGCCGGCCGGCGCGCACGAGCGCCTCGACCGTCGGCGACGCGCTGCGGTCGGCCGAAAGCTCGGGGTAGAGGGCGTTGGAGATGTCGCGCAGCGTGTCGTGGCCGATGAGATCGGTCATCTGCAGCGGCCCGAAGACCGGGACGAAGGCCCGCAGCGTGGTCTGCACGATCTCGTCGAGCTCCTGCGGCTCGACGGCCCCGATGTCCACCAGGTGCAGCATCTCGCGCAGCATCGCGAACCAGA
Organism: Solirubrobacteraceae bacterium; assembly: GCA_046330225.1. Lineage (GTDB taxonomy): Bacteria > Actinomycetota > Thermoleophilia > Solirubrobacterales > Solirubrobacteraceae > CANJIV01. Next base: position 9,832 of record JAXLTD010000015.1, on the reverse strand, counting down.
CGCGGTTCCAGAGGAAGCCGGGGATCTCCTTGCGGACGCGGACCGCGCGCAGCCCGACCTCCGCGCAGAACTCCATCGTCGCCGCAACCGTCGCCTCGCTCGTGCGGCTCCCCGGGACGACCTCGACGAAGATGATCAGCTGGGTCTGCACCGGATGCAGGACCACGGCCCGCTCGGGGTGGGCCAGGTCCGCGGCAAGCCTGGTCATCGGGAAGTTCGAGGTCGCGCTCCACAGCAGCACCTCCGGGCCGACCGCCGCCTCGATCTCGGCGAAGCAGGCCGACTTCACGGCGGCGTCCTCGACGATCGCCTCGAGCACCGCGCCGCAGGGCGCCAGCGCCGTCGCGAGGTCGTCGTGCGTCGAGACCCGCGCGGCGACCGCCTCGACCTCGCCGGCGTCCACCATGCCGATCTGGGCGAGCGTCGCGAGGCTCTGGCGCAGCCGGTCGCCCAGCGTGTGGACCGAGCTCGACGGCGACCAGGCGCGGACCTCGTAGCCGGCCAGGGCGAACTGCTGCGCGAAGAGGTGGCCGATGTAGCCGGCGCCGACGAGGCCGATGGGGCCCTTCACGGTGCGCGAAGTGCTCACGCGAGCCGGCTGCCCGTTCGCGCCCGCCCGCCCTCAGCCGAACGTCAGCTTCGTGCGGTCCGCCGGGTCGACCTTGACCGGGTAGGACGAGCCGGCGCCGTAGGGCGCGGTGTCCTCGCCGGCGATGATGTAGCGAAGGGTCGCGTCGTAGGGCTCGCCGCCGTCGATCGTCACGACGAGGGCGAGGTCGAGCACCGCGTTCCCGTGCAGGCGCTCGCCGGTGTCGGTGGCGCTGGTGATGACCGCATTCCCCGACAGGCCCTCCGCCGCCAGCCGGCGGTACTCCAGGCCCTGCTGCTGCATCGCGTCGCGGTCGGCGAGGTCCTGCTGGGTGGGCATGCCGCCTGCCGCAACGCCGGCGGCGGCCTGCTGGGCGGCGGCGGCCTGTTGCATCTGCTGCGCCTGGTCCATCGCGCCCTTCATGTCCTTCATGCCCTTGAAGAGGCCCATTGTCATCCCTCTGGTCGTAGTGGTGGCGGTTACAGCTCCGCCAGGATTCGCGCCTTCTGCGCGGCGAACTCGGACTCCGAGAGCAGGCCCTTGTCCTTGAGCTCGGCCAGGCGCTCCAGGCGCGTGGCAGGGTCCTGCGCGGCGCCGGCGTTCGCCGCCGCGACCTGAGCCGCTGCCGCCTGGGCTGCCGCGCTGGCCTGAAGCGCTGCGAAGGAGGCCGGTGCCGATGGATCCCCGGCGGCGGACGGCGCCGCCGCCGCCGGAGCGGCGGGCCCGCCCGCCGTCGCCGCGAGCGCGACCGCCTGCGGGTTCTGCGGATCGGCCTTCACGGCCACGACCGCCCCGGGCACGATCTGGCCGGCCTGCAGGCGCGGGATCGCCTGCTCGATCGTCGTGCGGTACGGCGCCTGGCCCGGCAGCGTGACGTCGAGCTCGAGCCGGGCGATCGGGTGGTCGTTGAGGCTGCCGCCGGTGTCGGCGACCGAGACGACCGTCGCCGTGCCGTCGACCCCGGAGGCTTGGAGCCGCTGGGAGCGCTGCAGGCCCTCCATGAGCTCGCGGCTCTGGCTCAGCGCGTCGCCGATCGAGGGCCGCGGCATCTGCCGGCTCATCTTCGAGATCTCGCTGAGGTCCTTCATGCCCTTGAACAGGCCCATGCCGCTCTCCTTCTCCCTCCCGCTCCTGGCCCGGACTGTACCCGCGCCGCCGCGCCGTGGCCAGCGGCCGGCTGCCTCCCGGAGCCGCCGCGCCGTAGCCTTCCGGTCCCGTGACCTCCCGCCCCGCGCCCCCGTCCCCGCCCGGCCGCGTCGCCCTCGTCGGCGCCGGCCCGGGCGACCGCGGGCTCATGACCGCCCGGGCGCTCGAGCTGATCGCCCAGGCCGACGTGATCCTCTACGACCGGCTCATTCCCGCCGGCGCGCTCGACGGCGCCCGCCCGGACGCCGAGCGGATCTACGTCGGCAAGCAGCCCGGCGCGCCGTCGATGCCCCAGGAGGAGATCGACGCGGCGCTCGTGGCGCACGGGCAGCGCGGCGGGCTGACGGTGCGCCTCAAGGGCGGCGACCCGTTCGTGTTCGGCCGCGGGGGCGAGGAGGCGCTCGCGCTGCGGGCGGCCGGCGTCCCCTTCGAGGTCGTCCCGGCGGTGACGGCCGGCATCGCCGCGCCAGCCTACGCCGGGATCCCGGTCACGCACCGCGATCGGGCCAGCGCCGTCGCGTTCGTCACCGGCCACGAGGACCCCGCCAAGCCCGAGTCGGCGATCGACTGGCCGGCGCTCGCCGCGTTTCCCGGCACGCTGGTCTTCTACATGGGCGTCGGCCGGCTGCCCCGGATCGCCGAGGCGCTGATCGCGTCGGGCCGACGGCCCGACGAGCCCGCCGCGGTGATCGAGCGCGGCACCCTCCCCGGCCAGCGGACCGTGGTGGCCACGGTGGCCACGATCGCCCAGGCGGCGCGGGACGCCGGAGTCGGGCCGCCGGCCATCACGCTCGTCGGCGAGGTCGCCGACCTGCACGAGCAGCTGCGCTGGCTGGAGTCCCGGCCGCTGCACGGGCGGACGGTCGCCGTCACCCGCGCCCGGGCGCAGGCCAGCGGGCTCGCCGCCCGGCTCCGCGGGCTCGGAGCCCTGACGGTCGAGGCGCCCGCCATCCGGATCGTCCCGCTCGACGGACCCGCGCCGGACGTCGCGAGCTACGACCTCGTCTGCCTTACCAGCCCGAACGGCGTGCGACTGCTGTTCTCGCGGCTCGCCGCCGCCGGCCGGGACGCCCGGGCCCTCGCCGGCGCGACCGTCGCGGCGATCGGGCCCGGCACGGCCCGGGCGCTGCGGGAACACGGGGTGATCGCCGATGTCGTGCCCGAGCAGTTCGTCGCCGAGTCGCTGGTCGCCGCCCTCTCCGGCCTCCCGGTGCGCCGGGCGCTGGTCGCCAGGGCGGCGGAGGCGCGCGACGTCCTGCCCGACGCCCTGCGCGATCGCGGGGCCGAGGTCGATGTCGTCGCGCTGTACGAGACGGTCGCCGACCCGCTCGACCCCGGGACGCTTGCCGCCGCCCGGGCTGCCGACTACGTCACGTTCACGTCGTCCTCGACCGTCCGCTACTTCCTCGAGAGCGCCGGCGGCGAGGCCGGGCTGTCGGATGCCACGCGCGTCGTCTCCATCGGGCCCGTGACCAGCGCGGCGCTGCGGGCCGCCGGTCTGCCGCCCGATGTCGAGGCCGCCGCCCACGACATCGACGGGCTCGTCGCTGCCCTCGTCAGGGACGCGGCGCAGCCGTGAGCGGCGACCACCCGTCCGCCGTCGTCGTGGGCGCCGGCGTGTTCGGCGCCGCGATCGCCGACGCCCTCGCCGGCCGCGAGTGGGACGTGACGCTCGTCGAGCAGGTCGCCCCCGCCCAGGCGCGCGGGGCGTCCGGCGACGTCTCGCGGATCCTGCGCTGCGCCCACGGCGACGACTTCGACGATGCCTGGCTCACGCGGTCGGCCCGGACAGCCCGGGCCGGGTGGCGCGCCCTCGAGGACGAAACTGGCCGGCGGCTCCTCGTCCCGTCCGGAGTCGCCTGGTTCGACGCCGGCGGCGACGCGTGGCTGGCCCGGGCCGAGCAGTTCCTCCACCTCGAGGGGATCCTGAGCGAGCGCCTCGCTCCTGCAGCGGCCGCCGACCTCTTCCCGTCGCTGTCGACGGACGGCCTGCACTCGGTTCTGTACGAGCCCGAGGCCGGCACCCTGCTGGCGCGGGAAGCGGTCCGGGCGCTCGCCGAGCGGGCGCAGCGCCGCGGGGCGCGGCTCGTGGTGGATCGGGCGGTTCCGGAGGCCGGGAAGGCACGGCTGTCGGACGGCGTGGTCGCCGGGGCCGACTGGACCGTGTGGGCCTGCGGCCCGTGGCTCGGCGCGCTGTTCGGAGCCGCGGCGCCGGTGCAGCCGACAGCCCAGGATCTCTTCTGGTGGGGCGCGCCGCCCGGCTGGGAGGCCGACGCCGTGCCGGCCTGGGTCGACATGGCCTCGCGGGCCTACGGGATGGGCGACGTGGACGGCACCGGGCTCAAGGCCGTCGTCGAGAGCGTCGGCACGCCCTTGGAGCCCGAGGCCGGGGAACGCATCTCCTCGCCCGAGACCGAGGCGCACACGCGCCGGCTGATCGGCCAGCGCTTCCCGGCGCTCGCGAGCGCGCCGGTCGTGGCGCGGCGCGTGATGCCATACGAGTCCACGCCCGACGAGCGGTTCCTCCTCGGGCCCCATCCGGAGCACCCGGACGTGTGGCTCGCCGGCGGAGGCTCGGGGCAGGGGTTCAAGCACGGCCCCGAGATCGGCGCCTACGTCGCCGACCGCCTCGATGGCCGCGCCGCCCCGGAGGCCCGCTTCGCCGCCGGGCCACGGGCGGCCGCGCCGAGCGGCGGCGCCTTCGGCCTGCCGCCGCGGTGACGGCCGCAGGCGAGCCGGTTGCCGGTTGACGGCCGCGCGCACGGCCGCGTAGGATGGTCGCGCGGCCCAGTTTCGCCGCTCCCACGCCGACCGCGCCGCGGTGCCGTGGGCGGCCTCGACGGCCTGATCACCAGCCCCTCGCACGCCGCGACGCGGCGCGTTCGGGCGCGGCGCCCGCCGACCCCGGACCGCCGTGGCACCGGCACCCGACCACCCGCAGGAGGACCCTCGATGCCGAACCCCGCTGACGCACCCGCCCCGCCGTCCGGCGCCATCAGCCGCCGGGCCCTGATCGGCGGCGCCGCCGCCGCTGGCGCCGCCGCCGCGCTGCCCGCCGCCCGGGCCGGTGCGGCCCCGGCCCGCCGCACTGCCGACGTCATCGTGGTGGGCGCCGGCCTCGCCGGGCTGAGCGCGGCGCGGGCGATCGCCGCCGCGGGGCGGTCGGTCATCGTGGTCGAGGCGCGGGAGCGGGTCGGAGGCCGCACCCTGAACGCCTCGCTGGCCCGGCTTGGCGGCCCCGGGGAGGTCGTCGAGGTCGGCGGCCAGTGGGTGGGTCCGACCCAGAACCGCATCGCCGCGCTCGCGAAGTCGGTCGGAGTCAAGACGTTCAAGACGTACAACGAGGGCGACAACATCCTGCGCTTCGCCGGCGAGGTGAAGCGCTACAAGGCCACCGACCCGCTGCCGCCGCTCAGCGGCGCCACGCAGCAGGCGTTCCTGCAGGCTTTCGTGGAGATCGACACCCTCGCCCAGACGGTGCCGCTGGACGCGCCGTGGAAGGCCCCCCGCGCCCGGGAGTTCGACAGCCAGACCTTCGCCTCCTGGGCGCAGGCGAACATCCCCGATCAGGGCGCCCGCGACTTCTTCACCATCGGGATCGAGGCCGTGTGGGCCGCCGAGCCCGCCGACGTCTCGCTCCTGCACGTCCTCTTCTACATCCGCTCCGCCGGGGACGCGAAGCACCCCGGCTCGCTGGCCCGCCTGATCTCCACCGCCGGCGGCGCGCAGGAATCGCGGTTCGTCGGCGGCTCGCAGAGCATCTCCATCGAGGTGGCCAGGCGGCTCGGACGGCGAGTCGTGCTCAACGCGCCCGTGCGCCGGATCGCCCAGGGCGGCGGCAAGGTCCGCGTGACGACCGATGCCGGCGTCTTCACCGGCAAGCGGGTGATCGTGACGGTGCCGCCGGCGCTGTGCGGGCGCATCGACTACGACCCGCTGCTGCCCGGCTTCCGGGACCAGCTCACGCAGCGCTTCCCGATGGGGTCGGTGATCAAGTGCGAGGCCGTCTACGACCGCCCGTTCTGGCGCGACCAGGGCTACAGCGGCCAGGTGATCAGCGACACCGGCCCGGTGAAGATCACGTTCGACAACTCCCCGCCGAGCGGGAAGCCCGGCGTGCTCCTCGGCTTCCTCGAGGGCGACGCCGCCCGCCAGCTCGGCCGGCGCTCCGCCAAGGCACGCCGTGACGCCGCCCTCGAGGCCTTCGCCCGCTCCTACGGCGACCGCGCGCTCAAGCCGCGGGCGTTCGTCACGAAGAGCTGGGCGGAGGACGAGTGGACCCGCGGCTGCTACGTCGGCTACACGGGGCCCGGGGTCCTGACCTCGTTCGGCGAGGCGATCCGCGCCCCGATCGGTCGCATCCACTGGGCCGGCACCGAGACCGCGACCGAGTGGAACGGCTACATGGACGGCGCGGTCCAGTCGGGCCAGCGGGCCGCCAAGGAAGTCCTGGCGCAGATCTAGTCGTCGCCAGGCGAAGCTGAGGTTCGGCCGGCTGGACCGGTCGAAGCTCGGGTCCCGCCGGGGCCGCCGGCACTACCCTCCCGGGCATGCCGGCTCCGGTCGTCACCTTCCTCTCGGACTACGGCCTCGGCGACGAGTTCGTGGGCGTCGTGCACGGCGTCATCGCGCGGGCGGCGCCGGCCGCCCGCGTCATCGACCTGACCCACGGGATCCGGCGCCACGACGTCGTGGCCGGGGCGCTCGCGCTGCGCGCGGCGCTGCCGTTCACGCCGCCGGGGGTGCACCTCGCGATCGTGGACCCCGGGGTCGGCGGCGAGCGCCGGGCTGCCGCGGTGCGCTGTGCCGAGGAGGACCGGATCCTGGTCGGGCCGGACAACGGGCTGCTCGCGCTTGCGCTCGCCCGCTTCGGCGGCGGGATCGAGGCGGCCGAGATCAGCCGGTCGCCCTGGCGCCTGGAGCCGGTCGCGGCCACGTTCCACGGGCGCGACGTCTTCGCGCCCGTCGCGGCGCGCCTCGCGGCCGGGGCGCCGCTCGCCGAGGCCGGCGACCCGCTGGACCCCGACGAGCTCGTCGCGCTCGACATCCCGGCGCCGCGGCTCGAGGCGGGCGCGATCGGCGCCACGGTGCTGGCCGTCGATCGCTTCGGCAACGCGATCCTCAACGTCGGCCACGAGCATCTCGCCGGATCCGGCCTCCGGCTGGGCCGCGCCGCGACGCTCGTCGTGGCCGGGCAGGCGGTGCCGGCCCAGTACGCCCGGACCTTCGCCGACGTCCCCGCCGGGACGCCGCTCGTCTACGAGGACGCCGCGCGCACGCTCGCGGTGGCCGTCAACCGCGGGAGCGCCGCTGACGACCTGGGGCTGGCACCCGGGTCCGAGCTGCGCATCGAGCCGGAGGCGTGACCGGCGCGCTCGGCACGCCGCGGCTGCACCTGCGCCGTACGGGCTCGACGAACGACCGGGCGCGGGCGCTGGCCGGCGCGGGTGCGCCCCACGGCACCCTGGTGACCGCGCACGAGCAGACCGCGGGCCGGGGGCGGCAGGGCCGGACGTGGACGGCCCCGCCCGGGCGGGCGCTGCTCATGTCGGTGGTCGTGCGCGACCCGCCGCCGCTGCTGCCGCTCGTCGCCGGTGCCGCGGTTGCCGACGCCGTCGGGCCCGCTGCCGCCGTGAAGTGGCCCAACGACGTGCTCGTCGACGGGCGCAAGGTCGCCGGGATCCTGGCGGAAGGCCGGCCGGCAGAGGGATGGGCCATCGTCGGCATCGGCCTGAACGTCGCGCTGCGCCCGGAGGACTTCCCGCCCGAGCTCGCAGACCGGGCCGGGACCCTCGGGCGCGAGCCCGGCGCGGTCGAGCCGGCTTTGGCGACGGTGCTGGCGGCGCTGGCCCGCTGGCTCGCCGAGCCGGCCGCCGGGCTGCTCGCAACGATCCGCGACCGCGACGCCCTGCTCGGGCAGCCGGTCGTGTGGGCCGGGGGGAGCGGGATCGGCGGCGGGATCGACGGAAGCGGGCGGCTCGTGGTCCGCCTCCCCGGCGGCGGCACGACGGCCCTGGAGGCCGGCGAGGTCCACCTCGGGGGCGCGCCGGGAGGTCAGTCCTCCGGGGCTGCTTCGGACTCGCGGCCGGACGGCGGCTCCTCTGGCGGGTAGTCCTCTCCGGCCGCCGCGGCCACCGCGGCGGCGGCCGCACGGACCGCTGCCTCGACATCGTCGTCGACGAGCCCGTTGGGCCCGGGAGGATCCACGTCCGGGTCCGGCAGCCCGCCGGGTCCGTCGTCCTCCTCGGGACCGTCGTCCTCCGGATCGTCGTCCTCGGGGAGGGGGAGATCGTCGTCGTCAGCGTCATCTGCCGCGTCGCCGTCCAGCGCGTCGTCGTCCAGCGCGTCGTCGTCCTCATCGAGGGCGTCGTCGTCCAGCGCGTCGTCGTCCCCATCGAGGGCGTCGTCGTCAAGCGCGTCGTCGCCGCCGGCGTCGACCACGTCGTCCTCCAGCGCATCGTCGTCGGGCGCGTCGCCGGCCGCCGCGTCGAGCGCCTCGGACTCGGCGTCCGCCGTCGCAGCGGCCGTGCCGGCGGCTGCGGCGCCGGTCGCTGGCTCGGCGTCGGCGCCGCCGCGCTTGCGCCGCCGTGACCGGCTGCGCTTGCCCTTGGGGAAGTTCCGGAGCAGTTCGCGGGCCAGCGCGCTCGGCTTGCGAGCCATGCGCGTCCGGGCACCGCGCAGCGCCTCCTCGGCTTCCGGCGTGTGGGCCAGGGCCGCCGCGAGCAGCGCCGCCGACAGCCGGCGGTCCTGCTTGCGCGAGGCGTGGACGAGCCGGCGGGCATTGCGGGCATGGGCCGGCCCCGAGGAGTTCACGAGCAGGCCGAGCAGCCGCTTGGTCTCCGGCCAGCGCTGGGCCGCGTACTCCTCGTGGACCTCGCGGGTGTACTCGGCCAGGCGCCAGATCCATGCGTTGGCCTGGTCCCGGCGGCCGATTCGCTTCTCGGCGAGTGCCTGCAGGCAGACCTTCGCGCCTTCGCGCTTCTCGTCGCGCGACCAGGTCCCGACGATGTCGATCGCCTCGTCGAACGCCTCGGCATCCCGCAGCGCCGCGATCTCCTGCAGCGCGCGCAGGCGCAGCTGCGTGTTGCGGTTGCGCTGGACCGCGGTGATCAGGAAGCGGCGCCGCAGCTCGCCCTGGCGGTCGAAGTGCAGCATCGCCTTGGCCCGGCGCCAGCCGTTGGGCGCGACCCGGGCGCCGGCGAGGGCCGCCCAGACGTGCTGCTCGCCGTAGTCGAGGTGCTCGACGGCGATCCGCCACAGTTCGCGCTCGAAGACCTGCGCGCGCCGCTCGGGGTCCGCCGCCACGGGCAGCACGCGCCGCTCGACCCGCACGCGGCGGCCGCGGCCGCGGCGCACCGGCCCGACGACGATGGCGCCGCCGCGGTAGACGTCGCGGTCCAGGAGGGAGTGCAGGGTGACGACCGGATCGTCGTGCTTGGTCGCCGGGTGCACGAAGTCGATGACGACCCCGGCCTCCTTGCCGGCCTGGCGGCGGGTCACGCGGCCGACGCGCTGCTGGTAGATGCGCTTGGACGCGGTCGGCGCCAGGTGCATGCAGACGGTGGCGCGCGGCGAGTTCCAGCCCTCGGCCAGCAGCTGGGCGTTCACGAGCACGTCGATCTCGCCGCGCTCGTAGGCGGCGAGGATCTCGGCGAGCTCGCGCTTGGGGGTCTCGCCGGAGACGGCCTGCGCCTTGAGGCCGGCCTCGCGGAACGCCTCGGCCACGTTGTAGGCGTGCCGGACGCCGGCGGCGTAGACCACGCCGGGCACGCCGTTGAAGCGCGTCTTGTAGAGGTCGGCGATCGCCAGGTTGAACGGCAGCTGGTCCAGCAGCTCGGCCAGCATCTCCTGGTCGAACTCCGTGTCGACCTCGCCGCGGCGCAGCGGAACCTTGGCGATCGTGCGTACGCCCGGACCGGGCGGGATGCGAATGCACCGCAGCGGGGCGATGACGCCGCGGCGCGCGGCCTGAGCGAGGTCGAAGCGGGAGGTCTGCGTGGGGAAGAGGTCGGTGACGTGGCGGGCGATGAGCGCGCCGGTCGCGGTCATGCCGATGAAGACGGGCCCGCCCCAGGCGCGGATCGAGGCGCTGGTCTT
>JAXLTD010000014.1:0-36461 GCA_046330225.1 Solirubrobacteraceae bacterium | reverse complement strand
GCGTCGAGGACGGCCTGAAGTACGTGGCGTGGCGGAACAACACGTTCTCGCTCCACGTCCACGTCGGCATTCGCGACGCCGACCGGGCGATCGCGGTCTGCGACCGGCTGCGCCCGGTGCTCCCGCTGCTGCTGGCCGTCTCGGCGAACTCGCCCTTCGTCGACGGGCGTGACTCCGGCCTCCACACGGCGCGCACCCAGACCTTCACCAAGAGCTTCCCGCGCTGCGGCGTGCCGGATCCGTTCGGCATGTGGGGCGAGTTCGCGGAGTACGTGCGCATGCTCGAGCGCACGAACTCGATCGTCGAGTACACCCAGGTGTGGTGGTCGGTCCGGCCGCACGTGAGCTTTGGCACCGTCGAGGTGCGGATCTGCGACGCCCAGGGCACCGCGGCGGAGTCCGAGGCACTCGCCGGGCTCATCGTGGCCTGCGTGGCCCAGTCGGCCCGCGACCACGACGAAGGGCGCCCGGCGCCGGAGTTCCTCGGCGGCCCTGGGGACGTCGCCGCCCGGCTGATCGAGGAGAACGTGTGGCGGGCGATCCGGTTCGGGCTCGACGGCCCGATGCTCGACCTCGGCCGCCTCGAGGAGTACCCCGGCGGGGAGGTGGCCGCGCGGCTGCTGGACTGGACGGCCCCGGTCCGGGCCGAGCACGGCCTCGAGCCGGCGCTCTCGAGCCTCAACGGGGCCCAGCGCCAGCGCCGGCGCCTCGCGGCCGGTGCGACGATGGACGACGTCTACGCTGCATCGGTGCGCGAAACGCGCGAGTCCTACGCCCAGGAGGTTCCGGCATGACCGACGAGACCCCGCAGCCGCCCCCAGGGCGCGAGCCCACCGAGGCCGAGGTGCGCGCCGCCCTCGAGGAGGAGCTGCGCCGCGTGACGGTCGACGACGTCCTGCTGCAGACCATCGTGTCGCTCGTCAACCTCGGCGGGCGCCGGGCCGGGCTCGCCCCGGGCACCGAGGACGAGCGCGATCCCGAGCAGCTGCGCCTGGCGATCGACGCCGTGCGGGCGCTGCTGCCCCTGGTCGAGCCTCGCCACGGCGAGGGGCTCGCCCCCGTCCGCGACGCGGTCGCGCAGCTTCAGCTTGCCTATGCCCAGCTCGCCCAGGGCGTCGGCCCCGCCGCGCCGGGGCCGAGCGGGGGAGCGCCCGCCGGGCCGGCCCAGCCGGGCCCCCAGCCGCCGCCGGCGGCGCCCGGGGAGGACGACGCCGGGGCGCCCGGACCGGCCCAGTCCTCGGGCCGGCTCTGGGTGCCGGGAAGCTGACGCCGAGGCGGGCGGGCCGGCCGGCCGTGGCGGCCGCGCGCCCTTTTCAGGCCGGCGTGGGTAGACTGCCCGGCGCTCTGCCGCGGGCCGCCGACCGTTCGTTGGCGCGGCCCGCGCCGCTGATGACACCGCCTGGCGCTCGTCGCGCCGCCGGACCAACCTGACTTCGGAGGACTCCCCCCTTGAGTGAATTCCTTGCCGACCACGGGGTTGTCGTCGCGCTCGTGTGCGCCGGCCTCGCGGTGATCTACGGCGCCGTCACCTCGCGCTCGCTCCTCGCCCTTTCGCCGGGCAACGAGCGCATGCAGGAAATCTCCGGCGCGGTTCAGGAGGGGGCGCGCGCCTACCTCAACCGCCAGTACCGGACCATCGCCATCGTCGGCGTGGTCCTGTTCGTCGGGCTCATCTTCGTCCAGGACATCGAGGTGGCGATCGGGTTCCTGATCGGCGGCTCGGCGTCCGCGGCGGCGGGCTACATCGGCATGAACGTGTCGGTGCGGGCCAACGCCCGCGTGGCCGAGGCGGCCCGCGGCGGGGTGTCGCCGGCCCTCTCCGTCGCCTTCCGCTCGGGCGCCGTGACCGGCATGCTCGTCGTGGGCCTCGCGCTCATCGGCGTCGCCGGCTACTACGGCGTCCTGACTGCGTTCTTCGACCTCACGCCCAAGCAGGCGGTCGACGCCCTCATCGGGCTCGGGTTCGGCGGCTCGCTGATCTCGGTCTTCGCCCGTCTGGGCGGCGGCATCTTCACGAAGGGCGCCGACGTCGGCGCCGATCTCGTGGGCAAGATCGAGGCCGGGATCCCGGAGGACGACCCGCGCAACCCGGCGGTCATCGCCGACAACGTGGGCGACAACGTCGGCGACTGCGCCGGCATGGCCGCCGACCTCTTCGAGACCTACGCCGTGACCGCGGTCGCCGTGATGCTCCTCGGCGTCCTCACGTTCCAGGAGCAGACCCAGGTCGCGCTCTATCCGCTGATCCTCGGCGGCGTCTCCATCGTCGCCTCGATCATCGGGACGTTCGCCGTGCGGTCCCGCTCCGGGAACGTCGAGCGGGCGCTCTACCAGGGCATGATCGTCTCCGGCGTGATTGCGGCGGCGGCGTTCTACCCGGTCACGAACTGGCTGATGAGCGACATCAACTTCAAGCGGGTCGGCGACATCGTCAACGTGCCGTCGGTCACCGACTTCTACCTGTGCTCGCTCATCGGCATCGCGGTCACCGCCCTGCTGTTCGTGATCACCGACTACTACACCTCGACCCGCTTCTCGCCGGTCCGCAAGACCGCGAAGGCGTCCGAGACCGGGCACGCGACGAACATCATCCAGGGCCTGGCGCAGGGCTTCCAGGCCACCGCCGCCCCGGCGCTGGTCATCGCGCTCGGCATCCTCGGGGCGAACGAGCTGGCCGGCATCTACGGCATCGGCGTCGCCGTGATGGCGCAGCTGTCGCTCACCGGCCTCATCGTCGCGCTCGACGCGTTCGGCCCGGTCACCGACAACGCCGGCGGGATCGCCGAGATGGCCGACCTGCCCGAAGAGGTCCGCAATGTGACCGACCCGCTCGACGCGGTCGGCAACACCACGAAGGCGGTCACCAAGGGCTACGCCATCGGCTCGGCGGCGCTCGCCGCGCTCGTGCTGTTCGCCGCCTTCAAGATCGAGCTCGAGGACGAGCTGGGGATCAAGGGGCTGAACTTCGCCCTGGACAACTCCGACGTCCTCATCGGCCTGCTCATCGGCGGCCTGATGGTCTACCTGTTCGCCGCGCTCTCGATGGAGGCGGTCGGCCGCGCGGGCGGCGCGGTGGTCGAGGAAGTGCGCCGCCAGTTCCGGGAGAAGCCCGGGATCATGGAGGGCACCGACAAGCCCGACTACGCCACCTGCGTGGACATCGTCACGCGCTCGGCCCAGCGGGAGATGATCCTCCCGGCGCTCATCCCGATCCTGGTGCCGATCGTCGTGGGGCTCCTGAGCTACAAGGCGCTCGGCGGGCTGCTCATCGGCGTGATCGTCGTCGGCCTGTTCATGGCCGTCTCGATGACGTCGGGCGGCGGCGCCTGGGACAACGCCAAGAAGCTCATCGAGGACGGCGCGTTCGGCGGCAAGGGCTCCGAGGCCCACGCCGCCGCGGTCACCGGCGACACGGTCGGCGACCCCTACAAGGACACCGCCGGCCCGGCGATCAACCCGATGATCAAGGTCGCCAACATCGTGGCGATCCTGATCATCCCGCTCATCGCCTGAGCCCGGCGCGGCCGCCGTCGGCGCCGCGCACCCCTTTGCACCCCGGGCGGCCCTGCGGCCGCCCGGGGTGCGTTCGCGGGCCGGTGCCGGCCCGCCGCCGGGGCCCGCAGGCCGGCGCTGCGCCGCGCGCTCCTGGCGGGCGCCCGCCGCGGTCTGATACGAACTGCGGCGAGGAGACCATTCCCGAGGGAGGCCCATGACGACCGCCGCCGACGCCCTGCCCGATGCCGCCGCCCGCGACCGGGCCTTTGCCGCTGCCACGGTCTGCGAGGCCTTCCAGATCACCGCGGGCGCAAACCCCGGGCGGATCGCCGCGCGCACGCCGGACGACGCCGTGAGCTTCACCTGGGGCGAGCTGGCCGCCGAGGTGGAGCGCAACGCCGCCGCCCTGGCCGGGCTCGGCCTGGGGCGGGGGGACACCTTCGCCCTGATGCTGGTCAACCGGCCCGAGTTCTACGCCTGGGACCTCGCGGCCATGCACCTCGGCGCCACGAGCTTCTCGATCTACAACACGCTGGCGCCCGACCAGATCCGCCACCTGCTCACCGATGCCGGCAACCGCATCGTCGTGACCGAGGCGGCCTTCGCCGGCCGGATCCTGGCCGCCCAGGCGAGCTGCCCCGACCTCGAGCACGTCGTGGTCATCGACGCCGACATCGAGGGCACCCTCTCGGTGCCGGAGGCGCGGGCGGCGGCGCCGGCGAGCTTCGGCTTCGACTCCGCCTGGCGGGCCGTGGCGCCCGACGACCTCCTGACCCTGATCTACACCTCGGGCACGACCGGGCCGCCCAAGGGCGTCGAGCTCTCCCACGCGAACATGCTCGCCCTCGCCCGCGGCCTCTCGGAGTTCCTGCCCTATCCGCCGGACTGCACCTTCGTCTCGATGCTGCCGATGGCCCACATCGCCGAGCGCGGCGTCGGGTACTACATGGGCATCTTCGCGGCGACCTCGACGACGACCTGCGCCGACCCGAAGGCGGTCCTGGGCCTGCTGCCGCAGGTCCGGCCCACGCTGTGGGGCAGCGTTCCGCGCATCTGGGAGAAGCTCAAGGCCGGCATCGAGGCCATGGTCCACCAGCTCCCCGAGGCACAGCGCGCCGCCACCGAGCACGCGATCGCCGCCGCGACGCGCAAGGTGGCCCTCGAGCAGGCTGGGGAGCCGGTGCCGGACGACGTGCGGGCGGCGGCGGCGCGGGCCGACGAGCAGGTGCTGTCGAAGATCCGTGCCCAGCTCGGCCTGGATCGGGTCGAGATCTCAGTGGTGGGCGCCGCGGCGACCGCACCCGAGGTGCTCGAGTTCTTCTATGCGCTCGGCGTGCCCCCGCTCGAAGTCTGGGGAATGTCGGAAACGACGGCGATCTCGACGTGCAACCCGCCGGAGCGCCCGCGCATCGGCACGGTCGGCCAGGCGCTTCCAGGCATCGAGCTGCGGCTCGCCGACGACGGCGAGCTGCTCGTGCGCGGCCCGACGGTCATGCGCGGCTACCGCAATCTCCCCGAGACCACGGCCGAGACGATCGATCCCGACGGGTGGCTCCACACCGGCGACATCGCCGAGATCGCCGACGACGGGTTCGTGAAGATCGTCGACCGCAAGAAGGAGCTCATCATCAACGCCGCGGGCAAGAACATGTCGCCGGCGAACATCGAGGGGACGCTGAAGGCGTCCAGCCCCTTGATCGGCCAGGCGTGCGCGATCGGCGACGGGCGGCCCTACAACACGGCGCTGATCGTCCTGGACGCGGACGTCGCGCCCGCCTGGGCGGGCCAGCAGGGGATCTCCTTTGCCAGCCTGGCCGACCTGGCGGGCGACGATCGCGTGCGGGCGGCGATCCAGGCCGGCGTGGACGCCGCGAACGCGAAGCTGGCCCGCGTGGAGGGCATCAAGCGGTTCGTGATCCTGCCCGAGGAGTGGCTTCCCGGCGGCGACGAGCTGACCCCGACGATGAAGCTCAAGCGCAAGCCGATCACCGAGAAGTACCAGGCCGAGATCGAACGCCTGTACGCGGCCTGAAGCGGGCCCCGCCACAGCCCGCGCGCCGGGCGTAGACTGTCGCGCCGCCCATGGCCGAACGCCGACTCCACGGACTCCAGCGCGTGCTCGGAGTCAATGCGCTCTTCGCGACCGCCTACGGGAACGTCGGGTCGTCGATCTACTACGCCCTGGGCCTGGTGGCGTCGTTCGCGCTCGGGCTCACGCCGGTGGTCTTCGTCATCACCGGGTTCATCTTCTACCTGACGGCCGCGACCTACGCGGAGGCCACCGCGATGTACCCGGAGGCGGGGGGATCGTCGAGCTTCGCCCGGCACGCGTTCAACGAGTTCTGGTCCTTCTTCGCCGCCTGGGCCCAGATGCTCAACTACACGATCACGATCGCCATCTCGGCCTTCTTCGTGCCGCACTACATCGGCGGGCTGTTCTGGGAGCCGCTGCGGTCCTCGCCCGCGGACATCTTCTTCGCGATCGGCTGCATCATCGTGCTGTCGGTGATCAACGTGTTCGGCGTCAAGGAGGCCGCCGGGCTCAACATCTTCCTCGCGGTCACGGACTTCCTGACGCAGCTCCTGCTCGTGCTCGTCGGGCTCATCCTCGTGTTCTCGCCGAGCACGCTCATCGACAACGTCCAGCTCGGCGTGGCGCCGACGTGGCGCGACTTCCTCGTGGCGATTCCGGTGGGCATGATCGCCTACACCGGCATCGAGACGATCTCGAACATGGCCGAGGAGGCCAAGGACGAGGCCAAGACGATCCCCGCCGCGATCAACCGCGTGGTCATCGCCGTCTTCGCGATCTACGCCCTCCTGCCGGCCGTCGCCCTGTCCGCCCTGCCCGTGAAGTGCGATGCCGCCGGGAAGTGCCAGACCCTGCTGGGCCTCAGCGAGGCCGACGGCGGCTATGCCGGGGACCCGATCCTCGGCGTCGTCAAGCAGATCGACCTCGGGGCGTTCCAAGGCGCGGCGGAGATCTACGTCGGCCTGCTGGCGGCCACGATCCTCTTCATCGCCACGAACGCGGGCATCATCGGCGTCTCGCGCCTGGTCTACTCGATGGGGCTGCACCGCCAGCTGCCCGACCGCCTCCGCCAGCTGCACCCGAAGTTCGGGACGCCGTGGATCGGCATCCTCATTTTCGGGGCGATCGCCTGCGTCGCCGTGACGTCAGGCGCCGCGGACTTCCTCGGCAACATGTACGCGTTCGGCGCGATGCTCTCGTTCACGATCGCGCACCTCGCGGTGATCCGATTGCGTCACATCGCGCCGGATGTGAAGCGCCCGTACTCCGGGCCCGGGACCATCCCCTTCCGGGGCCGGCGGCTGCCGATGTTCGCGGTCGTCGGCGGCATCGGGACCGGCCTGGCCTTCCTGACGGTCACCCTCCTGCACATCGACGTGGCGATCGCCGGCGTCGGCTGGCTGGCCTTCGGGATCGTCGTCTACATCTTCTACCGGCGCAGCCAGGAGCTCGACCTGACCAGCACGGTGAAGGTGGCGATCCCGGCGCCCGTGGTCGATCACGAGGCCGAGTACGAATCGGTGCTCGTCGCCTTCGACGACCGCGGCTACCTGCCCGACACGATGGCGACGGCGGTGAAGGTCGCCTCCCGACGCAAGCGCGGCATCCACGTCCTCGTGCCGATCACCGTCCCGAGCTCCAGCCCGATCGACGCCGAGCTGCCCGACAAGGAGCTGGCGGCGCAGGAGGTCATCGAGCAGGCGAAGGTCTCGGGCGGCCGGCGGGTGTCCGGGCACTGGCAGAAGGTGCGGGCCGGCCAGACCGGCCGGGTGATCGTCGACGAGGCCCGCGAGATCGGCGCGCGGGCAATCGTGGTCCCCCTGCCGGACCGCACCGGCGGCGGCTCGCTGTTCGGAAAGGCCCTCGAGACCGTCCTGGCCGACCGCCCCTGCCGGGTCATCATCGCGTCGACGCCGGCCAAGGACGAAACCGCGCCGGCCGCCGGGGCACCGGCCTGAGGGAAAGGGCGCGCGCACGATGCCCAGCCCCAAGCAAGTTCACCGCGGCTCGACCGCCGTGCTGTCGACCGCGATGGTCGTCATCGGCGCCGTGCTGCTCATCTCGACGATCGTGCGCGGCGGCGGGCCGATCTCGGTCGGCGTGATCTTCGGCGTCCTGTTCATCGCGGCGGGGCTCGGCCGCCTGTATGTGCTGAGGCGCAGCGATGGCTGAGCCCGGCGCCGCGCCGAAGCCGCCCTCGCCGCGGGGGCCGCGCGCCACCCGGGCCGAGGAGGTCGTGCGCCGGACGCTCGGCGCGCCCGCGCTGTTCGCCATCGGCTACGGGACCGCCGCCAGCGCCGTCTACTTCTCCCTCGGGGTGATCGCGGGCAAGGCGCTCGGGCTGACGCCGTTCGTATTCCTGGCCGCGGGCCTCTTCTTCGTGCTCTGCCAGATGACCTACGTCGAGGGCGCCTCGCTGCACCAGGAGCGCGCCGGGTCCACGGTGTTCGCCCGGTACGCCTTCAACGAGCTGTGGAGCTTCGTCGCCGGCTGGGCGCTGCTGCTCGACTACATCATTCTCATCGCGATCGCGGCGTTCACCGCGACGAACTACCTCGCCGTGTTCGGCGGGGACCTCAACGACGGCTGGGCGGAGGCGGTCCTCTCCGTCGGCGTCGTCCTCGTCGTCGCGTTCATGAACATCCGGGGCATCACGATCGCGCGGCTGGGGCGGATCGGGCTGCTCTCCGTCGTCGATGTCACGGTCCAGCTGCTGATCGTCATCGCCGGCCTCGCGCTCGTGTTCAACCTCGACGCGGTCGTCGACACGATCAACCTCGGCACCACGCCAACGTGGGAGGACGCGCTGTTCGGCGTGACGGTCGCGGCCGCGCCGTTCATCGGGCTCGAGGCCGGCGCCGGCCTGGCCGGCGAGGTCAGGGTCGGTCGCACGGGGCTGCGGCGGCTCGTCATCGCCCGGACGGTGAGCGTGCTCGTCGTCTTCTTCGGGATCGCCGTCGTGGCGATGTCGGCCTTCCCGGTCAAGGACGGGGCGACGCCCCTCGGCGACGCCCCGGCCGTGAAGTCGCCGCTCGTGTCGGTGGCCGGCGCACTGGAGCCCGGCGCGTGGTGGTCCGATCCGCTGCGCTACCTCGTCGGCATCGTCGGCTTCCTCGTGCTCGTGACCGCGGCGAACTCGGCGATGCTCGGCCTGTCGCGCCTGAGCTACTCGCTCGCCACCAACCGGCAGATCCCGAGCGCCGTGGGCCGCCTCGAGCCGCGCCGGGCGACGCCCTTCGTGGCGATCGGGATCGCCGCGCTGCTGGCGATCGGCCTCGTCCTCACCCGCGACCTGGACTTCCTCGTCGGGATCTTCGCCTTCGGCGCGATGCTCGCGATCACGATCGCGCACGTCTCCGTGGCCGTCCTGCGCTACCGGGAGCCCGGCCGGGACCGGCCGTACAAGATGCCGTTCTCGGTCAAGGTCGGGTCCGGCGAGCTGCCGCTCCCGGCGATCGTCGGCGCGATCGGCAGCATCCTCGGCCTCGCGAGCATCCTCGTCTTCCACGGCGGCGCGCGCTTCGTCGGCATCGGCTGGATGGCCGCCGGGCTGCTCATCTACGTCGTGTACCGCACGACGGAGGGGAAGTCCCTCACCAAGCGCGTGACCATC
This sequence comes from Solirubrobacteraceae bacterium, assembly GCA_046330225.1. Lineage (GTDB taxonomy): Bacteria > Actinomycetota > Thermoleophilia > Solirubrobacterales > Solirubrobacteraceae > CANJIV01. Next base: position 27,321 of record JAXLTD010000014.1, on the reverse strand, counting down.
CCCGAGCAGGCGCTCCGGACGGAGCCCGCCGAGGCCGAGTACGGCTCGATCCTCGTGCCGCTGCTCGGCACGCCGCTGGACGACGACATCGTCCAGACGGCCGGCCGGCTGGCCGCCGCCGCCGACGATGAGGACCTCGACGGCCCGCCGACGATCGAGGCGATCTACGTCCTGCAGGTGCCGATGTCGCTGCCGCTGGATGCCGCGCTGCCCGACGAGCAGATCAAGCGCGCCCGCCAGGCGCTGGCGCGTGCGAAGGCGGTGGGGGAGGAGTACGTCGGCGTCGAGGTTGCCACCGCACTCGTGCGGGCTCGCAGCACCGGCCAGGCGATCGTCTCGGAGGCGAAGCGCCGGGGCGTCGAGGTGATCGTGCTGGCCGCCGAGGAGCCGTCGCGCATCCGGGGCGGGGCGGTGCTCGGCTCGATCGGCGGGCCGCTGGACAACTTCATCTCCGACGCCACCCGCTACGTCGTGACGAAGGCCGCGTGCCGCGTGATCCTCACCGCGCCGCCGGCGTCGGGGGACGCTCCGCCCGCCCCCGAGCCCGAGGCCGCGGACGGCGCGAACGGGGCAGACGAATTGGTCTAGAGTCCGCACCATGTTCGTGCTCATCCTCGGTTCCGGGCGGGTCGGGTCGACCATCGCCCGCACCATGCTCCAGGCTGGCCACGAGGTGTCAGTCCTCGATGAAGACCCCTTGTCCCACGAGCGGCTCGACGCCGGCATGGACTCCTCGTGGGAGGAGGCCGGCGGGGCGTTCACGCTCGGCACCGCCCTCGAGGTTGACGCGCTGCTCGAGGCCGGCATCGACCGGGCCGACGTGTTCGTCGCAGCCACCGACGGGGACAACACCAACCTCGTCGTCGCCCAGATCGCCCAGAAGCGCTTCGATGTCCCGAAGGTGATCGTCCGCGTGCTGGACCCGGCCCGGGCCGAGTGGTACGAGCGCCAGGGCCTCCATACGATCTGCCCGACCCAGGCGGCGATCGAGATGTTCCACGCGGCCCTGGCGGCATGACCGAGGAGCCGACATGTACGTGATCATCGCCGGAGCCGGGAAGGTCGGCTGGAACCTGGCCCGGGAGCTGCAGAGCAAGGGCCACGAGACGACCGTGATCGAGAGCGACCGCCGCCGGTTCCTGACCGTCGAGCAGGAGCTCGAGCACGCGATCCAGTACGGCGACGCCACCGAGCTGTGGGTGCTCGAGCGGGCGGGCATCCAGCGCGCCGACATCGTGATCGCGGTCACCGGCGACGACGAGGACAACATCCTCATCTGCCAGATGGCCCGCGACAAGTACCTGTGCGAGCGCATCGTGGCCCGGGTGAACAACCCGCGCAACCTCGAGTGGTTCAAGCTGCTCGGGATCCAGCCGGCGGTCTCTGCCACCGACCTGATCCTGCGGCTGATCGAGCACGAGGTTCCCGAGTACGGCCTCGTCCACCTCCTCGACCTGTCCGAGGACCACCTGGAGATCATCGAGGTGGAGGTCGCCGCCCACGCGCCCGCTGCGGGCACGCGGGTCGCCGACGTGCCGCTGCCCGACGGCAGCCTCATCATCTCGATCCTGCGGGAGGCCGGTGGCTTCGTGCCCAAGGCCGACACCGTGATCGAGGCCGGCGATGAGGTGCTCGTCGTGCTGGACCCGGGCCTCGAGGAGGCCATCAAGGACCAGTTCGCGGGCAACGGATCCCCCGGTGGCTGACCGCCACGTCGACCACCTCCTGATCGGCGGCGGCCTCGCGTCGGCGAACTGCGCGCGGACTCTGCGCGAGGAGGGGGCCGAGGGCTCGATCCTGCTCGTGGGGCGCGAGCCCGAGCCGCCCTACAACCGCCCCCCGGTGTCGAAGGGGTACCTCCAGGGCGCCGAGGCACGCGCCGACACGTATTTTCGCCCCGACGAGTGGTGGGCCGAGCAGTCGATCGAGCTGCTGACCCGCACCTCGGCGCTCAAGCTCGACACCGAGGACCGCGTGGCCGTCCTCTCGACCCAGGAGCAGGTGTCGTTCACCACGGCGCTCATCGCCACCGGCGCCAATGTGCGGCTGCTGCGGGCCGAGGGCGCCCAGCTCGACGGGATCCACTACCTGCGGGCGCTCGGCAACGCCGACACCGTCCGCGCCGACGTCGCCGACCGTGAGCGGATCGTGCTCATCGGCGGCTCCTACATCGGCACGGAAGTGGCCGCCTCGCTCACGACGCTCGGCAAGCGCTGCACGATCCTCATGCAGGAGGACGTCACGTTCGAGCGCACGTTCGGCGCGACGGCCGGCGGCTACCTGCAGAGCGTGCTCGAGGATCACGGCATCGAGGTGATCGGCGGCGACGCGCTCGGCCGGTTCGACGGTGACGGCGAGCGGGTCACCGCGGTCGTCACGGAGTCCGGCCGCGAGCTGCCGGCCGACGCGGTGGTCGTGGGCGCCGGCGCCGTCCCCGACGTCATGCTCGCGCGCGCGGCCAAGCTGGAGCTCGGGGCCCGGGGCGGCATCGCCTGCTCGTCGCGGCTGGAGACCTCGGCGCCCGGGATCTACGCCGCCGGCGACGTGTGCGAGTACGACAGCGTCGTGCACGGCGGCCCGCTGCGGGTCGAGCACTGGGACGTCGCCTTCAACCAGGGCCGCGCGGCCGCGCTGAACATGCTGGGAGCCGACCGGGCCTACGACGTCGTGCCCTACTTCTTCAGCGACCTCGCCGACTGGGCGTCGCTCGAATACGTGGGTCCGGCGTCCGAGTGGGACCAGGAGGTCGTCCGCGGCACCCTCGGCGGCGGCGAGTTCAGCGTCTGGTACTTGCAGGAGGGCCGGGTGGCCGCGTGCCTGTCGATCGGCCGGTCCGAGGACCTCGAGCACGCCAGGCGGCTCATCGTCAGCGGCGCGGACGCCGGCGACGGATCCGCGCTGGGCGACCTCGGGACCGACCTGGCCTCGGTGGGCTGAGGCGCCGACGCCGTCGGCGGCGCGGCGCGCGAGGAGTCAGGCGGCACGCGCGTTGCGGCCGGCCCGTCGGTTGCGGCCGGCGAAGTTCTCGGTCTGGCTGTGGCAGTTGGGGCACAGGAGCTGGAGGTTCTCGAGCCGGTTGTCCGTGCCATCGCCGTTGACGTGGTGAAGGGCGAGGCCGATTCGGGCGCCGCGCCACTCGGTGAGCCCACAGGCCTCGCATGCCGCCGCCTTCAGGCCGGCGGCGAGCAGCCGCTTCTTGAGGTGGCTGCGGTTCCTCGGCGCCGCGAGGAGCGCGTCGATCGGCATCGCAGCCGGGCGCGGCTGCAGAACGCCTCGGCGCCGCGCATCGTGCCACGCCGGAGTGGAGAAGCCGAACCGCTCCCGGCATTCGAGGAAGGTGTGGCCCGCATCGTGGAAGCGCTGGATCTCGGCCCAGTCGTACCGCCGGGCGCAGCGGCTGTCGACCGGGAGGTGCGCACGGCGGGCGTGGTAGGAGACCGTGGATTTCGAGAGCCCGAGCCGCCGGGCGACCTCGGCCCGGGAGAGGCCAGCGGCCAGAAGCCCGAGCACCTCAGCGCGCGTGAAACGAGGGGGGACCGAGGGCCATGGGGACGGAGGATGCACGAACACATGTTCGCCTCCGGTGCGGACGGAAGAAGGACGCCGCGTCCGATACGCTGAGGGCCCTTTGCGGGGTCGTCTAATGGCAAGACGCCTGCCTCTGGAGCAGGTTATCGGGGTTCGAGTCCCTGCCCCGCAGTAGTCGCCGCCTCTCCGTCGATTGGGTACCGGACCTCAGCCGCGGCAAGGGCGGTGCCCGTCGAGGCGACCCAGTCGGCAGCCCACGCCGGCACCATCGCCGCGGCGCCTAGAACCGCAGCAGCGCCGCCATCCCGCCCGGGGGCGGCGTTCCCCGCTCGGGATCGACGACCGAGACGCGGGCGTCCTGCTCGAGCGCGAGCTCGATCGCGCGCTCGCCCCAGAGCGCGAGGGGAGGCCGTCCAGCGCCGCGGTGATGCGCTCGTCCAGCCGGTCCCCCGCAGGCGGGGCGGCGGCGGGGTCGATGATCAGGTGCGCCACGCGGCGCTCAGCCAGGGCGAGCATCGTGTCCGTGGGTCCCACCGCCCCGTGGCCTCCGGTGCCGTGGCGGAGGCGGCGCGCTCGGCGACCTCGGCGATCTCCGCCGCGCGGGCGGACTCGATCTCGGGCTCGAGCCGCTCGGCGACCTGCGCGGGCGCGGCGTCGGCGAGGTCGGTCTCCACGGTGGCCAGCACGCGGCCGGCGATCTCGTTGGGCAGCGTCGCCACAAAGCGGGACCCGACCTGGGCGGCGCCGGCCACGACGACGTGGTCGATGCCCTCCGCGGCCAGGCGGGTGCCGAGTGCGCCCGCCGCCGCGGCGAGCTTCTCGCGGTGCGCCTCGACGCGGGCGTCGAACGCCTCGCGCTGGTCGGCGGCGTGGGCGCCGCGCCCGCCGCCGCGGCCCGCGCCGCGCTGGTAGCGGCGCCAGTCACCGGTGTCGAGCGTGAACTCGGAGTGCTCGGACTCCGACACCTCGCCGACCTCCCAGTGCAGGAGCCGCACGGCGTCGAGCGAGACAAGGATGAGCCCGGTGGCCCAGCCGCGGTCGCCGAGGTCGGCGAGGGGCGCCACGAGCGGGCTGTCGTCCCACACGACGGCGCTGCGCCGAACCGGGAGCTGGAAGGTGAACCGCCGATCGAGCGTGCCGTCGGTCGTGAGGAACCACGCGAAGCTCCGGCCGCGTTCGGCCGGCCCGACGGAGCCGAGCTCGCCCTCGGCCTGGGCGGCGAGGCCGCGCAGGGCCAGCGCGTCGTCGCGGTCGTCGGCGGCCTCCGCTGCGTGGACGGCGTCGCGCAGCCGTTGCGGATCTCGGTCTGCCACGCCGGCGCGTGGCCGGTATTGGCCGGATCGCGCGGGTCGGTGCGGGCGTAGAGGCTCAGGACGCGCCCGGGGCGGGCGGCGGCGAGGTCGAGGAGGTCGGCGCGGGTGAACATGGCGGCGGAGTCTACGGGCGGGCGGGCGTGGCCGCCGTGCGCCTGGCACTGAGCGCCGGCGCGCCAGGATGGCGGTCAGCGCGGAGCCCGCTCCCGCTCAGGCTGCCGCCTGCTCGGCCCAGTCGCGGTAGAGCTTCCAGTAGGCGCCGCGCGCCTCGAGGAGCTCCTCGTGCGTGCCCTGCTCGGCGATCTGGCCGTGCTCGAGGACCACGATGCGGCCGGCGCGCTGGATCGTCGACAGGCGGTGGGCGATGACGATCGCCGTGCGGCCGGCGAGCAGCCGCCGGAGGCCGTCCTCGATGCGGTTCTCGGTGCGGATGTCGACGTTCGCCGTCGCCTCGTCGAGCACGAGGATCCGGGGGTCGGCAATGAGGGCGCGGGCGAACGCCACGAGCTGCCGCTGGCCGGCGGAGAGCTGGACACCGCGCTCGCCGACCTGGGTGTCGTAGCCGTCCGGGAGGCCGTCGACGAACGCGTCGGCGCCCACCGCCCGGGCCGCCGCGATGACCTCGTCCGGGGTCGCGTCGGGACGGCCGAAGGCGATGTTCTCGCCGATCGTCCCGGAGAACAGGAACGACTCCTGCGGGACGATCCCCAGCTGCGAGCGCAGGGAGGCCGCCTCGACGTGGCGCAGATCGTGCCCGTCGACCTTCACCGCGCCCGCGGTCGGGTCGTAGAAGCGCGCCACGAGCTTGGCCAGCGTCGACTTCCCAGCACCGGTCGATCCGACCAGCGCGACGGTCTGTCCCGGCGGCACGTCGAGGTCGATGCCCCGCAGCGCCTCCACCGCGTCTGGGCCCTCGCCGTAGGCGAAGCGCACGCCGTCGAACTGGATCCGCCCGGCGATCTGGCCGAGCGCGACCGCGTCGTGGCGGTCGGTGACGTCGGGCTCCTCGTCGAGCAGCTCGAAGATCTTGTCCAGCGCCGCCATCCCGCTCTGGTAGGTCGTGTAGAGGTTCGAGAGCTGCTGGATCGGGTCGAAGAAGTTGTTCAGCGCGGCGAGGAAGGCCACGAGCACCCCGATCGTGACGGCGCCGTCGATCGCCTGCGTGCCGCCGTAGAGGAGGATGCCGATGGTCGCCACGCCGGACAGGAGCTCGACGCCGGGGAAGTAGGCCGCGTTGAGGTAGACCGTCTTCATGTTCGCGTCGCGGTTGGCGTCGTTGAGCTCGCCGAAGCGCTCGATGTGGCGGGCCTCCTGGCCGAACGCCCGCACGACGCGCACGCCCGAGATCGTCTCCTGCAGGTACGAGGTGATCCAGGCGATCTTCTCCCGCGTGAGCCGGTAGGCGTCCGCCGAGGCGATGCGGAAGGCCAGCGACGCGAGCAGGAGGATCGGGAAGATCAGGAAGGTGAGCAGGGCGAGCTCCGCGTCGAGCCACACGAGGATCGCGGTGGTGCCGATGAGCGTCAGGGTGGACTGGAAGAGCGTGACGATGCCGTCGCTGACCAGCGCGTCGAGCGCCTGCACGTCGTTCGTCATGCGCGAGACCAGCACGCCGGCCTGGCGGCGGGAGTAGAAGCCGATGGACAGCGTCTGGAGGTGCTCGAAGATCCGCAGCCGCAGGTCCTGCAGGGCCCGCTGGCCCACCCAGCCGGTCAGGTAGGTCTGGAGGGCGCTCGCGCCCCACAGCAGCAGCGAGGCGGCCAGGAACGCCAGCACGACGAGCGTGAGTTTCGTCAGGTCGCCCGGCACGATCCCGTCGTCGATGGCCAGCTTGGCGAGCGGCGCCGGCGCGAGGGTCGCCGCCGTCCCGACGATGAGCGAGCCGAACATCGCGGCGACGCGCCAGCGGTAGGGCCGCAGGAGCTCGGCGAGCCCGCGGACCTTGCGCCCGCGGCCGCCGGTCTCCCGCAGGCGGCGGCGGACCTCGGCCGTCCGCCCGGTGGCGGGAACCGCGCTCACAGGCCCGCCACCTGCGCCTCGCGCGGCTTCTCGGTGAGGAAGACCTGGTCGGGCAGCCCCTTCTCCACGATCTCGCGGTAGAGCTCCGACGCCTCGAGCAGCTCGTCGTGGCTCCCGTGCGCGACGAGCCGGCCCCGCTCGAGCACGACGATCACGTCGGCGAGCGAGATCGTCGAGAGGCGGTGGGCGATCACGAACGTCGTGCGGCCCTCCATGGCGGTCCGCAGCGCGCCCTTGATCTCCTGCTCGGTCGAGGCGTCGACCGAGGAGGTCGCGTCGTCGAGCAGCAGGATCCGGGGGTCGGCCAGCAGGGCGCGCGCGATGGCCAGGCGCTGGCGCTGGCCGCCCGACAGGGTGAGTCCGCGCTCGCCGATGAGCGTGTCGTAGCCCTCGGGGAGCTCGGCGATGAACTCGTGCGCCTGGGCGCCGAGCGCCGCCGCCTCGACGTCCTCGAGGCTCGCGTCGGGGCGGGCGTAGGCGATGTTGTCGCGCACCGTGGCCGAGAAGAGGAAGGGGTCGTCGGTCACCAGCGCGATGTCGCGCCGCAGCGACTCGAGCTGCACGGCGCGCACGTCGGCGCCGTCGACGAGCACGGCGCCGGCGCTCACGTCGTAGAGACGCGGGATGAGCGACACGAGCGAGGTCTTGCCCGACGCGGTCGTGCCGACGAGCGCGACGGTCGTGCCCGCGGGGACGGTCAGGCTGACGTCGCGCAGGGCCGGCTCCGACGCGCCCTCGTAGGTGAGCGTCACGCCGCGGAACTCGACGGCGCCGCCGCCCGCGGGCAGCGGCGGCGCGTCCGGCGGCTCGACGAGCTCGGGCTCGCGGTCGAGGATCTGGAAGATGCGCGCGCCGGATGCGGTGGCCCGCTGCGCCATCCCGAGCGCGACGCCGAAGGTCCGCATCGGGGAGATCATCATGAGCAGGTAGGCGTAGAACGCCGTGAAGGCGCCGAGAGTGAGCGCCCCCGAGACGACGTCGCGGCCGCCGAAGAAGAGGATCGCGGCGAGGCCGAGCGCGGGCAGGAACCCGATGAACGGGTTGTAGACCGCCCGAAGCTTCGTCGAGTACATCGACTGGTCGAAGACTCGGCCGACCGTGTGGCGGAAGCGGTGGATCTGGCGGTCCTCGCGGGCAAACGCCTTGACGACGCGGATCCCGGACACGTTCTCCTCGGCGTCGGCCGTCAGCTCGGCGATGCGCTGCTGGACCTCCTGCAGGGCCGGCCGGGCACGCCGCCCGTAGCTGCGCGCGACGAGCACCACGAACGGGACGGGCAGCAGCGAGATCGCGGCGAGCTTCGGGTTGAGGATGAACATCGCCACCGCGCCGATGACCAGCGTCAGCGCCGACTGGATGATGAAGATGAGCCCGTACCCGAGGAAGAACCGCACCGACTGGAGGTCGACGGTCAGCCGGGACATCAGCTGGCCCGTCTGCTGGCGGTCGAAGAAGCCGAGCTCGAGGCTCTGGACGTGGCGGTACAGGCGATTGCGCAGGTCGACCTCGACGCCGAGCGACACCCGCCCGGCCACGAGCCGGCGCGCCACCGTGAGGGCGAGGCGGATCAGCACCACGCCGCCGACCGCCGCGGCGATCAGAGCCAGGGCGGTCCGGTCCTTCGCCTCGATCTGGTTGACCGCCGCGCCGGTCAGCGCGGGGATCGCCACGGTGCAGACGATCGCGCCGATGGCGAGGACCAGCGAGGCGATCACGCCGCGCCGGTACGGTCGCAGGAAGCTGAGGAGTCGAACGAAGATCTTCAAGACTTCATAAAGTATAGTGCCCGGGGGAAGCGGCCCGGCGCCACGCGCCGCCGGCTGCGGAACCCGGGGAGCCCGGCGGCCCGCATACTTCGCGCCGTGCCCCGCCTGCCCGCCGGACTCTGCGACACCTGCCGCCACCAGCAGCTCGTGCCCACCACGCGCGGCTCGGTGTTCTCGCTGTGCGGACGGTCCCGGGCCGAGCCGAGCCGCTATCCACGCTATCCGCGGCTGCCGGTGGCCGCGTGCGCCGGCTACGCCCCGGCGGGCGACGCCGCCGGCGAGGCCCCCGAGGCCTGATCCAGCCCGGGGCCCGCGGTGGCCGCCACCGCCGCGCGGGCCTCGCGTTCGTAGCGGTTGTCGGCGTACCCCCGCAGGTAGGAGAGCGGCATCGCCACCGGCCGGTGCTGGAGCTGCCACACGTGGCAGAGCTCGTGGCAGACGAGGTCGCCCGAGACCGCGGCGAGCGGCCGGCGCAGCAGGATCAGGCCGTAGGTGGCGTAGCCGTCGAACCGCCGCAGCCACGGCAGCCGGAAGAGCCAGGGCGCCGTCAGGATCCGCACCCTGCCGATCCGCACCGGGCGCGGGTACAGCGCGAGCCGGTCCAGCCGGGCCTTGGCCGCCTGCAGCGCGCGGGCCTCTGCGGCCCCCCGGCTCACTTGCCGGCGGCGGTCAGCGGGCTGAGGACCAGGAACGCGCTCGCGTCCTGGCCCTGCTGGAGGCTGTAGCGGAAGAGGCTCGGGTCCGTCAGGCGCTCGATCGTCGTCGTCTCGCCCTGGGAGTCCCGCAGCGCCGCGACCGCCGGAGGCGGAGTCGTGAGCGTCACGCGCAGCGGCGTGTCGAGCTCGCTGGAGACCTGGTCGCGCTGGAAGAAGAGCGCGTTCTGCGGCTTGGCGCCGGGGCGCGGCGGCAGGAGCACGACGACGTTGTCGATGCCGTCCAGGTACCGGAAGGTGTAGAGCGCGAGTTCGAGCGCTTCGCGGCGGAGCAGCAGGAAGCGCGCGGTCGACGGCTTGCCGCGCTTGATCGCGCAGCGCTGCCCCAGGCCGCACAGCGTGTAGAGGACGCTGTCGCCCTGGACGATCTGGGCCTGCGTGCCGGTCGACAGCGCGATCCGGACCGGGAGGTCGGCGACGCGGAGGGGGCCTCCGGTCACGGCGACGAGCTGGTCGCCGTTCTCCTGCTTGTAGCTGGGGGCGACGTGGTCGGCGATCTGCTGGGCGCCCTTGTCGCCGGTGTCGGATGGACGCCACTGCGACCACGACGTGTCGCCGATGCCGTCGCCGGACCCGCCGCCGCGGCCGACGACGAGCACGACCGCCACGATCGCCCCCAGCGCGATCCCGATGAGGATGCCGAGCCCGACCCGGAAGCGCGACTCGTAGGGGGCCGGCTCGCGAGGCAGGGCGGAGCCCACCTCGGCGGACCCGTGGTCGGTGACGGCTGGCAGGCGGTCGCCGCCGTCCGGATCGCCGTCGGGGTGCTCGGCCCGCTCGATCTGGGCCTCGGCCGCAGCGCCGATCGCGGCCTCCAGCGCCTGGGTGGCCGGCGTCTCGTCCGACGGCGGCGTCCGGGAGTCGCCGCCCCCCGCGGCAGGGCGCCGGGCCGGGTCGAAATGCTTCTCGTCGCTCATACCTTGGGCCAGCTCCGGCGGTCCAGCAGGTCCACCTGCGGACGCACGAGGTCGACCTGGTCGAGCAGCTCGACGACCTCGTCCCCGTGCATCTCCTTGCGCTCCACGAGCGCGTTGGCCACGAACTCGACCTTGTCGCGGTTGTAGGCGACGAGGTTGTAGGCGCTGAGGTAGGCCTGGCCGAGCAGCTGGGCCGCCGCCGCGCGCTTGCTCGGATCCTGGAGCACCGCCGAGACGACGTCGGACTGCATCGCGGTGCTCTGGCTCGTGCGGTTCATCAGGCGCTGGCCGATGCGCTCGAAGCGCTTCATCGCGTCGGCCGCGGCCTCGTCGGCCTTCTCCTCCGAGGAGAACCGGTCCGCGAAGTCGACCTGCTCGGCGCCCATCGCCCACTGCCCGACCATGAGCGCGGCCAGGGTCGTGGCGCTGCGCATGTCTCCGGCGACGCCGCGCGAGTTCTCGCCATAGAAGACGTGCTCGGCCGCCATCGCTCCGACGGTCCAGACGAGGTGCCCGACGTCCTCGTGGCGCCACGACGAGAAGCGCTCCTCCTTCTCGATCGCCTGGTGGTGGCCGAGGGAGTTGCCGCGCATCCGGATCGACAGCCGCGTCGACATGGTGTCCTCCATGTAGACGTGCGAGCAGACGGCGTGCCCGGCCTCGTGGATCGCGGTGGCCCGGGTCTCCTCGGGCACGTAGTCGACGGCGACGGCGGTGCCGGACTCGACGGTGGTCATCGCCTCGACGAGATCTCCGCGGCCGAAGATCGGCCGGCCCTCCGAGTGGGCGTAGGTCAGCGCCATCGAGCAGACCTGCTCGATCATCGCCGGCGAATAGCCCTGGGTCATGCGGGCCAGCTCGTCGCGGCGCTGCGGGGTGTCGAGGTCGGGCTCGTGGTCGACCTTGGCGAGATAGAGGTCGAAGATGTCCTCGCGGTCCTTCTTGATCGGTGTCCGGAACCAGACGTGCCGGCCCATGCGGCCTGGGCGTGTGAGCGCCGGGTCGAGCATCTCGAGCGGCACGTTGCACGCGCCGATGAAGTAGATGTCCTCCTTGCGGGGCCGCGGCGGCTTGAGCCGCAGCGAACGGCTGCCGATCCGGCGCGGCACGACGTACACGGCGTCCAGCAGCGTGTTGATCCGGTTCGTGAAGAACCGCTTCATCATCGGCGGGTCGTCGATGCCGTCCATCACGACGAGCAGCTGATTCAGGGCCAGGCCGCCGCCTCCGCCGCCCATGCCGCCGGGCACGACGAACTGGTTGATCGCCGCGCCGACGCGGTGCACGACCGGCGGATAGGGGGAGGGGCGGGGCTCCTCGCGGGCCGCGAACACGCGCTCCTGCCAGGCGCGCGACTTGAGCATCAGCTCGCCGTCCGGCGTGATGGCGCCCTGAGGGCCGAAGAACAGGTGGTCGTGGATCGAGCCCGGGCTCGACATCCCGGCCCCGCCCTGGCCGAGGCTCTGGCGGCGCATGCCGACGGCGTCGATCTCGTCGATGAACACGATGCACTGGCCGCCCCACTTCGAGGCGAGCTTCTTCGCCTTGCGGGCGAGGTAGCGCACGATGACCGCGTCCATGCCGATGAAGGTCTGCGCGAAGCCCGATCCCGGGATCGTCACGAACGGGCAGTTGAACGAGGTCGCGATCGCCTTGGAGAGCATCGTCTTCCCGGTTCCCGGCGCGCCGAGGAACAGGACGCCGCGCTCGCGCTTGCCGCCGGCCTTCTCGAACGCCTCGCCGGACTGCCAGAGGGACACGACGCGCGTGATCTCCTTCTTGGCCTCCTCCTGGCCGCGGACGTCCGAGAGCTTGACGCCCCAGTCGGCGTCCCCGGGCTCGTAGCCCTTGATCTGCTGGATGCCGAGGAAGACGATCGGCCCGAACAGGATCAGGAAGTTGATGAAGAAGAGCAGCGGGAGCTGGATCAGGAGCGTCAGGAACAGCGGCAGGATCTGGACGAACGCCTTGCCGATGTCGGCCAGCGTGATCCCGAACGCGAGGTTCATCACGAGCAGGACCGTGCCGATCGGCACGACGATCCAGAGGGCGAGCCGCCACTTCTTGCGCCAGTACCAGACGCGGCGCCGGTCGACGATGTCCTGCTCGGCCAGTTCGCTCTCGGAGCCGTAGAGCGAGGGGGAGGGGATGAGCTTGTGGGCGATGACGTCCACGAGGCCGCGGAAGGCCACCACGGCGACCGCGGTCACGAGCAGCGAGACGGCGATGTTCCACCCGTTGCGGTCGTAGCACCACAGGAAGAACGCCGGGCTGGTGAGGAGCGCGACGGCGGTGGCGGCCCGGCCCAGGCGGCGCCACTCGTGCGCGAGCGCGGTTGAATGCTCGTTGACGCCCGACCGCAGCGCCGGCCTCTCCTCGGCGTAGGACATTCGCGTGAGAGTACCGAGTCCGTGCGGGGCTGAATGCCGCTTTGCGCCGCGGCGGCGGGCCGGCGGCCCAGCGGCGCGGTGCCCGGTCCGCGGCCAAGGGGGTGCCGGGGCGGCCAGACTTTGTAGGCTGCCGCCCGCATGACGCAATCCGGACCACCCGACGGCCCGGCCGAGCCGCAGGACGACGCGCCGAGGGGCGCGTCCGGCGACGCCGCCGAAGCCCCGACGCTGACGTCTGCCGACGTCGAGGGCGGCGCCGCCGAGGCCGACACCGCGGTGTCGCCCGCCGCCGCCAGCGCCGCCCCGGCCGCCGCCGAGCGGCCGCCGGCGGGCCGTGGCCAGCGGATCGTCGCCTGGGGCGTGCTCGTGCTCGCCACGCTGCTGCTCATCCTGGGGACGTTCGCCGTCTGGCTGAACCGCCAGCTGCTCAACACCGACAACTGGACGAACACGAGCACACAGCTGCTCGAGAACTCGAAGATCCGCGAGCAGGTCGCCGACTACCTCGTGGCCCAGCTCTACGCGAACGTCGACGTCGCCGGCGAGATCCAGTCCGTCCTGCCGACCCAGGCCAAGCCGCTCGCGGGCCCGGCAGCGAGCGGCCTGAAGAACCTCGCGACCGAGGCGGCGAACAGCGCGCTGGAGTCCTCCCAGTTCCAGAACCTCTGGCGCACCGCCAACCGCGCCGCGCACACGCAGTTCGTGAACGTCCTCGAGGGCAACGACGTCGGGCCGGTGTCGTCGGCCAACGGGAAGGTCACGCTCGATCTCGGCGCCGTGGTGGGCAAGCTGGCGGGCGACGTCGGCGTGTCGCAGTCGCTCATCGCCAAGATCCCGCCGGGGGTCGGGCAGCTCGAGATCCTGGACTCCGAGCAGATCGCCACGGCCCAGGACGCGACATCGGTCTTCCGCGCTCTCATCGTCGTGCTGTGGATCCTCGTGCCGCTCCTGTTCGCGCTGGCGATCTACCTGGCCCGCGGCCGGCGCCGCCAGCTCCTGGCCGGCACGGGCTTCGGCATGGTCGTGGCCGGGCTGCTCGTCCTGGTGGCCCGCAACGTCGTCGGCGGCATGGTGGTCGACGGGCTCGCGAAGACCGACGCCGTGCGGCCCGCGGCCAGCGCGGTGTGGACGATCAGCACCTCGCTGCTGGTGCAGGCCGCCCAGGGCGCGATCTTCGTCGGCGTGATCGTGATCCTGGCCGCATGGCTGGCCGGGCGGTCGCGTCCGGCCACGTCGATCCGCCGCTCGCTGGCGCCGTACCTGCGCAGCCGGCCCGACATCACCTGGGGCGTGGTGGCCGGCCTGCTGCTCCTGCTGTTCCTCTGGGGCCCGACGCCGGCGACCCGGATGTTCTGGGGCATGCTGCTCATCGTGATCGTCGTGGTGATCGGCGTGTTCGCCCTGCGCCGCGAGACGGCCAAGGAGTTCCCCGAGATCGAGCTGCGCGACGACGACCCGGGCGTGCTGGCGAAGGTCGGCGCGGCCGCCAGCCGCGGCGGCAAGGCTGCGGCCGGCGCAGTCGGGAAGGCCCGGGACGCCACGAGCGACGCGCTCGCCTCCCGGTCGGCGGCCAAGACCGCGCCGGGCGGCGCCCTCCCGGCCGGAGAGGACCGGTACGCCGAGCTCGAGCGGCTCGCCTCGCTGCGGGATCGCGGCGTCCTCACCGATGACGAGTTCGCGACCGAGAAGGCCGCCGTGCTCGCCCGGCGCGACTGACCGGGCCGCGCGGGCGCGCGGGTGTGGGAACGTTCGCGCCCATGGACGGCGGCGAAGAGCGCGGACCCGACGGGATTCGCCGGCGCGAGCTGCTCGCGCGGGGGGCCGTCGCGGCAGCCGGGGCGGCGGTGCCGCCAGCCCGCTCGCGGCCGCGGCGAGGCGCTTGCGCGCCAGCCGGCGCCGGACTGGAGGCTCGGCTTTCGGAGCCTGCGCCGCGAGGTCCGCATCGGATCGCTGCCCGTCGACGGGCGCCTGCCGCCGTGGCTGAGGGGGACGCTTGTCCGCAACGGGCCCGCGCTGTTCGAGCAGGGCGACGCCCGCTTTCGCCACTGGTTCGACGGGCTGGCGATGCTCCACGCGTTCTCGTGCCGGGCCGGGCGGGTCGGCTACGCGAACCGCTTCCTGCGCAGCTCCCAGCACGCCGCGGTGACGACCGAGGGCCGCATCCGCTACTCGGAGTTCGCCACCGACCCCTGCCGGGCGATCTTCAACGGCGCGGCCGCGATGTTCGTGCCGGCACCGGTGCCGAACGCCAACGTGCACGTCGACCGGCTCAGCCGCCGCTTCGTCGCCCTGACCGAGATCCCGCTCCCGGTCCAGTTCGATCCCGTCACGCTGCGCACGCTCGGGGTCCGCGGACGGGCGCCGCTCGCCGTCACCGGCACAGCGCACCCGCACGCCGACCCCCTCCGGGGCGAGCGCTACGCCTTCACCACGCGGCTGGCGCCGCCGAGCGGCTACGACGTCCTCGTCTCGGAGCGCGGCGGCCCCAGCCGGGTCCTCGCGGCGATCCCGGAGGGCCAGCCGGGGTACATGCACTCGTTCGCGCTCACCGCGCGCCACGCGGTCCTCGCCGAGTTCCCGTTCCGCCTCGACCCGCTCGAGACGGCCCTGCACTGGAAGCCCATCATCGAGAACTTCGCCTGGCACGCCGGCCAGCCGGCCCGGTTCCACGTCGTGGACCGCGGCACCGGGCGGGTCCGGACACTGGAGACGGAGCCGTATTTCGCGTTTCACCACGTCAACGCGTTCGAGGCGCGCGGCCGGCTCTGGCTCGACGTCTGCGCCTATCCCGACCCCGGCATCATCCGGTCGCTGTACCTCGACAAGCTGCGCGGGCCGGCACACTCGGTGCCGCAGGCCGAGCTGCGCCGCTACGAGCTCGACCTCGGGACCGGGCGCGTCCGGCACCGCCGGCTCTCCGATGTGCCGATCGAGCTGCCGCGCATCAACTACGAGCGGGTGAACGCCCGCGCCTACCGGTACGCCTACGGCACCGGGCTGCGGGACCCTGGCCGCAGCGGGTTCATCGACCAGATCGTCAAGGTCGATGTCGAGACCGGTGCGGCCCGCACCTGGCGGGAGGCCGGCACGTTCCCGGGCGAGCCGGTGTTCGTCGCCGCTCCCGGGGCGCGCCGCGAGGACGACGGCGCGGTCCTGTCGGTCGTGCTCGACGCGCGCGCCGGGCGGTCCTTCCTGCTCGTGCTCGACGCCCGGTCGTTCCGCGAGGTCGCGCGGGCCCGCGTCCCGCACCACATTCCCTACGGCTTCCACGGCCGGGTCTTCTGACGTGCGCCCGGCGGCCGCCCCGCGGTAGGCTCGCGCCGTGCCTTCGATGATCCACCTCCTCGACGGCGGTGCCCTGCTCGCGTCGGCCGACGCCCGGACCATCCGCAACGAGCTGGCCAGCGCTCCGGACGGCGCGCTCCGTGTGACGCTCGAGTCGGGCGGCGAGGCGACGGTCTACCGGCACGCCATCGCCTACCTCGCCGACGAGCCCGGGCCCTCCGGCGAGTAGGCCGCCGCGGGGTCCGGCGGCGGCCGGCGCCCGCGCAGCAGGCTCACCACGACGAGCGCCGCCACGATGAGCAGGACTCCGGCCCCGGCCAGCGCGTAGACGGTGCGCGGCGACGCGAGCGTGGCTACCGCGCCGCCGAGGATGAAGCCCACGGCGGGCATGAGCTGGTTGATTGACTCCAGCAGGCCCATCACCCGGGCCTGGAGGGCCTGGCGGTGCACGGCCTCCTGGAGCTCAGTCACGAGCGCGACCCACTGCACGCCGTTGCCGAGGCCGCCGAGCACCGAGGCGATGCACGCCCAGGCGAGCGTCGGCGCGGCCGCGACGCCCAGGTAGGCGACGCCGATGAGCACGGTGCTGAGCACGAGGAGCGGCAGCAGCCGTGCCCGGCGGGCGGTCGCGAAGAGCAGGCCGCCGACCACCATCCCGGCGCCCCAGCTCGCGAGCAGGAGGCCGTACCCGGCGTCGGTGCCGCCGAACGTCTCCTTGACGAGCACGATCTCCACCGGAACGACTGCCGTGAAGAACACGAGCGCCGCGGCCTGGCCGACGAGCAGGCGCAGGATGCCCGGGGCCCGGCGGGCGTAGGCGAGCCCCTCGCGCAGGCGGGCGAGCACGCCGGCGCCGTCCTCGCCGGAGACCGGGAGCGATGGGCCCGCCGCGAGCAGAACCGCGATGATGAGGAAGCTCGCCGCGTCGGCCAGGAGCGCGGCCTGGGCTCCGACGAGCCCGACGACGACGCCGGCAAGCGCCGGCCCGAGCGCCGAGCCGGCGGTGAATCCGACGTTGAGAATTGCATTGCCTTCGCGCAGGAGCCCGCGTCCCCCGAGCGCGGCGGCGGTGGCGCCGCGCTCGAGCGCCCGGGCCGCGGTCGCCGCGACACCGTCGACGGCCGCCAGCGCGACGATCGCGGCGAGCAGGAACGTCCCGCCCGCGACGAGCGCCAGCGCCGCGAAGGCAATGGCCTCGGCGACGTAGAGCAAGGGGAGGGAGCGCCGGCCGTCCCAGCCTTCGAGGCGAATGGTGAGCAGCGGGCCCAGCAGCGCCGGCAGGAACCGCATCGACAGGAACAGCGCGGCGGTGGCGAGTGCGCTGTTCGTCCGGTCGAAGACGAGCACGGCCAAGGCCACCTCGCCCAGCCAGTTGCCGAGGTCGTTGACCCAGTAGGAGATCGCCAGCCGGCGGAATGCGCGGGACTGCAAGGGCGCGAGGCTGCGGCGGGTCTCGGGCGGGGCCGTTTCGGCCTCCGGAGCGCTCACGCCCGGCATCCTCGCGGAGGCCGGCGCGGGGGGGAAGTGCGGGCGGAATGTTTCACTGCCGGTGGGCTCCCTTGATAGAACATTCGTCCGCGGACTGCGCTTTTGCCTCAAGTTGTCGGATTCGCGGCAGTTTTCCGGCCTCCTTCCGGCGACGTTGGCGCAATTGGAGTCAGTCCGCTCCCGTCGGCGAGTGACGAAGGAGGAGCAACGTGTCTTATCGCGGCCGCTAGTCCCAACGTGAAGCGCGAGGGGCCCGCGGTGAGGCGGGCCCCTCGACGTTTCCTGTCCCGGTTCAAGATCCAGTGGTGCCTGCCGATAGGGAACCGATGGCCGACCTCCGAGGGCTGAGGTAACTCCATGCAGTCAACCGGACAGCGACCGAGCCGCCTGGCCGTGGCATCGCTTGCCGTGGCGCTCGCCGCGGTCGTTCCGGTTTGCGTGCTCACGAACCAGTACTCGCACTGGGATTTCGGGGTGCTCGCTGTCCTCGCGATCAGCGCCGTCCTGAGCGAGCTGACCGCGATCACGCTCCCGAACGGCAAGCTCGGGATCTCGGCCAACTTCCTCGCGCTCGTCCTGGCGATGGTGCTCCTCGGCGGCGCCCCGGCCGCCGCCATCGGATTCGTGATGATCGCCGCGACGTGGCCTCGGTGGCGCGAGCCGTTCCCGACGTTCCTGTCGAACCTGGCCTCGTTCGCCTGGTACGCGCTGCTCGCCGGGCTCGCGTTCCAGGTTGCCATCAGCCAGCTCGGGCTGTCGTCCTCTGACCCGGCGTACTACCTGCTGGTCTTCGCGACCTTCGTCCTCGCGCTGGCCCTCAACTTCCTGTTCGTCGCCGGCTACCAGTGCTATCTCGAGCGCGCCAGCCTCGCGTCGAAGGTCCGCGACTCGCTGCTGCCGATTCTGGCGTCGGAGCTGGCCTCGGCCCTCCTCGCCGTGGCCACGGTCTTCGTCTACCACCACCTGGGGCTGAGCGCGCTCGCGCTCATCGGGCTCGTGATGCTCGTCTTCCAGTACCTCCTCGGTGAGCTGCTCCTCTCGCAAGAGCGGGCCGGCGAGCTCGAGCGGCGCGGCGAGCAGCTGCACCAGCAGGCGATCACCGACGAGCTCACCGGGCTCGGCAACCGGCGCAAGCTCATCGGCGACCTCGAGGCGGCGTTCGGGGAGCAGGACGGCCGCGTGAGCGTGCTCGTCATCTACGACCTCGACGGCTTCAAGCGCTGGAACGACTCCTACGGACACTCCGGCGGCGACGCGCTGCTCGCCCGCGTGGCCGGCCGCCTCCGCGGCGTGCTCGGCGACGCCGGGACCGCCTACCGGCTGGGCGGGGACGAGTTCTGCGCTCTGATCCGGAGTCCCCTCGCAGACTGCGAGCCGCTCATCGCCGCCGGCGCCGACGCGATGACCGAGCAGGACGAGAAGGTCCGGATCACCTGCTGCTACGGCGAGGTCGAGGTGCCCACAGAGGCCGGGGACCCGATCGACGCGCTGCGGGTGGCCGACCAGCGCATGTACGTCCGCAAGGACGCCCGCCCGATGTCGGCCCGCGGCCAGGTCCGCGACATGCTCCTTCGCGTCCTGGACGAGCAGCAGCCCGACCTGCACGACCACAGCCACGACGTCTCGACGCTGTCGCGGGCCGTCGCGGTCGCGCTGGGCATGGACGAGCAGGCGGTCGACGACACGGTCCGCCTCGCCGAGCTCCACGACGTCGGCAAGATCGCGATCCCCCAGTCGATCCTCCGCAAGCCAGGGCCGCTGGACGACGAGGAGTGGCGCGTGATGCGCCTGCACACGATCATCGGCGAGCGGATGCTCGGCGCCGCCCCGGCGCTCTCGCGCGTGGGGCACCTCGTCCGCGCCAGCCACGAGCGCTGGGACGGCGCCGGCTACCCGGACGGGCTGGCGGGCGAGGACATCCCGCTCGCCGCCCGCATCGTGTCGGCCTGCGACGCCTACGACGCGATGGTCACCGACCGCCCCTACCGGCGAGGGATGTCGGTGGACGCGGCGATCGAGGAGCTCCAGCGCTGCTCGGGGACGCAGTTCGACCCGCAGGTCATTCGGGCGCTCGTGCGCGAGATTCGCCTGCTGCACCCGGGTGTCGGCACCCCGGTCGCGGCCGGGCGCGGCGCCTGAGCGCCGCGGCGCCGGCCCTGACCTCAGCGGTCGGTGTCGCGCACCTCGGCGGACGGCTCCGCGTCGGCCTCCCCGTAGACCGCGCCGGTGGCTTCCTCGGGCTCCCGGGCGAATGGGTCCAGGCGCGGGATGCCCTGGTCGTCGAGCGCCTCGGCATGCTCGATGAGGTCGGCCTCGGCAAGCTCGAAGCCTTCGGCTTCCCCGCCGCCGGCCTCCTCGACCGGGGCCCAGGCCGGGTCCTTGGGGTCATGCGGGTCACGGTGACGGCGTGGCATCGGGTGCTCCTCGGTGGCGGTGGATCGAATTGCTGGCCGGCAGCTCAGCCACCCGTCCTGAGATGCCAGCCTGTGCCGTCCCAGTGTCCCACGGGACAGTGACGCCAGGCAACGGTAGTCACCGGCGGGAACGGCCGGGTCCCCTACGGACGGGCCCGGGACCGCTGGTGCGACACTCCCGGCGGGTCAACTCACGAAGGGCGGACATGTCCGAACGCGGCAGCATCACGGCAGCGCAGGCCAGGGAGATCGGGGAGGCGATCGGCATCGACTGGCCATCTGCGCCATTCGACGTCGAGCAGTTCCGGCGCGGAATGGAGGTGGAGCTCGAGCACGGGGTCCGCGATCCCGCCACCGACGTCACTGGCGACGATCCGACGATCACCGCCAAGATCGCCCTGGCGCACCTCAAGGAGTTCCCCGACTACTACACGCGCCTGGCGCGGATGGAGGACGAGGCCCGGCGCGACTGGGGCGGCGCCTGAGCTACTCGGCAGCGACCTCGCGCAGCAGCTCGAGCTCGCTGGAGGCGACCCGGAGGATGTCGCGCTCGACCTGGGCGAGCAGATCGGCCCGGGTCTGGTCGTCGGCGAAATCGACGTCCCCGGTTCCGTCCTGCACCGTGAAGGCGTGGGCGAAGATCTCGATGCTCTTCATCTCCTGCGAGTTCTCGCTGCGAATGGTGACCTCAGCGATGAAGTCGTCGGTTCGGACATCCATCGGAAGCCTCCTGGGGAGAACGGTGGACCGGCCTGCCCAGCGTACGCGGGCCGCGGACCGCCCACAACCGCAATACACCCGGTAATCGCGCGCCGCTCGGTGGCGTTCGCGCGGGCCTCGCAGGCGTGGCGGCGCGGGTTGCGGGGCGGCACCTGCCCCGGCTACCCTCGCTCTGGCAAAATGGGCGAAACCCGATCAGGAGGAACACAATGGCATTGCAGCTTGGCGACACGGCGCCCGACTTCGAAGCTGAGACCACGGAAGGCCGCATCAGCTTCCACGACTGGATCGGCGATTCGTGGGCCGTGCTCTTCTCGCACCCGAAGGACTTCACGCCCGTATGCACGACCGAGCTCGGGTACATGGCCAGCGCCAAGCCGGAGTTCGACCGCCGCGGCGTGAAGATCATCGGCCTGTCGGTCGACGCGACCTCCGACCACGAGCGGTGGGCAAAGGACATCGAGGAGACGCAGGGCACGGCGCCGAACTACCCGATCATCGGCGACGCGGACTTCAAGGTCTCCAAGCTCTACGGAATGCTGCCGGCGAGCGTCGAGGGCGACCCGACGGCCCGCACGCCCGCTGACAACCAGACCGTCCGCAACGTCTTCGTGATCGGCCCGGACAAGAAGGTCAAGCTCATCCTCGTCTACCCGATGACGACGGGACGCAACTTCGACGAGGTGCTGCGCGTCATCGACTCGCTCCAGCTCACGGCCAAGCACAAGGTCGCGACGCCGGTGAACTGGAAGCAGGGCGACGACGTGATCATCGCCGGCTCGGTCTCCAACGAGGAGGCCGAGAAGACGTATCCGGACGGCTGGGAGTCGCCCCGGCCGTACATCCGGATCGTGCCCCAGCCCCGCTGAGGCCCGCCTGAGCCCCGGGCCTGCGCCGGCAGGCCTGGGGCTGGCTATGCGCCCGGCTTGGCCTGCTCGATCCGGGCGGCCAGGCCGCGGCGCGCCCGCCCGAACACGGCGGGATCGCGGAACAGCACCCAGCTCCCGTTGGCCTGGGCGAGCATGGCCAGCAGCTCGAACGTGAGCTGATCCGGATCGACCGCCGCGTCGAGCTCGCCCGCCCGTTGCGCCGCCTCGACGCTGGATTCGACGAGCTGGGCCCAGTCGCGGTGGATGCCCGCGATCCGGTCGCGCACCGCGCCGGGGCGAGTGTCGAGTTCCGCCGCGGCCGCGGCGAAGAAGCAGCCGCCCGCGAACACCTCGCGCTCGACGTGCGACAGGAACCCTTCGCAGAGGGCCTCGACGCGAGCCAGGCCGTCCGGGCGCCCGAGCGCGGGCGCGATCACGTCGGCCGCGAACACCTCGTAGGCCTTGTCGATCGTCGCGAGCTGAAGCTCCTCCTTGGAGCCGAAGTGGGCGAAGAGCCCGCTCTTGCTCATGCCGACGTGATCGGCCAGGCGCCCGATCGAGAGCCCGTCGAGCCCCTCGATCGTCGCGAGCTGGGCGGCGGCGGTGAGGATCGCCTCGTGGCTGCGCTCGCCATCGGCGCGGCGGCGCCGCGGGGTGGTGCTCGGGCTCATGTCGGTCGCCACCGGTGGCTCTCCAATGCGGGTCGGGAACGCGGCCTTGACAAGTTAGCACGACTGTTCGTACTATGCCCGACCAAGCACGAACGATCGTTCTAACTAAGGAGAACTGATGACCGCCGCCACCGCAGCCGCCGCCCCCGACCTGGACGCCCTCAAGGCCAAGCAGCAGGCCACGTGGGCCAGCGGGGACTACGGCGCCGTCGCCGCCCGGATCCCGCTGATCTCCGAGCGCCTGGCTGACGCCGCCGACCTGCGTGCCGGCTCGCGGGTGCTCGACATCGCCGGCGGCACCGGGAACACCGCGCTGGCCGCGGCCCGCTGCGGGGCGCGGGTGACCAGCCTCGACTACGTGCCCGAGCTGCTCGAGCGGGCGGCCGAGCGGGCCCGGGCCGAGCGGCTCGGCCTCGAGCTGGTCGAGGGCGACGCCGAGCGCTTGCCGTTCCCGGACGCGTCCTTCGACGCCGTGATTTCGGCGGTCGGGGTGATGTTCGCGCCCGATCAGGAGCGGGCTGCCGCCGAGCTGCTCCGGGTCTGCCGGCCCGGCGGGACGATCGCGCTCGCGAATTGGACGCCCGAAGGGTTCATCGGAGAGATGTTCCGGACGACCGGGAAGCACGTTCCGCCGCCGGCCGGCGTTGCCTCGCCGCTGGCCTGGGGCTCGGAGGAGCGCGTCCGGGCGCTGCTCGGGGCGGGGGTCACCGGCCTCCGCGCGACGCGCCCGCACTTCGCCTTCCGGTTCGAGTCCGCCGAGGCCTACGTCGAGTTCTTCCGGACCCACTACGGGCCGACGCTGAAGGCCTTCGCCGTGCTCGATGACGCGGGGCAGGCGGCCCTGGCCGCCGACCTCGCGGCGCTCGCGCGCCGCCACGACCGTCTCGGGGCCGACGGCGGCGCCGTCG
This sequence comes from Solirubrobacteraceae bacterium, assembly GCA_046330225.1. Taxonomy (GTDB): domain Bacteria; phylum Actinomycetota; class Thermoleophilia; order Solirubrobacterales; family Solirubrobacteraceae; genus CANJIV01. Next base: position 4,320 of record JAXLTD010000014.1, on the reverse strand, counting down.
CGATCGCGAGCCAGTACCTCGAAGTCGTCGCCACCAGAGCCGGCTCCGCCTGAGGCGCCGGACCCTTCGAACCAAGGACCTCCAGCCATGACCTCCGTTGCCCTGCCCGCCCCGCCGGCCCGCGTCTCCCGCCGGCGCCGCCTGCGCCACGCGCTTGCCGCGACCGCACTTGCCGCCGTCGCAGCGGCGGCGTGGGGGGGAGCGCCGGCCGCAGCTGCCTCGCTCCCCGCCGCCACGACGGCGATCCTCTCCGGCGCGCCGTCGCTGCTGGCCAGCCTGCCGGCGCCGGTCGGGTCGGCAGCCGCCGACAGCTGGTCGGTGAGCCAGGACGGGCGCTCCGTGGCGTTCACCTCGAGCTCGGATGGCCTGTCGGATGCCGACGACGACCGGGTCTCGAACGTCTACGTCAAGGACCGCGCGACGGGGGCGGTCACGCTCGCGAGCCGGGCCACGGGCGCCGCGGGCGAGCCGGCGCACGCCGACTGCGACCAGGCGGCGATCAGCGACGATGGCGCCCGGGTCGCCTTCGCGTGCGAGGGTGCGCTGGACCCGGCGGACACCAACCGCCTCGACGACATCTACCTGCGCGACCTGGCATCGGGCACGACCGTGCTCGTGAGCCGCCGCAGCGGCGCCGGCCCGGCCGCCGAGGGCGGATCGCGGTTCCCGGCGCTCAGCGCCACCGGTGAGTACGTCGCCTTCGACTCGGAGGCCCGCAACCTGGATCCCGCCTACGCCGGGGGCGGAACGCAGGTCTACCGGCGCCGCATCGGCGGCGGGGACGCCGTGGTCGTGGTCAGCCGGCGCAGCCAGGCCTCCGGCGGGATCCCCGTCGGCGGCACCGAGCCCTCGATCAGCGACGACGGCGCCCGCGTGGCCTTCACGCACTACCCGGCGGTCGAGGTCGATCCGGCGGACACGAATGGCGTGTCGGACGTCTACGTCCACGACCTCGCCACTGGCGCGACCATCCTCGCCAGCCGGGCCGCCGGGAACGGCGCGGTCGGCAACCGCGGCTCGCGCGCTCCGGCGCTGTCGGGCGACGGGTCGGCGGTTGCGTTCGAGTCCGAAGCCAACAACTTCGACTTCGGCCAGGACCCCGACACCGGTCCCGACATCTACCGGCGCACCGTTGTCGGCGCGACCACCACGCAGAACACGGTCCTGGTCGATGTGAACGCCGGGGGCGCCAAGGGCGTCAGCTCGCGGCGGCCGTCGATCGACGACAGCGGCAACGTCGTCGGCTTTGTCTCCGCCGCGACCGGCCTCGATCCGGCTGACACCGATCCGTCGGCCGACGCCTACGTGAAGAACCTCGCGACCAACGTCACCCACCTCGTGACCCGCGCCGACGGCGCCGGGGGCGCGGCCGCCAACGCGGACGCCCGGGCGGTGTCCGTCAGCGGCGACGGCACCAAGGCCGCCGCGGCGATCACCAACGGCCGCATCGTCCCCGACGTCGAGCCGCGCGCCGGAACGGTGATGCTGCGCGACCTCGCCGCGGCCCGGACGTTCTCGGTCGCGCGCCCGCCCGGCGACGCGCCCTTCGTCAACGCTGGCGGCTTCGCGGGCAGCCCGGCGCTCAGCGCCGACGGCCGCTACGCGGCCTTCGCATCCAGCGCCGTCGCGCTCGGGCTTCCGGGCGGCGCGGCGACGGGGATCTTCGTGCGCGACCGGGTGACCGGGCTGGCGCGGTTCGTCAGCCAGGCCGACGGGCCATCCGGGGCGCCGTTCCCGGACGCCACGCAGCCGGCGATCAGCGCCGACGGCGGGCGGGTCGCCTTCGTCGTGCGCGACGGAGCGCTCCCCGCGGCCGTGTGGGTCCGCGATCTCGACGCCGCTCGGACGTTCCTGGCCAGCCGCGCCGACGGGGCGGCCGGCGCACCGGGGAACGGCGATTCGGATTCACCTGCGCTCGATGCCGACGGCTCCCGGGTCGCGTTTGCGTCCCGCGCCTCGAACCTCGGGGACGGCGACCCCGATGCCGCCGCCGACGTTCACGTCCGCGATGTCGCCGCCGGCGCGACCGTCCTGGCCAGCCGCGCCGACGGAGCCGCCGGAGCCAAGGGCGACGGGCCGAGCTACGGGCCGGACCTCAACGCCGAGGGCAATCGGGCCTCGTTCGTCTCCCAGGCCAGGAACCTCGCCGACGGCGACACCGACGCCATCGCCGATGCGCACGTGCGCGATCTGGCCGCCGGCACGACGCGGCTGGCCAGCGCGGCCCCGGACGGGACCAAGAGCAACGGCCAGACGTCCCGCGCCGCGATCGACGCCGCCGGCACCCGCGTGGCGTTCAGCACAGCCGCGACGAACCTGCTGGGGCTGACCGCGCCGCTGCACCAGGCCTTCGTGCGCGACCTGCGCGCGGGCACGCTCGTGCTCGCGAGCCGCGCCGACGGCGCCGCCGGCGCCTCGGCGGATGCCGGCGTGAGCAACCTGGGGCTGAGCCCCGATGGCGGCTACGTCTCGTTCTCCACCAGCGCGGCCAACCTCGCGCCCGGAACCCCGGCTGGCGTGATCCAGACCTACCGGCGCGACCTCGCCGCCGGCCGGACCGACCTCGTCTCCCGTCGCAGCGGAGCCGGTGGCGCACCCGCGGGCCAGCGCGCCGACGCGGGCGACATCAGCGCAGGCGGCGGCTGCGTGACGTTCACGACCAGCGACCCGCTCGTCGGGCCGGCGGGCACGCTCCTGCAGGCCTACGTCCGCGCGCTCCGGGCCGACTGCGCCGCCGGGGCGAACGCCGGCGGCGGCCGCGACACCGCGGCCCCGGTGCTCACGGCCGCGCGCCTGTCGCCGCGACGGTTCCGCGTCGGCCGTTCGGCGACCGCGGTCGCCGCGGGTGTGCGCCGCGGCACCGTGCTGCGCTACCGCTCGAGCGAGGCCGCAACGCTCACGCTGCTGGTCGAGCGGGCCGGGCCCGGCCGCCGGGCCGCCGGCACCCGCCGCACGTGCCGGGCGGTGGCGCGCCGGCCCCGCACCCGGGCCTGCACGGCCTACCGCGGGGCCGGGGTGCTCGCCCGCCGAATCCGCGCGGGCACCGGCCGCACCGCGCTGAGCGGCCGCATCGGCCGCCGGCGCCTCGCGGCGGGCTCCTACCGGCTCACGCTGACCGCGCGCGACGCCGCCGGCAATCGCAGCCGGCCCGTCCGGCTGGCCTTCACGGTCGTTCACGGCTGAGATGAGGGCGCCGTCGCAGCACATCGCCGGCCTCGAGCGCCGGGCGGAGATTCCGCCCGGCGCCGGGGACCGGTTCCACGGCTACGGGGTCATGGGCCTGCCGTTCCGCTCCGGCCACGTCCTGGCCCTGCGCCGGTTTCCGGCGTCGTCGCTCGGCCCGGGCTACCGGTCGGTGTGGCACTGCGATCCCGCGGGCCGATGGACGTTCTTCCAGGACCAGCCCGCCGGCCTCGCCTGCACCCGCTTCTTCGGGCCGGCCGTCGACGAGGTGCTCGAACGCGACATCGCGATCGCCTGGACCGCGCCGCATGGCTTCGAGGTCCGCGTCGGCGACGGCGAGCTCGAGTGGACCGTGCAGCTCGCCTCCACCGTGGCGACCCGGCTGTTCTCGTGCGCCGGCGCTGTCCTGCCGGGCTGGGCGTGGCGCTCGCCGCGCGTCCTGGGCGCCATGTCGGCCGTGGCGGGCCCGGCGCTGCGGGCCGGCCGCGTGCGGCTGGCCGGAACGGCGCCGAACGGGCAGCGGTTCGCCGCGCAGCCGCTCACGATCTGGGTGGCGAGCGAGAGCCGGGCGATGCTGCGCGGGGCCGACCTCGGGCCGACGGGGCCGGCGCCGCGCCAGGCGCGGCTCGGGGAGCTCCTCATCCCGCAGCGCGGGCTGTTCATGGCCGGCCGGGCGACCTTCGAGCCGGGGGCCGATTCGGCCCGGTCGGCGCCGGGCCAGTCCGGCCCCCGGCCAGGGCGGCTGGACGCCTCGGGCGCCGCCGGCGATACTCGGCCCATGCTCGAGCTGCGTCCCAACTGCGAGTGCTGCGACCGCGACCTGCCGCCGGACACCGACGCCGCGCGCATCTGCACCTTCGAGTGCACGTTCTGCTCCGAGTGCGCCGAGGCCCGCCTCGGCGGCATCTGCCCGAACTGCGGCGGCAACCTCGTCGAGCGCCCGGCGCGGCCGGCTGCCGCCCTGGCGACGGCGCCCGCCTCGTCCGTCCGGGTCACCAAGGACCACGCGGTCTGCTGAGGCCGGTGGCCGGCGCGCCGGGGCGACGACGACCCTTGGGCGATGCCGGAGGAGGGACTCGAACCCCCGACACGCGGATTATGATCGCATCCGAGGCGCCTCAAAAAGGGGCGATTTGC
>JAXLTD010000013.1:0-51201 GCA_046330225.1 Solirubrobacteraceae bacterium | reverse complement strand
CGTCGTGGGCCGATGGCGGCAGCGGCGGCCGCGGCGGCCGCCGGAGCACCCACGACTCCTCGCCGCGGGCGATCACGTAGGTGATGTTCGAGTGCCCTTCGCCGACCGGCTCGGCCGTGACCGGCCCGGATCCGAGCCCGTGACGGTCGAGGAACGCCTCGAGTGGACGGCGGACCAGCAGCGGCGGGAGGTCGAGCGCGGCAGCCTCTTCGGGAGTGTCGACGATCGCGGTCACGGCCCGAAACCTACGCGAGCGGCGCCGTCCCTGCCCGCCAGCGCGGGCGGCGCCCGATCCGCCGCCCCACGCGACAGCGGCTGTCGCTACCGTGCGCCTATGCGCACGTCTCCGATCCTCGCCCTGGCGGCGGTCGCCGCTGCCGCCGCGGCGCAGCCGGCCGCCGCCGCGAGCCAGACGGTGAAGGCCACGCCGGAGTTCACGTTCGTCGCCAAGCGGGTCGCCGTGAAGCCCGGCGAGAGTGTGACGTTCACGAACCTCGGCGGCCTGCACAACGTGAAGTTCGAGGACGGGCTCTTCACGCAGCCGGCGGCACCGGCGCCGGCTCCGTGGACCACCCCGGCCCGCACGTTCACGGTCCCCGGCACGTACCGCTACTACTGCGCCCTCCACGGCGCGCCGGGCGGAGTAGGGATGTCCGGGACGGTGATCGTGAACGCGACCGGCACCGTCCCCCCGACGCCGCGCGACCGCACGGCCCCGCGCCTCTCCCGCATCTCGGCGCTCACCGGAGCCGGGAGGGTCACGCTGCAGGTGCGCAGCAGCGAAGCGGCGACCGTGACGGTGACGCTGACCCGGCGCAACGCCGCGAAGGCCTACGTCGGGTTCGGCAGCGTGCGGTTCTCGGTCCGCCAGGGGGACACCACCAAGGTCGTGGCCCGCACCGCCAGCGGGCGCCGGCTCGCCGCCGGGCGCTACCGCGCCACGCTCGTGGCTGCCGACCGGGCCGGGAATCGGTCCGCGGCCGTCACCATCGGATTCCCTGTGACCTGATGGCGCGCCAGCTCTGGCTGCTCCGCCACGGCGAGGCAGAACCCCACGGGGCCCGCGAGGACGCGGCCCGGCAGCTCACCGGCCGGGGCGAGCGCCAGGCGCGGGACGCGGGCGCGGCGCTGGCCGGCCTCGGCGTGGCCTTCGACGCGGTGTACACCAGCCCCCGCGTGCGGGCCGCGGACACGGCGCGCCTGGCCTGCGAGGTGCTCGGCGTCGAGCCCGCGGTTCACGAGCCGCTCTCGGCGGGGTTCGGGGCGCGGGACGCGCTCGAGCTGCTCGCCGGAGAGTCCGAGGATGCGCGCGTCCTGATCGTCGGGCACGAGCCGGACTTCTCGCAGACCGTCCACGATCTCACGGGCGGGCGGGTCGACATCAAGAAGGGCGGCGTGGCGGGCGTGCGGGTCGCGGCCGGAACGGGGGAGCTCATGGTGCTCCTGCGGCCGCGGGAGACGGGCGGCCTGGCGGGCTGATCGGTCCCGGACGCAGAACCGCCGGCGCTCCAGGGAGGCCGGCGGTCAGAACGGCGGCTTGCGGGCGGTCACGCGGCGGCGAGGACCGGCGTGCGGGCCACGGCGTGAAACGGCTGGGCCGCGACATCGCTCTCGCTGCCGATGATGCCGACGGCGGGGGCGCCGGTGGCCAGCTCGGCCCGGGCGATGAGCTCCGCAAGCCGCTGCTCGAGCTCGTCGATGCCGGCCGGACGGTCGGGCACCAGGAGGACGGTGACCAGGTCGGTCGGCTGCCCGTCGAGCTCCAGTGCGAACGCGTCGTCGTGATCTGAGGTGTGGTGGATGGCGAGTGTCGTTGTCATGCACCGCACCCTTTCCTGCCACCTTCAAGGCAACATCAAGATCCGCTGACGGGCCGCTAACGGTTTGCCGACCGCATCGATCGGCGCCGCCGGCGGTTGTGGAGGTCGGATCCGCGTGCCGGTCGCGGAAAGCCGCCTGCCAGCCGCGCAGTATCGTCTCCGGCTCGAGCCGACCGATGGCCGATTCCTCGCTCACCACCCCCGATCCGACCGCCGCGGCACCGCCCGACGGCCGGAGCCTGCGGCGCGAGCGCACGCGGGCGGCGATCGTGGACGGGGTGCTCGCCCTCGTGGCCGACGGCGAGCTGCGCCCCACCGCCGAGCAGATCGCCGAACGTGCGGGGGTCTCGGAGCGTTCGGTCTTCCAGCACTTCCCCGAGCGCGACGCGCTGATCGAGGCCGTGGTCGCGCGGCAGCGCGACCGGGTCGTCGCCTTGGTGGAGCGGATCCCGGCCGACGGTCCCCTGTCTGGGCGCCTCGACGCGTTCGTGGCGCAGCGCGCCCGCATCTGGGAGGCGGTCACGCCCGTGCGCCGGGCGGCGTTGCTGCAAGAGCCCTTCTCGGGGACCGTCCACGACGGCCTCACCATGTTCCGCGCGATCGTTCACGCGGAAGTGGGACGCATCTTTGCCGCCGAGCTCGATCGCCGGCCGCCGGCCGAGCGGGCCGCGACGCTGGCGGCGGTCGCGGCGATCTCGGAGTGGCCGGCCTGGGAGAGCCTCCGCGCCCACCAGGGGCTCTCGCCGCATGACGCCGCAGTGGCAGTGCGGCGCGCCCTCGAGGCGCTCCTGTCGGCCGGCTGAGCGGCGCACGAGCGCCGCGCCGACACCGGAGTCCGTGCGGCCGCTCGGCGCCAACTCACCCGTGCCCGTCCGGCGGGGCCGTGCGTGTGCCACGATCGGACCGTGCCCGAGTTGCCGGAAGTCGAGATCACCGCCCGCCGAATCGGCGCCGCCGTGGCGGGGGTGGCGGTCGAGTCCGCCGTCGCGCCGGGGCTGAACGTCCTGAAGACCTTCGACCCGCCGCTGGCCGCGCTGGCGGGCGCCGAGCTGGCCGGCGTCCGGCGGCGGGGCAAGCACCTGATCGTCGATGCGAGCGGCGCGCCCTCGGTCCTGCTGCACCTGATGTCCGCCGGCCGCCTGCAGCTGTTCGGCACGCGGGCGTCGATGCGCGACCGGACGTCCCGCCTGCTGCTGCGTCTCGCCGACGGTCGCGAGCTGCGGCTCCGCGAGTTCGGCACCAAGCAGCGCGCGTGGGCCAAGGTCCTGCCTGCCGAGGCGGTCGACGCCGACGAGTCGGTCGCGTCGCTGGGCCCGGAGGCCTGGCCGGACCCGCCGCCGTTCGGCCCGCTGCTCGCCGCGCCCCGGCCGTTGCACTCCGCGCTGCGCGATCAGCACGTCGTGGCCGGGATCGGGCGCTCGTGGGTGGACGAGATCCTCTGGGAGGCTCGGCTCTCCCCGTTCAAGCGCGGCGACGACCTCTCCGCCGGCGAGGCTGAGTCGCTGCGAGCCGCTGCCGTGGGGACGCTCGGGGCGGCGCTGGACCACTACGAGGCGACCGTGCAGCTGCCGATCCCCGACAAGCTGCCCATGCCGCTGCGCATCCACCGCCGCCAGGGCGAGCCCTGCCCGCGCTGCGACACGACCCTCGAAGCCGTGCACTACGAGGAGTACGTCATGACCTACTGCCCGCACTGCCAGACCGAGGGGCGCGTCCTGAAGGACCGCCGCCTCTCCCGGCTGCTCAAGTGACGACCACCCGCGAAGGAGACGAATGATGCTCGACGTCGGCGACCAGGCTCCGGCCTTCACGCTCCCCGATCAGAACGGCGACCCGGTGTCGCTGCGCGACTACGCCGGCCAGGCGCTGGTCCTCTATTTCTACCCCCGGGCCGACACGCCCGGCTGCACGACCCAGGCGTGCGGGGTCCGGGACCACGCGCAGGACTACGCCGCCGCCGGGGCGGCGGTCGTCGGCGTCTCGCCCGACACGCCGGCGAAGATCAAGAAGTTCGACGACAAGCACGGCCTCGGGTTCACGCTGCTGGGCGACGAGGACCATGCCGTGGCCGAGTCATATGGCACCTGGGTGGAGAAGTCGATGTACGGCAAGAAGTACATGGGCGTCCAGCGAGCCACGTTCATCATCGACGGCGAAGGCGTGATCCGCCACGTCATCCCGAAGGCGTCGCCGAAGACCCACGACGAGCAGGTGCTCGCCGTGCTCGGAGAGCTGAGCCCCGCGCCGTAACCCGGCGGATTCAGACGCGGCCGGGCCGTAGGCTGCGGCGATGCGAACGACACCGATCGTAGTCGCCGCCGCCGGGCCCGAGCAGTGGGTGCAGATCGCCGGCGCCGTCCTGATCCTCATTCCCTACGCGGCGGCCCAGCTCGGGCGGCTCGACCAGTACGGGCTTCCCTACCTGGCCTTCAACGCCGTCGGGTCCGGCGCGCTGGGCGTGTCGGCCGCCGTGAGCTCGCAGTGGGGATTCGTGATCCTGGAGTCGGTGTGGTTCGGCGTGTCGGCCTGGAGCCTGCTGACCGTCCTGCGCGGCAAGACTCCGGGCAGCGCGGCGGGGTAAGCTGGCGCCCATGGGCGGAACGCTGGAGCGGCGGTAGTCGCATGGGCTTCGTCGCGGCCGGCTTCGGCATGGGGTTCCTCGTCGCTGCCCAGCTCGGGCCGATGTCGCTGCTGCTCATCCGCACGGTCCTGCGCGGATCGCTGGCCGCGGGCCTGGCGATCGGGGCCGGAGTGGCGGTGATCGACACGCTCTATGCCGCCGCGGGCGCCGCCGGCGCGGCCTCGGCGCTCTCGATCGACAGCGTGCGGACAGTCCTCGGCCTGCTCGGGGCGGCGGTGCTCGTCGCGCTCGGCGTCCACACGCTGTGGGGGGCGTTCCGGGTCCGCCTCGGCGGAGAGCTGCCCTCCGAGGTGGCTACGCCCAAGCGAGCGTTCGGCACCGCGCTCGGCGCCACGGCCTCCAATCCGCTCACGATCGCCTCGTGGGCTGCGCTCTTCGCGGCGGCGTCCGCAGGCGCCTCGGCGGACTCGGCCCCGGAGGTCGTCGCCCTCCTTGCGGGGGTCGGCCTCGGCAGCCTCACCTGGATGGCCGCGCTGGCCGGAGGTGTCGCGGTCGCGCGTCGGCACGTGGGCGATCGCTTCGTCCGCGCTGTCGACGTGGTCGCGGGCGCGGGCCTGATCGGGTTCGGCGCCCTGCTCGGGCTGCGGACGGCGGAGGGGCACTGATGGAGCTGCCGCCGACGATCGCCGACTTCGAGGCCCAGGCGGCCGGCGTCATGGATCCCGGCCCGTACGGCTACTACGCTGGCGGCGCCGGCGACGAGATCACGCTGGCCGACAACCAGGCGGCCTGGCGGCGGCTGGCGATCCGCCCCCGGGTCATGGTGGACGTGAGCGAGCGCGACCTGCGCACCACGGTGCTCGGGCGGGAGCGCCCGCACCCGGTCATCGTCGCGCCGTCGGCGTTCCACAAGCTCGCCACGCCCGAAGGCGAGGCGGCCACGGCACGCGCCGCCGGTGCGGCCGGGGCGACCTACACGCTCTCATCGCTGGCGACGACCGGCGTGACCGCGCTCGCGCAGGCGGTGCCCGACACGACACGCTGGTTCCAGCTCTACGTGTTCCGGGACCGGGGCGTCACCCGGGAGATCGTCGCGGCGGCGGTGCAGCACGGCTACGAGGCGCTCGTGCTCACGGTGGACATGCCCGTCCTCGGGAATCGCGAGCGCGACCTGCGCACCGGATTCGTCGTGGGCCACGCGACGGCGATCCCCATGGTCAATGCCGCCGGCGGGGAGGGCGTGCTGAGCCTCGGCGAGGTGGTGGACCTGATCGATCCATCCCTCACCTGGTCAGACGTCGAGGCCTTCGCGGCCCAGAGCGGGCTGCCGGTGATCGTCAAGGGCGTGCTGCGACCGGAGGATGCCCGCCGGGCCGCCGAGCACGGCGCGGCCGGCGTGGTCGTGTCGAACCACGGGGGCCGCCAGCTCGACACGGTGCTCTCCGGGGCGGATGCGCTCCCGCCGGTGGTCGACGAGGTCGGTGACGAGATCGACGTGCTCGTCGACGGCGGCGTGCGGCGGGGGACCGACGTCCTCAAGGCCCTGGCGCTGGGCGCCCGCGCCGTGCTGGTCGGCCGTCCGGTGCTGTGGGGCCTCGCCGTGGGCGGCGAGGCCGGCGCCCGGCGTGTGCTGGAGCTCCTGGTCAGCGAGTTCGACACCGCGCTCGCCCTCGCCGGCGTGCCGCGCGCCGCCGACCTCGACCCGTCCGCGCTCGCACCGGCCCCCTGGGCCCGGCCCTGATCCGCCCTACGTGTCGGCGCCGCGGGCCGGCGTGCCGGGGGCTGGCTCGTCAGCGCCGGCGGCGGGCGGGGCGAGGTGGCCCAGCACGTCCTCGCGACCGTAGTGCCCGACGGCGTCGAACCACCGCTTCGCCCGCATCCCGGCCCGCAGGTCGCAGTCGGCGATCACGATCCCCTCGGCGTCGTAGAGCGGCCCCGCGATCACCTCGCCCCAGGTCGGCTCGACGATCGCCGCGCCGCCGCGTCCGAACGTCTCGCGGTCCGGGAGCGGAACGGGGAAGTCCGGCGGGAAGGCCGACCGCGGGATGAACTGCGGCGCCGACACGACGAACGCGCCCGACTCGATCGCGATGTGGCGCATGCTCGCCAGCCAGCCGTCGCTGTCGTCGGCGGTCGGCGCGACCCACAGCTGGATGCCGGCCCGCTCGAGCGCGTACCGGGCCAGCGGCATGCGGTTCTCCCAGCAGATGAGGCCGCCGATCCGGCCGAGCGGCGTCGGCACCGTGACGAGATCGTCACCCGCCCCGATGCCGTGGAAGAGGCGCTCGTGCATGGTGGGCATGAGCTTGCGCCGCTTGAGGAGCAGCCCGTCCGGGCCCAGGAGGAGCAGCGTGTTGTAGACGGATCCGGGACGCACGGACTCGCGCTCGTTGACTCCGATGGCGCAGTGCACGCCGTGGGAGCGGCAGGCGCCGGCCAGCGCGTCGACCAGCGGACCGGGCACGTCGACGGCGTTGTCCCACAGGCGCTGCCACAGCTCGTCGAACCCGCCGAAGTCTGCCGCACCCTTCGCCCAGGCGTTGGAGGGGTACAGCGGGATGAACGTCTCGGGCAGGACCACGAGCTCGGCGCCCGCGGCAGCGGCCTCGCCGATCAGCTGCACCGCCTTGTCCGTGCAGGCCGGGGCGTCGAGGACGACGGGGGTGGCCTGGACGGCGGCCACGCGGACCGTGCGCAGCGGCGGCACGCCGCCGAGCGTAGCTCCGCGGCCCGCCGCGCGCAAACCGCTCGCGTACCCTCTCGGCGGTGCCGCCGCTGGCCAGCAGCTTCACGTCCTTCCTGGACTCGGTCGACAAGTTCCTGGCGAATCTCGCCGCGATCGACTGGGTCCCGCTGCTCCTTGGGCTCGTTGCCTTCTTCTTCTACATCTCGATCCGGGCCCGGGCCTACTACAACGTGCTCCGGGCCGCCTACCCGACCGAGACGATCGATTTCAAGCTGATCTGGGGCGCCTACTGGGCCGCCTACGGCTTCAACAACGTCGTGCCGGCTCGCGGCGGGGACGTGATCAAGCTGTTCCTCGTCAAGAGCAGCGTGCCGAACTCCAGCTACCCCGCGGTCGGCTCGAGCTTCTTCGTCGAGGCGGTCTTCGACGGGGTGATGGCGGTCTTCATCCTCGCCTTCGCGTTCAGCCAGGGCGTGTTCCCCAAGCCGCCGGACTTCTCGAAGCTCGATGCCTTCGACCTGTCCTACCTCGCCTCGCATCCGCAGTTCACGCTCTTCCTCCTCACAGCGCTCGCTGTCCTCTTCTTCGTCGCGTTCGGCACGCTGTCGGTTCGGGTCAAGCGCTTCTGGGAGCGTGTGAAGCAGGGCGTGGTCATCCTCCGCGACCGCCCTCGCTACCTGCGCGAGGTGTTCGCCGTGCAGTTCGTGGCCTGGCTGTGCCGGTGCGCGGCCTTCTGGTTCCTGCTCGACGCCTTCCACATCGGCGGCTCGGTGCGCAACGTCCTCCTCGTGCTCGGCGTCAACGCGGTCGCGGCGATCGTGCCGTTCACGCCCGGCGGCGCTGGGGTGCAGCAGGCGCTCCTGCTCCAGGTCTTCGCGGGGACCGCCTCGGCGGAGACGGTCGCCGCCTACTCGGTGGGGCAGCAGATCGCGATCGCCGCGTTCAGTTTCGCCCTGGCCTTCGGGATGATCTTCTTCGTCTTTCGGTTCCGGTCGTTCCGGGAGGTCATTGCGCGGGGGAAGGAGGAGCGGGCGGCCGAGGCTGCCGCGCGCATGTGACCGCGCGGCGGGCGGGCCTCGCTCAGGCCGGGACGTAGCCGGAGATCTGCCAGCCGCCGCCCGAGCGGACCAGGCCGAAGCGGCCGCCGGTCACCTCGGCGTTGGCGGCGCCGCCGTCGACCCGAATCGCGGTGATGCGCAGATCGCGGGGCGCCGGCAGGGTCGCGAGGTCGATGCCGGCCGCCTCGGCGCAGGCGTTCGCTGCGTCGGCCCCGGTGACCGTGACCGTGGCGCCCTCGGCCTCGAGGCCGCAGAGCGTGCCGGCGTCCTGCGTGGCCGCTGCGTCGACGTAGCTGGTGACGGCGCGGGTGATGACCTGCGCGTCGGCCGACGAGGGGGCCGTGCCCGTCGTCGGGATGGTTGCGGGCGGCACGGACACCGAGGCGCTCGTGGTGGCCGAGTCGCCGGACTCGCCGAGTGAGATCAGCACGCCGGCGCTGACGCCAACGACCAAGGCGACCAGCACGGCGACGATCAGGCGTCCGCGGCTCACGGCGCGGCACCGTACCAGCCGCGCCTGGTCCGTCGGTCGCGGGCTACTGGAGCCCCTGCCGGGCCTCGCGCACGAGCGTGACGGCCTCGGGGAAGACGATCCCCATGACGCGGCGGATCTCCTCCGCCTGCTGCTCGGCGTTCCCTTGCAGGTTCACCCGGTTGATCGCCGCGACGGTCATGTCGACCGCGAGCTTGATCGCGTTGTCGGCCCAGGCGATCTTCTGGGTGTCCTGCATCTGCTCGGCGAACTCCGCCATGCGCCGCTGCAGTTCCTCTGGATCGCCGAAGAGCCCTCCGAAGCCTTCCATGGCGTCCATGGTAGCCGTCGCGGCCCGGCGGCTACGCTGGGCCGATGGAACGGCAGGTCCAGGGCGCCGGCGTGGCGCTCGCGTGCGAGGTCCAGGGCGCCGGCCCGCCGGTGCTGCTCGTCCACGGCCTCGGCGACGCGCGGGAGGGCTGGCGCGAGACGGCGGCGGCGCTGGCCGGGGAGGCGACCGTGATCACCTACGACCGTCGCGGCTACGGCGCCAGCGAGGCGCCCGAGCCCTACGAGCGCACCACCGTTGAGGAGCAGGCCGAGGACGCCGCGGCGGTGCTGGCGGCGTGCGCGTCCGGGCCCGCGGTGGTGTGCGGCGAAGACTTCGGCGCGCTCGTCTGCCTCGATCTCGCCCAGCGCCACGGGGACCGGCTGGCGGGCGCCGTGGTCATCGACCCTCCGTTGCACGCCTTCGTCGCCGGGGCCGCGGAACGGCTGGCCACCGAGCGCGTGCTCATCGAAGCCCGCCTGCGCGACGAAGGGCCGCCGGCTGCCGCCGCGGCGCTCCTGGCCGCCGAGGGGCATGGCCCCGAGCGCCAGGCTCGCGGCGCGGCAAACCACCGCGCGCTGTTCGCGGACTGGGGCGGCCAGCCGGCCTGGGACTACGGTCGCCGCGGCCTGCGCGCCCTCGATCTGCCGCTGCGGGTGCTGAGCAGCTCGCACGCCGGCCCGCACGAGCGGGCCGCTGCCGACACGCTGGCCGGCCTGGCCCCGCAGGCGGTGCGCTGGGACGGGGCCGCCGCGGATGCGATCCGCGACCTGCTCGGCGCGGCGGCCGTTACCCGCCGCGCGTGAAGAAATAGAAGTCCGGCAGCGCCGCTCGCATCACCGTGGTCGTCATGCGGTGGGCGAGTTCCATCTCGCCGGTGCGCACCGCGAGATCGTGCAGCGTGACGATGCCGGCGAGCCGGTCGCGGTCCAGCAGCGGCAGGCGCCGGATGCCGTGGGCGGCCATGAGATCGGCTGCGGCCTCGACCTCGATGTCGGCCGGCGCGGTGATGACCGGGGCCGAGGCGTGCGCGGACGCCGGCGAGTCCGGATCGGCGCCGGCCGCCACGACGCGGACGGCGAGGTCGCGGTCGGTGATGAGGCCGGCGGGGGCTCCGGCGCCGTCGACGAGGACGATGGCCCCGACGTTGTGGGAGCGCATCAGCTCGGCCGCCTCGCGCGCAGGAGCCGCGGCGGAGGCGGTGATCACGGCGGCGGTCATGACCTCGCGGGCGGTCATCGGGCGAGTCTACTTGCGGGCGCACGGGCGGCGACCGCGCCCCGCCGGTACCATCCCCGCCCCGTGGCGACCACCAAGAAACCAAGCGTCCCTGCCCGCTCGAACAAGGCTCAGGTGGCGTGGGAGCGATCCTGGGCGCCCAAGGCCGTTGCTGGCGCGATCGTCGGCGGCCTGCTCCCGTTCATCGGGGCGATCATCAACGCGACGTCCCTGGCCGACACGCCGCAGTCCGAGGTGGGCCAGCTCATCTTCTACAACGCGCATGCGCTGGCCGTGATCGCACCCGCGATTCTTCAGGGCCTCGGTGCGCTGGGGATGGGCGTCGTCCTCTACTACCTCTACACCGCCACGAAGCACCGGCGTCCCGAGCTGCCGCCGCTCGCGCTCTACGCCGCGATCGGCGGTCCTATCCTGCTCCTCGTGGCCCAGGTGGCGTCACGCGGATTCCTGCTCGCGGAAGCCAGCAACTTCGTTTCCCACGGCGATTTCGGCTATCAGGAGGCGAAGAACGCGTTCCGAAGCACCGGACCGACGGTCGGCGCCTTCGCGACGCTCGTCGGTGTCCTCGCGCTCGGGTTCTCCTTCGTGATCATCTCGCTCAACTCGATGCGCGTCGGCCTGCAGTCGCGGTTCATGGGGGTCCTGGGGATCATCACCGGGGTCCTGCTCATCATTCCGCTCGGCTCGCCGATTCCGATCGTGCAGCTCTTCTGGTTCCTCGGGTCGGCGGTGCTCTTCACCGGCCGCTGGCCCGGCGGCATGCCGGAGGCCTGGACCTCGGGCGCCGCGGTCCCGTGGCCGTCGCGCCAGGAGGCGATGGAGGCGCGCCAGCGTGTCGCCGAGCGCCGCCAGGCGCAGAAGGCGGGCGGCGGCGCGGAGCCGGCCAGCGCGAGTCCGGCGCCGGCGAGCTCGTCGCAGCCCGCCATCCCGGCCTCGCAGGCCGGGCGGCGGAAGAAGAAGAAGCGGCGCTGAGGCCGGGCCGTCAGGCCGGCATGGGCACGTCGGGCAGGCGCGCGAGCGCCGCCTCCATGTCGGCCTCCGAGAACTCCGGGTCCTCGAGCTTGCCCGCCAGGTAGGCGTCGTAGGCGCTCAGGTCGAAGTGGCCGTGGCCGCAGAGGTTGAAGAGGATGACCCGCTCCTCGCCGGCCTCCTTCGCCGCCTGCGCCTCCTCGATTGCCGCGCGAATGGCGTGCGCCGGCTCCGGGGCGGGGATGATCCCCTCGGTCCGGGCGAACTGGACGGCAGCGGCGAACGTGTCGTTCTGCTTGTAGGCCCGGGCCTCGACGAGGCCCGCCTTCACGAGGCCGCAGACCATCGGCGCATCGCCGTGGTAGCGCAGCCCGCCCGCGTGCACCGGCGGCGGGACGAAGTCGTGCCCGAGGGTGTACATGGGCATGAGCGGGGTCATGCCCACCGTGTCGCCGTAGTCGTAGCGGTAGACCCCGCGGGTCAGCGTGGGGCAGGCGGCCGGCTCGGCCGCGACGAACCGGGTCGTCTCGCCGTCACGGAGGTTGCGCCGCACGAACGGGAAGGTGATCCCGCCGAAGTTCGAGCCGCCGCCCACGCAGGCCACGACGACGTCCGGGAAGTCCCCGGCCATCTCGAGCTGGGCGAGCGCCTCCTGGCCGACGATCGTCTGGTGCAGCAGCACGTGGTTGAGCACCGAGCCCAGGGCGTAGTTGCACTCCGGATCCTGCGCGGCCACCTCGACGGCCTCGGAGATCGCGATCCCGAGCGAGCCGGTCGTGTGCTCGGCCTGCGAGCGCCCGGCCTCCGTGAGGGTCGACGGCGAGCGGTGCACCGTCGCGCCCCAGGTCTCGATCATCGAGCGGCGGTAGGGCTTCTGGTCGTAGCTGGAGCCGACCATGAAGACCTCGCACTCGAGCCCGAAGAGCGCGCAGGCAAACGACAGCGACGAGCCCCACTGGCCCGCGCCGGTCTCGGTCGCGAGCTTCTTGATGCCGGCCTGGGCGTTCTCGTAGGCCTGCGGCACGGCGGTGTTCGGCTTGTGCGAGCCGGCCGGCGAGACGCCCTCGTACTTGTAGTAGATGCGTGCCGGGGTATCGAGCGCCTTCTCCAGGCGCCGCGCGCGGTACAGCGGCGTGGGCCGCCACAGCTTGTAGGCCTCGCGCACCTCCTCCGGGATCTCGATCTCGGGCTCCATCGAGACCTCCTGCCCGATCAGGCCCATGGGGAAGATCGGCGTCAGGTCGTCCGGGCCCGCCGGCTCCATCGTCGCGGGGCTGAGCGGCGGCAGCGGCTCGCCGGGCAGGTCGGGGAGCAGGTTGACCCAGTGGGTCGGGATGTCGCGCTCGGACAGCAGGAACTTGGTGGGCTCGTCGGACACGGGGTCTCCTCCGGGGGCGGAACGGTGCGCGGCGATTCTATGCGCGGCCGAGCAGGCCGCGCACCGCGCCGCGGTGCGCGGCGGTGGTGAAGCAGAGGGGCTCGGCGAACTCCTCGGTCGCGATCGCCTGATCCCACGTCTGATCGGCGGCGCCGCGCAGCAGCGGCTTCATCATCGGCACGAGGTGCTCGGGCAGCGCGTCGACCCGCTCGCCCCAGGCCTGGGCGGCAGGCAGGAGCTCGGCGTGGGGCACGATCTCGGTGGCCAGGCCGGCGTCGAACATCGCTTGGCCGTCGAGCTCCCGGCCCGCGGTGAAGAGCGCGAAGGCGCCCTGGTAGCCGAGCCGGCGGGTGAGCGCCCAGCTCGAGCCGACCTCGGGCACGAGCCCGATGCGCCCGAACGCCGGGACCAGCCGGGCCCGCTCGGAGACGACGATCACGTCGCAGGTCAGCGCCCAGGCCAGGGCGACGCCCGCCGCGGCGCCGTTGACCGCGGCGACGACGGCCATGTCGGTGGACGCGATGAGCCGGGCGACCCCGCCGAACTGGCGCCGGATCCAGCGCCAGACCGCGGTCGAGCCCTGGGCGCCGTCGTCGGTCATCGGATGGGCGTAGCCCTCCATCAGGCGCAGGTCGCCCCCGGCGCTGAAGGCCGGGTCGGTGCCAGTGAGGATGACCGTGCGGATCTCGGGGTCCCGATCGAGGTCGGTGAGGGCGTCGAGCACCTGGAGAGTGAGCGGGGCGCTCAGGGCATTGAGGTGCCCCGGGTCGTCCATGCGTACGGTGGCCCGCGAACCCTCGCGGGACACGTCCACGAGCGGCGGCCCGGCGGTCCGCTGGTCGGCGACGAAATCGTGGTAGCTGGGAACGGGCACGGCGGCCTCCTTCGGGGTCATGGGGATACGGCGGACCAGGCGGCGGCGGCGAGCACCCGGCGGGCCGCCGCCGCCGAGGTGGTCGCGCGCCCCGCGAGGCGGTGGCGCGCGTATTCGTGGGACGGACCGAGGACGAGCGCCTCGAACAGATCGGGGTCCAGGCTGCGGATCGCTCCGGCGGCCACGTGCGGGGCGAGCCAGGCCTGCACCGCGGTGAAGAACGCACGGTTGGCGTCGCGCAGCTCGGTCGAGCCGCCGGCCGCCGCCTGGGCCTCCCGGTCGGCGAGGAGGAGGCGGGCCGCCGCCGGATGCGCCTCGATCCAGTCGAGGTCGTGGCGCACGACCGCCTCAATTCCGGCCCGCGGGCCGCGACGCGCGTGCAGGGCAGCGAGGAACCCGGCCTGGTAGTCCGTGAGGGCCCGGAGGTACAGCGCCGCGGCGATGCCCTCCTTGCCGCCGAAGTGGTGGTAGATGCTCCCGATGCTCGCGCCGCTCACCCGCCGGATCTCCTCGACGGTCGTCGCCTCGTAGCCCCGCCGGGCGAACAGGGCCAGCGCGGCGTCGAGCACGGCTTCGCGTGCGGGCGCTGCGGCGGGGGCGGGGGAATCCGGCTCCGGCATAGAGGAAGATTCTAGAGGAATCCTCTAGCCGGCGGCTCCGCCAGGCCCGTCCGCGTCCAGGTTGTCCGGCCGAGGTGGAACGGCGGGCCGATTCGGGGAAGAATGCCCCTGCGCCGGCGCCGCCGGCCCTGACTCGACACGGCAGGAGGGACATCCGAGGTGACCGGCAACGCAGCCACTGGCGAGGAGCTCGAACGGCGGCTCGAGGAGATGCTCGAGACCGAGACGTTCCCGCCCCCCGCGCCGTTCGCGGAGCATGCCCTGCTCTCGGATCCGTCGATCTACGCCGAGGCGGACCGCGATCCGCTCGGGTGGTGGGAGCGCCAGGCGCGCGAGCTGGAGTGGTTCGAGCCGTTCACCGGCGTCCTGAACGACAGCAACCCGCCCTTCTACACCTGGTTCGAAGGCGGCAAGCTCAACGCATCGCACAACTGCCTGGACCGGCACGTCGCCGCCGGCCTCGGCCACCGCGTCGCATTCCACTGGTACGGGGAGGAGGGGGAGGAGCGCGCGGTCACCTACGACGACCTGCTCGCCGATGTCCAGCGGCTCGCCAACGCCCTGAAGGCTCGCGGCATCGGGCCCGGGGACGTCGTCGGGATCTACCTCCCGATGATTCCCGAGGTCGTCGTCGCCATGCTGGCCTGCGCCCGCATCGGCGCGCCGCACAACGTGGTGTTCGGCGGGTTCTCGCCGGAGTCGGTGCACGAGCGCATGGAGGTGTCGCACGCGAAGGCGCTGATCGTCCCGGACGGAGCCCGGCGGAAGGGCAAGACCGCCCCGGTGAAGGCCGACGTCGACGCGGTCATGGGCGGGCTCGCGTCGCTCGAGACGATCGTGGTCGTCCGCAACACGGGCATCGACGTGCCGATGCAGGCGGGCCGCGACGTCTTCTACGACGAGATCTGCGCGGCGGCCGACCCCGTCTGTCCGGCCGAGCCGTTCGACGCCGAGCACCCCCTGTTCATCTTGTACTCGTCCGGCTCGACCGCGAAGCCCAAGGGCATTCTCCACACGACCGGCGGCTACCTCACCGGCGTGAAGTGCACGCATCGCTACGTGTTCGACCTCAAGCCCGAGAGCGACGTCTACTTCTGCTCGGCCGACGTCGGGTGGATCACCGGCCACTCCTACATCGTCTACGGCCCGCTGCTCAACGGGGCGACGAGCGTCATGTACGAAGGCGCTCCCGACTATCCCCACAAGGGCATCTGGTGGGAGCTGGTGCAGCGCTCCAAGGCGACGATCTTCTACACGGCGCCGACGGCGATCCGGGCCTGCATGAAGTGGGGCGCCGGCCATCCCGCCGAGTTCGACCTGAGCTCGCTGCGCCTGCTCGGGACGGTCGGCGAGCCGATCAACCCGAAGGCCTGGCTCTGGTACCACCTCGTCATCGGCCGCGAGCGCTGTCCGATCGTCGACACGTGGTGGCAGACCGAGACCGGTCAGATCATGATCACGCCGCTCCCGGGGATCACCGCGGCCAAGCCGGGCTCGGCGACCACGCCGTTCCCCGGCGTGGAGGCGAAGATCCTCGACCGCGAGGGCAACGAGGTCCCGCCGGGCGGGCCGCAGGGCCTGCTCGCCCTCACCCGGCCCTGGCCCGGGATGCTGCGCACGCTCTACGGGGACGACGACCGCTACGTCTCGACGTACTGGGAGCGGTTCGGCCCCCGGACCTACTTCGTCGGGGACGCCGCGCGCCGTGACGCGGACGGCTACTTCTGGGTGATCGGCCGCGTGGACGACGTCATCAACGTCTCGGGCCACCGGCTCTCGACGGCGGAGGTCGAGTCGGCGATCGTCGCCCATCCCAAGGTCGCCGAAGCCGCCGTCGTCGCCGAGCCGGACGAACTGACCGGGCAAGCGATCGCGGCGTTCGTGACCCTGGAGGGCGATCGCGTGGGCGACGCCGACATGGAGGCCGAGATCCGCGACCACGTCGCCCGCCGGATCGGGAAGCTGGCCCGGCCGAAGCGCATCATCTGGGCCGACGACCTTCCCAAGACCCGCTCCGGGAAGATCATGCGCCGCCTGCTGCGAGACATCGCCGAGGGCCGCGAGCTCGGCGACGTCACGACGCTGCGCGACCCGGCCGTGATGGAGCAGCTGCGCACGCGGATCGCCGCGGGCGGGCACGACGAGGATTGACGATGTCCGCACCCGACCGCTACGAGGAGCTGCGCGCGGCCCACCGGTGGGACGTCCCCGCCCGCTACAACATCGCCGCCGACGTCTGCGACAAGCATCCGCGCGACAAGCTCGCGATGCGCTGGGAGGACTACTCCGGCGCGCAGCGCGAGGTCGCCTGGGGCGAGCTGCAGGACCTGTCCGCCCAGGCCGCCCACGCCCTGGCCGCGGCCGGAGTGCAGCGCGGCGACCGGGTGGCCGTGGTCCTGACCCCCACCCCCGAGACGGCGGCGATCTTCTTCGGCACGTGGAAGCTCGGCGCCCTCCTGCTCTCGATGTCGGTGCTCTACGGGGATGAGGGCATCCGCCACCGGCTCGAGGATTCCGACGCCAAGGTCCTCGTGACCGACCGGGCCAACGCGCATCGGTTCGAGCACGACACCATCCTCGTCCTCGACGACGGCCTGCTGGACGGGCGCCCGACCGAGCACCCGACCGCCGACACCGCGGCCGACGATCCGGCCCAGCTCTACTACACGTCGGGCACGACCGGACTGGCGAAGGGCATCGTCCACGCCCATCGCTATCTCCTCGCCCACGAGGAGTTCCGCTACTGCCACGAGGTGCAGGACGGCGAGCGCTTCCACGGGATGGGGGAGTGGGCGTGGGCGGCTGGCATCGCGCCGCTGCTCGGGCCGTGGCGGCTCGGGGCGGTCCAGTGCGTCTACCGCCGCGAGGGCGGCTTCGATCCCGAGCGCCAGCTGGACTTCCTCAGCCGCCACGAGGTCACGAACATGTTCACGACGCCGACCGCGATGCGGGCGATGATGGCGATCGGCGATGCCGGCGAGCGGTTCCCGCAGCGCTTCCGCCGCGTCTGCTCAGCAGGGGAGCCCCTGAACCCGGAGGCGATCCGCTGGTTTCGCGAGCAGTACGGGCTCACGGTGCTGGACTACTACGGCCTCACCGAGTCCTATCCGCTCGTGGCGAACTACCCGTTCGTGGAGGTTCGCGAGGGGTCGATGGGCAAGCCGATGCCCGGCTGGGACGTCCAGATCCTGGATGAGGACGAGCGCCCGGTGGCGACAGGCGAGCGCGGCGAGATCTGCCTGCGCGCTCGCTCCAACCCCCACTACCCGCTGCGCTACTGGAACAACCCGGAGGCCACCGAGGCCACGTTCGGCGGCGAGTGGTTCCACACGAAGGACGCGGCGCGCTTCGACGAGGACGGCTACGTCTGGTACGAGGGCCGGGCCGACGACGTGATCATCTCCGCCGGCTACCGGATCGGCCCGTTCGAGGTCGAGTCGGCCTGCCTCGAGCACCCGGCGGTCCAGGAGGCGGCGGTCGTCGCGAGCCCCGACGTCAAGCGCGGGACGATCGTGAAGGCCTTCGTGATACTCGCCGACGGGTATGCGCCGAGCGACGAGCTCGGGCGCGAGATCGGCGGCTACGTGCGCGAGCACCACTCGGCCTACGCCTATCCGCGTCAGGTCGAGTTCGTCACCGAGCTCCCGAAGACCCTCACCGGCAAGATCCGCCGGATCGAGCTGCGCCAGGCGGAAGAGGAGCGGGCGCGCGCGGACGGTTGACCCGTCCGCGCGCGCCCGCTGGCTCAGCGGCGGCGGGCCGCCGGGGACTCGGTGTCCGCGGCGTCCGACACGGCCCAGCCGACGCGCTCGACGAGGCGCTGGGCGTAGTGGTCGGAGTCGAAGTGCTCGGGCACGACGCGCTCTTCGAGGAGCACGCGGCGGTCCTGCCCGTCGGTCGTGACGATGATGCGGGGCACGGGCATCTCCCTTGGCGGTGGTGGAACGGAGCTCCGAGCCTGGCAGCCGGAGCTTCCCGCCAGGTAACGGGGACGTGAACCGCGGGGGCTACCGGCGAACCGGGCCGGTTGTCACGGCCTCGAAGGCGCTGCCGGGGACCGACTTGAGCTGGTTGAGATCGTCGTCTGACCAGCGCCGGTCGGTCGCGCCCGAGATGAACCAGTCCGAGCCGTTGTCGGCCACGATCATTCCGTAGCGCTTGAGCGCGACCAGGATCACCCGCGCCTGGCCGCGGAAGCGCCCGAGCGGATAGCCCGCCTTCAGCCGCAGGCGCAGGCCCATCGGCGGCACGTTCGGGTCGCGATTGTCGGAGGCGAAGTGCCGGGCCGGGCTGATGTAGCCGCGCTGGCTCTCCGAGACGGTGAACCGCAGGGCGTGGCGGATCGAGCCGGCCCGCACCTCGTCGTAGCGCGCGAGGCCCGGGAGGATCGGCAGCCCGGCGGCGTCAGCGGACGTCCAGCCGGCCGGGCGCAGGCGGTTGGAGCGCAGGTCGAACACCGCGCCGTTGCCGGCCCGCCACGAGCCCTGGCCGCGCTGGGCGTGGTAGAGCTCGTAGAGCCGGCAGGCGCCGCGCTGGACGGCGAGCACGTGCCGGTCGCTCCCCTGCTCGATCGGGGCGCGCAGCGGGATCGGGTAGGGCCCCGGGTCGCTCTCGTCGCCGTACTCGGTGAACCGCACCGGCAGGCGGGGCTGCGTCGCCGGCACGGTCAGGTACGGGATGCCGTACTGGCCGTTGCCGCCGAAGTCCGCGTGCAGGAACCGATTGCCGTTCGCGTTGATCGAGGCGACGAAGGCCCGCGACCGCGGATGCACAGGCAGCCGGCTCACGTCGCGGTTCCAGGCGTTCGAGGCAGGAAAGACCGGGCAGCCGCCGATCGTCGGGCCGGCGGCGGCAGCGACGCCGCCGGTTCCCGCAAGCGAGGCGGCGGCGAGGGCGGTGGCAGCGGCCAGGACGGCGGCGGGCGAGCGCATCGGGGGCACGTTACCTGCCGCGCAGGCCACAGCGGCGCCGCTGGACGATGGGCCGATCCGTGGCACTGCGGGCGGTCGTGACGTACGTGGCCGGCTGGCGGTCGCTCCCGGGCACGCCAAGGGCAGGCGCGAGGTGGACCGTGGCGGAAGTCCGGAACGCCGGCGCCGCTACACGCCGAGCACGGCGTTCAGGCGCCGCTCCAGCGCGCTGGACAGCGCGGCGTGGATCGGGCCCTCGGGGAACCGCTCGACCAGCTCTTGCAGGAACCCCTCGATGACCAGGCGCTTGGCCATCGCCTCCGGGATGCCGCGGGATTGCAGGTAGTAGAGCTGTTCGGGGTCGATCTGGGCGATGGCCGCCGCGTGCGTGCAGCGCACGTCGTTGGCCTCGATCTCCAGCCCCGGGATCGCGTCGGCGTGCGCCCGCTTGGAGAGCAGCAGGTTGCGGCACTCCTGGAACGCATCGGTCTGCTGCGCACCCGGATCAACCCGGATCATCCCCCGCCACACGGCGGTCGAGCGGCCGTTCAGCAACCCGCGGAATGCCAGGTCCGAGACGGTGTTCGGGGCGGCGTGCTCCTGCGTCGTGTCGAAGTCGAGATGCTGGCGACCGTGGCCGGTGTAGGCGCCCGTCACCTTCGCCGAGGATCCGGCACCGGCCAGCTTGGTCTCCATGCGCACCTTGCCGCGGGCCGAGCCCAGGCCGAGGGCCACCCAGTCGAGACTGCCGTCGCGCTGGACCTCGGCCCGCTGGGAGCCGAAGATCCACGACCGCTCGGAGAGGCTCTGCCCGCAGACGTACCGCAGGTTCGCACCGGCACCGACGACGATCTCCACGATCGTGTTGAACAGTCCCTCGGCGTCGGCCTCGGCCGAGAGGTACTGCTCCCAGACCTCGGCCTGGGCGCCCTCCTCGAGCACGATCAGCAGCCGCCAGTTCAGCGCGGTCCCAGCGGCGGCCTGGATCGCGGTGAGCAGCACGGGCGCCTCGAGGACCGTGTGGCGCGGGACGTGCACGAAGACGCCGGCCGTGAACGCTGCCTCGTTGCTGGCCACGAACACGTCCTCGCTCGCCACGACCGAGCCGAGGTGCGGCTCGACGAGTTCCGGGAACCGCGCCGCGGCCTCGGCGAGCGGCAGCACCAGCGCCTCGCCGGGCACGGGCTCGACGCCGTCGGTCACGGTCAGGCCGTCGACCTGGTCGATCGCGCGGCCTCCGGCGACCGGCTCGAAGATTGCCTCGGCCCGCTGGCGCTCCGCGGCGTCGCCGTCCGGGGACGAGCCGAAGTCGGCGAGGTCCAGGCCGGTCACGTCGGTGAACTCCCAGCCCGGGGTCCGGTGCGTGGGGAGCTCGAGGGTCCGGGTCAGCTGCGCGGCGCGCGCGCGGCGGGCCGCCAGGAGCTCGGGCTCGGCGGTCGCGCTAGCCAATGGAGCCCTCCATCTGGAGCTCGATCAGCCGGTTCATCTCGACGGCGTACTCCATCGGCAGCTCCTTGACGATCGGCTCGATGAAGCCGTTCACGATGAGCTTGCCGGCCTCTTCCTCGGAGATGCCGTGGGTCATGAGGTAGTAGAGCTGCTCGTCGCCGACCTTCGACACCGTGGCCTCGTGGCCGACGTTGACGTCGTCCTCGGAGATGCGGATCGTCGGGTAGGTGTCGGACCGCGACGCCTCGTCGAGCAGCAGGGCGTCGCAGACGACCTTCGACTTCGCGCCGTGGGCGCCCTTGGCCACCTCGAGGAGTCCGCGGTAGCTCGAGCGACCGCCGCCCTTCGAGATCGACTTGGCGAAGATGTTGCTCGTCGTGTTCGGCGCGGCGTGCACGATCTTGCCGCCGGCGTCCTGGTGCTGCCCGTCCCCGGCGAAGGCGATCGAGAGGATCTCCCCGTGGGCCTCCTCGCCCATGAGGTAGACGGCCGGGTACTTCATCGTGAGCTTCGAGCCGAGGTTGCAGTCGACCCACTCGACGGTCGCCCGCTCCTGCGCGACCGCCCGCTTCGTGACGAGGTTGAACACGTTCTGGGACCAGTTCTGCACCGTCGTGTAGCGAATGCGGGCGCCGGGCTTGGCGATCAGCTCGACGACCGCCGAGTGCAGGGAGTCCGACGAGTAGGTCGGCGCCGTGCAGCCCTCGACGTAGTGCACGTAGGAGCCTTCGTCGGCGATGATCAGTGTCCGCTCGAACTGGCCCATGTTCTCGGTGTTGATCCGGAAGTAGGCCTGCAAGGGCATCTCGACCTCGACGCCCGGCGGCACGTAGACGAACGAGCCGCCCGACCACACGGCGCTGTTGAGCGCGGCGAGCTTGTTGTCGTTGGGCGGGATGATCGAGGCGAAGTGCTCGCGCACGAGGTCCTCGTGCTCGCGCAGCGCGGTGTCCATGTCCATGAAGATGACGCCCTGGGCTTCGAGCGCCTCGTTGACCTGGTGGTAAACGACCTCGGACTCGTACTGGGCGCCCACGCCCGCGAGGAACTTGCGCTCGGCCTCCGGGATCCCGAGCCGGTCGAAGGTCTTCTTCACGTCCTCGGGCACGTCGTCCCAGGAGCGCTCCGCGCGCTCGGACGCACGGACGAAGTAGTGGATGTTGTCGAAGTCGACCTCGGCGAGCATGGGGCTGCCCCAGGTCGGCATCGGGCGGGCCAGGAAATGGTCGAGCGCCTTGAGGCGGAACTCGCGCATCCACGCCGGCTCGGACTTGAACTCCGAGATCTTCTCCACGAGCTCGCGGGTGAGGCCCTTCGGGGCCTTGTACAGGTAGTTCTCGGCGTCGTGGAAGCCGTAGCGCTCGGTGTAGTCCGCGTTGATCTCGGCGAGCTCGGCGTTCTCGGTGACGATGTCAGGCGTGGCCATGGGTCAGTCGACCTCCAGGGTGATGATGTCGTCGTCGACCGTCACGGGGAACGTGTCGACCGGCTCGTACGCGGGCAGGGTGAGCGGCGCGCCGGTCTTCAGATCGAACAGGGATCCGTGACGCGGGCATTCGACGGTGCAGCGGGCAGGGTCGACGGGGCCCTCGGCGAGCGGGCCGTCGTCGTGGGAGCAGCGGTCCTCGATGGCGTACAGCGTGCCCCCGACGTTGAAGACCCCGATCTCGAGACCGTCGTGCTCGACGAGGCGCATCGTGCCGGGCGGGAGCTCGGCGAGCGGGCAGACGGCGACCTGGTCAGCCACGGGCTACAGGCCTCCTGCGCTGCCGCGCTCACCCGCGGCGCCGGATTCGGGCGTCGCGGCCTCCCAGTCGGCGCTGGCGCCGAGCGCGGCGCTCTTGAGAACCTTGAGGGATAGCAGCGCGCACTTCATCCGCGTTGCGGAGATGTCGATGCCGAGGAGCTCGAGGACGGCCTCGCGGTCGAGCGCGATCAGGTCGGCCACCTTCATGCCCTTGACCTCGTCGGAGAGCATCGAGGCCGAGGCCTGGCTGATCGCGCAGCCGTGGCCGCTGAAGCGCAGGTCCTCGATGCGGCCGTCGTCGCCGGTCTTGATCTCGACGCGCAGCTCGTCCCCGCAGAGCGGGTTGACGTCCTCGAACTCGAGGTCGTGCGAATCCAGCGTCCCCCAGTTGTGGGGACGCTTGTAGTGGGAGAGGATCTCGTCGCGGTAGAGGTCGTCCATGGTGCTCGTCTGCCCGCTAGGCCGCGGCTTCGACCTCGTCCTTGATCCAGCCGTACCCCTGCTCCTCCAGCAGCGTAACGAGCTCGGGGCCGCCCTCCTTCACGATCCGGCCTTGGTAGAGGACGTGGACGAAGTCGGGCTTGATGAGGTGCAGGATCCGCTGGTAGTGGGTGATGATCAGGACGCCCATGCCGGGGCCGGCCACCGAGTTGACGCCGTTGGCCACGACCTGCAGCGCGTCGATGTCCAAGCCGGAGTCGGTCTCGTCGAGGATCGCCATCCCGGGCTTCTGGAGCGCGAGCTGGAGGATCTCCATGCGCTTCTTCTCGCCGCCCGAGAATCCGTCGTTGAGGTAGCGGCTCGAGAACTCCTTGGGCACGTCGGTCAGCTCCATGGCGGCCTGGACCGTCTGGCGGAACTCCTTCAGGCTGATCTCAGGCTCGCCCTTGGCTTCGCGGTGGGCGTTCATGACCGTGCGGAGGTACTTCGTCACGGTCACGCCGGGAATCGCCACCGGGTACTGGAAGGCCATGAAGAGGCCCATCTGGGCGCGTTCGTCCGGCGAGGCTTCGGTGATGTCCTGGCCCTCGAAGACGATCTGGCCCTCGGTCACTTCGAGGCCCGGGTGGCCCATGATGACGTTCGCCAGCGTGGACTTCCCGGAGCCGTTCGGGCCCATGAGGGCGTGGGTCTCGCCCTTGCTGACGGCGAGATCGAGGCCGCGCAGGATCGGCTTGTCGCCGGCGCGGACGCTCAGGTTGCGGATTTCGAGGTCTGCCATGGTCTCCGTACGGGTCGGGATCGGTGCGGGGTCAGCCGGCGGCGAGCGCCTGGATGTCCGGCGCTTCGCGGTCGCTGCGGGCCGAGAAGTCGACGAGGTCGGCCAGCGTCGTGGTCTGCAGGGCGCGGACGATGCCGCCTTGCACGCGGGTCCAGAGGAGCTTGGTGGCGCAGCCCTCGCCGCGGTCGCCTCCGTGCGAGCAGGCGACCCGCTCGGTCGGCGCCGAGACAAAGCACTCCATCGGCGCGATCGTCCCTTCGAGGGCCTGCACGACCGCGTCCATCGTGATCTCCTCGGGCGGCCGGGCCAGGCGGTAGCCGCCGTAGGCGCCGCGGCTGCTCGACACGAGCCCGGCCTTGCGGAGCTTGGCGACGACGTGCTCGAGGTACGAGAGCGGGAGGTTCTCCGCTTCGGAGATGGCCTTGAGCGAGACGGGCTCGTCACCCGAGCGGCGCCCGAGCTCGACCATCAGGCGCACGCCGTACTCGGCCTTCGTCGAGAAGATCATGGGTCAAATCCTACCATCGAAGTCGGATTGCCCTCCGGCCGGCGCGCCCGTAGGATCGCCCGCATGGACCGGCCCGCCCCGCCCGCCGCCGATCGGCCCGGCACGCCGCCCGCCGGGGGACGCCGGGCGGGAGCCGGCGACCCTCCCGATCCGGCCCGTGCCACGCTGCGGCCGGCGCATGCACCGTGGCTCCCGGAGGCCGTGGCCCCGGAGCGCGGCCTGCCTCGGTTCTTCCGGACCCGGCGGCGGATCCGGCGTGCCATCTGGCTCGTGCCGGTCGGCTGGCTCGCGATCGGGTACGCGCTGGCGGTCGCGCTCCCCGACCTCGACCGGACCAACCGCGCGCAGATCGATCTGGCCCTCGTCAACGTCTCGGCGGACTCGGCGCGGGCGACCCTCTCCTCGATCGCGACCGGCATGATCACGTTCACCGGCGTGGTCTTCTCGATCCTCCTGCTGGTGATCCAGTTCGGGAACACCGCGTTCTCCCCTCGGTACGTGCAGTGGGTGCGAGGCGACCGGGTCACGCTCCACGCCCTCGGCGTGTTCATGGCGACGGCGATCTACGCGCTGGCGGCCATCAACGAGATCGGCTCCACGACGGTCGAGGGCGGCAAGGAGTTCGTCCCCGAGTTCACGCTGGCCTTCGGGTTCGTCCTGACCCTGGCGAGCTTCGGGATGTTCGTGTGGATGACCACCCGCACGATCCGCAACTTCCAGGTGTCCAGCGCAGTGCGCCTGGTCGGCGAACGCGGCGCGGTGGCGATCAGCGAGCTCTACCCGGCCCGGGTCGAGGCCGAGGACGGGGTGGACGACGGGCCCGAGATCCCGATCGCCGACGCCGATCCGGTGATCCTGCGCCAGCGTCAGCATCCCGGCTTCATCGTGGCCGTCGACGGGCGGCGGCTCGTGGCGATCGGCCGGCGGGCGGACGCGATCGTCGAACTCGCGGCCCCCGTGGGCGCCCACGTGGCGAGCGGCGCCCCGCTCGTGCGGATCCACGGTTCGAGCCGGCGGCCCAACGAGCGCTGGCTGCGCACCGCGATCGTCATCGGGCGCGAGCGCACGATCGAGCAGGACCCGGCGTTCGCGTTCCGGATCCTGGTCGACGTCGCGATCAAGGCGCTTTCGCCCGCCGTCAACGATCCGACGACGGCGGTCCAGGCGCTGAACTCGCTCGAAGACCTGCTGCGCCGGGTTGCCTGGCGGCGCCTGGAGGTCGGCCAGCTCCGGGACAAGGACGGGCAGGTGCGCGTCCTGCTGCCCACGCCGGGGTGGGACGACTACATCGACCTCGCGCTCACCGAGATCCGGGAGTACGGGGAGCGCTCGGCGCAGGTCATGCGGCGCATGCGGGCGCTGCTCGAGGACCTGAAGGACGGCGTGCCCGCCAGCCGGCTGCCGGCGATCCAGCGCCACCTGATGCTGCTCGGCGAATCCGTGCAGGACGGATTCCGCTCGCCGGCCGACCGGGCCTTCGCGCTCGGGCGCGATCCCATGGGGATCGGCGGGGAAACCTAGCCGACGCGAAGTGCCGCGTTCGCCCGGGCGCCTCGATTACGCTGCCGTGATGCGCGTCCTTCCTCTTGCTTTCGCTGCCGCGGCCCTGGCCGCCGCGGCCGTTCCTGCTCCCGCCGGCGCTGCAGTTGACGCCGGCTCCCGAGTCCTCCTCCCGGTGTGGGCGAGCTTCGACGGCGACACCCCGATCGGGGGTGCCCGCGTCTTCGTCGAGGCCGACGGTCGTCCCGTGCCGCAGTCGGGCGGCCGCACCGACCGGACCGAGGCCAACGGCATCGCCCTCCTCGAGTTCGACTCACTCCCGCGTTCCTTCACCGTGGTGGTGCAGGGTGGACGCTCGGAGGGCACGCCCGTGCGCGGGTCGCTGGAGTCCGACGTCCGCGGCTACGACGCGGGCGACGCCGACATCGTCTACGTCAATCCGGTGTCGACGCTGATCGCGGCCAAGGATGACCGCGGGTACGGGCCCAAGGCTGCGGCCCGCCTCGTCCGGCGCAGCCTCGGGCTCCCGGCCTGGCTCGACACCGGGGCCGACCTGCAGGCCACCGACCGGTGGTTCGGCGGCGACGCGTTCCAGGACGCGGCGGCAAAGGGCATTGCCCCGCTCGTGGGCCGGCTGACGCGCCGCGCCGCGCCGCGCCGGGTCTTCCGCGACCCCCGGGCCCGCCGGGCGATCGCGTTCGCGCCCGTCCTGGCCTATCTGAAGGATCCGGCGCTGAGCCTGCTCAAGGACTTCGCGATCGGGAAGGGCCAGGAGATCACGGCGAAGATCCTCTCCGGCCTCGGCCTCGCCTCCGAGGATCTCTTCGACAGCGGCGACATCAAGGAAATCCGCAAGCGGTTCGACGCCGTCGATCGCCGCCTGGTCGAGCTCAAGGAGCTTCAGCAGAAGGCGCTCGAGGGGATCCAGCAGAACCTCTACACGAGCAAGGTCCTCCCGACGATCCAGCCCATCGCCGACGTCAAGACGGCGATCAACAAGATCGACTTCCTGGCCGAGACGGCCCAGACGAACCCCAAGGACGCGGCCAACGCCGCGCTGACGAAGCGCTGGCTGGCGTTCATCAGGAGCAAGCTCGACGACGGCAACGTTCTCAAAGTGCTCGACATCGCGCTCGGCGGGCGCGATGCGCCGCCGCCGCGGTCGTCGAACATCCTGACCGAGGCGTCACGGCTCACGGCGCTGCGCACGCGGTTCTTCACCGACGCCGACTCGGCGGCGATCCGCGACGTCTACGACTACTACGCCCTCGTGCAGGCGGAGGCCGCCTTCGCGCTGGCCTTCTCGTGGTACGCCGATTCGGCCACCTACAGCCAGCAGACGATCGACAAGGAGCTCAACGCCGTCGTGGCGGATGTCACCGACCAGGAGAAGCGCTGGGTCAAGCCCTCCGTGCCGGCCTCCCTGGTCGTGGACCGCGAGACCGGGCTGACCTGGACTCGCTCGCCGCGGGTGATCGACGGCAAGGCCTTCTACCTGGACTACCGCACCTCGTCGTCGCTCAAGGTCGGATCCGAGGGCGGGTTCCGCCTCCCGACGCTCGCCGAGTGGAGCCGGCTCGTGACGCGGGACGGCAAGCCCGTCGACAGGAACCTGCCGGCCTGGCTGGCGAAGAACGCGCGCATCGCCGGCCTGCAGCGCGACCAGTGGGCCAGCGACTCGGCCTGGGGCGATCCGTTCGGGATCTTCCGCGACAAGTACCTGCAGGTGAGCTTCTTCGATCTCGAAGACGGGAAGCGGTTCGACTACTGCCAGTGGGGCGAGCTGGCCAAGTGCTACAAGTGGTACGGCGAGACGCTGACCACCAGGCAGCTTCGGTGGATCGAGCGCTTTCGCGAGCAGGCCGAGCTGGTCCGGCCGGTGAAGGCCGGGGACTACTGGTGGGAGTGAGGCGCGACGCCGCGTGGCGCTTGCGGCGCCTCGCGAGGGCGGCGGCTAGGCCGGAGTGGGCGCGGCGTCGTCCGGGCTGACGGCGTCCGCGCCGCCCGGCCAGTAGCGGGCGACGGTGAAGCCGATGAGCACCGGGACGTGGACCGCGTAGACGACGAGCGACAGCGTGAGGACCACGAGCGTCCCGCCGCGCACGTGGTTCTGCACGAACGCGTACTCGATGAGCCCGGCGGTGATCGCGTAGGCGAGCAGCGCCCACTTCGCCACCTGGAAGAACTTGCCCCACGCGAAGCCCGGGACGAGCGCGAGCGCGACGAGGTTGCCGACGAGCAGCAGCGCCGACGCGCACAGCAGGGCGATCGCCGGGCCGAGCGGGACACGGTCCGGGAGGTGCGCCGCCAGGTAGATCCCGCCGGCCACGATGAGCGCCAGCGAGGTCATGCCGACCCCGGTCACGGGCGGGAGGCGACGCTCGCTCACCCCACCGCCACCTTGGTCATGATCACGAGGGTCGCGACCTGCATGACGCCGGTGATGCCCGCCGTGAAGATGAACCGCTTCATGAGCTTCTCGATCACCTGGGGATTGGGCCGCCGCTTCTTGAGCTCGACGAGCACGGCGATGTTCGCCGGCTCGAGCAGGCCGAGCGCCACGATCGCCATGACGCCCACGACGATGTAGCTCGCCACGATCCAGCCGTGGTTGACGTAGTCGTTCTGGACGGTCCCGAGCAGGTTGCCGAGCTGCCAGCCGGCGGCGAGGGTGATCGTCACGACCGTCGGCATGATCACGACCATCTTCGGCATCAGGCGTGTCGTGAACTCGATCCGGGCCGGGATCGAGAGGCGCCCGAGGATCGGGCCCAGGACGAAGCCGAGGAACAGGTCGATGATCGTCCACGCGGCGCCGAAGGCGACGTGGAGGAACTCGAGCGGCCAGAGCTTGTTCGCGGCGATCGCGGCGACGAGCCCGACGAAGGCGAGGCCCACGAACGGGAGGGCCTTGAGCGGGACGATCTGGAAGTCCGGCACGGGCGGCGCGCCGGCCGGCGGGCCGCCGGGCGCCACGCTCGGAGGGGCGGCGGTGCTGGCCATGGCGCGAGATTAACGACGGGAGCGGCGCGACGCCAGGCTTCCGGTGCGCGCTTCAGCCGCCGGTCCGGGCCTGGGTGCGCATCTCGCTGAGGATGCGCTCCAGCCGCGGCTCGGCGGTGCGGTCGACGTGCGTCATCGTGTCCGCGACGGCCGGGTGGACCGCGGCGATCTGGGCGTGCAGCTCGTGGGCGACGGCGCGGTAGCTCGGATGCCCTTCGCGGCCCGAGCGCAGCTCGATGAGCTGCATCGCCTCGCGCGCGTTCATGTCGAGCACGTAGCGGATGCGGTAGCCGAGGCAGAGCGCGTACGGGGCGGCCCGGGGCAGGCCGGCGGCGGCCAGGCGCTCGAACTCCGCTGCCGACGCGTCCAGCGCGGCGCGGTAGCGGTCCCCCTGGCCGGCCTCGGCGACCTCGTCGGGGACTCCGGCGCCGAGGCCGGGGGAGAGGCGCTGCCACTGGACCGTGAGCATCCGGTGGCGCTGGAGGTCACGGAAGGCGCCGTAGTCCGACACGATCTCGAAGCGGTAGCGCAGCGCCTCGAAGCCGCGCCCCGGACGGTGGCGGCGGTTCGCGCGCGTTCCGACGAGGTCGGCGAGCAGGCGGGCGCGCTCCTGTCCATCCAGCGCGGCCACGTGGCGGCGGGTCTCCTCCTCGCTTGCGGCGGCGGCCTCGAAGAGCAGCGCGGCCAGCAGCGTCTCCTCGTCCCCGTCGACGTGCAGCAGCCGGACCGAGGGGCCGGCGTCGCGGGCGGCGGCGTCGGCCCGCCCGAGCCCGAGCCGGGCCGCCCAGGCGTCGGCCGCGGCCTCGCGAGCCTCGAGGTAGCCGATCCACTCGCCGCCGCGGTCGGGGCGCTCCACGCGGGCGACGAAGCTCGGCATCACGGCCTGGATCTCCCGCAGGATCATCCGGCCGTACTCCCGCGCCTCGGGCAGCGGGTGGGCGAGCAGGTGGAGGATGAGCTGCTCGTACGTTTGGCCGGTGGCGAAGATCCCCATGTGCGAGAGCGAGGCGGCCGGCAGCAGCCCGCGCAGGAGGTCGAGCGCCTTGGCGGTGACCGCCCGCGCGTGGGCCGCCGGCGACTCGTTCGGGCCCGCCGGGAAGCGCTCGGCCGCCCAGGCGGTCACCTCCGGGAGCGCCGCGGCGTACGTCGAGAAGAGCCCGTCCATCGCCGCCTCGTACCGCGGCCCGAGCGCCGGGTCGCGGTAGTAGCGGTAGCCGCCGCCGGGCATCGGCGCGTCGTAGGCGATGTAGCGGGTCGACTGCTCCAGGTAGGCGCCCAGCCGCGGGCGCTGGAGGATCTTCGTCAGGACGTTCGAGACCCACTCGCAGGCGACGTGCGCGCCCCCGAGCTGGGCGACCGAGTCGTCCCCGTACCCGAGGAAGATCCGCTCGTACAGCTCCGCGGCGCGACCGCCCTCGTCGCCCTCCCAGTCCGGCGGTCCCGCCGGGAGGGACTCGGCGAACTCGTCGAGGAACATGCGCCGCAGCGTGCCCTGGTAGCGCGAGTAGCGAGCGAACAGCGCGCCCTTGACGGTCTCGGGGAGGTTGACGAGCCCGAAGACGGGGCGGTCGAGGTTGGTGACGTGCGGCGCGAGGCGCGCGCGCTCGGCGTCGGTGAAGGTCTCGACCGGGTACTCCACGGGCCGCGCAGGCTAACGGCCGGAACGGTCGAGGCGTTCCGCCGCGAGTCCGTCCGTCGTCCGGAGCAATCCGGCTGTGCGCCGGCACACCCAGGCCGCGGTCGTGGCGGACCAGTCCGGTCGCAGCGCTGCGGCGCTCCTGTGACCACCGCGTCGTGTGTCGCCGCAGTTCGGCCGCCACGATCGGGGCATGGGCACTCCCATCCAGAGAAGCCACCGTGGCGGGGGGAAAGCTGGACCGGTGTCCCGGGACCGCGCGATCGCCGAGCTGGCTGCCCGCCAGCACGGGGTCGCGTCGTGTCGCCAGCTCCTCGCGCTCGGCCTCACGGCTCGCCAGATCGGCGCCTGGGCCGACCGCGGCCGGCTGCATCGGGTGCACGGCGGCGTCTACGCGGTCGGGCACGCGGCACTCGGGCCGCGCGGCCGGTGGCTCGCTGCGGTGTTGCGCGGCGGTCCCGGGGCCGTGCTGAGCCATCGCTCGGCCGGGGCGCTGTGGGGTGTCGTGGCCCAGCACTCCGGCCCGATCGACGTGACGGTGGGCAGCGGCAAGGCGCCGCCAGACGGCGTTCGCTTCCACCGCCTCCCTCTCGCCGCCGACGAACGCGATTCCGTGGAGGGGATCCCCGTCACCGGACCGGGCCGGACGCTGTGTGATCTCGCCAGCGTCCTCGGCCGGCCGGCGGTTGCCCGTGCCCTGCGCGAAGCCGAGATTCAGCGTCTCGGCGGGCCGGTCTCGATGTCCGACGTGCTCGCGCGGTATCCGCGCCGCCACGGATCCGCGACCGCCCGGGCCGTCCTCGCCGGCCAGGCCGAGCCGGTCGGCGTCACGCGGAACGACTTCGAGGCGGACTTCCTCGCGCTGATCGAAGCCGCCGGTCTGCCCCGCCCGCGAGTCAACCCGGTCCTGCACATCGGCGACCGCAGGGTCGAGCCGGACTTGGCGTGGGACGACGCGCGCGTGCTCGTGGAGCTGGACGGTCGCGAGGTCCATCTCACCCCGCAGGCGTTCGAGCGCGACCGGGAGCGGGACCGGACCCTGCAGGCGCGGCTGGCGGACCGTGCGGGTGACGTGGCGACACGCGCGGTTCGACGCGCGCGCGGTCGTGGCGGACCTGCGCCGGCTGGTCCTTGGCGCCTCGTGATGGTTGGGCGAGCGGGCGGGCAGCGGGTGGCGTGCAGACACGTGGCTCGTGCCGCATGCCGGGTGCGGCCAGAGCACCGAGGGAGGCGGAACCTTGCAGCCCGGACACGCCGTCCCATCCGGAAAAGCCACCGTGCCCTGCGAAACCTGGATCAGGCGAGCCGCCCGGGCCCCGGCCCGACTCCCGAGGGCGGCCGACCGGCCGCCGTCACGGGACGCGTCAGCCGCGGCCCTTCCAGCCGACGGACTCCACGAGGTCGCCGCGGACGATGGTGGGCACCTTGCCGGTGCCCTTCGAGAAGCCCATGAGCTCCTCCCGCCAGTCGGCCCGGGACGTAGCGTCGCGCTCCTCCCACCGCTTCCCCTCGGCGGCCAGGCCCTGGCGAGCCTCCTCGCAGTACGGGCAGCCGGGCTTGACGTACATCACCCGGCCGGCCGAGGGCGTCTGGCCGGCGGGCGGCATCACACCGTCCCCTCGCGCGCCTGGGCGAGCGTCGGCTCGTCCGCGGTGCTCGGCTCGGCGGCGGGCCCGGTCTGGTCCAGGAACTCCATGAGCGCGTCGTTGAAGGTCCGTGGCCGCTCGAGCATCGGCACGTGGCCGGTGTCCTCGAGGATGAGCGTCGTGGCGTTCGGGATCCGCTTCTCGTACTCCCACGCGTCTCCAAGCGGGACGAGGAAGTCCTCGGTGCCCTGCACGACCAGGGTCGGGCAGGCGATCTCGCCGAGGCGGTCCACGAAGCTGTAGGTCAGGAGCGCCTCGGTCGCGTCGAGGAACCCGGGCTTGCCGACGCCGTGGAACTGCTCGGCGAGGAGGTCCTTCTGAATCCGCGTGGGGTGGCGCATGACCGGGCCGAACGCCGCCTGCACAAAGCCGGGGCGCCGGAGCGTGCGGATCGCCTGCTCCGGGTCTCCGCGCTGGAGGCCGGCGAGCAGCTTCGCGAGCCGCAACGTGACGATCTTCTGCGGCTTGACCACCGGAATCCCGGCGGCGTCGACGAGCACGAGGCGCTCGACGCGCTCGGGGTGCTTGATCGCCAGCTCGGCGGCGGTGAAGCCGCCCATGGAGTTGCCGACCGCGGCCACCGCGCCGAGGCCGAGCTCCGCGCAGAGGTGGTCGACCGTGTGCGCGAAGAGCGTGATCGAGATCGGGTCCCGCGGGGCGTCCGAGCGCCCGAACCCAGGCAGGTCCAGGGCGATGACGCGACGCTCCTGAGCGACGCGCGGCAGGTTCTCCAGCCAGTTCTGCCAGCACCCGCCGAGGCCGTGGATGAAGACGACCGGCACGGTGTCCTCGTGCTCGGCGCCGAGCTCGACGAACGTGACGAGCCGGTCGTCGATCTGCGCCGTGCGCAGCGTGCTCAGCCAGTCGATCCCCCGCCAGTCCGGCTCCGCCGAGAGCCCATACTCGGCGTCGGCCCGCTCGGCGGTCTTGCGCCGGGCGACCCCGGTCGGAGCCGGGAGGATCTGGCGCAGCGGCCCGCGTCGGTATCCGGTGGCGTGATCGGCGCCTGGCATGGCAATCGAGGGTACCGGAGGATCAGAGCAGGTTGGACAGCGCGCGTCCGGCGTCGACCGCGAGGTCCGACAGCGGGCCGGGGATCACCCCGAGCGCGATCGTCGCCGCCGCGAAGACCACCGCCAGCACGACGAGCTCCGGCTGCGCCTTGGGCTGGTCGGCTTCGGGGGCGCCGCCGGCGATGACCGGACGCCCGCTCCCTGCCGCGTCGGGACGCTCGCGCATCCACATGGTCGTCACGACCTTGAGGTAGTACCCGAGCGAGATCATCGACCCGATGACGATCATCACACCCAGCCACGCGTAGCCGCCGTTCACCGAGGCGTTGAGGAGGTAGATCTTCCCGATGAAGCCGCCGGTGAGCGGGAAGCCGGCGAGCGCGAGCATCGCGATCGTCATCGGCCAGGCCAGCACCGGGCGGGTGCGGCCGAGGTCGGCATAGGCCTTGAGGTCGTCTCCGTAGGCGCTCTCGCGCTCGCGCGCGACGACGACGCTGAACGCCGCCAGGTTCATTGCCACGTAGACGCCGAGGTAGAAGACCGCGGCCTCGACGCCGACCTTCGTCGCGACCGTCACGCCCACGAGCAGGTAGCCGGCCTGCGCGACGCTCGACCAGGCGAGCATCCGCTTGACCGACGACTGGCCGAGCGCGCCGACGTTGCCGACGATGATCGTGATCGCGGCCAGCACGGCGAGGATCGGCTGCCAGTCGACCGAGGAGTCCAGGAGCGCCTCGCTCGTGAACCGCAGGAAGATCCCGAAGGCGGCGGCCTTCGTGGCCACCGACATGAACGCCGTGATCGGGGTGGGGGCGCCCTCGTAGACGTCGGGCGTCCACTGGTGGAACGGGGCGATCGAGGACTTGAAGGCCAGCCCGACGACCGCAAGTCCGATCCCGGTGAGCATCAGCGGGTTCTTCGCCAGCCCGCCGTTCGCGGTCAGCGCGGCGGCGATCCCGCCGAAGTCGGTCGAGCCCGTGGCGCCGTAGATCAGCGCCAGGCCATAGAGCAGCGTGGCCGAGCCGACCGAGCCGATGATGAGGTACTTCAGGCCGGACTCGAGCGAGGCCTCGCGGCGCAGGTCGGTTGCGCACAGGACGTAGAGCGGGATCGAGAGCAGTTCGAGCCCGATGAAGAGCGTCACGAGGTTCTCGGCGCTCGAGAGCACGAACATTCCCGCCGTCGCGGACAGGAGCATCGCGTAGTACTCGCCGTGGCCGGCCTCGTCGGCGGCGCGCTCGCGCAGCGACAGGATCACGGCGGCGATTGCGCCCGTGATGAAGACGAGGTTCAGGACGAGGCTCAGGTCGTCGATCTGGAGCGCGCCCGCGATCGCCGTCGTGTCGGTGTTCCACTGCCAGATCGTCAGCCCGAGGCCGGCGCCGAGCGCCACGAGGGTGAGGCCCGGAACGACCCGGGTGCGGACCCCCGACCCGGGCAGCAGGCCGACGAGGAGGACCACGACAGCACCGCCGAGCAGCGGCAGGAGCGGTGAGATCGCCGCCCAGTCGATGTACGGACCCTTGATGCTGGCGAGCGCCGCGGTCACTGGCCCGTGCCTCCCGGAACCTGGGCCCGCGTCGGCGCCGGCTTGTCGACGGTCAGCTTCGAGGCGGCGATCGTGCGCTTGATCGCGGGCTGGCTGTCCTTCAGCGGCAGCTGCGGATAGACGGCGAGGGCGAGGATCACGACGATCGCCGGCACGATCGCCAGCCCGTCGGCCAGCGACAGTTCGCGTGAGCGCACCCGCGGCCCGACCCGATTGTGCATCGCCCGGATGAACGCTCGCAGCGTGTAGACACTGGCCGCGGCGACGCCGAGGAAGGCGACGATCGCGATGGCCGTCTTGGCCTCGAACGTGCCGAGCAGGATGTAGAACTCGCCGACGAAGTTCGACGATCCGGGCATGGCGAGGTTCGCGAGCGCGGCGATGAGGAAGATCGTTGCCAGGAGCGGCGCTCGGAACGCGATTCCGCCCATGTCCTGCAGCCGCGGCGAGCCGCCGGCACGGGCGGCGACGACCGCGAGGATCAGGAACAGCGCGACGGTGACCACGCCGTGGTTGACCATCTGCAGCAGCGCGCCCTGGGCGCCGCGCGGGTCGAGCGAGAAGATCCCGAGAGTGATGAAGCCGAGCTGCGCCACGGACGAGTAGCCGAGGATCAGCCGGACGTTCGTGGTCGTGAACGCCATCACCGACCCGTAGAGGATCGAGGCCAGCGCGATGAGCAGCAGGATCTCCTGATACTCGCGGGAGGCGTCGGGCAGGATCGGCAGGACGATCCGCAGGAACCCGTACGCCGCGACCTTCGACAGCACCCCGGAGAAGATCGCCAGGACCGGGAGCGGCATCGCGCCGTAGCCGTCGGGCATCCAGCCGTGCAACGGGAACAGCGGCATCTTCACGAGGAACGCCGCGGCGAACCCGATGAAGATGAGCTCCTGGGTCCCGACCGGCAGGCCCACCCGCACGAGATCGGAGAAGGCGAAGCTCAGCGGCTGGCTCCCCTGGGCGCTGAGCACCGCGAGCGCCACGGCGGCGCTCAGCATCAGCAGCGAGCCGACCAGGGTGTAGATGACCATCTTCTGGGTCGCCCGGACGCGGTCGCCCTGCCCCCACATCCCGGTCAGGAAGAAGAACGGGACGAGCATGAGGTCGAAGAAGAGGACGAAGAGCGCGAGATCCTGGGCGACGAGCGCGCCGAGCACGGCGGTCTCGGCCAGCCCGATGTGGAAGTAGAAGGACTTCGGACGGTCCCACTCGCGGGCCACCGAGAAGCCGGTCGTGACGACGAACGAGAACGCCGTGAGGGCGACGAGCCAGACGTTGAGGCCGTCGATGCCCAGCTTGTAGTGGATCCCCAGGGCCGGGATCCACATCCGGTCGGTCAGGTCCTGAAGCCCGACCTTCGCCGAGTCGAAGTCCGCGACGAGCGAGATCGCGATGGCCAGCGTCGCGACGGTGCCGGCCAGGACGACCTTCGGTGCGACCGCCTTGGGCAGGAGCGCGGCGCCGAGCGCGACGGCGAGGGGCAGCCAGATGAGGATCGAGAGCGGGATCACGTCAGTTCGCCACGATCAGGAAGTAGAGGGCCACGCCGGCCAGGCCGAGGATGAGCAGCGCCGCGTAGGCGCGCAGCGCGCCGCTCTGCACCGAGCGCACGGCCGCGGAGCCGACGCGCACCAGGCCAGTCGGCGCGTTGACGAACAGGCCGTCCACGACGACGCGCTCGAACGTCCGCTGGGCGAAGCGCCCGATCGCCGCGGCGGGCCGCACCACGAGGAAGTCGATCGCCTCGTCGAACCACCACTTGTGGAAGGAGAGCTCGTAGAGCGGCCCGATTCGGGCCCGGATCTTGCCCGGCAGCTCGGGCCGCCGCACCCACAGCAAGTAGGCGAGCGCAATGCCGGACAGGCCGATGACCGTGCCGAGCACGAGGCCGAAGTTCGTCAGCGCGTCCGAGGGCTTGACCGTCTCGAACAGCGTCGAGTCGGCGAACGTCGGGGCGAGGAAGTTCTCGATCACGTGATCGACGTACGGGATCTGGAGCAGGCCGGCGAACGTCGCCCCGAAGGCCAGCACGCCCATCGCGACCTTCATCGGGAGCGAGCGCTCGGCGATGAAGTGGCCGGGTCCGGGGAAGCCGACGTCGGTGTCCTCCTCCTCGCCGGTGGCCGGGTTGATCGGCGGGCCGTCCGCGTGGTGCAGGTGGCCGCCCTCGAGTTCCTTTGCCTCCGGGCAGGGCGAGCCCCAGAAGGCGCGGAAGATCATGCGGAAGGTGTAGACGGCGGTGAGGAACGCGCCGATGTAGCCGACGACGTAGAGGACGACGAACCACGAGCCGCGGCTGCCGACGTAGGCGAGGATCTCGTCCTTGGAGAAGAAGCCCGAGAACGGGGGCACGCCGGACAGCGCGAGGCCGCCGATGATGAAGCATCCCAGCGTGAACGGCATGGCTTTGCGGAATCCCGACATCCGGTTGAGGTCCTGGATGCCGGCCATCGCCCCGATGATCGAGCCGGCCGCCATGAAGAGGAGCGCCTTGAAGAAGGCGTGCGTCATGAGGTGGAACATCCCGGCGACGTAGGCGCCGGCCGAGACGGCCATGATCATGTAGCCGATCTGGGACATCGTCGAGTAGGCGATGACCCGCTTGAGGTCGGTCTGCGACAGCGCGATCGTCGCGGCGACGAACAGCGTCAGGCAGCCGATGATCGCGCCGACGTTCGCCGCGTGGGGCGCCCGCTCGAAGAGCGGCCACATGCGCGCGATGAGGTAGACGCCCGCGGTGACCATGGTGGCGGCGTGGATGAGGGCCGACACCGGCGTCGGGCCCTCCATCGCGTCGGGAAGCCACGTGTGCAGCGGGATCTGGGCGGA
The DNA here is from genome assembly GCA_046330225.1 of Solirubrobacteraceae bacterium. Lineage (GTDB taxonomy): Bacteria > Actinomycetota > Thermoleophilia > Solirubrobacterales > Solirubrobacteraceae > CANJIV01. Next base: position 14,161 of record JAXLTD010000013.1, on the reverse strand, counting down.
CTTCGCGAACGCGCCGACGAGGAGCAGGCAGCAGCCGGCCACGAGGTCGCCGCTGTTCTTCGTAAACACCTCGTCGACAGTCTGGAAGGTCGCGAGATAGTCCAGCGTCGCGGTGTGGCGGAAGATGAAGTAGACGCCGAGCGTGAGCCCGACGTCGCCCACGACGTTGATGACGAACGCCTTGATGCCGGCCTTCGTCGCCGTGGTGCGCCGGTACCAGAACGAGATCAGCAGGTAGGACGCCGCGCCCACGAACGCCCAGCCGACGATGAGGAACAGGAAGTTCCCCGCCAGCACGAGCATCAGCATCGAGAAGACGAAGAAGTTCAGGTACCCGAAGAACCGGTTGTACCCCTTGTCCTCCCAGAGGTAGCTCACCGAGTACAGGTGGATCATCGTCGAGATGCCGGTGACGACGAGCATCATGTAGACCGAGAGCGGGTCGACGAGGATCGTGAAGTTCGCGTCGACGCCGAACGTGTTCGCGTAGTCGTAGAGCGTCGAGGCGACCTGGCGGGCGTCCTCGGGGCGGTCCTGCAGGTTCACGAGCGTGATGACCGCGAACACGAAGGCGGAGAAGATCGCCAGCGTCCCGATGATCCCCGGCGTGCGTCCGGGCCACACGCGGTAGCCCAGGCCGATCACGATCGCCCCGAGCAGCGGCAGGGCGAGGACGAGCCAGGCGGACGTGGTGACGCTCATCCGTGCAGCTCCGAGAGCTCGTCGACGTCAACGGGAAGCCGGCGCCGGTAGAGCGCGACGATCAGGCCGAGGCCGACGGTCACCTCGCAGGCGGCGACGACCATGACGACGATCGCGAAGATCTCGCCGTCCCCGTTGCCCCACATGCGCGAGAAGCCGATCAGGGCGAGGTTGCCGGCGTTGAGCATGAGCTCGAGGCACAGGAGGATCACGAGCGGGTTGCGCTTGATGAGCACCCCGGTCGCGCCGAGCGCGAAGATCAGGGCCGAGACGGCGAGGTACCAGCCGATGTTCACCAGCCGCCCTCCCGCGTCGGGCCGGCGGGCTCGAGCTCGGCGGCGCCGCCAGCGCCCCCGACCGCCTCGGCGGTCGTCCCGGTGCTCATCGGCCGCGGCAGGTCGAGCGGCCGGCGGTCCTCGCTCGGCAGCTCGAGCCCGCGCCGCCGGCGGGCCAGGATCACCGCGCCGACCGCCGCGACGAGCAGCAGGAAGGAGGCGAGCTCGAACGGGAGCAGGAACTTCGTGAGCAGGAGCCGGCCGATCTGCGACGGCTCGCCGTAGTTGGCGCCGAGGCTCGCCCCCTCGCTGTCGATCGCCTGGAGGCCGGCGCCGAGCGTCGCCATGCACAGCTCGACGAAGAGGATCGCGCCGAACAGCGGCGCGAGCATGTTCAGGAGTCGGCTGGGCGGGCGCACCGGCTCGTCTTGGCCGCCGACGTAGGCGACGACGAAGACGTAGAGCACCATCACGGCGCCGGCGTAGACGATGACCTGCGCGGCGGCGACGAACTGGGCCTCGAGGAGGAGGAAGAGCAGCGACAGCGAGACGAGGTGCACGACGAGCGCGAGCACGCTGTAGAACGGGTTGCTCAGGGCGATGACCCCGATGGCGCCGGCGATGGCGCCGATGGCGCCGACGAAGAAGAGGACCTCGATCATTCGCCCTCCGTCCGCAACGGGGTCCGCTCGACCGGGTCGGCGAGCAGCATCTCCTTCGTGAAGATGAGGTCGCCGCGGTTGTAGTCCGAGAGCTCGTAGTCGTGGCCCATGGTGATCGCGTCGAACGGGCAGGCGATCTCGCAGTAGCCGCAGAAGATGCAGCGGCTCAGATTGATCTCGTAGACGGCCGCGTAGCGCTCTCCCGCCGAGACGCGGTTCTCGGGCGTGTTCTCGGCGGCCACGACGCGGATGCAGTCGGCCGGGCAGGCGGCCGCGCACAGCGAGCAGCCCACGCACTTCTCCAGCCCCGTGTCCTCGAACCGGTGCAGCTTGTGGCGGCCGCGGAAGCGGGGGTAGACCGGGACCTTCTCTTCCGGGTACTGGATCGTGACCGGGCCTTCGACGATCCGGGCGAACGTGGTCTTCAGGCCGCGCAGGGTTTCGCCGAAGGCGCGATAGGCGCCGGCGGGCCCGCCCGGCTGCGGGCCGCGCTGGACCACGACCACGTCGTCGCCTGGGCTCCACGGGCTCATCGGCGGCTCCTGACGGTCATGAGTCGACGGCGACCACGACGATCGCGGTGACGAGGGTGTTCACGGTGGCCAAGGGCAGGAGGATCTTCCACCCCAGGGTCATGAGCTGGTCGTAGCGCAGGCGCGGGAGCGTTGCCCGGATCCAGATGAAGAAGCAGACGAAGATCAGCATCTTGCCGAGGACGACGAACGGATCGACCCACCCCGGCGGGTCGATGCCGAAGGGCAGCAGCCAGCCGCCGAAGAACAGGGTCACCGCGATCCCCGAGATCACGATGATGTTCATGTACTCGGCCAGGAAGTAGGAGCCGAACCGCGTGCCGCCGTACTCGGTCATGTAGCCCTGGACGAGCTCGGCGTCGGCCTCGGGGAGGTCGAACGGCGGGCGGTTCGTCTCGGCGAAGCCGGCGACCAGGAAGATCAGGAACCCGACGAACTGGGGCACGATGTACCACATGCCCGCCTGGGCCTGGACGATCTCGGTGAGCGACAGCGTGCCGGCGGTCATGATCACGCCGACGATCGCGAGGCCTTGGGCGACCTCGTAGCTGATGAGCTGCGCCGCAGCGCGCATCGCGCCCAGGAACGAGTACTTCGAGCCCGAGGCCCAGCCGCCGAGCATCAGGCCGTAGAACGCGATCGCGCCGAACGCGAACACGTAGAGCGGGCCGATGCCGACATCGATCCCGTAGAGCCCGACGTCGGTCCCGAAGATGTCCTGCACGTCGCCGAATGGGAGGATCGCCACGGTGGCGACGGCGGTCAGGATCGAGATCGCCGGCGCCATGTAGAAGAGCGGGCCCACCGACGTGTGCGGCCGCGATGACTCCTTGCCGAGCAGCTTGGCGATGTCGGCCACCGGCTGCAGGAGGCCGTAGAGCCCGACGCGGTTGGGCCCATAGCGTCCCTGGAAGCGGCCGAGGAGCTTGCGCTCGAGGATCAGGACGAGCGGCACGCAGCTGAAGATCACGATGAAGATCACCAGGGACTTGATGATCTGGATCCACCACGGCTCGACGTAGTTGACGTCGGCGAGGACGGTCATGCGCGCCGGACCTCCACGAGCCGCGGCTCGCCGTTCGTCAGCGCATTGGCGGCGTCGGGGCCGATCCCGTCGGCGAGGAACACCGAGCCGGCGGGCACTGCCGCCTTCAGCTCGGCCCGGGCCCGGACGGTCGCGCCCTCGAAGGACACCTCGACCGGATCGCCGGCCTGCACGCCGAGCCGCTCGGCGTCGGCGGGGGCGAGCTCGGCCTGCTGGGCGCCGGTGAGGAAGGCCAGGGCCGGGGCGGCGGCGACTTCGGGCGCGGCCCACAGCGGCCGGAACGTCCCGAGGCGCAGCGCGCCGTTCGGCGCCGGAGCGCTGGGCGGATCCTCCAGTGCGAATGGGCCCGCTGCTGCGCCGGGCAGCGCGGCGGCGGCGGGGAGCTCGGGCCAGCGCAGACCGCGGCCGGCGAGGGCATCGAGCGTGACGCCGGCGTAGAACGGCACGGCGGCGAGCAGCTGGGCGGTGGCCGCCGACCCCGTGGGGACCCGCAGATCCAGTCCGAGGCGGCGGGCGATCTCGGCGAGAACCTGCCAGCCCGGCCGCACGCCTCCGGGGCGGCCGATCGCGGGCCGCAGGCGCTGGAGGCGCCCGTCCGGATGCACGAGCGTGCCCTCCTTCTCGGCGTAGGCCTCGGCGGGGAACACGACCGTCGCGTACGCCGCGATGCCCTCGGTCAGCAGCGACGCGTGCGCGATGACCGGCGTGGCGCCGCCGAGCGCCCGCTCCCACGCCCCGCGATCCGGGTGCGAGCGCAGCGGGTCGGTGTTCAGGAGGTAGACCGCTCCGAGCGTGCCGTCGGCGAGCCCGGCAGCGATCGCGGGGGCGTCGGCGCCCTCGCCGGCGGGCTCGGAGAAGCCGGGGCCGGCGTTCGGGAGCACGCCGGCTTCGCGCAGCCCCCGGCCGTTCGCGCTGGCGGGGATCTCGAGCAGGCCAGCGTTGTCGATCTCCGCGAGGCGCAGCCGGGCCGCGACGTTGAGGAGGGCCTGGGCGGCGTGCGCGCCGCGCGGCCCGGCGACGAGCCGCTCGCCCCACAGGATCACGACCTCCTCGCCGGTGTCCGAGATCAGGGCGGCCAGGCGGCGGACGGCTTCGGTGTCCGCGCCGGCCGCGGCGGCGCGGGCCTCGAGGGAGGGGTCGCTCGTCAGCGCCGCGTCCAGGGCGGCGACGAACGCCTCGCCGGCGCCCGGGGCGAAGCGGATCGACAGCTCCGCGTTCGGGTCCAGGGTGCTCTGGCGGCTCGTCGCGACCGCGAGCTTGACCCGATTGCGGCGGACCCCCTTGCGGATGCGCAGATCGAGAATCGGGGCGTCCTGCACCGGCTCGCAGTCGAGCACGACGACGGTGTGCGCGAACTCGAGATCAGGCACGGCCGCCTGCAGCGCGGGGGCGCTCAGCGCCCGGTGCAGGTCGAGCGGCAGCGCGCCGCCCGGCCGGGAGTCGAGCGCGGGGGAGTCCAGCGCCTCGCGCAGCAGCCGGCCGAGAAGGTAGCCCTCCTCGTTCGTGGCGTCGCCGCCGGCGAGTGCCGCGGTGCGGCCCCGGGCCTTGCCGAGCGCGGCCGCGGCCGCGTCGAGCGCCCGCTCCCACGTGGCCGGGCGCAGCTCGGTGCCGTCGCGGACCAGCGGCGTCGTGATGCGCTCGTCGACGTGGATGGACTGGTAGGCGAACCGGCCCTTGTCGCACAGCCAGCCGTCGTCGACCTCGGCGTGGTCGCGGGCCAGGACGCGCAGCACGCGGTCGTCGCGCACGGTGAAGGTCACGTTGCACTGGGACGGGCAGAGGGAGCAGACCGATCCCGATCCCTCGATGTCCCACGGCCGCGCCCGGAAGCGGTAGGCCTGCGAGGTCAGGGCGCCCACCGGGCACAGCTCGATGATGTTGCCGCTGAACGGCGCGACGTACGGGTGTCCGTCGAAGGTCGAGACGTGCGAGTGGGCGCCGCGCTCCTGGAGCACGAGCTGGTAGTCCTCGGCGACCTCCTGCGAGAACCGCACGCACCGGTAGCAGAGGATGCAGCGCTCGCGGTCGATCGCGATGAGCGGGGACAGCGCGAGCGGCTTGACGAAGTGCCGCTTGGGCTCGATGAAGCGGCTCGTGCCGCCGCCCCAGCCGAAGGTGATGTCCTGCAGCGGGCACTCGCCGCCCTTGTCGCAGACCGGGCAGTCGAGCGGGTGGTTGATCAGCAGGAACTCCACGACGGCCTGCTGCGCCTCCTTCACCCGGTCGGTCTGGGTGTGGACGACCATGCCGTCCTTGACCGGCGTCGAGCAGCCGGTCTGCAGCTTCGGGATCCCCTCGATCTCCACGAGGCACATCCGGCACGCCCCGACCGGCTGGCCGAGCTTTGGCTCGTAACAGAAGACCGGGATCTCGACGTCGCCGTGCTTGGCCGCGTCCACGAGCATCGTGTTCTCGGGCGCGGAGACCTCGCGGCCGTCGATGGTGAACGTGATCTGGTTCGGCGTGGGCCGGGGCATGGGCGACGCGGGAGCCTAGGGCTTAGGCCACGGACGTGTAGGGGCCGGCCTCCGGTCCGCCCACGATCTCCACCGGCAGGGGGCCTTCGGGCACCGGGTCCAGGCCGTGACGGGCCCGGGCGGCCTCGATGTGGGCCTCGAACTCGGGGCGGAAGTGCTTGATCATCGAGGAGATGGGCATCGCCATCGAATCGCCGAGCACGCAGAGGCAGTGCCCCATGATGTGGCCCTGCACCGAGGCCATGATGTCCAGATCCATCGGGGTCGCCTCGCCCCGGTCGATCCGCTCGAGCATGTGGACCGTCCAGTTCGTGCCCTCGCGGCAGGGCGTGCACTTCCCGCAGGACTCGTGGCGGTAGAACCTCGCGAGCTTCAGAGCGACGTTCATGACCGGGACGGAGTCGTCCACGACGATCACCGCCGCGGAGCCGAGCATCGAGCCGGCCTTCGCCATCGAGTCGAAGTCGTACGTGAGGTCGAGGTGCTCCTCGAGCAGCACCGGCGAGGACGACCCGCCCGGGAACCAGAACTTCACGCGCCGGCCCTCCGGCGGGCCGCCGGCCAGGCCGTAGATGATGTCGCGCGCGCGGGTGCCGAGCTCGACCTCGTAGTTGCCGGGCCGCTGCACGTTGCCGGAGATCGAGACGACCTTGGTGCCCGTCGAGTTCTCCACGCCGATCTCGGCGTAGGCCGCCGCGCCCATCCGCACGATGTGGGGGATGTTCGAGAGCGTCTCGACGTTGTTGATCAGGGTCGGGCCCTGGTAGAGGCCTTGGTTGGCCGGGAACGGCGGCTTGAGCCGCGGGTTGCCGCGCTTGCCCTCGAGCGAGTCCAGGAGGGCCGTCTCCTCGCCGCAGATGTAGGCCCCGGCACCGCGGTGCACGACGAGCGAGAGCGTGAGGTCCGAGCCGAGCACGCGTTCCCCGAGGTAGCCGGCGTCGCGCGCCTCGGCCACCGCCGCGTCGAGGATGTCGGCCTGCAGCTGGTACTCGCCGCGGATGTAGATGAACGCCCGGTTGGCCCCGGCCGCGTAGGCGGCGATGATGAGGCCCTCGATGAGCTGATGGGGGTTCTTCTGCATCAGCTCGCGGTCCTTGAAGGTCCCGGGCTCGGATTCGTCGGCGTTGCACACGAGGTACTTGTCCATCGCGCCCTGCGGCAGGAACGAGGCCTTCTTGCCCATCGAGAAGCCCGCGCCGCCGCGTCCGCGCAGCCCGGAGGCCTCCAGCTCGGCCACCAGCGCGTGGCGCTCGAGCTTCAGCGCCGCCCGCAGCGACGCGTAGCCGCCGCGCCGCTCGTACACGGCGAGCGTGTTGAGCCCGGGCTCGTCGATGTCCTTCGTGAGCAGAACGCTGGTCATCCGTCCGCCCGCTCCGCGACGCCGGCGTTCGGACGGCGGCGCAGCTGCTTGTCCGGCAGCACGGGCCGGCCCGCCTGGACGTCCTCGACGATCTGGGCGCAGTCGCCCGGTTCCAGCGGGCCGACGTACTCGCCGTCGACCGAGGCCATCGGGGCCAGGTCGCAGGCGCCCAGGCACTCGAACGACCGCACGTTGAGGCTCGCATCGTCGCCGGCCGCGTCCAGCATCGCCTCGTACACCCCGTCGGCGCCGCGCAGCGAGCACGAGATGTTCGTGCACACGTAGACGTCGTGGCGGCCGACCGGGCGGGTCTCGAGCATGTCGTAGAACGTCGCGACCGAGATGAGGTACCCGGGTGTCACCCGCATCACGCACGCGGCCTGGTCGATCGCCTCGGGCGAGACCCAGCCGTGGTGGCGCTGGACGGCGTGCAGCGCCGGGATCGAGGCGGAGTGCCGGTCGGGGTAGCGGGCCACGTACTCCTCGATCTCGGCGCGCAGCGCTGCCGGGACGGGCGTCGTGGCCGGATCGGGCACCTGGGCGGGGTCCTTGCTCAGGTCGGCCGCCTCGTCCCAGCCGGGGATGCGGGAGCCGTGGGTGAACCGCCGGACCTCGGTCATCGGTCGATGCCGCCGAGGATCGGGTCGAGCATCGCCAGCGTGGCGATGAGGTCGGCGATGTAGAGGTCCTTCGACATCGGGGCGAGCGCCTGCAGGTTGGCGAAGCTCGGGTCGCGCATGTGGATCCGCGCCGGCTTGGAGGAGCCGTCGGACCGGATGAAGCAGGTCAGCTCGCCGCGGGGCCCTTCGATCGGCGCGTACATCTCGCCGGGCGGCACGCGGAAGCCCTCGGTCACGAGCTTGAAGTGGTGGATCAGCGCCTCCATCGAGGTCGCCAGCTCGTGGCGCGGCGGGAGCGCCACCTTGCGGTCGCCCGTGATGTGCGGCCCCTCGGGCAGGCCGTCGAGCGCCTGGCGGATGATCTTCACCGACTCGTACATCTCGGCCATCCGGACCCGGTAGCGGTCGTAGTTGTCGCCGATCGTTCCGACCGGGATCTTGAAGTCGAAGTCGTCGTAGGACGAGTAGGGCGCCGCCTTGCGCAGATCCCAGGGGTTCCCGGCGGCCCGCAGCAGCGGCCCGGTCACGCCGTGGCTCAGCAGCGTCTCGGCGTCGAGGGGCGCGATGTTGCGCAGGCGCTGCAGGACGATCTCGTTACGATCGAGCAGGGCCTCGTACTGGCCGATGCGTCGCGGCATGTCGTCCAGGAAGGCACTGAGCTTCGCGGCGAACCCGGCCGGGATGTCCTCGATGACGCCGCCGACCTGGATGTAGCGCGTGTGCATGCGCTGGCCGGACGAGTACTCGAACAGGTCGAGGATGGTCTCGCGCTCGCGGAAGCAGTACCAGAACATCGAGATCGCGCCGAGGTCCAGGGCCGAGGTGCCCAGCCACACGAGGTGGGACATGATCCGGTTGAGCTCCAGGTGGATCACCCGCAGGTACTGCGCGCGCTTGGGGACCTCGCACTCCAGCAGCGACTCGACCCCGTGGCAGTAGGCCATCGCGTTGAAGTAGTACGCGAGGTAGTCCATCCGCTCGATGACCGGGATGACCTTCCAGTAGCTCTTGTGCTCGGCGGTCTTCTCGATGCCGGTGTGGACGTAGCCGATGATCGGCTTGAGGTCGCGGACGATCTCGCCCTCGAGCGTCACGAGCAGCCGCAGCACGCCGTGGGTTGCCGGGTGGTGCGGCCCCATGTTGATTGTCAGCAGCTCGCTGTCGAGCTCGCCAAGCTCGGCGACCTGCTGGTCCACCGGCGCGAGCGTGATGCTCTCCTCCTGGCGGCGGTAGTTGCTGATCTCGGTGCTCACTCGGTCCACCCCGGGACGGTCTTCTCGTTGTAGGTGAAGATGATCGGCTCGCCGCCGAGCGGGAAGTCGCGGCGCTGCGGGTGGCCTTCGTAGTCCTCGGGCATGAGGATGCGCCGCAAGTCCGGGTGGCCCTCGAAGATCACCCCGAACATGTCGTAGACCTCGCGCTCCTGGTGGTTGGCCGCCGGGAACAGGTCGGTGACGGTCATCACCCGTGGCGCCTCGGTGCTCACGCGCAGCTTCAGGGCGATGCGGTCGACCGTGTCCATGTCGATGAGCTCGTAGTGCACGCCCAGGCGCGGCTCGTCGGGGTAATAGTCGAGCCCGTGGACGCTGGCGAGGAAGCGAAAGCCCGCGTCGCGCACGACCTCGATCGCGCCACGGAGCTGGGACGGCTCGACGTGGATCGCGGCCTGGCCGCGAAAGAACGTCGTGTCGAGGACCGCGTCCGGATGCGCGTCGCGGACCGTCTGGGCCAGCAGCTCGAGCCCGGGCGCGTCAGGCACGCTCCGACCCTCCCTCGCCGAACACGTTCACGGCGTCGACGCGCTGATCGCCCAGCACCTCCTCGGTGCCCTCGGCGTGGTAGCGCTCGCGCCAGCCCGGAGTGCCCTTGCCCTGGATCTGCTCGCGGAGCTGGAGGATCCCGTGCATCAGGGCCTCGGGCCGCGGCGGGCACCCGGGCACATGGACGTCGATCGGCATGAACTTGTCGGCCGGCACGATCGCGTAGTTGTTGAAGACGCCCTGGGAGGAGCAGCAGGCGCCCATCGCGATCGCCCACTTGGGCTCGAGCATCTGGTCGTAGATCCGGCGGATGATCGGGGCCATCTTGATCGACACCCGGCCCGACAGGATCAGGAGGTCGGCCTGCCGGGGCGAGGCGCGGAACGCCTCGAAGCCGAAGCGGGCGATGTCGAGCCGGGCCCCGACCAGCGACATCATCTCGATGGCGCAGCAGGCCAGGCCGAAGGTCATGGGGAACATCGAGTTGGAGCGGGCCCAGTTCAGCGCGTCCTCGAGCTTGGTCGTGAAGACGCTCTGCTCCACGTACTCCTCGAGCTCGCCGGGCGCGAGGTCCCCGCGGAGCATGTCCCGGGCGCGGAGCTGGCGGATGCGGAAGTCCGATGCCGCCTCGGTGGCCCCCTGGGTGCTGCGGACTATCTCCATTCGAGGGCGCCCCGCCGCCACACGTACACGAAGGCCACGACCAGCAGGCAGACGAACACGATCGTCTCGATCAGGGCGAACGACCCGAACGCCCGCAGCTCCACCGCGATCGGGTAGAGGAAGATCACTTCGATGTCGAAGAGGATGAACAGCATCGCGATGAGGTAGAAGCTGATCCCGAACCGAAAGCCCTGCTGGACCTCGGACGGAAGGCCGCACTCGTACGGGTCTTGCTGGGACTTGCGGTGGCGCTGGTGCTTGGGGCCCAGGACGTGGTTGAGCGTCGCGAACGCCCCGCCGACGACGGCGCCGAGCAGGACGAAGACCACGGCTGGGAGATAGGACTGCAGCACGATGCGCACGGTGTTCTACCACCGGCTCGTAACACTTCGCTACTTAGTGACCATTCGCGCGCACTTCCGGGGCAGCGCCAGCCGGTGATCCGGCCCCCGCGCGAGCTCGAGAACCCGCCCTCTTGCCCACCGTCCACCTCGTCCTCGGCGTCAGCGTCATGGCCGCCTTCGTCGCGGTGGCCGGCTGGGGCGCCTGGTGCTGGTGGCGGGTCGTGCCGAGCGAGAACTTCTGGCGGATGCTGCGCGCCGCCCAGGTGCTCCTCGTGGTGCAGGTCCTCCTCGGCGGGGTGCTGCTGGCCGCCGGCTACGCGCCGAAGGGCGACCTGCACGTCCTCTACGGGCTGCTGCCGATCGTGGTCCTCTTCTTCGCTGAGCAGCTGCGCATCGGGTCGGCCCAGGCGATCCTCGACAGCCGCGGGTTCGACAGCGCCCAGGACGTCGGCACCCTGCCCGAGGACCAGCAGCGATCCGTGGTGCTCGCGATCGTCCGGCGCGAGATCGGCACGATGACGCTGGCCGCGATCGTGTGCGCCGGCCTGGTCGTGCGGGCCGGTGCGGTGTCGGGGCATCTGTTCTAGGCCGCTGTCTCGAAACCCAGCTCCGTGCGGCATCGCGGGGTTCTGGGACAGGCCCCTGAGCGCGGGCATCGGGGGAGCGGGGCCGGCTGATCGGACGCGGGGCCGATCGGTCGGTCGTGAAGAGTTGTGGGTCGTCTGGCACCCGCAATGCTGACGGGGCGCCGTCGTCCCGCGACCGCCCGTCGTGGCGAGTGACGACCGGAGCACACCCCGCCGCGCCGCCTGCCTAGGCCGCCGGCAGCGACCCGTAGGCGCCGCGGTACCACAGCAGCGGTGCGCCGTGGCCGTGGTGCAGTGCCGTGACCGTGCCGATGGCGATCGTGTGGTCGCCGCCGGGCAGCAGTTCGCGCACGTCGCAGGCCAGCCAGGCCAGGACGCCGTGCAGGATCGGCGGCCCGTGGTCCAGGGAGTGGCCGATGCCCGCGAACTTCGCGTCCACGGGGACCTTCGAGGCGAACAGGCGCGACAGGTCCTCCTGGCCGGCCTCCAGGATGTTGATCCCGAACCGGCCGCTGTGGCGGATCGCCGGCAGGGTTCGCGCCGCGTTGTCGATGCACACGAGCATGAGCAGCGGGTCGAGGGACAGGGACGTGACGGCGTTCGTCGTCAGGCCGCGCGGACCATCTGGGCCCGACGCGGTGATGACGGCGACGCCGGTCGCGAAGTGAGAGACGACCTCGCGGTACCGGTCCGAGTCGACGGTCACGGCGCCATCGTCTCACGCTCCCGGGGTCGCCCCGGGACGGACGACGACCTCCCCGTCGAGGCCGAGCGTGTCGTCGCTCCCGACCGGCGAGAACATCCGGTAGGTCCCTGGCGGGAGGGTCACGACGAGCACGGCCCGTCCGCCGGGCGGGATGACCGGCGTGACGCGCAGCGCCGACCGGGCCTCGCCGACCGCGAGGCGGTGGGCGTCGCGGCCGCGGTTGACGACGGTGAGCCGCAACCGGCCTGGGGCGGCCTGGATGCGCTGCGGGGTGAGCCGGTACTCCGTCATCGCCACCGTGGCCTGGCCATCGCGCGCCGTGCGGGCCTCGTCCCGGGCACACCCGGCGGCGGCCGCTGCGAGCGTCAGCACGGCCAGCAGGAGCCACCGGACGCGGAGGGGCCGCTTCACCGCCGGGATTATCTCGTAGTATCTGCGCCGCTCATGAGCCGCAAGCGCGTCGCCGCCGCCCTCGCCCTCCTCGCCGCTGCCGCGGTCGCCACCGCCTGCGGGGAGGCCGGGATCGAGCTGAAGCCCAACGCGACCGCCAGCATCAAGAACGGCGCCGAAGTCTTCAACCAGCGCTGCGGCGGCTGCCACACGCTCACCGCCGCCGGCACCGAGGGCTCCGCGGTCAAGGTCAACGACCGCGAGCGGACCGACGGGCCGAACTTCAACCAGCGCAAGGAGACGGCGGTTCAGGTGCTCTACGCGATCGCCAATGGCGGCTTCTCCGGGGCGATCATGCCCCAGAACATCGTGGTCGGCCAGCAGGCCCGCGACGTCGCCGCCTTCGTCGCGCAGTACTCCGGCGTCGACGCCAAGAACCCGCCGAGCCCCGGCCCGCCGCCGCCGGGCTTCTAGCCGCCCGCGCGCCCCGGGGAGATTCCGGAGCCGTGCTCGACCTCAAGCAGATCCGTTCCGAGCCCGACGCGGTGCGGGCCGCGCTGGCCCGGCGCGGGGCCGACGGCCCGCTGGACCGGGTGCTCGAGCTCGACGCCCGCCGGCGGGCGATCCTCCCGGGCCTCGAGGGGATCCAGGCTGAGCAGAATGCGGCGTCCAAGGCGATCGGCGCTGCCAAGCAGCGCGGCGAGGACGCCGGGGCCGCGATCGCCGCCATGCAGGACGTCGCCGCGCGAGGCCGCGCCCTGAGTGACGAGCTCGCCGGCGTCGAGGCGCAGCTCGACGCCGCGCTGGCCGAGCTGCCGAACCTCCCCGCTCCGGACGCGCCGCTGGAAGACACGGTGATCAAGGAGGTCGGCGCCGCCGGCCGCGCCGGCCTCGACCACCTCGAGCTCGCCGGCCCGATGATCGACATGGAGACGGCGGCGCGCGTGTCCGGCTCGCGGTTCGCCTACCTCAAGGGCGGCCTCGTGATGCTCGAGCTCGCGCTCGTGCGCTTCGCGCTCGAAACCCTGACGGCCGAGGGCTTCGAGCCGGTCATCCCGCCGGTGCTCGTGCGCGAGGCGGCGCTGTTCGGCACCGGGATGCTCCCCGACACCGAGCAGCAGATCTACGGGCTCCCCGACGACGAGCTCTACCTCGTCGGCACCTCGGAGGTCGCCCTCGCTTCGCTGCACGCCGGCGAGATCCTCGGTGCCGGCGACCTGCCGCGCCGCTACGCGGGCTTCTCGCCGTGCTTTCGCCGCGAGGCGGGCGCGGCGGGCAAGGACACGCGCGGGATCTTCCGGGTCCATCAGTTCGACAAGGTCGAGATGTTCGCCTTCGTCGAGCCCGCCGCCTCGCCGGACGAGCACGAGCGGCTCCTGGCGATCGAGGAGGGCATCCTCCAGTCGCTCGAGATCCCCTACCGCGTGGTGAACATCGCGGTCGGCGACCTCGGGGCGTCGGCCGCCAAGAAGTACGACTGCGAGGCGTGGCTGCCGGGCCAGGAGCGGTTCCGGGAGCTGACCTCCTGCTCGAACACCACCGACTTCCAGGCCCGCCGCCTCGACATCCGGTTCCGGGCCGAGGGCGAGAAGCGGCCCCGCACGATCCACACGCTCAACGGCACGGCGGTCGCCGTCGGCCGCACGATCATCGCGCTGCTCGAGAACGGCCAGCAGGAGGACGGGAGCGTCGTGCTTCCCGCGCCGCTCGTCGCCTGCGGGGCGCCGGCGACACTCGGCCCCGCCAGCTGAGCGGCGGCGGGCCGCATAGGATCGCGAGCATGAACTCCTCCTTGCGCGAGCACCCCGTCTGGCAGGCCCTCGAGGCCCACCACGCCCACATCGAGCCGCGGCATCTGCGCGAGATGTTCGAGACCGATCCCGGTCGCGGGACCCGGATGACGCTCGAGGACGTCGGGCTCTACCTGGACTACTCCAAGCACCGGGCCACCGACGAGACGATCGGGCTGCTCGTCGCCCTTGCCAAGGCCTGTGGGGTCGAGGAGCGCCGGGACGCGATGTTCGCCGGCGAGAAGAT
>JAXLTD010000012.1:0-70997 GCA_046330225.1 Solirubrobacteraceae bacterium | reverse complement strand
GGTGCCGGGTTCCCCGCCGCGGTCAAGCTCCACGCGGTGCTCCGGGCGCGAGGCGAGCCGGTGCTCGTCGCCAACGGCTCCGAGGGCGAGCCCGCGAGCGCGAAGGACCGGCTCCTGCTGGGCGCCATCCCGCACCTTGTGCTCGACGGCGCCGCGCTGGCGGCAGAGGCGATCGGCGCCCGCGAGGCCATCGTGGTCGCCCCGGACGACGGCCAGGTGATCGACGCCGTGCGCGCAGCGATCGCCGAACGGGCCGCGGCCCGCACCGACGGCGTCAGATTCCGGTTCGCCTCCGTGCCGCCCGCGACGTACCTGGCAGGCCAGGAGACCGCGCTGATCAACTACCTCTCGGGCGGCCCGGCGATCCCGACGTCCTCGGCCCGCCGCCCGACCGAGCGCGGACTCGACAAGCGCCCGACGCTCGTGCAGAACGTCGAGACACTCGCCCACCTCGCGCTCCTGGCCCGCCACGGCGCCGACTGGTTCCGGACGATCGGAACCGCCGAGGAGCCTGGATCGGCGCTCGTCACGCTCTCGGGCGACGTCCCGTCGCCGGGCGTCTACGAGATCGCCCTCGGGACCTCGGCCGCGGCCGTGGTCGCTGCGGGCGGCGGCGACGTGCGGCAGTGCCGCGCGCTCCTCGTCGGCGGCTACTTCGGCGCCTGGGTCGACGCTCGCGACGCCGCCACCCTGGCGATCGACGACCACGACCTGCGGCGCCACGGCGCGATGCTCGGGACCGGGGTGATCGCCGTCCTCGGAACGGACGCCTGCCCGGTCGCGGAGACCGCCCGCGTCACCCGGTGGCTCGCGGAGCAGGGCGCGGGGCAGTGCGGCCCATGCGCCAACGGGCTCCCGGCCATCTCCGACGCCATCGACCGCGTCGCGTCCGGGATCCCGTACCGGGGGATCGGTCGCGACCTCGAGCGCTGGTGCCACGCCGTGCGCCACCGCGGGGCCTGCCGGCACCCGGACGGCGTCGCCACGTTCGTGTCGAGCGCCCTGGCGGTGTTTGCGGAGGAGTTCGCCGACCATGCCCGCGGCGGCGCCTGCGCGGCGTGCTCCGCGCTGCCCGTCCTGCCGATCCCCGCGCCGGTGGGCGTCGGATGAGCGCCCGCCTGCACGTCGACCCGATCGCCTGCGTGGCCCACGGCCTCTGCGCCGAGCTGCTCCCCGAGCGGATCGAGCTGGACGAGTGGGGCTACCCGATCATCGAGGACGGCGCCCTGCCCGACGGGCTGCTCGACTTGGCCGAGCGCGCCGCCGCGGCCTGCCCGACGCTCGCGTTGCGGCTCGAGCGCCAGGCGCTCCCCGCGCCCCGCCGGACGCCGGCGCGGCGCGGCTGACCCGCGGCCCCGCGGTGCCTCACCGGAGGTCGATGCCCTGGAGCGCGCTGCCCAGCGGGGTGTCGACGTCGGCGACGCTGTCCTCCGCTTCCTCGACGGCGTCGCCCCCGAGCTTCGTGACCCCGCGCCCGCGGTAGAGGAGCAGGCCCGCGGCGATGAGGACGAGCCCGGCGATGATCTCGGGCAGCCCGAGCGACGGGAACTGCAGCGCGCAGGCCACGCCCCCCAGCACCGGGATCGTCACGCCCCCGGGCAGGCGCATCCCGCGGCCCGGCCAGCCCGTCCGGGCGAGCTGGAAGGCGGCGGCGTTCACGATGATCATCGCCACGAGCGCCGCGACGTTGGCGAGCGTGACGATGTTGTTCGTGTCGCCGACCAGGACGAGCACGACCGAGACGGCGGCGATGAAGAGCACGCTCACGAACGGGCGGCCCTTCGCGGTCGTGCGGCCGGCGACCGGCGGCAGGTCCTCGGTGGCGACGAGGCGCAGGATGAGCTCGCTGGCGCCGAGGAGGTTCGCGTTCGCGCCCGACAGGGTCGAGAGGCAGGCGGCGAAAGCGATGAGGTATCCGCCCCAGTCGCCCATCAGCGCCGTCGCGGCCTCGCCGACGCCGGCCGGCCCGAACTCCTTCACGCCGCTGGCGAGCATCGCCACGATCACGCCGATGTAGACGACGGCGGAGATGCCGATCGACAGCATCACCGCGCGCGGGACAGTCCTCTGCGGGTCCTTGACCGACCCGGCCATGTTCGTCACGACGTTGAACCCGGTGTAGGCGGTGAACAGCAGGGCGGCCACCGAGAACACCGATGACGTGCCGCGCGGCGCGAACGGCGTGAAGTGGGCGTCGCTGATGCTGCCCAGGCCCCAGGCGACGAACACGAGCAGGAGCCCGACCTTGAGGCCCACGACGTAGGTCTCGGCCTTCCCGACGGTGTCGGCGGGCCCGAGGTTCAGCGCGGCGATCAGGACGATCGCGACGAGGCCGGCGGTGATCGGCGTCACCCCGGAGAGGAAGTACTCGTTGAGGTAGTCCCCGAAGGAGACGAGCAGGAACGTGATGATCGTGAGGCCGTTGAGGTAGAAGGCCCACATCGTCAGGAACCGCCAGCGCGGGCCGAGGATCCGCGCGATCGGCCCGTACCCGGACTCGCCGGTGCGCGCGCGCCCGGCCACAGCGACGAAAGACAGGGCCGAGAGGAACATCACGATGCCGGCGATCAGGTAGCTCACGATCGCCGCCGGGCCGGCCTGGTTGATCGCGGTGCCCGAGAGCGTGAAGACCCCGCCGCCGATCATCGTGCCGACCGCGAAGGCCAGGCACGGGATGAGGCCGATCTTGCGCTCGGGAGGGGCCTCGGTTGCGGCTCGCGGATCGGGCTCCGGAGGCGGCATGCCGGCCGACCCTATCGCCCCCCGGACCGGCGGGCCGCGTACTGTTCCGGGGCCGATGCCCGCCGTGGAGCTTCCGTTCGCCGCCGTCTCCCACAACCCCGTCGTCGTGGGCCTCTCCGTGCTCGCGATCGCGGCGCAGGTCGTGCTCGGGATCCTCGTGCTGCTCGCGCTGCTCGCGCTCGTGCTGCCGACGGCCCGCGAGCTGCTGGTCGACGTGCGCGACGGCTGGCTGCGCGGCAAGGAGCTGTGGCTGGCCTGGATCGTGGCGGCGGTCGCGACGCTCGGCAGCCTCTACTTCTCCGAGATCCTGCACTTCATTCCGTGCCGCATGTGCTGGTTCCAGCGCATCGCGATGTATCCGCTCGCGGTCGTCCTGCTCGTCGGGGCGCTGCGGCGCGATGCCCGCAGCGCGGTGCAGTTCGCGTTCGCCTTCCCGATCGCCGGCGCGATCGCCTCGATCTACCACATCTACATCGAGAACAACCCGGGCGCCGAGAGCGCGTCATGCAAGGTCGGCGTGCCGTGCTCGGTGAAGTGGATCGACCAGTTCGGCTACATCACGATCCCGACCCTCTGCCTCACGGCGTTCGCGCTGATCGGCGCGCTGCTGGCCTTTGCCTGGTCGCGGCGCGAGCCCGCTGGCCCGGCCGCGTAGCCTGGGCCCCGATGCCTGACGAGACTCCGGTGCCGCCTCGCGGCGCGTCGTGGTGGACGCTGGGCGCCGTCTGCGTCGCGGTGTTCATGCTCCTGCTGGACATCACGGTCGTCAACGTGGCGCTGCCGGACATCCAGCGGTCGCTGGATGCCAGCTTCTCCGACCTGCAGTGGGTCGTCGACGCGTACTCGCTGACGCTCGCGGCGCTCCTCCTCACGGCGGGCTCGCTGGCGGACCGGCTCGGCCGGCGCCGCATCTTCACCACAGGCCTCGTCCTGTTCACGCTCGCCTCGGTCGGGTGCGGCCTGGCCGGATCGCCGCTGGTCCTGAATCTCGCCCGGGGCGTGCAGGGCATCGGCGGCGCGGCGATGTTTGCGACGTCCCTGGCGCTCATCGCGAGCACGTACCAGGGCCGTGCGCGGGGCATCGCGCTCAGCGTCTGGGGCGCGACGATCGGCGTGGCGGTGGCCATCGGCCCGCTCATCGGCGGCCTGCTGACCGAGAGCCTCGGGTGGGAGTGGATCTTCTTCGTCAACGTGCCGATCGGCATCGGGGCCGTCCTCGTCACCGTGCGGCGGGTCGGCGAGTCCCGCGACCCGAACGCCCGCGGGATCGACTGGGCGGGACTGGTCACGTTCAGCGGCGCGCTCTTCCTCCTCGTGTTCGCCCTGGTCCGCGGCAACGCCGAGGGGTGGGGAAGCCCGCTCATCGTGGGGTTCCTGTGCGGCGCAGCAGCGCTCCTCGTCGCCTTCGTCCTCGTCGAGCGCCGCCAGGAGCGGCCGATGCTCGACCTGGGCCTCTTCCGCGTTCCCTCGTTCGTGGGGGCCTCGGCGGTCGCGATCACGCTCGGCGCCGCGATGTTCTCGATGTTCCTCTACCTCACGCTCTACCTGCAGAACGTGCTCGGCCTCAGCCCGCTTCAGGCCGGGTTGCGCTTCCTGCCGATGACGATCGCCTCGTTCTTCGCGGCGCTTGCGTCGGGCCGGCTGGCCGAGTCGATCTCGCGCCGCTGGCTCCTCGGCGGCGGGATGCTGCTCGTCACGGCCGGGCTGCTCCTGATGGGCGGCCTCACGGCGCAGTCCAGCTGGACGGGCCTGCTGGCCGGATTCATCGTCGCCGGCACGGGCATCGGGCTCACGAACCCCGCGCTCGCTTCGGCCGCCATCGGGGTCGTCCCGCCCGCCCGCAGCGGGATGGCGTCCGGGATCAACAACACGTTCCGGCAGGTCGGCATCGCGACGGGCGTGGCGGCGCTCGGCGCGCTGTTCGAGGCGCGCCTGGCCGACCGCACGGTCGCGGCGCTCGGCAGCGCGGCGCGCGGGCTCGGCGGCGCCGCCGACGGGGCCGGCCTGGCCAACGGCGACCTGTCGTCGCTGGCCGGCGCCGGCGGACGCGCCGCGCTGCAGGCCGCCTACCGCGTGGGGTTCGTCGACGCGCTGAACGAGCTCTTCCTCGTGGGCGCCGCCGTCGCGCTGGCCGGAGCGCTGGCCGGCGGCCTGCTCGTGCGCTCCCGCGACTTCGCGGCGGCCCGGGCCGCCGCGGCGCCGGCTGCGTCTGCCGCGCCCGCAGCGCCGGCCTCCGGCGGGCCGCCTGGGGCTGAGCCGCAAGCGGCGCCCGCCGACGCCTGATCTGCGCATCCCCGGACCGGCCGGTCCGCCCTCCGACCGGAGCTCGGCGACCTTCTTCGGAATGGCTAGCCCTGGCTACTCCAAAAACGCTAGCCCAGGCTAGACCCTATGGGGGTCGGCTGGTTGGGGCTGGTGGTGTAGATCGGTCGGCACCTCGCGCAGAGGTGTGCGGGGACTGGGCGGCAGGGCTGGCCTGTCGCCGACACCCCAGCTCTGGGAGGTGCCGACCATGCAGGACAGTATGTCTCTCGTCGGGCTTGATGTGCATGCGTCGCAGACGCATGCCGCGGTTCTTGACACGGTCTCTGGTGAGCTTCGCGGCGTGAAGCTGCGGATGGCTCCGGGCGAGGTGGTGGAGTTTCTGGCTGCGCTTCCGGGCCCGGTCCGCGCGGTCTATGAGGCGGGGCCGACGGGGTTTGGGCTGGCTCGGGCTGCCGGCGAGCGCGGGATCGATGTGCGCGTGGTGGCCGCGGGCAAGGTGCCGCGCGCGTCGGGTGACCGGATCAAGACCGACCGGCGCGACGCCGAGCGTCTCGCGCGGCTGCTGGCGGCGGGCGAGCTGCGGTTCGCGTTCGTGCCGTCGGTGGCCGATGAGCAGTTCCGTGACGTGATTCGCGCGATCGAGGACTGCCGCGGCGATCTGATGCGCGCGCGCCATCGGCTCTCCAAGATGCTGCTGCGCCGGGACCTGCGATGGGCCGGCCAGGGGTCGGCGTGGACGCAGGCGCACCTTCGGTGGCTGCGCAGCTTGCGCTTTGGCGACGTGTGCTCGCAGGCGGTGCTCGCCGACTACCTGGCCGGGGTCGAGATGCTCGTCGCTCGCCGGGCAGCACTGGCCGCCGCGCTTGAGCAGGCCATCCCTGCCAGCTCGCATGCCGCCACGATCGCCAGGCTGCGCTGCTTTCGCGGGATCGACACCCTCTCGGCCGCCGGGCTGTGCGCCGAGATCGGCGACTTCAAGCGGTTCGCCCCCAAGCGGCTGTCGGGGTTCCTGGGGATCGTCCCGGCCGAGCACACCTCCGACACCAGGCGCCGCCAGGGCTCGATCACCAAGGCCGGCCCGGCGCACGGCCGCCGGCTGCTGGTCGAGGCCGCCCACCACTACCGCCACCGCCCGGCGGTCGGCGCGGGCCTGGCCCGCCGCCAGCACGGCCAGGATCCCCGCGCGATCGAGATCTCCTGGCGCGCCCAGCGGCGCCTGCACCAGCGCTGGCAGGTCCTGCGCCTGCAGCGCCACAAGCCCGCCGGCGTCGTCGCGATCGCCTGCGCCCGCGAGCTCGCCGCGTTCTGCTGGGAGGCCGCCACCCTGAACTGAACTCCCGCCGACATCACCGCGCGGCCCGGTGCTGCCGGGGCGCGCGCGAGAACCACGGGCCTCACGCCCGTCGCGACGAGCAGTCCGCGAGATGGCTATGGGCAGCCGCCAGCCACCAGGCCGGCGGCGGCGCCCGCTCCTAGACAGCGGACCGCGACGAACACAGGGTCATGAGGTACCCAGCCCTCGAATATCAGCCTGGCATCGCCGCCGAACAGCTGAGCCCGCTCGCGCCGCCCCGGGAACCCCGGCCCGCCCCAACCCCCAACGCCCGCACCGGACGCCAACACCGCACGCCCCCTTGACAACCCGACCTCCATATCAGCCATCGGGGTGGAGCGGTCCCCCGCAGGGGCGCCCGCGGCGTCTCTGCGCTAGCTCGACTGCACTCCGAGGAGATCCACGACGAAGACGAGCGTCTCGTTCGGCTTGATGCTCGGCGGCTGCCCCGAGGCGCCGTAGCCGAGCGCCGGCGGGATCACCAGCAGCCGCCGGCCGCCGACCTTCATGCCGGCCACGCCCTGGTCCCAGCCCTTGATCACCTGGCTGGCGCCCAGCCCGAAGATGAAGGGCTCCTTGCCGAACGACTGGTCGAAGACCTTCTTCGTGCTCAGCGAGGCGCCGACGTAGTTGACGGTGACGAGGTCGCCGGGCTTGGCGACCGCGCCCGTGCCCGTCTTCAGGTCCTTCACGACGAGTCGCTTCGGCGCCGGGCCGGACGGGAAGGGGATCGCTGGCGCCTTGGCGGCGCCGGCGGCGGTGGCCGTACCGGCGGCGGCCGTGCCGGACGTCGAGGACTTGGAGTCGTCGCCGCAGGCGGCGAGCGCGCCCGCGGCGAGCAGGGCGGCCGCGGCGGTGGCAGGAATGCGCAGGTTCATGCGCGGCACCCTACGGGCTCGGCCGTGCGGCATGCGCCGACGCCGTGCCGGTCGCGTCACGGCCGGGTTAGGGTGGCGGGCCATGGCTCCGGAGACCTGGCATCCCCTCGCGACGATCGCGCTGCGCGGGCCTGGCGGTGAGCCGGTGAGCTGGCCGCGGACGCTCAACGGGCACGGCCTCATCGATCTGCCGCCGCTGCACCGCGGCGACCACTCCCTCGAGGCGACGCTGCCGGTTCCCGGCGGCAGCGCGCGCACCGTGCGAGTCCGGCCGGCGCGGCGGGGGACGCTCGTGCTCGAGGCGGCCGGCCGCCGTCCGGGCCGCGCCGCCGCCGCCGCGCTGGAGGCGACGGTCCGCCACATGCTGCGCCTCGGCGAGGACTTGGCCCCGTTCTACGCGCGCATCGCCGGCGACGCCGATCTCGGCTGGGCGGCTGCCGGCGCGGGCCGCCTCCTGCGCAGCCCGACCGTGTTCGAGGACGTGGTCAAGACGATCTGCACGACGAACTGCGCCTGGTCGGGCACCGAGCGGATGGTCGGGGCGCTCGTCGAGCACCTCGGCGTTCGCGCCCCGGGGGCGCCCGAGCACGGCAGCGCCGGCCGCACGTTCCCGACGCCGGCGGCGATGGCCGCCGCGCCCGAGCCGTTTTACCGCGAGGTCGCGCGGGCCGGCTACCGCGGCGCCTACCTGCGCCGGATCGCCGCCGATGTCGCTTCGGGCGAGCTCGACCTCGAGGCGATCGCCGGCGCGCCTCCCGACGAGCTGCCCGACGCGGACCTGCGGGCGCGGCTCGAGGAGCTGCCCGGGGTCGGCCCGTACGCGAGCGCCCACATCATGCTGCTCAGCGGCCGCCACGCCTTCCTCGTGCTCGACTCCTGGACGCGGCCGACGTACGCGCGGCTCCGCGGGCGGCCCGCGGCCGACCGGACGATCGAGCGGCGGTTCCGGCGCTACGGGCCCTGGGCGGGCCTGGCGTTCTGGCTCTGCGTGACCCGCGACTGGGTCGAGGACGCGCCCCCCGACCTCGCCTGAGGCCGGTCGGACGGCGGCCGAAGCTGGGCCCGGACCAGCGCCTCCTTGGCCGGGCGGCGCAGCCGCTTGATCCGGGCCTCCTCGCGCCGGGCGGCCGAGGCGTCGGGCATCGGGAACGCTGCGGCGAGCGCCACCGGCAGGTGGCTCGAGGTGTAACGCCCGCCACGGCCGCTGGCGTGCTCGGCGACGCGCCGGTCCACGTCGGTCGTCCAGCCGGCGTACAGCGACCCGTCCCCGCAGCGCAGGAGGTACACCCAGGCAGGAGCCGCGGCCATCGGGGCAGGGTACGCCGCGCCGCGGCCGGGTCCTGCTGCGGCCCGATCCGCACCGGCGCGCCGCTAGGGTCCGGCCATGGGGACCACGGGCATCCGTCGATCGCAGCGGCCGCCCCTGGCGCCGGAGTGACCGCGCCGCGGCTGCGCGACGGCGCGCGGGCGGCGCTGCCGCTCGCCGCCGCGGTGCTCCCGTTCGGGATCGCCTACGGCCTGCTCGCCACCTCGGCCGGATTCCCGGCGCCCGCGGCCGTGGCCATGTCCCTCACGACCTTCGCAGGCTCAGCCCAGTTTGCCTCGGCCTCGATCCTCGACACCGGCGGCACGGCCGGCGCGGCCATCGCCGCCGCGCTCATGCTCAACGCGCGCTACGCCGCGATCGGCGTCTCCGTCGCCTCGGTGCTGCGCGGCGCCTGGCCTCGGCGCCTGGCCGAGGGCCAGCTCGTGGTCGACGAGTCCTGGGCGGTGAGCGCGACGGGCCCGGGCCGCCACGACTACCGGCTCCTCATCGGCGCGGGGCTCGTGCTCTACACGGCCTGGCAGCTCGGCACGCTCGCCGGGGTGCTCGGCGGCGACGTGATCGGCGCGCCGGAGGACTACGGACTCGATGCCGCGTTCCCGGCGCTGTTCCTGGCGCTGCTCGTCCGCCAGGTCCATGACCGCCGCGGGCTCGCGGCCGCGCTGACCGGAGGCGCGGTCGCCCTCGCGCTCGTGCCCGTCCTCCCGGTGGGCCTCCCGATCGTGGCCGCGGGCTTCGTCAGCCTGGCCGGGCTGCGCTCGACGGCGCCGCCGCGCGCCGAGGACTCCGAGTGAGCGTGCCCTGGATCGTCGTGCTCGTGACCGGGGCCGGCACCGTCGTGCTCAAGGGCCTCGGTCCCGTCCTGCTCGGCGGCCGCCCGCTGCCCCGGCGCCTGCTCGGCGTCGTCACGCTCCTGGCCCCGGCGCTGCTGGCGGCGCTCATCGTCACCCAGGCGTTCGGGACCGGGAAGGCCCTGGTCGTCGACGCGCGGGCGGCCGGCCTGGCGGCAGGTGCGGTTGCGCTCGCCCTGCGGGCCCCGGTGCTCGTCGTCGTCGTCGCGGCGTAGCCGCCGCGACGGTGCGGGCGCTCGGATGGCTCGCCTGACCGGCGGGCCGCCGCTCAGGTGGTGACGTAGACCGGGTTGGGCAGCTTGTACGTCTTCAGGGCGTAGCCGCCGGCCAGGTCGGACTGCTGGTCCCCGATGTTCTCCAGGATCCGGTAGCCGCGGGCGGCGAGGGCGCGCCGAGCCCCGGACTTGTACGGCACCTTGGAGTCGGTCGTGTAGTCGGACGGCTGGGTCACGAGCTGGTAGCTGCCCGTGAAGCCCTGGGCCTTGAGGTTCTCGAGGGTCACGGCGCGCAGCGCGTCGGGCCGTCCGGTGATGAACACGACCTTGACACCCTTGCGCTGGGCGAGCCTGACGAAGGTCCGCGCCGGGGCGATCGCGGTCGACTGCTTGTTCACCACGCAGGTCGCGAGCCCGACCAGCTCGTACCCGGCGGCCTTCAGGCACGCGAGGTTCGAGAGGCTCGTCTCGTCGATGTCGAGCACGACGGCGGGCTTGCGGACCTTCGGCTTCTTCGCGAGCGCCGCGGTCAGGTACGCGGTCGCGGCCTTGTACTGCGCGGCGAGCTTCTTCGCGTAGGTGCCCGCGGCGACGTAGGCGTCGATCTGGGCCGGCGTGTTCGCCGTGCGGGTCGAGCCGGCGAGCGCGGGGCTCGCGGCGAGGGCCAGGGCGGCGACGGCAGTGGCCGCCAGGAGGAGTGAGCGTCGGAGCATGGTCATAGTGCGGTTGAGAGGACTCGAACCTCCACGGGGTTGCCCCCACAGGCACCTGAAGCCTGCGCGTCTACCAATTCCGCCACAACCGCGGGGCTCGCGAAGATAGCGCACCGCTCGCGGGCCGGGGCACGCCCCGGACGCCCTCAGATGGGCCCCGGACGCCCGCGAATGGTCACGCCGGGGCGGCCGCCGGCGCCGGCTCGCCGGCCATCAGCGCCGCGATGGCGGCGGCGCGGCCGGGCGAGGGCTCGGCCCAGCCGGGGGCGTACTCGAACGCCTCGGCCACGGTGCGCGCGCCGAAGCGGCCGTCGAGGAGCTCGAGCCGGCCCGCGGGCACGAGCGCCGGGTGGGGGGCGCCGCAGGCCCGGCTGAGCTGGAGGATCTCGCGGCGCAGCACGACGAGGTAGTCGGCCATCCGCTCGCCCTTCGTGCCGGGGTCCAGGCCGCGAGTGAGCCGCTTCTTCTGCGTCGCGACGCCCGTGGGGCAGCGCCCGGTGTGGCAGCGCTGGGCCTGGATGCACCCGACGGCCATCATCGCCTCGCGGCCGACGTTGACCGTGTCGCAGCCCAGGCCGAACGCAAAGAGCGCCTTCTCCGGGAAGCCGAGCTTGCCGGCGCCGGCGAAGGCGACGTCCTCGGCCAGCCCGTGCGTGGCGAAGGCCGTGTACACGCGCGCCATCGCCATCTTGAACGGGAAGGCGACGTGGTCGGCGAAGACCAGCGGCGCCGCGCCGGTGCCGCCCTCGCCGCCGTCCACGGTCACGAAGTCCACGCCCCGGCCGGTGGCGGCCATGCGGGTCGCCAGGTCCCACCAGAACCCGTCCTCGCCCACCGCGGACTTGATCCCGACCGGCAGGCCGGTGCGCTCCGCGACGGCCTCGAGCACCTCGAGCATCGTGTCGACGTCGGAGAACGCGGAGTGGTAGGGCGGGCTCACGCAGTCGACCCCCGCCGGGACCCCGCGCGCCGCCGCGATCTCGGGCGTCACCTTCGCCGCGGGGAGCATGCCGCCCCGGCCCGGCTTGGCGCCCTGGCTGAGCTTGAACTCGATCGCCCGCACCGGATGGGCGGCGACCGTCTCGGCGAGCCGGTCGAGGTCGAAGCGCCCGGCCTGATCGCGGCAGCCGAAGTACCCGGTTCCGACCTGGAAGATCAGCTCGCCACCGTGGAGGTGCGCCGGCGCGATCCCGCCCTCGCCCGTCGTGTGGAGGGCGCCGGCGATCGCGCAGCCGCGGTTCATGCCCTCGATCGCCCGGCCGCTGAGCGCGCCGAAGCTCATCCCGGACACGTTCACGATGGACGGCGGCCGGAAGGCGTGGCGCCGGCCGCGGGCCGCGCCCCACACCTTCCCGCCCGGGACGGCGTGGCCGGGCGCCGACCCGGGGGCGCCGTCGGCGGGCGGCGGCGCGGGGAAGGCGACGTGCCGAATGATCAGGTAGTCCGGCACGCCGTCCATGTCGTTGTCGGAGCCGAAGCCGAACCGGTTGTCCTGGCGCTTGGCCGACGCGTAGATCCAGCGCCGCCGGTCGCGGCTGAACGGTCGCTCGTCATCGTTGCCGGTGACGATGTACTGGCGCAGCTCCGGCCCGACCATCTCGAGCAGGTAGCGGAAGTGCCCGATGATCGGAAAGTTCCGCAGGATCGCGTGCCGGCGCTGGATGAGGTCGTAGGCGATCAGCCCGGCGACCAGCGCGACGACGACCCCGAGGGCGATCCACATGGCTGGGAAGCATCCCCTGGCAGGCCGGCGAGCGCAACCGGGCCTGCCCCGCAATTTCGCGCCGGAATGCTACGGTTTCCCGCGTTCTCGCCGCTATCGTCTAGGGGACTAGGACGCCGCCCTCTCACGGCGGAAACCGGGGTTCGAATCCCCGTAGCGGTACTCGCGATGCCCCCTGCAGTGGCTGGAGTTCGTCCCGGGGGTGTCCCGGAAACGAGCCGTTCCCCGGAGTGCCACGAGAGGCTGGGGTCTGACGGCTCGGGGGCGTTCGCCGCCCGCCGCGACGGCTCGGGCTGGCGCACGCCGAGAGGGTTTCGCGCGGTTGGGGCGAACGAAGACACCGATGCCAGCATCTCGAGCCATCTCCTCCGTCCTCGGCGCCGCCGCGGCCGCCGCGGCGTTCGCCGCCCCGGCGGCGCAGGCCGCCGGCTCGCCGGACATCGCCGCGAGCGTCTCCGCGTCGAACGTCCTGTTCGGCAGCAACGCGCGCGTGACCGTGTCGGCATCGAACCCGGCCGGACAGCCGTTCGGCTACAACCTCAGCTTCCGGGTGGTCCTGCCTGCCGGGGTCAGCTACGCGGGCGGGGCGGCGGTCGCGCCCACGCAGGTCGCCGGTCCCAGCCCCGGCGAGACCACGCTGCTGTTCTCGAACCTCAGCGACCTCTCGCCGAACTCGAGCTTCGGCCTCGGCTTCGACGTCGCATACTCCCAGGCCGCCTACAACGTCGGCAGCTCGTTCCAGGTCGCCGGCCAGGCCTTCGTAAACTCCGACCCGCGCTACGTGCCGAAGTTCAACCCGGACGGCACGCCCAACGGCCCATCGGCGACGAGCTTCACCGGCTACTCCGCCGTGGCCAGCGGCACGCAGACCATCAGCGCGATCAAGGTGGGCAAGTCCGAGCCCTCGCCGGAGGGCGAGATCCTCCGCGGCCTGCACGACCACCAGACCGTCTATTCGGTCTCGGTCACGAACAACGGCGTGAACCCGACGACCGGCGTGACCGTGGAGGACTACCTGCCGGCCGGCCTCGAGTTCCTCGGCTGCGGCAACGACGTCCAGGATGACAACACCACGAACGCGCCGACGAATCCCGGCAGCCCGTTCGAGTACGCGGGGTCCGGCCCGATCGTGATCCCGGCTCTGGCCGGCTGCGTGGACCCGGTGAGCGTCTCCACCGAGGTCGTCGATCCCGATGGGCCCGGCGGCCCGATGCCCAGCGGCGTCTACACCCACGTGACCTGGGACGCCGGGTCGCTGAGCGCGAGCCAGGTCAAGACGTTCACCTATCGCGCCGCGGTCCCGATTCGGGCCAACACCAACGCCTTCACGGGGCCGCGCCCCACCGCCGCCTCCGGCGACCAGGGCGCGAACCTCGACAACAACTCCGGGCCCGACGTCGCCGACGAGTCGGCGCTGGTCAACCGGGCGAGCGCTGCCGGCACCTACCAGGGCCCGTCGCCGCTGGCTGTCTCGGACGCGACGACGCTCGCCCGCACCGCCGAGGACTGGGTGGTCCGCAAGGCGGCATCGAGCGGGGCGCTCGTCCAGGGCGCGATCACCACGTGGACGCTCACGTTCCAGACCTCGGAGTACCGCTACGTCGACAACGCGACGATCACCGACACGCTGCCGAGCGGCCTGTGCCCGCTGAGCAGCACCACGAACTACACCTCGCAGAACGATGCAGCCGACAGCGAGTGCGCTCCGGTGGCCGCGACCGACCCCTCGGCGCCGTACAAGGCGGCGACCGAGAACGCCGACGGCACCTGGACCCTCACGTGGGACAAGACCGTCTTCGCGGCGATCGCCCATACGAACGTCAACGACACCTTGACGCTCACGTTCCCAACCCGGACGCGCGCGCGCTACCAGCAGAACTTCCTGCCGACCACGCCGATCCTCGCGCGTGACGGCATCAGCAACGCGCTGTCGACGAGCGCCGAAGGGTGGGCGCGCTGCACCGCGCCCGGAACGCCCGACTGCTCGACGGCCGGGCCGCCGATCTCCCGCGACGGAACGAACGGCGGCACCATCGCCGATGCGAGCGGCGCCGGGCAGTCCGCGCCCGGGCCGGCGATCGACAAGCGGGTCGCGGCCTCCGGCACGGACTGCCAGGCGGCGACCTACGTCAGCACGATTCCGACCTACCACCCGGGGGACCGCATCTGCTGGAAGGTCCGCGTGGACTTCCCGGCATTCGTGGACACCCAGCCCCAGGCGATCGCCGACTATCTTCCCGCCGGCGCCACGTACGAAGCCGGCAGCGACGCGCCCGCCGCCTCGAACACGGTCGCGGCGACGCTCGACGCGACGCAGGCCGCCAGCGGCCTGCTCACCTGGGGCGTCACCGGCGGCACCGTGCCGACCGGCAGCAGGGTCTTCGAACGGGTGTTCTCGACCATCGCCGCGCCGTCCGGCCCGATCGTCGCCGGGGAGGTGCCCGGCAACCTCCTGAAGTTCTCCTCGACGAACACCGCCGGCGTATCCGAGCCGCTGCGCGACCAGGCCGACTACGCGATCGGCCTCCCCCAGATCGCGCTCACGAAGGGCGTGCAGACGGTCGAGCGCGGCGGCAGCGTCGTCGACGGGCCGTATGGCGCGAACGTCGACAACCGCCAGGTGCAAGGCGGCGACAAGGTCACCTACCGCGTCGACGTCACCAACTCCGGCCAGCAGGACGCCGTCAACGTCGACGTCCGGGATCTCCTGCCTGCCGACTACGACTGCACGTTCGTCACTTCGGTCAGCGACAGCGGCGCGTGCACCGACGGCGGGCTCGCGACGGATCGGGTCGACTGGACGGTCGCCTCGCTGCCAGCCGGCCAGACGAAGACGCTGACCTATACCGCCACGGTCCCGGCCTCGGTCGGCCCCGGCCGGACGATCGCCAACACCGCGGGCGTCCGGGAGTTCGAGGGCGCCACCAACCTCGGCGGCACCTACCTCTACACGCCGGCCAACAACATCGACCCGTCGAATCCCAACCCCCCGAACGTCCCCCGCGCCGACGACCCGAGCAACGTGGCCACGCCCGGGGCAGCCGTGGTGAAGGCGCGCGCGACCGAGGTCACCGAGGGCGGCAACACGAACGGCCAGGCCACGATCGGGGAGGAGGTCACCTACACGCTGACCGCCACGATTCCCGCAGGCACCACGCTCGGCGGCACCGCGCAGCTCACCGACGCCCTCGATTCCTCGACCCGCCAGCCCTACGTGGCGGGCTCCGCGACCGCGACCCTGAACGGCACGCCGCTGCCGGCCGGCGGCCTCACCCTCGACACGAGCGGGGCCACCCCGAAGGTCGTCTTCCCGGCGGACTACGCCAACGCGCCCGGCTCCGGCGATGACACGGTCGTCCTCACCTTCAAGACGAAGGTCGCCGACGTCGGCGCGAACACGCGCGCGTCGGCCAATCTGACCAACCAGGGCACGCTGAGCTGGACCGACCCCGCGCTCGGCGCCCGCACCGCGCCGTCGAACACCGTCACCACGCAGATCGTCGAGCCGCTGATCGCTCAGGCCAAGGCCGACGACAAGAACCCGAACCGGGTGGCGCCCGACGACATCGTCACGTACACCGTCACGACCTCGAACTCCAGCGCGTCGCGGGTCTCGACCGCCCACGACGTCCAGGTCTCCGACGCGATCCCGGCCGGGCTCACGCCCGTCGGCGGCGCGCCCGGGAACACGCCGCTCAACGATGGCGACGCAGTGCCAGGGTCCGGCGGCGCCGTCTGGAACGCCGGGCCGCGCACGATCACGAAGACCGTCGCGACCATTGCGCCGAACGCAAGCTCGGCCTTCAGCTACCGGGCCAAGGTCGACAACCCGGCCGTCGCCGGCTCCAGCCTGACCAACACGGTGTCGTCGACGGCGACCAGCCTCGGCTCACCGCAGGACGCCGACGGCGAGCGGACCGCGGGCACCGGCTACGCCGCGACGGCCCCCGACACCGTGCGCCTCGCGATCGCCACCGTCACGAAGTCGGTCACGCCGGCAACGGCGACGATCGGCGACGCGGTGAGCTACGACGTGCTGGTGACCATTCCCGCCAGCGTATCCCTATACGACGTGACCGTGACCGACACGGTGCCCGACGGGATCGACGTCGACGGCTACACCGCGGAGGCCTGCCAGAGCGGCTGCCCGCTTGTGAACGCAGTCGGCCGGTACACGCCGGTCGTCAACGGCAACGGCACCACCACGGTGGCCTGGGACTTCGGCGACATCGCCACGCCCCTCGGGGCCCCCCAGGTGGTGAAGCTCACCTACACCGGGCACGTGCGGGCAGCCAAGCGCAACGGAGGGGCCAGCGTGGTGTCGGGGAACACGCTGGCCAACTCGGTCGCAGTCGCCAGCAATCGCACGAATCAGGACGGCGCGTTCAACGCCGGCTCGATCCCCACCGGGTTCGACGACACCGCCCCGCCAGCGGCGTCGACGGCGACCGTGGCCGAGCCGCACATCGGCATCGACAAGAAGGTCAAGGTGGGCTCGGGCGCGTTCGCCGACGGCCCGGCGACCGCCCAGTCCGACGACGCGCTGACCTACCAGCTCGTCGTCACGAACACGGGGACCTCGCCGGCCTACGACGTGCAGGTGGCCGACCAGCCCGACGCCGAGCTGGCCAACGTCGTCCCCGTGTCGGGCGCGGCCTTCGTGACTGACGGCTGGACCGCCGGCGACCCCGGCCTCACGTGGACGATTCCCGGGCCGATCGCTCCGAACGCTTCGGTCACGCTGACCTACACGGCGAGCCTGGTCGCGGCCAGCGGGCTGAGCGACGGTCAGCAGATCGACAACACCGCCGCCGTCCCGCACTACTTCGGCGTGCCCGAGGCCACGCGCACGGCCAATCCGGCCTGGGCGTACCGCGACTACACTGACGGCGGCTCGGACGCCACGAAGGTCATCCTCGACTTCCCGACGCTGGCCACCGTGAAGACGACCGGGCTGGCGTCCTTCCCCGACACCGGGCCTGCGTCGGTAGGACAGAACTTCCCGTGGCGCGTCGTCGTCACGAACACGTCCGCCACGGCGACCGCGTCCAACGTGGTCATCCGCGACACCCTGCCCGCGAACTGGTCCTACGCGGCCGGCTCGGCCACGCTGAGCCCCGGCGGCGCGCAGGAGCCGACGATCACGCCGAACGCCGGCGGGGACGTGCTCGACTGGACCGTGGCGTCCCTCGGGCCGGGCGCAAGCGTCACGGTGGCCTTCCAGGCCAAGCCGGCGGTTGCCGCCGGCACGACGCCGGGCCTGGGGGCACAGGCCCACGTCAACAGCGCCAAGGTCGCTTCGGCGACGGACGAGGCGGGCAACACCGGCAACGCCGGCGGCCCCTACGCCACGCCGCGGGACACCGCGACGGCAACGCTCGCGCCCTTCGCGGACGTCTCGGTGACCAAGGCGCCCGATCCGGCGGCGATCCTCAAGGGCGGGACCACCACCTTCACGCTCACCGTGCGCAACGCCGGCCCGTCGACGGCCCAGGGCGTGTCGCTGGCCGACACGCTGCCCGCCGGGCTGACATTCCTCTCGTCCGACACGCCGTCGTGCGCACCCGGCTCCGGCACGGTGACGTGCCCCCTCCCCGACCTCCCGGCGGGGGGCAGCGCGGTCGTCAAGATCACGGTCACCGGCGTCGCGAACGGCGACTGGACCAACGCCGCCGACGTGACGACCACGACGCCGGAGCCCCCCGGCGGCGGGAATCCGAATCACGCCGAGGCGGCCGTGAACGTCGGTCCCGTCACCGACCTCGCGCTGACGAAGGCCGGGCCGGCCACCGTCGATGCTGGCGGCAAGGTGACCTGGACCCTGCAGGTCACCAACCACGGCCCGGACGACGCCACCGGCGTGACGATCGCCGACACGCTCCCGGCCGGCACCGTGGTCGATTCGGCCGATCCCGGCTGCACCTCAGCCGGGCCGACGGTGACGTGCGCGATCGGCGCGCTGGCCGCGAACGCGTCGGTCACACGGACCATCAGCGCCACGGTGCCCGCCGCCCTCGGGTCCACCACGATCGTCAACAC
This sequence comes from Solirubrobacteraceae bacterium, assembly GCA_046330225.1. GTDB lineage: Bacteria > Actinomycetota > Thermoleophilia > Solirubrobacterales > Solirubrobacteraceae > CANJIV01. The sequence goes on along the minus strand of JAXLTD010000012.1, from coordinate 52,914 downwards.
CGCCGCCGTGTCCGGCAGCCAGACCGACCCGCGCCCCGGGGACAACAGCGCCAGCTTCCCGACCACGGTCGGGCCGTCGGCCGACCTCGCCGTGGTCAAGACCGGGCCGGCGCAGGTCGCTGCCAACGGGACGGCGACGTGGACGCTGCTCGTGACCAACGGGGGGCCGTCGGCGGCCACCGGGGTCACGGTCACCGACACCCTGCCGGCCGGGCTGACGTCGATCGTCGCGACGCCCTCGCAGGGCACCTGCCAGATCGCCGACCGGACGCTCACCTGCGCGGCCGGGAGCCTTGCCCCCGGCGGCTCGATGCAGATCCAGGTCCAGGCGAAGGTGCCGGTGGCGCTGCAGGGCTCGAGCCTCGTGAACACCGCGGCCGTGGGCGGCACCGAGCCCGACCCCAACCCGGGGAACAACACCTCGACGACCACGACCCCTGTGGGCCCGCCGGACGCGAGCGACTTCGACCTCGCGCTCACCAAGACCGTCGACGACACGCCGCCGCCTGAGATCGGCAAGCGGTTCCGCTACACGGTCACGGTCCGGAACGGCGGCCCCGCGCCCGCAGCGTCGGTGACGGTCCTCGACACCCTGCCCGGCGCGGTCGAGTACGTCTCGGCGAGGGTGCCAGGCGGGCGCTGCGCGCACCGTCGCTCGGTCGTGACCTGCCGCCTCGGGTCGCTCGCCTCGGGCGCGACGAAGGCAATCGCCATCACGGTGCTCCCGGTGCGTTCCGGCCGCGTGCGCAACACCGCGTCGGTGAGCGCCTCGGTGCCGGACCGCGACCCGGCCAACAACCGCGCGACGGCGACCACCCGCATCGCCGAGCCGCGGGCGACCCTGCGGGTGGTGAAGACGGCGTCCGTGACCGCGCCGCTCGCGCCCGGAACGACGGCCCGCTTCCGGATTCGCGTGGCGAACACCAGCACCCATGCGGCCGCCGGGGTGCGGGTCTGCGACCGCCTGCCGGCCTCGCTCACCTACGTGTCGGCGCCCGGCTCGCAGTTCCGCAGCGGCAACGCCTGCTGGGACATCGGGTTCCTCGTGGCCGGCGCCTCCAAGACCTTCACGGTCGTGGTGAGGATCGACGCCGATGCGCGCCCCGGCACTGTGCGGAACATCGCCGTGGCCGGCGCGGACAATGCACTCGGCGCCCAGGGCTCAGCGCCGATCTCGATCGCCAGGTCCGGCATCGGCGGCGGCGGCGGTGTCACCGGCTAGGGCACGGCGGATCGCTGCCGGCCTGGCCGTGGCTTCGGTCGCCGCGAGCGCGACCGGGGCCCAATCGCCTGCGGCCACTCGGGAGCACGGGCCGCCCCCCGTCACCGGACCGACTCTCCGCGCCTCCTGGGCCGCGCGGATCGTCCTGCCCACGGCGGTGCGAGCGGCACCTCGGCTGGCCGCGCGGCGAGTCGGGACCCTGGCCACGCGGGCTGCCGGGACCGGCGGCCAGGTCCGCCTGCTCGTGCTCGGGACGCGGCGGGACGCTGCCGGACGACGGTGGCTGCGCGTCGCCTTGCCGGAGCGCCCGAATGGCCGCTCCGGCTGGATCGACGCGAACCTCGCCCAGGTTGCGCGCGTGCGCTGGCGGGTCGAGATCGCGGTTCGGGCGCGACGGCTGACCGCCTTCCGCGACGGCCGCCCCGTGCGGTCGTGGCGGGTCGTCGTGGGCGCACCGCGAACGCCCACGCCCCGCGGCCTCTTCGCGGTCTACGCGCGGGTGCGGCAGCCGCTCGGCTCGGAACTGGGCCCGTGGGCACTGCATCTCACCGCGCACTCCAACGTGCTGTTCGACTACGGCGGCGGACCGGGCCGCGTCGCGATGCACGGTCGCAGCGGACCGCTGCTGGCCGATCCGCTCGGAACCGCGGCGTCCCACGGCTGCATCCGCATGCGCAACGCCAACGTCCGCTGGCTGGCGGCGCGGGCCGCGCCCGGCACGCCGGTGCGGATCCGCTGAGCCCGCCGAGTCCCGGGTCCGCGGGCCGCCGGCGTTCACGCCCCGCTGACCTGGTCGCCGGGCCGCGCGGGATACTCCTTTCCGTCCATCTGCCTTGGAGGCCCTGCCATGTCCGCGAACCCTGGAACCGAACTGCGACCCGTCTCGAGCCTGTGGTGGGTGCTCGCCCTCTTCGGGGTGGCGATCTTCGGCCTGGGGGTGTTCTTCGTCGCCTCGCCCCACGAGACGCTCAGCACCTTCACCGTGATCGCCGGGATCTTCCTGCTCGTCGACGGGATCCTCGCGATCCTCGGCTCGATCTTCGGGAAGGGCGAGGGCCGCGGCCTGCTCGCGCTCATCGGGGTCCTCAGCGCGATCGCCGGGCTCGTGCTGATCAAGCAGCCGTTCAGCACGCTCGTCGTCTTCGTCCTGATCGTCGGCGTGTGGTTCGTCGTCGCCGGGATCGTGCGGCTCGTGTCCGCGATCGGGACCCCCGAAGGGCGCGGCGGGAACCTCGCCCTCGCCGCCCTCGACCTCGTGGCCGGCATCGTGATCCTCGCCTGGCCGCACCTCTCGCTGGCGACCTTCGCCGTGATCATCGGCATCGTCCTGATCGTGCGCGGGATCCTGTTCGTGGTCGCCGGGTGGGAGCTGCGCAAGCTCGGAAAGGAATCTGCCGCAGTGGCAGTCTGAGGGGCATGAGCCCGCTCACAGCCTCCCTCCGCCGGCACTGGGCGGCCTTCGGGCGCCCCGCGATGACGGCCGAGTAGGGCCGCGCCGGACCGGCGCCCGCTGGCGCCGGTCCGGTCCACCCGGCAGGATGGCGGGCCGTGGCCGGGGTCATCGTCCTGCTCGTCGTCCTGCTGGGGTGGGCCCTGGTCGCCCGGCGGCTGGCGCGTTGGAGCATCACGACCGCGATCGCGATGGTTCTCGCCGGCATGGCGCTCACGGCCGGCGCGGACCCGGTCATCACCCTCGACCTCGAGACGAAGACCGTCGAGCGCGGAGTCGAGGTGGTCCTGGCGATCCTCCTCTTCATCGACGCCACCGAAGTGCCCCACGGGATCCTCGGGCGCGAACCGCGAATCACGATCCGGCTCCTGGCGATCGGCCTGCCGCTGAGCCTGCTGCTCGCCTGGCTCGCCGGCTTCGCTCTGCTGCCGAGCGGCGACGCGTGGGTGCTGGCGCTGCTGGCGATCATCGTCGTCCCGGTCGACCTCGCCCCCGCGGTGGCGATCGTGCGCGACCGGCGGGTGCCCCGCCGGCTGCGGGAGATCGTCAACGTCGAGGCCGGGCTGAACGACGGGCTGGTCGCGCCGCTCTTCCTCTTCTGCGTCGCCGGGGCGACCGCCGCCCCCGGGAGCACTGCGGCCGAGGCGCTCGTCGAGGCCGGCCCGGCCATCCTCGTCTCGCTCGGCGTCGGGGCGGCGGTCGGCGTCTGCGGCGCTCAGCTGCTCACGAACTCGTGGAATCACGGGTGGAGCGAGCCGTCGGCCCTGCGCCTCGGCGTGCTCGCCCTGCCGCTGCTCGCCTACGCCTTGGCGATCCTCATGGGCGGAAATGGGTTCGTCGCGGCGTTCCTCGCCGGCGCCTTCTTTGCCAGCGGGGCGCGGGAGCTGCCGGCCGGCACCCTGCAGCTCACCGAGGACGTCGGCGAGCTGCTCGCGCTCATCGTGTGGTTCGTGTTCGGCAAGGCCGTGAACGAGGTGCTCGGCGACGGCGTGACCGTCGGGATCGTCGTCTACGCGGTCCTCGCGCTCACGGCCGTGCGCATCCTCCCGATCCTCCTCGCGCTGCGGGGCACCGGCATCGGGCGCCGTGATGCGGTGTTCCTGGGCTGGATGGGGCCGCGCGGCCTGGCGTCGATCGTGTTCGGGTTCCTCGCGCTGATCGACCTCGAGGGTGCCGAGGACACGCTGGTGACCCAGGTCATGGTGGTGACCGTGCTGCTGAGCGTCGTCCTGCACGGGCTGAGTGCCGGCCCGATCGGCGCGGCGTACGGGCGGCGCCGGGGGCCGCCGCCGGACGAGGATGGGGGTGACGCGGCGGCAGCGCCGGACCCGGCGGCCGGCTGACGCGCGTCAGGCCGGGGCGGCGCCGGGCGGGCGGGCGAGGAGCACGTCGAGCTTCGCGTCGAGCGTCGCCAGGGTCGGGCCGTCCGCGGCGGCGGCGCGTCCCGCCGGCGCGGGCGCCGCCGCGGCCCCGCGGAACAGCAGGGCCAGGACGTCGTCGGCGGCCCGGTCGAGGTCGGCGGGGCGGCCGGTGAGCGCGCGACCGAGCAGCAGGTGCTCGGTCGTGCCGAAGAAGGCGTCGCGCAGCACGCGGCCCGGCACCTCCGGCGCGATGGCGCCCGCGGCCTTGAGGTCGTCGACGAGCCGCTCGAAGACGCGGGTGACCCGGCGGTTGCAGTCGGCGAAGGCCGCGGCGAACTCGGGCCCGCCGTGGCCGAGGCGCCCCTGGCTCCCGAACACGGCGATGAGTTCCGAGCGTTCGTCCAGCGCGTGAACCCAGAAGCGCGCGAAGGCCGCGAGCCGCGCCTCGGGGGCCGCGGGCGCGGCGACGACGTCCTCGATCTCCCGGACGAGCGCGTCGTACTCCGCACGCATCACCGCGACGAGCAGGCCGGACTTGCTGCCGAAATGGAAGGCGACGGTGGGCTCGGCGACCCCGGCGTCCGCGCCGATCTCGGCGAGCCGGGTCCGGTCGAAGCCGTGCTCGGCGAAGCGCCGCCGGGCCGCGTCGAGGATCGCGGCGCGCGTGCGGTCGCCGCGGGTGGCGGCGGGCGGGGCGGGCAGGGGCGGCGTCATGGCAAACTGAGGCACGATCAGTTATAACAGAGTCTCCATCAGCCCCTTGCTCGGAGCCCCGTGCCCGTCTACCGGTCCCGCATCGATCCCACGTCGTCCGCCTTCGCCGAGAACCGCGAGGCGATGCTCGCGCTCGTCGAGCAGCTGCGCGCCGCCGAGGGGCGGGCACGCGCGACCTCGGCGCTGAGCGCCGACCGCTTCGCCAGGCGCGGCCAGCTCCTCCCCCGCGACCGCCTCGACCGCGTCCTCGATCCCGGTGCGCCCTACCTCGAGCTTGCGAACGTCGCCGGGTATCTCACCGACACCGACGACCCTGCCGCCAGCGTCGCGGGCGGCAGCGTCCTGACGGGCATCGGGTTCATCGGCGGCACGCGCTGCATGGTCGTCGTGAACGACAGCGGCATCGGCGCCGGCGCCGTCACGGCGGCGGGCGGCGCGAAGACGCTGCGCGCGCAGGCGATCGCGCTCGAGAACCGGCTGCCCTACGTCAGCCTCGTCGAGTCCGCCGGGGCGAACCTGCTCGAGTACCGGGTCGAGGGCTGGAGCGCCGGCGGGCGGTTCTTCGCCAACTACGCGAAGCTCAGCGCCGCCGGGATCCCGACGGTGACCGTCCTGCACGGCTCCTCGACGGCCGGCGGCGCGTACATGCCGGGGATGTCCGACGTGGTGATCGGCGTCCAGGGCCAGGGGCGGGCGTTCCTCGCGGGGCCGCCGCTGCTGAAGGCCGCGACCGGCGAGATCGCCGACGCCCAGGACCTTGGCGGGGTGGCGATGCACGCGACGGTCTCCGGCCTCGTGGAGCACGTCGCCCAGGACGACGCCGACGGCCTGCGCATCGCCCGCGAGGTCGTGGAGCGGCTGGGCTGGGGCCGCACGTGGCTGTCCGGCCCGCCGGCCGGATTCGACGAGCCCGCCTACGACTCGGACGAGATCGCCGGGATCGTCCCGGTCGACTACCGGCGCCCCTACGACGTCCGCGAGGTCATCGCCCGCATCGCCGACGGCTCGGACCTCCTGGACTTCAAGGCCGGCTACGGCGCCCCGACCGTCTGCGTCGAGGCGTCGGTCCACGGCTACCCCGTCGGCTTCGTCGCCAACAACGGCGCGCTCGACAACGCCGGGGCGACGAAGGCCACGCACTTCATCCAGCGCTGCTGCCAGCTCGGCACGCCGCTGGTCTTCCTCCAGAACATCACCGGCTACATGGTCGGCGTGGAGGCCGAGCGCGGCGGGATGATCAAGCACGGCTCGAAGATGATCCAGGCGGTCACGACCGCCACCGTGCCGCGCTTCACCTTCCTGATCGGCGCGAGCTTCGGCGCCGGGAACTACGGGATGTCGGGCCAGGGGTACGACCCGCGCCTGCTCTTCGTGTGGCCGAACGCCCGCGGCGGGGTGATGGGCGCCCAGCAGGCCGCGGGCACGATGCGCGTCGTGGCCGAAGAGCGGGCCAAGCGCCGCGGCGAGCCGCTCGACGAGTCGGCGCTCGAGGCATTCACGCAGCAGATCGTGGCGCTGTACGAAGGGCAGGAGTCGGCCTTCGTCATGTCGGGCCGGGGCATGGACGACGGCATGATCGACCCGCGCGACACCCGCAGGGTGCTCGGCTTCGCCCTCGCCACCGCCGCCGAGGCCGACGCCGCCGAGCCGCGGCCGGTCACGTTCGGGGTCGCCCGCCCGTGACGACGGCCTTCGACACGGTGCTCGTCGCCAACCGCGGCGAGATCGCCCTGCGCGTGATGCGGACCGCGCGGGCGCTCGGGTTCCGCACCGTCGCCGTCTACTCGGAGGCCGACTCGGGGGCCCCGCACGTCGCGTACGCGGACGCCGCCGTGGCGGTCGGCCCCGCGGAGGCCGCCCGCTCCTACCTCGACGCCGGCCGGATCCTCGACGCGGCGGCGCGCAGCGGGGCCCAGGCCGTGCACCCCGGCTACGGGTTCCTCGCCGAGAACGCCGAGTTCGCCCAAGCCTGCGCGGACGCCGGGCTCGTGTTCGTCGGGCCGCCGCCGGCGGCGATCCGGGCGATGGGGGACAAGGCCGAGGCCAAGCGCCGCATGGCCGGCGCCGGGGTGCCGCTCCTGCCCGGGTATCAGGGGGAGGAGCAGGACGACGCCACGCTGCTCGCCCAGGCCGAGGCCATCGGCCTCCCGCTGATGGTCAAGGCCGCGGCGGGCGGCGGCGGGAAGGGCATGCGCCTCGTCGACGACGCGGCGCGGCTGCCCGAGGCGATCGCGGCGGCGCGGCGCGAGGCGGCGGCGGCGTTCGGCTCCGACGTGCTCATCCTCGAGCGCGCGGTGCTCCGGCCGCGCCACGTCGAGATCCAAGTGCTCGCCGACGGCCGCGGGCACACGATCGCGCTCGGCGAGCGCGACTGCTCGGTCCAGCGCCGCCACCAGAAGGTGCTCGAGGAGGCGCCGAGCCCGGCGGTCGGCGACGCGTTGCGGGCCGACATGTCGGCGGCCGCCGTCGCCGCGGCGAAGGCCGTCGGGTACGTCGGCGCCGGCACCGTCGAGTTCCTGCTCGCGCCGGACGGCACGTTCGCCTTCCTGGAGATGAACACGCGGCTGCAGGTCGAGCATCCGGTGACCGAGCTCGTCACGGGCGCCGATCTCGTCGCCTGGCAGCTGCGGATCGCGCGCGGGGAGCCGCTCACGCTCGCCCAGGACGACGTGAGGATCGAGGGCCACGCGATCGAGGCGCGCCTGTACGCCGAGGACGCCGCCCGCGGGTTCCTGCCGGCCACGGGCACGATCGCCGCGTGGGCGCCGCCCGACGCTCCGGCGATCCGGGTCGACGCGGGCGTCGCCGCCGGCAGCGAGGTGACCGTGCACTACGACCCGCTCCTCGCGAAGCTGATCGCCCACGGCCCGACCCGCGACGAGGCGCGCCGGCACCTCGCCGACGCGCTGGACCGCATGACCGTCCTCGGGCCCGTGACGAACCGGACGTTCCTGGCCGCGGTGCTGCGCTCGCCGGCGTTCGCGGCAGGCGAGGCGACGACCGCGTTCCTGGACGAGCCCGTGGCGCTGCCCGAGCCGGCGAGCCGGGACATTGCGACCGTCGCGGCGTGGCTGCACGCCGAGCACGAGCGAGACGCGGCCCGCCGCTCGCCGGGGCTCGCCGGCTGGTCCTCGAACGGCCGCCTCGCCGAGCACCACCGGTTCGCCGGCCGCGAGCGGACGTTCGCGGTCGCCGTCGTGCGCGAGCGCGACGGCCTGATCCTGGACGTCGACGGCACCGAGCACCGGGCGGCGCTCACCGACGCCGGCCCGGTCGTGGACGGCGTGCGGACGCCGATCACGGCGGTGCGCCCCGCGCGCGACCGGGTGCTCGCGCACCTCCCGCACGTCGACCTCGACCTCCGCGATCTCCTGCTCGCGCCGCTCGGCGATGCCGAGGCGGCGGGCGCCGGCGTGCTCACCGCGCCGATGCACGGGGCGGTGATCGAGGTCGCCGTCGCTGCGGGCGACCAGGTCGCCGCGGGCCAGCGGCTGCTCGTGCTCGAGGCGATGAAGATGGAGCACGAGCTCACCGCCGACGTCGGCGGCGTGGTCGAGGAGATCGTCGCCGCCGGCAGCCAGGTGGCCGGCGGCGACGTGCTCGCCCGGATCGCGCCGGACGGGGCCTAGGCCCCGGACGCTGCGCCCCGTGGCTAGCGCCGACTCGGCGCCCCCGCGCTCAGCCCGGGCCCGGCCCGTCTGCTTCAATCGCGCCGGACATGGCCGATCCCCCGCGCTCGGAGCTGATGGCCCCGCCGGCGGCGGGCCGCGTGTTCGCGGGGGAGGCGCGCACCGGCCTGGCCGACGTCGCGCCGAGCGGGCGCGTCCGTCTCGACGCCCTGGCCCGCTGGCTGCAGGACGTCGCGTACGCGGACGTGGCCGATGCCGACGTGGCCGACGACGCCATCTGGGTCCTGCGGCGCGTGCGCCTGCGGGTGCAGCGGTTCCCGCGCTTCGACGGCACCGCGCGCCTGCGGACCTACTGCACCGGCATCGGCCGGGCCTGGGCCGAGCGCCAGACGCTCGTGGAGGGCGCCGGCGGCGCCCTCCAGGCGGTGGCGCTGTGGGTCCACCTCGATCCGGTGACGCTGCGACCGAGCCCGCTGTCCCCGGTCGAGGCCGCGGTCTACGGCGAGGCCGGAGGCGAGCGGCGCGTGCGGGCCCGCCTGCACCATCCTGGCCCGCCGCCGGGTGCCAAGGCGAGCGCGTGGACGTTCCGCCCGACCGAGGTGGACCTCGCCCGGCACGTGAACAACTCCGCCTACTGGCAGCCGGTCGAGGCGGATCTGCTCGCCGGCCCCGAGCCCGCGGGCTTCGACGGCGAGATGGAGTTCCGGGTGCCGGCGCAGCCGGGGGAAGTGACCGTCCTGCGGGACGCCGGCGGGATGTGGATCGTCGGCGCCGACGGCACCGTCCACGCTTCGCTGCTCGGCTGCGCCACGACGTGAGGCGCGGCGCGGCGCGGCGTCAGGCCGGCACGGCGGCCCGGGGCACCGCCCGCCGCTGCGCCACGCGCACCCGCGTGCCGTGGCGCGGCGACAGCGTCACGTTGCGGCGCGTGGCGTGCTCGGCGGCCGGGCTGGCCGCCTCCAGGGCGCGGGTGCGCAGCATTTCGGTGAGCACCACGCGCATCTCGAGCTCGGCGAACGCGGCCCCAAGGCAGCGCCGCACGCCGCCGCCGAAGGGGACCCAGCCGTAGGTCGTCGGGGCCCGCTCGAGGAACCGCTCGGGCCGGAAGGCGTACGGGTCGGGGTAGAGGTCGGGCCGCGTGTGGACGAGCCAGATCGCCGGGGTCACGTCCGTCCCGGCCGGCAGCGCGAGCTCCCCCGCCCGCAGCTCGGAGGCGAGCCGCCGGCCGGCGAGCGGGACGACCGGGCGCAGCCGCAGCGATTCCTGGATCACGGCGCGCAGGTAGGCGTCGCCGTCGTCCGCGTCGACCTCGGCCACGAGGCGCGTGAGCGCGTCGGGCCGGCGCAGCAGCAGGTCCGCGGTCCAGGCCAGGGCCGTCGCGGTCGTCTCGTGCCCCGCGAGCAGCAGGGTGACGAGCTGGTCGCGCACCTCGCGGTCGTCCATGCCGGTGCCGTCGTCGAACCGGGCGAGCGTGAGCATCGAGAGGATGTCGGTGCGCGCCTCGACGCCGCGGTCGCGCCGCCGCTCGGCGATCTCGGCCAGCAGCGCGTCGTCGATCTCGCGGGTCAGCGCCTCGAGCCCCGCCAGCGGGCCCGGGCGCCCGAACCGCCGGGCCAGCAGGACGCCGAACTGCATTCCCGCCGAGGAGGTGTCGGCCAGGAGCTGGGGCAGCAGGCGGCTCAGGGTCTCGCGCCGCTGCGGGTCGGTGACCCCGAAGACCGCGCGCAGGATGACCTCGAGCGTGATGGCCTGCATCCGCGGGTGCAGCGCGAACGGCTCGCGCAGCGGCCAGGCGGCGATGTCCTGCCGCGCCACCTCGCGGATCACGTCCTCGTAGGCCTGCATGCGCTCTCCGTGAAACGGCGGGAGCATCAGCCGGCGCCGGGCGAGGTGCTCGGCGCCCTCGAGCAGCAGCACCGAACGGGGGCCCATGACCGGCCGCAGTGCCGCCGTGCGCCCCGGCGGCAGGCCGTGCTCGCGGGCGCTGTAGAGCGCCCGGATCGCCTCGGGATCCGAGACCATCACGAGGGGCGTCTGGAAGCCGAGGAAGCGCACGCTGAAGGCGTCGCCGAAGCGGCGCCGGCAGGACTCCATGAAGGCGATCGGCCGCGCGAGCCAGCGCGCGGTCTGCAGCGCCGGAGGCTCGGCGGGTCCGGGCGGAAGCGCGCTCACGCTCACAGCATCGCAGCCGGCGCCGGTCCCGGCGGCCCGCTCGCCTGCGCCGCAGCGCCCGGCAGGAATGTGAGAGGGTCGCGTGGCATGCGGCGGATCGTCATCCTCGGCGCCGGCGGTCGCGACTTCCACGACTTCAACGTCGTCTTCCGCGACGACCCCGCGACCGAGGTCGTCGCGTTCACCGCGGCCCAGATCCCGGGCATCGACGACCGCGTCTACCCGGCGGCGCTCGCGGGGCCGCGCTACCCGGAGGGCATTCCGGTGCGGCCCGAGTCCGAGCTCCCTGCGCTGATTCGGGAGCACGACGTGGACGAGGTCGTCTTCGCCTACTCCGATCTCAGCCACGAGGAGGTCATGCACCGGGTCTCGATCGCGCTGGCCGCCGGGGCCGACGTGAGCTTCCTGGGGCCGCGGGCCACCGCGCTGCCGAGCACCAAGCCGGTCGTCGCGGTGTGCGCGGTGCGCACCGGCAGCGGCAAGAGCCAGACGAGCCGCCGGGTTGGCGAGCTGCTGATCGCCGCCGGCCTGCGCGTCGCGCTCGTCCGGCATCCGATGCCCTACCACGACCTCGACCGCATCGCCGTGCAGCGCTTCGCCACGCTCGCCGATATCGACGCCTCGAACCCGACGATCGAGGAGCGCGAGGAGTACGAGCGGCCCGTCGCGGCAGGGATGGTCATGTACGCCGGCGTCGACTACGGCCCCATCCTCGAGCAGGCGCAGGCCGAGGCCGACGTCGTGATCTGGGACGGCGGCAACAACGACCTCTCCTTCTACCGCCCGGATCTCCTGATCGTGGTCGCCGATCCGCTGCGGGCCGGCGACGAGGCCCGCTACCACCCGGGCGAGGCCAACCTGCGCATGGCCGACGTCGTCGTCGTGAACAAGCTCGACAGCGCCACGCCCGAGCAGGCGGGCCGCCTGCTGGACTCCGTCGCGGCGCTGAACCCCGAGGCCACCGTGATCCGGGCCGCCTCGCCGGTGCGCCTCGACGTCGGGCCGTCCCTCGCCGGGGCGCGCGTCCTGATCGTGGAGGACGGCCCGACCATCACCCACGGCGGCATGCCGTTCGGGGCCGGCACCGTCGCGGCGCGGCAGGCGGGCGCCGAGCCGGTCGACCCCCGGCCCTACGCCGCGGGATCGATCGCGGAGACCTACGCCCGCTTCCCGCACGTCGGCGCGGTGCTGCCGGCGATGGGCTACTCCGCGGACCAGCTCGCCGACCTCCAGGCGACGATCGACGCCACGCCATGCGACGCGGTGATCGCCGGCACGCCGATCGATCTCGGGCGCCTCGTCACATGCGCGCATCCGATCCGGGAGACGAGCTACGACCTCGAGGAGCTCGGCGAGCCGGGCCTGGCCGACGTCCTCGCGCCGATCGTGGCCCGCGCCGGCTGAGCGGCCGACGTCAAGGTCAGGGCGACGAGGTGTCGGGCTCGGTGCCGGCGTCGGGCGCCGCCCCGTCGGTCGGCTCGGTCGGGGTCTCCTCGGTCGGGGTCTCCTCGGTGAGGGTCTCCTCGGGCGGCAGGGTCTCCTCCGTGGGCGTGGTCGCCCCAGTGGTCGGCGTCGTCCCCGTCGTCCCCGTCGTCCCGGTTGTGGACGTCGTCTGCCCGGGCTGGGCCGGGGCGGCGCCGCCCGTGGTCGTCCGGCCCGGCTGCGTCTCGGTTGGCTTGGGCGCCGTGATCGGCACCTTCGGGCATTTCTCGGCGTACCAGCCCCGGAGACTCTCGATCTCCCTGCCCTTGCCGTAAGCGAACGAGCGGAGATCGCGGCGATCCTCGCCGCCGGTGTCCGGATAGTCGGCGAGCCAGCGGTCGACGACGTCGCGGGCGATCACGAGCGCACGGCGCACCCGGTCGCAGTCGGTGGGCCGCTCGGACAGGGCGTTCCTCGCGGCTTCGATGTTGCCGTTCACGGCATCCTGGTCGGGAAGCCGGTCCCACGGATTGCTGCACAGGCAGCCAGCGAGGGCGCTCGAACAGGCAAGCGCAACCGTCAGGGCAGCGGGCCAGCGGCGCATTCCGGGCGGAGCGTATCCATTCGTGGCGCGTTCACGCTCTCCCCGCCTCCCTGCTTCGGCGCCGCTTTCGGATCCCAGGCGCAGCCGCTCCGGGCCGCCGAGCGGATAGCCTGCCGTGAGTGAGTCCCGTCCCGAACGCCATCCGCCTCGCCGCCGGCGCCGCGGTGGTTGCCGCCACGGTTGGGCTGGCGGCCTGCGGCGGCACGAAGACCGAGACGGTCACGACGACCGTGTCCCAGACGGTCACCACGCCGCCCGTCACGATCACGGCGAGCGCTCCGCCGCCGCCGGCCACCGTGACGTGCGGCCGGATCGATTTCGACTTCCCCGAGGGCGGCGGCTCCTCCGCGATCGGGATCACCGCGACCGGAGTCGAGTGCCCGGAGGCGCGGCGCATCGTCCGCGCGTGCCAGAACGGCAAGCTCGAGCCCGGCTGGGACGCGCGCTTCCAAGAGCAGGACATCGTCATGACCGCCGAGGGGCGCGAGATCAAGTTCATGATTGCGGGCGGCGGCGGCTGCGTCCCGCAGTAGCCCGTCCCGCCCGCCAGGCCTGCCCGCCCGCCCCCCCGCGGGGGGGCAGCCGGGAGCTAGGAGACGCCGCCGCTCAGCACGCGGTCGGCGATGCCGACGGCGATGAGGGCGATGTAGGCGGAGGCCGCTGCGGCCAGGGCGACGAGCGCGCCGATCGCGGCCAGGCGGCTGGCCGCGGGGCCGGCGCTGCGGCGGCTGGTCAGGTTCCGAATCCACGTCATGCGTCGACCCTAGGCGCCCGTCCGTAGCGCGCCCTGAGCCCCCGATAAACGCAGGCTGTGGATTGCCTCACGCCCACATGTGGCGCCCGGCGCGGGCGGCGACGGCGCTACCGTGGCGGCCCGATGTCCGACGAGCCTGCCTCCTCGCGGCGCCGCGACGCCGCTGCCCGCGGCGCCGAGCTCCTGCGCGGCATGCGCGGCCTCTCGGGCAAGCTCGCGCAGGTTCGCGACGTCGTCCCGCCGGCCCTTCGCGACGGCGACGGCGGCCCGCCCGCGCCCCCTGATCCGCTCCCCTGGGGCGAGGTGCGCTCGATTCTCGAGGCTGCCTGGGACGACGACGCCGAGGCGGTGCTCGAGGAGGCCGGCGAGGCGCCGGCAGCGATCGGATCCTCGGGGCAGGTCCACCGCGCCCGCCTGGCGGGCGGCGGGGAGGTGGCCGTGAAGGTGCAGCGGCCCGGGGCGGAGGAGGCGGCGCGGGCCGACCTCCAGAACGTGTCCGCCGTCGCGCGCCTGGCCTCGGTCTTCCTGCCCGGGATCGACCCGGCGGCGCTGGCCGCCGAGCTGCGCGAGCGCACGCTCGAGGAGTTCGACTACGAGTTCGAGGCGCAGGCCCAGCGGGCCGCGGCCCGCGCCTACCGCGGGCATCCGTTCCTCGCGGTCCCGGCGGCGCACACCTCGCTCTGCACGGCGACCGTGCTGGTGAGCGACTGGGTCGACGGAGCCACGCTCGCCGATCTCGCGTCTGCCGGCCAGGCCGAGCGGGACGCCGCCGGGGAGATGCTCGTCCGGTTCTTCCTCGGCGGGCCGCACCGCACGGGGCGCCAGCACGCCGATCCCCATCCCGGCAACTGGCGCGTCCGGGCCGACGGCACGCTGGCCGTGTTCGACTTCGGCCTGACCGTCGCCCGGGACCCGGGCCGGCTCGCCGCAACGGGGCGGCTCTTCGATGCGGGCGCCCGGCGCGACGCGGACGCCGCCCACGCCGCGGCGTCCGAGCTCGGCTACCTGCCCGACCCGACCGCGGTCGGCCCGGAGGAGCTGCTCGAGGCGGCCCGGTCGGTGGCAGCGTGGGTGGTGGAGGACCGACCGGTCCGCATCGAGCCCGAGCTGCTGCGCACCGGCGGTCGCGCGCTCGGCGCGCGCGGCGGGTCCGCCGGCACGCTGCTCGGGCGAATCACCCTCCCGGCCGGCGATCTGATGCCGCGGCGGGCCGAAGCGGCGCTCGCCGGGGTCCTGGCGCAGCTCGAGCCCGAGGCGAACTGGCGCCGGATCTCCGGCGAGTGGTGGATGGGGGATCCGCCGGCGACGGCGCTGGGGCGGGCCGAGGCGGCGTTCTGGCGCCGGCGGCGCCGGTGAGCCGAGCGGACGGGCGCCCAAGCGCCGCGGCGGGGCCGCCGCCCGGGTAGGGTCCGCCCTCCCGCCCCGTCCCCTGGGAGACCGAACACCGTGATGCGCCGCTGCCTGCCCGCCGTCCTCCTCTGCGCCGTGCTGGCCGGCGCCCCGCCCGCCTCTGGCGCCTACCGCGCCGTGCCGGGCGCTCCCGCCGCGGGGCCGGCCCGCTACGACCGGGTCTGGATCGAGACGTTCGGCTCCCCGCGCGCCACGAAGGTCCTCGTCCTCGTGCCGGGCACCGGCGGCGGCGCGGGCAGCGTGGCGCCGGTGGCGCACGACCTCGTGGCCCGCGTCCCCAGCCTCCAGGTGTGGGCGCTGGACCGCCGGGAGGAGGCGCTCGAGGACACGTCCGGTTTCGCGGGCAATGATCTCGCCAAGGCTCGCGACTACTACCTTGGCTTCAAGTACCGCCAGGTCGGGCTCGCCCAGGCGCCGTTCGCCGCGGACTGGGGGCTGAAGACCGGCCTGGAGGATCTGCGCCGGGTCGTGCGCCTCGCCGCCGACGGCGGGCGGCGGTCGGTGATCCTCGGCGGGCACTCCCGCGGGGCCTCGACGGCCGCGGCCTACGCTGCCTGGGACTTCAATGGGCGCCCCGGCTACCGCGACCTCGCCGGCCTCGTCCTCATCGACGGCGGCCTGCTCGGGGCGATCGCGGGCAATTCCCCGGCGCCGCTGCCGCTCGCGAAGGCGCGGTCGCGCCTGGCGAAGATTCGCGGAGGCGACCTCTTCAACGACGCCCTCGGGGCCGGCATCCCGTCGGCGGGCCCGATCTTCCTCGAGCTCGCCGCGCTGCACGCGGCGGCCGCGCCGGGCGCCGTCTCGCCGCTCCAGTCCGCGGCGATCGTGCCGGCCGCCCTCAAGCCGCCGTACACGGCGACGAACGAGTCCTTCCTCGGGAACATCTTCGATGACGACACGTCGCTTCCGAGCTTCCGCTCGCTGCGGCTCCACGCCGGCCACGCGGCCGCGAGCGGCGACCCGCGCCCGTGGATCTCGGGCGAGCAGACGCCGATCCAGCGGTTTGCGCGGGCGTTCGCGGCCACGCGCCCGAATGCGACCGAGTGGTACTTCCCGAACCGGCTGATCCTCGACATCAGCGCGGCCAACGCGATGGGGCGCAACCCCGCGAGCAGCTTCCTCGGGCTGCGGCTGTTCCACACGCGCGAGATCGACACGCCGCTCTACGCCTTCCAGACCGATCTCACCTTCGGCGCGGTGGCCGCCGGGGCACGGCGGCTCGTCAAGGCCTCGCGCATCCAGACCTCGAAGATCGTCTCGGACGTGACCATGAGCCACCTGGATCCGGTGCTCGCCGTGCCGTCGCGCAACACCTTCACGAAGACCGTCGTGCCGTTCCTGCAGCGGCTCCCGTGACACAGACGCCCCGCCCCCCGACGTACCGCGAGCGCCTCCGGATCGAGGGCGCGACCCTCGCCGGCTTCGGGGCGCTGGACTGCATCCTGCTCCTGGCGCTCACGAGCCAGGCGCGGCGCTGGCCGCTCAGTACGATCGGCCAGCTCGCGATCGTCGCCGTCCTGGTGGGCTGGCTCGGGCCCCGCTCGGTGCGCCGGGCCGTCCAGCGCGCGGGCGTGCTTCAGCCGGGGGAGGAGGGGTCGGGCGAGCCGACGCCGCTCTGGCAGCTCCCGCTCATCGTCGCCGGGCTCACGCTCCTCGTCGGGCTGCCCGCCGGCTGGGACGCCGGCCTGCGGATCGGCGGCGGCTGCGTGATCGTGGGCCTCGGGCAGGCCGTGCTCATGGAGCGGGCCGTGGCGGCCGAGGAGGCCCGGCGCGGCCGGCGCTACCTCCGGATCAAGGGCTCCCGGATCCTGCGCGGGACGCGGCTGGGCGCCCTGCCGCCGGACGCCTGACGCCGAGTCAGACGACCGTGAGGGGCCGCCCGAAGGCTGCCTCGAACAGGTCGGTCTGGCGGGCCGCCGCCCAGCGGGCGACGCTGAGGTCTCCGACCGTGTCGAGCACGAGGCGCACCGGTCCGTCGTCGGCGGCCTCGACGGCGACGGAACGCACGAGCTGGTCGCGGCTGCGCTCGAGCTGCTCGGCCAGCCGCAGCAGCGCCGCCCCGCGCCGCAGGCACGCCTCGTCGCCCGGGCGCAGCAGCGGCGCGAGATCGCCCGCCGAAGGCGATCCTTTGCGGTGGTAGCGCGCCATCAGCGCGATCAGCGCGACCTCGCGCGGCGCGAAGCCGGGCAGGCCGCCGTTGAGGATGAGGTAGCGCGAGTGCTTGTGGTGGTCGTCGTAGTCGACGGTCATCCCGATGTCGTGCAGGAGCGCGGCCGCCCACACGAGCTCGCGCTCTTCCGGGTCGCCGGCGTGCAGCCCCGCGGCGGCGAGAGCGTCGAACATCTGGAGCGAGAGCGCCGCGACGTGGAGCACGTGGGCGTCGTCGGTCCGGTACTGGGCGGCGAGGTTGCGCACGCTTGCGTCGCGGACTGAGGCGAAGAGCGGCGGGTCGGCCGGCGCGAGGTGTTGGGCGAAGAAGACCCCTTCGCGCAGCCCGGCCTCGGTCACCTCGAGGGCGTCGAACCCGCCGGCCTCGAGCGCGGCCTGGATCACGATCGCACCGGCGAGGATCAGGTCCCCGCGCTCCGGCTTGATGCCCGGCACGGCGCCGCGCTCGGCGGGGGTGAGGGAGAGAAACCGCTCGATCAGTCCGTCCAGGGCGTCCCGCTCGAGCACGAAGCCCTGGACGCCGAACGACGGCAGCCCCGCGGCGTACTGGGCGGCGGCGGCGAGGTTGCGGACCGTGCCGCCGATGCCGACGAGCCGGTCGCCGCAGTCGTCCAGCCACGGTGCGGATGCGAGTTCGGCGCGCACGTGGGCCCGCAGCGCCTTGAGCTGCTTCTTCCTTGGCTCGCCGTCCGCGAGGAACCGCTCGGTCATGCGCACCGCTCCGAGCGGCCACGACGCGAGGTGCTCGGCCTGGCGGCCGCGCACGTCGACGAGCTGCATCGAGCCGCCGCCGAGGTCGAGGACGGCTCCGTCGGCGAGCGTCGTCGAGTTCACGGCGGCCAGGTAGCCGAACCGCGCCTCCTCCTCGCGGGAGAGGACGGTGATGCTCAGCCCGGTGATGCCCTCCGCCGCGGCGAGGAACTCGTCGCGGTTCGCCGCGTCGCGGACGGCGCTCGTGGCGACGGCATGCACGTCGCCGGCGCCGAGGTGGGTGGCGCGGCAGAAGTGGGCGTAGTGCTCCAGCGTGTGCAGCGCGCGGTCGATCGCGTCGGGCTGGAGCGCGCCGGAGCCGCGCATGCCGGCGCCGATCCGGACGGCGTCGTAGAGCTCGTCGGTGCGCTTCCACCACGAGCCCGGCACGTCGGTGAACACGACGAGCCGGAACGAGTTGGAGCCGAGGTCGGCGACCGCCGTGCGGCGCCCGTCCTGCCCCGGGTCGGCTGGCGGGCCGGCGTCCTCAGGCATCCATCTCGATGAGCTCGATCCGGTAGCCGTCCGGATCACGCACGAAGCAGAGCCGGTGGCCGCCCTCCCGGACGGAGTACGGCGGCTTCTCCGGCTCGATGCCCTGGGCGGCCAGCCGCGCCAGCGTGGCGTCGAGGTCCGGGGCGCTGATCGCGATGTGGTTGTAGCCCGTGCCGAGGTCGTACGAGTCGACGCCGAAGTTGTAGGTCAGCTCGAGCTTGGGCATGTCGCCGTCGCCCGGGATGTTCATGAAGACGTTGATCGCCTCGTCGCGGATCGGCATCCGGCCGACTTCGGCGAAGCCCAGCGCCTCGTAGAACGCGACCGAGCGGTCGATGTCGGTGATCCGGTAGCAGGTGTGGATGAGCGCCATGGCCGGAGCCTAGATGATCGATTCCAAACCCCCCGCTGCCGGATCCCGAGCAGGGGCGAATTGGCGGTCGTCCGCGCCTCGTGGTGGCGATGGGGTCCCCAGCTACGATCGGAGCCGTGCCGATGACCGCCGAGCAGTTCCTCCAGATCGAGGACCCCGTCCGCTGCGGCTGGTCGAGGGGGAGGTCGTCGTGATCGAGCCGATTCGTGACCACCAGTACCTCAAGGGCGAGTTCTCCCGGCTGTCCATCCCCGCGCTCGCGGTCGAAGTCCCGGCGGACGGCACCCTCACGTCGCCGCTGCTCGATGGATTCGCCCTGCCGCTGGCGCCGCTGCTGGGCTCCTGACGGCCGCCGGCGCGGGGGCGAGGTACGCTGGCGCCCATGATCCTCGAGCGCTCGATGAACGACCAGTTCCTCTCCAACACCTACCTCGTCGCGGACGAGGAGGGCGGCACCGCCGTCCTCATCGATGCGGGCGGCCCCGTGGGCCCGCTGCTCGACGCGATCGAAGCGCACGGGCTGACCCTGTCGCACGTCCTGCTGACCCACCACCACTACGACCACGTGTCCGAGCTCGACGCGGTGCTCGAGCGCCATCCCGGGACGCCGGTCCTCATCCACGCTGGCGAGCGCGAGCACGTGCCGCAGGCGACCGGCACGATCGCGCCCGGCGAGACGCTTCAGATCGGCGGCCTGCGGATCGAGGCGCTCCACACGCCCGGCCACACGAACGGGATGCTCGCGCTCGTGGTGAACGGCACCGACGTCTTCACCGGCGACACGCTCTTCAAGGGGTCGGTCGGCGGCGTGCGGGCGCCCGGCAGCACGAGCTACGCGGACCTGAAGTCCTCGATCATGGACACGCTGATGGCGCTGCCGCCCGAAACGGTCGTGCACCCGGGCCACACGGACCCGACCACGATTGGCGCCGAGTGGGAGTCCAACCGTTTCATCCGCCTCTGGCGCGGCGAGGATCCCGAGGGCGACGAGCCGTGCACCGTGTTCGGCGACCAGGCGGCGACGCTGGTCCTGCTCGGAGACGACTACGACGGCGGCTACAAGGCGTGGGTCCGCTGGCCCGACGGCAGCGACGACATCGTGCCGGGGTCGCAGGTGGCGACCGTGGCCGACGGCACCGAATCCTGAGCGGTGGCCCAGGCCTTCGCCGTCGCCTCCGGCAGCGCGAGCCTCGCCTGCGAGCGGGTTGGCCAGCGCGGCCCGGTGGTCGTCTTCCTCCACGCGGGCGTGGCCGACCGGCGCTCGTGGAGGGCCGTGGCATCGCGCGTCGCCGCCGCGGGCGCGGCGGCCGTCTCCTTCGACCGTCGGGGCTTCGGTGAGACCGGGTACGCGCCCGAGCCGCACCGCCACGCCGACGACCTGCTCAGCCTGCTCGACGCGGTCGCGGACGGCCCGGCGTGGCTCGTCGGGAGCTCGCAGGGCGGCCGGGTCGCCATCGACCTCGCGCTCTCCCATCCAGATCGCGTCGCCGGCCTCGTGCTGTTCGCGCCCGCGGTCTCAGGCGCGCCGGAGCTGGTGCTGGCGCCGGCTGAGCTCCAGCTCGAGGCGCAGTTCGATGCCGCCGAGGCGGCGGGGGATCTCGATCTCCTCAACCGCCTGGAGGCGCACGTGTGGCTCGATGGCCCGGCGCAGCCCGAAGGCCGCGTGGGCGGCCCGCTCCGCGAGCTGTTCCTCGAGATGAACGGGCGGGCGCTCGCGGCGGACGATCCAGGACCGGAGCTCGAGCCGCCGGACGCGATTGGCGCGGTGGAGCGGATCGCATGCCCCGCGCTCGTCGTTTGGGGGGATCTCGACTTCGCCGGCATCGTTGCGCTCAGCGCCTCGCTCGCGGAGCGGCTGCCGGCGGGGCGCGGCGTCACCGCGCGCGGCACGGCCCACCTCCCGTACCTGGAGCGTCCGGACGAGGCCGCCAGCCTCGTCGCTGGCGCGGTCGTCGCCGGCCGCTGAATCCCGGGCGGGCGAGCCGGCCGCCGAGAACCCCGGCGCCTGCGCGGCCCGGCTGCCCTAGGGGGTGCGAGGCGGCCTCCACGCGGGCCGAACCCTCGGGCGGTTTCACGCGCCGGGAGCGCCGAGCGCGGCGGAGATCTCTGCCGCCCCGGCGACCGCCAGGCGGCACAGGCGGTCGTGCTCCGGCCCCATCGTGGCCGGCTTGACTCCGCTGATGGACAGGGCGGCGCACACCTCGCCCTGGTGGTTGAAGATCGGCGCGCCGATCGCCGCGATGCCCAGCGTCACGTCCTCGTCGCTGACCGCATGCAGACGCACTCCAGGCCGCGGCGGACCGCGAGGAAGATCGTCTCGCCGGCGGCCTCCTGCAGGCGCTCGAGCACGGGCAGCGCCGCCTGGCGCGTGTCGAACCGCGTCATCACTGCGCCGCCGAGGCGGAAGAGCCTCAGGCCGAGCCGGACGGTCCCGAGCCGCTGCCGGGCTCGACGAAGCCCAGGTCGCGCAGGGAGTCCAGCAGGCGGTAGGTCGTGCTGCGCGGCTCGCCGGTCCGGGCCGCGAGCTGGCCGGCGGTCAGCTCGGGCCCGCGCTCGAGGCAGTCGAGGATGGCCGAGGCCTTGGCCAGGACGCCCGGCCCGGATGCCCTCTCCTGTCCCACTCTCCGGGCAATCACAGCTATCTGGACACAGCGAAACCCCGGTGGTTGCGTCGTGGCCGGGCCGCGTCGGGAGTGGCGGTTCGTGACCGATCCGGCGTTCGCCGAATTCCGGCGCCGCCGTCGGGCCGAGGTCGCGGCCAAGCGCCATGGCGGACGCGGCGGGGCGCCTAGCATTGGCACCATGGCTGGCGACCGCATCCCCACGTCCCGCGTCGCCCGCACCGCGAAGGTCGGATCGCTCGCGGCGCGCCAGGCAGTCAAGCAGGGCGGGACGCGCGTGGCGAACCTGGCCCGCGACGAGCCCGGCCGGCAGGCCGCCCTGGAGAAGCGCCACATCGAGACCGCCGAGCAGATCGTCGCCGCGCTCGGAACGATGAAGGGCGCAGCCATGAAGCTCGGGCAGGTCATGAGCTTCCTCGACGTCGGCCTCGTGCCCGAGGAGTACCGGGAGGAGTTCCAGCGCAAGCTCGGTGCCTTGCGCGACGCGGCGCCGAAGGTCCGCTTCGAGGACATGCGCGCGGTGCTGGAGGCCGAGCTCGAGATGCCGGTGTCCGAGGCGTTCGCGGCCTTCGACGAGTCGCCGATCGCGGCGGCGTCGATCGGGCAGGTCTACCGCGCCGAGCTGTCCGACGGTCGCGCCGTCGCCGTCAAGGTGCAGTACCCGGGCGTGGCGAACGCGGTGCGCGCCGACCTGCAGAACCTCGGCCTGATCATGCGGCTGATGAAGCGGGTCGCGCCGGGCCTCGACGCCAAGGCGCTGTCGGCCGAGGTACGGGAGCGGATCGGCGAGGAGCTCGACTACGAGCTCGAGGCCCAGAACCAGCGGGCGCTGGCGCGCATCTTCCGCGGCCACCCGTTCATCTTCGTCCCCCCGGTCGTCACCGGGCTGTCGCGGGAGAAGGTCATCGTCACCGAGTTCGTGCAGGGCACCGGCTTCGACGAGCTCAAGACGCTCCCGGACGCCGACCGCGACCGCGTCGGGGAGATCGTGTTCCGGTTCTTCTTCGGCTGCCTCTACCGCCACCGCCAGTTCTCGGGGGACCCGCATCCGGGCAACTTCCTGCTCATGGCCGACGGTCGCGTGGCGTTCCTGGATTTCGGCCTCTTCAAGCGGGTCGACGCCGGGACCGTCGACCTCGAGCTGGCCTCCCAGCGGGCCGCCGCCGAGGGCGACGCGGCGGCCCTGCACCGCCTGCTCGCGCAGGCCGGGTTCCTGCCCGAGCCCGAGCGGGTCGATCCGGACGAGCTGCTGGCCTACGTCCGCGACTCGATCTGGTGGTACCTGACGGACGAGCCGGTCACGCTCACGTCGGAGATCGCGACCGCGGTGATGATCGAGATGTCGGATCCGCGGTCCAGCCACTTCCGGCACATGCGCCACCAGGACCTGCGCCCGGACCACCTCTTTGGCCGGCGGATGGAGATGCTCGTTCTCGCCGTGCTGGGCCAGCTGCGCGCGACGAACCCCTGGCATGCGATCACCCGCGAATGGAGCTACGGCGACCCGCCGGCGACCGAGCTCGGCCGCGCCGAGGCTGCCTTCTACGCGCGCAGCCGCCCGTGACCGTCCACGCCCGCCTGGCGCTGCTGGCCACGGCGCTCGTGGCCGCCGCGATCGCGGTCGCGCGGGTCTTCGGCGGCTCGCCCCAGGACATGAAGGATGCGGTCCGCGGCGCAGGGCCGGCCGCGCCCGCGGCGTTCATTCTCCTCTCCGCGCTGCGTTCCTCGTCGGGCTCGGCCTCGCCGGGGCGGCGGGCGCACTGGTCGCCCGGCGCCGGGCCCGGCGCGCCGGGCACCCCGACGAGGTTCCGCCCGCTGAGTGGCTCGAGTAGCCGCTACCGCGGCTCGCGGACCGTCTGGACCTGGAAGAGGCTCGTCGACCCCGGACGGCCGCTCGGCAGGCCGGCGGTGATGCCGATCCGGTCGCCCGGCTTCACCCAGCCCTCCTCCAGGGCCCGGCGCTCCGCGTCGGCGATGAGCTGCTCGGTCACCTCGTGGCGGCGGATGCGGGCGGCGGTCACGCCCCACATGAGCCCGCAGCGGCGCACGGTCTCCTTGCCCGGTGAGAGCGCGAAGACCGGGACCGTCGGGCGGTGAGCCGAGATGAGGCGCACCGAGCGACCGGACAGCGTCGGGATCACGAGGGCGTCGAGCGCGAGGTCGCGGGCTGCTTCGCAGGCGCTGTGGGCGATCGTGTAGGACGGGTCGCGGGCGTCGCGCTGGACCCGCATCTCGTTCCACTGCGCGTAGGGCGCCTCGCGCTCGGTGCGCTCGGCGATGCGGGCCATGATCTCCACGGCCTTGACCGGGTGGGCGCCGATCGCCGTCTCCTGGGAGAGCATGACGGCGTCGGTGCCGTCGAGGATCGCGTTGGCGACGTCGGTCACCTCGGCCCGGGTCGGGCGCGACGACGTCACCATCGAGTCGAGCATCTGCGTCGCGGTGATCGACGGGCGGGCGTGGGCGCCGGCGAGCGCCAGGACCTGCTTCTGGACCATCGGGACGTCCTCGATCGGCAGCTCGATGCCCAGATCGCCGCGGGCGACCATCACGCAGTCGGCGGCGCGCACGATGGACTCGATGTTCGCCACGGCCTGGGGCTTCTCGATCTTCGCGATGAGGGGGAGCCGGGTGTGGCGGCGCACGCCCTCGACGTCGTCGGCCTTGCGCACGAACGACAGGGCGACCATGTCGACCCCGATCTCATCCCCGAACTCGAGGAGCTCGAGGTCGTCGGCGGGCACGGCTGGCAGCTCGGCCAGCTCCCCGGGGATGTTGAGCCCGGCGCGCGAGGCGACGGCGCCGCCGATCTCCACGCTCGCGTCGATCTCGCCCGCGTCCTGGCGGACCGCCCGCACGCGCAGGCGGATCATCCCGTCGGCGAGGTAGAGGACCTCGCCCGGCCCGACCGCGCCGGGGAGGTCGCGCCACGTCACCGAGAGCCACGACGCGCTGCCCTCCTCGTCCCTGCCGCACACGAACGTCACCCGGTCCCCGGGCTTGAGCTCGACGACCCCGCCGCTGACCGGGCCGATCCGCAGCTTGGGCCCCGGGAGGTCCTGGAGGATCGCGACTTGGTGGCCGGCCTGATCGGCGGCGGTGCGGATCCGCTGGGCGGTCTGGCGGTGCTCCTCGAGGGTGCCGTGCGAGAAGTTCAGGCGCGCGACGTCCATGCCGGCCTCGATCAGCGCCACCAGCGTGGGCACGTCGTTCGAGGCCGGGCCGATGGTCGCGACGATCTTGGTGCGGCGTCCGGGCACGGTCGCGAAGCCTACGGGGCGCGGCGCGCGGGGCCGCCCGCGGCTACGGGACGCGGACGTCCGGGAAGTGCTCGGCGCAGTGCGCGCGCAGCACGCCGCGGATCCAGTCGCGCTCGGCCGGCGTGGCGGCGCGATAGCGGGCCAGGAGTTCCTTGGGCTTCGTGAGGGGCGGCGCGCCGGCGACCGTCCAGCTCGCAGCGAGCCGCTCGAACAGGAACTCGGCGGCGCGGTGGTAGGCGTCCTCGCGGGCGGCCCCGGGCGCGAGCGCCTCCCCGGAGGCGATCGCCGCATACTGCGCGCGGGTGGCCGGCGTGAGCACGCCCCGCAGCGCCAGGACGTTCCCGTCGGCGTCGCGGTGCTCCTCGACGGGCGCCGACGGCGCGGCAGGGGCGCCGGCCTTCTCGCGCCTGCGGCGGCGGCGCCCCACGGCGGTCAGGTGGTCGCCGCGGCCTGCTCGAGCTGGCTGCGCACGTCGCCGACCAGCGGGTCGGCGTGGCCCGGCCAGGCCGCCGCCGGCTCCAGCGCCGCGAGCTTGCGGATGCTCTCCCGGGCCTGCTCGGTGTCGAGGTTGAAGGCGACGTGCGGAACCCGCGGATGGCCCTTGAGGCCCGTCGTGGGATCGAGGGTGTAGAAGCAGTCGCTGGTCAGCGCCAGCCGGTCGGACTCGCGGAAGAGGCCGATCATCCCCGGCGCGTGGCCCGGGAGGTGGATCACCTTGAAGCCGGCGACCTCGTCGCCCTCCTCGACGGTGCCGGCGATCGGCACCGGTCCGCCGTCCCACTGCTTGAGCAGCCATGGCATCAGCGGCCGTGCATAGGCGGGCAGGCGCTCGAAGTGGAAGTAGTGGCTGCCGCCGTCGCCCTCCGCGTCGGCCCGGTCCGCCGGGTGGCAGTACACCGGCGCGCCGAGGCGCGGCGCGGCGCCCCGGTGGTCGGCGTGCGCGTGGCCGAGCACGATCCGCTTGATGCCCCCGAGCCGCGCGGCAGCCGTCGCGATGCTGTGCGTCATCGCCTTGATGCCCGCGTCGAACACGGTGACCTGGCCGCCGTCCTCGATGAAATACACGTTCATCGTCTTGGCCGGGAACCCGCCCCGGATGAGCCAGACGCCGTCGGCGACCCGCTCGGGCTCGGAGGCGGCCAGCCTGGAGACCACGCGGGTCTTGGCGTTGAACGCCGCCTTCATCCGCAGCTCGGCGGGGGAGTCGGCCGGCGGCAGCAGCCCGAGCTGGCGCAGGAGGCCCACGGCGTCGGAGTAGGCGACGTTCGAGACGATCTTGCCGTCCTGCACCGTGAGGACGTCGCACCCGGCGAGCTCGATTCGCGCGCCGGTCGGCTCGACGCCCATGAAGCTCCCCGGGCCCGCGAACGTCGCGCCGGCCGTCCAGCGGACGGTGACGGTGTCGCCGGCCTCGGCGACCTGCTGGACCTGGAGGTCGAAGTCGGGAAAGGCGGCGAAGATCTCGCCGAAGTACTCCCTCAGCCCGTCGGGGACGGTGAGGTCAGCCAGTCCAATGAGGGACTCGGTGCCGCCGGGCTGCCAGCAGGCGGCCATGCCGTCCAGGTCGCGGGCGGCGACGGCCTCGAAATAGGTCCGCACCACGGTGCCGGCATCGGCGGCGGGGTCGGGGGTCGTGTCAGCCATGCGGTTCCTCGGAGCTCGGTGAAACGGGCGCCGAGGGTATCGTGCCGCGCCGTGTCCGCACCTGCCCGCAAGCGTGAGCTGGGGCGCGGGGAGCGTCTGCTTCCCGGCGTCTGGCGTCTGCGGCTCCCGCTGCCGTGGCCCGGGGTGCCGCACTGCAACGCCTGGGCGGTCGCCGCCGGGGACGGGATCGTCCTCTTCGACACCGGCATGCACGAGCCCGGGTCCCTCGGCCACCTCGAGCGGGCGCTCGCCCAGGTCAGCCTCTCGCTGGACCACGTCCGGCTGATCGTCTGCACCCACGCGCACTCCGACCACTACGGCCAGGCCGCGCCGATCATCGCCCGGGCGGGGTGCGAGCTGTGGATGCACCCGAACCACCGCCACATGACCGAGGCGGCCGCCGATCCCGACGCGGCGCTGGCGCGGCGGCTCGAGGTTGCCCGCCAGTCCGGCGTGCCCGAGGCGCCGCTGCGGCGCTATGCCGAGTCGCGCAAGGGCCAGGGCATCGGCATCGCGGAGATCGTCGAGCCCGACCGCGATCTCGTGCCGGGTGTCGAGGTCGTGACCGACCTGGGCCGGTGGACGGTGCACGAGACGCCTGGTCACGCGCCGTCGCACGTCTGCCTGTTCCAGCCCGAGCACCGGCTGCTCATCTCGGGCGACCACCTCCTCGGCCGGGTCTCGCTCTACTACGACTACGGCTGGACTCCCGATCCCGCCGGCGAGTTCCTGCATTCGCTCGACGTGGTCGAGGCCCTCGACGCCCGGCTCTGCCTGCCCGGCCATGGCCGGTCGTTCACCGACGTCAAGGCCCACATCGAGGCCAACCGGGCGCTCGTGAGCGAGCGGCTCGCCGCGGTGGCAGCGGCGCTGGCGGCGGGCCCGCGGACCGCGGTCGAGATCATCCCCGACGTCTACGGACAGCCGATCACCCCGATCACCGCGGCCTGGTGGCTCTCGGAGACCCTCAGCTACCTCACGCACCTCGAGCGGGCCGGCCAGGCCGTGCGCCTCGTGGATGAGGATGCGGGCTCGGAGCGGTGGACGGCGGCGTAGGGTGGGGTGGGGGCTCCAACGCCCGCCGACCGGGACCGGGCGGGGCATCGCGCGCCCGGCCAGCCTCGTCCGCCCCGCATCCGTCCGTAGAATCGGGCGCCATGCGCATCGATGAGGCGCTCGCCGTCGCCGAGGGGCCCTGCTTCTCCTTCGAGTTCTTCCCGCCCCGCAGCGAGGACGGGGAGCGCAGCCTGTTCGAGGCCCTGGAGGCGTTGCGCTCGCTCGAGCCGACCTTCGTGTCGGTCACCTGGGGCGCGGGCGGCTCGACGCGGGAGAAGACGATCCGCATCGTCTCCCAGATTCGCGAGCGCCACGGCCTCGAGGCGATGGCGCACTTCACGTGCGTCGGCGCGACGACCGACGACCTCCATGGCGCGATCGAGCAGATGCACGCCGCGGGCATCGAGAACATCCTCGCGCTCCGCGGGGATCCGCCGGCCGGAGAGGACCGGTTCCTCGCCGTCGAGGGCGGCCTCGCGCACGCCGACGAACTGGCGGCCCTGGTCGCCGAGCACTACCCGGTCTGTGTCGCGGGCGCCTGCTACCCCGAGATCCACCCGGAGGCCGACAGCCTCGACGCCGACCTGGCCAACCTCCGGCGCAAGGTCGATGCGGGCGTCTCGGTCCTCATCACCCAGCTCTTCTTCGACAACAGCGCCTACGACCGCTTCGTGTCCGAGGCGCGGGCGCGCGGGATCGAGGTCCCGATCATCCCGGGCATCATGCCGATCGCCAACGTCGAGCAGATCAAGCGCTTCACCTCGATGATCGGGGCGACGATTCCTCCGCGGCTCATGGCCGCGCTGGAGGAGCGCGCCGATGATCCGCAGGCGGTGGCCGAGCTCGGCGTCGCCTACGCGACGCTGCAGTGCGCCGAGCTGCTGGCGCAGGGGGCTCCCGGCATCCACTTCTTCACGCTGAACCGCTCCCCGGCGACGCGGGCGATCCTCTCGGCCCTGAAGCTGCTGCGACCCTGGGATCCGTCCGGGGCCTACGCGGCCGGCGGCGTCGGCGCCCGGCTGGGCTGACCGTCCGGGCCCAGCGGCTCGACGGCGAGCGCGTGGGCGACGACCGGCTTGCCGTCGACGCTGTAGGACACGTCGACCTGGTCGTCGCGACCGTAGGTGCCGATCCCGAAGGCGCCCAGGAACCAGCGCCAGAACCCCAGCTTGCCCTCGCGCACGAGCTCGCGGTCGAACAGCAGCGCCCCGCCGCGCTCCTCGAAGTCGGTGCCCGGCGTTTGCCGGACCCCGTTGAGGTAGACGACGTACGGGCGGGTGATGTTCGGCGGCAGCGGCACGCGCGAGCGGGGCATCGCCGCAGCCTACCCGCGGCCGGGTCGCGCCCGAGCCGCCGGGCGCGTTCCGGGCCGGCGTCTACCCTGGAGCCATGGTGGCGCCGCTCGCGTATTCGATCCGGCGCTCGGACCGGGCCCGCCGCGTGCGGGTCACCGTCGGCGGCCCGGGCGCGGTCGAGGTCGTGCTGCCGCGCGGCGCCTCCGAGCGCGACGCCCGGGCCGCCGTGGACGAGCTGCGCCCCTGGATCGAGCGGCGCCTGGCCGAGTTTGGCGAGGCCGAGGCCGAGCTGGCGCTGGCCCCCGGGGTCGCGCCCTACCTGGACGAGCGGCTCCGGCTCGTGCCGGAGGCCGGACGCACGCGCGCGCACCGGCGCGGCGACCGCCTGCTCGTCCCTGCCGGGCCCGAACGGGACCCGGCGCTCGAGCGCTGGTACCGCCGGGCGGCCCGCAGCGAGATCGTTCCGCGGCTCGACACCGCCTGTGCCGCCACCGGCACGGGATACCGCCGCCTGGCGATCCGCGGCCAGCGCACACGCTGGGCGAGCTGCGCCCCCGACGGGACGATGAGCTTCAACTGGCGCCTGCTGCTCGCCCCCGACAACGTCCTCGAGACCGTCGTGTGGCACGAGGTCTGCCACCTCGAGGTGCCCAACCACTCCCGCCGCTTCTGGGACCTTCTCGCCCGTTGGCGCCCGGATCACCGGGAGCACGAGGCCTGGCTGCGCCGCTACGGCTCGGCGCTCGTCCTGCCGCCGGCCTGAGCGGCCCGCATCCTCAGCCGCCCAGCACGCGGCGCAGCGCGTCGAAGGCCGTCTCACCGCGGGCCGGATCGACCGCCTGGCGGCTCAACCGCCCGGTGTACGCCTCCGACGAGGCGTCGCCGCGCAGGTCGACGCCGCCGCGCGTGCCGCCGGGCCCCGCGATCTCGCCGCGCGCGACGATCTGCTGGGCGGGGTCGAACTGCCGCACGCGCAGGTCGATCTCCTTGCGGCGGGCGCCCGGGACGATCGCGTCGAGCTGGGCTTCCAGGGCGTCGACGGCCTCGTCCAGCGTCGCGAAGCGAGCCTTGGCGACCTTCGGGCCGTGGCGGACGGTGAGGCGGAAGGGGCCGCGGTCGCGCACGGGCGGATCATGCCAGCCGGCCGGGCGCCCAGGGGCGGGGCCGCGGCCGGCCTACGCCGCCAGGTCGGCGACGAAGGCGACCACGCCCTGGCCGGCCTGGGCGCGCTCGAGGTGCTCGCTGATCGTCTCGACCACGCGCACCACGGCAGCGTTGTCGCTGAGCGCGGTCGCCGTGAACCGGCGAATCCCGTGCGACCGCGCTGCCTCGGCGATCGCCCGGGCCAGGGCGGTCCCGAGCCCCAGGCCCTGGACCTCGTCCTCCACGACGACGGCGAACTCCGCGCTCAGCGGATCGTCGGCGGACCGGACGCAGCGGGCGACGCCCACGATCGCCTCCTCGGCGCCCGCCGTCGCGACGATGGCGAGATGGTCGTGACCGTCGACCTCGGTCAGGTAGGCCAGCTCGGTGCGGGTGAAGCGCGTCTTGGGCGTCAGGAAACGCTGGCGTGCGCTCTCGTCCGACAGGCGGGCGAGGGCCGCCGCGAGCCGGGCCTTGTCGTCGGACCGGATCGGGCGCAGGCGCACGCCGGTGCCGTTGCGCAACGTGAGGAGGCTCGGGAGCATCGCCCGTCACGATGGTCGCTCCGGCGCCGCCCGGGTGTGGGGGATCTCACAGCCGCAACCGGCCGTTCACATTCGGATCCAGGTCGCGGGAGCGCCGCGGGGCGGCGTCAGCGCGGCGCGCCGGACGGCCGCCGGTTCGCGGCGGCGGCGACGGCGGCGTGCACGTCGGCGGCCGGCACCGGCGGGGCGAGGAAGAAGCCCTGCGCGAAGCCGCACTCCTCCCGGATCAGGAAGTCGAGCTGCGCCTGGGTCTCCACGCCCTCGGCCACCGCGTCGAGGCCGAGCGACCGGGCGAGGCCGAGAATGGCGACCACCATGGCGCAGGCGTCCGGGCTCGCGGGGATCTCCGCCATGAACGAACGGTCGATCTTCACGCAGCTCACCGGGAGCCGGCGGACCCGATCCAGCGAGGAGTACCCCGCGCCGAAGTCGTCCAGCGCGATCTGGAGCCCGAGGTCGTGCAGCTCGGCGAGCGCGTGGTCGGCGACGGCCGGGTCGCTCGTCGCCGACTCCGTGATCTCGGCCGTCAGCATCGCCGGATCGACGCCCGCCTGCTGCAGCCGGGCGCCGAGGCGCGCGGCGAATCCGTCGCGGCGCAGCTGCTGCAGGGAGAGGTTGAAGCCGACCGGCGCGGCGAGGCCAGCGGCCTGCCACTCGCGCACTTGCCGGCAGGCCTCGTCGACCACCCAGTCGCCGAGCGCGTCGACGAGGTCGGTCGACTCGGCGAGGGGGACGAACTCCGCCGGGGCCAGCAGGCCGCGGTCGGGATCGCGCCAGCGGACGAGCGCCTCGAGGCCGCGCAGCTCGAGGCGAGGGAGCCCGAAGATCGGCTGGTAGTGCAGCGCCAGCTCGCCGCGGCCGATCGCGTCCCGCAGGCGCGAGGTGCGCGAGAGCCGCTCGCGGGGATCCTCGGTCGTCTCGGTGTACACGGCCGACCGCCCGCGGCCGGAGCGCTTGGCCTGGTACATCGCCGCGTCGGCGTGGCGGAGCAGCGAGTCGGCGTCGCGGGCGTCGTCGGGGAACAGGCTGATGCCGATGCTCACCCCGACGTGGAAGGCGGCGCCGGCGAGCTGGAACCGCTCGTCGAGGGCGCCCGCGAGGTCGGCGGCGAGGGAGGCCGCGGCGTCGTGCGCGTCGTCGCCGAGGTCGGCGGCGAGCAGGAGGAACTCGTCCCCGCCCTGGCGCGCGAGCAGGTCGCCGGCGCGGACGCGCCGCTGCAGCCGGGCGGCGACCCAGCGCAGCAGGTCGTCGCCGGCAGCGTGGCCGAAGCCGTCGTTGATGAGCTTGAAGTCGTCCAGGTCGAGGTAGAGGAGCGCGAGCGCCCGGCCCGACCGGCGCGACTGGGCCAGCTGGAGGGCCAGGTGCTCCTCCAGGAGCGCCCGGTTCGGGAGCCCGGTGAGCGGGTCGTGGTAGGCGAGATCCGCGATCTGGCGCTCGGCGGCACGGCGCTCGGTGATGTCCACGAACGAGCACACCACGCCGCGCGGCGGCTCGCCGGAGTCGCCCGGCAGCGGCTGGTAGTTGACCGACACCCACCGCTCGGTCCCGTCGGCGCGCACGAGCCGGCAGGTGACCTCGCGCGACGCCACGCCCTCGCGCAGCGCCAGCGTCTCGCGGGCGTTGCTCGGCGTGACCTGGGTGCCGTCCTCGTAGTAGAGGTCGACTCCGGGCAGCGGGGCGCGGGTGCCCAGGATCGTCTCGACCGGGACACCGGAGATGCGGGCGGCGCTGGCGTTCGCCTCTGCGTACCGTCCGCTGCGATCGATGACGACGACGCCCTCGTCGAGCGCCGCCACGATCGAGCGGTTGAGCTCCTCGCCGGAGCGCAAGGCGGCCTCGGCCTCGCGCTGGCCCGTGATGTCGATGAGGACGCCGGCGGTCGAGATCGGCACGCCGTCCGCCGAGCGGATGACCCGCTCCAGCTCCCGGAACCAGACCACCCTGCCGTCGGCCGCGATCATGCGCCAGGTGCGGTCGAGGAGGCCGTCGGCCCCGGCGCCCTTCTCCCAGATCCAGTGCTCGTTGCGCTCGACCTCGCCGCGGTCGTCCGGATGCATCAGGCGGTACCAGAGCGTCTGATCCTCCAGGAACTGCTGCGACTCGTACCCGAGGATGTCGAGCACCTGCGGGCTGACGTAGGTGAGCGGGAAGCCCGGCTCGAACGACGTGGCATAGCTGATCGCGGGCAGGATTCCGACGAGCGCGCGAAAGAACTCCGACGCCTCGGCGTCCGGCGGCGGCCCTCCTGGCGCGCTCGCAGTCACGCCGCGAAGTATGCCGCAGCGACGCGGGCCTCAGCGCTGATCGATGGGCACATAGTCCCGCGTGCGCTCCCCGACGTAGATCTGCCGGGGCCGGGAGATCTTCTGCTCTGAGTCGTCGACCATCTCGAGCCACTGCGCGATCCAGCCGCTGGTGCGCGGGATCGCGAACATCACCGGGAACATCGACACGGGCATGCCGAGCGCCTCGTAGATGAGCCCGGAGTAGAAGTCGACGTTGGGGTAGAGCTTGCGGCTGACGAAGTAGTCGTCCTCAAGCGCGATCGTCTCGAGCTCGCGCGCGATGTCGAGCAGGGGGTTGGTGCCCGTCACGGCGAAGACGTCGTCGCAGGCCTGCTTGATGATCTTGGCCCGCGGGTCGTAGTTCTTGTAGACGCGGTGCCCGAAGCCCATGAGCCGCTCGTTGCCGGCCTTCACGCCGTCGATGAAGCTGGGGACGTTCTCGACCCGGTCGATCCGCCGCAGCATTCGCAGGACGGCCTCGTTCGCGCCTCCGTGCAGGGGTCCGTACAGCGCGGCCACGCCGGCCGCGACGGCGGAGTAGGGGTCGACCTGGGAGGACCCGACGCTGCGGACCGCGCTCGTCGAGCAGTTCTGCTCGTGGTCGGCGTGAAGGATGAAGAGGATGTCGAGCGCGCGCTCGAGCCGCGGGTCGGGCACGTACTTCAGCTCCGTCATCTTGTAGAGCATGCCCAGGAAGTTGCCGGGGTAGCGCAGCTCGTTGTCGGGATAGACGTACGGCTGGCCGTTGGAGTGGCGGAACGCGAAGGCGGCGAGCGTCGGCATCTTCGCGATGAGCCGGATGACCTGGATGTAGCGCTTCTCCGCATCGGCGATCAGGTTCGCGTCGGGGTAGAAGGTCGATAGCGCGCCGACGGAGGCCAGGAGCATGCCCATCGGATGGGCGTCGTAGCGGAAGCCCTGCATGAACGCCTTGATGTTCTCGTGCACGAACGTGTGGATCGTGATGAGGTGGACCCAGTCGTCGAGCTCCGCCTGCGTCGGCAGGTCGCCGTGCACGAGCAGGTAGGCGACCTCCAGATAGGTCGAGTGCTCGGCGAGCTGTTCGATCGGGTAGCCGCGGTACTCGAGCACGCCGTTCTCGCCGTCGAGGTACGTGATGGCGCTGCGGCACGACGCGGTGTTCATGTACGCCGGGTCGTAGGTCATAAGGCCGAAGTCGTCCTCGGAGACCTTGATCTGCCGGAAGGCGGTCGCTCGCACGGTGCCGTCCTCGATCGGCACCTCGTACGCCGACCCGGTGCGGTTGTCGACGACGGTGAGGCTGTCGCGCGTGCCGCCGGTGCCGCCGGGCTCGCCCTGCGTGGTGGTCTCAGTGCTCATCCGCTTGCTCCTGTCGTGACGGGTACCGAGTGTTTACCGGATCGGCGGCCTCGCCAGATCGCGGCTCGGCGAATTCCGCCCCGGCTCAGCGCCGCCGCCAGCCGCCGCCGAAGAAGCGCTTGACCCGTCCGGCCTTGGGATCGGCGTGGAACACGGGGGCGCCGGCCTCGGGCTCGGGCAGCTCGGCGGCGGCCGCCGCGTCGATCGTCGCCGTCACCTGGCGCTCGGCGATCCGACCCACCTCGGGCGCATCGAGAAACCGCTCGCCCCCCACGGTGTCGACCACGATGCCGTCGAAGATGTGCTCGCGCTCGTTCTCGAGCACGCGCGCGACCGTCCCGATCGGCAGGCCGTCGGAGGAGACCACCGGCGTGCCCGGCGCCAGCAGCTTGTAGGAGATGGCGTGCCCGTCGTCCGCGCTCATCGGGGCACGAGTGTGCCAGATGGACCCGCCGTCAGCGCCGGGCCGCGCCGCCCTCGTAGCGGCTCTCGGTCGCCCCGGCCTGGTCCTGGTAGTGGCTCCCGAGCGCGGGGTCCCCGTACGGGCGCAGGGCGGGCCGGTCGAGGGTCATGAACGAGAGCTGGGCGATCGGGAGCCCGGGCGAGAGCTCGATCGGGACCCGCATCAGGTTGTTGAACTCGAGCGTCAGCGCGCCGCGCCAGCCCGGGTCGCAGAACCCCGCCGTCGCGTGGACGATGAGGCCGAGCCGCCCGATCGAGGATTTGCCCTCGACGCGAGCCACGATGTCGTCCGGCAGCTCGACCCGCTCGAGCGTCGTCCCGAGGCAGAACTCGCCCGGGTGGATCACGAACGTCTCGTGATCAGCGAGCACGACCTCCTCGGTGAGGCCGGGCGGCGGCGTGCGCAGGTCGATCGAGGTGACGCGGTGGTTGTGGAACACCCGGAACGACCGCCCGAGCCGCAGGTCGATGCTCGCCGGCTGGACCATGGCGGGATCCCAGGGATCGACGCGGATGCGGCCCTCGTTGATGAGCCGGATGATCGTGCCATCGGAGAGCGCGGAGACGGGCGCGGGCATGGCGGGAAGTCTGTCAGGGCGCGCGGCGCACGCGCACGGACGAACCCCGCTCCGTGCGGAGAACCGTCAGCGTTCGCGGTCGCGCGAGCGCGCCACGGTCGTCCGCACGCGGGGCGGCGGAGCCTGCGCGGGATCGCCGTGCGGGCCGCGGCGCGGGCGCCGGGGCCGCGGCGGGAGCGGATGCGGCCGCTTGCTGCCGCCGTCGCCGCCCTCGCCGGACGCCGGCTCGGGCGGGGACTTGACGGCCCACCACACGATGTAGAGCAGGGCGGCGATCGGCAGCTTGAGCCCGACCATCAGCCAGAGGAAGGTCCATCCCACGGCGGCGATCCTACCGGCGGCGCACCGCCGCGTCGAGCGGGCCGCGCGCCGCCTCCGCAGGCCCAGCGCGAACGGGCCCGGCTGCTCAGCCGCGCAGCGCCAGCGCGGCCATCTCGAAGCGCGTGATGGCCTGCAGGTGGCTGACGCGGCCGGTGACCTCCGCCGCGGTGAGGCGCTGGATCCGCTCGGTTCCGAACTCCTCGACGTTGTACGACGCCAGCGCCGTCCCGTACGCCATCGCGCGCTTGAGCAGCTCGCCGGTGAGCGGCTCCCCGGCGTGCGCCGCGATGAAGCCGACGAACCCGCCGGCGAAGCTGTCCCCGGCCCCGGTCGGATCGAAGACGTCCTCGAGCGGATAGGCGGGCAGCGCGAAGAACGTGTCCGCGGTGAAGAGGGCTGCCCCGTACTCCCCCTGCTTGGCCACCACGATGCTCGGGCCCCAGGAGAGCACCTCGCGGGCGGCGCGCACGAGGTTCGGCTGCTCGGTGAGCATCCGCAGCTCGGCGTCGTTGAGCAGCAGGCAGTCGACGCCGGCGATGGTCTCCTTCAGCGATTCGCGCGCGGTCTCGATCCAGAGGTTCATCGAGT
Source organism: Solirubrobacteraceae bacterium (assembly GCA_046330225.1). Lineage (GTDB taxonomy): Bacteria > Actinomycetota > Thermoleophilia > Solirubrobacterales > Solirubrobacteraceae > CANJIV01. The sequence goes on along the minus strand of JAXLTD010000012.1, from coordinate 17,250 downwards.
CCATGGCGACGAACCGGGCGTCGGCGCACTGGAGCCGCACCTGGCGCTGCAGGTCGGGCTGGATGTTCGCGAGGAAGAGGACGTCGGAGGACTGCGACGCGGCCGACAGCTTGGGCAGGAAGTCCCCGAAGACGTTGAGCTGGGTGTCGTCGGTGTGGGCAGTGTTGAGGTCATAGCCGTAGTGCCCGCGCCAGAAGAAGGTGCGCCCGCCGGCCACGCGCTCGATGTCGTCCGTGGCGACGCCGCGCGCGCGCAGCGGCGCGTACTCGTCCGCGCCGAAGTCGTCGCCGACCGGGCCGACGACGCGGACGTCGGTGAAGAACGAGGCGGCCAGCGAAAAGTGGACGGCCGACCCGCCCAGCATGCGCTCGCGCTCGCCAAACGGCGTCCGGACTGCGTCGAACGCAATCGAGCCGACGACGGTGAGGCTCATCCGCCCAGGCCCTTGGGGGCGAGCTCCCGGATGTCGACGCCGGCCGCCTTGGCCAGCGCGGCGACCGAGGTCAGCCCGCCGGCCAGCGCGGCGATCTTCGCGGGGCTCACCCCCCCGCTCGTGACCGCGGCCTTCGCCTGGTCGACGAGGCCGGTCAGCTTGTCGCCGACGCCGCGCAGGGTGTCGTCGGACAGGGCCGCCCGGCGGGCGAGGCGGATCTCGTTTGCGGTGAAGGCGGCGGCGGCCACGGCCTTGACGATCGCCTTCGTGCGCCCGTTGGCGCCGGCCTTGAAGGCGCCGGCCTTGTACGGCTTGTAGATGTAGCGGCGGAACGCGCCGACCGCGAGGCCGGCGTGGATGACGAACTTCGCCTTGGCGAACCGGACCTTCGGGACGGTGCGGGTGGTGACCTGGCCGCTGGCGCTGGTCTCGGAGACCGTCTTCGTCTCGCCGCCACAGCCGGCGGCGACGAGGCCGGGCGCGAGCAGGGCGAGGACGAGCAGGGAGACGGTGAGTCGGCGCATGGCCGGGACGCTATCCCACGAAGGCTGCCGGGCGCGGGTAGGGTCCCACGCCATGCGCGCGATCCAGATCACCGAATTCGGCGGCCCCGAGGTCCTGCAGGTGGCCGAGGTGCCGGCGCCCAAGCCGCCCGACGGGTTCGTCCTCATCGACGTCACCCGGTCCGGCCTGAACTTCGCCGACACCCACCAGCGCGAGAACGACTACCTCGCGCCCGCCCAGCTTCCGATGATCCCCGGCGCGGAGGTCGCCGGGGTCCGTGCCGACACCGGCGAGCGCGTCGTCGCGCTGTGCGGGACCGGCGGCTACGCCGAGCAGGCGATCGCCCCCGAGGCGCTGACGTTCCCGATCCCGGACGGGGTGGAGGACGGGGCCGCGGTGGCCATGCTCGTCCAGGGCCTGACGGCCTACCACCTCTACCGCACCTCGGCCCAGATCCGCCCGGGCGAGTCCGTGGTCGTCCATGCCGCCGCCGGCGGCGTGGGGTCGCTGGCCGTGCAGCTCGGCAAGCCGCTGGGCGCGGGGCGGGTCATCGCGACCGCGTCGACCGAGCGCAAGCGCGCGCTGGCCCTGGAGCTCGGCGCTGACGCGGCAATCGACCCGTCGCCCGACGGGCTCAAGGACCGCATCCAGGAGGCCAACGGCGGCGCGAAGGTCGACGTCGTGTTCGAGATGGCCGGCGGCCAGGTCTTCGAGCAATCGCTCGCGGCACTCGCCCCGTTCGGGCGGATCGTCGCCTACGGCATCGCCTCGCGGGAGCCCAATTCCGTCGTCACCGGGGACCTCATGCGGACGAGCCGCGCCGTGGCGGGGTTCTGGCTGATGCACTGCCTCGGCAAGCCAGCCCTCGTGGAGGAGGCGCTGACCGACCTGTTCGGCCGCATCGCCCGCGGGGAGCTGCGCGTGGTCATCGGGGAGACGTACCCGCTCGCCGAAGCGCGCCGGGCGCAGGAGGACCTCGCCGCGCGCCGCACGACCGGCAAGCTGCTGCTGGACCCGCAGGCCTGACCGCGGTCGCACCGCCGCACCCGCGCCCGATCCGTAAGCTCCGACGGGCGATGACGACGTTTGCCGACCTCGGGCTCTCCGAGACCACGCTGGAAGCCCTGCGCGACGTCGGCTACGAGTCCCCGAGCCCGATCCAGGTCCAGGGGATCCCGCCGCTGCTCGAGGGCCGCGACGTGATCGGCCAGGCCCAGACCGGCAGCGGGAAGACCGCGGCCTTCGGCCTGCCGATGATCGAGGAGACCGACCCGGAGATCTCGGAGGTCCAGGCGCTCGTCCTCACGCCCACGCGCGAGCTGTGCATCCAGGTCACCCAGGCGATTCGCGCCTATGCGGCGCGCAAGGGCGTCGACGTCGTCGCGGTGTTCGGCGGGGCGCCGATCCGCTCCCAGCAGGCTCAGCTCCGGGCCGGAGGCCAGATCGTGGTCGGCACCGTCGGGCGGGTCCTGGACCTCATCTCCCGCCACTCGCTCCAGCTCACCTCGTGCCGGTTCGTCGTGCTCGACGAGGCCGACGAGATGCTGGATCTCGGCTTCCTCGAGGACGTCGAGAAGATCCTCTCGATGACGCCCGGGTCGCGGCAGACCGCGCTCTTCTCGGCGACGATGCCCCCCGAGATCCGCCGGCTGGCCGAGACGTACCTCTACGACCCCGTCCTCGTGAAGGTCAAGGCGCCAACGCTGACGGTGGACACCGTCGAGCAGTTCGCGCTCGAGGTGCCCGCCAAGGAGAAGGCCGACGCACTCGTCCGCGTGCTGAAGGCCGAGCGCCCGACCCAGGCGATCGTCTTCGTCCGGACCAAGATCCGCTGCGACCAGCTCTTCCGCACGCTTCGGGACCGCGGGCTCGACGTCCGCGCGCTGCACGGCGACATGAGCCAGGGCGCGCGCGACGGCGTGATGATCTCCTTCAAGGGCGGCCACGTGCCGATCCTCGTGGCCACCGACGTGGCCGCGCGCGGGCTGGACATCGCCGCCGTCACCCACATCATCAACTACGACGTGCCGACGTCCCCCGACGTCTACGTGCACCGGATCGGGCGCACCGGCCGAGTCGGGCGCTCGGGGCGCGCGATCACCTTCTACGAGCCGCGCCAGAAGCGCGACGTCGAGGCGATCGAGCGCAACGCGAACGCGACGATGTCGCCGTGGACCGAGGGCGCCCACGTTGCGCCGGCGCCGGTGCAGGAGCGCCCGAAGCGCCACGCGAAGCCCCAGCTCTCGCGCAACGGCTCAGAGCGCTACGCGAAGCTCATCGTCCGCGGCGGGAGCGCGGACGGCCTCGACGTCGCCGGCATCGTTCACGCGATCACCAGCGCGTCGGGCCTGCACGGCGAGGCCGTGCGCAATGTCCGCGTGCTCGAGCGCTTCGCGTTCGTCGAGGTGCCGGAGTCCGAGGCGGCGAACGTCGCCGAGCAGGTCAGCGGCCAGACGGTCAACGGGCACCGGCTGGTGCTCGAGCCGGCGGGCTCGTAGGCGCCGCTCAGCGCGCGAGCGGACGCACCGTCGCGGCCGGCGCGACGTCCGACCGTGACCGTTTCCCCGTGCGGACCTCTACCCTCACAGGCTGGCGCGGGGGCCCCGAGGGTTCCTGCGCGCCCTGCCGAACTACGAAAGAGGACGCTCCGATGTCCCAGGCCATCCTGCACACCAGCGCCGGCCCGATCACGGTCGAGTTCTTCGACGCGGACGCCCCAAAGACCGTCGAGAACTTCCGCACCCTGGCCGCCGACGGCTTCTACGACGGGCTCACGTTCCACCGGATCATCAAGGACTTCATGATTCAGGGCGGCTGCCCGCAGGGCACCGGGACCGGCGGCCCCGGCTACACGTTCGAGGACGAGTTCAACGACCACAAGGTCGTCCGCGGCGCGCTGGCCATGGCGAACGCCGGGCCCGACACGAACGGCTCGCAGTTCTTCATCGTCACGGCCGACGCGGCGCCATGGCTCGACGGCAAGCACACCGTCTTCGGCGAGATCACCGACGGCCTCGAGGCCGTGGACGCGCTCGAGGCGCTCCCCACCGATGGCCGCGACCGCCCGACCGAGCCGGCCGTGATCGAGCGCGTGGAGCTCGACGGGTGAGACGGGCCGCGACCGCCGGGGCGCTGCTCGCCGCCGCGGCCGGCGCTGCCGGGACGGCGGCAGCCTCAACGCCGGGGACGGCTGCCCGGCTCCCCTCCACCGCCGTCGGCGTCGGCGAGCGCGAGTTCCGCATCGCGCTCTACCGCCGCGTCGTCCCGCCGGGCGACGTCCGCCTGAACCTCAGGAACTACGGTGAGGACACCCACGACCTCGCGGTGCTCACCGCCCGCGGCACGACGGTGGCGACGAGCGGCGAGGTGAAGGCCGGAGCCCGGGCCGCCCTCCGGGTGCGCCTGCTGCGGACCGGCACCTACACGGTCATCTGCACGCTTTCGAATCACGCGGCGCGGGGCATGCGCACGACGCTCGTCGTCCGGCGGCTCGCCGCCCGGGGGACGGGATGAGCGCCCGGGCCACGCGGCGCCGCAGCGGCGGCTGGACCCAGGCCCACGTGCGGCGCCTGTTCTGGCGCGCCGGGTTCGGCGCCACGGCCCGCGAGGCGGCGCTGTGGTCGCGCCGGGGCAAGCCCGCGACGCTGGCCTGGATCGTCGACGGCGCCCCCGGTCCGGTGCTGCGCGGCCCCGAGCCGAGCGTGAACGGGCGCCCGCTGGACCCGGTCAACGAGTGGGGCCACGACGCCTTGTGGTGGCTGGACCGCATGGTCCGGTCCCAGCGCCCGCTGGTCGAGAAGCTCACGCTCTTCTGGCACAACCACTTCGCCACGACCGACCAGGACACGCCGCTCATGCTGGCCCAGAACCGCACGTTCCGGGCCGGGGCGCTCGGCGGCTTTCGCCCGCTGCTCGGGCACGTCATGCGCGATCCGGCGATGCAGTTCTTCCTTTCTCTGGCCGACTCGGAGAAGCACGCGCCGAACGAGAACTTCGCGCGCGAACTGATGGAGCTCTTCACGCTCGGGTCCGGCTACACCGAGCGCGACATCCGCGAGGCGGCCCGGGCGCTCACGGGCTACCGCACGCGCTACGCGAACGACCGGTTCCAAGGCATCAGTTTCGACCCCGAGCGCCACGACCGGGGGGTCAAGCGGATCTTTGGCCACCGCGGCCGCTTCGGGCCCGACGACGTCCTCGACCTCGTCGTCGCGCACCCCCGCCATGCGCCGTTCCTGATCACCAAGCTGTGGCATTGGTTCGTCGTCCCCCCGCCGAGCCGTGACACCCTGCGCAGCCTCACGACGATCTATCGGCGGTCCGGGCGCCAGATCCGGCCCGTCGTCCGGGCGATCCTGGCCCACCCGGCGCTGTACGCGAATCTCGGGGCGCCGGACATGGTCAAGAGCCCCGTGGTCCACATGGCCGGCGCCCTGCGCACGACGGGCACCCCGGTCCACTGGGACAGTCCCGCTTGGATGCTGGAGTCCGCCGGCCAGCGCTTGTTCGGCCCGCCGTCCGTGGCCGGCTGGGAGGGCGGACCGGCCTGGATGTCGTCCAACGCGATGCGCGTGCGCTTCGAGGTCGGGAATTTCCTGCTCGAGCGCAGCGGGCGCGTCGCGGTGCCGGACCAGGCCGGCGACCCCGGCCTCACGCCGGCGGCGGCGCTCGAGCAGGCGCTCGACGTGACGGGGCGGCCGTGGGTCTCCCCGCGCACCCGGGCGATGCTGATCGCCTCCGGGCGCCAGGCGTTCCGCGGCGCGCGGCGCGACGACCGCTCGGGCCGCATCGAGCGCGCCACCATGCTCCAGCGCACGCTGCGCCACATCCTGCTCACCGGCCCCGACGCCCAGGTGCACTGATGCCACGCTCCGCTCACCGCGCCTGCGACGACTTCCGCCAGTCCTCCCAGGACGTCCGCCGCCGGTTCGCGCCGGCGCCGCTCACGCGCCGGCAGGTCATCGCGGGCGGCCTCGGCGCCACGCTGTCGGTCTACGCGGCCAAGACGATGCCGTTCGCCCGCCTGCTCGAGGCCGCCGAGGCGCAGGCCGCGGCCGCGCCGAGCGCGCCGGTGCTCGTCAGCGTGTTCCTGCCTGGCGGCTGCGACTTGCTCGACACGCTCGTCCCCGTCAGCCAGTACGGGCGCTACGCCGACCTGCGCAAGGCCGGGCGGATCGCCGAGCCCCTCTCGCTCGGGAGCTCGGGTCTCGGACTGCACCCAGCCCTGGCGTCCGGCGCCGGCGGCGGGATCAAGGGCCTCTTCGACGCCGGCAAGATCGGCTTCCTGCCGGGCATCGACTACGGCAACCCGGACCTGTCCCACTTCCACTCCCGCCACTTCTGGGAGACGGGCCTCATCACCGAGCAGGACGCGCCCGGCTGGCTCGGCCGGTGGCTGGACCGCCACGGCGCCGACGAGAACCCGCTCCAGGGCCTGAGCGCCGGCTACTCGCTCTCGCCGGTGCTGCGGTCGTCGAAGGCCCCGGTGGCCGCGGTCGACTCGCCCGGCAGCGCCCAGTTCTACTTCCGCGGCGTCTGGGGCGAGCCCGAGAAGGCGGCCCTGGCCGCCTGGCGCGCCATCTCCGCCGTCGACCCGCCCGGCGACGGGCCGACGGCCGCGTGGCGCGGCGCCCGGCTGGCCCAGCAGGTCGGGGACCGGCTGGCGCCCTACGCCGAACGCGACGGCAAGGATCCGCTGGCCCCGCCGGTGCCCTACCCGGCCGACAACGACTTCGGCGAGCGGCTCAGCCGCCTGGCCGCGCTGATCTCCAAGCCGCTCGGCGTCCGGGTGGCCACGGTCGAGGCCGACGGCGACTTCGACACGCACGACAACCAGCCGTCGGAGCTGGCCCGGTCGCTGAAAACGGTCAGCGAGGCGCTTGCCGCCTTCCAGGCCGACCTCGAGGCGCGCGGCGTCGCCGACCGCGTGCTGACCGTCGTGTGGTCGGAGTTCGGCCGGCGCCCGGAGGCGAACGAGTCGCAGGGAACCGACCACGGCGCGGGCGGGATCGGCTGGGTCCAGGGGACGCGTGCCGCCAGCGGCGTGCTCACCGACTACCCGAGCCTCACCGCGCTGGACCGCGAGGACAACCTCGCGGTGACCGTCGACTTCCGCAAGGTCTACGCGAGCCTGCTGGAGGGCTGGCTCGGCACGCCGGCCGACGAGATCATCCCGCGGGCCGGCGCCTTCGGCCGCCTCGCGCTCGTGCGCTGACCCGGCCCGCCTGACGGCTGGCCAGCTGGCCAGTATCGTTGTCGGCTCGCGATCGTCTAGGAGAGGCACCATGGCCACCGTCGAGCAGACCCCCGCGGTCTCCGTCAACGGGTCCGGAGCCGACGGCATCCCCGTCGAGAACCCGGCCACCGGCGAGATCATCCGCACCGTCCCGAACACGAGCCCCGACGAGGTGGCCGCCGCGGTGGAGCGCGCCCGCGCCGCGCAGCCGGGCTGGGAGGCCCTCGGGTTCGAGGGCCGCGCGCGCATCCTGCGCCGGGCGCAGAAGTGGGTGATCGACCACGCCGAGCGCATCATCGACACGATCGTCTCCGAGACGGGCAAGACCTACGAGGACGCCCAGCTCGCCGAGATCGGCTACGCCGCGGCGGCGTTCGGCTTCTGGTCGAAGATGGCCCCCGAGTACCTCGCCGACGAGAAGGTCCGCACGGCCAGCCCGCTCGTGAAGGGCCGGCGCTTGGTCATCCGCTACCGCCCGGTCGGCGTCGTCGGCGTGATCGGCCCGTGGAACTTCCCGCTCACGAACTCGTTCGGCGACTGCATCCCGGCGCTCGCGGCCGGCAACGCGGTGATCCTCAAGCCGTCGGAGGTCACCCCGCTGACCTCGCTGCTCATGCTCGAGATGCTGCAGGACTGCGGCATGCCCGAGAACGTCTTCCAGGTCATCACCGGCACCGGCGAGACCGGCGCCGCGCTCGTCGACCACGTCGACTACGTGATGTTCACCGGCTCCACGAAGACCGGCAAGAAGGTCCTGGCCCGCGCGGCCGAGACGCTCACGCCGGTCGGGCTCGAGCTCGGCGGCAAGGACCCGATGATCGTCCTGTCCGACGCCGACGTCGACCGCGCCGCCAACCTCGCCGCCTACTACTCGATGAACAACGGCGGCCAGGTCTGCATCTCGGTCGAGCGCGTCTACGTCGAGGCGCCCGTCTACGACGAGTTCGTCGGCAAGGTCGTCGAGAAGGTCCGCGCCCTGCGCCAGGGCAAGCCGGTCGGGCCGGGCACGGTCGACGTCGGCGCCGTGATCTTCCCGCCCCAGATCGACACGATCGACGCCCACGTCAAGGACGCGGTCGCCAAGGGCGCGAAGGTCCTGATCGGCGGCAAGCCCGCCGAGGGCGAAGGCCGCTTCTACGAGCCCACGGTGCTCGTCGACGTCGACCATTCGATGACCTGCATGACGGAGGAGACGTTCGGGCCGACGCTGCCGATCATGAAGGTCGCCGACGCGGAGGAGGCGATCCGACTCGCGAACGACTCGCCCTACGGGCTGGCCGCCAGCGTCGTGACGAAGAACACCGCGCGCGGCGAGGCTATCGCCCGGCGCATCGAGTCCGGCGTGGTCTGCGTGAACGACGTGCAGATCAACTACACCGCGCTCGAGCTGCCGATGGGCGGCTGGAAGTCGCCGGGCCTCGGCTCGCGGCACGGCGCCAACGGCATCCGCAAGTACTGCGACCAGCAGACGGTCCTGGTGACGAAGCTCGCGCCGAAGAAGGACCTGCACATGTTCCCGTACTCCGCGCGGAACACGAAGATCTTCGGCAAGCTCACCGGATTCCTCTACGGTCGGGGCAAGCGCGACTAGCCCCCGTCGTCGTCGACCGAAGGGCCCGCGGATCGCGGGCCCTTCGTCGTTGATGCCCTGTGACCGCAATCGCGCTCGCCCTCGTGTCCGCGCTGGCCTGGGGTGCGTCGGACTTCATCGGCGGGACCCAGTCCAAGCGGGTCGCGGTTCCGGCGGTTCTGCTCGTCAGCTACGGATCGGCGCGATCGCCCTGGTCGCGTCCGTCGCGGCCAGCGGCGACGCCTGGCCGGGACTGGGCGCCGCCTGGCCAGCGCTCGCCGGCGGTGCCGCAGGCACGTCGGGCTTCGCCTGCCTCTATCGCGGGCTGGCGATCGGCACCATGAGCATCGTCGCGCCGATCTCCGCTCAGCGCCGCCCTTCCCGTGGTCGTTTCTGGGGTGGCGACCGGCGACGCCCTTCGGCGCTCCAGGCGGCCGGCGTGGCGGCGGCGACGGTCGGGGTGGTGCTCGCGTCGCTCGAACGGCACGAGGACCCCATCCAGGCCCGCGACGCGCGCCTCGGCGTGCTGTTCGGGCTGGCCGCGGCGCTCGGCATCGGATGCTTCTACGTGGGCGCCGATGCGACCGCGGACACGAGCGTCTGGTGGGCGCTGCTGGCGTCCCGCGCGGGCGGCCTGGCGCTCATCGTGGCGGCCGTGGCCGTGCGGCGGCCTGCCGTTCCGCGCACGCTCTCCGGGCTCGCGCCGCTGCTGGCGATCGCGGCGCTCGACACCGTCGCGAACACGCTGTTCGTCGTCTCGAGCACTCTCGGCCTGCTCAGCGTGGTGAGCGTGATCTCGGCGCTGTATCCCGTGACCACGGTGCTGCTGGCGATGGCCGTGCTGCACGAGCGGCTGCGGCCGGTCCAGGCCGCCGGCGTCGTGGCCGCGTTCGCCGGCATCGCGCTGATCGCCGCCGGCTGACCGGCGCACGGATCAGGGCGTGATGCGGGCGATCCAGAGGCCGCCGGGCGTGTCGCCGTCGCGGCGGAAGCCATAGAGCACGTCCACGGCGCCGCGGGCGGCGGCGATGTCCCAGGTGTGGATCGAGAGGATCGGGGCGTTGGATCCGCGCGGGGGATCGAGCGGACGCGGAGATCCGCCGAATGCGCCTGCCGCGCTGCTGCGCTGGAGCCAGAGCCGGCTGGACTCGGTCCAGCCCAGCCACAGCCGTCCGCCGCTCGGCTCGGGCGTGAGCATGACCTGGCCAATGGAGCCCTTGCGCCGGGCGATTGCGGTGGTCGTGGCAGCGCCCACCTGCCACACCCGCACGCGGGCGTCGTTGTCGGCGGAGAACGCCAGGAACACGCCGGGCGCTCCCGGGCGACCGGTGAAGGCCAAGTTCTCGTCGAGGTTCGGGTCGGCGTAGCCGTCGCGACCGTCGATGCGCCAGGACGAGCCGGGTACCTTGAGCGGCTGCCCGACGAGCGCCCCGGTGGCCGGGTCGACCTGCTGGGCGAACACGCCGACCTGCGGGCAGTCCCACTGGACCCAGGCGACCCACACGGCGCCCGTGGCCCCGTCGCGGGCGAGCGTCGGGGAGGTCGCGTAGCAGTCCGGCAGCCCGGCGTTGAGCGACACGCCCTCGTTCTTCGGCCCCGCGTTCCGGAACAGGCGGCCCACCCCGGCCATCGGGGAGAGGCTCAGGAGGGTGCCGTCGGACATGAACAGCCCGTTCGGCCGCCCGGCGTAGGAGAACCCGAAGTCCGTGACCTGGCTGGGCGGCGACCAGGCGCCCGTGCCCCCCCGGGCGTACTGGAAGATGCCGCTCGCGTTCTCGAGCGGAGGGCTGAGCCGGATCTCGGCGGCGAGCGCCCGCACGGATCCGTCCGGCCCGGCCAGCAGCGCCGGCTCGCCATCGACGGGGTCGATCTGCTCCGCAGCACCCTCGCGGCCGGCCGGATCGACCGGCACGCTGAGCATCCGGTAGGCCGGCCCCGCGAGCTGCTCCTCGAAGGCGACGTGCAGCGTCCCGTCAGCGGTGCGCAGCAGCGACACGGACCGGTTGCGGTCGGCGCCGGCGCGCAGCTTCGTCCAGGACGCCTTCGCGGCCTCCTGGGAGAGGGCGGCGTCCTGGGCGAAGGCCGCGTTTCCCGTGGCGGCGACGTCGGTGATGCAGTCGGCGAGCGGGCCCGCCTCGGTGACGCCCGCTGCGCGGCAGATCCGCTCGGCCTCGGCGCGGCGCGCCGCGGTCAGCTCGTCAGGGTCGAGCGGGCGCTGCGGGAAGCCGCGCTTCGTGAACGTCTTCGTGGACTGGCCGGGGCCGTAGTCGAACAGCGACGCGGCCTGGGAGATGCGCCAGGAGTCCCCGACCGTGTCGTAGAGGTCGGCGAAGAACCGCTTCGAGAACTCCTCGGGGATGACGTAGCGGTCGACGAAGCCCCAGCCGCCCGACTTCTGCGCCGTGTAGCTGATGCGCTTGCCGGCGCGGGTCGCGAGGTCGTTGCGCGGGTTGCCGTCGAAGTCGCCGAGCAGGCCGTCGACCTGGTTGGCGCGCTCCTCCGCGAGGTCGACGCGGGCGGCGACGCCCCACCTGCCCACCGGGCGGATGACGACGTGGGAGCCGTCCGGCCAGGCCACGTCGACGTCGCCTTCCGGGCTGGCGTCCCGGGCGACGCTGGCGCCGCCGCCAAGCGCCACCGGCGCGTCCGGGGCGACGGGGGTCGGCGTTCCGTCGATGCGCACGGACGGCTGGGAGTCCTTCGTCGGCCCGGGCGAGACGGTCACCCGCCGGCCGCCGACCCGCATCGCCAGCTGCGTGTTCACCGAGACCGCCGGCCGGTTCTCGTACTGCTCCTGGCGGGCCTGGATCTCGAGGTCGCCGCTGCGCGAGCGCACCAGGACGAACTCGCCCGCCGCCTGGAAGTCGTAGTGCAGTCCGTCGAGGCTGGTGAGATGCGGGTCGCCGTTGCTCTCCGCCGGGCCCGGCGGGGGCCGCTTCTTGTTGCAGAAGTCCTTCGGATCGCGGTACTCCACGGAGCCGGCGGAAAACGCCGCCCCCGCGGACACCCCGACCAGGAGCTTGGCCCCCGCAATCTTCTGGTTCTCGGGGATCGTGGACTCGTACCCCTTCGGGCATTTGCACGTGCCGAAGCAGAACCACTCGCTCCCGTCGATCATTCCGTAGTCGCGCGATGGGGTGCCGACGCGCATCCACCCGGTGGATTTCGAGACGAGGATGAGGTTCTGCTTGGCGTCCTTGAGAATCGTGTACGGGAACGTCGACCACGCGGGGCCGTTGAGCGACGCGCTGCTCGACACCTCGACGGACGGGGGCGGCAGGCTGCCGGAGGAGATCGCGAACGGCTTGCGCTGGTTCCACGCGTTGCCGGCGCCCGGGTGACGGAACATCGCAGAGGACCACGTCTCGATCGACGGGAGATCCCCGCCGCCGGCCAGGAGAAAGGCGCTGACGTCGTCGGGCGATCCGAGGATGGCGGGGATCTTGGCCCACAGGCTCCCGGCCCCGAACGCCTCGTCGACGTGGCCCCAGAACCCGCTGCCGTCGTATTCGCGGTCGAACAGGGCGGTGGCCGGCGTGCCGAGGTAGAGCTTGTAGGGCCCGGCGCCCACGGACGCCGGCACGGGGTCGATGGTGACGGCGGCCCAGTCGGCCATGCCCTCGATGATCCAGGCCGAGCGCGTGCGCCAGTTGGCCATGAGGGCGGCCTGGTAGCAGTGGAAGATCTCGTGGGCGAGGATCAGCTCGAGGAACGAGCCGCCTTGCGACGCGCCGAACGGCGGCACCCGCACGCGGCAGTAGGCCGGGGCGCCGACGCCCCACTCGCCGGCGGCGTTCACGGTCAGGGCGTCGGCGTAGGCCTTGGCGCCCTTCGGGGTGGTGATGTCCTCAGAGGCCGAGAAGGCCTTGACGGTCACCGGCGCCGCGCTGGGCAGCTTCGCGCGGTACAGGGCGTTGTACTTGTTGGCGAGCGCCTGGTATTTCGGGCTCGGCGTGAGCACCTGGGCGCTCTGGCCAGCGATGCGCGGCGAGGAGGGGTCGTGCGGGGCGCCGAGCTTGCGGTCGATCGCGTTGCGCTGGGCGGGCGTGAGGCCGCCCCAGGCCTGGTCGACGAGGCGCATCGCCAGCGTCGCCGAAGGGGGCACGCCGAGCGGGCCCTTCGGCCGGGGCGCGCCGGGAAGCGGGCCGTAGGCGATCGCGAAGGCCCGTAGCGCCTCGGCGGGCGTCGGCGGTCCGGCGCCGATGCTGTCGAGCGTCTGCTGCCACGCGGTCTGGCTGAGCTGGCGGCTGAGGCGGGCCCGGAGCGTGTCGGCGTAGCCCAGCGCTGCGGTGGCGCCGGTGGACGCCGACCTCGTCGCGAGCTGGACCCGGACCGCGCCGACCGCAGTGCCGACTCGCAGCACGACGACGGCATCGGTGCTCCGCCGCCCGGTCCGGACCCGCAGGCGGGCCGAGGTGCCCCCGACGCGCACGGACCGCCCGCCACGGCCCGCGGCCTGCAGCGCCGCCGCCGCGGCGCGACTGGACGAGAGCGGGAAGGCTCCGAAGGCCAGCCGCCGCGATCCGCTGCGGAACGCCGCGCCCTGGGCCCGCGCCCGGCGAAGCGCGCCGGGCACCGTGCCGCCGAGCGCGGACCGCCCGACCGCGCGGCCGGTTCCGGCGGCCCGGAATCCGGGCACCTCGGCGCGGGTCGGCACGAGGCCGCCGGCGGCCTGGGCCGCCGGGGCCGCTGCCCCGAGCCCGATCGCCGCCAGCACGGTCCACGTGCGCCACCCCGCCACGGCGCGCACGGTACTCCTCGGCGGGCGCCGATGCGAGGGTTCCCGGGCGGGGTGGCGCGCCGCCGCCGCTCGCGTCACCAATCCGGGAGCAGGACGGCTAGCGCCCCAGCCGGATGGTCAGCGAGCGCGCCGCCTTGGCAAGCAGGGCGGTGTTGCCGCCGAAGCGCGCAGCCGCCGTCAGCCGCCGCGCCCCCTTCGGCGGCGTCACCGTGGCAGCGGCCTGGTACTCGCACGCGCCGTCCCGCAGCCGCAGCCGCGCCGTGCGCCGGGCGAGCGTTCGCCGTCCGGCTCGGATCGACAGCGCGACGCCCCCGCGGCAGCCGTCGCGGGCGGCCAGGCGGGTGGCGACGAGGCGCCCGCGCAGCGTCACGCGGACCCGCCCGCCCGAGAGCCGGCGCAGGGCGGAGGCCAGGGTGACGCGCTCGGCGGCCCGGCGACCGGCGGCCGGCGGGGTCACCGCCGCAGCGGCCGCGGTCACGGTGGCCGAAGCTTGGTCGTCCTCGCCGGCCACGCCGTTGCCGGGCGAGGAGTCCGGATCGAAGGTGTCGCCGGCGGTCACTTCGGCGGCGAGTCCGAACGACCCGGCAACCGGCGCCCGGAGCCCCAGCGCGAGCGACGCCTGCCCGCCGGCGGCGAGCACTCCGGGCTTCCAGACGCCGGTCGCGCCCTGGAAGGCGCCCTGTCCCGGCGTGGCCAGGTCGAGTCCGAGGCCCCCGAGGCCGGTCGCGATCGACGCGGCGGCGGGGTCCGGGCCGGCGTTGGTCACCGCAACCGCGGCCCCGAACGGCCGGCCGGCAGTGGCGGCGGCGGGCGCCGAGGCGGACAGGGAGAGGTCGGCGACCTTCGGGATCACGTCGCCGCCGAGGCGCAGCGCCGGCTCCCCGCCGGGATCCTCGCCGGCGGCGTCGCCGAGGAACTGGCCGAACGTCGTTCCCGGCCCGGAGCCGAGCTGGGCGTTGCCGTTGCTGCCCCAGCAGCGCACGTCGCCGCCGATCAGCGAAACGCACGTATGGGCCTGCCCGGCTGCGATGGCCCGCACGGCGCGACCGCCGAGGTTCACCGGGCCGGCCGTGCTCGGCACCTCGGTGTCGCCGATTGGCGTCACGTTCTCGTACCCGAGCCGGCCGGCGGCGCCATCGCCCCAGCAGCGGACGGCTCCGGTGTCGAGCGTCGCGCACGTGTGGCTGGCTCCGGCCGTGATGGCGATGGCCGTGCGGCCGGCGCCGAGGTCGACCGGGCCGACCGAGGAGACCGGCTCGTTGTCGCCGATCGTCCCCGCCGCGCCGGTCCCGATCTGGCCAACGGCGTTGGCGCCCCAGCAGCGCACGGCGCCGGTGTCGAGAATTGCGCAGGAGTGCTGGGCGCCCGCGGTGATCGCGACGGCCGTGCGCCCGGATCCGAGATCGACGACGTTGCCAGCCGACACCGCTTCGTTGTCCCCAATGGTTCCCGCCACGCCGGTGCCGAGCTGGCCGCCCGCGTTGACGCCCCAGCAGCGGACCTGGCCAGTGTCGAGGATCGCGCACGTGTGGCTGGCCCCAGTGGCGATCGCGGTCGCGGTGCGGCCCGGACCGAGGTCGACCGTGTCGACGGAGGCCGGCGCGGCGGTGTTCGCCGGGAGCGTCGGATCGCCGAGCTTTCCGCCCGCGCCTTCCCCCCAGCAGCGGACCTGGCCGGTGTCGAGGATCGCGCAGCCGTGGCGGTCCCCGGCCGAGATCGCCCGGGCGGTGCGGCCGGCGCCGAGGTCGAGCGGGGCCACCGAGCCGGGTGTCTCGTCGTCGCCGATGTCGACGGTGGATCCCTGGCCGGTGGCGCCGAACAGGCCGCGGCCCCAGCAGCGGACCTGGCGGGTGTCGAGGAGCGCGCACGTGAACCCGCCGCCGACCGAGATCGCTCGCGCGGTGCGGCCAGCGCCCAGGTCGACTGGCGCGCCGGCGCCTGCCGCGTCGGGGTACTCGTCGTCACCGATGTTGATGAGGTCGCCGCCGCTGGGCGCGGTGCCGTACCCGAGCCGGCCGTTGGCGGCGATGCCCCAGCAGCGCACCTGCGCTCCGGCGATCACCGCGCATGAGTGCGAGTCGCCCACATCGACCCAGCCGGCCTGGATCGAGCGCAGGCCCGAGCCTGCGGACTCGGCGCTCGCGCCGGCGGGCATCCCGAGCATGGCGAGGACGACGGCGGTGCTGAGGGCAATGCGGCTGGGCACGGTCTGAGGCCTCCCTGACTCCGACGTTCGATTGCTCCCCAGGATGCGCTGCGCCGCGCATCCTTCCCGGTTGACGGGAACGGCGCCCGAATCTGGCGCGACGCCGCTCGTCAGGCGAGCGCCACGCCGAGCAGCCGTTCGAGCTCAGCCACCGTGGCGCCAGCGTCGGCGTGATGCACAGTGGCCATGCCGAGCTGCGCGGCCGGCTTCAGGTTGCCGGGCAGGTCGTCGACGAACACGCACGCGGCCGGGGCCAGCCCGACCGACTCAGCGGCCAGCGCATAGATCTCGGCGTCGGGCTTGCGCACGCCGACCTCGCCCGAGATGACGACGCCGTCGAACAGCGCCGGGAACTCGGAGCGGTCGTAGCGGCCGTGGCCCCAGGAGTTCGACAGCAGCCCGGTCCGGATGCCGGCGGCCTTCGCGGCGCGGACGGCATTCACCATGGCCTCGTCGGCACGCATCCCGGCGAACAGCCGGTCGATCAGGCCGGCGGGCTCGGCGATCCCGATGACCGCCCCGAAGCGCTGCTCGAACTCGTCCTCGGGCAGCGTCCCGGTCTCGAGGTCGAACAGGAGCTGACGCCCGACGGCGTCGCGCATGAACGCGTCGCGCACGGCCGCCGGCTCGAGCCCCTCCGCCGCGCAGAACGCCCGGAACGAGGCGAACACGTCGGTGGTGAGCACGCCGCCGTAGTCGACGATCAGCCCGCGGAGCTGCTCAGCCATCGCCGCGGGCGATCGCGCTCGCCCGCGCGGCGATCTCTGGAACGCCGGTGTCGAGCATCCGGAAGAAGGGGTCGTCGGTGGTGCCGGCCAGCAGCCGCTTGTACGAGCCCTCGAGGAAGATCGCCGACTTCCACATCGCCAGGGTTTGGTACCAGCGGACGTCGCGCATCGACCGCCCCGACCGCTCCTCGTAGCGGGCGATGAGTTCGGCCCGGGTCGGGAAGCCCTCGCGCGTCGTGACCGCCGCCAGCGCGAACAGCGTGCCCTGGTCGTCACCCGGCTCGGGATATGTGGCCGTGAGGTAGCCGACGTCGGCCAGCGGGTCGCCGATCGTGGCCAGCTCCCAGTCGAAGATCGCCACGAGCCGGGCCGGGGCGCCAGGGGCGAACATCGTGTTCCCGAGCCGGAAGTCGCCGTGCACGATCGTCGCGGGGCCGGACTCGGGCCGGTTGGCCTGCAGCCACGTGGTGACGGATTCGAGCACCGGGACCTCGCGGGTCTTGTTGTGCTCCCAGAGGCCCGAGAAGCGGCGCAGCTGGCGCTCGAGATACCCGGTCGGTTTGCCGTAGCCCTCCAGCCCGCAGGACGCCCAGTCGACGGCGTGGATCTCCACGAGGGCATCGATGAGCTCCTCGGCGATCCGGCGGCGCTCGGCGGGGGTGTCGAGCGCCGCGGGGATCGCCGTGGTCATGACGTCGCCGTCCACGCGCTCCATGACGTAGAAGGGGGCGCCGATCACGGACTCGTCGTCGCAGCTCGCCAGGACGTGCGGCGTGAGCACCCCGCGGCCCCCCACGGCTGTCAGGAGCCCGGCCTCGCGCAGGACGTCGTGG
>JAXLTD010000011.1:0-80857 GCA_046330225.1 Solirubrobacteraceae bacterium | reverse complement strand
GGTGCCATTGACGAGCCACCTCCTGCCTCGGTCGGCGGTGTGCCGGCGGGCGGCCGCGAGGCACGCTGAACGGCGGAGCGTCGCGAAGTTCATTCCCTCAGCCTGACGGAAGAATGTGACGAGCCGATGACGATCTCCGGGCTCTCGGGCTGCCTCCGTCGCAGCGGCGGCGTGCCGGCCTTCGCCTCCGGGACATGGCGAGACCCGGACTCGAACCGTCTTCCATTTGTTTGGGAGCTGGCGCCTGCCTGGCTCGGTCGAGCGGGCGGGTGGGGCGGAACGGGCGGCTATGAGGCGGCGGGGTTGACGGCGGCGTCATATTGACCTTATGGTGCATCAACTCAAGTGCGCGCCGAGGCAGCCCCACGTCGCAGGTACCGGATGGTCGCGCGAGCAGCAGCGGCGGCGGCGACGCGCGAGCGGATTCTCGAGTCCGCGTGGCGGCAGTTCGCTGAGCGGCCGTATGAGAGCGTCCGGCTGGCGGACATCGCGGCTGATGCGGGAGTGACGGTCCAGACGCTGCACGCTCGCTTCGGGACAAAGGACGCGCTGTTCGTGGCTGCGTGGGCGTGGATGGCGATCCCGGAGGGCGCTCGGCGCGACGGCGCCCCGGTCGGCGATGTCAGGGAGGCGGTCCGCCTGCTGTATGACTCCTACGAGCTGCACGGCGACGCGACGCTGCGCCTGCTCGCGCAGGAGGAGCGGATTCCCACCGTTCGCGAGATGGCCGACAGCGGCCGGGCTTGGCACCGCAACTGGGTGGAGCGCACGTTCGCGCCACTCCTCGGGGGTCTCTCGCGGGCCGCGCGCGAGCGCCGGCTCGTGGCGCTGATCGTCGCCACGGACATTCAGGTCTGGAAGCTGCTGCGCCGCGACATGGGGCTTGGCCGCCCGACGGCCGAGCGCATCGTGGTCGAGATGGTGACTGCAACGAAAGGAGCGCCGTAATGGCGCGGCTGCTGGCCTACACGTCGTCCTCAGCAGGAGACATCTTCCCCTCCATCGGGCTGCTGCTGGAGCTTCGGCGTCGTGGCCACGAGGTCCACGTGCGGACGGGCGCCGCCGAAGTCAGGCGGCTCGAAGCACTCGGATTGGACGCCGCGGCGATCGACGCCGGCATCGAGGCGATCGAGATCGACGACTGGATGGCGCGAACGCCGATCGGCGCCGCGCTGCGGCTGCTCAGCGCGCTTGCCGCGCGCGCAGAGCTCGAGATCGACGATCTCCGTAGAACGATCGCGGAGGTCGCGCCCGACGGCCTGATCGTCGACGCCAGCTGCCAGGGCGCGGGGTACATGGCCGAGGCATCGGGGCTTCCCTGGGCGCAGTACTGCCCCTATCCGCCGCTCATCCGCTCGGTCGACGCGCCGGTCTATGGGCTGGGTCTCCGGCCTGCGCGCGGGGTTCTCGGGCGCGCACGGGACCGCATCGGCTGGAGGCTCAACGACCGCGCGATGGCCGGGCAGCTGCCACCGCGCAACACGCTCCGGGCCGGGCTCGGACTGGGGCCGCTGCGCCGCTATGACGAGCAGTACCTCAAGGCCGCGCGGTTCATCGCGTTCACCGCCGAGCCATACGAGTACCCCCGGCGCGACTGGCCAGCCAGCGCCCGCCTCGTCGGCCCGGCCACCTGGGAGCCGCCGGCCGAACCGCCGGCGTGGCTCAGCGCCGAGACGCGGCCCATCGTGCTCGTCACCGCGTCAACCGCACGCCAGGGAGACGACAAGCTCATCACCACCGCGCTCAACGCACTCGCTGGCGAGGACCTCTGCGTCATCGTCACGACCGCGGCCCACGACCCGGCCCCGTTCACCGTCCCGGCCAACGCCCGCGTCGAGCGCTTCATCCCACACGCCCCAATCATCGCCCGCGCTGCCTGCGTCGTTTCGCATGGCGGTCAAGGCACCACGCAGAAGGCGCTCGCGGCCGGCGTGCCCGTCTGCGCCGTACCGTTCTGCCGCGACCAGTTCGAGGTCGCCCGGCGCGTCGAGGTGTGCGACGCCGGCGTCCGACTGCCGCACAACCGCCTCAGCGATTCACGGCTGCGCAAAGCCGTCCATCACGCCATCACCAAGCGCGAGGGCGCGACCCGCGTCGCGCAAGCGTTCAACCAGGCGGGCGGCACCGGCGTCGCGGCCGACGCCGTCGAGGAGCTCCTCCCACAATGAACGTCTGGTCAACTGAGTCGCCGGCTGCGCCGGCCGCCCCGGGCAAGGTCCGCCGCGCCGCGGCCCTGCTGCACCTGTCGCTCGCCGTGCTGATTGCAGCTGCGGTGATCGTTCAGGTCTACCTGATCGGCGCCTACATCTTCGGCGCAGGGCAAGGAGCCCTCGATGCGCACAAGTCCGCGGGCTGGTCGGCGCATGCCGGCGAGATGCTCCTGCTCGCTGCGGCGGTCGTCGCCCGCCTGCCGCGCACCGACATGCTGCTCTCGCTGGCGCTGGCGGTGATCGGCACCGCACAGGTCGCGCTGGCGAGCTCGGTGAAATGGCTCGGCGGCCTGCACCCGCTGTTCGCGCTGGTCGTGCTCGGGCTGGCGATCACGCTCGCCTCTCGCGGCCTGCGCCGGCGTCGCCCAGCGCAAGGGACGGAACGCGCCACGTACTCAAACGAAATCAGGCCGCAGCGCCGCGACGCGTGGCGGTGAGCAGAACTGCGGGCCGAAGGGTCCGGCGAGGTTGTTGCCCTCGTCGGACTCGGAGACCTGCTCACGGTGTCCGCACGCACCTCGCGCGCCTCGCGCCCCCGGGTGCAGGACGCCGTCGCCGACTCGCCGGGCGCAAGCCCTGAGTCCTCGACGCGGGTCGTGGACGGGCCCTCTGGAACACGCTGCAAGGCGGCGTCTGCAACGGGCCTGAGCCGCCCGCACCTCGCTACCATGCGGCCGTGCTCGTCAGGCTCGCAGCCGCCGCCGGGCTCGGCGCATTCGGGCTGGCCCTTCCCGCGCACGCCGCCGCCCCTGCGCCCTCCGGCCCGTGCGCACCCGGTTCGGTGCCTGCGGCCAAGCTCTTCGCCCGTGACGCCTACGCGCCGACGCCGACGGCGACGCACGAGGTCGGAGTCGCGGTCGGGATCCCAGACCCGCTCAACGTCTCCTTTGGCACGATCACGCTGCCTGCCGGGATCAAGAAGGCGGACATGGATGACTGGCCCCGGAAGGCGACCGCCCTCCCCGATGATCCGACGATCGACTCGACGTTCGGGCTCATCGTCGACCGGGCCCAGACCCTGCCGATCCACGTCAGCTGGGTGCACTCGCTCGAGGACCGGCGGGGCTCCCCCACGTGCACGGCGTCAACCGCGCTGGCGCTCACGCTGTCCGCGCCGGCCACGGGACCGCGGTTCTCGCGCGTGCGCGTGGACCACAACCAAGACCCCTTCGGCGAGGATCTCGTCTGGAGCCTTCCCGAGATGAACCGCGCCACGGCCGACCTGCGGCCTCTGACGCTGGAGCTCCGCGCGGGTTCGCGGACGCTGCGCCGGCGCGGCACGATTCAGACAATCGGGTTCCGCGAGAGCGCACAGCCGTTCGTCAAGCCGCTGGTGTATTCGCCGGACGAGCTCGTCACGACCTTCGCCGCACGGACCCATACGTCCTACCGCTTCCGGCTCGCCGTCGCCCCAGGGCCGCATGAGCGCAGGTCCCGCTACGAGATCGTCTTCCGCCGCACCGGCACCGTCTTCAAGCGCATTCGCCTGCGCAGCTTCTGCGGCAGGAACTTGCTGTGCAGCTTCAGCGGGCTCCGCGTGACGAACCGCTAGCGCTTGGGGCCGCCCGGCGGCTCGACGCTGCAGCGGATGAGCGAGCTTGCGGGTCTCGAACACGGGTGCAAGCCGCTCATCGAGCATCAGACCCCGAATCTGGCTCGACAGCAGACACCACGGGAATGGCGAGACCCGGACTCGACTGAAGGCTTCGTGCCTGCAAAATCGGCGCTTTCTGAGTTCATCGCTGCGCCAGGATGCAGCAGCGATGAAACGGAGAGCCCCATTCAGGAGGCTCTCCGCTGCCGCTCGCGGCGCAGGTCGACGACCCGGTGGAGCTCCGGCTTCGGCCCAAGTACACGCTCCAGGAGCGCCTCCTGCGCGGCGTCCGAGCCGGCCTGCGTGCGCGCCTTCGTGATCTGGTCGGCGACCGGCTCGCGCGGCGCGTTGCGCAGCGACCGGACGACGTGCAGGTAGGCGCTCTGCATCGTCTGCACCGTGTGTCCGAACTTCGCGGCGAGGTCAGCCCACTGGACGTCGCGGCCTCCTGCGCGGACCTCGCAGCTGACCGCGCTGTGGCGCAGGTCGTACGGGACCATCGCCGAGATCCGGTCGCCGCTCTCCGGGAGCATCTCGGCCGCGCGTCGCCGCGCCCGCTTCCACCGCGAGGATGTCCAATTGCGGTGCGTGCTCCGTGTGATTTGGCCGTTCTCGTCCGGGAAGACCCAGTCGCGGCCGCGCGCGCGGCGCCGCTCCGTGGTCTCGCGTGCGTCGAACCACGAGCGGAGGTCGTCCATCACCCGGTCAGGGAGATCGACGAACCGACCGGCACCGATGAAGCGCGAGCCCTCATGCGTCTTGGTATCGAACTCACGGTGTTCGACGGTGAAGACGTCTCGCACCCAGACGCCGGGGTTGTGCTCGTCGAACGCGACGTTCTCCGCCTTGAGGCCCATGGCCTC
Source organism: Solirubrobacteraceae bacterium (assembly GCA_046330225.1). Lineage (GTDB taxonomy): Bacteria > Actinomycetota > Thermoleophilia > Solirubrobacterales > Solirubrobacteraceae > CANJIV01. The sequence goes on along the minus strand of JAXLTD010000011.1, from coordinate 76,190 downwards.
CGAGGGGCGAAGCCCGCCATAGGCCAGCAGGCTGATGATCGTCGCTGACCGGAGGGCCTGGATGTCGTCCGCGCGTCCATACTGATAAGTCAGGGACGCAAGGCGCAGGTACTCGCACTCGTACGGCGACAGCGCGATCGGCTGGCGACTGCTGTTGGCCTCGGGGCGGTCGACGCCCTTCACGGGGTTCTCGCTGGCGCACCTCGGCAGGAGGCCGCGCGAGAGCGCCTTGCCCAGGCAAGACGACAGTACCGATTTCGCCTCGCGCCGCTGGTGCGCGGTCCAGCCGTCGTCGGTCAGCTCGTCCATCCACGGCGACAGGCGCATGGTGTCGATGCGGTCCATCGGGAGTCCGCCGATGTACGGGGCTATGAGACCGTTGATCGCGCGCTGGTAGCTCTCGCGGGTGTTCAGCGGGCGGTGGGTCAGGTAGCGGTCCCACCATTCGGCGATCCAGTCGGAGAGCCTCATGTCGCGGGCGCGCGTGTTTCGACCGAGCAGGTCGTCATCGCGCTCCTCGCGCATCTTCTTCTCCCATTCGAGGGCCGCGCCCTCGGTCGAAAAGGTCTTCGACCGCTGACGGCCGGTGTCGTCGCGCCAGTGCGCCCTCCAGCGCTCGCCGTAGCGAGCCGTCGTGTACTTCGAGGCCATGTCGAGCTCCAGTTGAGTCGGGGTTGAATGCAACACCGACCGTACGTCCGGTCCTGAGCCAAACCGGCTGGCGGGCCGACGCGAGCCTACGCCGAGACGAGGTCCATGGGCGCGCGCCGGCTGCCCGCTTTGCGCCGAGTGGCGGGCGCCTCATGCCAGGCGACATCGTCGGACGCTGCGTCGCCGGTTTCGCCACGCTCGCACCCCTTCACGAAGTCGCTCAGCGCGTGGAGCGTGATGCGGTACTGCGGCCGGCGACCCATCGCGTAGTTCCCGGCGATCAGCCGGCGCGCCTTGATGTGGCTGAGGATTGTCTGGTAGTGCAGGCGCAGTTCGCTCGCCGCCTCCTCCGGAATGAGGAAGCCGCTTGGGTACCGCTCGGCGATGGCTGCGACCGTCGGGTGCATGACGCGGCTGGACCGTAGGCGGCCGTCGTCGCGAAGCCGGTCGTCTACTCGTAGGACGGCGCGTTGCCCCCGGAAGCGTTTGCCTGCGGGCGCCGCCATCCGAACCCGGGGTGCCGGACACGAAACGTCCGCCCGCGTGATCGGGGCTTCGCGCCATCTCCCGGCCGGCCTAGCGAAAACCCCGCTTCTCCCGCCACATCTGGGCGCATGGTCGCCCGCGTTGATGACGAAGCGCCCGACAACATCTGGTACCTCTGGCAGCACCTACCCCACTGCATCGGTGGCGACTCCGTTTGTCCTCGCCAAGGGCGTCGACTCGATCAAGCTCGCCTGGCGGACCGATCAGCCTGTGCGCTGGGATGCGGTCCGCAACGCCCACCACGCCGGGCGCATCGCGATCGGACCGCCGGATCGGGACACGGGTGTCCAGCTACTGGCCAACCGCATTGGTGGAGGTCGCTGGACGATCCGCCCGCAGTCCGGCCTGATCAGCTGCGACGCGCGCCTGGTCGAACTCATCGGGTCCACCCAGCGGCTGGCACCCCTGGGCAGCGTGGAACTCGGGGCCAGACGGGCCATCCTCGCCTTCGGTGAGGCCGTTGGTGAGATCTTCCTCGACTTAGACCCCCGAGTCCGTCGCTGCGACGTCTCGCTCGACATCGTGCTCTCGCACGCGCTTGGGTGTTCGGTGATCCGACGCGTATTCGAGGCTGAGGCACGCCGACGCGGGGAGGCGGCGCCCTACTTCGATCCGGATGGTCCAAAGAGCAGCCGGCTTGGCGGCAAGCGCCGAAAGCTGATTGCGTACAAAAAGGGCGAGTACGCCGACGCCATGATTCTGCGGCTGGAGCGTCAGAACCGGTACGAGGACGACCGGCCAGTGGACGCCATCGCGGGATCGCCCTTCATGGAGCTCTTCGCATCCCGCCTGAGCAAGGAGCTGCGGGATGCCCCGCCGCTGCTGGAGATCGAAGACGCGATGGCTACGGCGATGTCCGCGGCGGTTCGCGGTGAGCTGACGATGACGCGGGCCGCGATGATCGCCGGCGACGCGTACGCGATCGAGCAAGTCGGTCTTGGTGGTCCGGGCGGCCGGTGGAACGGGAAGGACCAAATTCGACATGGCAGGAGGAAGCTGCGGAAGGCGGGGATCGAGGTCGTCGAGTCGGCCGGACGCTGCTACTGCCGTCCCAATCCAGCCCTCACGCTCCTCGATGTGATCGCGCTCGGCGATGAGACGCCGTAAGGCAAGCGGTCAACGCCGGTCAGGCGTTCGGTCTGAGCAGTTCGGCTCGCGTGCCGGCGGCCAGGAACGCACGGCCGTGCCCCGGCAATTGCAGTCCTGTGATGCCGAGGTCTCCCTCGGCGATTGCCAGGCCCGCGTCCCATTCGCCGCGGCTCGTCGGATGATCCGCGTCATTGACAAAGCAGAGATTGAGCATCCACGCACGCTCGCCGAGCACCTCGTGGAAGAAGTAGATGTGCGCTATCCGGTTGGCCGCCTGGTAGTAGCGCTCTGACCATGCGACCGCATACGTGTCGGGAACGCCGAGCCACGCGCGCGCCTCAGCAAGCCGGGCGAGGATCCTCCTGCGACTCTCGGGCTTGGCGGTGAGCCGCGAGCGCATCTCAGCCGGGTAGCTCTTGCCCTCGACGAAGACGGGGCCGAGGTTGCTGCCGTTGGGGTCGCGGGCAATCCCGAGGCCGTCCCAATGCGGACCGCCGCGCGGCCAGAACCGGGCCAGCGGCTCCACGAGATCGGATCTGCCGATCGAGCGCACGAACTCTGCGTCGAAGTACTCCGCGAAACGGTTCGCCTCCAGAGGACTGACCCACTCGATCGACGTCGCCACCTCGCTCAGCGATGGCAGCGCGGCGAGCGCAGCGGCGTCGAGTTCGGCTTGGCGGCGGTTCACCCACAGCTGCACTTGCAGCTGGCTCTTCTTGTACGCGCGCCCAAGCGCGTCGGTTCGAGGTGCCACGGTGAACCTCACCCTCCGTTGCCCTGATCGCTCGGCTCCGGTGGAGCCGGCGGCTCGTGGCCGACGAGGCGAAATGGCGCCTCGCCGTCGCCCTCAGCTTCGAGAACAACTCGCGCCGGGGCATTCGGTGTCTGACCGTACGGGATGACCTCGACGATCTTCAGCGGCGGGAGGTCGTAGTCGGCCATGCCGACGTTCACCTCGCGTCCGAAGATCGTGTACGAGAGGAGGCGCCGCATCGGACTTGCCTTCGCGAACCGCTCGGGCAGACTCGGGATCTCCAGGGGATCCTGCACGTGGCCAGACACCTGCGTGAGTTGACCGATCCCGAAGCCTGTGCGCAGTGCGTCGGCCGCAGCGCCGACCGCTTGCAGATCAGCATGCGTCATCTCCTCCGGCAGCGGAAGCGAGATTCCGAGCCGCTCTTCGAGGAAGAGGACCTCAGCGTAGAAGTCGCGGCGCCACTTCATCTCCTCACACAGTTCGGAGTTCGCGATGTCCTCGGTCTTGCCGGCCACGCCGTCTCCGAGCAGCTCGCACCGAAATGCCATATGCGTGTGCGTGCACCAGGCGTAGATGAGTGCCGCCGCGTCGGCGCTTGCTCGTGCATCGGGGCGGAACCGGCTCGACAGCGAGAAGGTCGCCGACAGGCTGGGTCGTTCGAGAAGGCTCAGGTTGACCTCGACGAGGACGTCCCCGGCGTAGCCGGCCACCGCGGCCACCGCGCCGGGTCGCGGTGGGACCGGATACACCGTAAACGTGCGCTCCTCGACGCCGCCGGGATATTCGACTTCGAGTGTCGCCTCCACGCCGTCGGGAGAGGGCACGATGAGGTGGCCGCCGCCGAGACTGAGGTGCTCGTCTTCGAGAAGCTCACCGATCACTTGTGGCTTCGCGAAGGCCACCCGGTAGCCGTCAGCTATCACCGCGTCCTCGCCCCTGGCCCAGTTCTCCAGCGCTTGGGCCCTCGCCTGTACGCCGAGCTCGTCGTCCGAGAATGAGAAAGTTGGCCCAGGGACCTCGGCCGCTTCTCGCACCCACGCCGCGACCGTCAGCTGTTCCTGCTCAGTCCGGAGCTGCATCGTGATGTACGGCAGCTCGTCCCACGTCGGCGGCGGCGTCTCCGCGGCGCCCGCGTTGACCTGGTAGGCGAAGCTGACGTCCTGCTCTTGCGCGTACTGGCTGAGCGTCTTGGCCCTCTCCAGCATGTCGGCCGTTGACTTCAGCTGGCCGCCGGCTGCCAGCATCCGCGCCATGTTGTCTTCGAGCGATCTCTGATTGTCGCCGAAGAACCGAACCCTGATATCTGGGTTGGCATCGAGCCGTCCGACGATGTCCGTCAGCGTCCACGCAGTGATCGCGACGCCGTCGGCTGTCGGTCGCGCGACGAGCTTCTCTTGAAAGCTCTTCACCACCTGCATCGAGAAGTCCCTCGTGAACGCGAAAACGATGGCTTCGGGCTTCCAGACCTCGACGGCTCGATCGAGGGACCGCACGCACTCGTCCCAGTTGATCTGGTCCGGGTACCGCTTGGCCTGCCAGACCTTCGCACGCCGCTCGGGAGTTGCAGGCTGGAGCGTGTCGGCCCCTCCGTCGGGCGCAGTGAGCCGCCGAACGGTTGGATCCTCGCGCGCCGCCAGTTCGAATACGAGTACCTCGAACTGCTCGGGCGGAAGGACCTTCAGCTGCCGTCGAAGTATCGCCTCTCGCTCGCCGCGGCCCTCTTCCATGCTCGCAGCGTATGGAGGCATCCGGTTCACGTCGAGACCGGATCGAGCGCGACGCCCAGCACGGTGTCTGCGCCGGGGCGAGAGGCGCGCCACCACGACGGCCGCAAGACGACCAACGCGCCGCGTACGCTGATCTGTCGAGCATGCCGGACGACCAAGCACCTCCGGACGACCAAGCCCCTCCGTTCCGTCCCCCAGCGCCGCCTCCTGGACCCGGCATTACGCGAGTGCGAGACGTTCTCCTCGTGCCCACCGGCCCGGTCGACGATGCCGCGTGGCGTGAGCACCCACCGGCCGGCGATCCTCCGGTGGAACTGGGGCGAGACATGCGGCTGACCACCGGGCTCGCCGGCCGGGAGGCCGAGCGCATCATGGACGCGTGCGAGCCACGGGGCGAGAACTTCAAGCCCGCTCGGCAGTTCGGCTGCCGCTACGCCTTCGTCCGCGATCTACCCGCCGCGGCGTATGAGCAGCACTACACCCACTGGGATCACGACCAGGTTCTGCTCGCCGGCTTCACGCTCTCGCGCTTGGTTCTAGACAACGCGTACTCCACGGAGTACGCCGCTCGTATCGTCGAGTTCTCCGACGGGCGCGTGCAGATCAGCCCTGGCCCTGTGAACCTGGAGGGCGCCCTCGCCTACCGTGCCCACAGTGGTCGCGACTGGCTCGACGCCGATGAAGCCCGCCAGTTGGCTGCTCTCCTTGCCGCCTTCTGGGAGCGCGAAGGCAGCCTGCCCGAACGGGTGTCGAACGCGATCTGGCTGGCCGAGCAGAGCGCGCGGCGGAAGTACGACTTCGACGCGCTGATGACGGTGATCGCCGGCCTGGAGGCGCTGCTCAACACCGGTCCGCGTCAGAACACCAAGCAGTTCGTGATGCGTGTGCCGAGGCTGGCGGCAGGTGGCGGCGTGAGCGGGATCTCCCAAGGGATGGCGCGCCGCCTCTACAACCGCAGGTCCGAGCCGGCGCATGGGCGGCGTCTCACGCTGATCCCCACACCCCAGCCCGGCGTGCCGGCACCGCAGCATGCGGAGCAGATGGCAGCGGCGCTGCGCGAACTCGCACTCCTTCAGGACGTGCTCCGCGCGGCGGTCCGGCGGTGCATCGAAGACCCGGACTTCTCGGCGCACTTCGCCGATGACGAGGGCGTTCGCGCGCAGTGGCCGGTCAACGACGGCGACGGCAACCCGCTCTGAGGGGTGGCTCAGGCCACGAGGTCGAGCTGACGGGAGTCGGTCTTCGGGCTCATCCGTCTCGACCACGCCTCGACGTGCCGAGGGCTTCCGCTACTCCTCAAGGGCCGTGGTACCCGGCCTCTCGCCGGTCTTCTTCGCGAAGAACCGGAACGACAGCTCGACTGCCGGCATGAACGCCTCGATGTCGAGCGCGCGCGACAGCAGCTGGTCGGCCTCATCGGTGATGTCGCGGACTTCGTCAAGCCGGTAGTTGCCGATCCGCATCCCGGCGTAGCTCGTTATGTCGATGTGCTTCTGCATGGCCTCATCGAGCTGCTGAGCAAGCTCAGTTGCTTCGGCGGCGAACTCCTCCGTCAGCGTGTCCAGGCCAAGCGGAAACGTGTCCAGGATGTCCGCGGTAACGTCGAAGTCGTCACCCCACGTGTTCCACCAGAGGAACATCAACTTCCCCGTCGCCAGGAGAAACGCCACATCTCTGTGCAGCGCGGAATCGAACGCAAGCCAGCCCGCCTTCTTCTGAGGGATCAACTTCCCGTTCTCGTCCCAACACGGCGGCTCGGAGCGATAAGCAGACAGGACGTAGAGCGCAGTCTTCTTGTATCCCAGCCGATGCTCGCCACCACGGCGTACCGCAGTCGCGAGCGTCTTCCGCCCGCTCGTCCGCAGCGCCATCATGAGTTCGGCAACGCCCTCGCTGGCCAGCTTGGGCCACTCGTCCTCACCAAGCTCCGGCGGGACCTCGACGTAGTGAAGGGTGTCGAATAGCGACGGTCGGTACTCCTCGGACCAGCGATGCGTGCGAGTCGACCACAGGCGCGACTCCTCACCGTCAGCGCCGACGAAGATCGTGGGACGCACGCCGATCTTGCCGTCGAACAACGCCGTCGGATTGCGAGCGTAGGACGAAATCCACTTGAGCGGAAAGCGTCCGGTCAGGTAGCGCCGCAGATCGGTGAAGTCCTCGCTGAAGGTCAGCGACAAGGGAACGATGAATGCCATACGTCCCCCGGGGGCGAGAAGCTGCGATGCACGCTCGGTCATCGGGGCGTACAGGTCGGGACAGTCGTCGGTGGCGAACCCCTCGACCGTGTACTCGCTTCGTACCTCGGAGATCTTGCGATACGGAGGGTTCCCCACGACGCAGTCGAAACCGCCGCGCCGCATCACCGAGCCGAACTCGACGAACCAGTGGAATGGCCTCTCACGTTCCCACCACTCGTCTCGCTCCCGGTCCTGAACCCCACGCTCCGCTGCGAGGGTGTCGTCGAGAGTGTTGGCGACTGCTCCCTCCGCGAGCAGGAGTGCGTCTTTCGCCTCGGCCAGACGCTCGTCATCGACGTCGCTCGCCGTCTGAGTCGAGACGAAGGCCTCGTAGCGGTCGGAGAGATCGCCGCACGCGGTTTCGATCTCGGCGACCCGATTCCCTGCCAGGATGCTCGCGCCGGCGGCCCTCTCGGCTTCTTCAGCGTCGAGAAATCCGACGACAGTGTTGCCTGCTCTCAGGTTTAGGTCCAGATCAGGCAATGGCTCCAGCTGGGAGCGTTCTGAGAGCCCGGCGACCAGCTTAAGAAACAGCCTGAGCTTCGCGATCTCGACAGCCTCATGCATGATGTCGACACCGAAGAGATTGTGGAGCGCCGCCGATTTCGCAATGAAGTACTCCACGCTGGCGTGAGCGTCGATCTCCGCGATCCGAGCCGTTCTCCGTTCTTCAGTCTCCCCGGTACCGGGGAGACTACGAACGGTCTCAATCGCGGCTTCGTAGAGCTCTTCGAGGACGTTGAGCGCCGCAAAGAGGAAGGCTCCCGAACCACAAGCGGGATCAACGACGCGCAGATCTTGAAGAACGTCCAGGACGAGGAGCGCTGATTCAGGGTCGGCGAGATCTCGGATCGCGTCAATCGCAAAGGTAATGATCGCCAAGTTGCTCGTGATCGCCGCGCTCGCATCGGTGATCTCGCCTGCGCCGAGCTGCGCGCGCAGAGCGTCGAGGCGCCGGCGGCGATCGATGGTCTCCAGCCAGGTTTCAGCAGGCAGTCCGTGCGTCTCGGGGGCCTTGTCGAGTGCGGCGGCGGGAGTCGGCCAGTCGTCACCTGCGCGTCCGATGTCTCCAGGGAGCTCTCTAGAAGCGCCGTGCGCGAGACCTGCCGGCAGGTAGCGGTCCGGCTCCTCCTCGATCAATCCCCAACGAGGACCACTGAGACCTTTGGATCGCGCGCGATCCTCCCAGCGATCGAGAAAGACCGGTACCAAGGCGCTGCGGACCATGAATCGGGTTACGTCGGTCTTGGTGTAGTAGGCCCCTTTTTCCTTCTGGTTGATGTAGCGCTCGAAGACATAGCCCAGGACGTCCGGGTTGATGGCGCGCTCGTCCTGCCCCGGAGACTCGGTCAGGTGCCAGCGGTAGCTGTCGAAGAGCACAAAGACCCGACTGAACGCCTCATCGCTGACGTCGATCGACCACTTCTTCTCCAGCTCGTGCACGGAGAAGAAGCCACCGTTCACGTATGGGACGTCGCCAACCAGCTCCGCAAGGTCGGCATCGTCGAGCGCGGGCTCTTTCCGTGCCAGCGCGTCGTGAAACAGTGGGATCAGGAACCGCTGGAAGAACGTGAAGAAGTGGCCTGGGCCACGGGCGTCCCGCACCCGCTCGAAGCGGTTGCGCAGATAGTCGTGATCACCATCGAGGTACCCCTTCTTCTGGACGAAGTAGAGGAACATCAGCCGGTTGAGCAGCACGCTCGCGTACCACTCCAGCTCCTCAGGTAGATCGATGCCCTTGATCTGCTTGAGTAGATGCTTGTGTTCGTCCTGGAAGTCCTTGTAGAAGCGCGACGAGACCTTGTCCGCTGAGAACGCCGCGCCCACCCGGCGTCGGACCCCGAGAAGGTTGAGGGAGCCTTCCTCGGCAAGCTCGAATCCGATTGCGACGAGCCGCTCGACGAGGGCGTAGTTCTCCCGGCCCGGGTGCCACTCGTGCGCCACGAGCCTGGCCGGGCGCCCCGCCCGTAGCTCCGTCCATTGCCAGAACTGGCTGCCGTCCTTGGCCACGTAGATCACGAAATGCTCAGCCGCGCGCCGGCTGACGATTCGATGGAGGCGCTGGCGGGTCGGATGGTCGGGAATGCCCTGTTCGCACCTCAGAACCGCGAACCCCTGCTTCTCGGCCAACGGCTGGAACCGGTAGATCTCGCCGTCGAGGTCTCCCTCGATCTCCGCGAACGCGGGGCGGTCCCACCCGAGCTCCTCGATAAAGAGTCGCTGGAGCTGGCCCGCTCGAATCAGGTCAGCTAGCGCCTCGTGCTTGTTGGTCACGAGTCCAGCCCCATCGAGCAGACGATCTGAACTTCCTCATGCCAGTCATCGCTTGCGCCTAGCACGAGGTTCCCTTCGTGATGGAGTCGCACGCAGAGGTCTGCCAGCTCCTTGGGCTCCTTGCCAGCTCTGATGTTCTTCACGATCACGTCCTTCGCGTGCTCGCGCAATGGGTACGCATATATCGCCGAGAGCACCTCATCGAGTTCGGGCGGCCGGAAGAGCGTTCCGCGCGTCTGCTCCCCCCACTCCAGTAGCAGCACGTAGATCCGTCGGCGAACGCCGCTCAGTGCCCCCTCGGGGCGTACGGGTCCAGCCTCCGCGGCGCGTCGAACGGCGCGTTCGACGAGAGCATGGTGGTCGTCGCGCCGTTGCAGACCGACGGTGTCCGGGGCGCACGCCGCAGCTTGTAGGATTTCGAGCGGGGATTCGGAAATCAGCGATCCGTCCGCACGGAGCCGGACAAGGTGGTCGATCCCGGAGGTCGTGGACGTGAAGACAAGAACGCCTTCCGCGCCGTCCGTCGCACGTGTCGCATGAACCACATCCGGCAGAGTCGTGATCGTCGCGTCGAGCTCAGGTTGAGCATCGATCGCGTTCTTGTAGATCTGGAACGCGTAGCTGGCGAGGTCTACGTCTTGTGCATCCTCGTCGAGCGCGTCGTTGCTTTCGTCATACAGGCCCTGAAGCACCCGCTTCTGCTTCTCGACGTCGAAGAACTCCTCGTCAGCCCCAACGACTTCGGCGTTCTCCTGAAGGCGTCGACGCACACGAGCTCGAAGGTTCAGGATCGTCTCAAGGCCATCCGCGGGCAGGAACGAGTAGATGCGGATCTCGTCAGACTCCTGCCCGAGCCGATCGACGCGCCCGGCCCGCTGGACCAATCGAATGATCGCCCACGGCAAGTCGTAAGACACGACGATCGCGGCGTCCTGGAGGTTCTGTCCTTCCGACAGCACGTCGGTCGCGACCAACACGCGTACGGGTGGGCCCTGCGGTTCGCCGAGCTCGGCGTTGCTGCGCGGACTGAACCGCCTGACGATCGCGGTCGGGTCCTCGTGGTCGCCGGTGACCATCGCCAGCTCGCTGACGCCGCGCTCGCCGAGTGCCTGTTCCAAGTAAGCCGCCGTGTCTGCGTACTCCGTGAAGACGACGACCTTCTCGCCAGCGTGCTGCTTGAGCAGGATGTTCGTGAGCGCGTCGACCTTGACATCCTTGGCCGAATCCCACGAGCCGAACTCGGCGAGGACGCCGAGGAGTGCTTCGGCGTCTGCTAGTAGGTCCTCGGCAAGTCGACCGTCGAACACGTCAGAACGCAGCCAGCGGACCTGTCGACTGCCTGCGCTTCGAAGCTCGCCAACCAGGAGGGCGGCGCGAACTCGGAGAGCCGCAGCGTCAGAGCCGCCAACCTCCACGGCTGTCTGGTCCGCCGGGTCATCGAGCAGGTCTTCTGGCGCCGCATCGGTGTCGGCGAACAGCGAAGTGGGCTGCGGGCCAATCGGCACGTCGAGCCCGTTCTCAAGGGCGTGCAGGTACATGAAGTTGCGTAGGACGTGGCGTTCGACGCTCTTGAGGAAGACGGCACCGCTGCTCTCCAACCGTTTGAAGAGACCCGTTCGTGTAAACCCGACCAGTCTCGTGCCGGCGCGCGAGAGCCCGTCCACGATGTCCTGCTCTGCGGTGGACAGCGCGATGTCGTTCTGCACGTACTGCGCGAGGCCGTATCGCGGGAGCTTGAGCCGGTCGATCACATTCACGACGTCGTCCGAGAACAGCAGTCCGTACTGGTCGTCCTTGCCACGCAGCTTCGGCTGCACAGGTACCGGGACCCGTGTGGGGAAGTAAGAGCGCCGGCCGTCCGGAAACCGGAGGTACTCCCTGCCGTCGCCGTCTGTCTCGGCGTAGTTGAGACGGATGAATGTCCGGGTTCGCCTCACCATGTAGAGCCGCATCAGATCGCGCCAGTCGTCCGCGTGAGAGCTCGCCTCGAACGCGCGTATTGAGGTGGGCCGACCATCCGCCAGACGGAGGAACTCGATCTCGCCGACATCCGCCAGCAGCCGCTCGGGACGGATGCCCAAGTCCTGCTCCTCGCCGATGAAGAGTCGCAGCTGGCTTGCCAGATCCTCGAAGTCCTTGTTGTACGGCGTGGCTGAGAGCAGGATGCACTTCGCGCCGTTCGCCTCGATGTAGTTCCGCACTACCTCATAGGTCTTACCCTCGCGATTCCGCAGGTTGTGGCTTTCGTCGATGAGCACCAGCCTGAAACGACGAAGCTCAGGAAGGGCTTGGCGCGCCTGGCTGAGTGGGAGGACCTTTGCGAGCAGGCGGAACCGGTCGACATAGCCTTGCCACATCGTTTCGAGGTTCTTGGGGCAGAGGATCAGCGTCTCGGCGCCGAAATCGTCCTGGTAGAGCTTTGCCAGGGCCGAGCCGGTCATGGTCTTTCCGAGACCCACGACGTCGCCGATGAGGACGCCGCCGCGTCGATGAAGGTGTCGGGCTGCGATCCGCAAGGCGGCTTCCTGGAAGTCGAGCAGCAAGCCGTCGAACTCGGCTGGCACGCTGAACTCGGTGAGCCCTGCGCGTGCCTCCCGCGACAGGTGATAGGCCATCTTGATGTAGACGAGATAGGGGCTGAGCGGGAGCTCACGTGCCCAGCTCTCGTCGATGATGCTGGCCAGCTCGTCCGAGATGTCGACCGTGAAGCGGTCCTGCCAGCGGTCGTTGAACCACTTGGAGAGCTTCTTAGCGGCATCCGATTCAACGACATCGACGTTGAGCTCGCCTTGCCCTTTGAGGCCTGAGAAGGTCAGGTTGCTGCTTCCCACAAAGCCCACGATCGGTGCGGCAACGTCGTCGCGATGGCAGAGGTACAGCTTCGCGTGGAGCCGGTGTCTTAGGAAGACCCGGACCTCGACTCGCCGCTCGCGAAGCTGCCGTGCGAGGCCCCGGAGGGCCGCCTCGTCGGCGTTCGTCGGCACCCCAACGGTCAGCTGGCTGCGCAGCTCCGTCGCGACCTCGGTCTTGAGCCGGTGCGCGGTTGCGTTGTCCATGACGAAGGTGTCCTCATGAGGCGTCATGAGGTCGCGCAGGTCGTCCTGCGGTCGGCCCTGCATCCCGATCAGCACGCGTGCATGCGGCACTGGCCGTTCTGAGGCAGCCCACGCGTCAAGCTCGGTGCACAGCGTCCTCCATCCTCGGAGGTTGAAGTAGCCGACGCAGGCGTCCAGTCGATTGGCGTCAGGGAGCAGCTCCTTGATGCCGGGCAGTAGGGACTGCTCGATGTTGTCGAAGATCCGTGGCACGAGATGCGGATTCTGGCGCAACGCGGACAGCTGCGGGCGGAGCGCCCGTTGGGCGCGCTCCTGCAACAACCGCGCAACAAGAGCACCGGTGTGTACCGGCTCAGCATCGCGAGTGTGAAAAGCGTGCGCCGCCGAGCCTTGATGCGCGGCATGGACGCTAAGAAACGGACCGTGGGCAGCCCTCGACAGCCACAGCCGACCCTCGCCGAGCGGCGCGCCGCATGCGCCATCCGAGTGACCCTCGATGGTCAGCCTGCGTCCATCTGTGGCGCCCGCTTGCCGTTCGCGCGAGTCGTGGCCGAGTCCGGGCGACGCGTCCACGAGTGGGAATGGGCGACCGCGCTTGCCGTGGTACGCGCGGGTGGAGACTTCCGAAGCTGATCCGTTGCACATCCGTACGAGCCCGTCGCGGTTCGTACATGGCGCCGCATGCCGCAGGCGAACCGGGGCTGACGCTGACAGCAACAGCTCTGTCTCCCTGAGACGCCCGAAACGCGATGGCGGCGGCGCTGAGCCCCGTGGCGTCCGCTGCGAAGGAACCGGTTCATCTCTATCCGCGACCTACGGTCGCTCTGCATGACGAAGACGCTCACGCACGAGGACGAGGACCGGCTCGCTCTGGCGGCCACTCAGCAGGTCTGGGCCGCCACTCAGGAGGTCGGCTGGCTTCCGAACTGCTGCATCGGAGCTTGTCGCACGCTCCAGGAGGTCCTCCGCTCGGTCGGCATCGCGGCCAAGCCTCAGGTTGTCGAGACTACGGTGGCCAACGCCGCATACATGCAGGAGGCAGGACGCCTTGGGCGCGCACCACAATCCACTGCGGAGGTCGACGCGATGGTCCGCGCCGGCGGATACATCGTGGAGATCGGCGGCCGGGGTTCCGGTCGGGCTCCGTCGAGGAACGGTTGGCAGGGCCATCTCGTCCTGCTGACCGACAGGCTCGTGCTGGACCCCACACTGGCTCAGGCGACCCGCCCGGCAAAGTCCATCGTCCTGATGCCGCTTGCTTGGGAGCACGGTGGCCGGCTTCCGCATCGCCACCTGAGCGGCATGTTCGCCGACTGCGCCGTGTCGATCGTGCCTCGCGTTGGCGATCGGAGCTACGTCGCGTCCCCCGATTGGCGACTTCACAGCGGACACCGAGTCGTCGCCGCCCGCGTGATCGACAACATGGCGGCGCTGAAGCAGGGCATGCTCGCCGATCCGCCTGTCGACAGCCCGGTAGTCGCATGAGGCCCTGGCCGATGCCGCGCGGGCGCGGGTCGCGTGGCGTGCCCGCAGAGTGGGGGCGGCAGCTTGCGCCAGCGATCGACGGAGCGGTCCTGCGCCAGCACTCCGAGTCCGGATGGTGTGTCGAGTGGCGCGAGTGGGGCCTGGGCAATGGTGGCTCGCCGTTCGACTTCCTCCAGCGCCTGGGGGACTACTCGCTCACGTCGGACGACGTCGGTCGCGTCTGCGGCTACGCCAAGCCCGATGCAATGCTCGCCGGGAGCTCCTGCTACTTCACGCGCGAGTCCATGCGCGCGCTTGCCGTCGCCCTCGACCGGGTGAGACCCATGCCAGACGTGATGATCGACTGCGAGCAGTTCTGCGAGTCGTGGCCGCTCGGGCCGGCGCCCGAGTTCTTCGCGCGCTGACCGGCGCCGTCATGACACGCCGCATTACGGGGTAGCGTTGTGTGGTGCGCGCGGACGCCTACCCCATCGAGAAGATCTTCGACACGGCGATCCAGTACCGCGTTCCGCTCTTCCAGCGTCCCTATGTGTGGGAGCGCGACATCGAGGACCCGAGCGAGGACCGGCTGACCCCGTTCTGGGAGGACGTCCGGGACACGGTCGGTCGATACCTCAAGCGTCAGGACCACCTGACACAAGGCGTGGCCGAGGATGACCTCGCGGCGTTCACGGACCATTTCTTCGGGGCCGTCGTCCTCGGCAAGCTCGACAAGTCGTTCGGCGGCATTCCTCATCAGGAGGTCATCGACGGTCAGCAGCGCTTCACGACGGCGCAGCTGCTGATCGCCGCGGCGCAGCGGCTGGCGGAGGCACAGGGGTTCGGCACGGCCGCCGAGGCGCTGCGCGATCTGCGCCTCAACGCCGAGAAGCACGACCCGAAGCCGTACGAGCGCCACAAGCTCTGGCCGACCAATGTGAATCGTGCGGCATACGAGGCCGTCATGCATCCGGACGGCCCGCAGTCGATGCCGGACGACCCGAACAACAGGATCCAGGAGGCCTACGCCTACTTCGAGGACGAGCTCGACGAATGGATCGCCGAGGTCGACGACGGCGACCGGGAGAAGCACGTCAAGGCCTTGCACCGCGTGCTCCGGGCGCACCTGAAGTTCGTGGTCATCGAGCTCGAAGAGGGCGACAACGCCCAGGAGATCTTCGAGTCGCTGAACGCGCAGGGAACGCCTCTCCTCGCGATCGACCTCGTGAAGAACCATGTGTTCCGCCGAGCCGACATGGCGAGGGTCGATCTCGACGAGCTCGACCAGAACGTATGGCGCGAGCTGGATGCGAAATGGTGGCGCGAGGAGCAGCGGCAGGGCCGCTTCAAGCGGCCCCGCGCCGAGCTCTTCCTCATGCACTGGCTGACCGTCCGTAAGCGCGACGAGGTGCCGGCCCTCGGGCTTTTCGTTGAGTTCCAGCGCCACGCGCTTCCAGACGCCGTGCCCGACCACGAGATCACGCCGCTCGTCGGCGGCTTCATCGCTGACGCTCGGCTCTACCGGAGTTTCGAGTCGCAGCCCGAGGGATCCGTCCCGCGACGGTTCTTTGACCGCCTCAACCTGCTCGACACGACCACGTTGTACCCCGTGGTCCTGCGTCTGTTCATGGCCGAGCGCGACGGTCAGCTGACTGCCGTTGAGCGCGACGGGGCGCTCCGGGCGTTGGAGAGTTGGGTCGTCCGGCGGATGATCTGCGACTACACGTCCAAGAACTACAACCGCACCGCGGTCGAGCTGCTCAAGCGCATCGAGGCGGCGTCAGATGCCCCGCACATCCCGATCATCCGGTTCTTGCGCGACGCGACGCTCGACACGGAGCTGTGGCCCGGCGATCCACTGGTGCGGAAGACCTTGATCGAGCGGCCGCTCTACAACCGGCAGAAGCCGGTCCGTCGTGTGCGGCTGTTGCTGGAGGCGTGCGAGCTCGAACGTCGTCGCGCCAGCGGCGGCTACGCCGAGATCAAGGAGCAGGATGCGCCACAGCTGGGCATGTCGCTCACGGTTGAGCACGTTCTGCCCCAGAAGTGGCGGTCGCATTGGCCGGTGGCGGAAGAGGAGCTCCCTGACGAGGTCCGGCACGAGCTCGAAGCCGAACGCGACGCGCACATCCACCGGCTCGGGAACCTGACCCTCGCGACGAAGAAGCTGAACCCGTCTGTCGGCAACGCCGCGTGGCCCACGAAGCGAGCAGGGCTCGACAAACATTCCATCCTTCACCTCAACCGGGATCTGGTGAAGGACCACCCCGAGACCTGGTCGGAGGTCGATGTCGATGTCAGGGGCGAGAAGCTCGCGGACCTCATCGCGCAGCACTGGCGTGGCCCCGAGGTCTGGATGGATTTGTAGACGCCGAGCGCTCTTGCCGCAGCCGCCCCATTTCTTCTTGCCGTCGGGAACAGGGTCTGCGGTGTTCGGGAGTTCGCGTTCCCGCCCGCTCCTGCTGCGGATTCGCCGGTTGGCAGTCAACTTGCGGTACCCCGCCGTCCAACACCCCGGCGGTGGGGGTCCAACAGCACGTCCAACAATCGACTGCCGGTTCAAGACGGCGACGGCCGTACCGTCGCGGCCATGGCGACCCCCGACAGCCCGCTCGGACCAGGTCGTGGCCGCGCCCATCGGCACGCCCAGGCGGAACGTCGCCGGCTGGAGGAGCGACTCGATGCACTTGCTTCGGCGTGCGCCGCGCACCGCCGACAGGCGAACGCGCTTGCGTGGCTCGCCGTCCACATCGAGGAGAGGGCATGGAAGATGACCGGCGAACCGATCGACCCTGCGCTGCTCGATGTCGCGGCATCGGCGAGAGCGGAAGAGGAGCGCCACCGCTGGGAGGACGCCGAGCTGTGCGTCCAGATCGAGCTACTGGAGGGCGCCCCGCCGCTCCGGTGCTACGTGTCGGACGACGAAGCCGTTGAGATCCTGGTCGAGCACTGCTACGACCGGCAGTTCGGGATCCACGTCAGCGCGACACCGCTGCGCGTCGACCTCGCGACGTAGCGTCCTTCTCGCCGACGGGCCGAGGCCGGCCTCTCGCTTGCTCGGGCAACTGTCTCGGGACGGGACGACCGTTGACCGGGCAACTATGCAACAGCGCTCCTCAGCGGCTCCAGCCCATGCAACGAGCGTGAAACGAACTACGTCTATTCCGGCCGATCTACATCGAAGATCACAGGAGCCTCGGAACACCGAAGCCCCGCTCGGGACGGGGATTCTGGATGCACCGCGCCAGTGCCAACGGAGTGGCGAGACCCGGACTCGAACCGGGGACACCACGATTTTCAGTCGTGTGCTCTACCAACTGAGCTATCTCGCCGCGGGTGGCAGGGTAGCGCGGGGGATCGGCGTTCGGCGCGCCGGGCCGCCCTGACGCGGCGGCGCGGGGCGGCGGCTACGGGCGGCCGGACTTCGCGGCGCGGGCGGCCTTCACGGCCCGCTTGCGGGCCCGGCGCAGGTCGCGCCGGGACTCCGCGTGGCGCTCGGCCGCCGCGCGAGCCTCCTTCGCGGAGGACCGGGCGCGCTTGGAGGCCTTGCGGATCTCCTTGCGGGCACGCTTGAGCCGCTTGCGGGCCTTCTTCACGCGCTTCTCGGCCTTCTTCACGCGCTTGGCCGACTTGCGGGCCTGCTTGGCGGCCTGCCGGGCCTCGCGCTCGGCGTCGTGCTCGGCGTCGGCGGCGGCCTCGAGCCGGCGCATCGCTCGCCGGAAGCGCTTCTCGGCCTTCTTGGAGATCGGCCGGGGCGGCTGGCCGGCCTTCTTGCCCTTGCGTCCGCCCTTGGCGCGGCCCGGCGTCTCGGGGTGCCGGGCCGGCGGCGCGTCCCCGGGCGGGGCCATCCGGGGCGGCACGTCGACGGCGAACTCGACCGGCCAGCTGCCCCCGGACGATTCGCGCGCCCGCTCGAGTTCCTCGCGCATCGTGGGCTTCACGGTAGCGACCATGACGGACTGCCGTCAGGGCTCTGTAAAGCCTGAGACCTTTACCCCCGCGCGCGGGTGCGCGAGGATCGGACGATGACCTCCCCTGACTACGTCGTCGTCGGCGCCGGCTCGGCCGGCTGCGTGATCGCTGCCCGGCTCACCGAGGACCCGTCCGTACGCGTCACCCTCGTCGAGGCCGGCGGCAAGGATCGCCATCCGAACATCAAGATCCCTGCGGCCTTCGCGAAGCAGTTCAAGACGGGCCTGGACTGGGACTTCGCCACCGACCCCGAGCCGCACTGCGACGGCCGCTCGCTCTACGTTCCGCGCGGCAAGAGCCTGGGCGGCTCGAGCTCGATGAACGCGATGCTCTACGTCCGGGGCCGCCCGCTCGACTACGACCTGTGGGAGGCGCAGGGCGCGGCGGGCTGGGGCTGGAAGGACGTTGCTCCCTACTTCCTGAAGTCCGAGGACAACGAGCGCGGCGCCTCCGAGCACCACGCCGCCGGCGGGCCGCTGCGCGTCGAGAACCCGCGCTCACCGCGCAAGCTCACCGAGCGCATGCTGCAGGCCGCCGAGCAGTCGGGCATCCCGCGCATCGCGGACTACAACGGCCCCGAGCAGGACGGCGCCGCCTGGGCCCAGGTCACCCAGCGGGGCGGGCGGCGCTGGAGCACGGCCGATGCGTTCCTGCGGCCGGCGCTCAAGCGCCCGAACCTCGAGGTGGTCACGAACGCCACGGTCACCGGCGTCGACGTCGACGGCGGGCGGGCGACGGGCGTGCGCTACCGCGACCAGGCCGGCGCCGAGCAGGTGCTGCGCCCCGAGCGCGAGATCGTCCTCAGTGCGGGCGCGATCGGGTCGCCCCAGCTCCTGCTGCTCTCGGGCATCGGGCCGGCAGACCACCTCGGCGAGGTCGGGGTGCCCGTCGTGCACGAGCTGCCCGGCGTCGGCGCCAACCTCCAGGACCATCCGTACGTCGTCTGCGTGTGGTCGATCCGGGTCCCGGAGAGCCTCTACGGCGCCGACAAGCCCAAGGGCGTCGCCGAGTGGGCGCTGCGCCGCACCGGGCCGCTGGCCTCGACCGTCGCCGAGGCGTTCGCCTTCGTGCGGTCCCGGCCCGGGCTGCCGGCCGCCGACCTGCAGCTGCACCTCGCGCCCGCCTACTTCGTCGACAACGGCTTCGAGGAGTACGACGGCCACGCCATGACGATGGGGCCGGTCCTCGTCGCGCCCCAGAGCCGCGGGCACGTCCGGCTGCGCTCTGCCGATCCGCTCGACAAGCCGCGGATCCTCACGAACTCGCTGGCCGAGCCGGAGGACCTGGCGGCGCTCGTGGCCGGGATCAAGATCACGCGCGAGATCGCCAGCCAGCCGGCCCTGGCCGGCGTGATCGACCGGGAGATCTACCCGGGCGCCGAGGCTCGCGACGACGCCGACCTCGAGGCCGACGTGCGCCGCCGCCTCGAGCTGCTGTACCACCCGGCCGGCACGTGCCGGATGGGCAGCGGCGACGATGCGGTCCTCGACGCCGACCTGCGGGTCCGCGGGATCGAGGGCCTGCGGGTCGCTGACGCATCGGTCATGCCGGTCATTCCCGGGGGCAACACGAACGCGCCGACGATCATGGTCGGCGAGAAGGCCGCGGACCTCATCGCCGGCACGGTGCCGGCGCCGGCCTGAGCAGCCGGCGCCGGCCCCGCGAAGCCGCAGCGCGCGCGCAGTCGCTGCGGCCGCGCGCGAGCGGAGGGACTAGCCGCGATCGGACGCGGGATGGTCGACCCGGAACGCCCGGCCGGAGTCGTCCGTGCACCGCCACTGCCCGAAGCTCAGCCGGCCGGCGACGAGCCGGCAGGTGAAGCCTCCGGTGGCGAAGGTGCGCCGGATGGAGCCGCGGTAGCCCCGCATCACCGTGCGCGCCCGCGTGCACGTCATGTTCCGCACGGAACTGATCTCGAATCGCTTGCCGATCGTCGGGACGCTGCAGTCTCGGACCGCGGCGCTGGCCGGCGTGGGCACGGCGAGCGCGCCTGCGGCGAGCAGGGCGGCGACGGGGACGGCGAAGAAGGAACGGCGGCGCAACGTGAACCTCCAGGTTGGGGGCGCGCAACCCTAGTGCGGCCGGAATCCGCCCGTCAACTGGGAACCGTCGGTGACCCGCGAGCCTCCCCGGGACGGTGCCGGCGCCGGCCTGAGCGGCCGGCGCCGGCGCGCGCCCTACCGCTTGATGACGTTGTGCACTTCGTGCGAGGTGACCTGCGGCGGCGCGATGCCCGCCGCAGCGGTCTTCGGGCCGATCTCCTCGGCGGAGTAGCTCTCGAAGGCCGCCGGGTCCTCCCACACATCCGTGACGCGGATGCCGGTCGGGGTCTCGGTGACCCAGTGGAACAGCGCGCCTTCGGGCGCCACGCCGTCGGTCAGGCCCATCGCCTCGATGACCTCGTCGTACTGGTCGAGCGTCGCGCCCTCGAACTCCATGATGAATGCCATGGCCATGGTGGTCTCCTCCTGGTCGTGGAACCGTGGCTGGAGGCGTGTTCGCGGCCAGGCGCCGAGCGGATCAGCGCCAGTTTGCGGCGGGGGTGTCAGTCGCTGAACTCGAACCGGAACGCTCGCCGGCCGCTGACGCAGCGCCACTGGCCGGCGAGGTTCGTCCCGCGCACGCGCGCGCACGCGAATCCGCCAGTGCTGAAGCGCCGCTTGATCGAGCCCTTGTAGGCGCGCATGACGGTGCGTGCCCGGGTGCACGTCAGGTTCCGCGCCGAGGAGATCTTCAGGTTGAAGTCGACCTTGGCCGAGCAGTCGCGCACGGCGGCTGCCGCCGGGCCGGCGCCCGCGGCGGCGCTTCCGGCGAGGGCGAGGACGGCAAGGACGAGGATCGTGCGGACGCGCATGGCGCAGCTCCCGGGGTCGGTGGGCTCGCACGCTAGCGCGGGAGCGCTCGCCGCGCGAATGCGCGGACGGGGTTGACGGTACCCTGCGTCGCTGCCATGTCCGAGCCATCGACCGCCACGCCGCCCGCGACCGAGACGGTCGTCGCCGGCACCGACCTGACGAAGGTCTACGGCGAGGGCGAGGCGGCCGTCCACGCCCTCGCCGGGGTGACCGTCGCGTTCGCCCGCGGGAGCTTCACGGCGATCATGGGGCCGTCGGGATCCGGGAAATCGACGCTCATGCACGTGCTCGCCGGGCTCGACACCGCGACGAGCGGATCGGTCCAGATCGACGGCCAGACGCTCGACGGGATGTCCGACGGCGACCTGACGAAGCTGCGCCGCGACAAGATCGGCTTCGTCTTTCAGGCCTTCAATCTCCTTCCGGTCCTGTCGGCGGAGGAGAACATCACCCTGCCGCTCTCGATCGCCGGGGAGACGCCCGACCCGGACTGGCTCGAGACGCTCATCGGCGCCGTCGGCCTGGGCGACCGGCGCACGCACCGGCCGGCGGAGCTGTCGGGCGGCCAGCAGCAGCGCGTCGCCGTGGCCCGCTCGCTGGTCTCGAAGCCGGCGGTCGTGTTCGCCGACGAGCCGACGGGCAACCTCGACTCGGCCTCCTCGCACGAAGTGCTGGCGCTGCTGCGCCGCGCCGTCGACGAGTTCGGCCAGACCGTCGTGATGGTCACCCACGACGCCACCGCCGCGTCGGTCGCCGACCGCACGGTGTTCCTCGCCGACGGGAAGGTCGTCCGCGACGAGGGCCACATGGACGCCGCCCAGATCCTCGACGCGCTCAAGGCCGCCGAGTAGATGGCGGGCCTGGACGATCGCGCGGCCGCCCAGGTTCTCGCGGCCGGCCGCGTCGCGGTTGGCCTGGCGCTCATCGCCGTGCCGGAGCGGGTCGGGGCGAGCTGGATCGGCCCCGAGGCGGCGGGCGCCGGGACCCAGGTGTTCGCCCGCGCGCTCGGAGTGCGCGACCTGGCTCTCGGCGCCGGGGCGCTGTGGGCGCTGCGCCAGGGCGACCCTGCCCGCCGCTGGCTGGCCTGGGGCGCCGCTGCCGACGCGGTGGATTTCGGGGCCACGCTCGGCGCTTCCGGCATCCCGGCGCGCGGCAAGTACGTGACGGCGGCCATCGCCGGCGGCGCACTGGCGGCGGGCGTCCGGCTCAGCCGCGCGCTGGACTGAGCCCTGGCTGCGGTACGGTCGCGGCGTGAGCCCCGAGATCCGCGAGATCCTGCCCCCGGACACCGCGCTGGCCTGGCCCGCGATGGCGGCCCTCCGCACGGCCTGGAGTGACGAGTCCGCCTTCGTCGCCCGCGTCGACGAGGTCCAGCGGCCGGCGGGCTACCGCCTGGCCGGGGCCTTCGCGGGCGGGCCGGGCGAGCCCGCCGCGGCGGTCGCCGGGTTCCGGATCCAGCACGGGCTCGCCTGGGGGCACTACCTCTACGTCGACGACCTCTCGACCCTGCCGGAGGCCCGCGGACAAGGCCACGCCGGCGCGCTCCTGGACTGGCTGCTGGCCGAGGCGCGGGCGCGCGGCTGCGACGAGATCCACCTGGACTCCGGCGTGCAGGCCGAGCGCTGGGACGCGCACCGGCTCTATCTCAACCACGGCTACGCCATCACGTCGCACCACTTCGCGCGCCCGGCGTAGGCGGCGCCCGGCGGCCCGGGCCGCTACCGCTCGAGCATCCGCGCCATCAGCTCCCGGGAGCCGGCCTTGCTCAGCGGCTCGTTGAGGTTGCCGCACTTCGGAGACTGGACGCAGGACGGGCAGCCGCGCCGGCAGCGGCACTCGGCGATGAGGCGGTGGGCGTCGGCCACCAGCGTCTCGAAGGCGCGGAAGCCCTGGCGGGTGATCCCGACGCCGCCCGGATGGCCGTCGTAGATGAAGATCGTCGGGACGCCCGTCTGCGGGTGGAAGTTCGTCGACAGGCCCCCGATGTCCCAGCGGTCGCACATCGCCAGGAGCGGCAGGACGGCGATCTGGGCGTGCTCGGCGGCGTGGAGGGATCCGAGCATCTCCTCGAGGCGGAACTCCTCGCCCAGCAGTTCGTCGGGCAGCTCGTACCAGAGGGCCTGCGTCGAGTACTCGGTTTGGGGAAGGTCGAGCGCGACGAACTCCAGGACCTCGTGGTCGGTGAGGCGCACGCGCTGGTAGCCGAGCACCTCCTCCGAGACGGCGACGGTCCCGAACGACAGCGTGACGCCCATCGTCTCGCGGCGGTCCAGCAGCCGCTCGATGTCGGTCGAGGTCTCCCGCTTGGGCTGGGTGTAGTAGTCGCCGGTGAACGCCCGGACGATCGCCCGGCGCCCGTCGAGATCCAGCGACACGACCTCGTAGGAGCGGCCCAGGTGCAGGTAGATCGCGCCGTCGTGGGCGGTCGAGAAGGCGCGGGCCGCCTCGATCGAGCCGATCACCTCGCCCGAGTCGGCGTCGACGACCGCGAAGCTGTCGGCCGAGGCGGAGCGCAGCGACACCTCCGCGGCCGGATAGTCCTGCGCCTGGGCGGGGACGTAGCCCGCAGTGCGCTCGCGCAGCGCGCCGGCGTCGACAAGCCGGTCGGCGTACGCCTGCCAGCGCGGCCCGAGGAACTCCGCGTCGGCGGCGCTGAGCGGCCCCTCGTGCGCGGCGCAGCGCAAGTGCCCGAGGTAGATCTGCTCGGACTCGTGGTCGAGGATCGCCGCCTCGACGGGCCGGTCCAGGAACTCGTCGGGGTGGCGGCAGAAGAACTGGTCCAGGGCGTCCTCGCCGGCGATGTAGACGGCCAGGCCGCGGCCCCGGCGGCCGGCCCGGCCCCACTGCTGGCGCAGGCTGGCGACCGTGCCGGGAAACGTCACCGTGATCGCGGCGTCCAGCGCGCCGATGTCGATGCCGAGCTCCAGCGCGTCGGTGGTCACGACGGCCAGCAGCTCGCCGGCGACGAGCTGGCGCTCGAGCTCGCGGCGCTGGCCCGGCGTGTAGCCGGCCCGGTACGGAGCGACCCGTCCGGCCAGCTCCGGCGCGCGCTCCTCGAGGCGGGACTGCGTGAAGCGGGCGATGAGCTCCACGGCCTTGCGGGACTTCATGAAGCAGATCGTCCGGGCGCCCGCGACGACGAGCTCCGTGAGCAGCTCGGCGGCCTCGGCCAGGGGCGAGCCGCGGGTGCCGAGCGCCTCGTCGAGCAGCGGCGGGTTCCACATGGCGATCTCGCGGGCCGCGCCGGGCGACCCGTCCCCGTCGATGAGCGCGATGTCGTCCACGCCGGTGAGGCGCTGCGCCAGCTCGACGGGGTTGGCGATCGTCGCGCTGGCCAGGAACAGCCGCGGCGCGGTCCCGTAGGCCTGGGCGATCCGCCGCAGGCGTCGCAGCACGTTGGCGACGTGCGAGCCGAAGACCCCGCGGTACACGTGCGCCTCGTCGACCACGACGGCGGCGAGGTTCGCGAACAGCTCGCCCCAGGCGCCGTGGTTGGGCAGGATCCCGACGTGGAGCATGTCCGGATTCGTGAGGATCACGTTGGCCTTGCGGCGGATCGCCGCGCGTTCCGCTCGCGGGGTGTCCCCGTCGTAGATCGCCGGGCGCAGGCCCGGCAGCCCGAGGGCGTGCAGCGCCCGGGCCTGGTCCTGGGCCAGCGCCTTGGTCGGATAGAGGTAGATCGCCCGGGCGCGGGGATCGGTGCACAACACGTCGAGGGTGGGCAGGTTGAAGCACAGGGACTTCCCGGAGGCCGTGCCCGTGGTGACGATGAACGGGCCCTCGGCGGCGGCGTGCCAGGCGTCGGCCTGGTGCGCATAGAGGCTGCCGATCCCGGCCGCCTCCAGCGCGCGGCGCAGCCCGGGGTGCAGGTCCTCGGGCAGCGGCCTGACGACCGCGCGCCGGGCGCCCTCGAGGCGGGTGGCCACGAGGCGCTCGTCCTGCGCCCCGGCGGCCAGCAGCTCGCTCCAGGGGTGGGTCTGCGGAGTCGCGGCCACGGCTTGCCATAGTACGTCGCGCCGTCTGGCCCGTACCTGACAGCACCGGACTGCACCCGCGCCCGGCGCGCCCGACCATTCGACGCCCCCACCTGCCATGACTTCCGCCCAGCGCTGGCTTCTGCGCCGCTCCCACCACCACGCCGAGTTCTCCGCGGAGCGGCTCGCCGCCGAGCGGACCGAGACCGTGTCCGTGGTGGTGCCGACGCGCGAGTGCGCCAGCACGATCGGGCCGGTCGTCGATGCGCTCTGCGGCCTGCAGGCCGCCGGGGCGGTCGACCAGGTGCTCGTGGTGGATGCCGCGTCGGCCGACGGCACGGCCGAGATCGCTGACCGCCACGGGGCCGAGGTGTGCCAGGAGGCCAGCCTCCTGCCGGGGCACGGCCCGGTCCTCGGGAAGGGCGACGCGATGTGGCGGGGGCTCAGCGCCACGGCGGGCGACATCGTCGCGTTCGTCGACGGCGACACGTCCGGCTTCTCCGAGCGGTTCGCCTGCGGGATCGTGGGCCCGCTCGTCTGCGAGCCGGGCGTGCAGTTCGTCAAGGCCGCCTACCGCCGGCCGTTCGCAGTCGACGGCGTCGTCGTGCCCGACGGCGGCGGGCGCGTCTCCCAGCTCTCCGCTCGCCCGCTCCTGGCGATGTTCTACCCGGAGCTGGCGGCCATCCGCCAGCCGCTGTCCGGCGAGATCGCAGCGCGCCGCGACCTGCTCGAGACGCTGCCGTTCGCGACGGGCTACGCGGTCGAGACCGCGATGCTGATCGACGTCTATCGCCGGATCGGGCTGGACGGGATCGCGCAAGTCGACTTCGACGAGCGCCGCAACCGCCACCAGCCGCTCGACGCGCTCGTGCCGATGGCCTACGCGGTGCTGCAGGTCGTGGCCGACCGGCTCAAGCGCGAGGGCCGGCTGACCGGAGTGGACGCCGGGCATCTCCTCGTCGCCGCCGACGACGGCATGGAGCCGCACCCCGTCGACCTGATCGAGCGGCCGCCGCTCGCGTCGCTCGGCCTCGCGCGCTCCGCCGCCGCGCTGCCCGACCCCGCCGTCCGCTGATCCCGATGCTCCGCTGCCTCTACGTCGACCTCGACGGCACGCTGCTCGGGAAGGGCGCCTCGCTGCTGCACGACGACGCCGGCGAGTTCACGATGCTCGGCGTGCGGGCATTGGAGGCGTGCCACCGCGCCGAGGTCGAGGTCGTCATCTTCTCCGGCCGCCGGCGCGCCCAAGTGTTCGAGGACGCGCGGCTGCTGGGCCTGCGGGCGTTCATCTTCGAGGCCGGGGCGGCCCTGGAGATCGACGGCGAGCGCGAGTGGCTCACCGACGGGATGGTCCCGGGCGAGCTGACGATTCACGAGCAGATCACCGCGACCGGCGCGCCCGCGCTGCTCCTGGACCGCTTCGCCGGGCGCCTCGAGTACCACGACCCCTGGCACCGCGACCGCGAGGTCTCGCACCTCTTCCGCGGCGGCGTGTCCTCGGAGGAGGCCGACGCCGTCCTCGTCGAGGAGGGGCTCGGCCACCTGCGACTCGTCGACAACGGCGCGATCCACCGCCGGTCCGAGACGCTCGTCGGCGTCGAGCAGGCCCACGCCTTCCACCTGGTCCCCAAGGGCGCGTCGAAGTCCCGCGCGGTGGCGCGGCACATGCAGAATCGCGGCTACGGCCGCGACGAGGTGATCGCGGCGGGCGACTCGCGCGAGGACATGGGCGCTGCCTCCGCGGTGGGGACGTTCTGGCTGATGCGCAACGCGCTCGAGAAGGATCCGACGCTGACCGAGGCGATCGCGGCGGCTCAGAACGTGCGCGTGACCGAGGCGCGGAACGGCGCCGGGGTCTACGAGGCCGTCGTCACCACGCTGGCCGAAGGGCGCTAGCGCCGCCGCCCGCCCCGCCGAAGCGGGACGGGCGGCCGCGGCTAGGCGATGGCCCGCCGGGCCGCCTCGCGGTCGAGGCGGCCGGCGGCCCGGGCGACGTGCGCGGCGGTGACGCGGCGCACGGCGCTCCGGCGCCGCCGCCGCCGCGGCGGTCGCGGCGGCGGGGAGCCGGTGCGGGCATGCTCGGCCACGTGACGGTGGGCGGCGAGCACGGCTTCGGCACTGAGGGTGGTGGGCATGGATGATCCTTCGGGTGGGGTGGACAGGGAACGGTCCACCGCCCGGGGCGGCGCATCGGATCAGCTGACGGGGCGTCGCGGGCGGAGGCCCGCGACGTTCAGGACGGCGTGACGGCCGAGGCCGCGGGCAGGTTCGACAGGGCGCACGGCGCTGGCGCCGGGACGGCGTCTGCGGGCGTGCGGGTGATGGAGTCGAGCCGGGTCATGAACGAACCTCCTCCAGGGAGGGCGATCCACCCTAGCGCGTGGCCGCGACGCCGGCAAGGGCGCCGGTCGCGCGGCACGGGGTCAGCGCGGCGACCGGCGCAGGCGCGCGCGGGTGCGCTTCCAGAAGCCCCGCCGCCGGGCGAACCGGGCCGGCGGCGGCACCGTGGTCCGGACGAGCGCGACCCAGTCGTCGAGCGGCAGGCTGCCGGCGATCAGGCGGCCGAGCGCGGCGGTGACCGGCGCCTCGACGCCTGCCGCTTCGAGCGCCCGGGCCAGCAGCGGCACCGACTCGAGCGACTCGACGGCCTGGCCGATCAGGTCCGGGATCTCCGCGGCGGGAACGCCCTCGGCGAGCAGTTCCCCCGCGCGGCGGTTCCGGCTCTGGGGCGCCAGCGCCGTGGCCACGAGGTCCCCAGTGCCCGCCAGCCCGATGAACGACTCCGCCCGGCCGCCCTGGGCCTCGGCGAGCCGCCAGGCCTCGGCGAAGATGTGGCCGGCGGCGGCGCCCGCGGCGTTGAGGCCCTGGCCCTCGGTCGCCCCGGCGGCCAGCGCCGCGGCGTTCTTCGCGGCACCGGCCAGCTCGACGCCGACGGGGTCGTCGGACTTCTCGCAGACGACGCCCGCGCCGGTGAAGACCTCGGCCAGCGATTCGGCCAGCGCCTCGTCGCGCGAGGCGGCGACGAGGCCGGCGCCCGCCGCCACCATCTCCTGGGCGTGGGCCGGGCCGCCCACGCAGGCGACGCGCGCGGAGCCGAGCAGGTCGCGGAGCATCGCAGTCGGCGTCCGGCCGTCAGGCGGCACGAGGCCCTTCGCGAGCGAGACGACTGCGGCCCGCTGCGCCAGCCCGGCGTCGGGGAGCCCGGCGATGACCTCGTCCAGCCCGCGCGAGGGGACGCCGAGGAAGACGAGCTCGGCCCGGCCGAGGCCGCCACCGGCGCTCTCGATCCGCAGCTCGCGAGGCAGGTCGACACCGGGGAGGTAGCGGACGTTCTCGCGGTCGCGGGAGAGCGCCTCGGCCTGCTCGGGCGTGCGCGTCTGGAGCGTCACGCGCCACCCGCCGCGGGCCAGGAGGACCGCGACCGCCGTGCCGAACGAGCCCGCCCCGATGACGACGGCCCGGCGTGCGCCCGGGGTCGGGAACCGGGGGCGGACCGTGGGGCTGGGGAGGCGGGGCCGCTCGGGCATCGGTCGGCGAGCCTAGATGATCGATTCGCGGCGGCGTGGGAGGGGGCACGGCGCCGGGGCCGCCTCGCCGCTGCGACCGCCGGGCGCGAGATACGGTTGCGCCAACCGCCCCTGCGCCCTGGAGATCGCATGACCGACCTGCCATTCGCCTCCGCCTCCGAACTCGCCGACCGCATCCGGGCCGGCGAACTGACCGCCCGCGAGGCCGTCGAGGCGTCGCTGCGCCGGATCGACGCCCAGCAGGAGGCGCTCAACGCGTTCACCTGGATCGATCACGACGGCGCCCTGGCCGCCGCGGACGCGATCGCCCCGGGCGATCCGCGTCCCTTCGCCGGGGTCCCGATCGCGCTGAAGGACCTCGGCCCGGCGGTGAACGGCTGGCCGCTGACGTTCGGCTCGGACTTCATGGGCGACACACGCCCGCCGTTCGACAGCTTCCTGACGCGCCGCCTGCGCGAGGCCGGCTTCGTCCTGGTCGGCCGCACGAACACGCCGGAGTTCGGCCTCGTGCCGGTCACCGAGCCGCGGCGTTTCGGCCCGTCGCGCAACCCGTGGAACCGCGACCACACGCCGGGAGGCTCCTCAGGCGGGTCGGCGGCGGCGGTGGCCGCCGGCCTCGTGCCGGTGGCGCACGGCAACGACGGCGGCGGTTCGATCCGCGTCCCCGCCGCGGCCTGCGGCCTCGTGGGCCTCAAGCCGGCGCGCAACCGGATCTCGCTCGGACCGCTGCAGGGCGGCTCGGTCTTCGCCGTCGAAGGCGCGCTCGCCCGCACCGTCACCGACGCGGCGCGGATGCTCGACGTGCTCGCCGGCTACGAGCCCGGGGACGAGAGCTGGCCGCCGCCGCCCGCCCAGCCCTTCGCCGACGCTGCGGGGTCGGCGCCGCGGCCGCTGCGCATCGCGCGCACCGTCACCCCGCCGCTGGACGGCCTCACGGTCGACCCGGCCCACGTCGCCGCGGTCGACGAGGCCGCGGCGCTGCTCGAGCAGCTCGGCCATGAGGTGCAGGACTTCACGCCCGCCTGGGGCGGCGACTACCTCGAGTCGGCGTTCCGGGGGCTGTGGGCCGCGCAGGTCGCGTTCCTGGTCAAGGCGCTCGGGGCGATCGCCGGCCGCGAGCCGTCGCCCGACGCGGTCGAGCCGCTGACGTGGTGGCTCGTGGAGCAGGGCCGCGCGATGGATGCCGTGGCGCTCCAGGAGGTCCTGGCGCAGCTTGGGGCCTACACGCGGGCGGTGGTGGCCTCGATGACCGGCTACGACGCGGTGCTCTGCCCCACGCTCGGCGCGCGGCCCTATCCGATCGGCACGATCGACACCGCCGGCGCCGACCTCGAGGCCGAGTTCGCCAAGTGCATCCCGGTCGTGCCGTTCACGGTCACCGCCAACACGACCGGGCTGCCGGCGATCTCGCTCCCGTGGGATCAGGGCGCGGACGGCCTGCCCACGGCCGTCCAGTTCTACGGCGGACCCGCCGACGAGGCGACCCTGCTCGCGCTCGCGGCCCAGATCGAGGAGGCCCGGCCGTGGGCGGATCGCCGCCCGCCAGGCCCGGCGTGACCGCGCCGGTGCCGCGCCCCCGCCGCTGGCACGTGCTGCGGCTGCTCGCGGTGTGGCTCGTCACCGCGGGGGCACTGGCGGTCTTCGCCTCGCTGCTGCCGGGCATCACCCTGGACGATTCCGGGGCGCTCGCCGCCGCGGCGCTGATCGCGCTGGTCAACAGCTTCGTGTGGCCGGCCCTGATCCGCTTCGCGCTGCCGTTCACGGTGCTCACCCTCGGGCTCGGCGCCATCCTGCTCAACGGGCTCATCATCTTCGGGATCGGCCAGGTCCTCACCGGGTTCCACGTCGACTCGGTCGGCCAGGGCATCCTGCTCGCCATCGGGCTCGCAGCCGTTTCGACGCTGCTCAGCGCAGCGCTGGCGATCGACGACGAGGACCTCTACGCCCGCAACGTCGTGCGCCGCGCCGCCCGGCACGCCCCGCCCCCGGAGAACACCGGCGTGCCGGGGATCTTCTTCCTCGAGATCGACGGGCTCGCCCACGACGTGCTGGCGCGGGCTCTGCGCGACGGCAACGCCCCGACGATGGCCCGCTGGGTGCGGGAGGGGTCGCACCGGCTGTGGCGGTGGGAGACCGACTGGTCGTCGCAGACCGGGGCCTGCCAGGCCGGGCTGCTGCACGGCTCCAACCACGACATGCCCGCGTTTCGCTGGTGGGAGAAGGACCGTGGCGCGGCGATGGTGACCAACCACCCGAAGGACGCCGCCGAGATCGAGCGCCGCCACTCCGACGGCAAGGGCCTGCTCCACCTCGACGGCGCCAGCCGGGCCAACATCGTCTCGGGCGACGCCCCGCACAGCCTGCTCACGATGAGCACGGTCCTCAACCGCGAGCGCCACGGGCGGCTCGGGCAGGACTACTTCGCGTACTTCGCCCGGCCCTACAACGTCTTCCGCACCGTCCTGCTCGCGTTCGGCGAAGTCGCGTCGGAGCTGTGGAGCGCGCGCCGGGCCCGCCGCCTGGACATCCAGCCCAGCGTCCCGCGCGGCGTCGTCTACGCCTTCATGCGCGCCTGGGCCACCGTGCTGCAGCGCGACCTGCAGATGGCGGCCCTGGTCGGCGACCTGTACGCCGGGCGGCCGGTCGCCTACTCGACGTTTCTCGGCTACGACGAGGTCGCGCACCACTCCGGGATCGAGCGGCCCGAGACGCTGCTGGTGCTCCGGCGCATCGACCGCCTGTTCGAGCGGCTGGCCCGGGTGGCCGCCGAGGCGCCCCGCGACTACCGCCTCGTCGTGCTCTCCGACCACGGGCAGTCGCAGGGGGCGACGTTCCTGGACCGCTACGGCCACAGCCTCGAGGCGCTCGTCGAGGAGCTCACGGCCACCGACGCGCAGGCGCCCGGGTCCGGGAAGCGCAGCCACGACGAGGCCCTCGGGTTCGTGGCCGCCTCGCTCACCGAAGCCTCGGGCGGCGAGGGGGCGGGCGCCCGCGTCCTGCGCTCGGCCACCCGGGGAAAGAAGGTCGACGGCGAGGTCCGGCTGGGGGAGGGCGACGGCGACGGCCCTGCCGCGCTGCCCGCCGGCGGCGAGGTCCCAGAGATCGTGGTCATGGCGTCGGGCTGCCTCGGTCTGGTCTCCTTCCCGCGCGAGCCCGGCCGCGTGACCCGCGAGTGGCTGGACGCGCACCACCCGCGGCTCCTCGACGGCCTGCGGGCGCACGAGGGGATCGGGTTCGTGCTCGTGCGCACCGAGGCCGAGGGGTCGGTCGTGCTCGGCCCGCGCGGCACGCGCTGGCTCGACGACGACCGAGTCGAGGGGGAGGACCCGCTCGCGCCCTTCGGGCCCAACGCCGCCGCGCACGTCCGCCGCACCGACGGGTTCCCCCACTGCGCCGACCTCATGATCAACAGCACCTACTGGCCCTCGGACGAGGTCGCGGCGTTCGAGGAGCTCGTCGGGTCCCACGGCGGCATGGGCGGCACGCAGTCCTATCCGTTTGTGCTCGCCCCGGCCGAGTTCGCGCTGCCCGCCGAGGAGGTGGTCGGCGCCGAGCACATGCACCGCCACCTGCGCCGCTGGCTGGCGCAGCTGGGCCACGAGGCCTATGCGCCCGGAAGCCTGCCGGCGTCGGCCGGTGCGCCGCCGGAGGCGGTGCCGGCCCGCGACGCCGCGACCTCCGGCTCGGGATCTGGACGCTAGATCCGCTCGGCGAGCTTTGCGCCCGCGGCGCGCGCGCGGCGCAGCGTCTGGGCCTCGAGGACGTGCTGGAGGTCCAGGAGCCGGTGGCCGAAGGCGTCGAGCCCGTCCTGCCCGACGACCGCGTGGCAGGGCACGCCGGCCTGCCGGCAGCGCGTGGCGACCTCCGCGAGCGCCTTGCCCTCCAGGGAGGACTCGTCCAGCCGCCCCTCCCCGGTGATCACCGCGTGGGCGGCCCGCATCCGGGCGTCGAACCCGAGCGCGTCCAGCACGAACGGCGCGCCCGGCGCGAGCGTCGCCCCGAAGGCGGCCCAGAGGCCGCCGGCCAGCCCCCCCGCTGCCCCGGTCATCGGGATCCCGCGCGGGTCGCGCGGCAGGCGGCGCGCCTGGGCGGCCAGGCGCCGGCCGAGGCGGGCGACGGCGTCGCCGTCGGCGCCCTTCTGCGGGCCGAAGACCGCGGCCGCCCGCTCGAACGGAGTGCGCACGTCGCTGAGCACGACGAGTTCGGCGGCGCCCGGCCCGCCGGCCGCCTGCAGCGCGGCGATGGCGCCGGCGCCGCCGTCGGTGGTCGCGCTGCCGCCGGCGGCGACGAGGATGCGCGTGGCCCCGGCCGCCACGGCGGCCGCGAGCAGCTCGCCAGTGCCCGCGCTCGTGGCGGCCTCGGCGTCGCGCTCGTCCGGGGCGATCCGATGCAGCCCGCTGGCCGACGCGACCTCGACGACCGCCGTCCTGCCGTCGGCCAGCAGCGCGATCGCCGCCTCGGCCTCGCGTCCCAGCGCGTCGGTGGCGGCGACCGCGACGGCCTCGCCGCCGAGCGCCGCGAGCAGCGCCGCCGCCGTGCCGTCCCCGCCGTCGGCGACCGGCAGGGCCTCGGCAGCCCGCCCGCCGGCCTCGAGCCCGGCGGCCACCGCCGCGGCGACCTCGGCGGCCGTGAACGTCCCCTTGAACTTGTCGGGGGCGACGAGAATCGGTCGCGGGTCGCGGTCCGGGAGCACCGCGCCATCCTGCCAGCTGCGGGGGCGCCGGCAGCTCCGGCGCCGCCGGCGGGCGAGCCAGCGGGGCAGCGCCCCCCGCGCGGCGGGCGCCTAGTCCAGGTCGGCCAGGCGGCAGTCGGCGGGCGCCTTGTCCTCGCGCCAGCGCAGGAGCTTCGTGCCGTGGCGGATGCGCCCATTGGAGGAGTGGTCGTAGCTCACCTCGACCACGAGCTCGGGCCGCAGGGCGATCCACTCGAGCTCCTTGTCTGACTTCCAGCGGCTTGGATCGGCGCTGCCGCGCTCGCCCGTCTCGAACTCGGCCAGACGCGCCGGGAGCTCGGCCTTCTCCTTGGCCTTGAAGCCCGAGCAGTGCCCGACGACCCGCAGCCCGCCCGCGTCGTCGTAGAGGGCGAGGATCAGCGAGCCCAGCGTGCCTTCCTCCTTGCCGGGGCGCCAGCCGACCGCCACGGCGTCGAGCGTGCGCACGCGCTTGATCTTCGCCATGCCGGCACGCTGCCCCGGGCGGTAGGGCGCGTCGAGCTCCTTGGCGATCACGCCCTCGGCCTCGCGCAGCCACGGCCGCGCCTCCTCGGCGCTGCGCACCGACGGCGCCAGCCGGACCGGGGGCGTCACGAGGCGCTCGAGCGCGGCCCGGCGCTCGGCGAAGGGGCGGTCCAGCAGGACCTCGTCGCCCTCGGCGAGCAGGTCGAACGCGACGTAGGCGGCGGGCGTCTCCTCGGCCAGCCGCGCGATCCGCGAGGCGGCCGGGTGGATGCGCTGGGAGATCGCGTCGAAGTCCTCGCTCCCGTCCTGCGCCGCCACGACGATCTCCCCGTCCAGGACGTAGCGGCCCGGCGGGAACTCCAGCTCCGGGAAGTACCGGGCCAGCGGCTTGCCGCTGCGGGATTGAATCTCGACGTCCGCGCCGTCGACGAACGCGATCGCCCGGAACCCGTCGTACTTCGGCTCGTAGGACCAGGTGTCGCCCTCGGGCAGCGCGCCGCGAGAGCGGGCGAGCTGCGGCTGCAAGGGCGGAGCGAGCGGGAGGGCGATGCCGGGATGGTATCCGCGGCGCCGGGCCGGTTCAGATGGCGGCGGCCTCGGGCCGCGGGCGCAGGCGGACCTGGAGCACGAGCACTGCGGCGAGGACGAGGGCGCCGCCTGCGAGCTGGATCGGGGCCAGCCGGTCGCCGAGCAGGGCGAAGGCCAGGCCGAGGGTGACGACCGGCTCGACGGTCGAGACGATCGCGGCGTTCGACGGCCCGATCCGGTTGGCGCCGGCGAGGAACGCGGCGAGCGGCACGACGGTGGAAACGAGGGCGATCCCGGCCAGCAGCCACCACGCATGGGCGGCGAAGGCGAACGAGAGGCCGCCCGTCGCCGTGCCGCCGACGGTGAACGAGAGGCAGGCCCCCGTGCAGACGAGCGCGGCCAGGGCGAGCGGGCGCAGCTCCCCCCGGAGCGTGTCGGCGAGCAGCACGTAGCCGGCGTAGCCGGTGGCCGCGCCGATCGCCATGAGTGCGCCGATGCCGTCGACGTGCTGGGCTCCGCCGCTTACGAGCACGAGCGCGACGCCGGCGAGGGCGAGCGCCATCGCCAGGCCCCGGCGCCGGCTCGGCTGCTCGCGGCCCACGACGAGCGCGCCGACGAGCACGAAGGCGGGGTAGGTGAAGAGCGCCAGTTCGGCCAGCGACGCGTCCATGCGGGTCAGCGAGGCGAAGAAGAGGCCGGACTCCGCGGCGTAGAGGACGGCGCCGAGCGCGAGGCCGGCGAGCATCGCCCGGCGGCGGGGAAGGCGGGCGCGCACGCCGCGGCGCCACGGCTGGGCCACGAGGATCCACAGCACCGTCGCGGCCAGGGCGAAGCGCACGGCGAGGACCGTCGAGACGGACGCGCCGGCGTCATAGGCCAGCTTCGCCAGGACGGCCATGGCGCCAAAGCCAACCGCGGCAAGCAGGCACAGCAGCGTGCCGGCCCGCCGCGGCGAGCCAGCTGCGAGGGCGAACCGGTTCACAGCGTCCAGCGGTCGCGGACCGGCCGGCCGTTGAAGCCGGGGCGCTGCTCGGTGCCGAGGCGCAGCGAGGCGAGGCCGAAGCCAAGGGCGGCGAACAGGGCGAGGGCAAGGATGGCGAGCAGGAGCATGACCGACACGGTAGGCCCTGTCCTACAAGAGTTGTAGCCTTGATTGACTTGAGGGTCAGAAGGTTCTAGCTATGACACTTCAGCAGCTCACCTACTTCCTGGCGGCCATCGAGCATGGGTCGTTCAGCGCGGCGGCCGATGCACTCCACCTCGCCCAGCCGTCGCTTTCGGAGCAGGTTCGCCGCCTCGAAGACGAGCTCGGCTCGCCGCTCTTCGTGCGCGCCGGCCGCCGGCTGGTGCTCACGGAAGCCGGCACGGCCCTCCGGCCGGCCGCCGAGCGGGTGATGGCCGAGGCCGAGCAGGCGCGGGAGGCGGTTGCCGAGGTCACCGAGCTGCGCGGCGGCACCGCGGCGCTCGGCACGTTCGGCAGCGCGCCGTACTACCTCATGGGCGGCATCGTGAACTCCTTCCGGGTGCGCCATCCGCGGGTGAAGGTGCGGATGGTCGGGCAGAACAGCTCCGAGGTCGCGGACGCCGTGCGCAACGGCGAGCTCGAGGCGGGGATCATCGTCCTGCCGGTCGACGACCGCGGGCTCGACGTGCGGCCGGTGCTGCGCGACGAGGTCGTCGTGGCGAGCGCCGACCCCGCGCGGCTGCGCTCGCCCATCACCACTGAGCGGCTATTCGCCGGCCCGCTGATCCTCTACGACGCCCGCTACGGCACCGACGACCCCACCCGCCGCCAGCTCTTCGTGCGCGCCCAGCGCGCCGGCGTGTCGGCCGAGCCCGACATCGAGGTCGAGGACGTCGGCGTCGCGCTCCAGCTCGCAGCCGACGGGCTCGGCGACACGGTGGTCGCGCGCTGGATCACGGTGACCCGGCGCTTTCCGCGGCGCCTGCACCTGCGCCCGCTGGCCGAGCCGCTCTACGACACCTTCGCGATCGTCACGCGGCGCGGCGCCCGTCCGTCGCGGGCGACCCGCGAGCTGCTCGACCTCGCCGAGCGCCAGATCGCGCAGATCGGGCGGCGCCTGTCCGAGCCGCCGGCCTGAGCTGAAGCTAGTCCGTGCGCGGCGCGATCGAGGGGCCGCGCAGCGCGCGGAGCAGGCGGTCGGCGCCTTGGGGCGAGACGCCGTTGGCGGCACGGAGCAGCCGGACGTTGCGCGGGTAGTAGACGCCGCGGGCACCCGCCTCGATGCCGGCGACGATCACGTCGGCCAGGCCCGCGGCGCTCGCCGCCTGGTCTTCCGGCAGGTAGAAGTCGGGCATCGTCGCCCGCTCGTGATCGTGCAGGCCGGTCGCGATCTGTCCCGGGAAGACGACCGTGACGTCGACGCCCGAGCCGCTCAGCTCGTGGCGCAGCGCCTCGCCGAAGGCCTGCTGGGCCGCCTTCGTGGCGGCGTAGGCCGCGCCCGACGGCATCGACCGCAGCGCCGACCCCGACGAGACGATCACGATGTGGCCGTTCGCCCGTCCGAGCAGATGCGGGAGCGCCGCGCGCACGACGTGCACCGTGCCGAGCCAGTTCACCCGCGTCATCTCCTCGATCTCGTCGAGCGGCTGCAGGCGAACCGGCTTGTAGTGCGCGACGCCGGCGTTGCTGACCACCAGGTCCAGCCCGCCGAGCGCGGCGATCGCCGCCTCGACGCACCGCGCGGCCTCGCCCGCGTCCCCGACGTCGCCCGCGACCGAGGCGTGGCCCTCACCGGGAAGGGCTGCGGCCAGCGCCTCGAGGTCGGCCAGGGTGCGGGCCTGGAGCGCCACCCGCGCGCCGCGGGCGGCGAGCGCCTCGGCCGTCGCCCGCCCGATCCCCCGGGAAGCGCCGGTGACGAGCGCGCGCGTGCCGGGGCCGATCTCCATTGCCCGATCGTAGTGCGTGCGCGCTACATTGCTCCCGCATGTCGGCCGACCACGCCACCGCCGCCGAGGAGGAGTACCTCCAGACGATCTTCTGGCTTTACGAGGCGGGGCTGCCGATGACCGCGGCGAACGTTGCCCGGGCGATGCAGCTCTCGGCGCCCACCGTCCACGAGATGATCGGGCGCCTCGAGCGCGACGGCTACATCACGCGGGGGGACGACAAGGCCATCTCGTTCACCGAGAGCGGGCAGGAGCACGCCGAGATGATCGTCAGCCGCCACCGGCTGATCGAGCGCTTCCTCACCGACGTCGTGGGTGTCCCGTGGGACGACGTCCACGAGGAGGCCGAGAGCCTCGAGCACGCGATGTCCCCGCGGTTCGAGGCCTACGTCCGCGCCGCCGTCGGCGATGCGAAGACGTGCCCGCACGGCCACCCCATCCAGGTCGGCGCCCGCGCCGACGGCGTGCCGCTCGCCGACGTCGAGGTCGGCGCCGACGTGACGATCCTGCGGTTCGAGAACGAGGCCGAGGATCTCCTGCACTACCTCAAGGCCTCGGGGCTGGAGCCCGGCCTCGAGGGCCGCCTGGCCGAGCGCACGGACGGCGAGGTTGTCGTCGAGGCAGGCGACCGGCGCTGCGAGGTCACGTCGAGCGTGGCCGAGACGGTCTCGGTCGTCGCCGACCCGTCGCCCCCGCCGCGGATCGCGCTGCCCGAGCAGCTCGTGCTGGCCAAGGAGCGGTACGGGCGGTAGGCGGCTCGCGCGGGCGTTCTTGCGCGCCTGAACCACCGATTCGGTGGCTGACGCGCGCAGGTTGCCGGTTCGGGGGGCGGCCTGGTGAACTCGTGCGGCTGAACCACTGATTCGGTGGCTGACGCGCGCAGGAACGAGCCCCGCGGCGCGCGCAATCGGGCCGGAACCCGCCGGTCGGCAGCTGGCCGCGTCCGGCCGGACCTACGCCTGAGTCGAGCGCCAGGCGTCGGCGAGGCGCCGGACGCCCTCGTCGATCTCGCCGGCGTCCACCCCGGAGTAGGCGATCCGCAGCGCTCGCTCGCCCCCGTCGACGATGAACTCGGTGCCGGCGGTGACGATGACCCCGCGGTCCTTGGCCGCCGCCGCCACCGTGCGGCTGTCGGTCCCTTCGGGCAGCTCGATCCAGAGGAAGTAGCCGCCTTCGGGCTGGACGAACGACGCCTCCGGAAGCTG
Source organism: Solirubrobacteraceae bacterium (assembly GCA_046330225.1). Classification (GTDB taxonomy): domain Bacteria; phylum Actinomycetota; class Thermoleophilia; order Solirubrobacterales; family Solirubrobacteraceae; genus CANJIV01. Next base: position 38,239 of record JAXLTD010000011.1, on the reverse strand, counting down.
GGAGCGCAGCGCCGCCGACAGGACGTCGACGCGCTCGCCCAGCGCCGACTTGACTGTGGCGATCGACCGGTCGATCTCGCCCGAGGCGCAGAACTCGTGCACGACGGCCTGGGCGAGCATCCCCGGGGAGATGTAGGTGTTCATTGCGCGGGCGGCCAGGCGCGTGGCGAGGTCCTCGTCCGGGGCGATCAGGTAGCCGACGCGGATCCCGGGGCAGACCGTCTTGGAGAACGAGGAGGCGTAGATGACGACGCCCGTCTCGTCCAGATCGAGCATGCGCGGGAGCGGCTCGCCGGAGAAGCGGATGTCGATGTAGGGGTCGTCCTCGAAGATCAGGAACCCGCGGGCGTCGGCGAGCCCGACGAGCTCGCGGCGCTTGGCCAGCGACAGCGTGCAGCCGGCGGGGTTGTGGAACGTGGGGAGGATGTGCGCGAACGCCGGCTCCAGGCCGCCGTCGAGCCGGGCCTGCAGTTCGGCGACGTCCAGCCCGTCGTCCTCGAGGCCGATCGCGTGCAGCGTCGCGCCGCGCTCCCGCAGACCGAGCAGCGTGCGGTCGTAGGTCGGTCGCTCGACCACGACGTCGACGCCCGGGCCGGCCAGTTCGTCGAAGAGGAAGGCGTCGGCCTGCATCGAGCCGTTCGTCACGAGCACGCGGGCCGGGTCGACCCCGTGCTTGGCGGCGAGCCATTCCCGCAGCGGGGGAAAGCCGGCGGCGCCGCCGTAGGGGGTCGCCCACGCCAGCTTGCCCTCGGCGGCGCGGCGGGTCGCCTCGCGCAAGCCCTCCACGTCGACGATGTCGTACGACGGGGCGCCGCGGGCGAAGGAGATGGGGGCGGGATCGGCCATGCTCCGAGTGTGCCAGACGCGCGGCGCCGGCGGCGTTCAGCGCCCGGCGCGCGGCTCAGCCGAGGTGGGCGCGCACGAGGGCCGCGACGGACGCCTCGTGCTGAATGATCACGGCGTGCCCCGCGTCCGCGTACACCTTGAGGCGCGCCCCGGGAATCGCCCGGGCCAGGCGGCGGTCGTTGACCGCCGGAATGTCGACGTCCAGGCCCCCGGCGACGACCAGCGTGCGGGCGGCGATGCGCCCCGCCCGGGCGCGGGTCCCGGGCCCGCGGTACCACCGGCGCTGCGCAGCGACGACCTGCTGGAGCGCCGCCGGCGTCGACGCTTCGCAGCAGCCGCCGGGCTGGGCGCCGAGCCGGGCGAACCAGGCCTGGGCCAGCGGGAGCGCCGCGGGCGGGAAGAGCAGCGAGCTGATCTCGTCCAGCGACGCCTGGTTCAGCGTTGCCCGCTCGTCCAGCGCGCGGTTGGCCGGCGTGGGCTGCACGGCGGTCGGCCCGCCCCAGTCGGCCGAGACGAGCACGAGGCGCCGGACCCGGCCGGGGTGGCGCAGCGCCAGCTCCTGGGCGGCGAACGCGCCGTAGGACCAGCCGAGCACGTCGGCCTGCCGGAGGTGCAGCGCGCCGAGGAGGCGGGCGGCGTCGTCGGCGGACTGCGCGACGGTCTCGCGATTCCCGGGGACGTCGGTGGAGCCCCCGAGGCCGCGCGGGTCGTAGACGATGACGCGCCGAAAGGCGGTGAGGCGAGCCAGCAGCGCCGGGTCCCATGTGTCCATCGTCGCGCCGGAGCCGTTGATGAGCAGCAGCGGCGGGCGCCGGGCGCTTCCGAGGACCCGGTACTGGAGCGAGATCCCGCCGACCTTCGCGACCGGTGCGACCGGGGCGGGGGCGGCGGCTGCTGCGGGCGCCACAGTGGCGCCGGCGAACGCGACGGCGGCGGCGAGGGTGATCACGCAGCGGCGGAGCACGGCCGCGATCCTCTCACGCCAGCGCGGGGCGCGCCCAGGAGCCGCTCAGCCGCCGAGGATCTCGGCGGCGATCGCGGTGATCTGGGTCGGCGTGCGGCCCGGGCGGACGCCGACCCAGGTCAGCGTGGAGCCGAGCGTGCCCGGCGGGGGCAGGCCGCCAGGATGCGCGCGAGACCGCGGCGTCGACCGGCAGAGCCTGCCGCTCGAGCCGGGGGGCCTTGGCCCTCGTCGACGCCACGCGGTTGATCGACCGCAGCGGGGCCGGTTAGGGTCACGCACATGCGCACGCACCTACGCTCCAACGCCGTCGCCTACCTGGCCCTGTTCGTCGCGCTCGGCGGCAGCTCGTACGCGGCCGTGAACATCACGTCGAACCAGATCAAGGACCGGTCCCTCCAAGGCCGGGACATCAAGCGCGAATCACTTACGGGCGCTGAGATCCGTGAGAGCTCGCTCGGCGAGGTAGGGCAGGCGCGCCGCGCCGGCCAGGCGGACCAGGCGGCGTCAGCCGCCCGCGCAGCCCGGGCGGGCCAGGCCGACGACGCCGCCAAGATCGGCGGCCTGCCTCCCGCCGCGTTCCTTCCCGCTGGCGCGAAGGCCGTCGATGCCGACAGGATCGACGGGATCGAAAGCTCGCAGCTTCTGCGCACGACGGTGGTGGCCGGCGTGGTCGCCGACACCACGGTGGCCAGCAGCACCGTCTACACCGACCCGCTCGGGTTCAGCCTCCGGACCGACGGAGACACCTCCGCTGAACCCGACCTCGATCTCGTCAACGTTCGCGCAAGCGGCGGGGGTTCCCTGCGCGTCATGCGCAGTGCGAGCTCTGTGCTGCTCCCAGCGGGCATCGGCGCGCTCGCCACCGTGATCACCGCAGACAAGCCGACGCTCGTGATCGACGAAGCGGATCCGACGCAGATGGCGCAGATCACGTGCGCAAAGGACTTCACCGGGGGGTCCGGCCGGGTCGTGTGCATGGTCATCCGCTCGCGGAACTGATCAGGCGCCGGCACGGCCTCCCCATCGCCCGACCTCTGGCGCCGCGCACGGCGGCGCCGTTCAGCCGCGGACGGGCTGCGCTGAAGCGGGCGCTCAGCCGCCGAGGATCTCGGCGGCGATCTCGGCCGTCTGGGTCGGCGTGCGGGCCACCCGGACGCCGCGCGCCTCGAGCGCCTCGGCCTTCGCTGCCGCGGTGCCCTGCGTGCCGGACACGATCGCGCCGGCGTGGCCCATGGTCTTGCCGGGCGGCGCGGTGAAGCCGGCGATGTAGGCGACGACCGGCTTGGTCACGTGCTCGGCGATGTAGTCGGCGGCCTCCTCCTCGGCCGAGCCGCCGATCTCGCCCGACATGACGATCAGCTCGGTCTCGGGGTCGGCCTCGAACAGCTCGATGACGTCGATGAAGCTCGAGCCCGGCACCGGGTCGCCGCCGATCCCGACGATCGAGGAGTTGCCGAAGCCGCGCTGGGCCAGCTCGTTGCCGATCTGGTAGGTCAGCGTGCCCGAGCGCGAGACCACGCCGACGTTGCCTTCCTTGAAGAACGACGCGGGGATGATCCCGACGTTCGCCTTGCCCGGGGAGAGGATCCCGGGGCAGTTGGGGCCGATGAGCCGGACGCCGCCGACGCTGGCGAAGTGGTTGTAGACCCGCAGCTCGTCGTGGGCCGGGATGCCCTCGGTGATCGCGACGACCAGCGCGATGCCGGCGTCCTGGGCCTCGAGGATCGAGTCGGCGGCGAACCGCGGCGGGACGAAGATCATGGCCGTGTTCGCGCCGGTCTCGGCCACGGCGGCGTGGAAGGTGTCGAACACCGGGACGCCCTCGACGTCCTGGCCGCCCTTGCCCGGGGTCACGCCGGCCACGACGTTCGTCCCGTAGGCGCGGTTGTTCATCGCGTGGAACGTGCCCTCGCGGCCGGTGATCCCCGAGACGCACAGGCGGGTGTCGCGGTCGACGAGGACGCTCATGCCGCCGCCAGCTCCACGACGCGCTGGGCGGCGCCGAGCATCGTCGCCTCGGTGTGGACATTCGGGAGCTGCGCCTCGGCGAGGAGGCGCCGGCCTTCGGTGTCGTTGGTCCCGTCCAGGCGCACGACGAACGGCACCTGCGGCTTGACCTGGGCGAACGCCTCGATCAGGCCCTTGGCCACCTCGTCGCAGCGGGTGATCCCGCCGAAGATGTTGAAGAGCACCGCCCTGACCTTGGGGTCCGACAGGATGACCTCGACCGCGCTCGTGATGGCCTCGGCCTTCGAGCCGCCCCCGGCGTCCAGGAAGTTCGCCGGCGCGCCGCCGGCCTGGGCGACGACGTCGAGCGTGGACATCACGAGCCCGGCGCCGTTGCCGAGGATCCCGATGTCGCCGTCAAGCTTGACGTAGGTCAGGCCGCGCTCCTTGGCCATGAGCTCCTGCGCGTCCTCCTCGCCGGGGTTGCGGAACTCCGCGTTGTCCGGGTGCCGGTACAGGGCGTTGTCGTCGAGCGTGACCTTCGCGTCCAGCGCCTTGACGCTGCGATCGCCCGTGATGATGAGCGGGTTGACCTCGACGAGCATCGCCTCCTCCGCGGCAAACACCTCGTAGAGCGTGGCGAGCATCGCCCCGATCGGGCGGACCACGTCGGCGTCGACGCCGGCTTCGAAGGCCAGGCGCCGCCCGTGGAAGTCCTGGAAGCCCAGGAGCGGATCGACGTGCAGGCGGGCGATCGCCTCCGGGCTCTCGTCGGCGACGGCCTCGATGTCCATGCCGCCCTTCGTGGAGAGCATGATCAGCGGCCGCTTGGCCGACCGGTCGAAGACGATCGAGGCGTAGTACTCGGCCGCGATGTCCGAGGCCTCCTCGATCCACAGCTCGTGGACGGTGTGGCCCTTGATGTCCATGCCGAGGATCGCCTCGGCATGGGCGAGCGCCTCGGCCCGGTCCTGGGCGATCTTGATGCCGCCGGCCTTGCCGCGCCCCCCGACCTGCACCTGGGCCTTGACGACCGCCGGATAGCCGACCTCGTCGGCGGCGCGGGCGGCCTCGTCGGGAGTGCGGGCGGGCTGGCCCGCGGGGACCGGGACGCCGTGGCGGGCGAAGATCTGCTTGCCCTGGTACTCGAGCAGGTCCATAGCGGGCGCGGACCCTAGCGGATCGGCGCCGGACCCGGCCGCGCGGCGCCCGGGCGCTCCGGCAGGGCATAATGCCGCCTCTCGTTTTCCGATCAGGTACCGCGCATGCCACTCCCCAAGAACGTCACATTCGTCAGCTTCGATGTCTACGGCACCCTGATCGACTGGGAAACCGGGATCTACGACGCCTTCGCGAAGGAGGCGGAGCGGGAGGGCTTCACGATCGACCGCGACGAGCTGCTGCGCCTCTTCCACGAGACCTCGCGGGAGATCGAGAGCGGCTCCTACGAGCTCTACGCCGAGGTCCTGCGGCGCACGGCCGTGAAGATCGCCAAGGAGCTCGGGTGGCCGCTCGAGCCGTCGCGGGCCGGCTTCCTCCCCGATTCCGTGCAGCGGTGGAAGGCGTTCAAGGAGACCAACACGCAGCTCAACCGGTTCGCCAAGAAGTTCGAGACCGGGCTGATCTCGAACATCGACGACAAGCTGCTCGGCCAGACTCGCCGCCACATCCCGACGGACTTCGACCTCGTCGTGACTGCGCAGCAGGTGCGGTCCTACAAGCCCGATCCGGCGCACTTCAACGAGTGCGAGCGCCGGCGCGGCGGCAAGAAGGGCTGGGTCCACGTCTGCTCCGGCTACTACCACGACGTCGAGCCCTGCCTGAAGAAGAAGATCCCGGTCATCTGGGTCAACCGCACCAAGGAGAAGCTCGACCCGGGCCAGAAGCCGCCGACCGAGGAGGTCACGAGCCTCCTGCAGGCCGCCAAGCTCCTCGGCGCTGCCTGACCGCTTCCCCGGCCGCGTAGGCTGGCGGCGTGCGCGCGCTCAGTCTCCACGCCGATGTCGTCGTCGCCACGAGCCTCTTCTGGCAGACGACCTGCACCGCCGTGCGCAACGGCGACGAGGCGTTCCTGATCGACTCGCCCGTGTTCCCCGAGGAGCTCGAGGCGCTGCCGGCGCTGCTGGGGCAGGCGGGGTTCGAGATCACCGGCCTGCTGGCGACGCACGGCGACTGGGACCACCTCCTGGGCCGCCAGGCCTACCCGGAGGCCTCGCTCGGCTGCGGGGAGACGACCGCCGCGCGGCTGCGGGCCGAGCCCGGCGCAGCCCAGCGGGAGCTGCGCGACTTCGACGACGAGAACTACGTCGTGCGCGCGCCGCTGTCGCTGCCCGCCGCCCAGGCGCTGCCGGTCCCGGGCCGCTGCGAGCTCGGCGGCCAGGAGATCGAGCTGCACCCCGCCGACGGCCACACGTCCGACGGCACCGCCTACTGGCTGGGATGGACCGGCGTGCTCGTCGCCGGCGACTACCTCTCGCCGGTCGAGATCCCCTGGCTGTCCGCGAGCGGATCGCTCGACGCCTACGCCGCGACCCTCGAGCGCCTGCGGCCGCTCGTGGAGCGGGCCGGCCACGTCGTGCCCGGACACGGATCGCCCCAGCCGCGCGACGCCGCGCTGGCGATCCTCGAGGAGGACGCTGCCTACCTCGAGCGGCTGCGCGCCGACGGCGCCGGCGCTGCGCTCCCGCCTCGGGTGGGCGCGTCGAAGGCCCAAGCGGCGATCCACGCCGAGAACGTGTCGCGCACCGCAGGCTAAGGCCGCGCCCCGCGCTCAGTCCAGCTTGCGGCCGAGCAGGAGGTCCCGGGCGCCGGTCCCCTTGGACTCGTCGGTGAACCCGAGCTTGCGGTAGAGCGCCAGCGCCCGTTCGTTCGACTCGCCGGTGTCGAGCTCGACCCGCCGGCAGCCGCGCGTCTTGGCCCGCGCCAAGGCGAGGTCCACGAGCGCCTCGCCGACCCCACGGCCCCGCGATCCGGGGAGCACGTAGAGATCCTCCAGCCAGCAGTCGTCGGCCGCCGTCCAGACGCTCAGCCGGAACCGCAGCTGGCAGATGCCGCTCGGCGGCGAGTCGGCGTCGGCGGCGCCGAGCAGGAACTCGGTGTCATCGCGCTCGATCAGCCGCTCGACGGTGGCGAGGAACGCGTTCGCGGACGGCCAGGCCTTGCCGTTCTCGTCGCGGAAGGCAACGAGCAGCCGGGCGACGGCCTCGGCCTCGTCCGGGTCCGCCCGCCACGCGCTGGCGTTCACGGGCAGCGGCCTACTCCCCGGCGGTGATGACCGCCAGCGTGTCGCCCGCGGCGACCGAGGCGCCGACAGCGATCGGGAGGTCCTTGACCGTGCCGGCCTTGTGCGCGGTGATCTCGTTTTCCATCTTCATGGCCTCGATCACGCAGACGAGCGTCCCCTCCTCGACGGTCGCGCCGGCGTCCACGGCGACCTTGAGGACCGTGCCCTGCAGCGGGGAGGCGAGCTCGTCGCCGCCGCCTCCGCTCCCGCCGGCGGCGCGCTCGCGCCGCGCGGGCTTGCGGGCCGCGCCCGCGCCGTTGGCCGCCGGGCCGGCGGCGGGCGGCGGGCCGATGATCGTCACGGCGAAGCGGCGGCCGGAGACCTCGACGGTGTAGTCCTGGCTGACCTTCTCCTCGGGCTCGCCCGCGTCGGCGGGGGCCGGCTCGGACGGCGCGGCGGTGGCCTTCAGCCACGCCTTGTCCTCGACGAGATCGCGGCAGGTCTCGGCGCGGGCCCACTGGTCGGAGGCCAGCAGCGCCTGGTGGAAGGGGATCAGCGTCGTGAGCTCGGTGATCTCGAACTCGCCCAGCGCCCGCAGCATGCGCGCGGTGGCCTGCTCGCGATCGGCGTCCCAGACGATGAGCTTCGCGACCATCGGGTCGTACATCGGGGAGATCTCCGAGCCGGGACCGATGCCGGAGTCCACGCGCACGCCGGGGCCGGCGGGCTCGTGGTAGCGCCCGATGCGCCCGGGGGCGGGGGCGAAGTTCTTCGCCGCGTTCTCGGCGTTGATCCGGCACTCGATGGCGTGCCCGCGCAGGACGACCTCGTCCTGGGTCACCGAGAGCGGCTCGCCCGCCGCCGCCCGGATCCCCTCCTTGACGATGTCGATCCCGGTCGTCATCTCGGTCACGCAGTGCTCGACCTGGACCCGGGTGTTCATCTCCAGGAAGAAGTACTCCCCGTCCTGGAGGAGGCCCTCGACGGTGCCGGCCCCGACGTAGTCGACCGCGGCGGCGGCGTCGATGGCGATCTTGCCGATCCGGGCGCGCAGCTCCGGGTCCACCGCCGGCGCGGGGGACTCCTCGATGAGCTTCTGGTGGCGGCGCTGGACCGAGCAGTCGCGCTCGCCGAGGTGGATGACGTTGCCGTGGCGGTCGGCGAGCACCTGGACCTCGACGTGGCGCGGATCCGGGAGGTAGCGCTCGAGGTAGACGGTGGCGTCGCCGAAGAACTTCTCGCCTTCGCGCGAGGCGCCCTCGAACGCGGCCTCGAGCTCGTCCTCGGTGAGCGCGACCCGGAAGCCCTTCCCGCCGCCCCCGCCGGCGGCCTTCACGGCGACCGGGTAGCCGACCGTCTCGGCGATCACGGCGCGGGCGTCGTCCACGGTCGCGACCGTCTCGGTCGTGCCCGGGACGATCGGGACGCCGGCCTTGGACATGAGGTCGCGGGCGGCGGTCTTGGACCCCATCGCCTCGATGGCGCTCGCCGGCGGGCCGATGAAGACGATCCCGGCCGCCTCGCAGGCGGCGGCGAAGCCGGCGTTCTCGGCCAGGAATCCGTACCCGGGGTGGACGGCGTCGGCGCCGCTCTGGCGGGCCACGTCGAGGATCTTGTCGATCACGAGGTAGCTCTCGGCGGCAGGGCCCGGCCCGATGAGGTAGGCCTCGTCGGCGCGGCGGACGTGCGCGGCGTCGCGGTCGAGCTCCGAGTAGACCGCCACCGTGGCGATGCCCAGCTCCTCGCACGCCCGGATCACGCGCACGGCGATCTCGCCCCGGTTGGCGATCAGGATCTTCGAGAACATCGGGCGCGGAAGGTTAGTCAGTCGCGCGCGGCGGCGTCCGTACGCCGCGGCGCTTCACCGAGGGCGCCGACGCGCCGATAACCGGAGAAGCATCGCGCGGCGCTGGCGCGTCGCGTACCGTTTCTGCCCCGAGTTCCCTTCCAGACCAGGAGACCGCCACCCGCCATGGGCACATTCCCCGGCAGCCAGACCGACCGTGACGCGTTCGGCCGCGAGACCGCCGCCCGCGTCGACTCGAGCGCGCTGCTCGGCGAGGTCATGGGCCTCGTCGCCATCACTGTCGGCTTTGCCGCGCTGGGCGCCTATGTCGCCAAGGACTGGAGCGGCCAGGGCGGCCTCATCATCTTCATCGGCGTGATCGCCTGCGTGATCGGGCTCAACGTCGCCGTGAAGCGGTCGCGGCCCCTGGCGCTGGTGCTGCTCTTCACCATGGGCCTGCTGCTCGGGCTGTTCATCGCACCGGTCATCAACTACTACCTGAACGCGAACCCGACGGTGGTGTACCAGGCGGCCGGGGCCACCGCCCTCTTCGTCGGCGCGCTCGGCTCCTACGGCTACGCCACGCGGCGCGACTTCTCCAGCTGGGCGCGCGTGCTCTTCTGGATGCTGCTCGCCCTGATCGTGCTCGGGATCGTCCTGATCTTCGTGAACATCCCGGGCGGGTACCTCATCTACTCGATCCTCGGGCTCGGCATCTTCGGCGCCTACACGATCTTCGACTTCAACCGCCTCAAGCGCGCCGGGAAGGACTCCGCGATCCCGCTCGCGGCGGCGATCTTCCTGGACATCTTCAACATCTTCCTGTTCTTCCTGCAGATCTTCGGCGGCAGCCGGTAGGGCTGGCCGGCCGCCGCGGGCGCTCGGGGCGGGGCGGGGCCTCGGCACCACCGGCGGATCATCGCCCGGCCGTATCGTTGACGGCGAGGCCGGCTCCCCGGCCACGGCGATCCAAAGGAGGCGCGATGCGGCGGGCACACGACACGGGAGCAGGCCGATGAGCGGGCTCGCCTTTCGCGAGCGGCCCGCCGACGGACCGGCGGACGGGCTGCTGATCCTCCACCACGGACGCGGAGCCGACGACGCCGACCTCCTGCCGGCGGGCGACGCGTTCGATCCGCGCCGGCGGCTCCACGTCGTTACGCCGCGGGGCCCGCTCACGCTGCCCGGCTGGCCCGGATACCACTGGTACGTCGTCCCGCGCGTCGGCTTCCCGGACCCCGCGACGTTCCGCGCGTCGTTTGACCAGCTCGCCGCCTTCCACGACACGCTGTGGGAGCGCACCGGGATCCCGCCCGAGCGCACGGTGCTCGGCGGGTTCTCGATGGGGTCAGTGATGAGCTACGCCCTCGGGCTGGCGCCGGAGCGCCCGCGCCCGGCGGGCCTGCTCATCCACGCCGGCTTCCTGCCGACGGTCGAGGGCTGGGCGCCCGATCTGGCCGGGCGCGCGGGCCTGCCGGTCCGCATCAGCCACGGCGTCAACGATCCGGTCATGAGCGTGGAGTTCGGGCGCCAGGCTGCGGCCCGCCTCGAGGCAGCCGGGCTGGCCGTCGACTACGAGGAGCACGCCGGGGGCCACGAGTTCGGGCCCGGCGACATCCCGGCCGGCCAGGCCTTCCTCGACGCCGTGCTCCCGCCGGGCGAGGCGGGCTGAGGCCGCCGTGCACGTCGCGGAGCTGTGGCGCTATCCCGTCAAGTCGATGGCGGGCGAGCGCCTGGAGCGCGCCGAGCTGACGTCCGACGGCATCCCCGGCGACCGCCTCGTCCAGGTGCGCGGGGAGCGCGGCGTCCTGACGGCGCGCACGCGGCCGCGCCTGCTCGGCCTCCACGCCACGCTTGGCGAGGACGGGCAGGCCCGCGTGGACGGCCGTCCCTGGGCGGATCCGGCATCCCAGGCGGCCGTGCAGGCCGCCGCGGGGCCGGACGCCCGCCTCGTCGCGGACGCCAGCGCCGGCCGGTTCGACGTCCTGCCGCTCCTCGTGGCCACCGACGGGGCGATCGCGGCGCTGGGAGAGGACGGACGGCGGCTGCGGCCAAACCTCGTGATCGGCGGTGTCGAGGGCCTGGCCGAGCGCGGGTGGGAGGGCCGGCGCCTGCGGATCGGGGCCGCCGTCGTGTGGCTCGACAGCCTGCGGGCGCGCTGCATCATGACCACCTTCGACCCCGACACCCAGGCCCAGGACGTCGAGGTGCTCCGCCGGATCCGCCGCGAGTTCGGCGGCGAGCTGGCGCTCAACGCCGCGGTGGTCGCCGGCGGCCCGGTCGCCGTCGGGGATCGCGTGACGGTCGACGGCGCCTGACCGCGCCTCAGCCGGCGATCATGCCCGCCCCGACCGTGTCGTTCGTCGCCTCGTCGATGAGGATGAACGCGCCGGTCGCGCGGTTGCGGGCGTACGGGTCGACGGCGAGCGGCGCGCTCGTGCGCAGCCGGACGCGGCCGATGTCGTTGAGGTGCAGCTCGGCGGCGGCCTCGTCGTGGTCGAGCGTCTGGACGTCAAGGCGGCTCGCCACGGCGTCAACGGCGGCGCGCACGGTCCGTGTGGTGTGCTTGATCGCGTAGCGGCCGCCGGCCCGCAGCGGGGCGTCGGCCATCCAGCACACCGTCGCCTCGAGCTCGCGGGTCACGGTGGCTGGATGCCCCGGGCGGCAGATGAGGTCGCCGCGGGCGACGTCGAGGTCGTCGGCGAGGCGCAGCGCCACGGCGTCCGGGGCGGCGGCGTGCTCCCGAGGCCCGTCGAACGTCTCGATCGCAGCGATGCGGGTAGCATGTCCGGCGGGCAGCACCACGACCTCGTCCCCGGCGGCGAGCTCGCCGCCGGCGACCTGGCCGGCGTAGGTTCGCTCCTCGGCTCGGCCGGCCTCGCGCGGGCGGATGACCCACTGGACCGGGAAGCGCGCCTCGGCGGCGGCTCCGCGCGGCGCGAGCGGCACGTGCTCGAGGTGGTGCAGGAGCGTCGGCCCCTCGTACCACGGCATCGCCGCCGACCGCTCGACCACGTTGTCTCCCGCGAGGGCCGAGATCGGAATGCAGGTGACGTCGGCGAGGCCGAGCCGTGTGGCGACGTCGCGCATGGCGGAGGCCGTGCGCTCGAAGACGCCTTCGTCCCAGTCGACGAGATCCATCTTGTTGATCCCGACGGCGAGGTGGGGGACCCGCAGGAGCGCGGCGATGGCGGCGTGGCGGCGGGTCTGGTCCACGACGCCGTAGCGGGCGTCGACCAGCACGAGCGAGAGATCGGCGGTCGAGGAGCCCGTGACCATGTTGCGCGTGTACTGCACGTGGCCCGGGCAGTCGGCGATGATGAACCGCCGGCGCGGCGTGGCGAACGCGCGGTACGCGACGTCGATCGTGATGCCTTGCTCGCGCTCGGCGCGCAGCCCGTCGGTGAGGAGGGCGAGGTCGGGCGCGGCAGCGCCGCGACGCTCGGAGACCTCCTCGACGTGGGCCATCTGGTCGGCCAGCACGGACTTCGAGTCATAGAGCAGCCGCCCGATCAGCGTGCTCTTGCCGTCGTCCACCGACCCGCAGGTCGCGAACCGCAGCAGCTCGGCCGGGGGCGGTGCGGCGGGCATCAGAAGTACCCCTCCTTCTTGCGGTCCTCCATGGCGGCCTCCGACACGCGGTCGTCGGCGCGGGTTTCGCCGCGCTCGGTGATCCGGGTGGCGGCGATCTCTGCCACGACGGCGTCGAGCGTGGCCGCCTCGCTGCGCACGGCGCCGGTGCAGCTCATGTCGCCAACGGTGCGGTACCGCACCGAGGCCTCGAACGGCTCCTCGCCGTCGAGCCGCTCCACGAACGCCGAGTCGGCGTAGAGCATCCCGTCGCGCGCGAACACACGCCGGCGGTGGGCGAAGTAGATCGAGGGGATCTCGAGGCGCTCGCGGGCGATGTACTCCCACACGTCAAGCTCGGTCCAGTTCGAGATCGGGAAGACGCGGACGTGCTCGCCGCGCCGCACCCGGCCGTTGTAGAGGTTCCACAGCTCGGGCCGCTGGGCCCGCGGGTCCCACTGGCCGAAGTCGTCCCGGAAGCTGAAGATGCGCTCCTTTGCGCGGGCGCGCTCCTCGTCCCGGCGGGCGCCGCCGAAGGCCGCGTCGAAGCCGTGCTGGGCGATCGCGTCGAGCAGTGTCGTGGTCTGGAGCCGGTTGCGCGAGGCGCGCGGCCCCGTCTCCTCCACCACGCGTCCGGCGTCGATCGACGCCTGCACCGAGGCGACGACGAGCCGCTCGCCCAGCTCGGCGACCCGGCGGTCGCGGAACTCGATGACCTCCGGGAAGTTGTGGCCCGTGTCGACGTGCATGACGGGGAAGGGGAAGCCCCCGGGGCGGAAGGCCTTCTCGGCCAGCCGCAGGAGCACGATCGAGTCCTTGCCGCCGGAGAACAGCAGCACGGGGCGCTCGAGCTCGGCGGCCACCTCGCGCATGATGTGGATCGCCTCGGCCTCGAGGGCGTCGAGGTGGGAGGGGAGCGTCATGGGGGCGCAGGCGCGGCGGCGGCCGGCCGGCGGGCCGCTAGACGGCGCACTCGCCCTCGCCCCGGATGACCTCGAACGGCGCGCTGCGGTTCCAGTCGATGAACATGCTCATCGTCTCGAGCCCGAACTCGACGGGCATCGCCAGGTCGCGGACCGCGTCCTCGAACGCCGCCGTGCCGGCCCGCGCCACGTAGTCGCGGAACGCCTCGCCGTCCGCTCGGCCGGCGCGGTAGAGCTCGAGCCAGCGCTCCACGGCGTCGGGCACGCGCTTGGCCGGCAGGCGGACCTTCAGCCGCGTGCCGTAGCCCACCTCGCCGCCCTCGTAGCGCCCGCCGAGGTGGGCGACGTAGGCCGGAATCGTCTGGTCGCCGGCCTTGATCGAGGCGCCGTAGAACCCGATGTCGGCGATGTGATGCTGGCTGCAGCCGTTCGGGCAGCCGCTCATCTTGATGTGGATCGCGCGGGTGAGCGGATCGTCGATCGCCAGCGACTCCAGGCGCTCCTGCACCGCCGCGTTGAGGCCCATCGACGCGGTGATCCCCAGCTTGCAGGAGTCGGTGCCCGGGCAGCTCACGACGTCGGTGATCTCGTTGGCGCCCGCGTCCCCGAGGCCGAGGGCATCGAGGCGGGTCCAGACGTCGTAGAGCGCCTCGTCGCGCACCCAGCGCAGCACGAGGTTCTGCTGGACCGACGTCCGCGCATGGCCGCCGGTGAACTCCCGCAGGATCGCCGCGAGCCCGCGGAACTGCTCGGGCGTGAGGTCGCCCCGGGTGATCTTCACCGCCGCCGTGCTGAAGCCGGCCTGCCGCTGGGCCTGCACGTTGGCCTGCACCCACCGGTGAAACCCGCGCGAGTCGCCGTTCGGGCTCGCCGGCGACGCGGGCGGCGCCGGCGCGCTGGCCTCCTCGTCGTGGCGGAACAGGAGGGGGTCGATGGTGAAGTCGCGGTCCTGCACCCAGTCGCCCTGCAGCTCGGCCTCGACCATCGACCGGAACTCCTCGGGCCCGACCTTGTCGACGAGCACCTTGATGCGGGCGCGGGCCCGGTTCTTCCGGAGCCAGTCCTGACGGTCGAAGATCCGCAGGACGGCCTCGGTCACCTTCAGGTAGGTGCCGTCGTCGGCGGGGAGGAAGTCGTAGATCGCCGGCGCGATCCGCGGCATGATCGACGTGCCGCCGCCCACCCGGAGCTCGAACCCGCGGACCTCCTCGCCGTCGATCTCCCGCACCCGGGGAATGAACCCGAGGTCGTGGATGCCGGTGATCGCGACGTCGTCGTCGGTGGCCGTGAACGCCGTCTTGATCTTGCGCGGCATGAGCTGGCAGACGTCGTTGCGCACGAAGTAGCGGACGAAGGCGCCGACGTAGGGCGTCGGATCGAACCGCTCCCCCTCGCACACCCCGGCCCGCGGGTCGCCCGTCACGTTGCGCACGGTGTTGCCGCAGCCCTCGCGCGTCGAGAGGCCCGCCGCGGAGATGTCGCGGATCAGCCGGGCCATCTGCGCGAGCGGCACGTGGTGGATCTGGATGTTCTGGCGGGTGGTGACGTGCGCCTTGTTCAGCGGCGCGTAGGTCTCCACGGCGTCCGCCAGCGCGTCGAGCTGGTCCGGGGTCACCCCGCCAAACGGGAGCTTGATGCGGCACATCTGCACCTCGGCCTGGCGCTGGCCGTAGACGCCCTGCTTGAGCCGGAAGCCGATGAACTGATCCTCGGGCGTCTCGCCGGCGAGGAACTTGTCGGCCTCGGTGTCGAAGTCGTCGAACTCCCGCTCGAGGATCGGGATGACGTGCCCCGGGACGTCCTGCAGGACCTCGGGGTCAGAGCGGGAGCCGCGGCCGGCGTGGACGGAGGAGGGTTCCATGGGGCGTGGGTTCCTTGCGGTGGCGGGTGGTCGGGTGCGCGGGCCGGCGCGGTCAGCTCGCCGCGGGGTGCAGCCCGCATTCGGTCTTCTCGGTGCCGGCCCAGCGGCCCTCGCGGCCGGTTCCGGGGCTCGTGCAGTGGGTGCAGCCGATCGACGCGTAGCCCCGATCGTGGAGCGGGTTGTACGGCAGGCCTCGCTCGTGGATGTGGCGCCAGACGTCGCGCTCGGTCCAGTCGGCCAGCGGGTTGTACTTCCACAGCGAGTGCGTGGCGTCCCACTCGGCCTTCGCGGCGGTCGCGCGGGTCGGCGACTGCTCGCGGCGCAGGCCGGTGATCCACCCGTCGAGGCCGGCGAGCGCGCGGCCGAGCGGCTCGAGCTTGCGCAGGCCGCAGCAGGCCGCGGGGTCGCGCTCCCAGAGGCGGTCGCCGTGCTCGGCCGCCTGGGCCGCGAGGGTGGGCCCGGAGAACGACTCGACCTTGATGTTGTAGCGGGACTCGACCTCGCGCCAGACGTCGTAGGTCTCGGGGAACAGGACGGCCGTGTCGAGCGCGAAGACGCGGGCGTCGGGCTTGATCGTCAGGAGCAGATCGAGCAGGACCGACTCCTCCTTCTGGAAGGAGCAGGCGAGCGCGAGGCGCGGGTGGTGGCGCTCGACGGCGTGGGCGATGACCTCGCTGGCGTCGAGCGCCTCGAGGTCCGGCGCCGCTTCGGGGGGAGCGGGCATCGGCAGAAACTAGCAAAACCCGGTCGGGTTTTAGAATATCCGAGGTTCGCCAGGGTCTGTGCACGCCGCACTCCGCCCGCGGCGCCTCGGAATCGAGCGGGGCGTCCCGCGGGCACGACGATCTGGAGGCGGTCGCCTAGCCCCAGGGGTGGGGGTCGCCCCAGGGGGACGGCTCGTCGGGCTCGCGCCCGGCGGCCTCGAGCAGCGCGGCCCGCTGCCAGGGGTTGCGAGCGGGGGCGGCCGGCGCGGGGGCCGGGGCGTGGTCGCGGAGGAACTGCTCGACGGCCGCGGCGACGGCGGCGGCCTCCTCCGGGGAGGCCGACGGAGCGATCACCTGGAGCTTGGCGCGGCGGTTGACCACGCGCAGGAGGCTATCGTCACGCCGCGATGCCCGAGATCCCGGTGCTCGACCACGATGCGGTGCTCGCCGCCGTCTCGCCCGCGGCGGCGATCGACGCGGTCCGGGCCGCGTTCGTCCGCCACCACGCCGGCGAGTGGACGATGCCGCCGAAGATCTACCTCCTCAGCCCGCCGCACGGGGACTTCCGGGCCATGCCCGCGCTGGGAGACGGCCTCGCCCTCCTGAAGTGGATCACGTCGTTCCCGGGCAATCCCGCGCGCGGGCTCCCGACGGTGTCGGGCGTGCTGTGCCTCTCGGATGCGGACACGGGGGTGCCGGTCATGCTGCTCGACGCCCGCTCGGTGACGGCGCTGCGGACCGGCGCGGTCGCGGCGGTTGCGGCGCAGGCGCTCGCGCCGCCGGGGGCGCGGACCGCCGGCATCGTCGGCTGCGGCTTGCACGGCGTCTGGGCGGCGCGGTGCCTGGCCGCCGCCGGCTACGCGCCGGGCGGGTGCTTCGACCCGCGGCCGGAGGCGGCGGCGGCGCTGGCCGAGGAGCTCGGGCACGTCCCAGGCGGCCTGGCCGAGGCGCTGGCGGCCGACGTCGTCTGCTGCGTCACGCCGGGCGCCGAGCCGGTGGTCGAGGCCGGCGACCTGCGGCCCGGGCTGCACCTCAACATGCTGGGCGCCGACGGGCCCGGAAAGGCCGAGGCAACGGTCGGCGCGGTGGCGTCGTGCGCGCTCTTCTGCGACGAGTGGGCCCAGGCTGCGCACGGCGGCGAGCTCACGGGTGCCGTGGAGGCCGGGGTGGTGGCCCGCGAGCAGGTCGGCGAGCTCGGGGCGGTGCTGGCCGGCGACGCGCCCGGCCGCCCCGGCCCCGAGGCCGTCACGCTCTTCGACTCCACGGGGCTGGCGATCCAGGACCTGGCGATCGCCGCGGCGGCGCTGGCCGCGTGGCGCGAGGGCCGCGTCGCGGCGCAGGCCGTGCGGCTCTAGGGGGCCTGCCGGCGGGCCGGCGCCGACGGCGCGCCCGTGGGCGCGCGGCGAACTCGTGCGCCTGGGCCACCGATTCGGTGGCTGATGTGCGCAAGAACGCGAGGAGGTCGGGCCGCGCGGCGGACTCGTGCGCCTGGGCCACCGATTCGGTGGCTGATGTGCGCAAGAACGCCGGGGCGCGCCGGCCCCGCCTACCCCCTGGCGATGCCCTGCTGGCCGCGGCGCAGCGTCCACTTGAACGGCGCCGCGGGCAGCGTCGCGGTGGACTTGCGCTTGATCGTCTGCAGGCGCCGGAACTGCACGTCGAACGACGATGTCGTGGCTTTCACGAGGCCGTAGCCGTGGGTGTCGAAGTCGGCGTCGGCGACCCAGGTGTTGATCCCCTTGAGGGCGTCGATGATCGCCGGGCTGGTCTTCGGGCTGGCGTCATTGCCCTTCAGCGTCGTGCCGCCGCCGACATCGAGGTCGGTCTCGCCGAAGTTCTGCGAGGTGATCGATCCGCCGACGAACTCGGTCGCCACGGTGTCGCCGGCACCCAGCTGCGTCCGCACGTCGCCGGCGATGAACGTGTGGATGTCGCCTGTCACGAAGACGACGTCCTTGATGCCCTTGGCCTTGATGTGCTGGAGCAGCTCCTCGCGCTCGCGGGGGTAGCCGTGCCACATGTCGAACGTGTAGTACGAGCCGCCGAGCACCTGCGCGGGCATGCACATGACCTCGTTGCCGATGACCTTCCAGGCCGCCTTCGAGCTCGCCAGCTTCCCCTTGACCCAGTTCATCTGCGTGCGCCCGAGGAAGTCGCGAGGCTGGTCGAAGTCCGCGCACGGCTTGGCGACCGCGTCGCCGCAGGGCTGGTCGTCCCGGTACTGGCGCTGGTCGAGCATCAGGAGGTCGACCGTCTTGCCGAACCGGATCTGGCGGTAGATGCGCGACTTCGTCGACCCCGTGCCGTAGGTCGGCTGGTTCTCGAAGAACGCCCGGTAGCCGGCCTTCTTGCGGGCCTGGGTGAAGCCCTCGTTCGCGGGGAGGCCGCCGTCGGCGGGCTTGCCGACGTAGTTGTTCTGCACCTCGTGGTCGTCCCAGATGACGATGATCGGCACCTTGGCCTGCAGCGCGCGCAGGGACGCGTCGGAGCGGTACAGGGCGTACTTCTTGCGGTAGTCGTCGAGCGAGACCGCCGCCCGGAAGACACTGGTGTAGCTCGGATCCGGCGTGCGCCCGATCGTGTCGTCGCGGACCGCGGTCTTCGAGCCGCCGACCGTGTGGTAGGTCTCGTCGTAGATGTAGTCGCCGAGGCAGACCATGAAGTCGATGTCCTCGCGGGCCATCAGCGCGTGGGCGTTGTAGAACCCGTGGGTGTAGTCCTGACAGGACCAGAACGCAAAGCGCACGGGCTGGCGGGAGTCGGCCGGCAGCGCGGTGCGGAAGCGGCCGACCGGGCTGTTCGCCGTCTTGGTGGCGAAGCGGTAGTAGTACTGCTCGTACGGGTCGAGGCCGGTGACCCGGGCCTTGACCGAGTGCCCGAGGTCGGCGCCCGTGCCGATCAGCTCCCGCTTGACCACGCGTCGGAAGCTCTTCTCCTTGGCGATCTCGAGCTCGACCGAGCCCTTCCCGCCGACGCCGAACACGCGGGTCCACAGCGTGATGCCGTTGGGCGTCGGGTCGCCGGACATCAGGCCCGAGTCGAAGCGGCCGCCGCGCAGGGTCGGCACGGTGCCGAGCTTGGCGGCGAGCGCCTGGGGGGCGAACACGGCGACGGCGCCGAGCGAGCTGGCGCCCGCGACGAACTGGCGGCGGGAAAGCGGGGATCCATCCATTGGTGCGTCCTCCTCCGGGAAGCAGCTGGGCTGCGGGCGACCGTATCGCAGGCCGGCGGGTCCGCGCGCCGGATCGGAGCGGCGCCGCGGTTCCGGCGGGAGGAGTAGCGTGCGCGCATGCCAACGAACCTCTCGCGGCGGATCGCCCTGCTCGGCGCCGCCCTCACGACCGGCGCCCTCCTCGCCGGCCCGGCAGCCGCCGGCGCCGCGTCGGGCAGCGCGTTCCAGTACGGCGTCGCCGCCGGCGACGTCTCCTCCTCCTCCGCGCTCCTGTGGTCGCGCCCCGGCAGTGCCGGGCCGACGACGCTGCAGGTCGCCCGCAGCCGCAGCTTCAGCGGGGCCGCGCTCTACAAGGGCTCGGCGAGCGCCGCGCGCGACTACACGCTGACGATCCGGGCCACCGGCCTGAAGGCCGGCGCGCGCTACTACTACCGCTTCCGCAAGGGCTCGAAGGTCAGCGCGACCGGCACCTTCAAGACCGCGCCGGCCCCGAATGCGAACGTCCCGGTGTCGTTCGCCTACTCCGGCGACGCCGACGCGCAGCCGCAGTCCAAGGCCACGCCGAAGACCGACGGCTCCGGGAAGCCGTTCTGGAACGCCTTCCAGGTCTACGGCCGGATGGCCGCCGAGCACAACGACTTCAACGTCAACTTCGGCGACACGATCTACTCCGACACCGAGGTCCAGTGCGGCGGCAGCCCGTGCGCGCCGGCGGCGCTCACGCCCGCGGCGAAGTGGCTGAAGTACAAGATGAACATCGTCCGGCCCCCGCTGATGAAGCTCCGGGAGAGCGGCACGCTCTACAACCACTGGGACGACCACGAGTTCATCAACGACTACACCGGCGAGGGCAAGACCGGCGCCAAGCTCTACAAGGACTCGGTGGCCGCGTTCCTGAGCTACCAGCCCACCACCTGGACCGCGAAGAACGGCCTGTACCGGAGCTTCCGCTGGGGCAAGAACGTCGAGGTCTTCCTGCTCGACGAGATCACCTTCCGCAGCGCGAAGGCCTCGGACGGCGGCACCTGCGACAACCCGATCAGCAAGTCGCCCGACCTCGCGCCGACCGGCCCCGCGGCCACCCGCGCGCTGTTCTCGGCGCTCGTTCCGTCATTTGCCGCGCCCGTGTCGCAGGCCTGCCTGGACCGGATCAACAGCCCGAAGCGCACGCTCCTCGGCTCCCGCCAGTACGCGGCGTTCACGAAGGCGATCAAGGCCTCCACCGCCAAGTGGAAGGTCGTCATGAACGAGAAGCCGATCCAGCAGTTCTACGCGCTGCCCTACGACCGCTGGGAGGGCTACGCCGCCGAGCGGCAGAAGCTCATCACGTTCCTGGACCGCAACGTGAAGAACGCGGTGTTCCTGACCACGGACACCCACGCGAACTTCTTCAACAACGTCCGGTACGACACGCTGCCGACGCCGAAGAACTCGAGCCTCACCGAGGCCGTCACCGGCCCGGTGGCCACGGCGAACTTCGCCTTGGAGATCGACCAGGCGACCGGCAACGCGAACGCCGGATCGCTGATCACGAGCGTCTTCTTCAAGGGCGATCCGCCCAACGGGGTCGGGATGCAGTGCGCCAACAGCGACACGTTCTCCTACTCGCAGGTCGTGGCAAACAGCCGGACCCTGACCGTGAAGGCCAAGGACATCAACGGCAAGCCGGTCACCGACGCCAAGACCAAGGCGCCGTGCGTCCTGACGCTCACGGCGAAGTAGCGCGCTGACGGGCGGCGGGCGTGGCACGGGCCGCGCCCGCCGGTCGCCGCACAGCGAGCCGGCGGACGGCCTCCCTACAGCGGGATGTTGCCGTGCTTGCGCTTCGGGCCCGGCTCGCGCTTCGTGAGCAGGGTGTGCAGCGCGGTGATGACCTTCGGCCGCGTCTCGTGGGGGACGATGACGTCGTCGATGTAGCCGCGCTCGGCCGCGCTGTAGGGGTTCGCGAAGCGCGCCTTGTAGTCGTCCATGAGCTTCTGGCGGCGCTCCTCGGGCGTCGGGCTGGACCCGATGTCGCGGCGGTAGATGATGTTCACCGCGCCCTCCGGTCCCATGACCGCGACCTCGGCGGTCGGCCAGGCGAAGTTGAAGTCGGCCAGCAGGTGCTTGGAGGCCATGACGTCGTAGGCGCCGCCGTAGGCCTTGCGGGTGATGACCGTGATCTTCGGCACCGTCGCCTCGGTGAAGGCGTAGAGCAGCTTGGCGCCGTGGCGGATGATGCCGCCCCACTCCTGCTCGGTCCCGGGCAGGAAGCCCGGCACGTCGGTGAAGGTCAGGATCGGGATGTTGAAGGCGTCGCAGGTGCGGACGAAGCGGGCCGCCTTGGCGGAGGCGTCGATGTCGAGCACGCCGGCGAGCTGGGCCGGCTGATTCCCGACGACGCCGACGGCGTAGCCGTCGAGGCGGGAAAAGCCGCAGATGATGTTCTTGGCGTGGTGCTCGTGAACCTCGAAGAACTCGCCGTCGTCGACCACGAGCCGCACGACGTCGCGCATGTCGTAGGGCTTGTTCGGGTTGTCCGGGACGACCGAGTCGAGCTCGGCGTCCATGCGGAGCGGATCGTCGGTGGGCTGGACCCGCGGGGCGGTCTCGAGGTTGTTCGAGGGCAGGAAGCTGAACAGGTAGCGGGTGTCCTCGAGGCAGGCGTCCTCGTCCTCGGAGGCGAAGTGGGCGACCCCCGACTTGGAGTTGTGCGTCATGGCGCCGCCGAGCTCCTCGAACGTCGGCTCCTCGCCGGTCACGGTCTTGATCACGTCGGGCCCCGTGATGAACATGTGCGAGGTCTCCTTCACCATGAAGATGAAGTCGGTGATCGCCGGCGAGTAGACAGCGCCGCCGGCGCACGGGCCCATGATCAGCGAGATCTGCGGGATGACGCCCGAGCACTTCACGTTGCGCACGAACACGTCCCCGTAGGCGCCGAGCGAGACGACCCCCTCCTGGATCCGCGCGCCGCCCGAGTCGTTGATGCCGATGACCGGGCAGCCGATCTTGGCGGCCAGGTCCATGATCTTGCACATCTTCTCGGCCATGACCTCGCCGAGCGAGCCGCCGAAGACCGTGAAGTCCTGGCTGAACACGCAGACCCGGCGGCCGTCGATCGTGCCGTGGCCGGTCACGACCGCGTCGCCCCAGGGCCGGTTCTTCTGCATGTCGAAGTCGTAGGTCCGGTGGCGCACGAACGTGTCCACCTCCTGGAACGACCCCGGATCCAGGAGCTTCTCGATCCGCTCGCGGGCCGTGTACTTGCCCTTGGCGTGCTGCTTCTCCACCGCCGCTTCGGAGGCCGAGTGGATTGCGGCCTCCCGCAGGTCGGTCAGCTGGGCGAGCTTCTCTTCGTAGGTCTCGGGTGAGTGCTGGCGCATGGGGGCCGGATGCTACGGCCCCGGGGCGCGCGGCGGCGTGGCGGCGGCGGGTCAGGCGCCGCCAGCGGGCGAATCAGCCGCGCGAGAACGGCCGGTGGTGCGCGGCGCCGAGGTCGTCCAGGACGCCGGTGAGGATGGCGAGCGTCTCGCCGGGGTCCGCCTCGGGCTCGGGGGCCGGCTCGGGCTCGGGCTCGGGCGCCGGCGCGTCCGCGGCGTCGGGAGTCCCGGCGGGTGCCACCGGGTCAGGCGACACGGGATCGGTGACCGCGGCGACGACGGGGCCGGGCTCGGGCTCGGGCTCGGGCTGGGGCTCGGGCTCGATCTCGCTCGGCACTTCGGCGGCGGGCGCCGGCTCGGAGGGCGGATCCTCCTCGGACTCGGGGTCCGGGCCGGCCTGGCTCGGCACGTCGGCGGGCGCGTCGGCGGCAGGCTGACGACGGCGCCATCCGAAGAGGCGGGCAAAGAACCCCCGCCGGGGCGCGTCGCCGGACGCCGGCTCCGGGGTCGCCGGATCCGTGTCGGGGCCGGCCTCGCCGCGGGTCGCAGTCTCGGAGGGCGCATCGGGCTCGGGGTCGGCAACGGGCTCGGGCTCGGGCTCGGCAACGGGCTCGGGCTCGGCAACGGCAACGGCAACGGCAACGGCGACCGGCTCGGCTCCGTCGTCGGCGTCGGGGCTGCTCGCCGGGCCGGCCGTGGCGACTGGCTGGGCTTCGGCGTCTGGCGTCAGCTCCGTGACAGGGGCGGCCTCCGCGGCCTCGGCGGTCGCCAGCGGCCCGGGTTCGGGCACGGGGTCGAGGCCCGCGTCGGGATCCCCTTCGGAGCTTGGCGGCCCGGCGGCCTGCGGCGGGAGTTCCGGCGCTGACGGCGACATGGGCGCCGGCGCTGCCGGCTCGGCGGTGATCGTGACGCGCGTCCCCCAGCCCGAGGGCTCGAGTTCCACCGTGCCGCTGGCGCGTTCGCCCTCCCAGGCGACGGTGGTCTCGGCCTCGATCCGGGTGATGCGAATCTCCCCAAACGCCCCGAGATGCTTCGCGAGCGCGCTCGCGTCGCTGACCTCCGACCACAGCTCGGGCGGAGACTTCACCAGGGTCCGCTGGGCGGTGACCGCATCCATCGGGGCCGGGTTTCGCCGTGTCCGGCGCGGACTCCTGCCCGGGTTCCCATAACGTCGGCGGCGACCGCCGCCGACGTTCCGAGGCGCTACAGGCCGGGCTTCCAGACCATGTCGAACACCGCGAGCAGGATCAGCAGGCTCTGCGCCACGCCGACGACGCCCATCTGCCGCGAGAGCGCGAGGTACTCCGCGCTGAGCCTCGGCTCGGCCCCCGGCGCGGCGACCGCGATGTCGCGCGTGGCGATCTCGCGGGCCTTGCGCACGCGCCCCGCGTAGTAGCCGCCCTGGATCCCGAACAGCACGACGATGATCACGAAGGCGGCGCTGATCCAGCCTTGGCTGAAGTCCCAGGGATCCTGGCCCGCGAGGTAGATGCCGGCCAGGAGCAGGACGACCATTCCCGGGGCGACGAGCCAGCGCCCGGCCTTCTCGGTGAAGGTCAGCACGAAGGGGACGCTGCGCGGCTCTCCGCGCTCGGCCAGCGTGAACAGCAGGGGGTAGCCGAACGTCACGCCGAACGCCACGATCGCGGCGACGATGTGGACGAAGAGGACGACGGTGTAGAAGTCAAGCGTGGCCAAGGTCATGGATGCGAACCTAGCAGCGACCGGGGCAGGCGCGCCGGGCGTGCTGCGCGAAGCGCCGGAGGTGAGCCTCCCGCCGCTGGTGCAGACGCTCTGGTGGGGCCTGGATCCCCGCGGGTTCTACCGGCACTGCCGGGCCCGCCACGGCCCGTTCTACGTGATGCGGCCGGTGCCATTCGGAGCGATGCACGTCACCGACGACCCCGAGGTCGTCCGCGCGGTGCTGGCGGCCGACGCAGACACGCTGCGGGCCGGGGAGGCGAACGCGCTCGGGGACGCGCTGCCGCCGCTGCTGGGCCGCTCGTCGGTCCTGCTGCTGGACGGTGACGAGCACCTGCGCCAGCGCAAGCTCATGCTTCCGGCGTTCCACGGCGAGCGGATGCGGGCCTACGACGCCACGATCGCGGACGCGACGGTCCGGTCCCTGGCGGGCTGGCCGGTCGGCGAGCCCTTTGCGCTGCGCCCGCGGATGCAGGACATCACGCTCGACATCATCCTGCGGGCCGTCTTCGGCATTCGCGGGGAGGCCCGGCTGGCCCGATTCGCCGCCGCGATCTCCGAGGCAGTCGACGCCGGGGCGGCGAGCCTGCTGCTCACGCCGCCGTTCCGCCGCCTCCCCGGCGGGTTCTGGCCATGGCCGCGGTTCCTGCGCCGGCGCGCGCGGCTCGACGCGCTCGTGTTCGAGGAGATCGCCGCGCGCCGGGCCGCCGCCGACGCCGGCGACCGCGACGACGTGCTCTCGCTGCTGCTCGGCGCCCGCTTCGAGGACGGCGACGGCCTGAGCGACCGCGAGCTGCGTGACGAGCTCGTCACGCTGCTGGTCGCCGGCCACGAGACGACGGCGACGGCCCTGGCCTGGACGTTCGAGCTGCTGTTCCGCGCGCCGGCGGCGCGGGCGCGGCTCGAGACCGAGCTGCGGTCCGGCGGCGGTCCCTACCTCCAGGCGGTCGTGGACGAGAGCCTGCGGGTGCGGCCGGTGGTGATCGACTTCGGGCGCACGGCGTCCCGCGACGTCGATCTCGCCGGCTGGCGGCTGCCCAAGGGGGGCATCGTGACCCCCTCGAGCTACCTCGTGAACACGAATCCGGCCGTCTACGACGATCCCGAGGCGTTCCGGCCCGAGCGGTTCCTGGATGCCCGCCCGGCGGCATCGTCGTTCGCGACGTTTGGCGGCGGGATCCGCCGCTGCCTCGGCGCGGCGTTCGCGCAGAGCGAGATGCGGATCGTCCTGCGGGAGGTGCTGCGGCGTGCGCCGTCGCTGCGCCCGGCCTCGCACCGGCCCGAGCGGGCGGTCCTGCGCCACATCACGATGGCCCCAGCCCGCGGCGTGCGGGCGGTGCTGGACGCGCCGCCCGATCTCGCCCCGGCGCCCGGCGCCACGGCGCCACCCGGGGAGGCGCCCGGCGGGGAGGCCTGATCGCGCGCGGGGCGCCGCGCCGCGCACGAGTACGCCGCGCGCGAGGCGCCGCGCCGCGTACTCGTGCGCCTGGACCACCGGATCGGTGGCTGAGGCGCACAGGAATGGATGGGCCGGCGCCGCGCGGCGTTCTGGCGCGCCTGGACCACCGGATCGGTGGCTGAGGCGCACAGGAATGGATGGGTGAGCCGCGGCGGGCGATCTCGCCGCCGCGGCTCGCCGCCGCGGCGGGCGGGGCGCCGAGGCCTACGCCTCCGGCCGGTAGGCCCCGAACACGTCCTTCATCGCGCCGCACACTTCGCCCATCGAGGCGCGGTCCTTCAGGGCGAGGCGCAGAGCCGGGAGCAGGTTGCCGCCGCCGCGAGCCGCGTCGCGGACCTCCTCGAGACGCCGCGCGACCAGGTCGGCATCCCGGCCGGC
This sequence comes from Solirubrobacteraceae bacterium, assembly GCA_046330225.1. Classification (GTDB taxonomy): domain Bacteria; phylum Actinomycetota; class Thermoleophilia; order Solirubrobacterales; family Solirubrobacteraceae; genus CANJIV01. The sequence goes on along the minus strand of JAXLTD010000011.1, from coordinate 12,343 downwards.
CTTGAACGCGGCCAGGCGCTCCAGCTGCTCGCGCTCGGAGGCCGGGTCGACGCGCAGGATGTCCGGGACCTCGACCGACTCCTCCTCGTACTTGTTGACCCCGACGACGATGTCCTGGCCCTGGCGGTAGCGCTCCTCGTAGCCCCAGGCGGACTCCTCGATCTCGGCCTTGACGAACGAGATCGCGTTGACGGCGCCGCCGAGCTCGTCGACCTTGGCGATGAGCTCCGACGCGCGGGTCTCGATCTCGTCGGTGAGCGCCTCGACGAAGTACGACCCGGCGAACGGGTCGACCGAGTCGGTGGCGCCGGACTCGTGGGCGATGACCTGCTGGGTGCGCAGCGCGATCTTCGCGGCGCGCTCGGTGGGGAGGGCCAGCGCCTCGTCATAGCCGTTGGTGTGCAGGGACTGCGTGCCCCCGCAGACGGCCGCGAAGCCCTGGAGCGCGACCCGCACGATGTTGTTCTCCGGCTGCTGCGCGGTGAGCGTCACCCCGCCGGTCTGGGTGTGGAAGCGCAGCTTCATGGACTTCTCGCTCCGGGCGCCGAAGCGGTCGCGCATGATGTGGGCCCACATCCGCCGGGCGGCCCGGAACTTCGCGACCTCCTGGAAGACGTTGTTGTGGCCGTTGAAGAAGAAGGCCAGGCGCGGCGCGAACGCGTCGACCTCGAGGCCGGCGTCGATCGCCGCCTGGACGTAGGCGATGCCGTTCGAGAGCGTGAACGCGACCTCCTGGACGGCCGAGCAGCCCTTCTCCCGGAAGTGGTAGCCCGAGATCGAGATCGTGTTCCAGCGCGGAATGCGGTCGGCGCAGTAGGCGAAGATGTCCGTGGTCAGCCGCATCGTCGGCTCCGGCGGGTAGATGAAGTTGCCGCGGGCCGCGTACTCCTTCAGCACGTCGTTCTGCGTGGTGCCCCGCAGCTGCTCGGACGGCACGCCCTGCTCCTCGCCGACGAGCTCGTAGAGCAGCAGGAGGACCGCCGCCGGGGCGTTGATCGTCATCGACGTCGAGACCTGATCGAGCGGGATGCCGTCGAAGGCGGTCCGCATGTCGTCGATCGTGTCGATGGCGACGCCGGTGCGGCCGACCTCGCCCAGGCAGCGGGGGTCGTCGGAGTCCAGCCCGAGCTGGGTCGGGAGGTCGAAGGCCATGCTCAGGCCGGTGGACCCGTGCTGGAGCAGGTACTTGTAGCGCTCGTTGGACTCGCGGGCGCTCGCGTAGCCCGCGTACTGGCGCATCGTCCACAGCTGCGACCGGTACATGTCCGGATGCACGCCGCGCGTGTAGGGGAACGCGCCGGGCTCCCCGAGGTCCAGCTGCGCCGGGAGGTCGGCCTCGTCGTAGCGCGGCTTGACCTCGATGCCGGAGTCGGTGAAGCGGCGCGGGTCGTCGGGGCCGACGATCGGCGCGATGGTGCGGTGCTCGGGTGCGGTGGCCATGGGCCGCAGGGTACCCCCGCGGGTAGCCTTGAGGCATGGTCGTCCGCATCCGCCTGTTCGCGATGCTGCGCGAGCGCGCCGGCACGCGCGAGCTGCAGCTCGACCTCCCCGACGGTGCGCGCGTGCGCGACGCGCTCGCCGCGGTCGAGGACATCGCCGGAGGCCTCCCGCTCGTCATGGCCGTCAACCGCGAGTACGCCGACGCCGACGCCGTGCTGTCCCCCGGCGACGAGCTGGCGCTGATTCCCCCGGTGTCGGGCGGGGCGGAATGGCACGCGCGCGTCACCGGCGAGCCGCTCGCGCTCGACCCGCTCGTGGCCCGCGTCCGCGACCCGCGGGCCGGCGCCGTCGTGACCTTCGCTGGCGTGACCCGCGACGTGCCCCAGCTCGAGTACGAGGCCTACGCCGAGATGGCCGAGCCGCGGATGCGCGAGATCCTCGCCGCGGCGGTGCAGCGCCACGGCCTCTGCGCCGCGGCCGCCGAGCACCGGATCGGCACGGTGCCGCTGTCGGAGCCGTCGGTGCTCGTCGCCGCCTCGGCGCCGCACCGCGGCGAGGCGTTCGCCGGCGCCCGGGAGATCATCGACGCCATCAAGGCGCAGGCGCCGATCTGGAAGAAGGAGATCACGCAGGACGGCGAGTCGTGGGTGCCGGGGACGACGCCGGCGGCCTGAGCGCGGCGCTTCGCGGGCTGCCGTCGGTCGAGCAGCTGGCCGCGCGGCTCGACGCGCCGCACGCGCTCGCGGTCGCCGCCGCCCGGGCGGCGATCGACGCTCGCCGGGCCGAGCTGCGCGGCGGCGCCGACGATGACGCCGACCTCGTCGTCCGGGCCCGGGCGGCGCTCGCCGCCGCGCAGGCGCCCTCGCTGCGCCGGGTCCTGAACGCCACCGGGGTCGTGGTCCACACGAACCTGGGGCGGGCGCCGCTCGCGGATGCGGCGCGGGACGCCGCCGCGGCTGCGGCCGCGGGGTACTCCAACCTCGAGCTCGACCTCGAGTCCGGTGCCCGTGGCTCGCGCCAGGACCACGTCGAGGGTCTCCTGTGCGAGCTGACCGGAGCCGCGGCGGCGCTGGCCGTGAACAACTGCGCCGCGGCGACGCTCCTGGCCACGGCGGCGCTCGCGGGCGACGGCAGCGGGATCGTCGTCTCGCGGGGGCAGCTCGTGGAAATCGGCGGGTCGTTCCGGATCCCCGAGGTCATCGCCCAGTCCGGCGCCCGCCTGATCGAGGTCGGGACGACGAATCGGACCCGGCTGGCCGACTACGAGCGGGCGATCGCGCAGGCGACGCCCGTGGTGGGCGCCGTCTTGCGCGCGCACCCGTCGAACTTCCGGACCGTCGGCTTCGTGGAGGACGTCGAGATCGAGGCGCTCTGCGGCCTGGGACCGCCGGTCATCGACGACGTGGGCTCGGGCGCGCTCGCGCACGGAGTGGCGGCGCTGCGCGACGAGCCGCCGGTCCGCCGCTCGGTCCTGGCCGGCGCCGCGCTCGTCTGCTTCTCGGGGGACAAGCTGCTCGGCGGCCCGCAGGCCGGTCTCATCGTCGGCCGCGCCGACGCGGTCGCGGCGGCCCGGAGCCACCCGCTGGCCCGGGCGCTGCGTCCCGGCAAGCTCGCGCTCGCGGCGCTCGAAGCCACGCTGCGCCTCTACCGGGACCCGGAGCAGGCCCGCCGCGAGATCCCCGTCCTGGCGATGCTCGACGCGCCCGAGGCCGTGCTGGCCGTGCGGGCGCAGCGGCTGCGCGACGCGATCGGCGACGCGGCGTCCGTGGCCCGGGGGGCGGCGAAGGTGGGCGGGGGCGCGCTGCCGCTGCTCGAGCTCGACGGCCCGGTCGTCACCGTGGAGCCGGGCCCGGCGGGCGCCGACGCGCTCGCGGCGGCGCTGCGGCTGGGCGACCCGGCGGTTGTCGGGCGCATCGCCGGCGGGCGGCTGGTGCTCGACCCCCGGACGCTCACCGACGCCGAGGCCGACGCGGTGGGGGGCCGGGTCGGCGCGGCGCTCCGCACGCCGGCCTGATGGCCAGCGCCCCCGCCGCGCCGACCCGGCCCCCCCTCACGCTGGGGACTGCGGGGCACATCGACCACGGGAAGACCGTGCTCGTCGAGGTGCTCACCGGTGTGAACACCGACCGGCTCCCGGAGGAGCGGTCGCGCGGCATCTCGATCGAGCTGGGCTTCGCCCCCCTCGTCCTGCCGTCCGGGCGGCGCCTGTCGGTCGTCGACGTGCCGGGGCATGAGCGCTTCGTCCGCACCATGGTCGCCGGGGCGACGGGCATCGACTGCTTCCTCATGGTCATCGCCGCCGACGACGGCGTGATGCCCCAGACGCGCGAGCACGCGGCGGTGCTCGCCGGGCTTGGCGTGGCTGACGGCGTCGTGGCGATCACGAAGTGCGACGTCGCGGAGCCCGGCGCCGCGCTCGCGGAGGCTGCCGAGCTCTTCCCCGGCGCCGAGGGGGTCCCCGTGTCGGCTCGCACCGGCGCGGGCATCGCCGAGCTGCGGGCGGCGCTGGACCGGATGGCTGCTCGGCTGCCCGGCCGGGCCGCGGACGCCGCCGCTGGCAGCGCCCCCCGGCTCCACGTCGACCGCGCGTTCAGCGTGCGGGGCGCGGGCACGGTGGTCACCGGGACGCTCTGGGCCGGAAGCGCGGGCCGGGGGGACACGGTCGAGATCCTCCCGGCCGGCCGGCGGGCCCGGATCCGGGGGGTGCAGGTCCACGACGTGGCCGTCGAGCGGGCGGTCGCCGGCCAGCGCGTCGCGCTCAACCTCGCGGGCGTCGAGGTGCGCGACGTGCGCCGCGGGGACGTGGTTGCGGGCGCCGGGGCGCCGGGCACGTCCCCGTCCTACGTGCTCGACGTGGCGCTCGAGCTGGCCCCGGAGGCGCGGGATCGCCTCGATCACGGCGCCCGGGTCCACGCCCACCACGGCACGCGCGAAGCCCCCGGCCGGGCCGTTCCGCTGGGCGGCCGCTTCTGGCAGCTGCGGCTCGAGCGCCCGCTCCTGGCCGCGGCGGGCGACCGGCTCGTGGTGCGCCAGGTGGCGCCGCCGGACACCCTTGGCGGCGGGACGGTCATCGACCCGGCGGCCCGCAAGCACGGGCCCACGCGCGACGAGCTCGCGCGGCTGGAGCGCCTGGCCCGCGGGGAGCCGGAGGCCGCATCGCCTGACGCGGCGCCCGCGGCGCCAGCCCCCGCCGCGGCGCCCGAGCTCGGCCCCGAGGCGCTGGCCGCCGAGGCCCGGCTGCGCGCCGCCGGGCGCGAGCCGCCGCCGGACGCGGACCTCGGCGCCACCGCCGCCGATCTCGCCGCGCTGCGGGCCGCCGGCCGCGCCGTTCGGCTCGGGCGGGGCCGCCACGTCCACGCCGAGGCACTCGCGGCCGTTCGTGCCGTGGTGACCGCGCGGCTGCACGCGGACGGGTCGATCACGCTGGCGCAGCTGCGCGACGAGCTCGGGACGAGCCGCCTGTACGCCCAGGCGTTCCTCGAGCGCTTCGACGACGAGAAGCTCACGCGCCGCACCGGCGAGGCGCGAGTCCTGCGCCGGCGCCACCGCGCCGACGGCTGACTGTTACGTCTCGCGACCGGCGGGGACAGGGTCCTTACGGGCCGCGAAACCCGGGGCCCGGGCCCTTGATCTCGCCCCCGCCGTTCCCCAGGATCGACCGCATGACCCACGCCGCCGCTGCCCCCGCCGCCCCCGCCGCTCCCCTGGCCATCCGCGTCCTCGCCGGCCTGGCCGCCGCGGCGGCGCTCGCGGGCGGCGCATTCCTCATCGCCGCGGCGGTGCCGGGCCGCACGGTCGCCCAGGAGGGCCTGGTCATCGCCTGGTTCGTGGCCGGCGGGTTCATCCTCGGCAAGCTCGTCAAGCACCGGCCCGACCTGCGCCCGTTCGTGCGCGCCGGGCTCGTCGCCTCGGCCAGCGCCGTGGCGATCGGGTACCTCGTCTGAGGCCGAGCTGGTGCCGGCTGCCGCCTCGAGCCCCGCGCCGCGCCGCCCGCTTCCGGTCGGCGCCCGGGTGCTGCTCGCCGCGGCGCTCGCGGCGGCGCTGGTCGGCAGCACGGTGCTCGTCGTGGGCCAGCTGCTCCCGGGCGGGGAGACGGCGAAGATCGTGCTCGCGTTCCTCTGGCTCGGCGGCCTGGGCTTCGGGATCGGCAAGCTCGTCAAGGGGCGGACCGACCTGCGCGTCGCGACTCGCACGGCGGTCGTCGTCGCCGCCGGGGGCATCGGCGCCTGGTGGGCGCTCTCCCTCCGCGACACGACCGTCGACGAGGCACTGGTGCCCGCCGCGGCGCCCGCCGCCCCGGCGGCGAACGCGCCCGCCCCGGACGCACGGCCGGCGGCGCCCGCCGGCCCGCGGCTCCTGGCGGCGGGATCCTTCCGCAGCCTCGAGCACGCAAGCAGCGGGCGCGCGGAACTCGTCTCGCTGCCCGGCGGCGGCACGGTCCTGCAGTTCCGCCGCCTCATGACGGACTCCGGCCCCGACCTGCGCGTCTACCTCGCCACCGACGCCTCGGCCTCGAAGTTCGTCGATCTCGGCGGGCTGAAGGGCAACCGCGGCAACCAGCGCTATCGGGTGCCCGCGGGCGCCGCGCGCCGCTACGACACGGCGCTGATCTGGTGCCGCTCGTTCTCGGTCGGGTTTGCTGCCGCGGACCTGAAGGCCGCTGCGGCCTGAGGGCTGGGGCGAGCCGCTGACGGGACGGCGCCCGGCGCCCGGCGCCGCGCCGGAACCGCCAGGCGTTCTTGCGCACCTGCGCCACCGATTCGGTGGCTGAGGTGCGCCAGTTCGCGGCCCGAGGGGGGCTCGCGTTGGCGGCTCGCGTCGGCGGCTACGCCGCCGCCTCGACGCGGTCGGCGATGAGGTCGCCGATCGCCAGCGCGGCGGTGGCGGCCGGCGACGGCGCGTTGCGCACGTGGACCGCGCCGCCGGCCTCCGACACGACGAAGTCGTCCACGAGCGTGCCGTCGCGCCCGAGCGCCTGGGCCCGCACGCCGGCGAAGGCGAACTCCAGCGCCACGCCCTCCAGCTCAGGCACGAAGCGGGCCGCCGCGGCGGCGAACGCGCGGCGGCTGGCCGCCAGCCGCACCTCATCGAGCGCGGCCCGCCAGTGGCGCCCCACCAGCCGCGGCGTCCCGGGCCACGACAGCGCGCGCAGCAGCTCGCGCGGGCGCACGGCCCCGAGCCGGTAGGCGAGCGGGTCGCCGACGGGGAGCGCCGAGGGCCCGGCGGTCACCGTCCCGTCCGCGTGGCGCGTGAGGTGGATCCCCAGGAACGGGAGCGACGGGTCGGGGACGGGGTAGATCATCGAGCGCACGAGGGCGTCGGCCGGCGGCGGGACCGCGAGGTAGGCGCCGCGGAAGGGCACGATCCGCGGGTCGGGCGGCGCACCGGCGGCCACGGCGAGCCGGTCCGACCACGCGCCCGCGCAGGTGACGACACGGGCCGCGTCCGTCACGCCGCGGGCGTGCACGATGCGCGACCCGCCGCGGACCGCCGTGATCGAGGTGACCGGGCAGGCTGTCGCCACCGTCGCGCCCTGCGCTTCGAGTTCCCGGGCGAAGGCCTCGGCGACGAGCCGGAAGTCCACGACGCCGGTCGCCGGGGAGTGCAGCGCTCCCAGGCCCCGCGTGTGCGGCTCGATCGCGGGGATGTCGCCGGCTGCGAGGCGGCGCAGGCCGGGCACGGCGTTGGCCCGGCCCCGCCGCTCGAGCTCGTCGAGCGCCGCCAGCTCCTCGGGCCGCGTGGCGACGATCAGCTTCCCGGACCGCCGCGCCGGGATCCCGGCCCCGTCGCAGAACTCGTACAGCCGCCTGGCACCCTCCACGCACAGGCGGGCCTTGAGCGACCCGGGCGCGTAGTAGATCCCGGCGTGGATGACGCCGCTGTTGTGGCTCGTCTGATGGGCGGCGACGGCCGGCGCGGCCTCGAGGACCGCGATCCGGCGGCCCGGGCGGCGGGCCTGGAGCGCCCGGGCGGCGGCGAGGCCGACGATCCCGGCCCCGACGACGGCGACGTCCGCGGCCGCCGGCGGGACGGCGGCGCGGCGGTCCGGGCCGCCGCCGGGGCTCACGACACTAGAGAGCCCCGCCGGCCGCGGCGGGCGCGGTCGGGTCGGCGGCCTCGGCGCCGCCTTCGCGGGCCAGGTAGTCCTCGATGTCCATCGGGCGGTCCTTCGACCGCTTGACGACCGTGAGGAGGGCCGACATCGAGGACACCTCCTCGACCTGCTCCTTGATGAACCACTGCATGAACTGCTCGCCGGCGTAGTCGCCGCCGTCGCGGGCCAGGCGGGCGAGCTCGCCGACCTGGGCGCTCACCCGCTTCTCCTGCTCGAGGGCGAGCGCGACCGGGGCCGTGACGTCGGCGAAATCGGTCTGCGGCGCCTCCACCCCCGGGATCGTTGCGGGCTCGCCGGCGTCGAGGAGGTACTGGACCATCATCATCGCGTGGTTGCGCTCCTCGACCGCCTGGCGGTAGAAGAACGCGGCCAGCTGGGGCAGCGTCTCGTCGTCGTAGTGGACGGCGCAGGCGATGTACTGCTGCGAGGCGGCGAACTCGTGGCCGATCTGCTCGGTGAGCTTCTCGACGAAGTGGCTGGCGGGCATCGGTCTCCTCGGATCGGGACGGTCACCGAAGGGTATGCGAGCCGGACGCCTGCGTACCGTTCCGGCATGAACGACTACGGGCCGGATCTCGCCTTCATCCACGACGACGGGTTCGGGCAGCTCGCCAGCGCCGCGGCGGATTTCGCGCTGGCGGCCCTCGCCCCGGCGGCGCCGGCCACCGTGGTCGAGCTGGGGTGCGGGAGCGGGCTCACGGCGGCGCGCCTTGCCGCCGCGGGCCACGACGTGCTCGGCTACGACCCGGCGCCGGCGATGCTCGCCCTCGCCCGGGAGCGCGTGCCGGGCGCCCGGTTCGAGGCGGGGACCGCCGCCGGGGCGCGGCTGCCCCGGTGCGACGCGGTGCTGGCGATCGGCGAGGTCCTCAACTACGCGACCGCCGGGGACCAGTCGGGCCGGCGGCTGCAGCGCATCTTCGCGCGGGTTCACGCGGCGCTGCGGCCCGGCGGCCTCTTCCTCTTCGACCTCGCCGGTCCGGGGCGGGTCCCCGGGGGGACGGCGCGCTCGTTCGCCACCGGGGAGGACTGGGCGATCCTCGTGGAGACGAGCGAGGATCCGCGGGCAGGGACGCTGGAACGGCGCATGACGACCTTCGTGGCGCGCCGCGGGGCCTACCGGCGCGAGGACTCCGTGCACCGCCAGCAGCTCCAGGCCGCCGGCCCGGCGGCGGCGGCCCTGCGTGCCGCCGGCTTCCGGGCCCGCGTGCTGCGGGGGTACGCCGGGGCGCCGTTTGCCCCCGGGCACCGGGCGTTCGTCGCACGGCGCGGCCCGCGCCGGCAGGCGGGCGGACGCTAGCCTCCCTCACGATGCCAACCTCACTGGTCACCGGCGGAGCCGGCTTCCTGGGCTCGCACTTGTGCGACGAGCTGCTGCGTCGCGGGCACCGGGTCATCTGCGTCGACAACCTCGAGACCGGGTCGCTCGCGAACATCGAGCACATCCGCGTGCCGGAGTTCGTCCACCGCAACGTCGACATCATCGAGCCGTTCCACGTCGACGAGCCGGTCGACTTCGTCTACCACCTCGCCTCGCCCGCGTCGCCGATCGACTACCTGCGGCTGCCGCTCCACACCCTCAAGGTCGGCTCGCACGGCACCCACCACGCACTTGGGCTGGCCAAGCGCCACCGGGCCCGCTTCCTCATCGCCTCGACGAGCGAGGTCTACGGCGACCCGCAGGTCCATCCCCAGGCCGAGGACTACTGGGGCCACGTGAATCCGATCGGGCCGCGCGGCGTCTACGACGAGGCCAAGCGCTACGCCGAGGCCTTGACGATGGCCTACCACCGCCAGCAGGGCCTTGACACGGCGATCGTGCGCATCTTCAACACCTACGGCCCGCGGATGCGGCCGCGGGACGGCCGGGCGATCCCCACGTTCCTGCGCCAGGCCCTCCAGGACCGCCCGATCACCGTGTTCGGCGACGGCTCGCAGACCCGCTCGTTCTGCTTCGTCGACGATCTCATCCGGGGCCTCATCGCCCTGGCGGAGTCGGGCGAGCACCTGCCGGTCAACATCGGCAATCCGGACGAGTTCACGCTGCTCCAGCTTGCCGAGACCGTCATCGAGGTCACCGGCTCGGGCTCGGAGATCGTCTACGAGGCGCTGCCCACCGACGACCCGCAGGTCCGCCGGCCCGACATCTCGCGGGCCCGCGAGCTGCTCGGGTGGGAGCCCGCGGTGGCGCTGCGCGACGGCCTCGCCCGCACGCTCGAGCTGGCGGGACCCGACGCACTGATCGGACGCTAGATGCGGGTGCGCCTGGCCGTGGTGGCCCGCCCGGCCCGAACTTGGTGCGAAACCTCCGCGCCGCGCGGACGTTTGCAGAGGTGGTGGAGATGAGCGGACCCCCCGAACCGCAGCGGCGCACGGCCCGGACCCGGACCGGCCAGCCGCTGGAGCTGATCGACCTCCCGGCCCAGGACGTCCGCCGCAAGCGCCCGCCCGTCCTGTCGTTCTTCCTGCGCCTCGAGACGCTGCGGCGCCTGCTGCGCGTGCTCATCCTCATGGCGATCGACTTCGCGGGCGTCTACCTGGCGATCTTCACCGCGCTGGCGCTCAAGGCTGCGGTGCGCCACGGGTTTGCCTTCGACGCCGTGGTGAGCGGCACGAACCGGATCTTCCCGTTCGCCTACCTGGTCACCGCGCTGCTCTTCGCCCGGTCGGGCCTCTACGCGGACCGCCCGCGCCGCCCCGGCTTCGCGCGGATCGTCACGTCGCTCTTTCAGGTCACGGTCGTCGCGCTCATCTTCGCCGTCGTCAGCGGCGAGCAGTTCTCGACCTACTACCTCTTCTACTCGTCGCTCGGCCTGGCGATCGTCTACATCGGGACCGGCCGGCTCGTGTTCGACCGGGCCAGCGGCGCCCTGCTGCGGGCGGCCGGCTATCGGCGCCGCGCGCTGATCGTCGGCACTGGCGCCCACATCGAGGCCGTCGCTGGCGCGCTCGCCGGACCCGGGCCGGCCCCGATCGAGCCGGTCGGCTTCCTGGCCATCGAGCCCCAGCCGCAGGCCGGGCTGCGCTCGCTCGGCACCCTCGACCGCCTCGACGACGTCCTCGAGCACGAGACCGTCGACGAGGTGATCATCGCCGACCCGGACTTCCCCCAGGAGCGGGCCGTCGACCTCGTGGACCGCTGCCACCGCCGGGGGATCCGCGTGAGCGTCGTGCCGTCCACGATGGAGATTCTCGTCGGCAGCGCCGAGTTCGTCCCGGGCCAGCCGGTGCCGCTGTTCGAGCTCAAGCCGCCGGTGTTCGAGGGGATCGACTTCGCGCTCAAGCGCACCTTCGACCTCGTCGGCGCGACGGTCCTCCTGCTCCTCCTCAGCCCGATCCTGCTCGTCATCACGCTCGCCGTCCGGCTGTCGTCCCGCGGCCCCGTGCTCTTCCGGTCGGTGCGGCCCGGGATCGGCGGCGTGCCGTTCGCGTGCCTGAAGTTCCGCACGATGCGAATGGGGGCCGAGGAGCTCCAGCCCGAGCTCGAGCAGTCCAACGAGGCCGACGGCGCCCTCTTCAAGATCAAGGACGATCCGCGGCTGACGGGCGTCGGCCGCCTGCTGCGGCGGTTCTCCCTCGATGAGCTGCCTCAGCTCGTCAACGTGCTGCGGGGCGAGATGTCGCTCGTCGGTCCCCGCCCGCTGCCGATGCGCGACTTCGAGCGGCTCGAGCCCTGGCACCGCAAGCGCTACCTGGTTCTGCCGGGGGTCACCGGGCTCTGGCAGGTCTCGGGCCGCTCCAACCTCGACTTCGACGACCTCGTCCGGCTCGACTTTCTCTATCTCGAGCGCTGGTCGGTCGCGCTGGACCTCACGATCCTCCTCAAGACGATCCCGGCCGTCTTCACGCGGCGCGGGGCGTACTAGCGGCGCGCCGGCCGGTCAGTGCCGCGGCGAGGCGGGCGTGCGCCGCTTCGCCGCGTCCTCGTACACGTCGAGCGTGGCCGCCGCCGCGTCGGCCCAGGTGAACGCCGGCGGCGGCGGGGCCGGACGCGTCGCCGCCTCGCCGGCGGCCAGGAGCGCCTCGAGGTCGTCAGCCGGGACGAAGGTCGCGCGGTCCCCAAGCACCTCGCGGAGGGCCGGGATGTCGCAGGCCACGACCGGCGTGCCGCAGGCCAGGGCCTCGACGGCCGGCAACCCGAACCCTTCGTCCTCGCTCGGGAAGACGAGCGCCTGGGCGCCGGTGTAGATGGCGGCGAGGTCGTCGTCGGACACCTCGCCCGTCAGGATCACGTCCTCGAGCTCCCGGGCCCAGCGGCCTGCCGGCCCGGCGAGCACGAGCGGGGTCCGGCGCGCCGCGTCGGCCATCGCCGCCACGCGCTTGCGCGGATCGTGGCGCTCGAGCGACCCGACCCAGAGCAGGTAGCGCTCGGGCAGGCGGTGGCGGGCCCGGACGGCGGCGACCTCCTCGTCGCTGCGCTGGTGCAGGACGGCCGCGGCGGCCTCGGGGATCACGGTGATGCGGTCGGGCGCAACGTCGAGGCGCTCGGCGGCATCGGCGGCGACGACTGCGCTCGGAACGATCACGCGCACGGCCCGCTGCACGGCGAGGCGCTGCATGCGCATCCCCAGGCCGGTGCGCATGAGCTCGCCGCGGCGCTTGAGGGGGATCAGGTCGTGCAGGGTGACGACCATCGGGACCGGCGAGCGCAGGAGCGCGTTGCGCATGCACGGCGCGTGGAAGACATCGTGGCGCTTGGCCCGCGGGCGGCCCGTCTCCTCGATCTCCACGCCGGCGAGCGCCTGGAGTTCGGGGAGCAGCGATCGGACGTAGCGCCCGACGCCGCTTGGC
>JAXLTD010000010.1:0-136774 GCA_046330225.1 Solirubrobacteraceae bacterium | reverse complement strand
AGCACCGGGCGCAGCCGGTCGCACACCGCGATCGCCCGGTCGGCGTCGCGAATGCCGACGTGGACGTGGAGCGAGAACGTGTTGTTCCGCCACGCCACGTACTTCAGGCCGTCTTCGACGCGCCGGTAGTGCGCGGTGTCGATGATCCGCTGATCGCGGTAGTCGGCCCACGGGTGCGTCCCGGTGGCCCCGAGGGCCACGCCGCGCTCGAGCGCCAGCGAGAAGAGCCGGCGGCGATGGTCGCGCTGGCGGCGGACGGCGTCGGCGAAGTCCTCCCCGCGGCCGGACCGGATCTCGATCTCCGACGAGATCAGCTCCCCGGCGATCGAGGCGGCGAGAACGGGATCCGGCTGCGCGGCGTCGCGCAGCTCCTCGAAGCGCCCCACCATGTCGAGCGTCCCGCCGTCGAGGATCGCGAACTCCTCCTCGAGCCCGACCGTGAGGTCGCGCGACTCGGCGAACGTGGCGCGCGCGGTGTCGAGATCGATGGTCACGGTCGGGGGGGCCGGCGCGGCCGGCGGCCGGCTCCGGGGCCGGGGGCTCCGGTCAGGTCAGATAGAAGTACAGCGCGTAGAGCAGATCGACCGCAGGGCTCGACGTGTGGACCGTCACGTCCGGCGGCACCTGGAGCAGCGCCTCGCTGTAGTTGAAGATGATCTTCACCCCAGCGTCGACGAGCGCCGTCGCCAGCTCCTGCGCGGCGTTGTTCGGGACCGCCAGGACGGCGACGACGATCTCCTCCCGGGCCACGACGCCCTTGAGATCGCCGGCCAGGGGCCGCACGGGCTGGCCGCCGACGCTCATCCCCGCCTTCGCGGGATCGGGGTCGAAGATCGCCACGATCCGGAAGCCGTGGTCGGCAAAGATGTCCGAGCTGGCGATCGCCTGCCCGAGGTGACCGGCCCCGAACAGGGCGATGTTGTGCTGCCCGGCGGTGCGCAGGATCTTGCGGATCTGCGAGATGAGCGACTCGACGTTGTAGCCGACCCCCCGCTTGCCGAACTTCCCGAAGCCGGACAGGTCGCGGCGGATCTGCGTGGAGTTGACCCGGGTGAAGCGCGACAGCTCCTGGGAGCTGATCGTGTCCTTGCCCTCCTTGCGCGCCTGGGTCAGCACCTGGAGGTAGCGCGAGAGACGGGCCGCGACGCCGAGCGAGAGCTTCTCGGCGGGCGCCGGGTCGGCGGCGGGCGCGGACGGGGGCGGGGCGGGCATCCGGCCAGACTCTAAAGCGTTGCTTCCGGAGCCGGCGGTGCGGGGCCGGGTATCAGCCGGCGGCCGCGAGCCGGTCCCGCAGCGCGGCGGCATCGACGAAGAACTCGAAGGCCTCGGCTCCGTCGATTGCCACGACCGGGATTCGCTCGAGATAGGCTCGGAGGAGGGCGTCATCGGCCTCGATGTCGAGCTCGACGAGGTCGAACGGGTGCTCGGCCTGGACCGCGAGCAGCACGGCCCGGGCGTCGTCGCACAGGTGGCAGCCCGGCCGGCTGTAGAGCGTGACGGCGGGACGGGGCGGCGGCACGGCGGCGATGCTACTGGCGGCCTGGGCCGGGACGGCAGGCAGGCCGCGTAGAGTCCCCGCGCGTGCCAGGCGGGATTGCCCCCACCGTGCCGCCACCGGCCAGCGCCGGCGCGCCGGCACCCGACCCCCCGCGCCCCCGGACGGGCGCGGATCCCATGCCCCGGCGCGGCGAGCTGGCCGTGGCGTTCGGACTCCTCGCGCTGCTCGGCGCCGCGGTGTTCGGCGTCCACATCGCCCAGGGCGGGTTCGCGTGGGACGACTGGCAGATCGCCGCCCGGGTGCGCTTCCCTCCGGTCAGCGACGACTTCATCGGGTGGGTCGACCTCAAGGTCTTCGCGTTCCGCCCGCTCAGCGCGATCATCCTGGGGCTGCCGGCCGCGGTGTTCGGCGACGTGCCCGCCTGGCATCTGGCGTTTGGGCTGCTCGTGTCCGTCGGGACCGCGGTTGCGCTCTATGCCTATCTGCGCGTCGTCGTGCCCCTGGCACCGGTCCACGCGGGGGCGATCGCGGCCCTCACGCTCATCTTCCCGTGGTCGGACTCGATGGTGCTCTGGCCGACCGCGGCGCTCAACTGGCTCGGGCCCGCGTTCTATTTCCTGGGCACCATCGCAGCGCTCCGGGGGCTTCAGGCCGAGGGGCGCCGCAGCCGCCGGCTGGCCGCGGGCGCCCTGGCGCTCTTCCTCCTGAGCCTGTGGTCCTACGAGATCGCCGGGCCTGCCATCGTCGCCGGGCTGCTCCTCTACCTGCGCGTGGCGCCGCGGGAGCGCGCGCTGCGCCGGTGGGCCGTCGACGCCGGGGTCACCGTGGCCTGGCTGGTCGTCGTCGGCCTCAACACCCAGCGCGCGACACAGGACCTCGGCGGCCTGGTCGCCCATGCCGGATCGATCGCCGACCACGCGCTCACCGTGGCCGCCCGCGCCCTCGTGCCGGTGGCGGGCGTCCCGCGGCTGGCCGTGCTCGCCGTCGTCGCGGCCCTCGTTGCCGCCGGGCATCTGCGGGCCCGGCGGGCCGCGGACCCCGATGCGGCGGCCGCCCTGCGCCGGTGGGCCTGGCTCGTGCCCGCCGCGCTCGCGGCGATCGCGGTCAGCTACGTCCTCGTGATCCCGGCAGCCGACCGGTACGGCCCGCTGCGGCCCGGGATCGAGAACCGGATCAATCTCCTCGCCGCGCCCGCCTACGTGACGTTCGCCTACGCCTCGGTGCTCCTGGCCTTCACGCTCGCCGCGACCGCCCGCCCGGCCTGGCGGCGCGGCGCCGCTGCGGCCGCCGCCGTCGCCGTCGCCGCCATCGGCGCGGGATACGTCGTGCGCGTCGCCCACGACATCGGGTCCTGGGACGATGCGGCCGCGGCGCGCGAGCGCATCCTCGACGGACTCCAGGCCGCGGTGCCCGATCCCGTCCCCGGCACCACGCTCTATGCCTACGGGGCATCGTCCTACCAGGCACCGGGCGTGCCGATCTTCGCGGTCACGTGGGACGGGCGCTCGGCCGTCCGGCTGCGCTACGACGACCGCAGCCTGGGTGCCTTCACGGTCCGGCCCGGCCGGCGCTTCGTCTGCTACCCGGGCGGCGTGAAGCTCAACGATCCGTCGTACCGGCGCACCCAGGGCTCGCTCTACGGGCAGTCCGTCCTCGTCGACGTGCGGACCCGGCAGGCGATCCCGATCACCGACGTGCCGTCGTGCGAGGCGGCCAACCGCTTCCTCGCCGCCGCTCCGGCGCCCCCGCCGCTGGCGCGCGACGCGACCGCGCGGCATCCCAGCGCCCAGGTGCGGAGGCGGCCCCCCGCCCCGGCCCGGCCCTATAGGCCGCCGGCGCCGGTCGGATAGGGCTCAAGCCCGAGGTACTCCGGGAACGGGAGCGGCTCCACTGCCCGCGCGGCGCTCGCGATCATCGCGGCGTTGTCGGTGCAGAGCGCGCGCGGCGGGACGAACACCTCGGCGCCGAGCGCCGCCGCCCGGGCCCGCAGCGGCCCGTTCGCCGCCACGCCGCCGCCGAGCGCCACCCGCGTGCGCCCGGTCGCGGCCAGGCCCCGCTCGAGCCGCAGCGCCAGCGACTCCACGATCGCGTGCTGGTAGCTGGCGGCCAGGTCGGCGCCGCGCCGGCGAGCCTCCGCCTCGCCGAGGTCGCGCACGGCGTAGAGGAGCGCGGTCTTCAGGCCCGAGAAGGAGAAGTCCAGCCCGGGCATCCGGGCGCCGGCCGGGAACGCGAAGGCTCCCGGGTCCCCCTCGGCGGCGAGCCGCTCGAGGGCCGGGCCGCCGGGAAACCCGAGCCCGAGCAGGCGGGCGCCCTTGTCGAACGCCTCGCCGGCTGCGTCGTCCAGCGTGCGACCGAGGACCGCGAACTCGCCCGGGCCGGTCACGTCGGCCAGCAGCGTGTGGCCGCCGCTCGCCACGAGGCACAGGAACGGGGGCGCAAACGGCTCGGGACCGAGGAACGCCGCGGCGACGTGGCCGTGGAGGTGATCGACGGGCGCGAGCGGCAGCTCCCAGGCGGCGGCGAGCGCGGTGGCCGTCGCGACGCCGACCAGCAGCGCGCCGATGAGCCCGGGGCCCTGGGTGACCGCGACGAGGCGCAGGTCGCCCGGCCCGGCGCCGGCCTCCTGCAGCGCCGCGTCGACGGCATGGTTCACGAGCGCGAGGTGCTGGCGCGAGGCGATCTCCGGCACGACGCCGCCGTAGCGGTCGTGGATTCCCTGCGACGAGATCACGTTGGCGAGGATCTCGCCGCCTGCGGTCACGACGGCAGCGCAGGTGTCGTCGCAGCTCGTCTCGATCGCGAGGATCACGTGACGAGCGGGCCGGCGTTCGGCACGTCCGCGAGCGGATTGCCCGCGCCGCCGTTCGCCGCGGCGAGCGTTCCCGGCGTGCGCCACATGATGATCGCGTCCTCGCCGTTGTCCTGGTAGTAGCGCCGCCGGACGCCGGCCGAGCGGAATCCGAACCGCTCGTAGAGCGCGATGGCCGCGCCGTTGGACTGCCGGACCTCGAGGGTGAACCGCGCGTGGTCCCCCTCCCCCACGCGATCGAAGAGCTCGAGCAGCAGCGACCGCGCGATCCCCTGGCGGCGCTCGTCGGGGTCCACGGCGATGTTCATGATGTGCCAGACCGTGTCGTAGCGCGAGCAGATCGTGTAGCCCGCGAGCTCGCCGCCCCGGAGCGCCGCCAGGCAGATCCCGGACGGCTTCGAGAGCTCCAGCACGAACATCGCCAGCGACCACGGCGTCGGGAACGCGCGGCGCTCGATCGCGATGACCTGCGGAAGGTCGGCGTAGCTGAGGCGGCGGATCGAGAGCGAATCGGTCATGGGCGCGCGGCCGAAGGCTCGGCATCGGGAGCGCGGAGGTACTCCGGGGCCACCGCGTCGAAGGCGACCGTGTCCGCCGCGGCGCCCAGGCGGCACACGGCGGCGCCGGTCACCCGGTGCCAGGGCGACGCATCCGGCGGGACCTCGGCCCCGGCCTGCTCGAGTTCGAGCCGAAAGCGTAGCGCCCCGTCCCCGACGGCCAGCGCCCCCGGAGGCAGCGCCGCGGCGGCGGCAGCCAGCGCGCCAGGGCCCAGGGCGGCGGGCGCCGAGAGGGGCTCGAGGCCCCGCGCCCAGGCCGCCGCGAACGCCTCGCCGCGGCGGGCATCGATGACGGCGAGCGCCGCCGGGGCGTGCGCGAGCGCCGGCGCGGCCAGCGCCTGCAGGGTGGACACCGGGGCGATCGGCAGCCCGGTGGCTTGCGCAAGCGCCCGCGCCGTCGCCACGCCGATCCGCAGGCCGGTGAACGAGCCGGGCCCGACCCCGACCGCGATCCGGCCGAGGCCGTCCCAGCCGCAGTCTGCCGCGGCCATCGCCTCCCGGACGAGCGGCAGCAGGCGTGCGGCGTGGGCCGGCCGGGCGCCGGGCGGGGGATCGTCGCGGGCCTCCTCGGCGTGCCCGGCGCGCAGCACGGCAGCCGCGGTCGCCGCGGTCGCGGTGTCGAAGCCGAGGATCGCGTCGCCAGGCACGCCGAACATGATGGCGCGCGGGGCGCACCGCGGCCGCGGTGGATCTCCCGGTCAGGAGCGGGCGCCGCGCGCCGAGCGCCGCAGCGCGCGGCCGTCATCCGCGCCGACTCCGTGCGCCGCGGCCTCGTGCAGGACCTCGGACACGTAGGCGAGGTGGTCGGGCCCGAGCGCCGGATAGACGCCCAGCCAGAAGGCCTGCTCGGCTACGAGGTCGGCGCGCTCGAGGCCGCCGACGACCCGGTGCTCGACGTCCTCGTAGGCCGGCTGGCGGACGATGTTCCCCGCGAAGAGCAGCCGCGTGCCGATCTTGCGGGCATCGAGGCGGCGGAGCAGCTCGCGCCGCCCAAACGGCGCCTCGGGGCGCAGGAGCAGCGGGAAGCCGAACCAGCTCGGGTCGGACCCGGGCGTCGCCTCCGGGAGCACGAAGATCTCCTCCAGATCGGCCAGGTGCTCGCGCAGCGCGGCGAAGTTGGCCCGCCGCGCCGCGCAGAACGCGTCGAGCTTGCGGAGCTGCGCACAGCCGACCGCGGCCTGCATGTCCGTGAGCTTGAGGTTGTACCCGCGGTGCGAGTAGACGTACTTGTGGTCGTAGCCGGGCGGCAGGCTCCCGATGTGCCAGTCGAACCGGCGCCCGCAGGTGTTCTCGTCTCCGGGCTCGCACCAGCAGTCCCGGCCCCAGTCGCGGAACGATTCGGCGAGCGTGCGCAGCTCGCCGCGGTCGGTGAGCACCGCCCCGCCCTCGCCCATGGTGATGTGGTGGGCGGGGTAGAACGAGACCGTCGCGAGGTCGCCGAACGTGCCGACGAGCTCCCCGCGGTAGGTGGAGCCGACGGCGTCGCAGCAGTCCTCCACCAGCCACAGGCCGTGTGCGTCGCAGAACGCCCGGACGGCGCCGAGATCGAACGGGTTGCCGAGCGTGTGGGCGACCATCACCGCGCGGGTCCGGCTCGAGCGCGCCGCCTCGAGCTGGCTGACGTCGAGGTTGTACGTCGGGACGTCGACGTCGACGAACACCGGGACCAGGCCGTTCTGCACGATCGGGTTGACCGTGGTGGGGAACGACGTCGCGGTGGTGATCACCTCGTCGCCCGGCACGAGCCGGCGGCCCTCCAGCTTCGGGCTCGTGAGCGCGGAGAGCGCGACGAGGTTCGCCGAGGACCCGGAGTTCACCAGGGTGCAGTGGCGCACCCCGACCCAGTCCGCGAACTCGCGCTGGAACTGGGCCGCGAAGCGGCCCGAGGTGAGCCAGAAGTCCAGCGCGGACTCCATGAGGGAGACCATGTCGTCCGCGTCGAACACGCGCCCGGCCGGCGGAACGGGCGTCTCGCCCGGCACGAACTCCCGCGGCGGGTGCGCCGCGGCGTCGTAGCGGCGGACGAGGTCCGCCATCTGCGCCCGGAGGGCTTCCGGCGTGTCGTCCATCCCCTCCGAGCGTACCCGGCCGCTCACGCCCCGGCCCCGGCCTGGATCGTGACCCGCCGCCGGTCGCCGCCGAGGTGCTCGAGCACCACGCGGGCCGCCGGCGGGCCGAGCCGCTCGCCCGCAGCCTCGGGCCACTCGACGAACGCGACCGTGTCGGGGCCGAGGTAGTCCTCGAGCAGGCCGGGATCCTCCGCGCCGAGATCGGCGAGGCGGTACAGGTCCAGGTGCGCCACCGGCACCCGGCCGGCGTAGCGGCGCCCGAGCGTGAACGTCGGGCTCGTGACCGGGCCCTCGACCCCGAGGGCGCGCAGCGCGCCGCGGACAAAGGTCGACTTGCCGGCGCCGAGCTCGCCCTGAATCAGGACGACGTCGCCCGGGCGCAGGCGGGCCGCGAGCCGCGCACCGGCCCGCGCGGTGGCGTCCGGCGACTCGGTCACAGCGGACTGCGGCGCCCGGCCGCTCACGTCCGCGAGCGTTCTACGCGCGCTCGGGCGTCTCGCGCAGCCGCAGGCGCAGCGCGATGCCGGCCAGGAGCAGGCTGGCCCCGCCGAGGGCCAGGATGCCGGTCTCGGCTCCGGTCCGCGCGAGGCTCGGGCCGCCCGTCGACGTGCCGCTCGCGTAGGTCGTGCCGCTCGACGAGTAACCGCTCCCCGACGACGAGGAGCCCGAGGAGCCGCTGCCCGACGACGAGGACCCGCCGCCCGACGAGGACGAACTGCCGCCCGACGAGCCGCCGCCGGAGCTGCTGGAGCCGCCGCTGGAGAACGGGTCCGAGTACTGGTTGTCACCGGCGCTCTGAGCGAACGCCGCGGCCGGGGCGGCGAGAACGGCGCCCGTGGCGAGGAGGGAGGCAAGCGTGCGGATGCGCATCGTCAGCACTCTAGAGAAGCGGGCGCGGGGCCGCGCCGCAGGCCGCCGCGGCGGGCCGATTGACTAGGCTGCCCCCGATGTCTGGGGCCCCGAGCCACCCGGTCCGCCGCTTGGCCCGGCTGCTGGGCAGCGGCAGCCGGCACGGCGACGCGCCTGCGGCCGGCCTGCGCGAGTCCGACGTCGCCAAGGCGGCGGGGCTGGCCGGCGCGCAGATCGCGGCCAACGTGGTCGCGGTCGCGTTCACGATCGTCTTCGCCCGGTGGCTGGGAACCGAGGGGTACGGCTCCCTCGCCCGCATGATCTCGATCTTCGTGATCCTCATCGTGCTGGGCTCGGCCCTCCAGGTCGCCACGGCCCGCGAGACCGCGCTCGGGCGGATGGGGTCCCCCGGCGAGTGCGCCGCCACGCTCGAGCGCTGGACCCGCGGCCTGCTGATCGCGACGGCCGCCGTCGCGGTGGCCTCGGTGCTCCTGCGCCAGCAGATCGCTGACGCAATGCACGTCGACCAGGTCTGGGCCGCCGCGCTCGTCGCGCCGACGGGTGCGCTGTGGGTCGTCGTGGCCGTGCAGCGCGGCGTTCTGCAGGGGCTCCGGGCGTATCAGCCCGTCGGGCTCAGCCTCGTCGGCGAGCAGTTCGTGCGGCTCCTGCTCAGCGCGGCCTTCGTGGCGCTCGGCTGGGGCGTGACCGGCGCCCTGATCGGAATGCCGGCCTCGGTCCTCGTCGTCGTCATCACCCTGGGGATCGTGCTGCGCCGGCGACTCGGGCGGCCCGCCGCCGAGCCGTCGGGCGAGCGGCTTCGCGACCTCGTGATGCGCAACCGGGTCCCGATCGCGGCGCTGACCCTCCTCGCCGTGATGCAGAACATCGACGTCGTCGTGGTCGGCCACACGCTGGGCTCAGACGAGTCGGGGGCCTACGCGGTGGCGGCGGTGGCCGCCAAGGGCGTCGTGTGGGTGGCCGTGGGCCTCGGCCTGTACCTCCTGCCGGAGGCGACCCGCGAGTCCTCGGTCGGAAGCGACCCGCGCCCCTTGCTGTGGCGCACCCTCGCCGTCCTCGCACTCGTTGCGGTGCCCATGGTGGCCCTGTACGCCGTCGCCGCCGAGCCCGTCCTGCGCACCGTGTTCGGGCCCGACTCCGTTCTCGCGAAGGGCGCGCTGGCCTGGCTGGGCGTGGCGATGTCGCTGCTGGCGGTGTCGTACCTGGCCGTGCAGTTCCAGATCGCCCTGCAGCGGGTGCGCTTCCTGTGGCTGCTCGCGCTCGGCGCCGTCGCCGAGCCGGTGCTGCTCGCCCTGATCGGCGGGCACCTCGTCCGCATTGCGACGGGCCTGCTCGTCCTGCAGCTCGTCGTCGCGACCGGCCTGATCGCCATGTCGGCCCGCCGCCCGGCCCCCGCCGCGGCTCCGCAGCCCGAGTCCGTCGAGCCCCTGCCCGCGCCCGTGCAGGAGCCGGCGTAGATGGGCTTCCTGGCCTCGTTCGCCGTCGAGCTCGCGCAGGCCGACCTCGGCCCCCTGAGCGACGCCGAGGCCGCAGCGGCCGCACGCCACGTGGCCGATCAGGCGCGCGGCGCGGCGCTCGTCACGCGGGCCGGCATCGCCGCCGGCGCCGCCGCGACCTGGGTTGCGGCGGCCGTGGTGGCCGGCCGCCCGTGGCCGGCCCTCGACGGGCCGCGGCGGCGCCGGTGTGCCGCGCGGCTCGGCCGCTCGACGCTCCCCCTCGTCGGCGAGTTCGTGCGGCTCGTGCGGTCGCTCGAGGTGGCGCACGCCTACGGCGCGGCGCGGCCCGCCGGCTCGTGACCCGCCTCGAGGCCGAGCACGTGGTGGTCGGGTCGGGTGCCGGCGGCGCGCTCACCGCCGCCCGGCTCGCCCAGGCCGGGCGCGACGTGCTCGTGCTCGAGGAGGGCCCGTGGATCGAGCAAGGCACGTTCCCGCCGTTCTCCCTCGAGCAGATCGCCCGGCAGTACCGCGGCGGCGGGCTCACGGCCGCACTCGGCCGCCCTCCGGTCGCCTATGCCGAAGGACGGTGTGCCGGGGGCGGGACCGAGGTCAACTCCGGCCTCTACCACCGCCCGCCCGATGCCGTCCTGCACGACTGGGCCCGGCGCTTCGGCGTCGAGGACCTCACGCCCGAGGGCCTGGCCCCGCACGCGGAGGCAGTCGAAGCGGCCCTCGCCGTGTCGCCGCTGGCGGGCCCGGCTCCGCCCGCCTCGCGGGCCCTCGCTGACGGGGCCCGCGCACTCGGCTGGGATGCCGCGGAGGTGCCCCGCTGGCTGCGCCAGGACGCCACCGGGACCCACCGCCAGTCGATGACCGCCACCTTCCTTCCTCAGGCGATCGCGGCGGGTGCGCGCGTGGAGACCGGCATCCGGGTGCAGGCGCTCACCCGATCCGGCGCCGTCGTATCCGGCGTGCGGGGAATCACGCCGGCGGGAGCGGCCAGCATCGCGGCCCGCCACGTGTGGCTGTGCGCCGGCGCGATCGGCACGCCGGCGATCCTCCAGCGCAGCGGGCTGCGCCGGGGGATCGGAGCGACGCTGCGGATGCACCCGACGGCGAAGCTGGCCGCGCGGTTTCCGGCGCCACTCGAGGCCGCGGCCGACGTGCCCGTGCACCAAGTCAAGGAGTTCGCGCCGAACCTGTCCCTGGGCGGCTCGGCCAGCCGCCCCGAGCACGTCGCCCTCGCACTGGCCGACAACTGGGAGCGCAACCGGGCCGCCGCGGAGGACTGGGAGCGGATCGCCGTCTACTACGCGGCGATCCGCAGCCAGGGCCACGGGCGGGTCCGCGCGGTGCCGGGCGTGGCCGACCCGGTCGTCACGTACCGGCTCACGCGCGCCGATCTCGACCGGCTGGCCTCGGGGCTCGGCCGCCTCGCGCACCTGCTGCTCGCCGCGGGGGCGACCGAGGTCTATCCGAGCCTGCGCGGCGCGCCGCCCGTCTCGGACGCGGCAGGCGTCGCCCGCATCCCCGGCTACCTCACGCGCGGCGGCGCGAGCCTCATGACGGTGCACCTGTTCTCCACGGTGCCGATCGGATCGGATCGGGCCGGCTGCCCCGCCGACTCGTTCGGGAGACTTCGCGGCCTGCGCAATGTTCGAGTCAACGACGCGGCCATGCTGCCGGACGCCCCCGGCGTCAATCCCCAGGGCACGGTGATGGCCCTGGCCAGCCGGAACGTGGCCGCGCACCTCGAGGACGCGTGAGCGCCACCGCGCCCAGCCCGCCGGACCAGGCCCAGCGGCGCAGCCGGCCCGCGGCCCTCCTGGCGCTCATGCGCCCCCGGCACTGGGCCAAGAACGCGTTCGTCCTCGCGCCGCTCTTCTTCAGCGAGGAGTTCAAGGTCGCTGCGTCGGTCCTCGACGCGGCCGGGGCCTTCGCGATCTTCTGCCTGTGCTCGAGCGCGGTCTACGCCCTCAACGACTACCGCGACCGGGCCGAGGACCGCCTGCATCCGCTCAAGCGCACGCGCCCGCTGGCCACCGGCGAGCTGCGGGGCCGCGACGCGCTCGCGGTCGCGGCGGCATCGCTCGGCGCCGCGGCAGCCATCGGGATCGCGCTCGGCCTGCCGGGACCGTTCTGGGCCGTGATGGGCGGCTACCTGGCGATCAACGCGGCCTACTCGCTCTGGCTGCGCCACGTCGAGCTCGTCGACGTCTGCGTGATCGCGGCGGGCTTCGTCCTGAGGGTGCTCGCGGGGACGACCGCACTGGGCATCGCCGCGTCCCAGTGGATCGTGCTCGCCGCCGGCTTGCTCGCGCTCCTGCTGGCGATCGGCAAGCGGCGCGTCGACCTCGGCCACGAGAGCGCCGAGGCCCGCAGGTCCCTGAGCGGCTACAGCATGGAGTTCATCGACGTCGCCCTCGCCGCGCTCGCCGCCTCCGTGATCGGCTTCTACGCCCTCTTCACCCTGTCGGACTACGCCCTGGCCCGGTTTGGATCCGACCAGCTCTACCTGACCACGTTCCCGGTCGTGATCGGCATCCTGCGCTACCTGCAGCTCGTGATCGCCCACGGCCGCGACGGCTCGCCGACCGACATCGCCCTCGAGGACCGTCCGCTGCAGGCGATCGTGCTCATCTGGGCCATCGCCTTCGCCCTCATCGCCTACGTGTAGCCTCACCCGCCCGTGCCCGCCGACCCCGCCCTGCGCCCCGCGCCGCCGGTCACCGTCGTCACCGGGGCCGGGGGCTGGCTCGGCACCGCGCTGATGGAGCGCCTGGCGGGCGAGCCGGGCGCCCTGCGCGCGCTGGCGGGCGCGCCCGGCGAGGTCGAGACGATCCTGGCGGCGGCCCCGGCCGCACAGGTCCACGTCGGCGACATCGCCGACGTGGACGTTCTGCGCCGCCTGCTGCGCGGCGCCGACGGCGCGGATGTCATCCACGCCGCCGGGGTGATCCACCCCTCCGATCCGGCGGAGTTCGGGCGCGTGAACGCCGGCGGCACGCGGGCGGTGCTCGCGGCAGCGCGGGCCGCCGGCGTGCGCCGCCTGGTCCACGTGTCGTCCAACTCGGCGTTCGGCGTCAACCCGGCGCCCGACGACGTCTTCCGGGCCGAGGAGCCGTTCCGCCCGTACCTGGGCTACGGGCAGGCCAAGATGGAGGCCGAGATCCTCGTCCGGGCCGCCCACGGCGACGGGATCGAGACCACGGTCGTCCGGCCGCCGTGGTTCTACGGCCCGCACCAGCCGCGGCGCCAGACGCGGTTCTTCACCGCAGTGCGGACCGGACGGTTCCCCCTGGTCGGCGACGGCACCAACCGGCGCTCGATGGCCTACGTCCCGGATCTGGCCGACGGCGTGCGCCGCGCGCAGCTCGCCGAGGCCGCCGGGGGGCGGGCCTACTGGCTGGCCGACCGCACCCCCTACGCGATGCGCGACGTGCTCGAGGCGGTGCGGGCGGCCCTGCGGGCCGAGGGCTACGACGTCGCGGACGGCGCCCGCCGGCTCCCCGCCGCCGCTGGCCGCGCGGCGGAGTGGGCCGACCGGCAGCTGCAGGCCCGCGGCCGCTACGTTCAGGAAGTCCACGTCCTGGGCGAGCTCGACAAGACCATCGCCTGCGACGTGTCGCGTGCCGAGGCAGAGCTCGGGTGGACGCCGCGGACCGAGCTGGTCTCCGGGATGCGCGCGGCGGTGCGCTGGTGCCGCGGACAGGGCATCGAGCTGTGAGCGGCCAGGGCCTGGCCGTCTTCGATGTCGACGGCACCCTCGTGGCCGGCGACCTGCTCGGCCCGCTCGTGCGCGCAGCGCTGCGCCGGCGGCCGGCCCGGTCTGCCCTCGTGGCCGCCGCACTGCCGGCCATCGCCTGGCACCGGGCGGCGCGCCGGCCGGGAGCGGCGAAGGAGCTGCTGCTGCGGGCCGCGCTCGGCGGCCTCGAGGCCGGCGTCGCGGACGGGCTCGGTGCCGCGGTCGCGGCCCGTGCGCCGCTCAACGCCGAGGTCGCCGCCGCGCTCGCGGGCCACCGGGCCCGCGGTGATGCCGTGTGGCTCGCGAGCGCCCAGGTCGAGCCGGTGATCGCTCCCCTGGCCCGCCGCCTGCGGGCCGACGGGCACGTCGCCACGGCCCTCCAGGCCCGCGGCGGCCGCCTGACCGGGCGCTACGCGCAGGGCAACTGCCGCGGCGAGGCCAAGGTCGCCGCCCTTGCGGCTGCCGTGGGCCGCGACCGGCTCGCCAGCGCCTGCGCCTACGCGGACAGCCCGGCCGACCTCCCGCTCATGCGGGCCGTGGCCCGCGCCCGCTGGGTCCGCCGCGGCAGAATCAGCCCGGGCGGCCATGGCTGACCTCGCCCTCGTCACCGGCGGCAGCGGCTACTTCGGCGGGCTCCTGGCCCGCGAGCTGCTCGAGCGCGGCACGGCGGTCCGGGTGCTCGACCTCAACGACGCCGCCGACCGCGACCCGCGCATCGAGTTCGTGCGGGGCGACATCCGCGACGCGGCGGCCGTGCGCACCGCCGTCGCCGGCGCCGCCGCCGTCTACCACAACGTCGCGCAGGTCCCCCTGGCCCGCGACGACGCGCTGTTCCGCACCGTGAACGTCGACGGGACGCGGCTCCTGCTCGACGAGTGCCTCGACGCGGGCGTGGCAAAGGTCGTCCACACCTCGACGAGCGCCGTGTTCGGGGTGCCGGAGCGCAATCCGGTCACGGAGGAGACGCCGCCGGCGCCTGCCGAGGCGTACGGGCGCGCCAAGCTCGACGCCGAGCGCCTGTGCCGCGCCGCCGTCTCCCAGGGCCTGGACGTCACGGTGATCCGCCCC
Source organism: Solirubrobacteraceae bacterium (assembly GCA_046330225.1). Lineage (GTDB taxonomy): Bacteria > Actinomycetota > Thermoleophilia > Solirubrobacterales > Solirubrobacteraceae > CANJIV01. Next base: position 122,725 of record JAXLTD010000010.1, on the reverse strand, counting down.
CGCACGATTCTCGGCCACGGGCGCCTGGGGATCTTCACGCTGCTCTTCGACTGGATCGCCGACGGCGCCGACGTGTTCGTGCTCGGCCCGGGGGACAACCGGTACCAGTTCGTCCACGCTCGCGACCTCGCCGACGCCTGCATCCGGGCGGCGGCCCGGCCCGGCCCGGCGACGTACAACGTCGGGACCGACCGGTTCGGGACGATGCGCGAGGCGCTCGAGGGCCTCATCTGCCACGCCGGGAGCCGCAGCCGCGTGCGCTCGCTGCCCCTGGCCCCGGCCGCCGCGGCGATGCAGGCCGCCTCGGCCCTGCGGCTCGCCCCGTTTGCTCCCTATCACTGGCTCATGTACGGGCGGTCGATGTGGTTCGACACGTCACGCGCGCAGGCCGAGCTCGGCTGGCACGCCCGCGCCTCGACGGACGAGATGCTCGCCGAGAGCTACGACTGGTACCTCGCCCACCGCGCCGGGCTCGCGGGCGCCGGCCCCGCCTCGCACCACCGCTCCCCGGTCCGCGAAGGCGCGCTGGCCGCCGGGCGCGCGGCTATGCGGCGGCTGCCCCGCTGACCCCCGCTCAGGCCGCCGCGGCGTCGTCGCCGAGCGGCTCGTCGCCGGCGGCGATCAGCGCCCCGGCCAGCAGCAGCGCCACGAGCGACAGGGCCGGCATCTCCCAGTCCCAGTCCAGAGCGGCGTGGACGGCGAACGCCGCCAGCGCCGCGATCCAGCCCGCGACGAGCCGCGGGTGCCGGCGGCGGGCCGCGGCGCCGCTCAGGCCCAGGCCCGCGAGGAAGGCCGCGAGCGCCGCCGCCCCGACGAGCCCGAGCTCGGCGAACGTCTCGATGTAGAGCGAGTGGGCATCGGCCGCCGGCTCGGGAATCGGGCGCTCGCGCTGCCAGGCCACGCGGAACCCGCTCGAGCCCAGCCCGATGAGCGGGTGGTCCGCGAAGGCCCGCGCCGCCACCTTCCAGTACTCGTAGCGGTTGCTGTCCAGCGACCCGAGCCGGGTCGGGCTCGCGGTCGCGCTCGACGCGGGGCTCGGCCGGTTCTCGACGCCGGCGGCGAGCGCCAGCGCGACGACGAGCGCGAGGACGCCGCCGACGATCAGCGCCGCCCGGCGCCCGCGGCGCGGGCTGGCACCCCAGCGGCGCTCGATCCGGCGGGCCAGCCCCATCGGCTCGTCGCCGCGGCCGTCGGGCACCAGCCAGCGGCGCGCGGCCAGGGCCGCGGCCAGCGCGACGGCGGCCAGGATCGCCAGCGCCACGGCGCCCTGCGCTTCGCGCGTGCCGGCCCCGCCGCCGAGTGTGCGGACGCTGGCGAGAAACCCGATCGGCACCGCGGCGGCGACGGCTGAGAGCACCGCCAGGGCCGCCGCGCGGGCCTGCGCCCGCGTCGGCTGCAGCAGGAGGAGCGCGAGCAGCCCGGTCGCGACCGCCAGGAGCGCGCCGCGGGAGAACGTCAGGTAGATCCCGACCCCGAGGGGGACCGTTGCGGCTGCCGCTGCGATCCGCGGCGCGGCGGCGCGCGAGGCATCCCCGACGATCCGCACTGCCAGCACGAGGCCGATGGTGCCCAGCGCGCCCATCGCATTCCAGTACGTGAGCGGCTGCTCGAGTCGCCCGTTGCCCGACCGGCTGGCTGCCAAGTCGATGAGGCCGGGCAGGAGGCGCCCGCTGAGGCCGTAGCCGATCACGACGACGGTGCCGGCCGCCAGCGCCGGCTCGACGGCGCGGGCGAGCGGCTGGCGGTGCAGCAGCGCTGCGGAGGCGGCAAGAGCGACCGCGTAGAGCAGGACGCGCTGCGCGTCCTGCTGGGCGAACGCCGTCAGGGGCGCCCAGGTGATCGAAAGTCCGGTCCAGAGCGCAAGGGCAGCGAGGCCGCCGAGGGCAAGGCGCCCGCCGCGCGAACGCGGCACCGGCTGCGAACTGCAGGCTGCGGCCGCCGCGAGCAGCACCCCGCTGGCGGCCAGCGCCCACAGCTGCGCCTCGGGGAAGTACCCGCCGGAGAAGAAGGCGAGCGCCATGGGGCCCGCGAGCAGGAGCGCGCCAGCGGCGACCTGCACGCCGATCCGTGCTGTCATGCGGCGGCAGGGTACCGTTGCCGGGGTACCATCGGCTTCGTGCCGAACGCGTCCGTCCGCATCGCGCTGCTGGTGATCGCCGCGGGCACCGTCGGCTGGGCAGCCGTCGGCTTGCGCAACCAGGACGCTCTCGACCGGGGCACCGCGCTCGTCTCCTCTGCCCGTCCCGCTCCCGCAGACCGCGCGGCCGCTATTCACGACTTCCGGGACGCGCAATCCCTGAACGCAAGCAACCTGCCGGCCGTCGCGATCGCCATCCAGCAGCTCGCGCTCGGCCAGCGGGACGCCGCGATCTCGACGCTCAACGGCGTGCTGCGCCGGGAGCCCGAGAACAGCGTGGCCTGGGGCGGACTCGCAATCGCGCTCAGACCCGAGGACCCGGTCCAGGCGGCGCGTGCCGCCAGGCGTGCGCGGGCGCTCAACCCGCTGGGCTGAACAGGTCAGCCGATCCAGTCGTACTCGCGCACGGCCAGCCGCCACGTTCCGTCCCACGAACGACGGTCGACAAGCCGGAACCCAGGGATCCGAGGGGGAGGCGGAATGCGGTTGCCCGGCTTGGGCGCCGCCGTCACGAGGAACAGGCGGCGGTCGCGGGCGGCCCGCACGGCGACGCGAAAGCCGGTGAGGGGCGGTGCGTCGCAGCCGGCGCGACCGTTCAGCAGCTGGCCGGGTCCGGTCGTCACGCGCGTGCAGGTGTCAACGTACACCGGGCGAGGACGCCGGAGATGCGCCTGGAGCAGCCCCGGCTCGAAGAGCCCCGTTTCGACGATCACGTCCCCAGGCAGGCTGCGCGCTTCGATGAACCGCGCAGCCTCGCGGAACTCGGGCCGGCGGTCCGCCGTCAGGAACTTTGCCGTGCCGACGGCCAACGCAGCGACAAGGAGCGCGACCGCGGCGAAGCCCCACGGCCGCCGAGCCCGCACCGCGACCGCGCCAATCGCGAGCAGCGCGGCCGGAAGCGACGCCAGCAGCGTGCGTGGCACGAAGATGGAGGGAAGCACCAGGCTGTAGAGGAGTGCGCCGACGGGGGTGGCCACGGCCAGCGCGGCGACGAGCACGAGACCGGGTGAGGGCCGCCACCGAGGGGAGCCCTGCCCGCACGACCGCCAGCGGTCGATCGCGCTGCCCGCGAGGAGCACGAGGCCGAGGGCCCCGAGGGCGAGCGCGATGCGCCCGGGCATCTCGCGAGGTGGCAGCAGGGGCGTCCCCGCAACCCAGGTGGCCAGCGCCCGTGGCACATACGCCGCGGTGAGCGGCCAGACCCGGGAGATCGCATCCTGAAACGGCGATGACGCATCATCCAAGACCGCCGGGACCCATGGGAGGAAGGCAACGAGCATCGCGGCGTTCGCCGCGGCAACCGCGCGCCGGGCCCGCGGATGCGCCCAGAGCCCCCAGCTGGCTTGCGCGGCGAGGACGAAGACCGCCACGTAGTGCGCATAGAGCGCCGCAGCCCCTGCGACGGCGTAGAGCAGCCACCAGCGTCGTTCTCCGCCTTCGACTGCCTTCGTCAGCGCCCAGGTCGACGCCAGCGCCAACCCCATCATGAGGCTGTACGCCCTGGCCTCGGTCGCGAAGAACACCATGGACGGGCTGATGGCCAGGAGGGCTGCCCCGACGATGCCGGCCCGGCGGCCAACGGTGCGGCACCCCACGGCGTAGATCAGTGGCACCGCAGCCACCGCTGCCGCCAGGGAGGGAATCCGCAGCCAAACCGTCGCATCGCCGAGCTTCCCAGTCGCCCATGCCAGCACGAAGAAGAGCGGCGGAGAGATTTCGAGAGGTCCGCGAACCCCGTCGATGACCTGGCTCAGGCCCGATCGCGTCGACATCTCGAAGGTGAACAGCTCGTCCCCGAACAGGCTCTGCTGGATCCCGATGATCCCGAGCACGAGCATGATCACGGCGCAGCCGGCCACGATCGCGGAGTCTGGCAACGCGATGCCCCTCGGTCGCCTCGTCGGCAGGACGCTCCGGCGCGCGGCTGGCACTCGATCGGTCGTCGGCGAGCTCAGGGTCGCGCAGGGTACCGAAGCGAGCCGAGACCGCGGCCGTCGCCGGGGTCGTAGGCGAATACTCCCAGCGGCACCAGCCCGGGAAACCGGCGCGCAGCGACGAGGTGCCGTCCGGCAGGGGTGCGTGGCCCGGCGGCAAGCGAGCCGACGAGCGGAACCACGACGACGAGGCGCCGGTTGCGCGCCGAGCGCAGAGCCTCGGAGAGGCCGCCCCCCACGCCGGCGAGGATGTACCGGTGGGGCCGAGCGAAGTTGACCGAGAGCTGGCGGCCCGGCGGACCCCGCGGGTCAAGGAAGTTCACTTCGTACACGGTGTCTGCCCTCCGTGCGACGCGATCGACGTATGCCGCCGCTCCCGCGTAGTCCATGCGTGCATTGGCGGGTTCGAGCGACTGCACGGCGCCGGCCGCCGCCGCGATGCCCACGAGGCCGGTCGCAATCCACGACAGCGGCCGCTCGGGCCTGGTCACCACGACCGCCAGCGCCGCCAGCGCGCAGGGGAGCGACGACATGAGGTTCCGGGCAGCGAACACGTCGGTCCCGACCAGGCTGTACCCAGCAGTTCCCAACGGCGCGCTTACGCCGACGGCGAACGTGAGCACGAACGCGGGGGGAACCGGGCGGCGCGGCCCGGATCGCCAGCGATGGGCGGCTCCCGCCGCCCCGAGGATCACCCCGGCTGCGCCGACCGCCAGCCAGGCGTGTCCAGGGAGCTGGCCGAGCGGAATGAACGGCGAGCCGTCCAACCAGCGTCCCAGCCCGGTGACAAACGTGCGAGCGCCGAACGGTGAGATCGTCTGGATGATCTGGCTGCCCGTGGCGCTCTGATCCTTCGCCAGCTCCCCAAGCCACGGGACGAAGGCGAGCCCCGCTCCAGCGAATGCGAGCAGCAGCGGGCGCCATCGCTCGCGGTGGTAGGCGAGCGCCCAGGCGCCCTGCGCGGCCACTGCGAAGATGGCCGTGTAGTGGGTGTACAGCGCCGCGGCGGTCAGGCCGCCGAACAGCGCCCAGCGCCACGCCCCTCCGCGGGCCCCGGCCCGCAGCAGGACAAGCGTCGAGACGGCGATCAGCATCGCCATGAGCCCGTACGCCCGTGCCTCGACGCCGTAGAAGATCGCGAACGGGCTGAGCGCCCACAGGGCCGCCGCCACGAGCCCAGCCGCTCGGCCGCCCGCTTCGCGCCCCAGCAGGTACACGAGCGGGATGGTCACCGTCCCGAAGATCACGCTTGGGATGCGCAGCCAGAGCATCGGGTCCCCGGCCTTCGCGCTCAGCCAGGGAAACAGGAAGTAGAGCGGAGGGGTGACCTCGAGCGAGCTGCGAACCCCGGCCAGGACGTCGCCCAAGCTGGCCCGCGTGGCAATCTCGTACGTGAACAGCTCGTCGCCGAAGAGGCTCTGCCGGAGCGTGGCGAGCCGCAAGCCGAGTCCGAGGAGCACGATTCCGGCGAGCGCCCATTGGGCCGCGCCGAGCCCGAGCACGCGCCCCGATCCCCGCGGTCGGTCCGGAGCGATCGGGGCGTCCAGCGGGACGGCGGGGCTCGCGGTCATGCGGCTCAAACTATCGCGTGGCTCCCAGCCTCGCCCTGGCCGCTTGCCGCCGGTACCCTGGCGCCGTGGTCGCTCTGCGCCCAATTCCGGCGGCCCCGCCCACGCCCAGCCGCTTCGACCTGGATGAGCTCGCCGACGCGCACCGCCTGGCGGACTGGATGTTCGATCAGTTTCGCCCGGTGCTCTCGGACGCCGTCCTCGAGGTGGGCCCCGGGATCGGGACGTTCACCGAGCGGCTCCTCGACGCCGGCGCCAAGCGCCTGCTGCTCGTCGAGCCTGATCCCGCCTTCGACGTTGAGCTGGAGCGGCGCTTCGGGCACGACGCCCGCGTGACGCTCGCCTCGGATCGGGTGCCGGGATCGGCGGCGATCGCCGCCACCGCTGGCACGTGGGGACTCGTGCTCTGCCAAAACGTGCTCGAGCACGTCGAGGACGACGCCGGCGCCATGGACGAGCTTGCGGGTGCCCTGCGGCCGGGGGGCGCGCTCGCCCTGCTCGTGCCGGCCCATCCGCGCCTCTACGGCGCCTTGGACCGCACCTTCGGCCATCACCGGCGCTACACGCGCGATCGGGTCGCCAGCCTCGTGGCGGGATCCGGCCTGGAGCTTGCCGATCTCTACTCGTTCAACCTGCTCGGCGTCCCCGGATGGTGGGTCAAGAATCGCGCCGGCGCCCGCTCGCTCGGACCGCGCTCGCTTGCCGCCTACGAGCGAATGGTCGGAGCGTGGCGGACCGTTGAGGCGCGGCGGCGGCCACCGTGGGGGCTGTCGCTCGTCGCCATCGCCCGTCGGCCCTGAGGCTCAACCCGGCCGGCGGAGCGGTCGCTCGACGCGGAAGCGGACCAGCGCGCCCACCGCACGGATGCCGTCGCGCCACGTGATCTTCTTGCCCTCCGAGTAGGAACGCCCGTAGTACGCAATTGGAACCTCGTAGATCCGCACGCCCCCTCGGCGAAGCAGCTTCGCGGTGATCTCCGGCTCGAAGCCGAACCGTTCCGACACCAGCGGGATGTCGCGGACGAGTTCGCCGCGGAACGCCTTGTAGCCAACCTCCATGTCCGAGATCGTCGTGTTGTAAAGCACGTCGGTGAGGAGTGAGAGGAACCGGTTGCCAGCGTAGTGCCAGAACAGGTGGGCCCGCTGGGCCTGGCCGCCGCGCAGCCGTGTCCCGTACACCACATCGGCGTGACCGTCCACGATCGGCGCGAGCAGCCGCGGCAAGTCGGTTGGGTCGTACTCGAGATCCGCATCCTGCACGACGACGATGTCGCCCGTTGACTTGGCGATCGCGGTGCGGACCGCTGCCCCCTTCCCGCGATTGACGGGCAGCCGAACCACGGAGAGCCCAGCCGCCCGCTCGTGCCCGAGGCTGGCCAGCACCTCCGGGGTCGCGTCGGTCGATCCGTCGTCGACGACGATCAACTCGGTCCGGAACGGGAGCGCGCTCACCCGGTCGATCACGGCGGGGAGCGTGGCGGCCTCGTTGAAGGCGGGGATCAAGACGCTCACGAGCGGGTCGCCGTCGAGCGGAGTCGTGGCGGCAACCCCCGGCGCCGCCGGCAGCGGACGAGCCGGACGTGACATCGCGAGGAGCCTAGCCGAGCCGGCGCGCCAGGCGGCGTACTCCGGTGCGGCGGCCACGCACGGGCGAAGATAGGATGCCGGCGATGCTTCGTACGCCGCCCTCCAGGGTGCTGGCCGGGGTGGGCCTGATCGCGGGGGCGACGCTTGCGCTCCAAGTCCTGCTCACGCGCCTGCTCGGGACCGTCCTCTATTACCACTTCGGCTTCCTCGCGATCTCGCTCGCTCTGCTTGGCCTGGGCGGCGGCGCGATTCTGATCTACGTCAAGCCGGCCTGGTTCGAACGAGCGCCGCTGCAGCGGACGCTGGCGCGGTGGAGCATCGGCTTCGCCGTCCTGACCGCGGTCGGCGTCACGATCCTCGTGCGGCTGGACTACAGCCTGGCCGACGGGATGTCGGCCCGTTTCATACTCACCCTCGCCTTCGCCTGTCTGCTCGCGGCGCTCCCGCTCTTCGCCAGCGGGATCGTCATCGCGCTCGCCGTCCGCGGCTACACACGCCACATCGGCCGGGTCTACGCCCTCGACCTCATCGGCGCCGGCATCGGGGCCGTCGCGGTCGTGCCGCTCATGTGGCTCGTGGATGCGCCGACGCTGATCGCGGCACTCGCCGTCGTGGGCGCTGCGGCTGCCGCGCTCTTCGGCTGGGAGACCGTCCGGGACCGCCGAATCGCCGGAATCACCGCCGCCGCCGCCACGGCGTTCGTCGCCGTCGCTGGTGCCACCGCGCTGCTGTACGTGGACCCGGAAGGGCCGCTCGTGCCCGTCGCCGACTACTGGACTCCGCTTGCCCGGGTGATGGCGTATGCGCCGGCAAACGGCGCCGACGGGCTCGTGGTCTATGACCGGAACGTCGGTCAGGTCATCAGCCACCGCCGCGGCACCCCGCTCCCCGGCTGGCGCCGGCTGCAGGAGGGCCCGCCGAGCATCGGCTACGAGCTCAGCCGCGGGGGCCGCGCACTCGTCATCGGCGGCGGCGGGGGGCGCGACATCCTGACGGCGCTTTCGCAGCGCCAGCGGTCGGTCGACGTCATCGAGCTCAATCGCCGCATCCGCGACGCCGTCGACGGCGATCTCGGGGCGGTTTCGGGGTCCCCGTACACACTCCCGCGGGTCAGCACGACGATCGGCGACGGCCGCTCGACCCTTGCCGCGCGAGACAAGAAGTACGACCACATCCAGATCGGGTTCGTCGACACGTTCAGCGCGAGCTCAGCCCAGGCATTCGCGCTCACCGAGAACAACCTCTACACGGTGGAGGCATTCCGCGAGTACTACGACCATCTCGCGCCTCGTGGCGTGCTCAACGTGTCCCGCCCATACCGCCACGTCGGCGACGAGGCGCTGCGCGCGACCGTGCTGACCCTCGAAGCTCTCCGTCGGCGCGGAATCCGGCATCCCGAGCGCAACGTCGTCGTCGTGCTCGGCCGCTACAGCCTGTACCTGCGCAGCTTCTCCTACGCGGCCGTGCTCTCGCGCCTCGAGCCCTTCACTGCAGCCGAACTCGTGAGGATCCGGCGCCTGGCCCGGGAGCGCGGGTCGGGCGTCGCCTTCGCGCCGGGCGGCCCGTATCAGCGCGAATGGCGTCAGCTCGCCGCGGCCTCGAGTCCGCAGGCCTTCTGCGAGTCCTACCGGCTCGACGTCTGCGCCCCGACCGACGACAAGCCGTTCTTCTTCTTCATGAAGCGCTTCGACCGTCTCGGCGGCGGGGCGACATCCGCCGAGATTGGCGTGCCCGACCCGATCGTCGTGCTGCTCATCACGCTTGGGATCCTGCTCGCCCTCGCGGCCCTCGCCGTCGTCGTGCCGCTGGCGCTCGTGCGCCGCCAGGGGCGGCCTCCAGCCGGATCGCTGGTCTACTTCGCCGCGATTGGGCTGGGCTTTCTCATGCTCGAAGTCGTGCTCATCCAGCGCTTCGTGCTGTTCCTCGGCTTCCCCACCTACGCGCTCTCGGTCGTCCTGTTCGCGCTGCTCGTCTCGACCGGCGCCGGCGCAGCGCTCACCGCCCGCCTGCGACCGGACCCCCGGCGCCAGCTTGTGGCGGTGCTCGCCACCGCGTGCGCGCTCATTGCCGCGAGCTCCTACGGCCTCGGGCCGCTCCTGCGGGCCCTCATCGACCTGCCCTTCGCGGGGCGCCTTGCGGTGACGTGCGCGCTGCTCGCGCCGCTCGGGGTTCTCCTCGGCATGGCGATGCCGATCGGCCTGCGCCGCCTCGCCGACCTCTATCCCGCCGGCGTGCCGTGGGCCTGGGGGATCAACGGAATCGCCTCGGTCGTGGCGAGCGTCGCCGCCGTGACGCTCGCGATCACCTTTGGCTTCGCGCTCACCACGGTTGCCGCGTTCGGGTGCTACCTCGTCGCGCTGGCCGACGCCGCCTTCGGCCGCTGGCCGGAGCCCGAGCCGCCGGCCGCGGAGCCGGCGCCTCCGGCGCCTCCGGCGACGGCAGACGTCAGCCCCGCCGCCATCTGAGCCCGGCCCGATGAAGTGGTCGCTGAGCAGGCTCGCGCCCGGCGCCTCGAGCGGGGCGGGAGCTCGCTTCCGCCGGGCCTGCGCGGCCTCGCGCCGCCGGCCAACGCGCACCGCCGCCCTGATCTACGCGGTCCTGTCGCTCGCCTTCGTGGCGCCCTCCCTCGCGCCGGGGCAGACCCTCTCGCCCACCGACCTGCTCTACGCACGAACGCCGTGGTCGGCTGTCGCGCCGCCAGATTTCGATCGCCCCGCGAACCCGGAGCTCTACGACCCGGCGACGCAGTACATCCCGTGGCTCGAGTACAGCCGCAACCGGCTCGGCCAGGGACTGCTGTGGAATCCCTACATCGGCGCCGGCCGCCCCTACCTGGCGGACATGCAGTCGGCGATCGTGTCGCCCTTCAGCCTCCCGTCGTACGTGCTGCCGTTCTGGTGGTCGTTGGGCCTCGTTGCGGCGCTCAAGCTGTTCGTGGCATGCCTGGGGACCTTCGTGCTCGCGCGCCGGCGAGGCCAGGGTGGCGCCGGGGCGCTGCTCGCGGGCCTGGCCTACGGATTCGGGCTCTACCTGACGGTGCACCTCCTGTATCCGTTCGCCAGTGTCTACGCCCTCACACCTTGGCTGCTGGTAGCCATCGACCGGCTCGTGGCCAGGCCCGGCCCGGTGCCCGCCGCCGCAACCGCGGCGGTCGCGGCGGGCTGCCTCACCGCCGGCCATCCCGAGTCTGCCTTCCATGCCTTTGTTCTCTCGCTCATCTACGCTGCCTGGCGCCTCGCCGCGCACGCGCGAGCGGCGGAGGGGAGGGCAAAGCTCGGGCCTGCGCTGGCCTGGCTCGCCGGCGCCGCCTGCACCGCCTGCGCACTCGCGGCAGTCGCGCTGCTCCCCTTCACCGAGCTCCTCCTCAACTCCGCCGACTGGCGGAACCGGACCGACCTTGGGGTATCGCCGCGGATCCCGCTGCGCTGGGCTGCGGGAATCGTGATGCCTGGCTACTTCGGGGACCCGACCGATGTCAGCGGCGACCGCGTGGGCCTGTTCGTGTCGCGAGCGCTGTACGCCGGCGCCCTCCCGCTCATGCTGGCGCTCGTCGCCGCGGTGACGACGCTGCGCCACCGAGCGCCGACGAGGGAGCGCGGCGCTCGCCTGCTCTTCGCCGCCGTCGCCGCCGTCGCGCTCGCGGTCGCCTTCGGCGTGCCCGGACTGCGCGATGCCGCGGGTGCACTTCCGTTCTTCCGGCAGTCCAATAACACGCGGCTCGCCGTTGTGTACCTCCTCGCGCTCGCGCTCCTGGCCGGCTTCGGCCTCGAGGATCTGCGGACGCGCCGGGCCGGGCGGGCAGCGCTGTGGATCGCCGGCGCGGTGGCGCTCGTGCCCGTCGCCGTCGTCGTGGCTCGGACGCCGGCCAGCGCGATCTGGGATGGCATCCGCGTGGCCGGCGGGCTCGCCGACCCCGTGGCGGACGCGGCGATCGCCCGGGGCCGCGCGCTGGCTTCGTGGACGCTGGCCGCTGGCGCCAGCCTGTGTCTCGTGGTGTGGGCGCTGCGAACACAGACGCATCGGAGCTTCGTTGCGCCCGCCGCCGCGATCCTGACCACGCTGGACCTGTTCGCTTCCGGCGCCGGGTTCAACCCGGCCATCGACGCGACGGTGGCCGCCGTGCCGGCGACGCCTGTGATCAGGGTCCTGCGGTCCCATCGGCCGGCGCGGTTTGCCGGGCTCGGCGACAGCCTCTCCCCCGATCTGTCGATGCGGTTCGGCCTCCTCGATGCGCGGGCCTACGACTTCCCGGTGGTCCGCCGCTACGAGCAGGTGTGGCGCCGCTACGTCTTCCCGCTCGGTTACGCCCCCGGCACGCCGCAGCTCGCCCTTGGGGTCACGCGACCGTCGCTTCGCATCCTGGGCATGCTCGGCGTTCGGGACATCCTGGCACCGCACGACCTGCGAGCCTTCGCGGCCCGCTACGGCACGCATCCGGGCGCCCTGCTGCCGCCGGGGCTCGGGCTCCGCCAGACCTACGATGCGCCCGACGGCCGCCTCTACCGCAACCCCGATGCGCTGCCCCGGGCCTTCGTGGTCCACGCACAGCACGTCGTCGCCACCGGCGCCGCTGCGCTCCAGGCCGTCGGGGATCCGTCGGGGCCGGACCTCCGCTCAACCGTGATCACCGAGCGGCCGATTCCCGGCCTCCCGGCCGGCGGCTCGAAGCCGAGCGCAGGCGGCTCGCAGGCGCGCATCGTGCGCTGGTCCGCGCAGGAGACCGTGATCGACACCCTCGACCCCCGACCGGGCCTCGCCGTCGTGAGCGATGTCCATTATCCAGGCTGGTCGGCGACGGTGGACGGTCGGGCCGTTCCGATCCGCCAGGTGGACTACCTCCTCCGCGGCGTGTCTGTCCCGGCCGGTCGGCACCAGATCGTCATGCGCTACGAGCCAACCGTCGCCCGGGTGGGCACCATCATCAGCATCGGGGCCCTGGCGGCGATGCTGGCCGGCGCCGGCCTCGCCGGCCTCGCCGCGCGCCGTCACCGCCGCCGCGGCGCAAGCACGGCGACCGTCGCGCACCCGTAGCGGCGCTGCGACAACAGCACCGTGCCGAGCGCGCGCCGCAGGTCCGCCGTCTGGCTGCAGTCCTGAAGGATGAAGCGGGCGCGCGTGCGCCGCACGAGGCGGCGGGCCGCCGCCGGCCCGAGCTGGCCGCGCATGAGCGCCGTGGCCGCGGCAGCCCTTGCCGCGAAGTCCGGCGTCCAGGACACGGTGCCCGCCCACGTGGCGCGGCCCGCCGCCGCCGGAACGAGCTGCCCCAGCCGCGGACTCGCGAGCACTCCGCCGGCCCGCGAGTCCTTGCGGAGCGCGTCGAGGGCGTCGCGCTCGCCGGAGCTGTACCAGTACGGCTCAACGTTGAACGCGACCGCCGTGCGGGCCGAACGGATGCGGTCGGCTCCCGCCGGGACGACGAGCAGCGCCAGGGCTGCCGCCGTCAGGATCGCCACCGTCCGGCGGCGGTGCGGAGCGGCCGCCCGAACGTGCGGCGCGACCCCGCGCACTGCGAGGACCCCGAGCGGGACCGCCACTCCGTTGAACGCATGGAACGGGAACGTGCCGACAGGCGCGAGGTAGAGCGCCAGGTCGACCGGGGCCCAGAGGCGCAGCACCCGATCAGCCCACCCGGAGGCGCGCCCGCGGTAGCCGAGCAGGGCGGGAAGCGCCAGCGGGGCCATCGCGAGGACGAACAGCCAGGCCGGCCAGCGGTCGAACTCGGTGCGGTACACCTCCGCCACGCGGGACCACGAGGCGTTCGACGCGGTCAGGATGGCGAATGCGCCAAGCGGAGCCACGCCCAACCCGACCAGCGGCCACAGTCGCGCTGCGTCCGTGCGGAGCTGCGCCGCGTCGCGCGCCGACCACGCGTCCCACAGACAGGCAAGGGTGACCGTCGCGAGCAGGATGATGCCCTGCCACGGGTGAATCCAGCTCACCGCGAGCGCGGCGGCCGCGCCAGCCCAGGCTGCCCGCCCAGGGCGCGCCCAGCTCGGCGCCTCCGCCGCCCGGGCCCGATTGGCCGCCAGGAACGCCACCGGCATGAGCCCGACCGCAATCGCGGTCATCGGGTATCCCCAGAGGTGGCCCACCGGCCAGGTCTCGCCAGCGATGAACTGCAGTGTGGCGCTCGACTCGCCGCCGAGAATCCCGATGCCCAGCGCGGCCGCCGGAGGGCCGAAGAACAGCGCCACAACGAGCGCGGCTCGCCGCTCCCATCGCCCCGCGAGCAGATGCCGAACGAACGCCCGCACCCCGAAGAACATCACGAGCACGCCAACCGGCTTCCAGAGGAGGTACGCGGCAGCGACCGGCAACCCGAGGCGGTTCAGCCCGCCGGAGGCCAGCAGCGGCGGGTAGAGCAGGACTGGGTTCCCTGCGGGGATGTCGAACTGGTTGCCGATCAGCAGATTCCGACCGGACTCGCGGACCCAGCTGAGGTACTGCGCCTGGTCGCCGGCGATGAATCCCTCCACGCCGGTCCACTCGCCGCCGTGGATCGCGAGAACGGCAAGGAAGACCAGCGAGGCGAGTGCCAGCACGCCCAGGACACCCGCATCGAACCAGTCGAGCCGCCACACCCGGCGTCCGTCCCCCGCCGCGGAGTGCGGCGACTGGTCGGGCCCGCCAGCCGGCGCTGAAGTCACAAACTGGGCGGGCATGCGCCGCGATCGTAGAGGAGGATGGGGGGGGGAGAGCCGCCGCCCGTCACCCAGCTCCGGCGACCCGGAGAACCGTCGCGCACCCGAACCGCCCGGCGACGGCAACGGTTCCCGCCGGGAAGATCCCATCGGCAGGCGCGCGGCCCTGGCAGTCGACCAATACGTAGCGCGCCCTCGACCGCCGCAGCACCGCCGCGGCCTGCGCCGGCGTCAGCTTCCCGTCAAGGAGACGATCGGCCAGCGACCGGCGGCGGTCGTAGTCCGGCGTCCACGACATGCTCCCCACCCACGTCTGGCGACCAGCGTACGCGGGAACGAGCGGCCCTGCGAAACCGGACGCCAGCACGCCACCCTTCGGCGCGCGCGCCAGGTATGCGAGCGCCGACCGCTCGCCGTCGGCCATGACGTAGGGCTGATATCCGCGATCGACTGCGGAGCGGATGTCGGCCACGCGGGCCGCCAGGCCAGGCAAGAGAAGCACCGCGGCGACGGTCGCGATGGCAGCGGGCGGCACGGCCCGGTCGCCGAGGGCCCGCCGCATCGACAGCACGCCCAGCACGGCGAGCGGGAACGCCAATCCCTGCAGAGCGTGGGCCGGGAACGTGCCGGCCGGCTGGAGGTAGACGACCAGCGCCGCCACCGGCCAGGCCCGGAGCACCGCAATCCCAAAGTCGGGAACCGGCGCCCGCAGCCCGGGGAGGGCCGGGAGCGCCACGGGCATCAGCACGAGGGCGAGCACCCACCAGGGAACGCTGCCGCCCGCGTTTGCGCGCCCGACGAGTTCCCAGGCCGGCACCGTCTTGGACAGGATGAGGTAGTACGCAGCCGGCGCCGCGGCCGCAGCAGCCGGAAGGACGAGGTCTGCCGCGGCACCGCGCCACGACCGGCGCGCCCCGGCCACGGCCCACGCCTCGGCCCCGGCGAGCGCCAAGAGGAGCGTGGCGCCTTGCCACGGCTGCAGCCACGTGCATGCGAGCACGGCAGAGGCGGCGAGCCACTTCCGCGAGGCGGGACCCCCGTCGCGGCCACGCTCATAGGCGAGCAGCGCCGCTGGCATCAACGCGACCGCGATGGCGGTGAACGGGTAGCCCCACAGGTAGGTCGCAGTCCACAGCTCGCCGGTGATGAAATCGAGCTGGAGCCGGACCGCCGCATCGCCCAGGCCGAGCCAGCTCGCACCCGCCGCGATGGGGGAGATCGCGAACAGCGCAAGCACGAGCGCGAGCCGGCGATCCCCGTTCTGCGAGAGGAACCGACGGACCCAGGCAAGCGCCGCCGCGAATATCGCGACGGCGGAGATCGGCTTCCACACCGCGAAGGCCGCTGCCGGGTCGAGGCCCAGGCGCGCTCCGACCCCCCCAAGCAGCGCCCCGGGGTGCAGGAACACCCGCTGAACTGGCGCGAGGTCGTTCAGGTTGCCGATGAGCACATGGCGCCCGGATTGCTGGAGCCAATCGATGTACTGGAGCTGATCCACCGCGACGAAGCCGTCGGCGCCGGTCACCGCTCCGCCGCGAATCCAGGTGCGCACGACAAGCGCCCCCAGCACGGCAAAGCCGAACGAAAGCGTGAGGGCGAGCACCGCCCCCTCGAAACCGTCGACCTTCAGCCGCTCCCGCACGCGAGTGGCGCGGCTACCGCCGCGTGTCCGTCGCCTCGGCTCCGGCGGCGACTCGCAGTGGCGCGAGGCCTGGATTCGCTGCCGCCCGCCGGACGTGGCGGCGGGCCTCGAGCAGCTCGCGCACGACCGGGACGAGCACCCGGGCCATGGAGAGCCGCGACCCGTCGCGATCGGCCCAGGCGATCCCCGTCTCGCGGATGCGGAACCCCAGGGCGCGGGCCATCGCGATCGCCTCGGCGTCGAACGTCCAGCCCTCGAGGGCGATCCGGTCGAAGGTCTCGACCGCCGCCTCGGCGCGCCAGAGCTTGAATCCGCAGAACAGGTCGTTCGTGGGCTCCGAGAGCAGGGCCCGGCAGAGGAGGACGAAGGACCGGCCCACGATCCGCCGGCGCAGCGGCTGGCGCTGCCCGACGGCGGCGCCGGGCGCCAGGCGGGACCCGACGACGAGATCGGCGCCGGCGATGAGCTCCAGCATGCGCGGGAGGGACGCGAGCGATGGGGCGCAGTCCGCATCGCAGTGCAGCCGCAGCTCGCCCTGGGCGGCGAGCATCCCGCGGCGCACGGAGTAGCCCTTGCCGCGGTTGCGCTCGTTGACGAGCAGCGTGATCTGCGCGCCGTCGACGAACGGCGCGAGACGCTCGCGCGTGCGGTCGGTGCTGGCGTTGTCCACGACGAGGATCTCCCATGCGGGCTCGTGCGCGGACAGCCAGTCGCGCAGCGCGGCAAGCGTCCCCGCGATGTCGCGCTCCTCGTTGTAGGCCGGCACGACGACCGAGATCCGGGGCCTCCTCACCGCGGGGAGTCTAGGGGCGCGTCTCGGCGGGAGCGGTGCTGAGCCGCGAGGCGCGAGCGGCGGGCCGGGCGCCGCGGCGGTGTAGGCTGCGGCCGCATGACGACCACCGGAGCAGCGGCGCCCGCGCCGCCCGTGGCCTGCGTGATCTGCGGCGGAGCGCTCGAGCTTCGCTACGCCGGAGCCGCCGCCGGCCCCGATCCCTCGGACTTCTCGCCGACCTGCCATCGGACCGGCGCGCACGGGGATCTCTACGCCTGCCGCGAGTGCGCCACGGTGCAGCAGCCGTCCCTGCCCCCTGCCGGGGATCTGCACGACCTCTACCGCGAGATGGCCGACGACGACTACCTCGCCGAGGAGGCCGGCCGCCGCGCCACGGCGAACTGGCTGCTGGACCACGTGGCCCGGCGCGCGCCGTCCGGCCGGCTGCTCGAGGTGGGCTGCGGCCACGGCCTCCTGCTCGACGAGGCCCGGCGGCGCGGCTACGAGACGGTCGGCATCGAGCTCTCGGCGGCCTCCGCGGCGCATGCCCGCGACCGCCTCGGCCTCGACGTCCGCGACGTCCCGCTCGAGGACTTCGTGTCCGCCCGGTCCGAGCGCGGCCGCTACGACGCCGTCCTGCTCATCGACGTCCTCGAGCATCTCGACGACCCGCGCACCGCCCTGGAGCACTGCCAGGCGCTCCTTGCGCCGGGCGGCGTCCTGGTCGTCGTCACGCCCGACCCCTCGTCCGCGGTCGCCCGCATCGCCGGCTCGCGCTGGTGGGGCTACCTTCCGGCACACACGTGCCTGCTGCCGCGGCGCACCCTGCGCGAGCTGATGTGCGCCGGCGGGCTCGTGCTCGCCGACGACGTCCCGCTGGTCCGGACCTTCTCCGCGCGGTACTGGCTGCAGGGCTTCGCCGAACGCGGCGGGCCCCTCGGCGACGCCGTCCGCGCCGCCGCCTCGGCCATCCCCGCCGACACGATGCTCTCGCTCGCGCTGCACGACGAACGGGTCGTCCTGGCGGCCAACGTCGCCGTCCAGCAGCCCGAGCGCCCGCTGATCGAGGACCGCGGCGGCGAGCAGTCCGTGCACGTCGTCCTGCCGGCGTACAGGGCGGCCCAGACGATCGGGCTCGTCGCGCGCGACCTCCCGGTCGGCGCCGCCGACCGCGGCCTGCTCGTCGACGACGCGAGCCCCGACGACACCACGGGCGCGGCCCTCGCCGAGGGGTTCGAGGTCCTGCGCCACCCGCAGAACCGGGGGTACGGCGCCAATCAGAAGACGTGTTACGTCCGGGCCGCGCTCGACGGCGCCGACGTCGTGGTGATGGTCCACGCCGACCACCAGTACGACGCGCGCCTCGCGGCCGACATCGCCCGGCCGATCCTCGAGGGCCGCGCCGACGTCGTCATCGGGTCCCGCCTGCTGGAGGACGAGGCCATCGCCGGCGGCATGCCCCGGTGGAAGTGGGTCGGCAACCGCGCGCTGACCTGGATCGAGAACCAGGCCTTCGGCCAGCGCTTCTCGGAGTACCACACGGGCTACCGGGCGTTCTCGGTCGACTTCCTGCGCACCGTGCCGTTCCTGCGCAACTCCGACGGCTTCGTCTTCGACCAGGAGATCTTCGCCCAGATCGTCGCCCGCGGCGGCCGCGTGATCGAGGTGCCGATCCCGACCCGCTACTTCCTGGAGGCCTCGAGCGTCTCGTTCGTGGCCAGCTGCGAGTACGGCCTCCGGACGCTCGGCGTCCTCGCCCGCTACCGCCTCGACGAGCGCCGCCACCGCTGGCCGCTGCTGCGCCAGCCGGCGACCCGCCTCGCGGCCACGCGGTCCGAGCCGCCCGTCCGCGCCGTCGCCTGACAGTGACCCGCGTCCTCGTCGTCTGCGCCGAGCCCATCGGGGTGCGGATGGCGGGCCCGGCGATCCGCGCCCGCGAGCTGGCCCGGGCGCTCGCCGGCGAGTTCGACGTCACGGTGGCCGCGCCGGCCCCGACCGAGCTCGGCGACGGGCGCCTGCAGCTCGTGGAGGCCGGGTTCGAGGACTACGAGCCGCTGGCCGCCGCGGTTGCCGCAGCCGACGTCGTCGTGGCCCAGGCCCTCCCGCCGCGCCTCCTCTCCCGGCTTCCGAAGCTCGGGACCCGGCTGGTCGCCGACCTCTACAACCCATCGCCGCTCGAGGTGCTCGAGGCCGGGCGCGACCGCCCGCCTGCGAGCCGCCGGCGCCAGCAGGCGATCGTCGGCCGCAGCGCCGTCGCCCACTGCGCGGCCGCGGACCGGATCGTCTGCGCCAGCGAGAAGCAGCGCGACCTCTGGCTCGGCCTCATGGCCGGGCAGGACCTCATCGACCTCGAGGCCTACGGCGAGGACCCGACGTTCCGCTCGGTCATCGACGTCGTCCCGTTCGGGATGCCGGCCGAGCCGCCCCAGGCGGGCGCCGGCGTGCTCAAGGGCGTCTGGCCGGGCATTGCGCCGGACGACAAGGTCGTCCTCTGGGGCGGCGGGATCTGGAACTGGCTGGACCCCGGAACGGCGATCGAGGCCGCGGCGCGCCTGGAGGCCCGGCGCACGGGCGGGCCCCGCACGCACCTGGTGTTCCTCGGCGTCGACCGTCCGGCGATCGCCCCGGTCGACGCGATGTCCTCGTCGGAGCGGGCGATCGCGCTCGCCCGGCGCCTGGGGGTCGAGGGCGAGGTCGTGCACTTCAACCGCGACTGGGTGCCCTACGGGGAGCGCGGGGCGTGGCTGCTGGAGGCGGACCTCGGGATCTCGGCCCACCACGACCACCTCGAGTCGCGCTTCTCGTTCCGGACCCGCGTCCTGGACTACCTGTGGGCCGGGCTGCCGGTGGTGGCGACCCGCGGCGACACGCTGGCCGATCTCGTCGCGGCCCACGGCATCGGCCTCGCGGTTCCCCCCGAGGATCCCGACGCCTTCGCGGACGCGATCGCCGCCCTGCTCGGCGACGCGGAGGCGCGGGCGCAGGCCGTCGCGGCGATCGGCCGGCTGGCGCCCTCGCTGACCTGGGAGGCCGCGGCCCGTCCGCTCGCGGAGTTCTGCCGGCGTCCGGCCCGCCCGCTCACGCGCCCGCGGCGCCGGGCGCTCGCCCAGGCCACCGCCGGCCAGTATCCGCGGCTCCTGGCCGAGACGGGCGCCCGCCTCGGCCCGGCCGGAGCGGCTCGCCAGGTCGCCCGGAATCTGCGGCGCGCCGCGGCGCGCCGCTGAGCGGGCCGAACGCTCCCGTGCGCCCCGCCCGGCGGGGATTCTCTACCGTGTCGCGCCGGTGAACGTCGCCGTCGCCCCCCAGCCTCCGCGGTCGCGCGTGCTCGCCGGCGTCGACGCCGCCGCGCGGCGGCTCGGCCTGGACTGGTTCGAGCTGGCCACGCTCATCGCGCTGGCCGGGCTCTCGCTGATCCCGCTGGCCGCGCTGCTGTCCAAGGGGCGGCCGCTCTCCGGCGCCGACGGGCTGCTGGCGACCGACCAGATGCAGTACCTGGCCTGGATCCGGGAGGCCTCGAATCACGTCCTCATCGGGAACGTGTGGGACCTGGCCCCCGGCGACCGGGCCTTCCTCCATCCCGGGTTCCTCCTCTCCGGGGTGCTGCACCGCGTCCTGGGAGTCTCGATTCCGCTCGCCTACCTGCTCTGGAAGCCGGTGGCGATCGGCGTGACGTTCGGCGGCTGCCTCGCCTACTGCCGGCGGCTCCTGCCCGCCGGCGGCCAGCGCCGGTCCGGGCTCGTCCTTGCCCTGTTCGCCGTCATGCCGGCCGTCGCGATCGTCGCCTTCACCGGGATCGGGGGCAAGCCGACCCAGTACACGTTCGACTTCATCTCAGGCGAGATGTGGTCCTCGCAGTACCTGTGGGGCTACCTCCTCACCTCAGTGGCGGTCTTCACCGTCCCGTTCGTGCTCCTGGGCATCGAGCGCTGGCGGGCCCGGCCCCGCGCCCGGCTGCTCGTGCTCTGCGGCCTCGGAGCGCTGATGGTCACGTGGCTGCAGCCGTGGCAGGGCGCCGAGCTTGGCCTCATCGTCTTCGCGGCGGAGGGGCTGCGGTGGTGGCGTGGCGGCACGCGGCCCGCCGTTCCCGCGCTGCTCGCGGTCGGCGCCGGGGTCGCGCTGCCGTCCGCCTACTACTTCGTCCTCTCGCACGCGGACCCCGCCTGGGAGCTGGCCGGGCAGGCGAATCAGCCCGGCGCCCAGGCCCTGTGGTCGTGGCCGTGGTGGGCGATGGCCCTCACGCTCGCCCCGCTGGCGATTCCGGCCGCCTTCGCCTACCGCCGTCCGGCGCCCGCCTGGCAGGACGTCGCCGTCCGGATCTGGCCCTTCGCGGTGCTCGCGGTGTACCTGCTCCCGCTCGGGACCTTCCCGTACCACTCGTTCCAGGGCCTGGCCCTGCCGCTCTCGATCCTGGCCGTCCAGGGGGTCGCCAGCACGGGGATCCGGCTGCGCCCCGCCGTGGTCGTCGCGATCCTCGCGGTCATGACGCTGCCGGGGATCGCCCACAAGCTCGACGTCGCGCGCTCCAGCGTGCAGGCCGGCGGCGATCCGTTCTACGTCTTCCCCGGTGAGGTTGCGGCGCTCAAGGCCCTCGAGCGCGACCCGCGCCCGGGCGGCGTGCTCGCGCCGACCTACGCGAGCTACATGACGCCCTACCGCACCGGCCGGGAGGTCTACGTCGGGCCGTTCTCGTGGACGCCGAACTGGCAGCGCCGCCAGCAGCAGGCCAACGACCTCTTCGAGGGCCGCCTCACCGGCGCGAAGGCCCGTGCGTTCGTCCGTTCCACCAACGCCCGCTGGCTGTTCGCCGACTGCCGCCCGCTCACGGATCTGACGGACACGCTGCGGCCGCTGCTCGCCGGGCCGCCGCGGCGGTACGGCTGCGCGACCGTCTACGAGCTGAAGTACCGGCCGGCCATGGGCCGGGCCGCCGGGAGCCCGGACGCATGATTCGCCGGCCCGCGCGGCGATGAGCCAGCCGGCCGCGGCTGCGGAGTCCGGCGGCGCCGGCTGGCGGGCCCGGCTGGCCGCGCCCCGGGTGGCCGTCCCCGTGCTCTTCGCCGCGGCGGCGCTGCTCTCGGCAGTCACGATGCTCCAGGGCATCCAGGTCAACGACGAGGGCCTGATGCTCCAGGCCGCCGCCCGGATCGCCGAGGGCCAGGTGCCCTACCACGACTTCTGGTGGTACTACCCGCCCGGCCAGCCGTACCTGCTCGGGGGCCTGTGGGGCGCCTTTGGCCCGTCGCTGCTGGCCTGGCGGATCGTCCGCGTCCTGGCCGACGCGACGGTCGCGGTGCTGGCCTACGGCCTGGCCCGGCGGGCCGCCCCGCCGCCGCTCGCGCTCGCCGCCTGGCTGGCCAGCGCGCTCGCCATGGCCTATCCGAGCGGGCCGCACCCGTTCCCGATCGCCCTGGCGCTCTGCCTCGGGGCGCTGCTGCTGTTCGAGCGCCGCCCCGCCCTGGCCGGGCTGCTCGCCGGCGTGTGCGCGGTCTGGCGCATCGAGTTTGCCGGCTACCTCGCGCTCGGGATCGCCGCCGCGTTGCTGGCCGCCCCGCTGGCGCGCGGCGAGCGCCTGCGCCGCCTTGGCCGCTTCGCCGCCGCGGCCGCGGCCGCCGCCGCCGTGCTGTTCGCCCCAGTCGTGCTGTCCGCGGGGCTGGCCGACTCCTGGGACCTGCTCATCCGCTACCCCGTCCAGGACTTCGCGGACTACCAGTCGCTCCCGTTCCCGTTCGACTACGCCGGGCCGCTGAACACGTCCTCGCCGGGCGGGTTCGTCTCGGACAGCCTCGAGCCGCTCCTGCTCTTCTACCTCCCGCTCGCGCTGATGGCCGGCCTGGCCGCCGCCCTCGCCGCGCTGGCCGTGCGCTGGCAGCGGGCCCGCGACTGGCCCCGGCTCGCGGCGGCCATCCTCGGGATCGGGATGGCCCACTACCTCCTCGTGCGCCCCGACGAGTTCCACACCGCGCCGCTGGCCGTCCTCGTCGCCGTGCTCGCGGCCTGGGCGCTGGCCGGCCCGCGGCCCGCCGGCTCCTGGCGCCGGCCCGCGGCGCTCGGGGCCGCCGGCGTCGCCGCCGTGGCGCTGGCCTACGCGGTCGTCGAGGGCCTCGACCGGCGCGCCCTGGCGCTGAACGAGGACACCGTGGCCCTGGGGCTCCCCGGCGCCGACGGGGTGCGGGTGCGCCGCGCCGATGCGGCGGGGCTCCAGGCGGCGGTCCGCGACGTCCGCGCCCGGGTCCCGGCGGGGGCGCCGATCTACGTCACGACGCGCCGCAGCGACCTCGTCACGTCGGGCGCCCCGCTCTTCTACGTCCTGGCCGGGCGCCAGAACCCGACGCGCTACGACATCGCCGCTCCGGGCGTGGTGACCTCGGCGCCGGTCCAGCGCGAGATCGTGCGCGACCTGGAGCGGACCCGGACGCCGGTGGTCGTGCGCTTCGACAGCCCGCTGACCGCCGCGCCCGAGCCCAACCGGGCCGGCACGTCGAGCGGCGTGCGCATCCTCGACGCCTACCTGGCCCGCGCCTACCGGCCCGCCGCCCGCCACGGCGACTGGGTGATCCTGGTCCGGCGCTGACGGGCTCAGCCGGTGCCCGGGGCGTCGGCGGCGTCCGGACCGGCGAGGAGCGCGCGCGCCGCCCCGCGCCGTGGCCGCAGGCCCAGGCCGGCCCCGAGGTAGGCGAGGAACGCCAGGCCCATCGCGGCGCCGACGACCGGAAGGCTCCACCCGCGCGGCAGCGCCGCGACGATGCCCAGGCATCCGGCGGCGGCCGCCGCCGCGCAGGCGAGGGCCGCCGCGACGGTGCGCACGGCGAGCGGCGCCGGCAGGCGCCCCGCCTCCGGCGCGGACGCGGGAAAGCGGGCGAAGACCCACGCCGTCCCCAGGAGATAGGCGGCCAGGGTGCCCGCCACGACCCCGGGCGCCCCGAAAGCGATCGCCAGCGGGATGGTGAAGGCGATGTTCAGCCCGATCACCAGGAGGCCCGACCTGGCCTCCAGGGCGATCCTCCCGACCGCCCGCAGGTAGGCCATCCGGACCCCGGCGAGGATGTTCGCGCCGTACGCCACGATGAGCATCGACGCAAACGCGGCGGCCTGGCCGTAGCCGCTCCCCAGCCAGGCTTCGAGGAGCGGATCGGCGCAGGCGGCGCCGATCGCCACGGCGCCGAGCACCGCCCCGGTCCACAGGCCGTCGAGCCGGGCGAACTCCCGGTGCAGCCGCTCGTGGTCGGCCGCGCCCACGACCTGGCTCAGGCGGCTGACCACCGGGACGAGCGGCGCGGCGGCCACCGCGCGCCCGGCCTCGGCGACCTGCGCGGCGATCCCGACGGAGGCGACGGTCGCCGGCGGCGCGACGAGGCCGACCACGACCTTGTCGCTCTGCCCGTTGATGAGCAGCGACAGCACCGAGGCCTGCAGGCGCCCCGAGAAGGCCAGCATCTCCCGGGCCTGGCGGCGGCTGACCAAGGCCGGCGGGCCGGCGGCGATGACGTCGCGCAGGAGCACGGCCCGCGCCACGAGGATCACGCCCTGCTGGGCCAGGACCGCGAACCCGAGCTCGCCGAGCGGCGCGTCCGCGGCGATGAGCGCCACCAGCGTCCCGAGGTACGCGAGCGATCCGAGCACCGTCGTGGCGGTGGTGGCCGGGAAGCGGCCGAGCCCCTGCTGGACGTTCGCGAGCGCGGCCCCGGCCAGCGCGAGCGGAATCCCGATCCCGACCAGGCGCAGCAGCTCCTCGGCGCTGGACTCGAGCTCGGGCGGGAAGTCGAAGATCCCCGCGATCGCCGGCGCCCCGAGCCCGATCGCGGCGCCCACGGCCGCCCCGACGGCCACGTAGGCCCCGAGGGTGCTCCAGAGGATCCCGCGGGCGGCCGGGGCGTCCCCGGCGCCGTGCGCGACGGCGACGAAGCGCTGGGCGGCAGGGGCCAGCCCGGCCTCGGCGATCGACAGGTAGACGACGAAGGCCATCGAGAGCGTCCAGACGCCGTAGCCGGACTTCCCGACGTGGCCGAGGATGAGCGGCGTCGAGACGAGGGCAACGAGAATGCCGGCGACGGCGGCGCCCATGTTGGCCGCGACGTTGCGCACCAGGGGTCGCATCGCGGACAAGCCTACGGGCGCCGGTCCCGGGCTACGATCCGGCGGTGCCCTCGGCGGCCCGACTTCCGCAGCGCGTGCGCAACGGCGTGGCCTGGCGCGTGCGCCAGCGGCGCGGCACCGCCCTGGCCCGCCGCTACCTCGCCGGACTGAGCGGCATCGAGATCGGCGGGAGCGCGCACAACCGCTTCCCGGTTCGCGCGCTGAACGTCGACGTCACGCGCGAGAAGGACCCCAAATACCAGGCGGAGGAGCGGCGGCTGGCCGGGGAGGTCCTGCCGGTGGACGTCGTCGCCTCGGGCGACGACCTGCCGTTCGACGACAAGTCCGTGGACTTCGTGCTCGCCTCCCACGTGATCGAGCACTTCCCGGACCCCGTCCGCGCGCTGCTCGAGTGGGAGCGCGTGGCCCGCCGCTACCTGTTCCTGGTGGTCCCCCACCGCGACCGGACCTTCGACTACGACCGCGCGCTGGATCCCGTCGACCACCTGCTGGCCCGCCACGCCGCGGGCTTCACGTCCGAAGAGGACCGGCACTGGACCGCCTGGACCTGCGAGAGCTTCGTTGCGCTCTGCGCCGCGCTCGGCCTGGAGGTCGTGGCCACCGAGGATCCCGACCGCAAGAACGGCAACGGGTTCGTCGTCGTGATCGCCTGCGATCCCGACACGCCCCGCGCGCAGGCCTAGACCGGCGGCGTCCGCGCTGGGCTCAGGCCGGCAGGCGCCAGCGGCCCGGGCCGCGGCGGCTGCGGCGCCGCACCCGCGGGTGCGGCGGGCGCGCCGTCGCCTCGCCGCGGGTCTCGTCGACGATCGCCCGCAGCGTGCGCCCGAACCGCTCGGCGTCGAAGCGGGCCGCGCTGGCGGTGCAGGCGGCCGGATCGATCTCCAGGGGATCGAAGTCCGCCACCGCGGCGGCCAGGGCCTCCGGGTCGGGGGCGAGGTAGAAGGTGCCCGTCTCGCCCTCGGTCACCGTCTCGCGCACGCCGCCCTCGGCCAGGGCGACCACCGGCCGCCCGGCGGCCTGGGCCTCGACCGCGGCGATGCCGAACTCCTCGGTGGCCGTGACCACGAGGGCCCGCGCGCCCTGGAGCACGTGGGCGACCCGGGCATCGGAGACGCGGCCCTCGAAGCGCACGGTCGGGCCGGCCAGGCGCCGCAGGCGGCGCGAGTCGGGGCCGTCGCCGAGGACGACGAGCGGCCGCCGCAGGCGGTTGAACGCCTCGACCGCGACCTCGATCCGCTTGTGCGGCATGAGTTCGGAGAGGACGACGTAGTAGTCGCCGACCGGCCCCGGGGCGAACCGGGCGGTCTCCACGGGCGGATACAGGACGGTGGACTCGCGCCCGTAGTAGCGCTCGATCCGCCGCTGCGTGGTGCGCGAGTTGGCCACATAGCGGTCGACCCGCTGCGCGGCGATCCAGTCCCACTGGCGCCAGCGGGAGAACAGCGCGCCAAGCGCTGCCCGCCCGACCGGCCCGCGCTGCGAGAGCGTCGCCTCGCGGGCGTTCCAGGCGTAGCGGAACGGGTTGTGGCAGTAGCAGATGTGGGTGGCCTCGTCGGCGATCACGCCGTGCGCCCAGGCGCTGGAGGAGGACACGACGACGTCGTAGCTCGACAGGTCCAGGCGCTCGATGGCGTTCGGGTACAGCGGCAGCAGGGACCGGAAGGTCGCCGAGGTCGGGTGCAGCCGCTGGAGGTAGGAGGTGTGGATGCGCCGGCCAGCGAAGCGCCGCTCGGTCCCGCGCTCGTCGTACACCGCCGTGAACACGTCGGCATCGGGCCAGATCGCGCAGATCGCGGCGAACACGCGCTCGGCGCCGCGGATGTCGAGCAGGAAGTCGTGGACCAGCGCGACGCGCGGCGCGGCGCGGTCATCCCGGTCCTGGATCCGGGGCTGCGAGATCCGTCCCTCCTCCATGTGCCGCGCGAGTCTATCCGGAGCGACCCCGGCGACGGAGGCGCCCGCGGCGGGCCGAATCGTCTAGGGTCGCGTCGCCCCGTGCCGCGGTCCGCTACGCCCACCCTCCTGGTTGCCTCGGCGCAGGTGCTCGGCGGAGCCGAGCAGATCCTCCTCGACGCCGCGACGCGCCTGGACGGCGTTGCGCTCGCCTGTCCCCCGGGGCCGCTCGCCGACGCCGCCGCGACCGCCGGCGTGCGGGTCCTGCCCATTCCTCCCCAGCCGCTGGCCTTCCGCGGAGGCGCGAGCGTGCGGGCCGCCGCGGCCCGCGCCGCGGGCGCCCAGGCCCGGGCCGTGCGCCGGGTCCTCGAGGCGCTCCGGCCCGAGGTGGTCGCTGCCTGGAGCCTGCGCCCGGCCTTCGCGGCCGTGCCGGCGCTCGCGGGCCTCGAGCCCGCCCCGGCGCTCGTGATGCAGCTGAACGACTTCATGCCCAGCGCGCCGCTGCGCGCCGCCGCCCACGCCGCCGCCCGCCGAGCGCAGCGGATCGCCGCCCCGTCGGGCGCCGTGATCACGGACTTCGCGCCGCGCGGGGCACTGGCGCGGCGGACCCGCGTCGTGCCGCCGGGAACCGACCTCGTCCGCTTCGCGGCGCTGCCGCTGGCCCCGGATCCGCCGCCGCGCGTGCTCGTGCTCGGAGCGATCGTCGGCTGGAAGCGCCCGGATCTCGCGCTCGAGGCGGCGGCCGCGGCCCTGCCCGCGCTGCCGGGACTGCGCCTCACGGTGGCCGGGCCCGTGCTCGGCGCCGACGGGGAGGCGACGCTGGCGCGCCTGCGGGCGCGGGCGGACGCGCCCGACCTCCGGGGCCGCGTCGAGCTGCGGCCCGGCCGCCACGACGCCGCGGCGCTGCTGCGCGAAGCCACCTGCCTGCTGCACTGCGCCCCGCGGGAGCCCTTCGGCATGGTGCTCGTGGAGGCGATGGCCGCCGGGCGGCCGGTCGTCGCGCCGGACGCCGGCGGCCCCGCCGAGATCGCCGACGGCGCGTGCGGGCGGCGCTACCGGGCCGGCGACCCCGGCGCGGCGGCGGCCGCCCTGCAGTCGCTGCTCGCCTCGCGCGGCACGGCCGCGGCCGCCGGAGCCGCCGGCCGGGCCCGCGCCGCCGAGCGCTACGGCGCCGACGCCTGGGCCGCGCGGCTCGGCGCCGTGCTCGACGAGGCCCGGAGCGCGCCGCGGTGAGCGCCGCCCCGCCCTTCACGGCCGTCGTCGTCATCCACGACTCGGGCCCGGACCTCGCCCGGCTGCTGCACACGGTCGGCCGCTGGCTCGACCCGCGCCCCCAGGTCGTCGTGGCCGACTCCGGATCGCGCGACGACGGCGCCGGCCAGGCCCGGGCCTGGGGGGCCGAGGTGATCTCGCTGCCGGCCAACCCGGGCTTCGGGGCCGCCTCGAACGCCGGCCTCGCCCGGGCCGCCAGCGACGTGACCGTGCTCCTGAACCCGGACGTCGAGCTGCTCGACGCGGGCCTGCTCCGCCTCGTCGCGGCCGTGCGGGCGCGCGACGTGCTCGCCGCGCCCCGCCTGCTCAACCCGGACGGCTCGCCGCAGCGCAGCGCCCACCCCCTGCCCGGCACCGTCGGCGCGCTGGTGCCGGCGCTCGTGCATCCGCCGCTCCTGCCCCCGGCGATCCGGGTCCGCGCCGAGCCGTGGCGGGCCGAGCGGTCCCGCACGGTCGGCTGGGCGATCGGCGCCTGCCTGGCCGGACGGACGGCCGCGCTGCGACGCCTCGGGCCGTTCGACCCCGGCGTCTTCCTCTACGCCGAGGACATGGACCTCTGCCTGCGGGCCCGCGCCGCCGGGGTCCCCACCGAGCTGCACCCGGAGATCGCCCTGCGCCACGCGGGCGCCCACGCCACCGGCCCCGCCTTCGGGGGCGAGCCGGTCGAGCTGCTGGCCGCCCGGCGGCGGGCGGTGGTCGCCCAGCTCGGGCCGCGCGCCCTCGCCCTGGACGACGCCGCCCAGGCGCTCACGTTCGCCACGCGGGCGGCCGGGCGGGCCGTGCTCGGCCGGGACTCGGGCCGCGAACGGCGCCAGCTCGCTGCGCTCCGGGCGGCCCGCCAGGGCGGATTGGCAGGCGGCCCGCCCGGGAAGTAGCGTCCCGCCGAGTGCCCATCCGAGACGAGGAGGCCCCGTGGCGGTCGTGAAGATCATCGAGCTGGTCGGCAGCTCGCCCGTCAGCTCCGACGACGCGGTCCAGCAGGCGCTGGCCGACGCGCGCAAGACGCTGCGCAACATCAAGGCCGTCGACGTCGTCTCGACCGGCCTGCGCGGCGAGAACCTCGACGAGTGGCGCGCCCACGTCCGGGTCGCGTTCCTCATCGAGCAGGTGAGCACCTAGGACCCGTCTCGAACCCCCGGGGGCGCGCGGGCTGGCCGGGGAGGCTGGGCGCCGGCCGCCAGCGCCGCCGTGGTGGTGCTCAGAACAGGCCGAGCTGCTCCTCGGACGGCGACGCGCCGCCGTCCCCCGGGGCAGACGGCGGCGCGGGCGCCGGCTCCGGCGCCGCGGCAGCCTGGGTGGCCGAGCGGCCGTCCGGAGCGGCCGCCGCCGGGTTCCCGTCCGCGGCGGCCGCATCCGATGCGGCCTCGCCGCCCTCCGGCGCCGCCGGCTCGGGCTGCGGCACGGGCGGCAGCGCGAGCAGCTCGGGCAGCCGGGCGAAGTCCTCCTGCAACTGCGGGACGCCGGTCGCACGGTTGTAGAGCGCGGCGGCCGGGTGAAACACCGGGTACAGCCGCACGGCCCGCCCGGCGACCACGCGGATCTCGGCGCGCCCGTGCACCCGCGAGATGCCCTCCGGAGACTGGCGCAGGAGCTTCGTCGCGAAGTTGCCCAGCGTGCAGATCACCCGAGGCTGGATGAGCGCGACCTGCGAGCGCAGGTAGCCCGCACAGGCCTCGATCTCGCCGGGCAGCGGATCGCGGTTGCCGGGCGGGCGGCACTTGAGGACGTTGGCGATGAACACGTCGGCCCGCTCGAGCCCGATCTCGCCGAGCAGGGAGTCGAGGAGCTTGCCCGCCTGGCCCACGAACGGGAGGCCCTGGGCGTCCTCGTGGCGGCCCGGCGCCTCGCCGACGAACATCAGGTCGGCGTCGGCGTCGCCGGCGCCGAAGACCACCGTCGTGCGGGTCGCGGCCAGCGCACAGCGCTCGCACGACCGGGCCTCGTGCCAGACCGCCTTGAGGGCCTCGCGCCGCTCGGGCGCCGAGGCGCCGCGGGAATCCTCCGCCACCGCCATCGCGCCGATCGTACCCGGACGGTGCCGCGGTACACTGCCCGGGCCGGCTGCCACTCCGCAACGAGGGCAGACCGGTGCCGGACCCCGCCCCACCCCCCACGCTGCGACCGGTATCTCGATGCGGGAACTGGAACGCCACGACTCCCCCGACCCCTGTCCGCGCCGCCTCGCCGTCATCGGCCGCGGCCGTCTCGGGCATGCGCTCGCGGCGGCGTGCGCGCAGGCCGGTCTCGAGGTGGAGGGGCCGCTCGGGCGCGGCGCCGACGGCGCGGGCGCCGACGCGATCCTCCTGTGCGTGCCCGACGGCGAGATCGCCGCGGCAGCCGGCGCGACCGCCCCCGGGCCCCTGCTCGGCCACTGCTCGGGCGCGTCGGGCCTCGACGTGCTCGGCGGCCGCGAGGGCTTCTCGCTGCACCCGCTGATGACCGTCACCGCGGCGGGCGCCGACTTCGCCGGCGCGGGCGCCGCCGTCGACGGCACCTCGTCGCGGGCGCTCGCTGCGGCCGAGGCCCTCGCGACGCGCCTCGGCCTCGCGCCGGCGCGGATCGCGGAGGGCGACCGCGCCGCCTACCACGCCGCCGCGTCGGTCGCGTCGAACTTCCTCGTCACGCTCGAGGCCGCCGCGGAGCGGCTCGGCACGACCGCGGGGGTCTCACGCGCCCAGCTTGCCCCGCTCGTGCGCGCCACCGTCGAGAACTGGGCCCGGCTCGGGCCCCAGGCGGCGCTGACCGGGCCGGTGGCCCGCGGCGACGACGCGACGGTGCGCCGCCAGCGCGAGGCGGTCGCCGCCCGCACGCCGGAGCACCTCGATCTCTTCGATGCGCTCGTGGCCGCCACCCGCGCCGTGGCCGCGGACGGCGCCCCGGCATCGGCGCCCGGACCGCTCCGGACCATCCGGACGGTGGCCGGCCTCCGCGCCGCCCTCGCCGGCCCGCGGCGGGCTGGCGCGACCATCGGCCTCGTGCCGACCATGGGCGCGCTGCACGACGGCCACCTGTCGCTGATCCGCCGGGCGCGCGACACGTGCGACGTCGTTCTCGTCTCGCTGTTCGTGAACCCTGCGCAGTTCGGCCCGGCCGAAGACCTCGCGGCCTATCCGCGCGACGAGGACCGCGACGCGCAGGCCGCCGCCGGTGCCGGCGCCGACATCCTGTTCGCGCCCGCCGTGGCGGAGGTCTACCCGGACGGATTCGCCACGACCGTCGCCGTCTCGGGGCTGACCGAGCGCCTGGAAGGGGCCAGCCGCGGGGCGGCCCACTTCACCGGCGTCACGACCGTGGTGGCCAAGCTGCTCGGGATGGCGCAGCCCGACGTCGCCTTCTTCGGCCACAAGGACGCGCAGCAGGCGGCGGTCGTGCGGCGAATGGTCCGCGATCTCGACCTGCCCGTCCGGATCGAGGCGCTCCCCACCGTCCGCGAGCCCGACGGGCTGGCCATGTCGAGCCGCAACGCCTACCTCGGACCCGAGGACCGGGCGCGCGCGATCGCGCTGCGCCGCGGCCTGGATGCCGCCGAGGCCGCCGTCGCCGGCGGCGAGCGCTCCGCCGCGGCCATCGAGGCCGCCGTGGCCGCGGCGATGGCGCCCTTCGGCGTCGAGCCCGAGTACGCCGCCGTCGTCGACCCCGACACCTTCGAGCCCGTCGGAACGATCGCGCGCGACGCCCTGGTGGCCGTCGCCGCCCAGGTCGGGCCGGCGCGCCTCATCGACAACACCGTCCTCACCCCCCGCCCGGATGCCCTGGCGGGACCTGGCCGTCCCAAGGCGGCGACCGGCTCCGGCGCCGACCGCGATTGAAGGGAACCCGCATGTCCTCCGCCCCCCGCGTGCCCGACTCCCCCGACCCCGGCCGGCCGCCGGTGACGCTCCCGCGGCTGCAGGAGATGAAGGAGGCCGGGACGCCGATCGTCATGGTCACGGCGTACGACTTCCCGTCGGCCCGCGCGGCCGAGGCCGCCGAGGTCGATGTCGTCCTCGTCGGCGATTCGGCAGCCATGACCGTCCTCGGCTACGACACGACGGTGCCCGTCGGGATGGACGAGATGCTGATGCTCGCCCGGGCGGTGCGGCGCGGCCTGCGCACGCCGCTGCTGGTCGGCGACCTGCCCTTCGGGTCCTACGAGGCCTCCGACGAGGCGGCGATCGCCACGGCTCAGCGGTTCGTCAAGGAGGCCGGCTGCGATGCCGTCAAGCTCGAAGGCGGCGGGTCGTCGGTGGACCGCGCCCGGGCCATCGCCCGGGCCGGGATCCCGGTGATGGGCCACGTCGGGCTCACGCCCCAGACGGCCACGGCGCTCGGCGGCTACCGGGCCCAGGGCCGGACCGCCCAGCGGGCCGCCGACGTCGCCCGCGATGCGATGGCGCTCCAGGACGCCGGCTGCTTCTCGATCGTCCTCGAGGCGATCCCGGCCGCGGTGGCCGAGCTCATGATGGCCCGGCTCGAGATCCCGGTGATCGGGATCGGCGCGGGCCCGTCGACCGACGGCCAGGTCCTGGTGTTCCACGACCTCCTCGGCATCCGCGACGGGCACGGCGCCCGCTTCGTGAAGCGCTACCGCGACATCGGCGACGAGATGGCGGCCGGGGTCCGCGAGTACGCCCAGGACGTGCGCACCGGCCGGTATCCGACCGCCGATCACACCTATTCGATCGACCCCGAGGAGCTCGAGCGCTTCCGGGCGCGGATGACCGAGCACCACACCGGCGCGTACGACTTCATGAGCTGAGGCGCGCCGAAGCTCCCGTGACGCTCAGCCGCACGTATCGCGCATGAAGTGGCACACGTCCCAGTTGACCTCGATGCCTCGGATCAGCGTCGGCGTCGCGCCGTGCCCGGACGTCGAGAACCGCGTGACGCTGAGGTTCGGGCGCGCGCCGGCGAACAGGTCGTAGCCCTGGACCGCCTCTCCGGTGTTCGCCTTGGCCGACGGATACGCCCTCCGGACCGCGCTCTTCTTCGAGCCGAGCTGAATGCCCTTGGCGGTCCGCCATCTCGACAGGACGCCGGGCTTGAACTTGACGTTCGCCCCCGTCCACCCCGCGGTGATCGCGATCCCGACCACCTTCCCCCGCCAGAGGCTCACGGTCGCCCGCTCGGCCTGGCTGGGGTTTCCGGGACCGATCCATCGGCATACGCCGCTCGAGCACGACGTCGCGCCCCACTGGCCCAGGGCCTGGGCCTGCGTCATGTCGAGCTTGACGCCCGCGAGCGACCTCCCGGGGACGATCAGCGTCGTCTTGGGGCGCGGGAGCCTGGCGAGCGCGGGCGCGGCCAGCACGAGCGAGGCGACCAGGGCTGCCATGACAATGCGACGAACCGCCATCTCCGACTCCTCCTGCTCGCGGGCATGCCGACCGTCAGCATCCTCCGGGCGGTCGGCCGGGTCAAGCTGCGGGCGCCACGCGCCGAAATGTCTTCCGTGACTTTGGGCCGCTACCCTCGTCACAAGGGACGCGGAGCCCCGTCCCGGGGGCGCCGGCGCTCACCATGACCCCCATCATCTCCACTGCCCTGCTGGGCACCCAGTCCGACGAGCGCCTGCTGGCGCTCGCCCAGTCCGGGCACGAGCGCGCCTTCGAGGCCATCGTCCAGCGCTACCGGGCCCCGCTGCGCCGCTACGTCCGGCGCCTGCTGCCCGAGCCACGGGCCGACGACGTGCTCCAGCAGGCCTTCCTCAATGCCTGGACGGCGCTCAGCACGGGCCGCGCGAGCGTGCGCGACCTGCGTCCCTGGCTCTACACCGTGGCCCGCAACGCCTCCCTGGACGCGATCCGGCAGAGCGGCTATGACCTCTCCGAGCTCTCGGAGTCGCTGAGCTCGCTCGGCAGCACCGAGGAGGACGTCGAGCGCCGGGCCGTGATCCGCGAGACGCTGGCCGGCGTCGCCGCGCTGCCCGAGAGCCAGCGCGAGGCCCTGCTGCGCACAGCGATCGAGGGCGACAGCCGCGCCGACATCGCCCGCGACCTGGGCGTCAGCGAGGGCGCGGTCCGCCAGCTCGTTCACCGGGCCCGCGCGACCCTGCGCGCCGCCGCCACGGCGGTGACCCCGCTGCCCGCCGCTGCCTGGGCGGCCGCCGCCGGAGGCCCGACCGCCGTGGAGGCGACCGGGCGCATCGCCGAGCTCGCCGCCGGCGCGGGCGCGGCGGGAGCGGGCGCCGCGGCGGTGAAGACCGCCGCGGTCGTCGTCGCCGCGGGCGCGATCGCGACCGGCTCGGTCAAGCTGGCCGAGACCGCCAGCACGAGCTCGGCCGCGCCGCCCCGCGCCAGCGCAGGCCCGAGCGGCACCGCCGGCAGCGCCGGGGACGCCGGCGGCGGCTCGGCCACGACCCTCGTGCGGGAGGCCGGGGGACGGAGCGGCTCGGGCACGAGCCAAAGCGGCAGTTCGGACGGACCGGGGTCCGCCCCGTCGGCCGGGAGCGACGGCGCCCGCTCGGGCGACGGACAGCGCAGCAGGCCGGGTTCGGGGAGAGGGAACGGGAGCGGGGAGCGCCCGTCCTCCTCGCGCGACTCCGGCGGCTCGGAGGACCGGTCGGGCGACCGTTCGGGCAGCGGCGAACGGAGCGGCCGCAGCGGGTCCGATCGCAGCGGGTCCGATCGCAGCGGCTCCGGTCGCAGCGAGTCCGGGTCCAGGTCCGGGCGCGACCGGTCCGGCAGCAGCCGCGAGGATTCGTCGCCGAGCGATTCCTCTGGCGGCGGCGAGTCCTCGGGCGCCGAGTCGTCCGGCGAGGGATCGTCCGGAGCGTCCGAGTCCTCGGGCGGTGGCGAGTCCTCCGGCGGCGGAAGCACCAGCAGCGATCCGTCCGGCGCCAGCCCGTCCGACACCCCGGGCGGCGATCACGGCGGCGACGGGTCGCCCTGACGGCCGGCCGGCCGTCCGTCCGTTCCGTTCCGTGCGGACCGTGACCTTTCCGGACCGGCCGCGTCCCAACCCCCGAACGTCCTTTCCAGAGGCCCGGTCGCACCGACGGGGCAAAGGAGCGAAATGCCCAAGCTACGCACCACCATCACCGCCTTGGCCGCCCTCGTGGTGCTGGCGGTCCCGGCCGCCGCCTCGGCCAAGGCCCGCGACCGCGACCACGACGGCATGCCCGACCGCTGGGAGCGCCAGCACCATCTCAGCACCGCTCGCAACGACGCCAGCCGCGATCCGGACCGCGACGGCCTGCGCAACATCGCCGAGTACCGGGCCCACACCGACCCGCGCGACGCCGACACCGACAACGACGGCGTCAACGACGCCAACGAGGATGCGGACCGTGACGGCGTGGACAACGGCAACGAGGACCGCGAAGGCACGAACCCCCGCAGCCGCGACACGAACGGCAACGGGCGCCCGGACGGCCGGGAGGATCGCGACCGCGACCACCTCGCGAACGCCGCAGAGGACCGCACGGGCAACGACCCCAAGGATCCCGACACCGACGACGACGGCGTGAAGGACGGCGCCGAGCAGGCCGGGACGATCGCCTCGTTCGACGCGAAGACCGGCGCGCTGTCGATCACTTTGGCCAACGGGACCACGGTCAGCGGCACGGTGAACGCCAGCACCGAGATCAAGTGCGAGTCCGAGGGCGACCACGAGCGCGGCCACGGCAGCCACGGCGCCAGCCGTCACGACGGCAGCGGGTCCGCCGAGGACACCCCTGGCTCCGGCCGGGGCTCCGAGGGCGACGACGACACGCCCGGCGCCTCCGGCGACAAGCCCGAGTCCGATGACGACGGCGAGGGCCAGTGCACCGCCGCCGACCTCGTCGCCGGCACGGCCGTCCACCAGGCCGAGATCGAGGTGACCGCGGCGGGCTCGGTGTTCCACGAGATCGAGCTCGTCAAGGCGCCGCCGGCGGCCCCGGCCCCGGCCGCGGCGCCCGGAGCCTGACCAGCCTCACGACCGCGTTCCGTGAGCTGCCGGCCGGGCCCTCGGGCCCGGCCGGCGCAGTTAACGGCCCGCCTCGGCGCCGCCGTAGTCGATCGTGCGCAGCACCCGGGCCGGGGCGCCGGCCGCGATCGAGAAGGGCGGCAGGTCCTGGGTCACGACGCTGTTGGCGCCCACCACGGTCCGCTGCCCGATCGTCACGCCGCTCGTGACCACGACGTTGGCCCCGCACCACACGTTGTCGCCGATGCGCGTCGGGCCCTTGCTGTCGAAGCCCTGCCAGGGCACCGGGGCGTCGGGGTCGTCGAACCGATGGTTGCCGTCGGTGACGAAGCAGCCGTTGGCGAGCATGCAATGGTCCCCGATCTCCACGAGGCTCACCGCCGCCACCATGACGTTGCGGTTCAGGAACGTGCCGGACCCGATGCGGATCCGGGCGTCGCCGGGCGCGGTGAGCCACACGCCCGGCTCGAGCAGCGCCTCGGCGCCGATCTCGAGGCGGCCTTCCCGCAGCGCCTCGAGAACGTTCCCCTCGACCGGCCAGCGCACGAAGGCTCCGCGGCGCAGGAACTCGCGGTGGATCGCCGCCCGGTTCCAGGGCAGCGCGTTGCGCTGGTACCAGCGCCACTTCTGCAGGTAGAGCTTCAGCCGCGGATCCACGGGCCGCACTCTACGGCTCGAAGCCGGCGATCCGATCGAGCGCGCGCAGGGTGGCGGCCTCGGGGGTCGCCCGCACGACAGCATCGCGCAGCGCGCACGTCGCGGCGCCGCGGAGCTGGCCGAGGCGGCCCAGGCGGCGCGACCGCGTGGCGATCCACCCGGCGCGGGCGTGGCGGCGCTGCGCGTAGGCGGCGAGCGCAGCCGCGGGCTCCGCGGACGTGGCGGCCCCGAGGCAGGCGCCCAGGACGACCGCGTCCTCCAATGCCTGGCCGGCGCCCTGGCCCAGGTTGGGCGTCATCGCGTGGGCCGCGTCGCCGAGCACGGCCGCGCGCCCCGCGGCCCAGCGCGGCCGCGGCGGCAGGTCAACGATCGGTGTCGCGATGATCGCCGCCGGGTCGGTGGCCGCCAGCAGCGCCGGAATCGGCGCATGCCAGGCGCCGAAGGCACCGCGCAGGAAGCCGGCGGCCGCCTCGCCCTCGGCGGGCGGCCCGGCGCTGTTCGCGGTCGCGAACCAGTAGGTGCGCCCGCCCCCGATCGGCACCGCCCCGAAGCGCACCCCCCGCCCCCAGGTCTCGGTCGCGACTCTCGGGCGGTCCGCTGACGGCAGCATCACGACCCCGCGCCACGCGGAGTAGCCGGCCGGCCTGGCCTCCCAGCCGGGAAACAGCTGTCGGCGCGCCGTCGAATTCGCGCCGTCGGCCGCGATCAGCACCGCGGACCGGGCGGCACTCCCGTCGGCGAAGGTGGCCGTGATGCCGCCAGCGTCCTCCGT
This sequence comes from Solirubrobacteraceae bacterium, assembly GCA_046330225.1. Lineage (GTDB taxonomy): Bacteria > Actinomycetota > Thermoleophilia > Solirubrobacterales > Solirubrobacteraceae > CANJIV01. The sequence continues at coordinate 85,870 of JAXLTD010000010.1, read as the reverse complement.
CATTCCCGTGAGTTCGGCCCCGAGCACCGGCGGCGCGGCCTGGGCCTCCAGGAGGATCCGTTGCAGGTCAGCACGGTGCAGTGCGATGCTGGGCGCGCCGAAGCGCTGCTCGAGCGCCGCCCCGGGCGCGGCTGCCAGCACCCTGCCGTCCGGACGCCTGATCTCCGGCGCCAGATCCCGCTCGCCGGCCGCCGCGACGGCGTCGGCCAGGCCTAGCTGCCGCAGGGCCTTGATCGCGTTGGCGAACAGCGTGATGCCCGCGCCCGCCGCCTCCAGCGCCGGCGCCCGCTCGTACACCTGCGTTGCCCAGCCGGCCTGGCGCAGCGCCACGGCGGCCGCCAGGCCTCCGATCCCGCCGCCGATCACGGTCGCGCTGCGCGGCGCTGCGGCTCCGCCCGGCATCGGCGGGCCGCTCAGGCCGCGGCCGTCTGCCGCCGAGCCGGTGATCGCCGGCGCGCCTTGGGCGCCGGCAGAACGTCGAGGAGGAACCGGCCCGTGTGCGAGCCCGCCTTGGCGGCGACCTGCTCGGGGGTCCCGGTCGCGACGACGCGGCCGCCCTCCTCGCCCCCTTCCGGGCCCATGTCCACGACCCGGTCGGCGGTCTTGATCACGTCGAGGTTGTGCTCGATCACGACGACGCTGTTGCCGGAGTCCACCAGCCGGTGCAGCACCTCGAGCAGCCGCTGGATGTCGGCGAAGTGCAGGCCCGTCGTGGGCTCGTCGAGGATGTAGAGCGTGCGGCCGGTCGCGATCTTCGACAGCTCGCTGGCGAGCTTGACCCGCTGGGCCTCGCCGCCCGACAGCGTGGTCGCGGGCTGCCCGAGCCGGATGTAGTCCAGGCCGACGTCGTGCAGCGCCTGCAGGCGGCGCTTGATCTTCGGGATGTGCGCGAAGAACTCGAGCGCCTCCTCGACGGGCATCTCGAGCACGTCGGCGATCGTCTTGCCCTTGAACCGCACCTCGAGCGTCTCGCGGTTGTAGCGCTTGCCGTGGCACTGCTCGCAGGGCACGTACACGTCGGGCAGGAAGTGCATCTCGATCTTGATCTGGCCGTCGCCGCGGCAGACCTCGCAGCGGCCGCCCTTGACGTTGAACGAGAACCGCCCCGGCTTGTAGCCGCGGGCCCGGGACTCGGGCGTGCGGGAGAAGAGGTCGCGGATCTGGTCGAAGAGCCCGATGTAGGTCGCCGGGTTGGACCGCGGCGTGCGGCCGATCGGCGACTGGTCGACCGAGATGATCTTGTCGAGCTGCTCGAGGCCGGAGATGCGCCGGTGCGCTCCTGGCCGCTGCTTGGCGCGGTGCAGCCGGTTGGCGACCGCCTTGTGCAGCACCTCGTTCACGAGCGTCGACTTCCCCGATCCGGAAACGCCGGTGACGGCGCAGAACACGCCGAGCGGGATGTCGACGTCGATGTCCTTGAGGTTGTGCTGCACGGCCCCCTCGACCCGCACTGCGCCGGCGGGCCGGCGCCGCCTCGCCGGCACCTCGATCACCCGGGTGCCGGCCAGGAACTGGCCGGTCAGGGACTCGGGCACCTGCTCGACCTCGGCGGCCGTGCCCTGGGCGACGATGTGGCCGCCGTGCTCGCCGGCGCCCGGCCCGAGGTCGACGAGGTGGTCGGCAGCGCGCATCGTGCCCTCGTCGTGCTCGACGACGATCACCGTGTTCCCGAGGTCGCGCAGCCGCTGCAGCGTGCCGATGAGCCGCTCGTTGTCGCGCTGGTGCAGCCCGATCGAGGGCTCGTCGAGGATGTAGAGGACGCCGACGAGCGACGAGCCGATCTGCGTGGCCAGGCGGATCCGCTGCGCCTCGCCGCCCGAAAGCGTCGCCGCCGCCCGCTCCATCGACAGGTAGCCGACGCCGACGTTCTCCAGGAAGCGCAGCCGCTCCTCGATCTCGCGCAGGATCAGCCGCGCGATACGCCGCTCGGTCTCGGTGAGCTGCACCGCGGCGAGCCACTCGAGCGCGCGGTGGGCCGACATCGCCGTGAACTCGTGGATCGCCAAGCCGGCGACGGTGACCGCCCGCGACTCGGGCCGCAGGCGCGCCCCCCCGCACTCCGGGCAGGGCCGGACCGACATGTACTCCTCGATCTTCTCCCGCGACCACTCCGAGTCGGTCTCGCGGTAGCGCCGCTCGAGGTTCGTGACGATCCCCTCGAAGTTCGTCATGTAGGAGCGCTTGCGTCCGAAGCGGTTCTTGTAGGAGATGTAGAGGCGCTCGCCGTCCGTCCCGTAGAGGAAGAGGTCGCGCTCGGACTGCGGCAGCGACTCCCACGGCGCGGCGAGGTCGACCTCGTAGCGCTCGGCGATCGCCTGGGCCACCTCGTCGTAGTAGTTCGACGATGTCGAGGACCACGGCAGGATCGCGCCCTCGCCGATCGACAGCGACGGGTCCGGGACGATGAGCTCGGGGTCGATCTCCATCTGGGACCCGAGCCCCGTGCACCGGGGGCAGGCGCCGTGCGGCGAGTTGAAGGAGAAGATCCGGGGCTCGAGCTCGGCGATCGAGGGCCCGTGGTCCGGGCAGGCGAACTTCTCGGAGAAGAGCATCCGCTCGCCGCGGTCGACCAGAGCGATCTCGACCATCCCGTCGGCGAGGGCCACCGCAGTCTCGATCGAGTCGGCCAGGCGCTTGCGCAGGTCCGGCCGCATGACGAGCCGGTCCACCACGACGGCGATGTCGTGCTTGTACTTCTTGTCCAGCACGATCTCCTCGTCGAGCGTGCGGACCTCGCCGTCGACCTCGACGCGGCCGAAGCCCTCGCCCCGCAGCTCCTCGAAGAGCTTGCCGTACTCCCCCTTGCGGCCGCGGACGATCGGCGCCAGCACCATGAACCGCGCGCCCTCGTCGAGCGTCATCACCTGATCGATGATCTGCTCGGCCGACTGCCCCTCGATCGGCTTGCCGCAGATGTGGCAGAACGGCGTGCCGATCCGCGCCCACAGCAGGCGCAGGTAGTCGTAGATCTCCGTCACGGTCCCGACCGTCGAGCGCGGGTTGCGCGACGTCGTCTTCTGGTCGATCGAGATCGCCGGCGAGAGGCCCTCGATCGCGTCGACGTCGGGCTTGTCCATCTGGCCCAGGAACTGCCGCGCGTAGGCGGAGAGGGACTCGACGTAGCGGCGCTGCCCCTCGGCGTAGATCGTGTCGAAGGCCAGGGAGGACTTCCCGGAGCCGGAGAGGCCCGTGATCACCACGAGCGCGTCGCGCGGCAGCGCGACGTCGATGTCCTTGAGGTTGTGCTCGCGGGCACCGGAGACGGTGATCTGGCCTGAGGACGGCATCGGAAGCACAAGTCTAGTGAGCCGAACAGACGTTCGATCGGCAGGCCGGAACGACCGGCCAGCGCGGTCTGGCTGCTGACGCCGCCGGTGCGGCTGGGCCGCAACCTCCGTACGGTTGGCGCGTTCCCACTGGTGAACGCCTTGCCTCGGAGGGCAAAGCAGCAACGCGCACCCGGGCCCGCGCCTCCCAACGCGGGCCCGTCTGCTGCCTCAGGTGACCTTCGCGTACACCTCGTCGAGCAGGGCCGCGCGGTCCGCGAGCTCGAAGTGCTCGGCGAGGTACTTGTCGACGTCCTCGCGCGAGGTGCCGTTGAGCGCCATGTTGAGCGCCACGATGCGGGCACCCTCGTCGTCCGTCCCCCCGGCGCCGAAGCTGTCGGCAAGCGGCGGCACCGAGCCGGACTTCGCCGCCGGCTCGGGATCGACGTCCTCCCCGGTCCCCGACCCCGAGCCGCGCGGCTCGGCGCCCGAGGTCTCGTCCCCCGGTTCCACGACGCCGAACGAGTCGGCGACGACCGGACCGGTGCCGTGCTGCCCGAGGCCGCCAGCCGGGCCGGCGGGCGTGGCTGGGGCGGCGGGCGCTGCCGGGGCGGCGCCGCGCAGGCCGGCCAGCTCGGCGCGCAGCGCGGCAACCTCGGCCTCGACCGCCGCGAGGCGCGCCGCCATGCCCGCGGTCGCCTCGGCGCCGGCGCGGATCGCCGCGACCTCGACTCCGTCCCCCTGGCTGGTGCTCACGAGATGCTGCCTCCTGGATTCGTGCGGTGAGCGCCCAGCGTATCCCGGCCCGGCGCCGGCGGTCCACCGCAATAACCCCGGATCACGCTCAGGCGTCCGGCAGGGCCACGCCGTCGGGCCCGCGGACGACGAGGCCGTCGCGGGCCAGCGCGTCGACCGCCCGCTCCAGCCGCCCGGCGTCGATGCCCTCCGGCAGGCCGTCCCCGGCTGCGAGCGCCGCCACGACGCGGCCGCGGACCCAGCGGTCGGTCGCCTCGAACGGCACCCGGGGCGGCGCCGGGCGGCCGCGGGCCGCCAGCGGCGCCCGCCCGCGCGTGCGGCAGCCGGGCAGCGGGCAGGCGGCGCAGTCCGGGCGGCGGGGCCGGCAGACGGTGGCCCCGAGCTCCATCATCGCCTGGTTCCAGGCCGCCGCGGCCTCGGGATCGCCCCCGCTGGCGGCCCGCTGGAGCCGGGCGGCCCGGGCGGCCAGCGCCGCCGGCGTCCGGCGGCGGCGGTCGAAGCGCTCGACGACCCGGCGGACGTTGGTGTCGACCGCCGGCACGGGCTCCCGGAACGCCGCCGAGGCGACGGCGGCGATCCGTGTACGGGCCGACGCCGGGGAGCGCCCGCAGCGCGCCGGCGCTGCGCGGCCAGCCGTCGCGCGCCGCGGCTCGCGCGGCGGCCCGCAGCGCCAGGGCGCGGCGGTTGTACCCGAGGCCGGCCCACTCCCGCAGAACGTCCGCGGGCGAGGCCGCGGCCAGCGCCTCGGCGGTGGGGAAGCGCTCGAGGAAGGCGGCCCAGCGCGGCAGCACGCGGGCGACCTGGGTCTGCTGGAGCATGACCTCGGCGACGAGAATCGCGTAGGGGTCGCGGGTGCGCCGCCAGGGCAGGTCCCGGGCGGCGCCGCGATACCAGCGCAGCAGCGCGGCGCCGGCGGCCGCCGCGCGCACCGCCGGCGCCATCAGCTCCCGGCCGTGGCCTCGGCCCGGGCGTCGTCCAGCTCGCGGCGCAGATCGCGAATCTCGTCGCGCAGGCGCGCGGCGTACTCGAACCGCAGCTCCTCGGCGGCGGTGAGCATCTCCTCCTCGAGGTCGACGATGAGCTTCTCGAGCTCGGCCGGAGTCATCTCGGTCGCGCGGGTGCGCCGGGCGCGGCCGCGCTTGGACGGCACCTTCGACTCGCCCTGCAGGAACTCCGCGATGTCGCTGACGCCCTTCACGATCGACTCGGGGGTGATCCCGTGCGCCTCGTTGTAGGCCCGCTGGATCTCGCGCCGGCGGTCGGTCTCCTGCTGCGCAGCCCGCATCGCCGCGCTCTCCTTGTCCGCGTACATGATCACGGTGCCGTCGACGTGGCGCGCGGCCCGCCCGATGGTCTGGATCAGCGACGTCTCGCCGCGCAGGAAACCCTCCTTGTCGGCGTCGAGGATCGCCACGAGGGAGACTTCGGGGAGGTCGAGGCCCTCGCGCAGAAGGTTGACGCCGACCAGGACGTCGAACTCCCCCAGGCGCAGCTCGCGGATGATCTGGATGCGCTCGAGCGTGTCGACCTCGGAGTGCAGGTAGCGCACGCGGAAGCCCATCTCGAGGAGGTAGTCGGTGAGGTCCTCCGACATCTTCTTCGTGAGCGTCGTGACCAGCGTGCGCTCGTCGCGCTCGGACCGCTCCCGGATCTCGTTCATGAGGTCGTCGATCTGGTTGCGCGTCTCGCGGACCTCGATCGCCGGGTCGACGATCCCCGTCGGGCGCACGATCTGCTCCACGACGGCCCCCGAGTGGCTGCGCTCGTACTCGCCGGGCGTCGCCGACACGAACACCATCTGGTTCGTGATCTGGAGGAACTCCTCGAAGGTCTGCGGGCGGTTGTCCAGTGCACTGGGCAGCCGGAAGCCGAAGTCGACCAGCGTCTGCTTGCGCGACCGATCGCCCTCGTGCATCCCCCCGATCTGGGGGACCGTCTGGTGGGACTCGTCGATGAAGCAGACGAAGTCCTCCGGGAAGTAGTCGATGAGGCAGTACGGACGGTCGCCGGGCTGGCGCTGGTCGAGGATCCGCGAGTAGTTCTCGATGCCCGAGCAGAAGCCCATCTCCCGGAGCATCTCCATGTCGTACTGGGTGCGCTGGCGCAGCCGGTGGGACTCGAGCAGCTTGCCTTCGGCCTCGAGCTGCGCACAGCGCTCGTTCAGTTCGCGCCCGATCTCGGCGACCGCGGCCTCGATCGTGCCGTCCTTGACGTTGTAGTGAGTCGCCGGCCAGACCGCGACGTGCTCGAGGTCGTCGACGATCAGCTCGCCGGTGAGCGGGTCGAAGTGCTGGAGTCGCTCGACCTCGTCCCCGAACAGGGTCGCCCGGAACGCCGTCTCGGCGTAGGCCGGGAAGACCTCGAGGGTGTCGCCGCGGACCCGGAAGCTGCCGCGCCCCAGCGCGGTGTCGTTCCGGGTGTACTGGATCGAGACCAGCTTGCGGAGCAGCCCGTCGCGGTCGACCAGGTCGCCCTTGCGGAGGATCTGGACGTTGGCGTCATACGTCTCGGGGGACCCCATGCCGAAAATGCAGGAGACCGAGGCCACGATCACCACGTCGCGGCGGGCGAACAGCGCCGCGGTGGCCGCGTGGCGGAGGCGGTCGATCTCCTCGTTGATCGCCGAATCCTTCTCGATGTAGAGGTCCTTGCTCGGGACGTAGGCCTCGGGCTGGTAGTAGTCGTAGTACGAGACGAAGTACTCGACGGCATTCTTGGGGAAGTACGTCCGGAACTCGTTGCAGAGCTGCGCGGCGAGCGTCTTGTTGTGGGCAATCACCAAGGCCGGCCGCTGGAGCTCCTGCATCACGCCGGCCATCGTCATCGTCTTGCCCGTCCCGGTGGCTCCGAGCAGCGTCGCCGCCCGGTCGCCGGCCCGCATGGCGGCGGCGATCTCCTGGATCGCCTTGGGCTGGTCGGCCGTCGGGACGAAGGCCGCGTCGAGCTCGAAGTCCGGCATGGCGACGAGGGTAGCTGGCGGGATCGACGGGGCGGGAGAACGCCGTTCGGCCAGGTACGTTGACGCGCGCCTGGCGCCGCGCCTAGCGTCGCTCTGACCCGTCCCCGCCCCCCATGGAGGATCCGTGCCTGCCCGCCTGCTCGCTCACGTCCGCCGTCACGTCGTCGGCTACGTCGCCCTGTTCCTCGTCCTCGGCGGCACGTCGTACGCGGCCGGCACCGCGCTGCGGGCCCGCAGCGTCGGCACGGCCCAGCTCAAGCCTGGCGCCGTGACGCTGTCGAAGATCTCCGCCTCGGCCCGCCGGTCGCTGCGCGGCCAGCGCGGCCCGCGCGGCGCAACCGGAGCGACCGGAGCGACGGGAGCGACCGGAGCGGCGGGAGACCAGGGGATCCAGGGCCCTCCTGGCCCGACGGCCTCGGCAGGCGCAACCGCCGCGAACGTCACCGTCGGCTTCGGCGCCACGGCAACGACGGTGGCCCTCAGCCCCGCGTCGGCGACCTCGACGGGCCCGATCACCGTGGCGTTCCCGGCCCGGCTCATCGTCTCGGGCGCATTGACGATCTTCAAGATCACGACCGACAACGCCAAGCGCGCCCGGGCCGAGTGCGTGGCTCAGGTCGCCTCGAACGGCGGCGGGTTCACGAACGTCGGGCGCTCGATCGAGACGACCCTCGAGGACACGCCGCTGGTCGCGAACTACGCGGCGCACCGCGCCGTCCCGATCGCCGCCTTCGCGAACGTTCCGCCCGGCACGCACGACGTCCGGGTGCAGTGCACCTCGGTGTCGAGCAACTCCAACGACACGGGCTTCGTCGTGGGCTCGTCCAACCTGACGGTCGTGGCGACGGCGCGGTAGCGGGCGGGCTCAGGCGGGCCGCGGGTGCGCGGCGAAGAACGCCCAGATCGACCGGGTGGCCGGAAACCGGGACGGCGCGCCCCCGATCGGCGGGCTGGCTGCGCCCGGCCACCCGTGGCCGAAGCCGATCAGGCGCACGTGCTCGAGGGCCGCGCCCTGGCGGCACGGCCGCCACCGCAGCACGAGCCCCCCGGCGATCGGCGAGCGGGCCGGCGTCCCCCGGCACGCGTCGTGCCGGTACCAGGCGGCCAGGAGCCTGGCGACGGTCCCGGGGCTGTTCGCGGGCTTGCCCGCGTAGGGCTGGAGCGGGTCGGCGGTGCCGTGGATCTGGAGCACCGACACCGGCGCCGCGCCGCAGCCGGCGGTGGCCACGCCGACCGACGAGACCTGGGCGATGGCGGCGATCCGGTCCGGCAGGCGGCAGGCCAGGACGTCGGCCATCGTCCCGCCGTTCGACGCCCCGGTTGCGTAGACCCGGCGCGGGTCCTGGCAGACGCGCCCCGCCAGGGCGTCCAGCATGCCCCGCAAGAACGCGACGTCATCGGGCCCCGGCCTGGCCCCCGTGGTCCACAGCCGGCTGACGGCGTCGGGATACACGGCCACGAAGCCCGACCGGTCGGCCTGCGCCGAGAACCGTGTGAGCGCCTCCATCTGGGCGCCGGTGCCGCCGCCGAAGTGCAGGACGAGCACGAGCGGCGGCCGGCTCGCAGCGCCCAGCCCGGGCGGGACGTGGACCCGGGCCGTGCGCCGCAGGCCGCCCGAGACGAGGCTGATCGCGAAGTCTCCGGCCCGCGGCGGGGCGCACCGGACCGGGGCCACGCCGCCGGTCACGGCGCCGGCCTGGGTGTCCGGGCCCGCCGCCTCGCCCAGGAGGGCGCCCGCGAGCATCAGGCCGCCCGCGGCCCACAGCCAGGCCCGTCTCACGTGCAGCGGGGCGGTTGGACGGGCCGGGTCACCGCGGCCAGGGTAGCGGCGGGCTGGGCCCGGGGCGCCGGCGGGGGTGCCGCCGCCGGCGCCCGGTCAGCCCGCGACTGCCGCCAGCGGCCGCTCGCGCGGCCCCGGGGCGCTCGGCGCGGGCTCGCCGGCCGGGAGGTTGGCCAACGCCAGCAAGAGGGAGAGCCCCGCCGGGAGCCGCACGCCGCGGCGGATGAGTCCCGCCTCCACGCGCAGCGGCAGCTCGAGGACGCCGTCCAGCGACCGCGGCGTGAGGGCGAGGTCGGAGCGCCCGCGCGGGTCGCGGCCGCGCTCGGCGAGCCGCACCGCTGCCGCCGGGGGGAGCAGCACGGAGTTGAAGTGCCCGGTGCGCAGCACCGTCCAGCCCGCCTCCGCGGCGGCGGCCCGCGCGGTCGGCGCCGTGTAGCGGCGCCGATGCCCGTTGCGGACGTCGTGGCGCGACCACAGGCCCGGGTACGCCGGAACCGTCATCAGGAGCACCCCGCCGGGCCGGGCCACCCGCCGGAGCTCCCGCAGCGTGGCGCGGTCGTCGTCGGTGTGCTCGACGACGTCGAGGCAGGTCACCAGGTCGAACCGGTCATCGGGGAACGGGAGAGCCTCGACGCTCGCCACGCGCACGTCGGCGTGGCCGCGCAGCCGGGCCGCGGCCACCGCGGCCGGGCTGATGTCGACGCCGCAGGCCGAGCCAACGCGGGCCAGCTCGTCGAGGGTGCGGCCCGAGCCGCAGCCGGCGTCCAGTATCCGGGCGCCCTCCGGAAGCCGGATCCGCGCCAGCTGCGCCCGCAGCACGCGGCGGCGGCCGCGGTACCACCAGTGGCGGTCGTCGTGGTCGATCATCGCGCGCAGCTCCTCGGCCGTCATGGCCCGCATCGTGCCAGAGGCCCGGGTGGCACCGGGCGTGCGCCAGGTTGGGATCCGGTTAGCCGGTCGCGGGGGTCAGGCGTCCCCCGCCGGGTCCGGCGGCTCGAGCGCGAGCACGAAGCGCGCCCCCGGGGACTCGGGCCCGAGCGTGAGCGTGCCCCCGAGGCGCTCGGCGAGCTCGGCGCCGATGGCCAGCCCCAGGCCGGCGCCCGAGTCCGCCCCCGCCGTGCGGCTCCGGGCGAAGCGCTCGAAGAGCCGGTCGCGGACGTCGGCCGCGACGCCGGGCCCCTCGTCCTGCACGGCGATCTGGGGGCGGCTCCCTCCCTCGGCGGTCACGACGACCGCCGATCCCGGCGGCGCGAACCGCATCGCGTTGTCGACGAGGATCCGCACGATGCGGGCGACCGCCCCGGGGTCGGCCGCGGCCCAGCACGGCTGCGGAGCCCGCAGGTCGAGGCCGATCCGGCGCTCCGCGGCCCGCAGCTCGAACTCGGCGAACACCGAGCGGCACACCTCCCCCAGCTCGACGAGCTCCCGGCGCAGCGGGAGCCCGGCGTCGATCCGGCTCAGCTCGAGCAGCTCGTCGGCGAGGACCGCGAGGCGCTGCGCCTGGTCGGCCGCCCGGCGGGCCTCGCCGCGCGCGCCGGCGACATCCGGGGCGGGCTGGTCGAGGTCCTCCTCGACCGCCTCCAGCATGAGCTTCAGCGAGGCAAGCGGCGTGCGCAGCTCGTGCGATGCGGTCGAGACGAAGGCCCGCCGCGCCTGCTCCTGCTCCCGCAGGCGGGACTGCATGGTGGCGAAGGCCCGGGTGAGATCGCCGACCTCGTCCCGGGCGCCGTCGGTGGCGACCTCGGCGGCCGGCCCGAGCTCAGCGAGCCGCAGTGCGCTGTCGCGCAGCGTGACGAGGCGGCGGACGAGCCGGTGCGCGAGCAGGAGGCCGAGCAGCAGGGCCACGGCGGCGGCGACGAGCCCGGCCACGAGCAGCGCGCGGCGCACGACGTCCCCGGCGGACTCGACATCGGTCAGGGGCTTCGTGAGCTGCACGGCCGCCGCGTGCCCCGACTGGCGAGCCGGGACGGCGATCGTGGCCACGCGGCGCCCGTCGGCCGTGACGATCGCCCGCTGCGTCCGGCCCGTGGCGATCGCCCGCTGGGCCTCGCCGGTTCCCCCGGCGGCGTCCGGATCGGTCGTGGCGGCGACCGCGCCGCGAGAGTCCACGATCGTCACCTCGGCTCCCGTGCGGCGGCGGACCAGCCGGACGAGCTCGTTCAGCCGCTGCCGCGACGCCGGCGGTGCCAGCGCCGCATCGACCGCCCCGCGCACGCCCTTCGCCTCGGCCACGAGCAGCCGGACCGCGTCGGCGCGCAGCCGTCCCTCGAGCGGAGAGATCAGCGTGCTCGCCGCAACGGCCAGCGTCACGATGCTGGTGAAGACCAGCGCGGCGGTGAGGCGCCCGCGCAGGCCGAGCAGGGCCCGCGGCATCACCCCGGGTCGCCGCCGAGGCGGTATCCGACGCCTCGCACCGTCAGGATCAGGCGCGGCCGGGCCGGATCGTCCTCCAGCTTCGCCCGCAGGTGGCGCACGTGGACGTCGATCCCGCGCGGGTCGCGGTAGGCGCTGTCGCCCCAGATCGCCCGCAGAAGCTCCTGGCGGTTCAGGAGGACCCCGGGCCGGGCCATCAGCGCCTGCAGCAGCTCGAACTCGGAAAACGTCAAATCGGCCGGGCGCCCGTGCACCGTGACGGTCCGCCGCAGCCGGTCGAGCACGAGCGGGCCGTGCTGCAGGACGTCGTCGCCGTACCCGCGCGGCCCGGCCCGGCGCAGCACCGCCCGGATGCGGCTGCGCAGCTCCGCCGATCCGAACGGCTTGGTGATGTAGTCATCGGCGCCGGCCTCGAGCCCCAGCACGGCGTCGGCCTCGCTGTCGAGGGCCGTGAGCATGATGATCGGCACGAGATTGTGGCGCTCGCGCAGCGTCCGGCAGACGCTGTATCCGTCCGGGCCGGGACCGAGCGCGACGTCGAGCAGGACCACGTCGTAGGGGCGCGTCGACGCCTGGTCGACCGCGGCCCGCCCGTCGGCCACGGCGACGACCCGATGGCCCGCGCGGGTGAACACGCGGGTGAGCTGCTCCCGCAACTCGGACTCGTCGTCGACGACGAGGATGTCCAGGACGGGCTCGGACTCCACAGGGACCGTCACGTTAGCGCTCGGGCGGCGGCGCCAGCGACCTGGCCGCCAGGGCCGCCCCGGCGATCACGAGCGCGAACCCCGCGACCTCGAGTGCCGCGGCGGCCGCGCCCGCGGCCACCTCCCCGAGGACGAGCACGCCGCCCGCGATCGCCACGACGTTGGTGCCGACGGTCATGAGCGTCACGACCGCGGGCGGCGACCCGTCCTGCAGCGCCCGCTGGAAGCAGAAGAATCCGCCCGCGGTGACCGCCGCGCCGGTTGCCGCCGCCGCCACCGCAAGCGGGGTCCCGCCGCCGTCCGCCGCCCCGAGCAGGACCGCGAGCGCCAGGGTCGTCGCGCCGTAGAGCACGCCCGCCGCCAGGGCGAGCGCGCCCGGTCCGCGGCCGCGGACCGCGAGCGCGGCCGCCGCGGCGGCCGCCGCCGCCTGGAAGGCCAGGAACCCGGCGAGGCTGCCGTGTCCGGCCGCCGAGGAGCCCGCCGCGGCGACCGCCACCAGCCCGGCCACGGCCAGGCCGATCGCCGCGCGCTCGGTGCGGGTCGTCGGCGTCCCCCGCGCCCGGCGCGCCGCCACGGCGACGAGCACGAGGCCGCCCGCCAAGACGCTCTGCACCAGCGGCAGCGGCGCGAGCGCGAGCGCGACGACATTCAGCCCGAGGCCGCCGTAGCTCAGGAGCGCGCCTGCCCGCCACCCCGGCGAGCGCACGAGCGCGCCGACGGAGGCGAGCGGCCGGCCCGCGCTCACGGCCGGCACCGTCTGGAGCGCCGCCGACTGCAGCACGTAGCCGACGTTGAGGCCGACGGCCGCGAGCGCCGCGACCGCGAGGCCGGTCAGGAGCGCCGGATCCATGGCATCAGGAGGGAGAGCTGGCCGGCGTGCGGGAAGCCGGCCCGCCGGCTGATGTCGTGCGCGTGCGCCCAGGCCCAGCGGACCGCGGGCACCCGTGACCTCGGCCCGAACGCGCCCCGGCGGGGGCCGAGGAGGGCGTAGCGCACCTGTCCCGACCGCACGGCCGCGGCGAGCTGCGCCGAGGTCACGTGCGGGCGCGAGTACAGCGTCGTGAGCATGAGCACCGGGCGCCCGTCGCGCACGATGAGCGGGCCGGCGTAGGCCGGCGTGATGCTCGCGAACTCGTAGCGGGCCGCGCCCTGATGCGCCCGCAGGAACCCGCTGAACCGGGCGACGCGGGCCGGCGCCATCTGGCCGAACCGGCCTGAATCCTCGGCGTGGCCGCGCGCGATCTGGCCCGCGGTCGCGACCGGAACGCAGAGGACGGCAGCGAGGGCCGCCGCGCCCGCCACGGCCGCTGCGCCCCGCCGCGCCGCGCCGGGCCGCAGCGCAGCCGCCGCGGCGCCGGCGGCCACCGTGACGCCCGCCGCCGCGAGCGCCAGCGCCGCGACCGGCGGGCGCGGCCCGCCGACAGCCGGGACCAGGGCCGCCACGGCCAGCGTGCCGGCGGCGAGGGCCGCTGCGGCGGCCCGGCGCCGGGCAGCGAGCGTGGCGAGCGCCACGGCGCTGGCGCCCGCGGCGGCTGCGGCCGCTGGCGTGATCGCCTCGAGGTAGCGGGGATGGATCCGCCCCATCGCGCTGAACAGCAGAAGCCCGGTTCCGAGCCACGCCGCGATCGCCACGCCGCCGGCCCGGGCCAGGCGGTCGCTCCTCCCGAGCAGGCCGGCGGGCCGCCCCGGCCACGCCCAGGCCGCGAGCGCCAGGCCGCCGAGAATCAGCGCCGGAAGGAGCATGGTCCCGATGAGCGCGCCGTACGGGACTCCGGAGGCGTGGAAGAGGCGGCCCGGCCCGGCCGGATCGGCGGCGGCGATCTCGGCCGGGCCGCCGACGAGCAGCCGGTCGATGCCGTTGAAGCCGAACACCACGTTCCAGACGCTCCCGTTCGTCGAGCCGATCGGATACGGCGTGGCGCCCGGGGCCAGCGACGCGGCCGCCAGCCAGGCGGCGGCGGTGGCGGCGAACGCTGCGCCGCCGAGGGCGACGTCCCCGGCCCGCTCCCGGGCCGGACGGGACGATCCGAGCCAGAAGAGGGCGGCCAGCGCTGGCACGGGAATCAGCGCCTGGAACAGCTTGACGTTGAAGGCCAGGCCGAGCGCGGCGCCGGCCCAGATCAGCGGGGCGCGGCGCCCGCTCGCGGCGGCGCGCACGGTCAGCCAGGCCGCCAGCACGACCAAGAGCATCATCACCGAGTCCATCGTGTCGCTGCGGCCGGTGAGGATCGCTGCCGGCAGCACTGCCAGCGCGGCGGCGCTCGCGAGCCCGGCCGCGGATCCGAACAGCCGGCGCACGGTGTCGAACAGCAGCGGGACCGCGGCGGCGCTGGCCAGCGCCTCGGGCATGCGCAGCGCCGGCGACGAGAAGCCCAGGAGCTTCACGCTGGCCACCTGCAGCCACAGGTCGAGCGGCGGCTTGTCGATCGAGACCGAGCCGCCCGGCTCGAAGGCGCCGAAGAAGAAGTTGCGCCAGGACCCGGACATGCTCCGGACCGCAGCGTCGTAGTACGGATTGGCGGGCACCGCGGCGAACCCCTGAAACCGCAGGGCGACGGCCGTGGCGCTGATGGCCGCCAGGGCCGTTCCGATCACCACGCGGCGGCTGATGACGAGGCGCACGCCGCGCCCCGCCGCCAGCTCGGCGGCGGTCATCCCGCAGCGGCCGCCAGCTCCGGATCCCGCAGGGCGCGGCGCAGGCTGCCGAGCTCGCGGAAGGCCCGCAGCACCACCCGCGGGTCCGCGCCGCTCGCCTCGCCCGCGACGCGCGGGAGGTGGCGCACGCCGAACTCGGTGATGCGGGCGCCCCGGGCCGTGGCCCGGACCAGCAGCTCCGTGCTGATCATGGCCCCGGTCGACGTCAGCGGGAGCGGCTGGACCACGTCGCGCCGCATGAGCTTGAACGCGCAGTCGACATCGCGCACGCGCAGGCCGAAGCACTGGCGCACGAGCCAGTTCCAGGCCGCGGCGTTCGCGCGGCGAATCGCCGGGTCACGCCGGGCGATCCGCCAGCCGATCAGCAGGTCGGCGCTATCCGCGTGGGGCACGAACTCGGCCAGCTCGCCGAGGTCGAACTGCAGGTCGGCGTCCGTGAGGAAGATCCACGGCATGGTCGCCGCGGCGATGCCGGATCGCAGCGCCGCGCCATAGCCCCGGTTGCCCACGTGCACGACGAGGCGCACGCGCGGGTCGGCATCGGCGAGCCGGGATGCGAGCTGGGCGGTGGCGTCGGTGCTGCCGTCGTCCACCACGACGATCTCGAAGGCGTCGCTCACCGCGGCGGCGGCGACCGTCGCCCGCCGCACGGCGTCGACCACGTTCTCGGCCTCGTTGAAGCACGGCAGCACGACGGTGAGGCCTGGGAGCATCTGCGCCGGGGGCACGAGCGCCAGGCGGGGCGGGGACGCTTCGGGCTGGCCGGGAGCTTGGTCGCGGGCTGTGCTGGGGAAGGACATGCGGCCATGGTGGCCCGCGCTGCAACGGCGATGGTTCTCGTCACGTTAGGGCTGTGTTGGGACGCGGGCGCGATCGGCGACGGGGCGCTCAGAGCCCGAGCTCGGAGCGGTATTCCTGCGCGTAGTCCCGCGTGGCCCGCTGCACGCGGTCGACGTAGGCGCGCGTCTCGGCGAACGGAATGTCGGCAGCCGTGAAGGCCTTGCCCTTCCGGCCGGACTCCACGATCCAGCGGTCGACGTTCCCTTCGCCGGCGTTGTACGCGGCCAGCGCGAGCACTTCGTTGCCCCCGTAGCGCTTGAGGAGGTACCGAAGGTAGTACGCGCCGTAGGAGATGTTCACCTGCGGCGTCGAGAGGTCCGAGAGCTCGAAGCTCGTGCCGCCGGAGAGGCGGGCGATGTACTTCGCGGTGTCGGGCGTGATCTGCATGAGCCCCTTCGCGCCCGCCGAGGAGGTCTGGTCGGTGAACTTCGACTCTGCGTAGATCACGCCGGCGATGAGCTCGGGGCGGATGCCCTTGTCGGCGGCCTGCTGCCGGATGATGTCCTCGTGCCGCAGGGGGAGGGTGAACTCCTTGACCGCGTGGTGCAGGAGCGGCCAGACGAGGGCCACGCCGCCGGCCACGAGCACGAGGGCGGCGAGCAGCGCGAACGCGCCGCGCCGCCGAGGCGCCGCCCGGCGCCGGGGCGAGCGGGCCGGGGTCCGGCGCGGCGCGGCGACCGCGCGCGCCGGGCGCTGGGCGCTGCGGGCGCGAGAACTCATTCCGTCAGCTTGACAAGGATCGCCGACAGGTTGGCCGCCAGGTCCTCGACGGCCCCGTCGTTGACCGCCACGTGGGTGGCCCGTTCCGCCTTCTCGGACTGCGGAAGCTGGCGGGCCGTCCGCTCGTCGAGGGCGGCATGGCCCCGCGCCGCGGCCCGCTCGGTGCGCAGGCCCTCGTCGGCGACGACGGCGATCGTCGCGTCGAACGCCGCGTCCATGCCGGATTCGAACAGGAGCGGGACCTCGACGACGAGGGCCCGCGGCGGCGGGTCGGCCGCGAGCGCCTCCTCGCGCCACGCGGCGATCGCCGCGCCGACCTGCGGCCAGAGGAGCTCCTCCAGCCAGCGCCGGTCCGCCGGGGTCGCGAAGGCGCGGGCGGCAACCGCGGCGCGGTCGACCTCCCCGCCCGGGGCGACCTCCGGCCCCCAGCGATCCACGACGGCGTCGCGGACGGCGTCGGTGCCGTAGAGCCCGTGGACGACGGCGTCAGTGGACAGGACGGCCGCGCCCAGCCGGGCGAGTTCGGCCAGCGCCGTGGACTTGCCGGCCCCGATGCCGCCGGTCAGGCCGACGAAGGGAACGGGCGGCGCGGCGGAGGCGATGGCCGCGTCAGGCGGACGGCGCGTCGCCCTCGGGCGCCGTGGCAGCGGCCTCGGGCTCAGCCTCAGCGGCGGCCTCGGGCGCAGCCTCAGCGGCGGCCTCAGGCGCAGCCTCAACGGCGGCCTCAGGCGCACCCTCAACGGCGGCCTCAGGCGCAGCCTCAGCGGCGGCCTCAGGCGCAGCCTCAACGGCGGCCTCAGGCGCCGGAGCGGCATCGGCCTCCGGCGCGGGGGCGCCGGCGAAGACGTCCTCAGACAGGCCCAGCTCGGGCACGTCGTCGAGGTTGCCCGCCGCGGTCTCCTCGGGCGTGCGCTCGCGCAGCGGCAGCACCTGGCCCTCGACTCGCTTGATCGAGAGGGACAGGCGGCGGCGCTCGGAGTCGATCTCGAGGATCTTGACGCGGACGTCGTCGCCCGGCTCGATGATGTCCCGCGGGGACTCGACGTGGTGGGGCGCGAGCTCGGAGATGTGCACGAGGCCCTCGACGCCGTCGAGGATCTCGACGAACGCGCCGAACGTCACGACCTTCGTGACGGTGCCGGCCAGCTCGTCGCCCGGGTTGTACGTGTCGACGACCCGCTGCCACGGATCCTCCTGGGTCTGCTTGAGGCCCAGGGAGATGCGCTGGCGGTCGCGGTCGATGTCGAGCACCTTGACGTTCACGGTGTCGCCGATCGCCAGGACCTCCGACGGGTGGTTCACGTGCGACCACGACAGCTCGGAGATGTGGATCAGGCCGTCGATGCCGTTGAGGTCCACGAACGCGCCGAAGTCGACGATGTTCGAGATCTGGCCCTCGACGATGAGGCCGGGCTCGAGGCGGTCGAGGATCTCCTGGCGCTGCTCCTTGCGCTCCTCCTCGAGCACGGCGCGCCGGGACAGGACGACGTTGTTGCGCGAGCGGTTGAGCTCGATGACCTTGCACTCGATCTCGGTGCTCATGTACTCGTCGAGGTTCGGCACCCGGCGGATGTCCACGAGCGAAGCCGGCAGGAAGCCGCGGACGCCGAGATCGATGATCAGGCCGCCCTTGACGACCTCGATGACCGTCCCGATGACCGGCTCGCCCGACTCGGCGGCAGCCTCGATGCGGCGCCAGGCCTTCTCGAAGCGGGCGCGCTTCTTGGAGAGGATGAGGCGGCCGTCCTGGTCCTCCTTCGTGAGGACGAGGGCGTCGACCTCCTCCCCCATCTCGACCTCGTCGCTCGGATCGACCGACTTGCGGATCGAGAGCTCGTTGGCCGGGATGACCCCCTCGGACTTGTAGCCGATGTCGACGAGGACCTCGTCGGCGTCGATGCGGACCACGTTGCCCGTCACGACATCGCCCTCGCTGAACGGCGTCAGCGTGGCGTCGTAGTTGGGAACGATCTGCCCGTCAATCTCGAGGAGCAGGCCATCGGAGCCCTCGACGACCTTTGCGGTCGGGGGCGTTGCGGTCAGGGTGTCCGGCATCGGGTGAGCAAGAGTAGCGAGGTTGCGCGGGAACCGTCCGCACCGCCGCTCGGGACACGTCCGGCGGGCGCCTGCCGCCGTATGATCCTCCGCCATGCCGACTCGGGCCACGAAGCGAGGCGAGGAGCGCACGCCCCTCGCCGGGGAGCACGACGTCATCGTCTGCGGGGCGAGCTTCGCCGGCCTCGCCGTGGCCCGTGAGCTCGCCGGATCACGCGCGCGCGTGCTCGTGCTCGACCGCTACGAGATCGGCGAGCGCCAGACGTCGGCTTGCGCGGCGCCGACCGAGCTGCTCGAGCACCTGGGCCTGGCCGGCGCGATCCAGCAGACGTTCGGCGAGCTGCTGGTCCACACCCCCTACGGCAGCGCGCGCTGGGCGCTGCCGTTCACGTTCTCCACGTTCGATTACCGCCGCCTGTGCGCGCTGCTCTGGGCGCAGTGCGACGCCGAGTTCGAGACCGCCAAGGTCGACGGGCGCACCGGCCGGACCGTGCACACCGACCGCGGGGACGTGACCGCGCCGATCCTCGTCGACGCCCTCGGCTGGCGCCGCGTCCTGGGCGCGGGCCCCAACGTGCAGCCGCCCAACGCCCGCCTGTCCCGCGGGCTGGAGGTGCACCCGAGCGGCTCCGGGGACGATCTCGAGCTGTGGCTGGACCGCCGCTACGTGGTCGCGGGCTACTCATGGTCGTTCCCCGCCGGGGACGAGGTGCGCGTCGGCGTCGGCTCGTTCGAGCCGCGCGACCACGTCAAGGAGCCCACCGTCCGCCTCGCGGGCGACCTCGGGATCGAGGCCGTCCGCTATCAGGGCAACTGGATCCCCCATCAGCTGCGCCCGGCGATCGAGGACGGCGTGATGTTCGTCGGCGACAGCGCCGGCCACTGCCTCCCCGTCACGGCCGAGGGCATTCGCACCGCGCTCTACTTCGGCGTCGCCGGCGGCCGGGAGCTGCGCGCCGTGATCGACGGGCGCACGACGCTGAGCGCCGCGCTGGACCGCTACGGGGCCTTCAGCGCCGCCCACCGCTGGAAGTTCGACTGGATGCTGCGCGTGCAGGACGCCTACCGCCACGTGCCCCCGCGGCTGCTGTGGGCCGTCGTGCGGGCCTTCGGCTTCGCTCCGCTGAGCCGGAAGGTCTTCGGGCACTACCTCGGGATCGCGCCGCCCGGCTTCGCGCTCCCCGCTCCGCCCGCCGCCGCGGGGCGCGCCGCGGCCGAGCCGGCGACCGTCCGCGCAGCCTAGGCAAACGGCCTACGCCGCAGGCGCCTTCAGTTCGATCCACAGCGCCCGGGCGATCGCGGCCAGCGTGCCGTCGGCGGTGAGGATCGCGCTCCCAGCCTCGCGCTTGCGGCCCTCCTGCGCCAGCGGCCAGGCCACCGCCACGTGCGGGGCGCCGGCCCGGACGGGCGCGATCAGCCGGGCCGTGAAGCGGCCGAGCACGATCGCCGGCAGCGCCCCCTCGTTCGCCACCACCATCGCGCTCGGGCAGTCCAGTGCGGCCCACACGAACTCCGGGAGCACCGCGCCGTCCGGGCCCGCGAACTCGGCCGCCGGCGTCCACGGCGAGGCCGCGCGGCGGCCGTCGGCCAGCGGCCCGGCGAAGATGTCGAGGCCGTCGCCGTCCGCGCGGCCGGGGCCGCACACGAAGCAGGTCGGGTAGGGCGTCCCGCGAAAGCCGATGTAGCCCGGCACTGCCGCCTCGGCCTCCGCGACCGACACGGGAGCGGGCGGATCGGCCGCCAGCTCCGCCGCCGTCGCCTCGGCGACGAGTTCGGACCCGTCGAGCAGGCGCGCGCCATCGGGCCCGGCGGCCACGTCGAGGGGCCGGCCGAGCGGCGGCGGGCGGCGCAGGGTGACCTCCACCGCCTCGGCATCGACGTGCGCGGCCAGCCGTCCGGCGGCGTAGCCGCCGTTGGCCGAGCCCTCGGGCCCGTTGAAGCGAGGGTCGATCGTGATGGCCGGCGTCATGCCCCGAGCGTAGCGCCGGGTCGCGCTGGTAGCGTCCGCCGCCGTGCCGGACCCCTTCGGAGACCGCCTCGCCGCCGCCGTCCAGGCGACCGGCAGCCACCTCGTCGTGGGCCTCGATCCAGACCTGGCCGGCCTCCCGCCCGAGCTGCTCGACGGCGCCGAGGATCTCGCCGGCGCCGCCGCCGCGGTGGAGGCGTTCTGCGGCGCCGTGATCGACGGCGTGGCCGGCGCCGTGCCGGCCGTCAAGCCCCAGTCCGCCTTCTTCGAGGCGCTCGGCTCGGCGGGCGTCGCCGCGCTGGAGGCCACGATCGCCCGCGCCCGCGCGGCGGGGCTGCTCGTGATCGAGGACGCCAAGCGCGGCGACATCGGCTCGACGATGGCCGCCTACGCCGCGGCGGCGCTCGGCACCGTGCGCGTCGGCGGACGCGACCTGCCCGTGCACGACAGCGACGCGGTCACGGTGAGCCCGTACCTGGGCCCGGAGTCGCTGGCCCCGATGATCGACGCGGCCCGCGGGCGCGGGAAGGGCCTCTTCGTCCTCGTGCGGACGAGCAACCCCGGGAGCGGGGAGCTCCAGGAGGCCGCCGGGCCGGACGGCAAGCCGCTGCACGCCCGCGTCGCGGCGATGGTCGACCGGCTCGGCGCCGGCGGGCTGGGCGCGACCGGCTACAGCGACGTCGGCGGCGTCACCGGGCTCACGTATCCGGAGGACGCGCCGCGGCTGCGCGCCCTGATGCCCCGCGCGTGGCTGCTCGTGCCCGGCCTCGGCGCCCAGGGCGGCCGGCCCGAGGACTTTGCCGCGTTCCTCAACCCCGACGGGCTCGGCGCCGTGGCCAACGCCTCGCGCAGCGTCGCCGGCGCCTGGCAGGCGCAGCCCGCCGGCGGCCCGGCACTGGCCCGCATCCGCACCGCGGCAGGCGAGGCCGCCCGGGCCACCTCGGCGGCGCTGCGCGCGGCGATCGGGGCGTAGCTATCGGCGCAGGGTGAGGGTCGTCGTCCGGCCGGATCCCGTGCCGCCCAGCGCCGTCTTGACGCTGATCCGGAGGGTGAGCTTCACGGACTGCGCCGCGGCCAGGCGCCGCTTCGCATCCTTGGTGAACGTCAGCTTCACCGTCGCCCGGCGGCGGGCGGCGACCGTGCGGCTGCCGCCCGCGACCGTCACCGAGCGGTTGCGCCGGCCCTTGAGCTTCAGGCGCTTCGCGTCCTTGGCGCCCACTGCGGCGGTTGCGGTGGCGCGACCGGCCAGCGTGGCGGTGACCGCCACGGACAGCCCGCGCTTCAGCGCCGTGCGGAGCTTCGCGCCCGCGAGCTTGAACGTGACGCCGGGCTTCGGCGGCGGCGGGCACTTCTGGCCGCCGACGACGACGGTCCCGCCCGGGCAAGTGACCGGCGCGGCGGGCAGCGTGAAGTCCTGGACGGGCCGGATGTCGCCGCCCCCGTTCGTCCGGGCGTTCGCCCCCATCCCCCGCGCCGCGAACACCTTCCAGGCGGCGAACTGCAGGTTTGGGCCCCCGGCGGCCAGCGCCGCCTGGAGGATCGCGTTGCGGGCGTCGAGCATCGACGGGTTCGGCGGCGTGAGACGCTGGCCGCCGGCGATGACTCCGAGCGCCGCCTGGTGGCCGATCACCGCGCGCAGGTCCCAGAGCGTCTCGCCCCAGATCTCGCCGTCCTTGTGGACCTCGGGCACGCCGTTGCCGTTCTGGTCCTTGACGAGCTGGCCCATGTCGCCGTACGTGTAGCCGCCGGGGCCCGCGTTCCCGGACCCCGGGCAGGCGGCGCCGCCGCCGTTGGCCGGGCAGTCGAGCGGCTGCGAGCGCGGCCCGGCGCCGGTCGGCACCGTGGACTCGTAGCCGCCCATCACGACGTCCGCGCCCGGCCCGTCGGTGGCAAAGCCCGCCGTGTAGATGTAGTCCTCGGCGAACCAGTCCGACCACGCCTCGTTCATGGCGCCGGCCTGCGGCGGGCCGAGCGCCTGGACGCCCGCGGCGTTGATGATCGTCCGCCCGCTGAGGCCATGGACGTACTCGTGGTAGACGACGCCGGCGTCGTCGCCGCCGAAGATCGCGCGCCAGCGGTCGGGCCCGTTGGGCCAGTTGGGGGACGCGAAGAGGTACATGCGCATGAACGGCGCCTGCCCGTCCGGCGGCGTGGTCATGTTCGCGTTGTTGAGGTGCGGGGGATCGGGAACGATTCCGTTGAGCCGTGTCGCGCCGTACAGCGCCCGTCCGTCCATCGCATCGTTGCCGTCGAAGCTCCGCGCGGCCGCGTTGAAGCCGATGGCGTCTCGCAGGTAGTCGTGGAAGTTGTTGACGTAGTAGAAGACCTGCGCGGCGAACTGGTCGGAGTTCACGGTCCAGGACCCGGGTGCGCCGCCCGCGGGCGGTTCGAGGAGGCCGACGTTCGGATTCCACGTGCATCCAACCGGCGCGCAAGGGGCCGAGAACGAGGGCGTCGTCTGGAAGACGCCGCGGGTGAACTGCCACTGCGCGTTCGGGGGCCCGGCGCTCGTCCCGACCTCCTCGCTGGCCAGCGGGTTTGCGTTGAGCGGCGAATCGCTGCCGTCCACGTCCTCGTAGACGTGGGCGTTCGGGCCGTCGAGCACCTGCGTCGTCGCCGGCGAGAACAGCCACGGCGCGAAGTCGACCGGATGGGGCGTCCCGCCCGCGGGCGAGCCGGGGAAGTGGTCGACGACGTTGGCCAGGTTGGCCTCGGCGGTGAGGTTCTCCCGCCAGAGCGTCTGGCCGGTGCCGGCGTCGACGACCGACGCGTAGGTGACCTGCCGGGCCGGGTCGGCGGCGATCACCTCCCACCCGAGGCGGTCCGGGCCGGCTTCGGGGAACACCGTGAGCTTCGCGGAGTCCCCGTCCTGGAAGCGGACGGCGTGCTGGGGCCCGCGCGGCGCCGTCGCCGCCGGGACGTGGGCGCGGATCCCTGCGCCCCGCTGCGCGGCGGCGAGCGCCGCGCGCGCCGACAGCCGGTGCGCGGGCGCGCCGAGGGACGGCCCGTGCAGCGGCGCTCCCTGGACGCTGAGCAGCCGGCCGTCGCGCATGACGTGCGCGCGCAGATCGCGGTCGAAGACCGGCACGCCGCCGACCCGATGGATCCACTGGAGGTGGGTGATGCCGTCCGGCGACGTGAAGCGGTGCGAGAGCGAGAGCGTCCGCAGGTCGGCCAGCGTGAGGCCGAACGCCGCCCGGCGGGCGCGCACCCAGCGCCAGGCGACGGCGGCCGGGTCGGCAGCGCTCGGTCCGCTCAGGTAGCCGCCGAGCCGCACAACCTGGCGCAGGCCGCCGGTCGCCGGGTCGGCCTGGACGACGGCGCCCGGGCCGAGCGCCGAGCGCAGGGCCGCCCGCGCCGCCGTCACGGGCGCCGCGACCGCCGCCCGGGCCGCGCTGCCGGCCAGGCGGCTGTCGTAGAAGCCGCGCGGGCCGGAGGGGGCGGCCCACGCCGCCGGAACGAGCGTCCCGAGGACCGTCAGGGCCAGGGCGAGCCCTGCCGCCGCACCGCATGCCCGCTGCCCGTTTCGCATCTCCAGCCCTCCTGGCTGCGCCATCTCCGCCGACGGGGCGACGCTATCACCGCCCGGCGAGGCCGGCCAGCCGCGGCTGCGCGGATTCGCGTACCCGGGCGGCGCGGCTACTCGCGCACGACGAGGTAGGTGCCCGCGACGAGCAGCGCGATCCCCGCGACCTTGGTCAGCGTCAGCGGGCGGCGGTCGATGCCGAGCCAGCCGAACTGGTCGATCACGAGCGCCAGGCCGAGCTGGCCGGTGATGAGCGCCGCGGTGACCGGCCCGGCCCCGAGCGTGCGGACGGTGAGCAGCAGCGTCGTGACGATCACCACGCCGCAGAGGCCGCCGCCCGCGAGGTAGTACCAGGGCAGCGACGACGCCCGGCGAAACGACCCAAACCCGCCGCCGACGAGGACGACGAGCACGGCGAGCGCCAGGGCCCCGACGACGAAGTTCAGCAGGACGCTCTGCCAGGTCCCCAGCCCCTTCCCCGCGCCGCTGTTGAGCACGGGCTGCAGCGCCGCGGCCCCGCCGGCCACCACGGTGAGCAGGACGGCCGTTCCGCGGTCCATCACTTCGCCTCCAGCCAGTTCGGGCCCGAGCCCAGGTCGACGGCCAGCGGCGGGTCGAGCGCGAAGGCCCCCGACATCTCGCGCCGCACGATCTCGGCGACGGGGCCCGCCTCGTCCGGCGGCCCCTCGAAGAGCAGCTCGTCGTGGATCTGCAAGATGAGGCGCGTCCGCAGCCCGGCGTCCGTGAGCGCCTCGTCGCAGCGCACCATCGCGACCTTGATGATGTCGGCGGCCGTGCCCTGGATGACCGTATTGACCGCGAGGCGCTCGCCCAGGCGCCGGGTCTCCCACCGGCGCGCACGCAGCTCCGGGATCATCCGCCGTCGCCCGAACAGGGTGGTGACGTACCCGTCCTGCTCGGCACGCTCGATCGTCTCGTCCATGAACGCCTTCACCGCCGGGAAGCGCTCGAGGTAGCGGTCGATGAACTCCTGCGCCTCCTCCTGCGGGATGTCCAGCCGGTCGGCCATCCCCCAGGCCGACAGCCCGTAGACGATGCCGTAGTTGATCATCTTGGCCTTGGAGCGCATCCCCGGGTCGATGTCGCCCTCGGCCACCTCGAAGACCTGCATCGCCGTGGCGGAGTGCACGTCGCCGCCCTCGCGGAAGATCCGCTCCAGCACGGGCTCGCCGGCGACGTGGGCCAGGACCCGCAGCTCGACCTGCGAGTAGTCCGCGGCCGTCAGGACGTCGCCCGGCTCGGCGACGAAGCAGGCGCGGATCTCGCGCCCGAGCTCGGTCCGCACCGGGATGTTCTGCAGGTTGGGGTCGGTCGACGAGAGCCGGCCCGTGGCGGTCGCCGCCTGGTTGAACGTCGTGTGCAGGCGTCCGTCGGGGCCGAGCATCGCCGGCAGCGCGTCCAGGTAGGTGGAGGTGAGCTTCGTCAGCTCGCGCCAGCGCTCGATGAGCGCAACGATCGGGTGCTCTGACCGGATCGACTGCAGCACGCGGGCGTCGGTCGAGAAGCCGGTCTTGCCGCGCCGCTTGCGCGACAGGCCGAGCTTGGTGAAGAGGATCTCCGAGAGCTGCTGGGGCGAGCCGATCGTGAACTCCTCTCCCGCCAGCTCCCAGATCTCCTGCTCCAGGCGCTCGGCGTCGGCGCGGACGCGCTCGGCGATCGCCGCCAGCCGGGCGGTGTCCAGCCGCAGCCCGGCCAGCTCCATCTGGCGCAGCACCCGCACGAGCGGGAGCTCGACGCCCTCGAGCAGGCCCTCGAGGCCGCGCTGCGCGATCTGCTCGCGCTGCCAGCCCGCCACCGCCCGCGTGAGCACGACGGCACGCGCGGCCCGGTCCTCGAGGCCGCAGGCGAGCCCGCGGTCGGCGGCGAGCTCCTCCAGCGGATAGGCCCGCGCCGCGGGATCGAGGAGGTAGGCGGCGACCATCGTGTCGTGGGCCAGGGCGGCGGGCACCGCCCCGAGCGCCTTGGCGTCGTGCACGCACACCGGGCGGCTCCCAGCGGCCGCGGCGAGCGCGGCCCGGTCGGGGCACGGCCCGGCGAGGACCTCGTCCGCGTTGCCGGCGACGGCGGCGAAGCGCAGGCCCTCCTCGCCGCCCCCGTCCCCGAAGAGCGCCCCCTCGGGCACCTCGGCCTCGGCGGTGGCGACGGTGAGCTCGCCGGCGGGCAGCCCGGCGATGTCGGCGAGCTGCCCCGGGCGCACCTCCGCCGTCAGCCCGTCCGCCGCGGAGGGCGCGGGCGCCGCCGCCTCGGCGGAGCCGAGCGCCTCCTCGAGGCGCCGCAGCGGGTCGCGCAGCTCGAACTCGCGGAAGACCTCCCGGAGCCGGCTGCGGTCCGGGTCGCGGCTGACCTCCTCGGCCGGGTCGAGGTCGATCGGGATGTCGCGCTTCATCGTGGCCAGGGCCTTCGAGACGCGCGCGTCGTCGGCGTGCTCGACGAGGTTCTGCTTGCGCTTGGCGCCGCTCACCTCGTCGACCCGCGCCAGGACGTCCTCCAGCGACCCGAACTCCTGCAGGAGCTGCGCGGCGGTCTTGTCGCCGATGCCCGGGACGCCCGGGATGTTGTCGGAGGTGTCGCCCTTGAGTCCGATGAAGTCGGGCACGAGCTCGGGCGGGATGCCATAGCGGTCGATGACGCCGGCGCGGTCGTACACCCGCGTGTCGGTGATGCCGCGCGACGTGGTCATGATCCGCACGCCCCCGTCGACCAGCTGGTAGGCGTCGCGGTCGCCGGTCACGATCATCACCGGGACGCCCTGCGCCTTGGCCCGCTCGGCCAGCGAGGCGATGACGTCGTCGGCCTCGTACCCCTCCACCGAGACGTTGCGGTACCCGAAGGCGTCCACCAGCGGCTCGAGGTGGGGCCACTGCTCCTTCAGGAGGTCGGGGCGCGACGTGCGCTGCGCCTTGTACTCGGGGTAGACCTCCTTGCGGCCGGAGCTGCCGGCGTCCCACACCACCACGGTCGCCTTCGGCCCGTAGTCGGTGAGGATCTTCACGAGCATCGAGGCGAAGCCGAAGATCGCGTTCGTCGGCTGGCCGGTCGAGGTCGCGATCGACTCGGGCAGGGCGAAGAACGCGCGGTAGGCCAGGCTGTTGCCGTCGATCAGGAAGAGCTCGTCGGGCTCGGCGGTCACGCCCCGGATGCTATGCGCCCGCGCCCCGGGCCCGCCGGACGCATAGAATCGCGCGGCCTTTGGCGCCCGCAGGACCTTCTGTGTCTTCCACCTCCGCCCAATACAGCCTCACGATCCGCGTCGAGATCGACCACAAGCCCGGGATGCTCGGACGGGTGGCCAGCGCCATCGGGGGCGCGGAAGGCGTGATCGGCGCGGTCGACCTCATCGCCGTCGACGACCGCCACACCCTGCGCGACATCACTGTCGACGCGGCCAGCCAGTCGCAGTGGGACGCGATCGTCGCCGCGATCGACGCCGTGGACGGCGCGCACGTCGTGGACACGACCGACCGGACCTTCCTCATCCACCTCGGCGGGAAGATCGAGCAGCGCAACAAGATCCCGATCGCCACCCGCGACGATCTCTCGATGGCCTACACGCCCGGCGTGGCGCGGGTCTGCCAGGCGATCGCGGCCGACCCGGCGAAGGCCTTCCAGTACACGATCAAGCGCAACACGGTGGCCATCGTGTCCGACGGGACCGCGGTGCTCGGCCTCGGGGACATCGGGCCGGAAGCGGCGATGCCCGTGATGGAAGGCAAGGCGATGCTCTTCAAGGAGTTCGCGGGCGTCGACGGCTTCCCCATCTGCCTGGACACCAAGGATCCCGACGAGATCGTCGAGACCTGCATCCGGATCGCGCCGGGCTTCGGCGGGATCAACCTCGAGGACATCTCGGCCCCGCGCTGCTTCGAGATCGAGGACCGGCTGAAGGCCGCGCTCGACATCCCGGTCTTCCACGACGACCAGCACGGCACGGCGGTCGTCGTGCTCGCCGCGCTGCTGAACGCGTGCAAGATCGTGGGCAAGCGCCCCGAGGACCTCAAGGCCGTCGTCGTCGGCCTCGGCGCCGCCGGCGTCGCGGTCACGAAGATCATGCTGAGCGCCGGCGTGCACGACGTCATCGGGCTCGACTCGAAGGGCGCCGTGTCGACCGAGCGGCCGGACTATCTCGACGGGACGATGAACCCGATGAAGCGCTGGTACGCCGAGACGACGAACGCCGAGCGGCGTCGCGGCGGCCCGGCCGACGTGATCGACGGCGCGGACCTGTTCATCGGCCTGTCGGGGCCGGGCGTCATCGACCCCGGCGAGCTCCAGCGCATGGCGCCGGACGCGATGGTCTTCGCGATGGCCAACCCCAACCCCGAGGTGAGCCCGGAAGAGGCGCCCGCGCGCGTGCGGATCATGGCGACGGGCCGGTCGGACTACCCCAACCAGATCAACAACGTGCTCTGCTTCCCCGGGATCTTCCGGGGGGCCATGGATGTCCGGGCTCCGCAGATCACCGAGCCCATGAAGCTCGCGGCGGCCCGGGCGATCGCCGACATCGTCGCGCCCGAGGAACTGCGCGAGGACTACATCATCCCCTCGGTCTTCAACCGCGACGTGGCGCCGGCCGTGGCCGCGGCCGTCGCGGCCGAGGCGAAGGCCACGGGCACCGCGACCGCGGGCGCCCAAGTCGGTTACGCCGCCACCGACGACGTCCGCGCCCGCACCGTCTGACGCACGGGTGCGCTTTCGCGCCGCGAGGCCCGTAGACGGGACGACACCGTCATTCCCGCGGGCGCAGCCGCGCCCCCGCCCCCATCGGAGGACTCCCCCCTCATGAAGGTCACCGTCACCGGCGCCACCGGCCTCATCGGCACCCGGATCGTCGCCGCCCTGCAGGCGCGCGGCGACGAGGTCACCGTGCTCTCGCGCTCCCCCGAACGGGCCGCCGCCGCCCTCGGCGTCGAGGCTGCCGCCTGGGATCCGCTGGCCGGCCCGGCGCCCGCCGCGGCCCTGGCCGGACGCGACGCCGTGATCCACCTGGCGGGCGAGAACGTGGCCCAGCGCTGGACCGCCGCCGCCAAGCAGGCCATTCGCGACAGCCGCGTCACGGGCACGCGCAACCTCGTGGCCGGAATCGAGGCGGCCGCCCCGCGCCCCGCCGCGCTCGTGTCGGCCTCCGCGGTCGGCTACTACGGGCCTCACGGCGACGAGCGGGTGGACGAGTCGGCGCCTCCCTCCGCGGACTTCCTCGGCGCAACCTGCCAGGCCTGGGAGGCCGAGGCGCTCGCCGCCGCTGCGCTCGGCCTGCGGGTCGTCCTGATCCGGACCGGCATCGTGCTCGCGCCCGACGGCGGCGCGCTCGAGAAGATGCTCCCGCCCTTCAAGCTCGGGGCCGGCGGCCCGATCGCCGGCGGGCGCCACTACATGCCCTGGGTGCACGTCGACGACGTCGCCGGAATGTTCATCGCGGCCGCGGACGGCGCCGAGTGGTCCGGACCGGTGAACGCCACCGCGCCCGAGCCCGTGACGAACGCCGTCTTCAGCAAGGCCCTCGGCCACGCGCTGCACCGCCCCGCGGTCGCCCCGGTGCCCGCCTTCGCGCTCAAGCTGCTGTACGGCGAGATGTCGGAGATCATCACCACCGGCCAGCGGGCCGTGCCGGCACGGGCCGCCGAGCTCGGGTACCGCCACGCGCATCCCGACCTCGGCGAGGCCCTCGCCGCCGCGCTCCACAGTTGACGCCGCCGGACTCGTCGGCGGTGTAAGTTCGGGCGCACTGTCCAGCCCACGAGAGAGAGGAGAACCCTATGCCCTTGTTCCGACGGCGCCCCCTGATGCGGGCCGCGATGGTCGGCGGCGGTGCCTACATGGCCGGCAAGCACGTGGCGCACAAGCAGGAGGCCGAGGCCGAGCAGAACGAGCAGATCGCCGATCTGCAGCAGCAGCAGCAGTACGCACCGCCGGCGGCTCCCGCCGCCGCCCCGGCCGCCCCGGCCGAATCGCGCGAGGACGCGATCGCACAGCTGAAGGACCTCAAGGGGCTCCTGGACTCCGGCGTGCTCACGCAGGCCGAGTTCGACGCCCAGAAGACGAAGATCCTCGGGGAGATGTCATGAGCTTCGGACCCATGCAGGTGCTGGTCATCGGCTTCGAGGAAGGACAGTTCCGGGGCGAGGCGCTCGACGAGCTGCGCCGCCTGCGCGACGCCGACGTCGCCCGGCTCGTCGATCTCATCTTCGTCGCCAAGGACGAGGACGGCGAGGTCGCCGCACTCGAGACGAGCGACCTGGCGACCGATGAGGCCACGGAGCTCGGAGCCCTCGCTGGCGCGCTGATCGGCCTCGGGGCCGACGGCGAGGAGGGCGCGGAGGCGGGCGCGGTCCTCGGCGCAGAGGCCGCTGCCGACGGCGTGCACCCGCTCGAAGGCGAGATCTGGTTCATCGCCGACACGATCCCGCCGGGCACGAGCGCCGCGGTGGCGATTCTCGAGCACCGCTGGGCCATCCCGCTGCGCGACGCGATCCAGCGCGCCGGCGGCGTTCCGCTCGCCAGCGAGTGGCTGCACCCGGAAGACCTGGTCGGCCTCGGCGCCAGCCTGGCCGGCGACGAGTAGTGGAGTGTCAGGCACGGCTCGCCGGGTCGGGACGAGGCGATCGGCGTGGCTGGCCAGGCCGTGATCGCAGGCTGTGCTGGTGGCACAGCCAAGATCATGGCCGCCGCCAGGCGCGTCGAGCGTCCGTCCAACCCGGTGAACGTTGCCTGATGCTCCGGTAGCCGCTAGTCCGTTCGGCCGCCCGCCTCGATGCGCTCCTCGAGCGCGTCGAGGCGGCGGCTGATCTCGTCCAGCCGCGCGATCACCGGGTCGTCGCCCGCGGCGCGGCGCTCGCGCTGGCGGCTCTCGACGAAGGCGCTCGTGATCGTCGCGGTCACGACCGAGAGGAGCGCCAGCCCGCCGAGCAGCAGGAACGACGCGATGACCTTCCCGACGGTCTGCTGCGGAACGACGTCGCCGTACCCGACGGTCGTGACCGTCTCCAGCGCCCACCACATGCCCAGCCAGACCGTGGGGAACGTGGCCGGGTCGACGAGGTGCTCGACGACGCCGAACACCACGACGGCAAACAGCCAGCAGATGACGATCAGGTAGGCGGCGTTGCGCGGACGCAGCGTCTGGTGCCCGCCGCGGCGAACCCAGCGATCGGCGATCCGCTCGGCCGGGCTGGGGTCCGGCCGCTGCGGAGGCGGGGCCTCGGTCATCGCGTCACCCCGTCCCCCCGGCAGCCGGAGCCCCCGGCGACGCAGCATCCTCGCGCCCGTACTCGGACAGCAGCGCCCGCTCGCGGTCCCGGCGCGGGAACAGGAAGAACACCAGGACCGCCCCGAGGGCGATCGCGATCAGGCCCGCCGCGTAGGCCCAGTCCTGCCCGTCCACGAACGACTGCTTGGCCGCCGCCGTGATCTGCTCGGCGTACTGCGGATACTGGTGGGCGGTCTGCTCGGCGCTCGAGAACGACTTCTGAAGCTGGGCCTCCACGTCCGAGGAGACCTGGCTGCCCTGCGGAGAGTTCGCGATCTGGGTGGCGAACGCCGCCGCATAGCCGGCGGTGAGCAGGGCGCCGAGGATCGACTGCATGATCGCCCCGCCGAGGTCGCGCTGGAGGTCCGCCGTCCCGGACGCCATTCCGGCCCGCCGGACCGGCACCGAGCCGGTCAGCGAATGCGAGGCCGGCGTGCCGGCGAAGCCGACGCCCATGCCCACGAGCAGGTAGGCGAGGCCCACCTGCCAATACGGGATCCCGTCCCTCCACAGCAGCAGCATGACGAGGAAGCCCAGGAAGCAGAAGGCGTAGCCGAGCAGCAGGGTGAAGCGGGCGCCGCGGGACTCGACGAGCTTGGCCGAGCGCGGGGCGATCACCACCATCCCAATCGCCCCGGGCAGGATCGCGAGCCCGGCGTCGAGCGTCGAGTAGCCGAGCACGTTCTGGAGGAACTGCTGCCCGACGAACATCGCCGCCATCAGCGAGCCGAACACGATGATCCCGGCGCAGGCCGCCACCCAGAAGATCCGGCGCCCGGCCACGTGCAGGTCATACAGGGGGTTGCGCGCCCGCTTCTGCCGGATCACGAACCCGGCCACGGCGGCGAGGGCGACCAGGGCCAGCCCGCCGGCGACCCCGAGCTTGCCGGGGACCGGGGCGAGGTTGATCGCCAGCACGAGCGCCGCGACCATCAGGATCGACAGCAGGCCGCCGAGGTTGTCCACCGGGTCGGTGGATTCGTTGACGTGGCTGGGCACGAAGACGATCGCCAGCGTGAGGGCCACCGCGGCGAGCGGGAGCGTGACGAGGAACACCGAGCCCCAGTCGAACTTCTCGAGCAGCGCGCCCGAGATGAGCGGGCCGAGCGCCGAGATCGCCCCGCCCAGGGCCGACCAGAGCGCGATCGACCGGGTCCGCCCGGGCCCGGACCACAGGGCCGTGATCAGGGCCAGCGTCGTCGGATACGCCATGCCCGCGGACAGCCCGCCGAGGATGCGAGCCGCGATGAGGACGCCGATCGACGGCGCGAACGCGGCGAGCAGGCAGGCCGGGATCGACAGCGAGACCCCGGCGATCAGCATGAGCTTGCGCCCGTAGCGGTCGCCGAGCGCTCCGAGGTAGAGCACCGACGCCGCGAGGCCGAGCGAGTAGCCGACGGCGACGAGGTCCAGCGTGGTCTGGGAGGCGTTGAACGCCTTGCCGATGTCCGGCAGCGCGACGTTCGCCACCGCGAGGTTGAGGTTGGCGACCGCCGCGACGAGGATCAGGGCGGCCAGGACGGCTCCAGCCCGGGCCGGCGCGCGCGCGTCCTCGCCAGTGCCTCCGTCCGCTCCCGCCGCCGTCGCCGCCGTCATCGCGCCATCACATCACGATCGCCGCGCTCGCGGCGGCGCGGTGCCGCCGTCAGGACCGGACGACCTTCTTCGTCCGCTTGGGCAGGATGCCCTCGGTCTTCCACGCCGACTCCTTGCGCGGCGGCCAGAGCAGCCAGATGACGAGCCCGATCACCGACAGCAGCAGGCCGGTGGCCAGCCCGGCCTTCTCGCCGTAGCCCTTGCGATTCGAGAGCCACGACGCGCCGATCGCCGACGCGAGCCAGACGAGCAGGATGTAGAGGGCCTTGGCGCCGATGAGGGCGAAGACGATGGTCATGTGCCCAGGTAGGCCTTCTGGACCTTGGGGTCCTCGCGGAGCGAGGCGGAGGCATCCGAGAGCTCGACGACGCCGGTCGCCAGCACGTAGCCGCGGGAGGACACGTCGAGTGCGTAGTTGGCGTTCTGCTCCACGAGCAGGATGGTCATGCCGTCGCGGTTGATCTCCTGGATCGTCTCGTAGATGCGGTCGACCAGGACCGGGGCGATGCCCATCGACGGCTCGTCGAGCAGCAGCAGGCGCGGCCGGCCCATGAGGGCCCGCCCCATGGCGAGCATCTGCTGCTCGCCGCCCGACATCGTGCCCGCCTTCTGCTTCTCCCGCTCCTTGAGGCGCGGGAACAGGTCGTACACGCGCTCGAGATCGTCGGCCACGCCGTCGTCGCGGCGCAGGTAGGCGCCCATGTCGAGGTTCTCGCGCACGCTCATGCGCGAGAAGCAGTGGCGGCCCTCCGGCGACTGGCAGATCCCGCGCGCCACGATGTCCTGCGGCGCCATCCCGCTGATCTCCTCGCCGTCGAAGCGGATCGTGCCCTCGCGCGGCGGGGAGATGCCCGAGATCGAGCGCAGCGTCGTGGACTTGCCGGCCCCGTTGGAGCCGATCAGCGTGACGATCTCCCCCTCGTCGACGGTCAGCGACACGCCCTTGAGCGCCTCGATGTTGCCGTAGTACGTGTGAATGTCGTCGACTTCGAGCAGGGCCATCAGGCGCCCACCTCCGCCTGCGTCCCCAGGTAGGCCTCGACCACGCGCGGGTTGGCCCGGACGTCGGCCGGGGAGCCCTCGGCGATCTTCTCGCCGTGGTCGAGCACCGTCACCCGCTCCGAGACGTTCATGATGACCTTCATGTCGTGCTCGATGAGGAGGATCGTGAGGTCGCGCTCGTCGCGCAGCTGGCGCATGAAGTCGGTGAGCTGGGCGGACTCCTGCGGGTTCATGCCGGCCGTCGGCTCGTCGAGGAGCAGCAGCTTGGGGTCCGAGGAGAGCGCGCGGGCGATCTCGACGCGGCGCTGGTCGCCGTAGGAGAGGTTCACCGCGAGCTGGTCGACCGAGTGGGGCTTCAGGCCGACGTAGTCGAGCATCTCGCGGGCGTGGGCGGCCACGTGCTTCTCCTCGCGGCGCACGCCCGGCGGGCGGAAGATCGAGCCGAGCAGGCCCGCCTTCATGCGCGCGTGCTGGCCGACCATGACGTTCTCCAGCGCCGTCATCGTGGCGAACAGGCGGATGTTCTGGAAGGTGCGCGCCACGCCCGCGGCCGTGATGCGGTCCGGCCGCGCGAACGTGACCTCCTTGCCGTCGAACACGATCCGGCCCGTCGTCGGCACGTAGAGGCCCGTGAGCATGTTGAAGAACGTCGTCTTGCCCGCCCCGTTGGGCCCGATGATCGAGACGATCGAGCGCGGCGGGATCACGAAGCTCACGTCGCTGACGGCGACGAGGCCGCCGAACACCTTCGAAACGTTGGCGGCCTCGAGCAGGTTCGCGCCCGGATCCGAGTCCGGCGCGGCGTGGTGCGGCGGCTCGATGTGCGGATGCGCGGGCGCGTCCCCGGCCGGCGCCTGGCCCTCGGGCGCCGGGGCGCCGGGATCCGGGCCGTCGGTCACGCCTTCACCTCGAACATCTCGGTGTCGCCGGCGCCGATGCCTTCCTTGAGCTCGAGCTTGCGCCGGCGCTCGGGGAGCAGCCCCGCCGGCCGCAGGATCATCATCAGCACGATCAGGAATCCGAAGATCCCGAAGGAGAGCTGGGTCAGGTCGAAGTCCAGCCCGATCTTCGAGGGCACGCTGTTGAACACGTCCGGGATGAAGTAGCTGTTGATGAACGAGAGCACGAGCGCCCCGATCACGACCCCCCAGATCGATCCCAGGCCGCCGAGGATCACCATCGCCAGGATGAAGATCGAGAATCCGAACTGGAAGACGTTGGCCTGCACCGAGTTGAAGTACATGGCCAGGAAGGCGCCCGACATGCCGCCGAGCGCGCCGCCCGTCGCGTAGGCGAGCAGCTTGGTCTTCACGAGCGGCACGCCCATCGAGGCCGCCGCGACCTCGTCCTCGCGAATGGCCACCCAGGCGCGCCCGAGCCGGGAGTCGCGCAGGCGGAAGTTCACGAACAGGACGAACGCGACCAGGCCGAGGATGAACCAGTAGTACGGCCTGAGGTTGAAGGCCGAGTTGAACTGGTAGCCGAAGAAGTTGATCTGGTCGACCGGCGAGATCGCCTGGCGGCCGTTCGTGAGGTGATAGCCGTGGATGCTGATGTCCTCGCCGTTCACGGCGAAGCGGCCGATGATCTCCCCGAAGGCAAGCGTCACGATCGCGATGTAGTCGCCGCGCAGGCGCAGGGTCGGCAGGCCGATGACGATGCCGGCGATCGCCGCGAACCCGACCGCGACCAGCAGGATGAGGAAGAAGTTCAGGTGGATGCCCGGCAGGGTCGCCGCGAACCCGGTGACCCCGATGTGGATGCCCTTCTCGTGGTTGACCTGGGAGAAGAAGTCCGAGGCGAACCACCCCATCGAGTACGCCCCGAAGGCGTAGAAGGCCACGTAGCCGAGGTCGAGGAGGCCGGCGAAGCCGACGACGATGTTCAGGCCGAGCGCCATCACGACGTAGGCGAGGGCCAGGATGCAGTCGTCCATGAACCCGCTGAGGGGGTCCTGCGTCAGGGGGAACAGGGCGGCGAGGCCCAGCACGATGACTGCGGTGGCGAAGTTGAAGTGCTTCCAGTCGCGGAAGCGGCGCCAGGTGCTCATCCGGCCTCCCTGGTCTCTTCGCCGAGCAGCCCCTGCGGCCGGAACACCATGATCACGATGAGGTAGAAGAAGACCACGGCGGGCGTCCACTGCGCCCCGATGCGGTCGTCGGCGATCTGCTGGATGCAGCCGATGATCAGGCCGCCGAGCACGGCGCCCTGGATGTTGCCGATGCCGCCCATGACGGCCGCCGTGAAGGCGATCAGGCCGGCCTGGAAGCCGCTGAAGTACCAGATGGTGGTCTGGTAAAGCGCGAACACGAGTCCGGCAGCGCCGGCCATCAGGCCGCCGAGCATGAAGGTGAAGGAGATCGTGGTGTCCACGTTGATCCCCATGAGCCGCGCGGCCTCCGGGTCCTGGGCGGTGGCCCGCATCGCCTTGCCGGCGCGGCTGCGGGTGACGTAGGCGGTCAGCCCGATCACCAGCGGCGCGG
The DNA here is from genome assembly GCA_046330225.1 of Solirubrobacteraceae bacterium. Taxonomy (GTDB): domain Bacteria; phylum Actinomycetota; class Thermoleophilia; order Solirubrobacterales; family Solirubrobacteraceae; genus CANJIV01. Next base: position 49,922 of record JAXLTD010000010.1, on the reverse strand, counting down.
TGACGCCGATCGCGAGGACGTCGGCGTTGTGGATCTGGATCCCGAAGATCGTGACGACGACGTGCTGGGCGTTGATCAGGTCGGGGATCGAGACCTGCGACGGGCCGAGCCAGAGGATGCCGACGTTCTGGAGGATGAAGGAGAACCCGACCGCCGTGATGAGCGGCGCGAGCTTGGGCGCGTTGCGGAGCGGCCGGTAGCCGACCCGCTCGATCATCACGTTGATGAGCGCGCAGACGGCGGCGGCGATGATCAGGCAGGCGAGCAGCCCGAGGATCAGGCCGACGGTGCCGGTCGAGGTCGTGAGCCCGAAGACGCTGTAGAGCGAGAAGGCGACGAAGGACCCCAGCATGAAGTTGTCGCCGTGAGCGAAGTTGATCAGCTCGATGATCCCGTAGACCAGCGTGTAGCCGATCGCGATGAGCGCCCAGATGGCGCCGTTGGAGACCCCGGCCAGGAGGTTGTTGCCCAGGCCGACGAGGTTGCCGTCCTCGCTGAGGTCCTTGATGCCGTAGACGACCGGCAGGGCGACGAGGAAGATGATCAGGCCGAATCGGGCGATCCAGGCCTTGACCGCCGCGCCCGGGCGGCGGGCGGGCTTGGCAGTGATGGAAGCAGCTTCCATGAGCGGACGGGACGAGCCCCCGACGACCGGGGGCGGGCCAGCTGGCCCGCCCCCGCGCCGCCGGATGCGGGCTAGTTCTTCGGAATCAGGGCCGGGTCGGCCGTGATCTTCTGCTTGTAGACGGGCAGGCCCTTGTCGATCACGTAGAGCCCGTAGTCGGTCAGGCTCGTGTCGCCATTGGCGTCGATCGAATAGGTGCCCAGCACGCTCTTGCGATCCTTGGTCGCGTAGAGCTGCTTGAGGACCTCGGTCCGGTCGTTGCCCTTGTCCGCCGCGCGCTTGATCGTGTCGAGCGCGAGCGCCATCGTCTCGTAGCCGTAGATCGCGTACGGATCGGGCTGCGCCACCCCGTACGTGGTCTTGAAGCCGTCGATGACCGGCTTGGCGTCCGGCAGGTCCTTGAGGCCCAGGGTCGCCACGGTGACCTTCGTGCGGGCGCCGACGTCGGCGGGAATGCCGCCCTTCTTCGGGTTCGTGAACGCCTCCTCGGCGACGCCGTCAGGCCCGTAGAGCTTGACGCTTGCGTTCGCCGCGGCGACGTCCTTGAACACCTGGACGCCGTTCTCGCCGGTGACGCCCGACCAGATGAAGCAGTCGGACTTCACGCCCTCGGCGAGGGTGCGGTAGTTCGGCGCGTTCTTGTCCGTGCCCTGGCGGTCCTGCACCGGGATGTTCGCCAGCTTGGCGGACAGCTCGACGTTGCGGGCCAGGCCGGCGCCGTAGGTCGTCTTGTCGTCCCACAGCGTCACGGACTTGCAGCCGTCGTCCTTCAGGGTCTGCACCAGGGCCGCGCCCTGGATGGTGTCCCGCGGGACGACGCGCGCGTACGTGCGCTTGCCCGTGGGGTAGTACTTGTTCGGCTCGCCCGCCTCGGAGCCGGGATCGTTCGTGGTCAGGCCGACGTAGGTGTTCGACGGGCTGATCTGCGGGATGTTCGCCTGGTTGAGAATCGGGAGCGAGACCTTCGTGCCGCCCGAATTGAACTCGCCCAGGTAGTAGATCGTCGACTTGTCCTGCACGGCCTTGCGCGCGTTCTGCGCGGTCTGGCCCTCGTCCGCCGTCCCTGGATTCTGGGCGGTCGAGTCGTCGAGCGACACGTACTTGATCGTGAAGTTGCCGATCTTGTTGCCCGGGGCGACCTGCTTCAGCGCGAGCTTCTCGCCTTGGATCACGGCCTCGGACTGCCCGCGCGACGTGCCCTGCAACGGCAGGCTCGAGTAGATCGTGAGGTTGTCGCTCCCGGTCGACCCTCCCCCGCTGCTCTTGTTGTCGTCGCCGCACGCAGCGGCCCCGACGGCAAGCGCGGTCATGCTGCCTGCAACCACTAGCCAACGTACCTTCAAAGGAGTTCCCCCTCCTCGGAGACTCAGAACAGTGCGCGGCATCCTAGTCGGGTCCGCGGCCCGGATGCAATCGCCGGTCAGCGGCGTGCGGCGCGCTGCGTGCGGAGGAGCACCGTGCGGCCGTCGCGGACCGCGAGGACCGCGAAGGTCCCGAGCGTGGAGTCGCCCGTCGCGGTGATCGCGTAGGGGCCGAGCGGGGAGCGCTGGCGCCGCAGCCGGCGGAACGCCGCCGACACCGCGGCGCGGTCGTTCGCGTGGGGGCGGGCGCCGCGCAGCGCGGCGAGGACCGCCGACATCGCCGTGTAGCCGTAGGCCGCCGCCGGGCCGGGCTCACGCCCGAAAGCGCGGGCGTAGCGCCGCGCGAACGCGGAGCCGCCCGGCAGGGCCGAGACCGGCAGCTGCGGGTCGGTGAACACCGTGGCGGCGGCCGCCGGCCCGAGCGCCCGCGCGAACGTCGGGTCCGCGGCCAGGGCCCCCGGCCCGTACAGCCGCGCCCCGGGAACCGCCGCGGCGACCGCGTCGAACAGGGCGGCGCCCCCGGCCCAGCCGGCGCCGGCGAACAGGACGGCATCCGGCCGGGCGGCCGCCACCGTCCGCGCGAGCTCGGCCTGGTCGTCGAGCGAGAGCGGGGTCTTCTTCGCCTCGACGGTCACCGGGTCGGCCGGCAGGAGTCCTGCGCGCCGGGCGGTCCGCAGCACCCGGAGGCTGAGGGTGCGCCCGTAGAGGGTGTCGTCGTCGATGACGACGAGGCGGCGGGCGCCGGCGTCGCGCATGACGGCCAGCAGCGCCTGGGCCTGGAGGTCGTCCGCCGGGACGATCCGCCCGAAGGTCCGGGTTCCGGCGGGGTAGTACTTCTCCGGCTCGCCGCTGGCGCCGCCGCGCCGCGTGGTCAGGCCGGCGACGGTGTCGCCGGGCGTGACGGTGAGGATGCTGTGCTCGTTGAGCACCGGAATCGCGATCGCCGACGCGCCGGAGTCGAACTCGCCCAGATAGGCGATCGTCGTGGGGTCATCGGCGGCCTCGCGGGCGTTCGCAGACACCTTGTCGGGATCCCACAGCCCGGTCGTCGCGCTGGCGTCGTCCAGCGCGCGCAGGCGCACCCGGAACCGCCCTGACCGGCCGCCCGCCTCGCTGAGGGCGAGGCGCTCGCCGCGCAGCGCGTCGAGCGCCCGCGGGGCCAGCCGCCCGGAGAGCGGCCCGCTCGAGTACACCGTGAGCGTCGAGCCACGCACGACGTCGGGGTTCGGGGCCGCCCCGCTGCTCCCGCAGGCGGCCAGGCCCGCCGCGGCCGCTGCGGCCGCCAAAGCGGCGGCGGCTCGCCGGCAGCGATCCGCTACGGTCCCGGTCGCCATGCGCCGCCCCGCCGCCGCCCTTGCCCTCTGTGGAGTCGCTGTCGTCATCAGCTCGTGCGGCAACGCCGAGATCACCGGCAACACCGACAAGAAGCCCAGCAAGGCCGCGCTGGCCCTGCTCGCCAAGGGGCCGAACACTAGCTGCAGCGCTGCGGCCCCCGCCGCGGAGCGCAAGGCCTTCATCGCCGACCACCCGGAGCTGACGAACGACCAGCTCTCGATCGTCTGCCCGGAGCTCTTCCCGAAGGACTACAAGCCGGACAAGAAGTACAACAAGTACCGCACGCCGGCCGAGGCGCCAGCCACGACGACGCCGGCCACGCCGCCGGCAAAGACCACCACGGCGCCCACGAAGACCACCGCGGCGCCGACGAAGACCGCCACCACCGGCTGAGCGCCGCTCCTCGCGGCGCGCCGCCGGCCTCAGGCGCCACCGACCGGGAGCTAATCCCGGTCCGCGCGGATCCCGGGAATCAGCGGACGCATGATGCGCCCCGCCAGCCCGATGATGATCACCACGAGGAAGAGCAGGAACGCGTCGAAGCCCTTGCCGGTGAGCGCCCAGACGGTGACCCAGAGCAGGAAGCCGAACGTGAAGGTGACGAGGAATCCCATCGCGGCGGCATCCTATCCAAGCGCGCCGGCGAGATCCTTCACGATGGGCCCGACGGCCGCCGCGGGATCGCCGGCTTCGGCCGCGGCGCGCACGAGCCGCGTCCCCACGATCACGCCGTCGGCCCCCGCCGCGGCCGCGCTCGCCGCCTGCTCGGGCGTGGAGATGCCGAAGCCGATCGCCACCGGGACCTCGGTGCTCGCCTTCGCGCGCGCGACGATCGCGGCGACGCCCTCGGCCAGGCTCGCCCGCTCGCCGGTCGTGCCGGCGACGGACACGGTGTAGACGAATCCGCGGGCCCGGGCCCCGATCGCCGCCATGCGGTCGTCGGGGGTCGTCGGGGCCACGAGGGGCACGAGCGCGATCCCTTCGTCGTCGCAGGCCGCCAGCAGCGCCGGCGCCTCCTCGAGCGGCAGATCGGGCACGATCAGGCCGCTCGCCCCCGCCGCCGCCAGGGCGGCGGCGAACTCGGCGCGCCCCCGGGCCAGCACGAGGTTGGCGTAGCACATGACCACGACCGGAAGGCGCGGCGCCAGGGCCTCCGCCACCGCGAGGACGCCGTCCACCGTCGCGCCCGCCCGCAGCGCGGCGGTTCCGGCGGCATGGATGACCGGGCCGTCGGCCAGCGGGTCGGAGTACGGAACCCCGAGTTCGACCAGGTCGGCCCCGGCGTCCGCGTAGGCCTCGCCGATCGCCCGCGAGGCGTCCAGCGTCGGGAAGCCGCCCATCAGGTACGGCATGAGCGCCGCCCGCTTGCCGGATCCCGCGAAGGCCGCGGCGATCCGCTCGGCGCCCGTCACGGCGCCGCGCCGGCGGTTCGGCGCGCCACCTCCGCGAGATCCTTGTCGCCGCGGCCCGAGAGGCACACGAGGTCGGTGCCGGTGCCCGGGTTCGCGAGCACCCACGCGAGCGCATGGGCCGACTCCAGCGCCGGGATGATGCCCTCGAGGGCCGACACCTCGGCGAACGCGGCCAGCGCCGCGTCGTCGGTGACCGCCACGTAGCGGGCCCGCCCGGTGTCGCGCAGGTGCGCGTGCTCGGGCCCCGATCCGGGGTAGTCGAGCCCGGCGGACACCGAGTGCGCCTCGGCGATCTGGCCTTCGCTGTCCTGGAGGATCGCCGACAGGGATCCGTGGAGCACGCCGGTCCGCCCGCCGGCGGTGAGCGGCGCGCCATGGCGGCCGGTCTCGAGGCCCTCCCCGGCGGCCTCGACCCCGATGAGCTCGACGCCGTCGTCGCCGACGAACGGGACGAAGATGCCGATCGCGTTCGAGCCGCCGCCGACGCAGGCGATCACGCGGTCGGGCAGCGTGCCGGTCCGCTCGAGCATCTGCGCGCGCGCCTCGTCGCCGATCACCCGCTGGAGGTCGCGGACGAGCGCGGGATACGGGGCCGGGCCGACCGCCGAGCCGATGATGTAGTGCGTCGTCGCGACGTTCCCGACCCAGTCGCGGATCGCCTCGGACACCGCATCCTTCAGCGTTCCCGTGCCTGTCTCCACCGGCGCGACGGTGGCGCCAAGCAGCTCCATGCGCTCGACGTTCGGCCGCTGGCGGCGGATGTCCTCGGTGCCCATGTAGACGGTGCAGTCCAGCCCGAGCAGCGCGCAGGCCGTGGCGGAGGCGACCCCGTGCTGGCCGGCGCCCGTCTCGGCGATGATCCGGCGCTTGCCCATCCGCTGGGCCAGCAGCGCCTGCCCGAGCGCGTTGTTGAGCTTGTGCGCGCCGGTGTGCATGAGGTCCTCGCGCTTGAGGTAGACCGGCCCGCCGACCGCGGCGCTCAGGCGCTCGGCGAGGTACAGCGGCGTCGGGCGGCCGGCGTAGTCCCGCAGGAGCACGGCGAGCCGCTCGGCGAAGGCCGGATCGGCTGCCGCCTCCGCCCAGGCCGCCTCGAGCTCGCCGAGAGCCGGCATGAGCGTCTCGGGGACGTACTGGCCCCCGTAGGGGCCGAAGCGGTGCTCGAGCGCGGTCATGCGAGGGCCTGCGGCTCCGCGGCGGGCGGGGCCGTGGCCGCCACCGCCGCGGCGAACGCGGCGAGCGCGACGGGGTCCTTGCGGCCCGGAGCGGCCTCGACGCCGCTGGCGACGTCGACGCCCCACGGCTGCGCGACCGCGACCGCCTCCCCCACGTTCGCCGGGGTCAGCCCCCCGCTGAGGATCATCGGCACGCGGTCGCGGCGTGTCCGCACCATCTCCCAGTCGAAGGTCGTCCCGGTGCCGCCACGCAACTCCGGGTGGTGGGCGTCGAGGAGGTGGAAGTCCGTCCGGTAGGCGTCGAGCGCCTGCAGGTCGGCGCGCGTCCGGACCTGGCCGGCCTTGATGATCCGGCAGCCGGTCCGCCGGGCCGCCTCGGCGCAGTAGGCGGGCCCCTCGTCGCCGTGGAGCTGCAGGAGCGTGAGCCCGGCGGCGTCGGCCACGCGGGCAACCTCGTCGAGCGGCCGGTTGACGAAGACCCCGCACGTCTCGGCCGCGCGCCGGACGGCGGCCGTGATCGCCACCGCGTCGTCGACCCGGCAGCGCCGCGGCGAGGGGCGGTGGAAGATCATCCCGACCGCCCACGCCCCGTGCTCGACGGCCAGTTCGGCGTCGGCGACGGACGTGATTCCGCAAAATTTGATGTGGGGCGCGCCAGTCGGCACGCCCCACATCCTACGAAGGCCCGGCCCCAGGCTAGCCCTGGGTCTGCGCGTTGGGCCGCTGCGCGAGCTTGACGTCGACAGTCTTGTCCTTGCCGTCGCGCTTGATCTCCAGGCTGATCGTGTCGCCCGGCTTGCCCGCGTTGATGATCTCGACGAGCTGGTCCATCGAGGCGACGTCCTTGCCGTCGGCCTTGACGATCACGTCGCCGCCGAGCTTGATGACGTTGCCGGCGATCTGCGCGGTGGTCTCGCCGCCCTTGATCCCGGCCTTCGCCGCCGGGCTGCCGCTCTGCACCGTCTGCACCAGGACGCCGGACTTGGCGGCGAGGTTGAGCGATTCGAGCGAGGCGTCGATCGTCGTGCCGGTGATCCCGAGGTAGCCGCGGGTCACGCGACCGGTGGAGCGCAGCTGCGGGATGAGCTCCTTGGCCGTGTTGATCGGAACCGCAAAGCCGATCCCGACGTTGCCGCCGCTGCTGCCGCTGCCGCCGGTGGCGATCTGCGAGTTGATGCCGATCACGCGACCGGTGGCGTCGATGAGCGGGCCGCCCGAGTTGCCCGGGTTGATCGCTGCGTCGGTCTGGATCACGTTCTTGATCGCGTAGCCGTCCGGCGCCTGGATCTCGCGCTGGAGCGCCGAGACGACGCCGGTGGTCAGCGTCCGGTCCAGTCCGAACGGGTTGCCGATCGCGACGGTCGGGTCGCCGACCTGCACGCCCTTGGAGTCGCCGAGCTTGAGCGGCGTGAGGCGAAGGCCGCTCGCGTCGACCTTCAGGAGCGCGAGGTCGGTGGAGACGTCCTTGCCGATGACCTTGGCGTCCACGGTCTTCTTGTCCTCGAACGAGACGGACACCTTCGACGCCCCGTCGATCACGTGCGCGTTGGTGAGGATGAGGCCCGACTTGTCGATCACGAAGCCCGAGCCGGTCGACGTGCCCTGCTGCTCCTGGGGGAACGGGTCGAACGGCGACTGGGACTGCTGGACGACCTGCGCCTTGATTTGGACGACGCCGGGCGCGTCGCGCTTGTAGATCTCGCGCGCGGTGGGCGCCGCCGAGCCGTCCTTGGCCGGCGTGGCGCTGGCGATCGGCGCCTGCTGGACCACGGTCTTCGTGGTTGAGCTGTCGCCGATGCCGGAGACGAGAATGGCACCGGCGGCGAGAGCGCCGCCGGCGAGGCCTGCGAGGGTGGTGGGGAGGAAGTTCTTCATGGTTGGCTCCGAGAATGGTCGGGCGGGATCAACGCTCCCTTAAGCGCGGCGGGGGTGCGTCTAAACGCCCGCGGCGCCGCTCGCGACCCGCAGGGCGCCGCGCAAAGCGCCGCCCGCGGCCGCCAGGACGCCGGCGCCGGTCCCCGAACCTGCGCACCCCAGCCACCGAACCGGTGGCCCACACGCACCAGAACGCCCGCGCGACCTCCACGCCCCGAACCTGCGCACCCCAGCCACCGAACCGGTGGCCCACACGCACCAGAACGCCCGGGCGGCCTCGTCTCGCAACGCTGGCACGGCGCCGCGCCCCTCCCCGAGCACAGCCCGGCGCCCCGCACCGGAGGCGCCCCAGCCCCCGCCCAGGCTCAGCGGGCGCCGGCCAGCTCGCGGCAGGCCAGCTCGAGATCGGGCGACCGCATCAGCGTCTCGCCGATGAGCACTGCGTCGACCCCGACGCTCTCGAGCTCGTCGAGCTCGGCCCGCGTGCTGAAGCCCGACTCCGAGACGACCGTCTTGCCCGCCGGCACGTCGGCCAGCAGCTCGTGGGTGCGGCCGACGTCGACCGTGAAGTCGGACAGGTCGCGGTTGTTGATGCCGATGACCTCGGCGCCGACCGCCAGCGCGGCCTCGAGCTCCTCCTCGTCGTGGACCTCGACCACGACGTCGAGGTCCAGGCCGAGCGCCTCGTCGTGCAGGGCCGCCAGCGCGCGCGCGTCGAGCGCCGCCACGATCAGGAGGATGGCATCGGCGCCTGCTGCCGCCGATTCGTAGAGCTGGTAGCGGTCCACGACGAAGTCCTTGCGCAGGATCGGGACGCCCGTGGCGGCGCGGGCGGCCCGCAGGTCGTCCAGCGAGCCGCCGAAATGGTGGCGCTCGGTCAGCACCGAGACGGCGGCAGCCCCGCCGCGCTCGTAGGCGGCCACGACCTCGGGCACGCTCAGGTCGGCCCGGATCGCCCCGACCGAGGGCGAGCGGCGCTTGTGCTCGGCGATCACTGAGAGGCCGTGGCGCGACAGGGCCTCCGAGAACGGACGGTCCTCGCCCCGGCTGCCGATCTCCTGCTCCAGCGCGCTGAGCGGCACGCGCCGGCGCGCCTGGGCGACGTCGTGGCGGGTCGACTGGACGATGCGGTCAAGGACGGTCACGCCGCAGCCCCTGCGGCGGCGAGCGCCTGCGTGCGGGCGGCCACGGCCTCCAGCCGTCCGGCCGCCGCGCCCGAGTCGATCGCGCCCTCGGCGGCGCGCACCCCCTCGGCCAGCGTGCCCGCGCGGCCGGCGGCGTAGATCGCCGCGCCGGCGTTCAGGACGGCCAGGTCGCGCGGCGCGCCGGGCTCGCCGGCGAAGATCCGCCGGGCGATCGCAGCGTTCTGTTCCGGCGTGCCGCCGGCCAGCGCCTCTGGCGCTGCGCGGGCGAGCCCCACGTCCTCGGGGGCGACCGTCCAGCGCTGGATCGCGGCGCCGGACACCTCGACGACGTGGGTCGGCGCCGCGGTGCTGAGCTCGTCCAGGCCGTCCTCGCTGGACACGACGAGCGCCCGGTCGACCCCGAGCTGGGCCAGCGCCCCGGCCATCGTCCCGAGGATGGCCGGATCGGCCACGCCGATCACCTGGCGCCGGGCGCCGGCCGGGTTGGTGAGCGGACCCAGGACGTTGAAGATCGTCCGCACGGCGAGCTCCTTGCGGACCGGGACGACGAAGCGCGTGGCCTGGTGGTGGGCCGGGGCGAACATGAACCCGAAGTTCGTGTCCCGCAGGCACGCCGCCACCGCGTCGGGCCCGAGGTCGATGCGAATGCCCAGGGCCTCGAGCACGTCGGCCGAGCCGGACAGGCCGGTGGCCGAACGGTTGCCGTGCTTGGCGACGGGACAGCCGGCCCCGGCGGCAATGAGCGCGGCGGTGGTCGAGACGTTGAAGGTCCGCCGCCCGCCGCCGGTCCCCGCCGTGTCGACCAGCCCCGGCACGCCAGCGTCGACCGACGCCGCGAAGGCGCGCATCGTGCGGGCGAGGCCCGCGAGTTCCTCGACGGTCTCGCCCTTCGCGCGCAGCCCGATGAGGAAGCCGGCGATCTCGACCTCGCTGGCGTCGCCGCGCATGATCTCGGCGAGCACCGCGGCGGCCTCGTCGCTGGCCAGGTCTCGGCCCGACGCGACGGCGTCGATGGCCTCGGTGAGGACGGGATTCGGCATCAGTGGGCGGGCACCGCTCCGGCCAAGGCTACCCGGCGGCCGCCGCCGGCGGGACCGGGCGGCCGGCGGGTCAGGTTCCGATCCCCGCCTCCAGGAACGTGCGGAGCATGTCGGTCCCCGACGGCGTGAGCACCGATTCCGGATGGAACTGGACCCCCTCGGCAGGCAGCTCGCGGTGGCGGATGCCCATGAGCACGTCGCCCCCGCGGGCGGTCGGCACGAAGCAGCCGGGGAGCCCCGCGTCGGCCACGACGAGCGAGTGGTAGCGGCCGACGACGAGCGTTGGGGCCAGGCCGTGGTAGATCGAGCGACCGTCGTGCTCCATCTCGGTGGTCTTCCCGTGGACGGGGACGTGCCGGACGACGCGCCCGCCGAAGGCCTGCGCGAGCGCCTGATGGCCCAGGCAGACGCCGAGCGTGGGGATGCCCGCCTCGGGGAACCGACGGACCGCCTCGAGCGAGATGCCGGCGTCGTCCGGGGTGCACGGCCCCGGCGAGACGACCACGCGGTCCGGAGCGGCGGCCAGGAGCGCGTCGACGGCGGCGCGGTCGTTGCGCACGACCTCGATCTCGCCGCCCAGCTCCCCGAGGGCCTGGACGAGGTTGTAGGTGAACGAGTCGTAGTTGTCGACGACCAGGACGCGCGTCATGCCCAGTCCGCCTGCGCGACGGCCAGCTCGATCGCCCGCAGGACGCCGCGCGCCTTGGCCTCGGACTCGCGGAACTCGTAGTCGGGCTTCGCGTCGGCCACGGTCCCGCCGCCGGCCTGGATGCGGGCCACGCCGTCCTTGACGACGACGGTGCGGATGTGGATGCAGGTGTCGAGGTCCCCCGCGTAGGAGAGGTACCCGATCGCCCCGCCGTAGCCGCCGCGCTTGACCGGCTCGAGCTCGTCGATGATCTGCATCGCCCGAACCTTGGGGGCGCCCGAGAGCGTCCCGGCCGGGAGGATCGAGCGCAGCGCGTCGATGGCGCCCACCTCGGGGCGCAGCTCCCCCGAGACCGACGAGACGATGTGCATCACGTGGCTGTAGGTCTCCACGGCCATGAAGGTGTCGACGCTGACCGTGCCGTACTCGCAGACGCGGCCGAGGTCGTTGCGGCCGAGGTCCACGAGCATCACGTGCTCGGCCCGCTCCTTCTCGTCCTCGAGGAGCTCCTGGGCGATGCGCGCGTCCTCGGCGGCGTCGGCCCCGCGCGGGCGGGTGCCGGCGATCGGCCGCGTCGAGGCGTGCCGGCCGCTCACGGTCAGCAGCGGCTCGGGGCTCGCGCCGGCCACCTCGAAGTCGCCGAAGTCCAGGAAGTACATGTACGGGCTCGGGTTGACGGCCCTCAGGCCGCGGTAGATCGAGAACGCCTCGACCGGCGACGGCGCCGACCAGCGCTGGGACGGGACGACCTGGAAGGCGTCGCCGGCATGGACGTACTCGATGATCCGGGCGACCATCGCCTCGAACTGCTCGCGGGGCATGTTGCTCTCGAACTCGGGCATCGTCCGGCCGGCGGCAGGCGGGCGCGACGGACGGGGCACCGGGCCGGCCAGGCGCCAGCGCACCTCGGCGATCGCCTCGGAGGCCGCCGCGTAGGCGGCCTCGACGCCGCCCTCGTCCTCGGCATAGACGTTGGCCAGGATGGTCACCGTGTGCTTGAGGTGGTCGAAGACCACGAGCACGTCGGAGAGCATGAGCGCCATGTCCGGCAGGCCGACCGGATCCGGATTGGGGTCGCCGAGCGGCTCGACCGTGCGCACGAGGTCGTAGCCGAAGAAGCCCACGGCACCGCCGGCGAACGGCGGCAGGCCGTCCAGGGGCGCCTGGCGGTAGCGGCCGACCTCGGCGGCGGCGAGCGCGTAGGGGTCCCCCCCGTCGGCGAGGGACCAGCGCACGACGCTGCGCGGCCGAAAGCCGATGAACGAGTAGCGGCCGACGCGCTGGCCCTGGTCGGCGGACTCGAGCAGGAAGGCGGGCTCGTCGCCGCGGAGCTTCAGGAAGGCCGAGACCGGCGTCTCGCAGTCGTCGATGAACGTGTGGCGCAGCGGGATGAGGTTGTAGTCGGCGGCGAGGGCCCGGGCCTCCTCGAGCGACGGCGTGACCGCCGGGGCCTCAGCGGCGACGGCCATCGAGCACGCGCTCCGCGTCGGCGAGGGCGAGGCCGCGGGCGGCCAGGAGCACCTCGAGGTGGTAGAGCACGTCGGCGGCCTCCTCGGCCACGCGCTCGTCGCTCTCCTCGCGCGCCGCGCGGGCGACCTCCTCGGCCTCCTCCTGCACCTTGGCCCCGATCTGGGCCGGGTCGGCCAGGAGGGCAGCGGTGTAGGAGCCGTCCGGGCGGGCGGCGGCGCGGTCGGCGATGGTGCGCTCGAGCGCGGGCAGGACCTCGTGCGGCGCCGCCGGCTCGAGCCCGCCGCGGTGAAAGCACGTCCGCTCCCCCGTGTGGCAGGCCGGTCCGGCGGGGACGGCGAGCGCGAGCAGCGTGTCGCCGTCGCAGTCGTAGCGCAGGGCCTTGAGGGCCAGGGTGTTCCCGCTCGTGGCCCCCTTGTGCCAGAGCTCCTGGCGGGAGCGGCTGAAGAAGTGCAGTTCGCCGCTGGACCGCGTGCGGGACAGCGCGTCGGCGTTCATCCAGGCGACCATGAGGACCTCGCCCGTCGTCCAGTCCTGCACCACGCACGGCACCAGGCCGCGCTCGTCGTAGGCAATCTGCCCGTCGTCCATGCGCCGGATGATAGGTCGCGCGCCGCCGCGGCCCTACGCGGCGCGGGCCAGCGGGACCGCCGCGGGAGCGGCGGCAGGCCGTTCCGCGAATGACGGGTGGGCCTGGTCGAGGTACCAGGAGAACATGCGGTCGATCGTCCGCTGCCCCGACAGGCCTTTGAGCGCGGCGGCCAGGACGCGCGGCGGCAGGGCCGGGACGAGCCGCTGGACTCGCAGCGCGAACTCGAAGGCGTGCCGGTGCGAGGCGCTGAAGCGCGCGTAGCGGGCCAGCGCGTCCTCCCGCCCGCGCTCCCCGGCGAGCACGCCGCGCAGCTCCCGGCCGGCGGCGATCCCGAAGTAGAAGGCGGTGCGAATCCCCTCGCCCGAGAGCGGGAAGCAGTGCCCGGCGCTGTCGCCGACGAAGGCGACACCGTCCTCGGCCGCCGGCCGCAGCCGGTGCGGGAACCAGTTGCCCTGGTAGCGGACCGCGTCGCGCCCGAGCCGGGCAGCGAGGTCGACGGTCGGCGCCCGGACGTGGTCGCGCGGCTCGTAGGACCCGACCCCGACGCGCTGCTCCGTCCCGGCCGGCACGCTCCACCCGTAGCCGCGCCGCACGAGCGACCGGTCGACCCAGACGTCGAGGTCCTCCCCGCCGCCATCCGGGTGCACCTCCAGGCCCCGCGATATCGTCGCCTCGGGCGGCTGCACGTTGGCCCCGGGCGCCAGCACGCGGCGCCAGCCGAGCGCGTCGACCACGAGCGGGGCGTGGAGGTCGCCGCGGTCGGTGCGGACGGTGTGCAGGTCGCCGAACTCCGCCGGCGAGCCGGGGGCGGGCGCCTCGGCGCCGCGCTCGCGCCCGTTGACCTTCGCGGTCTCGAAGCGGGCGTCGCACTGGGCGAAGAGCTCCTGGCAGAGCGTGCGGTAGTCGAAGGACGACCAGCTCCAGGGCAGCCGGTAGCGGGCCGCGCCGTGCGGCGTGTGGAAGTGCATGTGCGGGATCTCCTGGCGAATCGCCCGCTCCACCCCCATCGCCTCGAGCCACGGGGTCGGCGCCGCGCAGGCCGAGGTCTGGCGCTCGCCGACCTCGTAGCGGTCGATGAGCAGGACGTCGGCGCCGGAGCCCGCGAGCTCTCGCGCGACAGCCAGGCCGGCGAAGCTCGCACCGCAGATCAGCACGTCCGCGCGCGCGCCGTGAAGCGACGTGCGCTCGGCGCCGCGCTTGGTGGCCCGCCGGGTCACGCGGCTCCCGCGGCCGGCCGGCGGGCGCCGACGAGCGCGCGGCCCACGTCCCAGGGCGGGAGGGTCGTGCGCCGGCCGAGCACCTCGAAGCCGATCGCCTCGACGCGATCCAGGACCCGCAGGTAGACCGCGCGGGCGATGCGCATGCCCGGCCGCACCCGCGGCGGGACCGCCTCGACCGCCGCGGCGCCCTCGGCGAACAGGGCCCGGGCCCGGGCCGTCTCGAAGGCGAGCAGCGCCCTGAGGCCGGGCGTGGCCCGCGCACCGGCGAGGTCGTGCTCCGTGACACCGAAGCGCTCGCGGTCGTCGCGCGGCAGGTAGACGCGGTCCAGCGACCAGTCCTCCCGGACGTCGCGGATGAAGTTCGTGAGCTGGAAGGCCATCCCGAGGCGGGCGAAGTCCTCGCGGCGCTCCTCGGGCGCGCCGAGCAGCGGCGCCATGATCCGGCCCACCGACGCGGCGCTGCCGTTCATGTACGCCTCGAGATCCCGGTAGGTGTCGATCCGGACCGGGTCGCAGTCCAGGCGCATCGAGGCCATGTAGACGTCGAGCTCGTCGAGCGGCAACCCGTGGCGGCGCTCGGCGTCGACCAGGGCCGCGATCACCGGCTGGGGCGAGCCGCCGGCGGCGCGGCCCTCGCGCAACGCGGCCTCCCAGCGGTCCAGCGCGGCCCGGCGGTCGCACGGGGCCGCCGGCCGGCGCGGGCCGTCGACGAGCTCGTCCGCGGTGCGCACGTAGCCGTAGAGGGCGTGCACGGCCGGACGGACGTCGGCCGGCAGGCGCCGGGTCGCCCAGTAGTAGGTTGGGTCGTGCCGGCGCTGCATCCGCCGGCACGCCTCGTAGGACGCTCGCAGGCCGGCGTCCATTCCGGGCGGCCCTTCCTCTCCTCGAGCAGACCTCATGCCGGCACAGTCAATCAAGGTCCACCGGGCGGCGTGACCGGCCTGCTGCACCGGCGCCTGGTCTACGTGACCGGCAAGGGCGGCGTGGGCCGCAGCACCGTCGCGTCGGCGCTCGGGCTCGTGGCCGCCGAGGCCGGCCGGCGCACGATCGTGTGCGAGGTCGCCGAGCAGGCCCGGGAGGCGCCCCACCCCGGCGTCCGGGCCCCCGGCACCGAGGAGCGCCTCGCCGACCGGCTGTGGGCCACGACGGTCGACCCCCAGCTGGCGCTGGAGGAGTGGCTGGCGACCCAGATCGGCTCGCGGCGGCTCGTGCGCCCGCTCGCGACCAGCAACGCCTTCCAGTACTTCGTGGCGGCGGCCCCCGGGGCCAAGGAGCTCGTGACGATCACGAAGGCCTGGGAGCTCGCCCAGGCCGAGCGCTGGGACGCCCGCGCCGCCGGCTATGACCTCGTGATCGTCGACGCGGCCGCCTCCGGGCACGGGCTCGGGATGCTCAGCACGCCCCGGACCTTCGGCGACATCGCGCGCGTGGGCCCGATCGCCGCCCAGTCCGCCCGCGTGGAGGCATTCCTGGCCGACCCGGACGCCACCGGGTACGTCGCGGTCGCGCTGCCGGAGGAGATGCCGGTGAACGAGACGCTCGAGCTCGAGGCGGCGCTGGCCCGCGAGACCGGCGCGGCGCTGGACCTCATCGTCGCCAACCGGGTCCTGCGGGCGCCGTTCACGGCTCCCGAGCGCCGCGCGGTGGCCGCCGCGCGGGCGCCGAGCCCTGACGCCGCAGCCGCCCTGCAGGCGGCGCTGGCGCTCGAGCGCCGGGCCGCCGGGCAGCAGCGCCAGGTGGCGCGGCTGCGCCGCGGCGCGCACGCGCCGGTCATCACCCTCCCCTACCTCGTGCGCCAGGAGACCGCCCGGGGCCGCGTGGAGGCGCTGGCCTCCGTGCTGGCGCAGCGGCTGGCGCGGGTCCGGGCGTGAGCCTGGCGGCTCCTCAGGCGGCCCGCACCATCCAGTAGGCCTCGGTCCGGTGCGGCAGCTCGAGCGGACGCGTCCCGCCGGCCGTCGGCGCGTCGAGCAGCTCGGCGAGCGCAGCGCGGAAGTCGGCGCGCTCACCGGCCGGGAGCATCGTCACGAAGCTCCACGACGTGATCTGGGCGGCGATGTCGTCCCGGGACATCGAGTGGACGACGACGGCCTCGGCGTGCTGCGACGGTGCGAAGCCGGGCGGAGCGCCGAGCGGCGCCCGCCAGGCGAGGTCCTCGGCCCGGTTCGCCGCGGGCAGCGCGATCCGATGCGCGCCGAGCAGCTCGCCCAGCCCGGCGACCCACGAGGCGCTCCCGTCCCAGACCGGGAGCGTCACGAACACGCCGGCGCCGCCGCCCTCGCGCAGCACCCGGCGCATCTCGGCCAGGGCGGCGCCGGGCTCGAACCAGTGGAAGGCGTCGCTGACCAGGACCGCGTCGACGCTGGCGTCCGGGAGCGGGATCGCCTCGGCCGTGCCGGGCCGCACCCGCACGCCGGGGACCTGCTCGCGCAGCCCGGCCCGCATCGCCGCCGAGGGCTCGACGGCGACGATGTCGTCCGCGCAGCTGGCGAGCACCCGGGTGAGCTTGCCGGTCCCGGCGGCGAGATCGAGGACCCGAGAGCCGGGCCGGACACCCAGCGCGTCGCAGACCTCCGCCACGAGCGCCGGCGCCGGCCCCGGCCGGCCGCGTTCGTAGTTCTCCGCTGAGGCCGCCGAGCCCCAGATCGTGCGCGGATCGAGCTCGGTCACTCGATCCCCAGACGGTCCAGCAGCGCATCGTCGGCGCGCCAGTGACGCCGCACCCGCACGGACAGGTCGAGGTGCACCTTGCAGCCCAGCTCGCGCTCGAGCTCCTTGCGGGCGGCGATCCCAATCGCGCGGATCATCGCGCCGCCGGTGCCGATGAGGATCCCCTTCTGGGACTCGGTCTCGACCCAAGCGTAGGCGCGCACGACCGCCAGCCCCTCGCGGCCGAGATCGAGTTCCTCGACCTGGACCTCGACGGCGTGGGGCAGCTCCTCCCGCGTGCGCCGCAGCACCTGCTCGCGGATCAGCTCGGCCAGGAGCACCGCCTCGGAGAGGTCCGAGCGGTCCTCCGGCGGGAACAGGAACGGACCCGGCGGCACGAGGCCGGCAAGGTGATCGACGAGCGCCTGCACGCCCGTGCCCCGGCGCGCGGAGACCGGGAAGACCTCGGCGCCCGGCAGCAGGTCGGCGGCCTGCTGCAGCGCCGCGGCGATCTGCGGATGGCGCAGCCGGTCGGTCTTGTTCACCGCGGCGATGATCGGCAGCCCGGACGCGGCGACGGCCGCGGCGATGAAGCGGTCGCCGGGGCCGCCGATCCCCTGGTCGGCGTTCAGGACCACCAGGACGGCGTCGCTGTCGGCCAGCTCGCGCTCGACCCGGCGCTGCATGCGCTCGGTGAGCGAGTCCCGCGGGCGCTGCACGCCGGGCAGGTCGACGAGCACGAGCTGCCAGTCCGGCCCGGTGGCGACGCCCCGGATCGCCCGGCGGGTCGTCTGAGGCTTGTCGGAGACGATCGCGACCTTCGCCCCGACGATCGCGTTGACGAGCGTCGACTTGCCGGCGTTCGGGCGCCCGGCCAGGGCGACGAAGCCGCTGCGGGTGCCCGCGCGCGCCGCCATCTACGGCAGCGTCCAGCTCAGGAGCTCGCGCTGCAGCGCCAGCATCTCTCCGTCGTCGGCCTCGTGGTCCATGCCGGCCAGGTGCAGGGCGCCGTGGACCACCGCCTCGCGCAGGTCGGCCGTCTCCTCCGGACAGATGACGACGTCCCCGAGCTCGCGCGGACCCGCCGCCGGCTCGCCGCCGTCCACCGGGAAGGACAGGACGTCGGTGACGGCGTCGCGGTCCCGGTGCTCGCGGTTGAGCTCCCGGATGCGGCCGGGCGCGACGAAGGCGACCGCGACGTGGCCGTCCGCGATGCCCGCGGACGCGAGTGCGAGCGCGCACAGGCGCTCGATCTCCTCCGCGTCCAGCGCCCCGGCCACCGCCCTGGCTCCGACCACCTCGACCTCGAGGCCGGCGCTCACGCCCGGCGCCGGTCGGCCGAACGCAGCTCGGGCGCCAGGCGCTCGGAGTGGCGGCCGTAGGCCTCGACGATGCGCTGCACGAGCTGGTGGCGCACGACGTCCTCGCCGCCGAAGCGGACGAAGTCGATGCCGTCGATCTCCTCGAGCACCTCCCCCACGACGATCAGGCCCGAGCGCTGCTCGGCAGGCAGGTCGATCTGCGTGACGTCGCCCGTGACGACCATCTTGGCCCCGAACCCCAGCCGGGTGAGGAACATCTTCATCTGCTCAGGGCTCGTGTTCTGGGCCTCGTCGAGGATCACGAAGGAGTCGTTGAGCGTGCGGCCGCGCATGAAGGCCAGCGGCGCGACCTCGATCACCCCGCGCTCGAGGTGCGCCGCGACGCGCTCGGGGTCGAGCATGTCGTTGAGCGCATCGAAGAGGGGGCGCAGGTACGGGTCGACCTTGGCCATGAGGTCGCCAGGCAGGAAGCCCAGGCGCTCCCCCGCCTCCACGGCGGGCCGGGTGAGGATGATCCGGTTGACCTCGCGGCGGGCCAGCGCCGCCGCGGCCATCGCCACGGCGAGGAACGTCTTGCCGGTGCCCGCCGGGCCGATCCCGAACGTGACGGTGTTGCGCCGGATCGAGTCCACGTAGCGCTTCTGGTTGACCGTCTTGGGCGCGACCTTGAGGTTGCGGTGGCGCCAGACGACGTCTTCGAGGATCTCGGAGGGCGAGTGGTGCTGGTCCAGGGCGCTGGTGACGGCGTCGATGGTGCCCGGGCCGAGCTGGTGGCCCTGGGCGACGAGGTCGGCCAGCTCGGCCACGACCGTCGCGCCGGACTGGACCGCCGCGGCCTCGCCGTCGAGCGTCAGCACGTTGCCGCGCAGGAAGACGTCGCAGCCCAGGTGGCCGTCCAGCGCGCGCAGGATGCGGTCCTCGCTGCCCGCCAGCTCGGCGGCCACGGCGTTGTCGAGCTCGATCGTGCGGCGCACGTCAGCCCGCCAGCGCGGCCTTCACGCGCTCGGAGACCCGCTTCCCGTCCGCCCGGCCCGCCGCAGCCTTCATCGCTGCGCCGATCGCCTTGCCCATGTCCTTGGGCTCGGAGGCCCCGGTCGCGGCGATGGCGTCGGCGACGATCGCGTCGAGCTCGGCGTCTGACAGCTGCGAGGGCAGGTAGGAGGCGATGAGCTCCGCTTCGGACTCCTCGGCCTCGGCCAGCTCGGGCCGGCCGCCGTCGCGGTACTGCTGCGCGGAGTCCAGCCGGCGCTTGCGCTCGCGGCGCAGCACCGCCTGCTCGTCGGCGTCCCCCTCCTTCGCGGCCTTCTGGAGCTCGGACAGCACGAGCCGCAGCGCGCCCACGCGCGCCTTGTCCCCCGCCTTCATCGCAGCGGTGACGTCGGCCTTGACCTGGGCTGTGAGCTCCTCGGCGATGAAGGGGAGGATACGCGGGCGGGCGGGCGCGCTACGGAGCCGCCGGCGCGCCGCCCGCGCCCGGCACCGTCCCGCCGGACGTCTGCGCCTCGAGCGCGCCGCTGTCGAGCGACTCGGGGTGGCCCAGGTGGCCGAGCTCGGAGGCGTCGCGCTTGAACAGCAGGTCGACCGTCCAGTCGCTCACCAGGCGCAGGCGGCGCGTCATCCCCGGCATCGCGGCCATGTGGTAGCTGCGGGCCAGGAACCAGGCCGGAAAGCCGCGCCAGCGGATCCCAGCGGTGCTGGCCACGGCCTGGTGGCGGCCCATGTCCACGAACGCCCCCAGGGTCTTGTAGCGGAACGGGCGCCGGCTCCCGGTCCCGAGCGCCGCGGCCACGTTGCGCGCGACCACGCGGCCCTGGCGCAGCGCGTGCTGGGCCGTCGGCGGGCACGCCTGGCCCCGCTTGGCCGGGTCCGGGACGGCGGCCACGTCACCGAGCGCCCACACATTTGCGCGCCCCTCCACCTGGAGATAGGCGTCGGCCTTGATGCGCCCGCGATCGTCGAGCGGCAGGCCCAGCGAGGCCGCGGCCGGGTTGGCCTTCACGCCGGCCGTCCAGGCCACCGTGCG
The DNA here is from genome assembly GCA_046330225.1 of Solirubrobacteraceae bacterium. GTDB lineage: Bacteria > Actinomycetota > Thermoleophilia > Solirubrobacterales > Solirubrobacteraceae > CANJIV01. The sequence goes on along the minus strand of JAXLTD010000010.1, from coordinate 30,038 downwards.
GCACGGCACGCGCTCGCCGGACGAGAGGTGGACGGCGGCCGCCTCAACGCGGTCGACGGTCGTGTTGCAGCGGATCTCGATGCCGCGGCTCATGAGCTCGCGCTCGGCGAACGCCGCCAGCGACGGCTGGATCTCGCCCATCACCCGGGGCCCGCCCTCGACGAGCAGCCAGCGCATGCCCTGGACACGGCAGCGCGGGTAGAGGTCGATCGCGTCGGCGGCGAAGTCCTGCAGCTCGGCCAGCCCCTCGAGGCCGGCGTATCCGGCGCCGACGAACACGAACGTCAGGAGCGCGGCCCGCTCCTCCGGGTTCTCGGTCGCCTCGGCCGCCTCGAAGCTCTGCAGCAGGCGGTTGCGGAGCTCGAGCGCCTGCGAGAGCGTCTTGAACCCGATGGCGTGCTCGGCCAGCCCGGGGATGTTCATCGTCCGCGACACCGAGCCGAGCGCCACGATCAGGTGGTCGTAGCGCAGCTCCAGCGCCCGCCCGTCCATCGCGGTGACGCGGACGGTCCCGGCGTCGGGATCGGCCCCGGTCACCTCGCCGAGGCGCAGGTCGGTGCGCCGGAGCTCCTCGCGCAGCGGCACGACGACGTGCCGCGGCTCCAAGGTGCCGGCGGCGGCGCCCGGGAGCAGGGGCGTGTAGAGCATGTAGTTGACGTCGTTGACGAGCGTCACGCGGGCGGAGTGGCGCGGAAGCAGCCGTTCGAGCTCACGGGCGGCGTAGAAGCCGCCGAAGCCGCCGCCGGCGATGACGACCTCCCAGGCCATCAGCGCGGCGGGGTGAAGCGAATGACCTTGCCGCTCTTCCAGAGCGTCACGTAGAGCGCGCCGCCCGGGCCCATCGCCGCGCCGAGCGGGTCGTACTTCGTGAAGCCCCGGGCGAAGCGGTGGCTCACCGCGCGGTAGCCGCGGCCCCGGCGCACGAGCGAGACCCGGATCACGTCGCTTCCCGTCGGGTTCGCTGCGAACGACGACCCGTTCTCGGCGATGAAGGCGCTGAGCCCAAAGCTGCCGAACCGCTTCGTGATCGCGATGCCGTCCGAGGAGGCGTGGACGGCGGTGAGGAGCAGCGGCGCGACCACGCCGCGGCACGGCGCCCCGCCCTGGCCGTAGCAGCCGGGGAAGCCGTAGAAGGGGATCGCGCCGCGGCGCGGCGTGCGGACCAGGTCCAGCTCGTCGTGGGGCTTGAAGGCGCCGAGGTCGTCCCGTCCGTTCTCGGTGACGAGCAGGTCGCTCGTGCCCGGGACGAAGGCCAGCCCGTACGGGTTGCGGAAGCCGCGCCCCTCGACCCGGAGCCCGCCGCCGCTCGGGAGGAAGGAGACCACGGTCCCGGACAGGCGCAGCGGCACCGCCTTGGCGTTGAACTTCGAGCCGACGCCGAGGTAGAGCCGGCCGTCCGGCCCGGGCGTGATCGAGTCGACGGTGTGCTCGCCGACCGGGAGGTTGCGCACCACCACGCGCGAGCGCCGGAAGCGCTGGCCGTCCCAGCCGCCGTAGGCGTTCACCTGGCCGGTATGGGGCACGTTGGCGGCGCTGTAGGGAGCGATGAAGCTGACGTAGAGCTCGTCCCGGAACCAGGTCAGGCCGAGCGCCGTGAACAGGCGGCGCACGACGTGAACGGGCCGGGCGCCGGGCCGGCGGGTGTACCAGACGCCGTCGCTGGCGACGGTGACGTTGCCGCCCGAGGTCGTCCACAGGCCGCCCTGCGCGTCGAAGGCGAGGTTTGTCGGCTGGCCGACTCCCCGGGCCACCGCCGCGACGCGAACGCCGGGCGGGACGGTGAGGGCGGCCTGCGCGGGACCAGCGGACGCCGCGGCGAGCGCGGCGGCGGCGAGAGCGGCGGTGACGAGGAGGCGACGCACGCGCGCACCCTATCCAGCGGCCTGGCGGCGCGGCAACGGGGAACCGGCCGTGCGGCCGCTTCCGCGGCGACCTGACCGGGGCAGCAGTGCCGGCGCGCGGGCGGGCGGGTTCGCGGCGGTGGTGGCCGTCGGTTCGGCGCCGCCGCGGCACCACGGCGTTCTTGCGCGCCCGGACCACCGAATCGGTGGCTGGCGCGCGCGAGTTCGGCTGCGGGGGGGCCGCGGCTCTGCCGGCGCGCGCTCAGCCGCGGACGAGCGACAGCGCGGCCCACTCGCCGTCCTCGCGCCGCTCCCGGGGCACGAGGCCGGCTGCCGCGAACGCGGCGGTCACCGCCTCGGCCTCGGTCGCCAGCAGCCCGGACACGATCAGGGTGCCGGAGGCCGCCGCCGCGAGCCGCGGCGCCAGTTCGATCAGGAGCGGCCCGATCAGGTTGGCGGCGATCACCGGGGCCGACGGGACCGGGTCGCGGCGCAGGTCGGCGCGGTGCACGGCGACCACGGCGCCGTTGGCGGCGGCGTTCTGGACCGTCGCGGCCACGGCGGCGGGATCGTGGTCGCAGGCGACGACCGGCGCGAAGCCGAGGCGGGCGGCGGCGATCGCCAGCACCCCCGACCCGCAGCCGAGGTCGGCAAACGGCCCGTCCGGCGGCACGTCGAGGAGCAGCTCCAGGCACAGGCGCGTCGTCGCGTGGGCGCCGGTCCCGAACGCCTGGCCCGGATCGATCACCACGTCCACGCGCCCGGGCGGCGGGGGCGGGGACCACGGGGGACGCACGTGCACGCGGCCGCCCACGTCGACCGGCCGGTGAAAGGCCCGCCAGCGGTCGGGCCAGTCATCGGCCACCTCGGTCGTGACGACCTCGACGAGCGCGTCGCCGGCGGCCGCCTGCAGGTCCGGCAAGGCGGGCAGCTCGCCCTCGGCCCCGTAGACCGCGTATTCGACGGCGTCGCCGAGGTCGGTCTCCTCCACCCCGGCGGGCGCGAGCGCGAGCAGCTCGGCCAGCGCGATCTCGGCGTCCTCGCGCCGGACCCGGATCGCGAGCCGGATCACGACCGCAGCACGCGGCGCAGCTTCGCGAAGACGCCCTCGTCCTCGGCGAGGTTCTCGTCCGTCAGCGACGCGGCGAGCTGCTCCAGGAGCTCCTTCTGCTCCGGCCGCAGGCGCCGCGGGATCACGACGTTCGCGATGACGCGCAAGTCGCCGTGGCGGCCCCGGCGCAGCGGCGGGAGCCCCTTGCCGCTCAGGGTGAGCTCGTCGCCGGGCTGCGTGCCGGCGGGAACCGTGATCGGCTCCGGGCCGTCGAGGGTCGGCACCTCGAGCGTGGCGCCGAGCGCGGCCAGCGGCGCCGGGACGTCCAGCGCCGTGATGAGGTCGGTCCCGTCGCGGACGAAGCGGTCGTCGGCCCGCAGCCGGACGAGGACGTAGAGGTCGCCAGCCGGCGCGCCCGCGTCGCCGGCGTGCCCGCGGCCGGCCAGCCGGATGCGCTGGCCGTCGTCGATCCCCGCGGGGATGTCGACGTCGAGCGTGCGGCGCCGCGCGGTGCGCCCGCGCCCCCCGCAGGTCTCGCAGGGCGTCTCGGGCACCTTGCCCTCGCCGCCGCAGGCATCGCAGGCCACCGCCCGGACCATCTGCCCGAACGGCGTCCGGCTGACCTGGCGCAGCTGGCCCTGGCCGTCGCAGCGCCGGCAGGTCTCGATCGGGGTGCCCGGCTCTGCCCCGTTCCCGTTGCAGTGGTCGCAGACGCCGATCGCGTCGTACGCGACCGGCACGGTCGCGCCCGCGGCCACGTCCGCCAGGCCGATCTCGACCGCCACGGCGATGTCGCCGCCCTGCGCCGGGCCGCGCCTCCCGGCGAACCCGCCGCCGCCGAAGAAGGCGTCGAAGAGATCGGTGAGCCCGAACCCGTCGAAGTTCGGCGCCTGGCCGCCCGAGCGCAGGCCCTCCTCGCCGTAGCGGTCGTACAGCGCGCGGCGGTCGGCATCGGTGAGGACCTCGTAGGCCGTCGCCGCCTCCTTGAACTTCTCCTCGGCGTCGGGATCGTGCTCGTTGACGTCCGGGTGCAGCTCGCGGGCCAGCCGGCGGAAGGCCTTCTTGATCTCATCCGCCTCGGCGTCGCGGCGGACGCCGAGGACCTCGTAGTAGTCGCGGCTCACCGTCAGCGCTCGTCGTAGACGTCCTGCACGAACCGCGAGAGCTCCCGGGCGGCACCGCGCACCGAGCTGATTGCCGTGGCGTAATCCATCCGCCGGGGCCCGATGACCGACACGGTGCCGAGGCCGCGCTGCGGCAGGCCGTATTGGGCGGCGACGACAGCCAGAGACTGGAGCGCCGGCAGCTCGTTCTCGCCGCCGATCCGGACGTGCACCTCGCCGGGCTCGTCCAGCACGTGGCGCATGACCCCGAGCAGCGCCACCCGGCGCTCGAGCATCTCGAGCAGCGCGTTGAGCTGCCCCACGTCCTCGAAGGCGTGCTCGCTCAGCAGCCGGGCCGCGCCGTCGACGTAGAGCGTCTCCTGCGGCGCGGCGGCCAGCTCCGTGAAGGCCGGAGCCAGTCCGGCGACGAAGGCCCGCTCGGTCCCCGACAGGCCCGGGTCGTCCAGGCGGGCGCCGAGCATCCGGGCCCCGAGGCCGAAGCCGACGAGGCGCTCGTTGAGGTAGGCCGCGGCCCAGTCGGCCAGCCCGGTGTCGACGGGGGCTTCGAAGGTGAAGAGCCGCTTCGTGACGCCGCCCGTGGACGTGATCACCACGACCATCAGCACCTGGGGCTGGAGCACGAGCACCTCGATGTGACGGATCGTCGCCGTCTCGATCGGCGGCGCCGAGACGACGGCGAGCAGGCTGGTGACCTGGGAGAGCGCCTCGGTGGTCAGGCGCATGGCGTCGTCGACCTCGCGACGCACGTGGGAGAGATCGAGCGGGGCCGGGGCCGGGCTGAGCGTCGCCGGGAGGAGCTGGTCCACGAAGTAGCGGTAGCCGGCGTCGGTCGGCACACGTCCGGCCGAGGTGTGGGGGTGCGACAGCAGGCCCTCGTCCTCCAGGACCGCGAGCTCGTGGCGGACGGTCGACGGGCCCCAGGTGATCTCGAGGTCGGCGCTGAGGAGCTTGGAGCCCACAGGCTGGCCGGCCTCGAGGAATCCCTCGACGGCCTTGCGGAGGATCAGCTCCTGGCGCTCGGTGAGCATCCGGCGATTGTAGGCGGCGCGGTCGGTGCCGCCGCGCGGGCGGGCGGGCGCGATCAGCCGGTCCGCAGCTCGGCCTCGGCGTTGCGGATGATCGCCTTGCCGTCCTGCACCGCCTGCGTGTCGACGAGCACCGTGCCGTCTGCGGCCTCGCGGACCGTCCCGGTCACGACGATCTCGTGCTCGGGCAGGCCCATGCCGCGGAACTGCACCTTGAGGCGGCGCAGGGACTCGGGGCCGCCGGCGGCCTCGGTCTGGGCGCGAGCCACCTGGGCCATCGTGTAGAGCCCGTGCAGAATCCGGCCGGGCAGGCCGACCATGCGGGCGAACTCCTCGTCGATGTGGATCGGGTTGAAGTCCCCCGAGGCCCCGGCGTAACGGACGGTCAGGTACTTGTCGGGCGTTACCCGCAGCTCCGGGACTTCGGCGCCCGGCGTCAGCTCGGCCATCTCAGACTCCCCGCACGATGTTGGTCCAGGTGCCGGTGCAGACCGCCGCGCCGTCCTGGTTGGTGGACACGGACTCGAAGACGTAGAAGCCGTTGCCGCCCTTCTCGAAGATCTCCTTGACCGACGCGGTCGTGGTGATCTCGTCGCCGGCGACGACCGGCGCCCCCCAGACGAACTCCTGGGCGCCGTGGACCATCATCGCGAAGTTGATCCCGACCGCCGGGTCGAGGATCCCGGGGCCGACGGCGGGCGCGCTATAGACGACCGCGAACATCGGGGGCGCGACGACGTCGGCATACCCCGCCGCCCGGGCGGCCTCGGGGTCGAGGTGGACCGGGTTCGTCTCGCCGACGGCGTAGGCGTACTCGCGGATCTTCTCGCGGCCGACCGCGTAGACCACGGGCGGATAGGTCGTGCCGACCGCCTGCTCGTTGACGGGCACAGGGCTCCTTTGACGGCGTGGAAACTGGCGGCGCGAGTCTACGCGGGCCGCCCGCGGCAGAGCGGACCGCCCCCTCCGGACCTGCGCGCCTCAGCCCCCGAAACGGTGGCCAGCACGCACCAGAACGCCAGCGGCGCTCCGGCATCCCGAACCTGCGCGCCTCAGCCCCCGAAACGGTGGCCAGCACGCACCAGAACGCCAGCGGCGCCGGAAGTCGCGGCTCAGATGATCGACGCGAACGTGCCGCCGTCGACCGACCAGGCGGCGCCCGTGACGTTCGAGGCGATCTCGGAGCAGAGCACCGCGATGATCCCGGCGACCTCCTCGTCGGTGCCCAGCCGGCCGAGCGGGATGCGGCCGGCGGCGTCCGCGAGCGCCTGCTCGCGGGTCGTCCCGGCCTGCGCAGCGGCCTGGTCGGCCAGCGCCCCGTCCGCTGTCCACAGCCCGGTGGCGATGACCCCGGGGGCCACCGCGTTGATCAGCACGCCCTGCGCGGCGAAGGCGTCGGCCCACGCGCGCGAGAGCGACAGCTCGGCCGCCTTGCCGACGGCGTAGGCCGGGTTGCGAGCCGACGGCCGCTTCCCGGAGGAGGACGAGACGTTGACCACCCGCCCCCAGCCGCGCTGCGCCATCGCGGGCACGAGGGCCCGCATGAGGCGGTGCGGCCCGAGCACGCTGAGGCCGAACTGCTCCTCCCAGTCCGCGTCGGAGACCTCGAGCAGCGGGACGAGGTGCGTCGTCCCGGCGTTGTTGACGAGAATGTCCAGCCCGCCGAAGGCCGCGTCCGCGGCGGCCTGCAGCCGCTCCCCGGCGTCCGGGGCGGTGATGTCCAGCGCGACCGTGGCCGCCGGCCCGGCCGGTCCCGGCCCGATCGACTCCGCGGCGGCGGCCAGCGCCGCGGCATCGCGCCCGGCCAGAAGGACGTGCGCGCCCTCGGCCGCGAGGAGCCGCGCGGTGGCCAGGCCGATGCCGCGGCTGGCGCCCGTGACCGCGGCGCGTCGGCCCTTCAACCCGAGATCCATGCACCCATGATGCCGCGATCGCCGTGGCCGCGGGCGCCGCCGGGCCCCGCGGCGGGCCGCGCTTGCGGGACTGGGCAGGACCGGGGTACGGTCCGCACACATGGCCAGGAGGCTGCCGCTGATGACTGCCCCCGCTGCCACGGCCGCGTCCGCCGCCGCGGCCCTCGCCCTGCTGGCGTCCGCTGCCCCCGCCGGCGCCGCGATGCGGCCGCTCGGCACGATCGCGATCTCGCGCCCGGCGCTCCCGACCGGGCCCAACGTCGAGCGGCCCGTGATCCTGACCTACCGAGGCCCGCTGCCCGCCCTGCGTTCGCGGGAGTACTTCAGGTTCAGCATGGCCGGGCCCGGCGGGCGGGGATGCAACAGCTTCGGCATCGGGACCGGCGGCAGCCCCCTGCGTCCGCGGCTGAAATCCGACCGGCTCGATCCGGGCACCGGCATGGAGTTCCCGTCCAGCCAGCCGGCCCGGTGGTGCGCCGGACGGTGGGTCGCCCAGTACCAGCTGTTCACGCCGTTCCGGCCGAAGGGCGGCGGCCAGGCGTGGAAGCCACGCCGCACGCTGGCGTTCAAGCTCTTCGCCATTCGCTAGCCGCCGCCGGGCGGCGGGCCGGCGCCGCTCCCGCCATCATGGTGCGGACCCGTCGCCTGAGGAGGCTCCGTGACCGCCCACACCGTCTACCGCACGTTCACGACGACGCAGCGCCGAGAGTTCGTGCGCATCACCGGCGACGTCCAAGCCGCGGTCGACGAGTCCGGGATCGCCGACGGCATGGTGCTCGTGAGCGCGATGCACATCACCGCCGGCGTCTGGGTCAACGACGACGAGCCCGGGATCCTCGAGGACACGCTCGAATGGCTGGACAAGCTCGCGCCGCCGTCGTGGCAGCCGCCCGCGAACGCGGTCGCCGAGGCTCTGTCGCCCGACCCGGGCGACTTCCGCCACCACCGCGGCGGCGAGGACAACGGCGACGCGCACTGGAAGAACCTGCTCGTCCACCACCAGGTCGTCCTGCCGGTGACCGAGGGCCGCCTGGACCTCGGGCCGTGGCAGGCCGTCTTCTACTGCGAGTTTGACGGACGCCGGCCCAAGCGACTGGTCATCAAGGTGCTCGGCGAGTGACGGCACGTCCCGCCGAGGCCGCCGTCGCGGCCGGCCCGGCTGCCGGGGCGGCACAGGCGCCGGGGGAGCGGACCGGGCGCCTGCGCGCCGTCGCCGGCGCCGCCGGACTGGCCGGCGTCGTGGCCGGCACGGGCGTGCTCGCGCTGACCGCGGCGACCGGCCCCTCCGGCCTCGTGCCCGCCTCCCGGCGCGCCGATCCGGGCTGGCTCGCCGGGCCGTGGCGTGGGCCCGCCCAGGCGCTCGGCCTGCACCCGCTCAGCACCACTGCGGTCCCGATCGTGGTCCTGTGCATGCTCGCCGCCTACGCAGCGGCGCTGTGGGGCGCGGGCCGCCTGCCCCTCGGGCTCGTCGCGGGAGCCATCGTGGCCGCCAACCTCGTGGCGATGCTTGCGCCGCCGCTGGGCTCGGCCGACGTGTTCGGCTACATCGACTTCGCCCGGATGGGGGTCCTGCACGGGCTGAGCCCCTACACCCACGACGCCGCCTCGGCGGCCGGCGATCCGGTCGTGCCGTTCGTCCGCTGGCGCGAGTTCTCGACGCCCTATGGACCCGGGTTCACGGCGCTCTCCTACCCGCTGGCCTGGCTCTCGGTGCCCGCCGCGCTGTGGACGCTCAAGGCCGTTGCCGCGGCTTCCGCGCTGGCGGTCACGGGGCTCTGCGCCCGGACGGCGTCGCGCCGCGACGTCGATCCTCGCTGGGCGGCGGCGTTCGTTGGCCTCAGCCCGGTGATGCTGATCTGGGCGGTCGGCGGGGCCCACAACGACCTGCTCATCCTCATCCCCGTCGCCGCGGGCATCCTCTGGTTCGCCGGGAAGCGGGAGCGCGCCAGCGGGGCGGCGCTGGCCGTGGCGACGGGGATGAAGGTGTCCTTCGGGCTGCTGCTGCCGTTCCTCATCGCCGGCTCGTCGCGCCGCCGCGAGCCCCTCATCGGCGCCGTGGCCGGGCTGGCCGGGATCGCCGTGCTCGGCGCGATCCTGTTCGGCCCGTCGGGGCTGGACTTCGTCTCGACCCTGCGGGTCCAGCAGGACCTCGTCGCGACGTTCTCGGTGCCGGCGACGGTGAGCCGCCTGCTCGGCTTCGGGTCCCTGCCGGACGGGCTGCGCTGGCTGTTCGCCGCCGGCTTCGCCGCGACGACGGTGTGGATGCTCGTCTGGACCTGGCGCGGCGGCGACTGGATCCGCGGCGCCGGATGGTCGGTCCTGGCGCTGCTCGCGGCCACGGCCTGGCTGCTGCCCTGGTACGTCGTCTGGGTCCTGCCCCTCGCCGCCCTCGCCCGCGATCGCCGGCTCGCCGGGGCCGCGTTCGCCCTCAGCGTGTTCGTCGTCGCCATCCGGATTCCGGGCTTCGGCCCGTAGCGGGCGGCGCCGCGCGGGCGGTTCAGCCGCCCTCGTCCCCCAGCTCCAGCACCGCCAGGAACGCCTCCTGCGGGACCTCGATGCGCCCGACCTGCTTCATGCGCTTCTTGCCCTCCTTCTGCTTCTCGAGGAGCTTGCGCTTGCGGGAGATGTCGCCGCCGTAGCACTTGGCGATCACGTCCTTGCGGAAGGCCTTGACCGTCTCGCGGGCGATGACGTGCGAGCCGATCGCCGCCTGGATCGGGACGTCGTACTGCTGGCGGGGGATCTTCTTGCGGAGCTTCTCCGTGAGGAGCCGGCCGGCGGCGTAGGCCTTGTCGCGGTGCACGATCATCGAGAGCGCGTCGACCGGATCGCCGGCGAGCAGCACGTCGAGCTTGACCATGTCGGAGGGCCGCTCCCCGACCACCTCGTAGTCCAGCGACGCATAGCCGCGAGTCCGCGACTTCAGCTGGTCGAAGAAGTCCAGGACGATCTCGGCCAGGGGCAGGTCGTAGGTGAGCTGCACGCGCTCGGCCGACAGGTAGTGCATCCCGGCGTGGGTCCCGCGGCGCTCCTGGCAGAGCTCCATGACCGCGCCGACGAACTCCTTCGGGCAGAGGATCGTCGCGTTGATGTAGGGCTCGCGCACCTCCTCGATTACGCCGGGGTCGGGCATGTCGGAGGGGTTGTGGACGGTCACTTCCTCGCTGTCGGTGAGGGTCACGTCGAACTCCACCGAGGGCATCGTGGCCAGCAGCTCGAGGTCGTACTCCCGCTCGAGGCGCTCGCGGACGATGTCCATGTGCAGCAGGCCGAGGAAGCCGCACCGGAAGCCGAAGCCCAGGGCGTCGGACGTCTCGGGCTCCCACGAGAGGGCGGCGTCGTTGAGCGTGAGCTTCTCGAGCGCGTCGCGCAGCTCGGGGAAGCGGTCCGAGTCGATCGGGAAGAGGCCGCAGAACACCATCGGCTTGACGTCGCGGTAGCCGGGCAGGGCCTCGGAGGCGGGCCGGGCCTTGGTCGTCAGCGTGTCGCCGACGCGCAGCTTCGTGACGTCCTTGATGCCCGTGATGAGGTAGCCGACCTCGCCGGCCCCGAGCGAGGGCGCCGGGACCATCTCGGGCGTGAAGAAGCCGATGTCGTCGATGTCGGCCTCGGTGCCGGCGGCCATCGCCCGGATCGCCTCGCCCTTCGTGAACGTCCCGTCCACGACGCGGATGTAGGCGACGACGCCGCGGTACTGGTCGAACTCGGAGTCGAAGATCAGCGCCCGGGGCGGCGCGTCCGGGTCGCCGTGCGGCGGCGGGACCCGGGCCACGAGCTCCTCGAGCACGTCGGCGACCCCCTCCCCCGTCTTGGCGCTGATCTTGCGGACGTCCTCGGCCGGCTCGCCCAGCAGCTCGGCGATCTCCCCCGCGACCCGCTCGGGCTCGGCCCCCGGCAGGTCGATCTTGTTCAGGCAGGGGATCAGCTCCAGGCCGGATTCGACGGCCAGGTACGTGTTGGCCAGCGTCTGGGCCTCGACCCCCTGGGAGGCGTCGACGACGAGCAGCGCGCCCTCGCAGGCGGCCAGCGAACGCGAGACCTCGTAGGTGAAGTCCACGTGCCCGGGGGTGTCGATGAGCTGCAGCTGGTAGGTCTGCCCGTCCCGGGCCTCGTAGAGCACGCGGACCGCGGCGGCCTTGATGGTGATGCCGCGCTCGCGCTCGAGGTCCATCGAGTCCAGGAGCTGGGGCCGGTGCTTGCGCTCCTCGACCGTCTTGGTGAGCTCGAGGATGCGGTCGGCCAGCGTCGACTTCCCGTGATCGATGTGGGCGATGATCGAGAAGTTGCGGATGTGGGACTGGTCGGCCATGGGGCGGCGACGAAGGTTAGGGGTCGGCGGGAAGGTTCCGCGCCCGGGGGCGTCTCCAGGGGCGACGGCGCTGGAAGCGCCCGATACCGTAGGCGGCAACGACTCGGGGGTGTGTGGTGAGGAACTCACGCTGGCAGCTCGGCACGGCGATGAGCGCGGCGGCGATCGCGGTCCTGTCGTCGGCTACCGGAGCGAGCGCCGCTCCGGGCGATCTTGACCCGGCCTTCGGCACCGACGGCACCGTCGCGGTCTCGGGTCCGGCGGCCAGCAGCGCGGTGGCCGACGCCGGCCTGGTCGCCGCGGGCGGGCCCGCGGCCGATCCGCGGATCGTGGTCGGACGGCAGGTCGGAGCCCTCACCGGGTGGGGACTCGTGAGCCTCCGGGCCGACGGCTCGGTGTCCTGGCAGGCCACTGCCCAGGCGTCCACGTTCCCGGCGGGCAACGGCACTGACACGGACAAGCTGTTCGTGTTCGACGTCGCGATCGCGCCCGACGGGCGGACGTACGCCGTCGGGCGCCATGGCGCACAGAACCTGGCGATCGCGGCGTACAAGAGCACCGGCGTGCTCGATGCCGGGTTCGACGGGGACGGCAAGCTCGTCGTGCCCAACGCCGGCCTGGGACCCGTCGCCGCGGCCGTGCAGGCCGACGGGCGCCTCGTCGTCGCGACGGCCGGGTCAGACCCCGGGGGCGCCGGCGCGTCGACCGGCGTGAAGCTCCGGCGCTTCACCACCGCCGGAGCACCGGACCCGACCTTCGGCACCGGCGGCGTCGCCACGGCCCCTGGCCCCGCCTGCTGCGCCGAGCATCCGCGGGCCGTGGGGCTCAGCGCGGCCTCCATCTTCGTCGCTGGAGACCGGTTCAGCGGCGACGCAACCGCGCCGGGGTTCGTGCGCCGCTTCTCGGCGGACGGCGCGGCCGATGCCGCGTTCGACGCCGACGTGCCCGGTCCAGGCGGGCCGGCCGGGGTCGCGATCGACAGCTCCGGCCGGGTCGTCACGGCCGGCGCAGTGGGCACGCCGCCGGATCAGAGCCCGGGCGAGGCGTTCGCGCTGCGGCTTCTCTCCAGCGGCGGCCGCGACACGGCGTTCGGCAGCAACGGCTATCGGAGCTTTGCCGTGCGGGCACCCGACGCGTCGCGGAACCTGTCGGTATTCGCCAATGGCCTGGCTGTGGCCGGCACGAAAGTGTTCGTGGGCGGGACCGTGTTCGGATCTGGCGGGTTCAGCGCCTTCGTGACCCGCCTCTCCAGCGACGGATCGGTCGACCCCGCCTTCGGACCTGCCGCCGCATCGCCAGCCCTTGCCGCGCATGTCGTCCCGGTTGACGGCGGCGTGTTCACCGGTCTCGCCGTGCAGGCCGACGGGAAGGTCGTGGTCGCGGGCCGCGATTCGGGGACGGTCACGGTCGCGCGCCTGCTGAGCGAGTGCGTCGCGTTCACCTGCCAGATCTCGGTGCAGGTCGCGGGCGGCGGCGCCGTCATCTCGAGCCAGCTCCTGCAGAACACGTCCGTGGGGATCCTCGTCAGGCGCCGCAGCGGGAAGCGGCTGCGGACGATCGGCCGCGTGCCGCTCGGCCGCCGGCAGCGCGGCCGCAACCGGATCCGGTGGAACCTGAGAGTGAACGGGCGACGGCTCCCGCCCGGGCGGTACACGGTCACGCTGCGCGCGCTCAACGCCCGCGGGAAGGTGTTCGACCTCTCCCGGCCCGCGACGATCACGGTCCCGCGGCCGTGATGCGCCGCGGCGTGCTGCCGGTTGTGAGGCCAAGCACAGTGCGACTAGGGTGGGCAGCCATGGGAGGAAGCAGGGAGGCCCGGACCTCGGCAATCGGCGCTGCCGCGGCGCTCGCGGCGCTGGCGTTCCCGGGTGCCGCCGCGGCCGCGCCCGGCGACCTGGACCCCGCGTTTGGCACCGGTGGCGTGGCGACCGTCGCCGCCGGGGCACCCGCCCGCGTCGTCGCCACCGGCGCCGGGAAGATCGTCGTCGCCGGCACCTCCGACACCGGCAGCTGGAAGGTCGCCCGCCTGGCCGCGGACGGGAAGCCCGACCCCGCGTTCAGCGGCGACGGCCGCGCCACGGTCACCCTCCCCGGGCCGGGGGTCGGCGGCCTCGTCGGGGCGGCGGCGGTCCAAAGCGACGGGAAGGTGCTGATCGCCGGCGTGCGGGCAGACGACCTCGCGGTCGTGCGCCTCGGCACCGACGGCACGCTCGACGCCGGGTTCGGGACGAGCGGGCGCGCCATCCTCGAGAACAGCGGCCAGCTCTTCGGCTTCGGATGGAACTCGGCGTTCGACCTGCAGATCGATGCCTCCGGGAAGATCCTCGTGACGGGGGCGCTCCGGCCCAACGCCACCGTCCTGCCGGCCTCGGCAACCGGGGCGATCGTCCGGCTCAACGCGAACGGGTCGCTGGACACGACCTTCGGCGACAGCGACGCCGCCAACGGGCCCGCCACGAAGGGCGCCGCGCTGGGCCCCGCGCCGCCGAACGGCCGCATCTTCGGGACCCCGCACCTCGCCGTCGCCGGCGACGGGCGCATCTATGCGGCTGGACGGCAGGGACTCCCGGACGTGCCCAGCTTCGGCTACGAACCGGCGGTCCTGCGATACACCGCCGCCGGCCTGCCGGACACCTCGTTTGGCGCGGGCGGCGCCGCCGTGAATGCGCCGGACACCGCCAGCCGCAGCCTCGTGGCCGCATTCCCGCTCAGCAGCGGAGTGCTTGCCGCCGGCAACCGGGTCAAGGTCAACTTCGGCTCGGGCTTCGACGACGACGGATTCCCCTTCCTGCAGAAGCTGACGGCCGCGGGCGCACCGGACACCTCCTTTGGCCCCAGCGGGATCAAGGAGATCGATATCTCGCCTGAGACGGTGCAGTACCTCGCCAGCGACGCCGTCCGGCGATCCAACGGCACCGTAATCGTGGCCGGCTCGGCGATCGTGCAGAACCTTGGGATTCCGGGAATTCTCGTCCGCTTCACACCTGCCGGGGCGATCGACACCTCCTTTGGCCCGGCCGCCGCGGTGGCGCCGCTGTCCGCCAACGTGGTTCGCGCCGACGCCGTCCCGAACCTGTCGGACGTCGCCCTGCTCGGGGACCGGCTCATCGCCATCGGCAGGACGAGCGTGCCCTCGTCGAACTTCATCGTCGGAAGCTTCCAGCTCGAGTGCTCGTTCATCCTCAACTGCGTCGTGCTCACGGTCCCGACGCCGAGCGGGCTATCGATCAACACGTCGGCGCTGCAGGCCAACGCGCCGATGGGGATCCTCGTCAAGCGCATCGTCGGCCGCCGCCTCGTCCGGGTCGGGCGCGTCCCGTTCGGCCCCCAGCCGCGCGGCAAGCGCCGCATCCGCTGGAACCTGAAGGTCAACGGGAAGCGCCTGCCCGCCGGTCGCTACGAGATCACGCTGCGGGCGTTCAACCGCCGCGGCCGGGTGGCCGAGCTGTCCCGGCCGATCCGGATCACGGTGCCGGCGGCGCGCCGGTAGCTCGCCGCGTCAGGCGCCGGCCGCGGGCGGAGCCCCGGCGCCGCCACCGGGGGGCGGCCCGGCGGGCGGCCCGCCCTTCCCGCGCCCGAGCCGCCGCGCGATCAGGCTGCGGATCTGCTCGGCCTCGGGGATCCGCATCCACATGACCAGGCCGACATAGGCTGCCGAGCCCAGGCAGATCGCGGTCATCACCGAGATGATCTGCGCCCACAGCGCCCGCCCGAGCGCCTGGTCCAGCCCGTACCAGACGCCGTAGCCGACCCCGGCGAGCACCGCCGCGGCGAACAGCATCTTGGCGATCGAGATCGCCGTCGCTCGGCCCTCGATGCCCTTGAGCTCGCGCCGGGCGAAGTACGTCTGGCCCACGAGCATGCCCGCGTTGCCGGCGGTCGTGCCGATCACGACGCCGGGGATCCCGAACGGCTTGTACAGCGCCAGGCTCACGCCGAGGTTCAGGACGACGTTGAGGGCCGCCCAGCCGGTCGGCAGCCACGGCCGCTGGATCGAGAAGAACGTCCGGGTCAGGAGCAGGTTGATGCCGTTGAGCGGCAGCGAGAAGCTGAACCAGAAGAGCGCGCTGGCGACCAGCTCGGTCGAGGACGGTCCGAAGGCGCCGCGCTGGTAGATCAGCCGCGTGATGGGCACGGCCAGCACCATGGTGAACGCCGCCGCCGGGATCAGGAGCATCGAGATCTGCCGCACCCCGTTGGCCGTCGTGCGGCGCAGTCCGTCGAGGTCCCCCCGGACGGCCAGCCGGGCGAGCGTCGGGAAGAGCACCGTGGCCAGGGCCACGCTGAACATGCCCTGGGGCAGCATGTAGATGCGAAACGCGGCGTCGATCGCCCGCGGCGCCTGCTCGCTGACCAGCGAGCCGACGGTCGCGTTGATGACCAGGCTGAAGTTGATGAGCCCGAGGCTGATCGTCACCGGGATCATCAGCCGGATGACCGACCCGATGAGCTTGTCGCGCAGGTCGATGTCCAGCGTGAACTTGAACCCGTAGGCGCGCAGCACCGGGAACGCCATGGAGAACTGGACGATCGTGCCCGCCAGCACGCCGATCGCGTAGGCGTACATCTCGTCCCCGCCGCTGAACAGCGGCCGGGTGAAGACGAGCACGCCGATGATCACGAGGTTCCAGACCAGCGGGGACAGCGCCGGGATCACGAAGTGGTCGTAGGCGTTGAGGATCCCGACGCACAGGCCGTTGAGGCCCAGGAGCACCACGATCGGGAAGAGGACCCGCGAGAGCCCGGACACCAGGTCGTCGAGCTCCCCCTGGAACTCGGACCCCGTGAACAGGGGCATGATGATCGGCGCGAAGATGATGAAGAACGCCGTGAGCGATCCCAGGACTGCGGTGATCAGGAAGAAGAACGTCGAGGCGAGCCGGAACGCCTCCTTCTGCTTCTTCTCCTCCAGCAGCTGCGTGAAGACCGGCACGAAGGCCGACGTGATCGCCTGGTCGGCCACGAGCTGGCGCAGCAGGTTGGGGACCTGGAAGGCGATCGTGAACGCCGAGAAGGCGCCGCTCGTCCCGAAGTAGCTGCCGGCCAGCACCTCGCGGCCGAGGCCGATGACACGGGAGGCCCCGGTGGCGAGCGAGAAGATGGCCGTGTTCGCGGCCACGCCGCGGCGCTTGGTGAGCCGGGACTCGATCGGGTCCTCGGAAACCGGCGCCGGCTGCTCACCTGCCGGAGGGGCGGGTGGGTTCTGAGTCGGCACGGGCGCGCTATAGTACGCGTCCGCCGCGGCGCTGACCGCGGCGATGCGCTGTCATGGCCAACATCCACTCACAAGAGAAGCGGATCCTCCGGTCGGAGCGGGAACGCCTCGAGAACCGCCGGTACACGTCGAAGATCAAGACGCTGTTCCGCCGTCTCGAGACCGCCGTGACCGACGGCAACGCCGAACAGGCCGACGCCGACCACCGCGAGCTGGTCAAGACGATCGACAAGGCCGTCAAGCGCGGCGCGCTGCACCGCAACACCGGCGCCCGCAAGAAGTCCCGCGCCGCCCGCGTCCGCGCCGGCAGCTAGCCGCGAGCCCGCCCCTCAGACGGCGAGGATCGCCCGCAGGACCGCCGTGTCGTCGGACGCGTGCCCCGCGCCGTGGGCGTCGCGCTCGGCATCGGCCAAGCGCTCCACCAGGGCCCGCGCTTCGGCGGGCGGCACCGACCGGCCCGCGGCCAGCAGGTGCTTGAAGCGAAAGGCCGGCACGCCGCGGTCCTTCGCGAACCGCTCCCCGATCGCCTTGGGCGGCTCGCCCGCCTCGAGGGCCGCAGAGATCTCGTGGACGTGCCGGGCCCGGGACATCGCCTGGGCCAGCAGGCCCGCGGTGCGCTCCCCCTGGCTGCGCAGCGACACGAAGAGCGCCGTGGCGGCGGCGCGATCCCCGGCGGCGAGGGCATCCGCGAGCGCGTAGGTCCGGCGCTCGGCCGAGCGGGCCGAGGCCGCCTCGATCTCCGCCTCGCCGATGGCCGCCCCCTCCCCGTGCTCGAGGACGAGCGTCTCGAGCTCGCGGCCGAGCCGCTCCTGGCGCTCGCCGACCTGGGCGACCAGCGCCTTCGCGGCGGCCTGGTCGAGCGTGATGCCGAGCTGGCCAGCGCGCGCCCGGACCCAGGCCGGGAGCTCCCACGGCTTCACGCCGGCTTCGGCGACGATGTCGCCGCCGGCCCGCTTCACGGCGGCGTGCAGCTCCTTGGGCGCCACGGCCCGTCCGTCCTCGCGCGCGAAGAAGGCGACCGTCGTCGTCTCCCCGTCGATGGCCGCGACGGCCTCGACCACGGGCTCGACGTCCTTGGCCTTCCAGCGCTCGGCGCCCTCGACGATGACGAACCGCCGGCCGGGCGCCAGGGTCATCATCGCCAGCGTGGCGGCGACCGCCTCGGGCTCTGCCGCCTCGCCCTCGAGGATCTCGACGCCCTCGGCGCCGCTCTCGGACTCGGCCAAGGCGCGCAGGCGGGCCCGGCGCTCGGCGATCCGGCCGTGGTTGTCGCCGTGGACGAGGTAGGCGGGCTTGAAGGCGGGCACCGACGGGGAGTCTAGGCCGGGCGCGGACGGGCCCGGGCGGTGCCTCCGGCGATCACGGGCCTCGGGCGACCGTCATCGTCGCGCCCGTCACCTTCACCCGCACGGTGCCGTCGCGGTCGGTCCGGAAGACCTGCGGAACGGCCCGCAGCGCCGCCAGGGTGGCCGGGACCGGGTGGCCGTAGGTGTTGTGCGCGCCGACCTCGATCGCGGCGATCTGCGGCCGCAGGCGGGCCAGGAGGTCCGGCAGGCCCGGATCGTCGCTGCCGTGGTGCGCGACCTTCATCGCGTCGACCTGGGGCAGGTCGAGCGCAGCCGCAACGTTGGACTCGGCGTCGGCCGAGAGGTAGAGGTCGAAGGCGCCGTCGCGGAGGATCGCCACGATCGCGCGGTCGTTGGGGTCTATTCCAGCGTGGAGGGCGGGATCCTCGTGCCGGGGCCAGAGGATGCGCAGCTCCAGGGGCCCGGCATGCAGGACCTGGCCGGCATCCGGCACCGCCCGCGGGACGTGCTCCGCCTGGGCCGCGGCCAGGATCGCCCGCCGTTCGGGCGTGGCGCCCTCCCCGCCGTCCAGCAGCAGCCCGACGGGAACGTGACGCAGGACGCTGGCCGCGTTGCCCTCGTGGTCGGCCTGGGCGTGGGTGACGACGAGGACGTCGAGGCGCGCGGCGCCGGCGTCGCGCAGCTCGCCGAGCACGGGGGCGCCGGGCGGGCCGGTGTCGACGAGGATCGCCCGCGCCCCGTGCTGGATCAGCGTCGCGTCCCCTGCCCGACGTCCAGGAAAGAGACGACCAGGCCCGCCGGCGGGCCCGGGGCGGCCGGGCCCCGAGGGCGCCCGCCGCCACCGCGGCGGCGACCGCTCCGGCAGCCAGCACCGCACGGGCGCGGCGGCGCCGCCGGCGCCCCGCCGCGACAGCCGCAGCGGCCAGCGCGGTGCCGGCGCCCGCCAGCAGCCAGGGGACGGCGGACCCGGTCGCCACGGTGGCGTGCGGGAGCCCCGCGGCGCCGCCGCCACCGCCTGGAGGTAGGCCAGCGGGAACTGGGCCAGCGCGTTGGGGAGCACGGCGAGCGCGGGCGCCGCCTGCCCGGCGGCGGCGCTCACCATCCCGAGCCACATGATCGGCGCGACCGCCGGGGCGGCAGCCAGGTTGGCCCCCACGGAGACCAGCGACACGCGCCCGAAGTGGATGGCGAGCAGCGGCGCGGTCCCGAGCGTGGCGGCGACCGTCATCGCCGCGGCGTCGGCCACGGCGCCCGGGACACGCCGGGCCCGCAGGGCGCGGCGGAGCGGCGGGCCGAGCGCCAAGATCGCCACGACGGCGGCGAAGCTGAGCTGCCAGCCGGGGTCCTCGGCGGCGCGGGGGCTGGCCGCGAGCGTCACCGCCGCGGCGAGCAGCAGCGCGTAGGCCCGGGACGCGGGCCGTCCGGCCAGCCCCGCGGCCAGGGCAGCAGCGCCCATCACGCCGGCCCGCTGAATCGACGGCCCGCCCCCGGCCAGCGGCACGTAGGCGGCGATCAGGCCGAGCACGACCGTCAGCCGAACGCGCAGTCCGACGCCCGCCGCGGTGAGGAGCGGCAGCACCAGCGCTGCGAGCAGCGCGACGTTTTGGCCGCTGGCCGCGAGCAGGTGGGCGAGGCCCGAGCGCCGGAAGCGGTCTCGCTCAGCCTCGGAAAGCGCCTCGTCCTGCCCGAGCACCATGCCGCGCAGCAGCGCCGCGCGCGGCGGGTCCAGGCCCGAAGCGAGCGCACGCTGGGCACGCTCCCGAGCGGCGTCCAGCGCGCCGGAGACGCCGCCGCGGCTCCGGCCGGTCGCCCGGAGCGCGTTCGCGATCGCGACCGCATGGGCGCCGAGGCGGCGAGCGCGGCCGTCCCATTCGCCGAGCGGGACGAACCGCACGCGGGCGGCGAGGATCGCGCCCACCGGCACGACCGGCCACCGGGTGCGCCGCCCGGCCCGCAGGAGCACCGTTTCGCCGTGGCCGGGGCCCGCGGCGAGCCGCGCCAACGCGTACCGCCCGCCGGCCTGCGAGCGCCGTGGCGGCTCGAGCAGGACAGCCTGGATCGCGCGGGTCCCGGCCGGCAGCGGGCGCAGCGCCGTGCGGTCCAGCGCGGCCAAGCGGAGGTGCGCGCCGAGGGCACCGGCGAGGAGCGCTGCCGCTGCCAGGCCGGCGGCGGCCTACCGGGGCGCGAGCAGCGCCGCGGAACCGGCGGCGAGCGCGGGCGCCGCCCAGCCGAGCCCGAGCGCCCCGCCGGCCAGGAGGCCGGCCACGAGCGCGCCGAGGACCGCGTGGCGGGGGTGGTCGCGCACCGACTCCAGGCCGCTGCGCACGGTCGCCCGGGCGTTCGAGGCCGCCTGCCGGGCCAGTCCTGGCGCGGTCTCGCTCACACCGTGACCCGCGCGCGCAGCGCCGCCAGGCGCTTGTCGCCGATCCCCGGGACCTGGCCCAGCTCCGAGACGGACCGGAAGCCGCCGTGGGCCTGGCGATAGGCGAGGATCTTCTGGGCGGTGATCGGCCCGACCCCGTCGAGCTGGTCGAGCTGCTCGGCGGTGGCGGTGTTGAGGTTGATCGGCGGCCCGGCGGCTGCGCCGGGGACCGCGGCGCCGGGTGCCGGCACGCCGCTCGCGCCGGCGGCGCCCGCCGCCGGACCGCCCGGGGCGGGCGCGCCGGCCCCGCCGGCAGGCGCCCTGGCCGGCACGATGATCTGGCGACCGTCCTCCGCCTTCGCGGCGAGGTTCACGCCCGACAGGTCGGCCTCGGGCAGCGGCCCGCCGGCCATCCGGACCGCGTCGTCGGCCCGCGCCCCGGCCCGCAGCCGGTAGACGCCGGGCCGCCGGACCGCCCCGGCGACCTGCACGACCGCCCAGCCGCCCGTCGAATCCGAGATGCGGACCGCGCCGGCCGTGTCGGCCCGCGCTGCTGGCGCCCGCGCAGGCGCTGCGGGCGACTGCGTGTCGTGCAGATAGCGGGCGCCGATGAGCACCACCGCGATCGCCGCGGCGGCATAGACGGCGAGCTGCGGACGCGGGATGGAACCCATGCCCGCGACGGTAGGCCGGGCCGCGTCACGGGTCTGTCACGTGCGGCGACGGATCTGCTCCGCTTCGACGGAGCGATCGCGGCGCACTCAGTCTCCGTCAGCCTCGCGCCAGCCCCAGCGCCCGCTCCACCGCCTCCGCCGGCGCCGCCGCCACGACGATCGACGCGTCCCCCACGCCGCCGCGGGCCAGCTCCCACGTCCCCAGCCCCACGACCGGGCGCCCGACCTTCAGCGCGAAGCCGATCTCCGACAGCGTCCCGGGCCCGCCGCCGAGGGCGATCAGCGCGTCGCTGGCCCGCACGACGAGCCCGTTGCGCAGCTCCCCCATCCCGGTCGCGACGGCGACCGTGACCCACGGGTTCGCGTCGGCGCGGTCCAGGCCGGGCAGCAGGCCCACCGTCGTCCCGCCGGCCTCGGCGGCGCCGCGGCACGCCGCGGCCATCACGCCGCCCAGCCCGCCGCAGACCAGCACCGCGCCGCCGCGGGCCAGCCCCGCGCCGACCGCCTCGGCCGCGGCGGCCAGCTCCTCCGACGCGTCGCCCGCGCCGATCACGCCGACGTAGGGCGGCGGCACGGCGCTCACCAGCGGTCGCGGTGCACGGCGTCGGCGACGGGGCGCCGCACGACCGGGCCGAAGTTCCCGCGCGGCCAGCCGACCGGCACGATCGCGAAGGTCTTCACCCGCCGCGGGATCCCGAGGACGGCCTTGAACTCTCCCTCGAGCATGAGGTGCCAGGTCGTGAGCGTCGCGCCGAGGCCGTGGGCGCGGGCGGCGAGCAGCAGGTTCTGGACGCCCGGGTAGACGCTCGCCGCCTCGCTCATCGCCGACGTGCGCGGCACGGCGGCGGCCAGCGCCGCGGCCCGGCGGCCGCCGAGCGAGCGGAACGCCTGGAGGAAGCGGTCGCGCTCGGAGGCGAGCCGGCCGAGCGGGCTCTCCAGCTCGTAGCAGGGGACGATGACGGCCGGCGTCTCGTGGAAGTGGTCGCGCTGGAAGCGCAGCGCGTCGCGCAGCCGCTCGTAGCGCTCGGGCGCCATGTGCTCGGGCCCGACCGCCCCGATCGAGTCGAGGTAGAAGTTCGCCACCGCGCGCCACGGCTCGGCCAGGCGGGCCATCTGGCCGCGGTCGGTGACCACGACGTAGCCGTAGGCCTGCGCATTGCCGCCGCTGGGCGCCCACGTCGCCGCCTCCACCAGGCGGTCAAGGAGCTGGGGCTCGACGGGATCGGGCTTGAGGCGGCGCATCGCCCGCGTCGTGGCCAGCACCTCCATGATCGGGGCGTCCGGTCCGACCGGCACCGGCACGCGCTCGGCCATCAGCGCACCACCAGGTTCACGAGCTTGCCCGGGACGACGATCGCCTTGACGACCTCCTTGCCGTCCACGTGGGCGACGACGTTCGGCGCCGAACGGGCCAGCGCCTCGAGCTCCTCGCGCGACGCTGCGGACGGCGCGGGCACCCGGTCGCGCACTTTGCCGTTGACCTGGCAGACGAGCTCGAACGTGTCGGATTCCAGGAACGCCGGATCGGCGAGCGGCCACTCCAGCTCCCACACGCGCTCGCCGGTGAGCAGCGCGTAGACCTCGCTGCCGCAGTGCGGCGCAAACGGGAAGACCAGCGACGCCGCCGTCGCCGCCGCGAACCGCTGCGCCGGTGCCGACGTGCTGCCGCGCAGGCGGTAGGCCTCGTTCACGAGCTCCATCACGGCAGCGATCGCCGTGTTGAACGAGAAGCGCCCGCCGCCGAGGTCGGCGGTGACCTTCTCGATCGCCCAGTGCGCCTTGCGCACCAGCGTGAGGTCGTCGCCCTCCGGCGCCGCGGGCGCGTCGGCGGGCGCCGGCTCGGCGCCCTCGGCCAGTTCGGTCCCCAGCCGCCACAGGCGGGCGAGGAACCGGTGGACCCCCTCGACGCCCTCGTCGGACCAGTCGGCGTCGTGCTCGGGCGGCCCGATGAAGAGGATGTAGCAGCGCGCCGTGTCGGCCCCGTGGGACTCCACGATCGCCTGCGGCGAGACGACGTTGCCCTTCGACTTGGACATCTTCGCGCCGTCGCGGGTGATCATCCCCTGGGTGAACAGCTTGGCGAACGGCTCCTGGACGTCGAGCAGGCCCATGTCCGCCAGCGCCTTGCAGAAGAAGCGGGCGTACATCAGGTGCAGGATCGCGTGCTCGACCCCGCCGATGTACTGGTCCACCGGCATCCACTGCTTCAGGACGGCGGGATCCCAGGCGGCCTCGTCGTTGTTCGCGTCGCAGTAGCGCAGGAAGTACCAGGACGAGTCCACGAACGTGTCCATGGTGTCGGTCTCGCGGCGGGCCGGCCCGCCGCAGGCCGGGCAGTCCACGGCGACCCAGTCCTCGGCGGCGGCGAGCGGCGAGCGGCCCTTCGGGGCGTAGTCGTCGACGTCGGGCAGCCGCACAGGCAGGTCGGCCTCGGGCACCGGCACGGTGCCGCAGGCGTCGCAGTGGATGATCGGGATCGGGCAGCCCCAGTAGCGCTGGCGGGACAGCAGCCAGTCGCGCAGCCGGTAGTTGACCGAGGCGTGGCCCTTGCCCTCCCGGTCCAGCCAGCCGACGATCTGCTCCAGGGCCTCGCGGTTGCCCAGCCCGTCGAACTCGGGCGCCGAGTTCACCAGCACGCCGTCGCCGGCGTAGGGCAGGTCGCCGTCCGGATCGCCGGGGTCGGCGATGACCCGCCGGATCGGCAGGCCGAACGCCTCCGCGAAGGCGTGGTCGCGCTCGTCGTGGGCGGGGACGGCCATGATCGCGCCGGTCCCGTAGTCCATCAGCACGTAGTCGGCGACGTACATCGGCAGCGCCTCGCCGTTGACCGGGTTGATCACGGTGCGCCCGAGCGGGACGCCGGTCTTCTCCTTGTCGGTCTCCTGGCGCTCCTCCGTTGCCTCGGAGAGCACGCGGTTCACGTAGGCGTGCACGTCGGCCTCGTGCTCGGTGCCGGCGGCGAGCTTCAGCACGTCGGGGTGCTCGGGCGCCATCACGAAGAACGTTGCCCCGAACAGGGTGTCCGGCCGCGTCGTGAAGACGGGGTAGTCGATGCCGAGGTCCTCGCAGCGGAACGAGACCTCGGCGCCCTCGGAGCGGCCGATCCAGTTGCGCTGCATGGTCTTGACGTGCTCGGGCCACTCAATCGTGTCGAGGTCGTCCAGGAGGCGGTCGGCGTAGTCGGTGATGCGGAAGAACCACTGCTCGAGCTGGCGCAGCTCCACCTCGGCGCCGCAGCGCTCGCAGTGCCCGTCGATCACCTGCTCGTTGGCCAGCACGGTCGCGTCGACCGGGCACCAGTTCACCGCCGCGTCCTTGCGATAGGCCAGGCCGCGCTCGAACAGCTTGAGGAAGATCCATTGGGTCCAGCGGTAGTAGCGCGGCTCGT
The DNA here is from genome assembly GCA_046330225.1 of Solirubrobacteraceae bacterium. Lineage (GTDB taxonomy): Bacteria > Actinomycetota > Thermoleophilia > Solirubrobacterales > Solirubrobacteraceae > CANJIV01. The sequence goes on along the minus strand of JAXLTD010000010.1, from coordinate 5,829 downwards.
GGGTGCCGAACTCGCGCGTCCAGTCGATCGAGATCCCCCACTCGCGGAACTGCTTCTGGAACGCCGCGATCGAGGCGTCGGTGGACTCGCGCGGCGGAACGCCCGTCTTGATCGCGTGGTTCTCGGCGGGCAGCCCGAACGCGTCGTAGCCCATCGGGTGCAGCACGCGCCGGCCGGTGCGGCGGTGGAAGTGGGCGACCGCGTCACCCACGGAGTAGACCTTGAGGTGGCCGATGTGCGGCTCGCCGCTCGGGTACGGGAGCATCTCGAGCACGTAGGACTTCGGCCGCCCGTCGGGCTCGTTGGAGATCTCCCAGGTGCCCTCGTCGGCCCAGACGGCCTGCCAGCGGGGCTCGATCTCCTTCGGGTCATAGCGGCGCTCAGCCATGCCCTGAGCCTAGTCAATCGCTTGGCGGCAGAGCGGGCGCCCGGGCGCGCGGCGCGGCGGGTAGGTTGCCGCCATGGCGCCCGACCCGGCCGCGTTCCCGATCGAGCACGCCGAGGTGCGCGACGGCGTCCGCCTGGCCTACGTCCGGGCCGGCGCCGGCGGCGCCCCGCTGCTGCTCGTCCACGGCTGGCCAGAGACCAAGCGAATCTGGTGGCGCAACATCGGCCCGCTCGCCGAGGCCGGCTTCGAGGTGATCGTGCCCGACCTGCGCGGCTCCGGCGAATCGGGCCTCGCGCCGGACGGCTTCTACGACCTCGCCGCTCACGCGCGCGATCTCCACGCACTGGTCCACGGCGTGCTCGGCCACGCGTCGTGCGCGGCGGCGGGCGGCGACCTCGGGGGCGGGGTCATCCAGGACCTGGGCCTGCGCTTCGCCGGGTTCGTGGAGCGCCAGTGCCTGTTCAACACGATCCTGCCGCTCCTGCCCGAGGCCTACGCGGCGGCAGGCCTGCCCGCCGACGTCCCGCCGGAGGTGCGCCAGGCCGCCGACTACTTCGTGCGCCAGGGCCGCGACGCCGACGGGCTGGCCGCCGAGCTGCGCAGCGACGCCGAGCGGCGCCGCTACGTCGCCCAGTTCTACGGCTCGCGGTTCTGGGCGACGCCGGGCGCCTTCGCCCGCGAGGACGTCGACTTCATGGCCGAGCCGTTCGCCGACGCCGCCAAGCTGCGAGCCGGCTGGGGGAACTACGAGTCCGCGCTCGGCACGATCCCGCTCTCCGAGCCGCCGCGGTTCTTCGAACCCAATCCGGTGGAGACGCTCGTGCTCTACGGCCCCGACGACCACGTCATCTGGCGCGACTTCCCCGAGCGCTGCGAGGTGGCGTTCCCCAACGCCGTCGGCCCGTTCGTGGTGCCGCGGGCCGGCCACTTCCTCCAGTGGGAGCGGGCGGAGCTGTTCAACCGGGCGCTGGAAGCGTTTCTGCGGCGATGACCGGCTAAGATCCCTGCCGACGCGCCTCGGGGCTATAGCTCAGCTGGGAGAGCGCTTGCATGGCATGCAAGAGGTCGCCGGTTCGAGCCCGGCTAGCTCCACTCCCCCGCCGCGACCGCGGCTTCGGCCGCCGGCCCGCGCCACGGGCCGTTCGCCCGGCCTACTCCACCGCCCGCTTCGGCGCCTCGCCCCACAGCTGCTCGAGCCGGTAGAACTCGCGCGCCTGCGGCGTGAAGATGTGCACGACGACGTCGAGGTAGTCCATGAGGATCCACCGCGACTCCGTGAGGCCCTCGACGCGGCGCGGCAGGATCCCGTGCTCGTCCTTCATCCCCTGGTGGATCCCGTCGTGGATCGCCTTGGCCTGGCGCTCGGTGTTGCCGGTTGCCACGACGAAGTAGTCGGTGTAGCCCAGCACGCCGCGCAGGTCCAGCTCGACGAGATCGATGGCCTTCTTGTCGGCGGCGTAGCGCTCGATCTCGTGCGCGAGGTCCGCGCCGAGCAGCTCGGGAACCGGCTCGGCGGCGCCGCTCATGCCGCGGCCTCCCGGTACAGGCCCTGTGCGGCGATGGCGGCCCGCACGGCGTCCGGCACGAGGTGCCGGATCGGCCGGCCGGCCGCCACCCGGGCCCGCAGGTCGGTGGAGGAGACGTCGAGCCGCGGCATGTCGAAGAACACGATCTCCTTCGGATCGCCGCCAGCCTCGGCCACGCCGGAGCGCACACGGTCCCGGTCGGCCCCGGACCCGGCGCGGTCGGCTACGGCCAGCCGCGCGAGCTCCAGCACCCGGGCGGGTTCACGCCAGCGGGACAGGCCGGCGGCCTGGTCGGCTCCGGTGATGAAGGTCAGCTGGTCCCCTGGCGTGGCGTCATGCAGCGCCGCCAGCGTATCGACGGTGTACGACGGGCCGTCGCGCCCCAGCTCCAGGCGCGACGCCTCGAGGCCCTCGTCGCCGGCCACGGCGGCCTCGACGAGGCGGGCCCGGATCTCGGGGCCCGGGTCGGCGGGCACGGCCTTGTGCGGGGGCCGGGCCGCCACCATCAGCACGACCCGGTCCAGGCGGAGCTGGGAGCGCGCCTCCTGGGCGCACACGAGGTGGCCGATGTGGGGCGGGTTGAACGTCCCGCCGAGGATCCCGATGTGCGCCACGCCGCTGCCGAAGGCGCGTCAGGCGCGGGCGAGGCCGTCGCCCTGGGCGAAGTACTTGTAGGTGCACAGCTCGCGCAGGCCGATCGGGCCGCGGGCGTGGAGCTTCTGCGTCGAGTTGCCGATTTCGGCGCCCATCCCGAACTCGAAGCCGTCGGTGAAGCGCGTCGAGGCGTTCACGTAGACGCAGGCGGCATCGACGCCGAGCTGGAACTCGCGCCCCGCCCCGTCCGGATCGCCGGTCACGATCGCCTCGGAGTGCCCGCTGCCGTGGGCGTTGATGTGGTCGATCGCCGCCTCCAGCGAGTCGACGACGCCGATCACGAGCTCGAGGGAGAGGAACTCGGTGTCCCAGTCGGTGTCCGCGGCCTCCCCCACGCTGCCCGCGAGGTCGCCCGCCGCCGCCCGGGCGCGGCCGTCGCCGCGGACCTGGACCTCGGCGGCCTGCAGCGCGGCGACCGCACGCGGGATGAACGCCGCGGCGATGTCGCGGTGCACGAGCAGCGTCTCAGCGGCGTTGCAGACGCCGGGCCGCTGCACCTTCGCGTTCACGGCGATCCGCTCGGCGGCGTCGAGGTCCGCGTCGGCGTGCACGTACACGTGGCAGTTGCCCGAGGCGGCGTAGATGACCGGCACAGTCGCCACCGCCTCGAGCGCGGCCTTCAGGCCCTCGCCGCCGCGGGGGATGATCAAGTCGACGACACCCTGCTGCGTGCCGAGCTCGGCGAGCTCCTCGCGCCCGCCGCCGGCCACGAGCGACAGCGCCCCCGGCGGCAGCCCGGCGGCGGTCGCGGCCTCGCCGGCCACCGCGGCCAGGACGGCGTTCGAGTGCGCCGCCGACGACGACCCGCGCAGGACGATCGCGTTCCCGGACTTCAGCGCCAGCGCGGCGGCGTCGATCGTCACGTTCGGGCGCGCCTCGTAGACGACGGCGATCACGCCGAGGGGCACGCGGACCTTGCGGACGTGCAGCCCGCTCGGCCGCTCCAGCTCCTCCAGGACGTCTCCGACCGGGTCGTCGAGCGCCGCGATCTCACGGACCCCCTGGGCCATCGCGGCGATCCGGGCCTCGTCGAGGCGCAGCCGGTCCAGGAGGGCCGGCGTCAGCCCGGACTCGACCCCGTTGGCCATGTCGCGCGCGTTGGCCTCGAGGATCTCTGGCGTGCGCTCCACGAGTGCGGCCGCGATGGCCTCGAGGGCCGCGTCCTTGACCTCGCGATCAAGCGCGGCCAGCGTGCGCGCGGCCCGCCGGGCCGCGGCGCAGGTCTCGGACACCGAAGGGGTGGCAACCGCCATGGCCAGAGAGAGTAGCCAGCGGCCGGCTCCGCCGCACCCGCGCCGGGGCCGACGGGAGCGGCCGATCGCCCCGGCTAGGCCAGGACGAAGTAGTCGCGGTGCACGGCCTCGTCGGTCGCGCGGGGCAGCACCTCGCGCACCTGCGCCGACTTCAGGCCCATGACCCGCCGAAGCTCGGCGGCCGAGTAGTTGACGATGCCCTTGCCGATCGCCGCCCGGCCGTCGCTGACGTCGACGGCGTCGCCGGCATCGAAGGTCCCGCGCACCTCGACGATCCCGACCGGCAGCAGGCTCGTCCCGCCCTCGCGCAGCGCCCGCGCCGCGCCCGCGTCGACGATCACCTGCCCATGGCTCGGCTTGGCGTACTTCAGCCAGAGCTTGAAGCTCGAGTGGCCCGTCGCCCGGGCTGGGAAGCGGGTGCCGACCGGCTCGCCGTCCAGCGCGCCGGCGAGGCGCCCCGGCTCGAGCCCGCTGGTGATCACCACCCGGATGCCGGCGGCGGTCGCCATCTCGGCGGCCACGACCTTCGAGCGCATCCCGCCTGAGCCCAGCGCCGAGGTGGCGTGGCCGATCTCGAGGTCCGTGAGGGCCTCGAAGTCGCGCACTTCCGGGACCTGCTGTGCCGCGGGGTCGGTGGCGGGATCGGCGGTGTAGAGACCGTCGGTCGTGGTCAGGAGCACGAGGGCGTCGGCGCCGATCAGCACGGCGACCTGGGCCGCGAGGAAGTCGTTGTCCCCGAACGAGATCTCGTCCGTGGTCGTCGTGTCGTTCTCGTTGACGACCGGGACGACGTCCCAGTCCAGCAGCTTGGCGAGCGTCTGGCGGGCGTTGAGGTAGTGCGTGCGGGCGCTCATGTCGAAGAACGTCAGGAGCACCTGGGCGCTGGCCACGCCGCGGTCGCGCAGCAGCTCGTCGTAGACCCGGTAGAGCTTGCCCTGGCCGACGGCGCTGGCGGCCTGCAGCTCGTCGATCGGGCGGGGCCGCCCGTCGGGACGGCCGGCCGCCCGCCGCCCCAGCTCCCGCATCCCGCGGGCGATCGCGCCGCTCGTGACGACCACGACCTCGTCGCCGGCCCGGTGGCGCGCCGCGACCTCGTCGCAGAGTGCGGCGAGCGCGTCCGCCCGCAGCTCGCCGCCGTCGTCGACGACGACGTTGGAGCCGAGCTTGACGACGACGCGGGCCACGGCGGATGAGGATAGGCCGCGCGGCGGGACAGCGAAGGCAGGCTCACGGCGCCCGCGGGCAGGACGGGCGCCGTGAGCGCGTGCGTGGGTGCGTGGGCGCTACCGCACCCGCACGACCAGGGCCGGGGTCCCGTCGCCGTTGCGGGCGTCATCGCCCCGCCACTGGGCGACGAACGCGGTGCTGGCGGACACGGAGAACGTCGCCGTGAACGTCCCGGCGCTCGTCACCCGCGCGGCGGCCTGCCGCCACGTGCCGCCCGAGACTCGGCGCGCCGACACCAGGATGGTCTCGCCGCCCTGCGCGGCCGACAGCCGGCCGGTGACGGTCACCCGCCCGCGCGCCCGCCGGAGCTGGCTCCGGGTCAGCGAGCGGCTCCCCGCCTTCAGCGTCAGGGTCGACGCCTGCGGGAGGCTCCCCCCGGTGACGGTGCCGAACAGGCGCCCGCCCGCGTCGAGGGCTACGCCGCCGCTCGCCCCGCCGGATGCGAGCTGCCCCGCGCCGATCGCCTGCTTGGACACGAGCTGCGGCGTGAACGACGCGCCGCCATCCGACGTGCGCAGGACGTAGCCGCTCCGGTCGCTCCCGAAGCGGTCGAGCGCAGCGAATCCGCGTGAGGCGTCGCCGAAGGCGACCTCCCGCACGAGGGCGGTGCCGGTGGCCAGCAGCTCGGCCCAGTGCCGGCCGCCGTCGGCCGTGCGCCACAGGCGCCCGGCGCCGTCCAGCACGACCCCGCGCCGCGCGGTGGCGAAGTCCAGCCGCCGGATGCTCGAGCGGCTGGGCCGCTTCAGCGCGGTCCAGCGCCGCCCGCCGTCCGTCGAGACGG
>JAXLTD010000001.1:0-723696 GCA_046330225.1 Solirubrobacteraceae bacterium | reverse complement strand
GAAGATGCTGCGGCGGCGGTCGGCGTTTCGTCGGCGGCTGGCGTCCGGTGGTTTCGTGAGCGTGGCGGGATGGGGCTGGCCTTCGGCCAGGCCTGCGGCAAGGCCGGGGTCGCCCGGTCGATGAGCAGCCGCGGCGACTGCTTCGACAACGCGGTGGCCGAGAGCTTCTTCGCGACGCTCAAAAAGGAGCTCATCCGCCGCCAGTCCTGGCCCACACGCGCCGAGCTGCGCCAAGCCGTGTTCGAGTACATCGAGCTCTTCTACAACGCGACGAGGAGGCACTCCACGCTCGGGTTCCTCTCCCCCGCCGAGTACGAGAGGATCTCTCCATCTCCTGATCAAGAGGACTGAAGACAGCTAACCCCGCGTGTCCACGAAACCGGGGGAACTCCAGGTTGGGCACCACGGCGATCGGAACGACATGCCCGGTGCCGGCTACACCACTCCTACCGACGTGACCCCGCCAAGGCCAAAGCAGATCGCCCAGACTTACACACTAGAACAGTAGACAGACTCTCACTGTCGCGCCGCCAACGCGGCCTTCATCGTCCCAGCGAATGCATGACACCGACCACCACTGACGATGTCTTCCATCTCCTTAAGGACGCTCCTGAGCGTCTCCGGACTTGGATCGGACGTATCGAAGACGTAGGTCTGACCTGGAGACGCACGGTAGGCCTGCGCGAGAGTGTCTACGGCGATCTTGACACTCGCCAGCTCATCAGGTGTAGGTGTCTTCAGCGTGGCGCAATGCGCCACGATCGTGCTCACGGCGCCGGAGACTGGGCCGGGCGCGCGGGCCGGTGGACTATCATCCGACTCGCCGCAACCCACGCCGAGAAGGAGCGCGCAAGAGGCGCCAGCACATACGATTCTCAACCCCATTGCGGAGAAAGCAGCGTCCCGTCGAGTACGGCGTTCTGGCAGGCGCGCTGCAGGCCCGGCCTCCCCGCCCGCAGGTTGGTGTAACGCCGACCGAACCGCCGCCCTATGGTGTTATTGGACTTGTCCACAAAGATATCGCCCGGTGAGTTGATCGGGTTGATTTCGTGCCGATCGGTGGAGTTCTCTGCTTCCGTAGCCCCGAGACGCACGGTCATTGTCGCGCTCCAATAACAGTGACGGAAGGCATTGCGGAATGCGTCGGCGACTCTCTTCCTAAGCGGGGGTATCGGGAACAGCCGACGGGCCAGCTGAGTCGACTCTTCGGCAAGGTTGGCGGCGACCGAGCACTTCAGCACTCGTGCGATCTTCCAAATCTTGTTGCACCACTTCTTCTCAGCTGGAGAAGCCTTGCTCGACTCCCGCCCGTCAAGGTCGTATTGGTTGAGCGGGTCTTGGTTGGCGTAGTCGTAGTCGTTGGCTGAACCGCCTGGGACGGGGTCGACTTGGAGAAAGCGCCCGATAGCAGGAACGTAGAGGCGCGCGCCCATTTGGACGACGCCGGAGGCCAGCGGGGTCTGGCGCTGCTTGGCTCCGAGCCATTGGTAGCGAGCCGGGGCGGCGCCCTGGGGGTTTCCGAACTCGTCGCTACTCAGAACGCTGGCGAGGCCAGTTGAGCTGGGGTCGGGGCTGGCGGTGGCGGCGATGTCGCCGTGCAGGCTGGGCAACTGCAGGCTGATGCCGGACTGGCTGTCCTGGATGGCGGCCAGGCCCCCATCCGGGCCGGCGATCATCCGGGTCCATTTGAGGGGGTCGGCTTGGTCGGCGGTCCAGGCGGGGCTGTCGCCGTCTGAGGTGTAGTGCTGGATGCGTGTGCCTGACTGCGGGCCGGTGCTGGTCTCTGAGCGCACGCGCCGCAGGGGGTCAAGGTCCCACTCGCGCTTCTGGCCATTCTATTTCTACGCGCGCGGGATCCCGAAATCCTCCCGCCCGCACTGGGCGCGCTGGGCAGCCGTCGCGAGGATCACGTCTCGCCGAAGCCGTCGAGCAGATCGTCGGCGCGAGCGGCGAGCGCGGGATCGTCGCTGTCGAACGACGGCAGGCGCGGCTTCGGGGGTTCGGGCCGCCCGGCGACGCGCCCGATGTCGGCGCGGAGGAGGTCGGCCTCGCTGCAGCCAGTCGCCGCAGCCGCGCGCCCGAGCGCGCCGTCGAGCTGACCCTGGCGATGGGCGGTCGTGCGTCGCATGACGCGCACCATGCCACACGACCGGCCCCGCGCCCATCGGCGACACTGGACCGATGCGCTTCCCCGAGGCACTGCGCGGCGGCGACCCGCGGTCGCTCGGGCGCACCGGCGAGGTCGTCGCCGCCGTCCTGGCCGACGACCGCCGGTTCGGCGAGCTGTTCGCCTGCCTCGGCGACGGCGATGCCGTGGTGCGCATGCGGGCCGGCGACGCGCTGGAGAAGGTCGCGCGCGAGCGGCCCGACCTCTTCGTCCCGTGCGTCGACCGGCTCCTGGGCGACGTCGCGGCGATCGACCAGGACTCGGTCCAGTGGCACCTCGCCCAGATCCTCGCCGAGATCCCGCTCGATCCGGGCCAGCGCGACCGCGCCGTCGCGATCCTGAAGGCCAACCTGGAGCAGGCACACGACTGGATCGTGCTCACGACCACGATGAGCGCGCTCGCGCAGTTCGCCGCCGACGACGCCGCCCTGCGCTCATGGCTCGTGCCGGTGCTGCGCTCGCACCTCGCCAGCGACCGCAAGGCCGTGGCCAAGCGGGCTCAGAAGGTGCTCGGCCAGCTGGGGGCGTAGCCGGCCACGCGGCCGCGTGTCCGACAGTCCGCGGCGGCGGCCGGCTACTTCCCGGCGGAGGCCGAGACGAACGCGGCCACGGCGGTGATCTGCTCGGGGCTGAGCTTGCCGTCGAAAGCCGGCATCCCGCCGCCGCCGGACTTGACGATGGCTTCGACGGTGGCGGCGTCGGGCTTGGCGTCGTCGAGGTTGGGCCCGGTGACCCCGGTCGCGCCCGCGGCGGCGAGCGTGTGGCAGCCCTCGCAGCCGGCGTCGGCGAAGACCTGCTTGCCCTCGGCGGCGGCCGGGGACGCCGGGGCTGCCGGCTTCTCCTTCTTGGCGTCGACCAGGCTCGGGCCGGCGAACAGGGCGATCACGACGACCGCCGCGGCGGCCCACATCACCACGGCGAGCACGCGGTCGGCGATGCGCAGCGCGCTCATGGGCTCGGCAGGCCGTTCTCGCCGATGTACCACAGGCCGCTGGTCAGCCACACGGCCACCAGCGCGGCGAACAGCAGGCCGCCGGCGAGCGGCAGCGCCAGGCCCGGCAGCCCCTTGGCGCGCACGATCACGACCTTGGCGGCAAACGCCCCGTAGAACGCGCAGCCCAGGAGCGAGTGGGCCAGGACGCGGCCGTCGGTGTCCTGGAACCCGAGCTGGTACAGGCAGTGATACGCAACCGGCAGCGAGACGATGAAGGCGATCCGCCCGCAGATCCGGTGCACGGCCCCCAGGCTCGCGGGCGCGGCGCCGAGCGGCAGGCGGCCGTACATCCACAGCGCGCTGATCAGCTGCGCGACCGCGAACAGCGCGGCCACGCTCGCCAGCCACACCTTCATCGTGATCGTGCTCGAGAACCCGAGCGTGATCGCCAGGTCGTCGGACGGGTCGTGCACGCCGCCGTAGATCCCCAGCGTCAGCGCCACCACGGCCCCCAGCCCGGCGGCGATCAGCAGGCGCCCCGCACCGGGGTCGCGAGCCGGAGCCACGCCCGTCTGCTCGCCAGCCTCCATCCCGCCCGCGAGGCTAGACGGTCAGCCCGCGAACGTCCAGGCGCGCGGACGGCTGGCGTGACGGAACCCGATCAGGCCGGCCGGTCAGGCTGGCGCCGGAGGCCCGGCGCCGCGGCTTCCCGCCTCCGAACGACAGGGTGGAGGCGCCGCGGGCACAGCTTCACCCCCTCCCGCGCCCCAGCTGACCCCCGGGCCGGGGCGACGGCGCGGAGATCAGGGTGCCAGGGCCCGGGCGTCCGCGCAGCCGCTACAGCAGCTCGGCCCGCGCGCCCGCGATCGCCTCGGCGCCGGCGGCGCCGACGAGCAGGTCGGGGCGGATGGTGCCGCTGGCGGACAGGTCGATCGCCGGGAAGCGGCCGGCCGCGGTGAGCGCCGGGTCCAGCGCGACGACGGTCGACTCGCCGCCCAGGGGCGCCGCCGCGGCCGCGATCACCGTGACCGAGCCGGCCTCGCGCAGGTTGCGCGCCGCCGCGAGCGCGCGGCGCGCCGCGTGCGGCGGCAGGGCGTCGAGCGAGTCGACGATGACGACGGCGTCCCCGCCGCGGGCGGCGATCCGCCGGGCCCGCTCGACGGCGGCCTCCACAGCCGCGGCCTGGGCGTCAGGGGAGGCGCCGAGCGGCGCCGCGCCGGCGACCTCGGCGGGGCCCTGCTGCCACTCGCCGACCTCCTCGGGCCGCGCGCCGGCCAGGACGACCCAGATCTCCAGGCCCTCGCGGCCGGCCAGCGCGGCGGCGATGCGGCGCAGCGCCTCGGTCTTGCCGGCCCGGGCGGCGCCGGTGATCGTCACCCGCGAGCCCTTGCCGAACGGCGTGAGCCACTCGATCGCCTTGAGCGTCGGGTCCTCGCTGCCGAGCGCCAGCCGGGCCTCGGGGTAGGCGGCGGGGAGCTCGTCGTAGCGGGTCCCCTCCCCCGCGACCTCGTCGGCCGGAGCCCCGTTGATGGTGTCGATCCGGATGAGCGACGGGTGCTTCTCGCTGCGCCGCGCCGGCCGCACGGGGCCGCCGACCCGGTCGCCGGCGACGAGCTCGCAGCGCCGGACCTGGGCGGCAGAGACGTAGGCGTCCGCGTCGGAGGTCTCGGGGTGCGCGACGCGCACGAAGCCCGAGCCGTTGGGCAGCAGGTCCAGGACGCCTTCGACCGCGACCGGCTCGCCCTCCGGCTCGGCGTCGCGGCGCCCGCGGCGCCGGGCGCGGGGCCGGTCCTCGGCGTCCCCGTCGTCCTCGGCGGGCGCCTCCTCGGCGCGGGCGCGCCGGCGGCGGGCGGGGCGAGCGGGCGCCTCGTCCTCGTCGTCGTCCGCGTCGCTGTCCGCGACCGGCGCCTCCTCGGCGCGGGCGCGGCGGCGGCGCGCCGGGCGGGCCGGAGCCTCGTCGTCGTCCTCGTCGTCCTGGCTCCCGTCGGCGGCCGGGCTGTCGCTGTCGCCGTCGTCGGCGTCCCGGGCGGCGCGGCCGCGGCCGCCGCGGCGGCGGCGGGGCCGCGCGGGCTCGTCGGCGTCGGCGTCGGCAGGCGCGGCGGTCTCGCCGCCGGTGACGCCGAGGATCCGATCGACGAGGTCGGCCTTGCGCAGCCGGCGGTAGCCGTCGATGCCGAGTTCGGAGGCGATCGTGTGGAGGTCGGCGAGCGGGCTGGCCTCGAGGGCCTCGCGATCGAGCACGGACATGGGGTGAGTCTCCTTTGGTGGATGTGGCCGGTGGGCGTCCGGTCGTGTTGGTGGCAACGACCGGCGACCACGCGCCGCGATGGTGCGGACGCGCTCCCCCAGGGTAGCCGCTGGCGCGGGCGGCTGGGCGCGCGGCGAGTTCCGCTACCGCGCGACGGCGGCGCCGTCGACCAGCGCCCCGAGCCACTGCGCGAACTCGGGCCGCGACTGCCAGTCGGCGGTGAACCGGTCGATCCCGGTGGTGGTGAGCGGGTGGTCGAGCATCTGGTGCAGGACCTTCGGCGGCACGGTCGCGACCTCGCAGCCGAGCTTCGCCGCGGTGATCACGTGCTCGGGGTGCCGGAGCGAGGCGGCGAGGACCTGGGTGGTCGTCCCGCCCGGACGCAGGGCGCCGACGATGCCGGCGACGACCTCGGCGCTGTCGATGGAGATGTCGTCGAGGCGGCCCATGAAGCAGGAGACGTAGGTGGCCCCCGCCTCGGAGGCCAGCAGCGCCTGGTTGGGTGAGAAGACGAGGGTCATGTTCACCGGCGTGCCCTCGTCGCTGAGGGCCCGGCAGGCCTGCAGGCCGGCGGCGCCGAACGGCACCTTGACGGTGATGTGCTCGTGCAGCGTCCGCAGCGCCCGGCCCTCGGCGATCATCCGCTCCGGGTCGTCGGAGACGACCTCGGCGCTGACCGGCCCGTCGACGAGCTCGCAGATCCGCTGGATCGCGGCACCCGGATCGCCCTCTTCCTTCGCGAGCAGGCTCGGGTTCGTCGTCGCGCCCGAGAGCACGCCCCAGGCCGCGATCTCCTCCACGTCGCTCACGGAGCCGGTGTCGATGAACAGCCGCATGTCGGTGCCTCTCTCGGTCGGGGTGGGACGGCGCTCTTCCGATTCTGCCCGGTGCGGGCGACGGACAACCCTCGAGGCCCGCGGTCAGCCGGTCGCTGCGGGCTCGCGCCGCAGATCCTCGGGGAGCGTGAGGTCCGCGGGCACGGGCGCCTCGCCGCGCAGCGCGGCGCGCACCGCGAGGAAGTCGGCGCAGGCTGCGACATCGTGGACGCGGAAGATGTGCCCGCCCTGGTCGCAGCCGTGGGCGAGGGCGGCCAGCGTGCCGGCGAGCCGCTCCCGCGGCGGCCGCTGGACGACCGCCCCGACGAAGTCCTTGCGCGAGATGGCGAGCAGCACCGGGCGGCCGAGCGCGCGGTAGGGCGCGAGGTCGGCCAGCAGCTCGATCGACTGTGCCGGGCTCTTGCCGAAGTCCGGGCCGGGATCGACGACGATCTGCTCGAAGGCCACGCCGCGGCTCGTCGCCACGTCGATCCGGTCCTGGAGGAAGGCGGCGACCTCGGCGCGGATGTCCCCGTACGGGTGGTCGAGCTTCTTCGTCTTCGGGGGGATCGGGGTGTGCATGAGGATCAGGCCGGCGCCGGTCCGGGCGCAGACGTCGGCGAGGCCGGGATCGCGCAGACCGCTCACGTCGTTGACGATCGCCGCGCCGGCAGCGATCGCGGCCTCGGCGACCGCCGGCTTGTACGTGTCGACCGAGACGAGCGCCCCGAGCTCCCCGGCCACCCGCTCGATGAGCGGCACGACCCGCTCGATCTCCTCGGCGGCGGCCACCGCGGGAGCGGTCGTGATGCCCGACTCGCCGCCGATGTCGATGAGGTCGGCCCCGGCGGCCAGCAGCTCCGCGGCCCGGGCGACCCGGGCTTCGAGCGTGCGCGGGCCGGCGTCGGAGAACGAGTCCGGCGTCGCGTTGACGATCCCCATCAGCCAGGGGCGTCCGTCGAAGGCGTGCCGGCGGCCGGCCGCCTCGAGGACGAGGGTCATTGCACCGGGATGGTCCGCAGCTCCGCCGCGTAGGCCTTGGCGGTCTTCGCGATGACTTCGAGCGCCGGAATCGCGCCTTCGAGCGCCTTCTGCGCATCGTTGAAGTTATTGCGCCGGCTCGCGTCGGCCAGGTCCCGGAAGTCCTGCTCGACGACGCCGAGTTGGTTGACGATCCGCTGCTGCTGGGACTGGACCTGCACCGGCGCCGGGTAGGCCTCGACCCGGTTGGCGATGCGCGCCGTGCGGTTGGCGGCCCGGACGGCGCCGCCGGTGAACCGCTTGGTCCCGAAGGACTTCCCGCTCGGGAGCGCGTCCTTGACCGGGCCGAACTGGGCGTCGAAGTTCGAGAGGAAGTTCAGGTAGGCGGCGCGGCGCGCCACCTCCGCCGGGGACGGCGCGGTCGGCTGGGTCGGGGTCGTGTCCGTGGTCACCGTGGCCGCGGTCGTCGTGCTGCCGCCCCCGCCGTCGCTGCCGCCGCCGGCGACGAGCGCCACGATCACGCCGATGACCGCCACGGCGCCGATTCCCGCTGCGGGCAGGAGCCAGCGCGGGCGGCCCGGTCCGGCCTGGGACGGCGGCGCGCCCGGCGTGGCCGGCGGCGGGGTCGGCACGGGCGTCGGCGTGGCCGGCGGCGGGGCGGGCGTGGCCGGCGGCGGGGCCGGACCGGCACTCGCCGGCGCGGAGATCTCGGTGGCCCCCGCCCGGGCGGCGGCGGCTCCTGCCGCGGCCCCGGCGGCGCCCGCCGCGCCTGCCGGCGCGTCGATCACCGTGCCGCCGCGGCCCGTGTCGGTCGCGGCGGGCCCGGCGGCGGCTGCCGCGGCTGCCGCCGCCGCCTCCAGCGCGACCGTCAGCTCGCGGCAGGTGGCAAAGCGGTCCTCGCGGTCCTTGGCCATCGCACGGGCGATGACGCCGTCGATCGCCGCGTAGTCGGGACGGGTGTCGGCCAGGCGCGGCGGCGGCTTCTCGAGGTGGGCGTACATCAGCGACGCCTCGCTGTCGGACTCGTACGGCGGGGTGCCGGCCAGCGCCTCGTAGAGGACGCAGCCGAGGGCGTAGATGTCGGCGCGGCCGTCGACGTCGTCGCCGCGGATCTGCTCGGGAGCGGCGTAGTCCCGGGTCCCGAGGAAGCTGCGGTGCTGGGTGAGCTGGCGCGAGGCGGCGTTCTTCTTCGCCAGCCCGAAGTCGGCGAGGTAGACGTGCTCGCGCTCCCCGGGCGAGGAGCCCGGCGAGATGAGGATGTTGTGCGGCTTGATGTCGCGGTGCACGAGGCCCTGGGCGTGCGCGGCGTCCAGGGCGCGGCCCGTCTGGCTGATGACGTTCACCGCGCGGTCGAGGTCGAGCGGGCCCTCGGCGCGCACCATCGCCGCGAGATCCGACCCGGGCACGAGCGGCATCGAGATGAAGAGCTGCCCCTCGGCTTCGCCGGCGTCGAAGATCGGAATGATGTTCGGGTGGCCAATGCTGGCCGCCGCGTCGGACTCGCGCAGGAACCTGGCGCGGAAAGCCTCGTCGGAGGCGAGGGCCGGGTCGAGGACCTTCAGCGCGACGACCCGGTCGGGGTGACGCTCGCGGGCGCGGTACACGACGCTCATGCCGCCGCGTCCGAGGACGGACTCGATCACGAAGTCGTGAAACGCCGTCCCTGGCTGCATCGTTCCGCCGCTCATCCCGGTGTGTTCTACCACCGGGAGACTTCGGAGTCGCGCGCGGCCGGGCGGCCTGGACCGTGCAACCGTCGCGCGGAGGCGCTAGTTTGCGGGCCGGGCATGTGGCTGATCACGACCACCACGGACGGTGAGCACGCCGTCGCGGTCGGCGAGGGCGAGACAGTCCTCGGCCGGGAGGAGGGCTGCGCGCTCACCCTCGACGACACGAAGGTCTCGCGCCGCCACGCGGCGGCCCGGCTGCTCCTCGACGGGCGGGTCGAGATCCGCGACCTCGGCTCCTCGAACGGCACCTGGGTCGGGGAGGAGCGGATCACCGCGCCCGTGGCACTCGGCGACGGCCAGAGCTTCCGCGTCGGGCAGACGGTGGTGCGCGTCAGCGCCGCCGCCCCTGGCGGCGCCACGACGATCGAGCCGGCGCCCGCCCCGCCCGCCGCCGCTCCGGACGCGGGAGCCGCCGCAGCCGCGGGGGCCGCAGCCGGAGCCGCGGCCGGCGCTGGAGCCGCCGCCGGCGCCCCCGCCGGCTCCCGCAATCTCTCGATCACCCAGCGCAGCCAGTCGGCGATCGAGCGCATCCGCCTCGGGAAGGCCGTGAAGACGGCGACGATCGTGGCCGCCGGCGCGATCGTCCTCGGCGCCATCGCCATCGCGCTGCTCCTCGTCTTCGTCGTGTTCAAGAAGGACGACAAGCCGCTCACGACCGCCCAGATCGTCAAGAAGATCGCCCCCTCGACCGTCCTCGTGATCGCCGACGTCGGCGGCAAGCGCGCCGGCAACGGCACCGGCTGGGTGCTCGACGCCAAGCAGGGCCTGATCGTCACGAACGCCCACGTCGTCAACGCGGGCGAGACGTTCGAGATCGGGGTCGACGGCAAGAACCGCCCCGCCAGCGTCGTCGCCTCGGCCCCTTGCGAGGACCTCGCCGTGCTCAAGGTCGCCGACACCTCGGGCCTCACGACGCTGCCGCTGGTCAAGTCCCAGAGCTCGCTGCAGCGCGGCGACCAGTCGATCGCCGTCGGGTTCCCGGGCACGGCCTCGGCCAACGACGACCTCACCGCCACCCAGGGCGTCGTGTCCCGCACGAAGACGACCTTCGACCTGCGCGCCTCCGACGTCCCCGAGTACCGCAACGTGATCCTCACCGACACCGCGATCAACCCGGGCAACTCCGGCGGCCCGCTCGTGAACAGCAAGGGCGAGCTCATCGGGGTCAACTCCGCCTCGGAGAACACGAAGCAGAACCAGAACTACGCGATCGGCGTCGACCGCGTGCGCGAGATCACCGACAAGCTGCGCACCGGCCAGTCGATCGGCTGGACCGGGATGAACCTCGAGTACCCGTCGCTCGACGCGCTCCTGAAGAACAACCTCCCGGTCGGGCTGCTCGTGCAGCACGTGACCAAGGGCACCCCGGCCGCGAATGCCGGCCTGGGCCAGGATCCGCTCATCCTCACCGCGATCAACGGGAAGTCCATCTCGAACGACCTCCCGAGCTACTGCGAGGCGATCAAGTCCGTCGCGCCCGGCCAGACCGGGACGTTCACGTTCGCGACGGGCCCGTCGCAGACGATCGACGTCCCGCTCAAGGCCGGCTGAGCGGCCCGCCGGCGATCACGCCGGCACGATGCCCTCGCGGGCGGCCTCGGCGGCGAACGCCTCGACCTCGGCGGCGGCGCGCGCGCCGTCCCAGCCGAGCTCCGGCGCCATGGCGGCGGCAACCCGGGCCGGCCCCTGGCCGCCGGGTGCGCACAGCTCGCGCGCCGCGAGGAGGCCGAGACGCGTGCGCCGCAGCAGCACGTCGCCGACCGAGCCAGCCTGCTCGCTGCGCGCGGCGTGGACGGCCTCGGCCAGGAGGTCGGGCAGGTCCGACACGATGGGCTGGGCCAGCTCGCCGCGCTCAGCGGCGATCCCGAGGACGTCCCGGGCCGCGTAGCCGTAGCGGTGGGCCAGCAGCCGGTAGCTCTCCTCGGGAACCCCCTCGACGCGCGGGAGGTCGCCGGGGCCGGCGGCCTGGCCCAGCGGGATCTCCTGGGTCCGGCAGGGCGCCTCGCGGCCTTCGCGCTCGACGAGGCGGTCGACGGCCATCTTCGCCATCCGCCGCCAGGTGGTGAGCTTGCCGCCGGTGATGGTGATCATCCCGCTCGAGGTCTCGTAGAGCTCGGCCTTGCGGGAGATGTCCACCGACTTCTTCGGGTCGCCGGTGGAAATGAGCGGGCGCACGCCGGCGTAGGCGCCGGTCAGGTCGCCCGCCGCCAGCGACGAGCCGAAGAAGGCGTTCGTGGCGTCGAGGAGGTACCCGATGTCCTCCTCGGACGGCGCAACGGCGTCGATGTCGCCGTCGTAGTCGTTGTCGGTCGTGCCGATGAGGGTGCGTCCCAGCCATGGCAGCGCGAAGATCGAGCGCCCGCTTCCCGCCGGGACAATCGCCCCGGAGACGAGCGGGAGCGCGGCGGACGCGACGGTGATGTGGGTGCCCCGGCTCGGCCGGATGACCGGGACCTCGGCCTCGTCGTGCAGCTCGCCGGGGCGCAGCCGGTCCGCCCACACGCCGGTCGCGTTGATCACGCTGGCGGCCTTGACCGTGAACTCCTCGCCGCTCGCCGCGTCGCGCACGCTCACGCCGCTCGTCCTGCCGCCGGACTCGACCAGGCCGGTGACCTCGAGGCCGTTGGCCACGACCGCGCCGAAGCGCTCGGCCTCGGCGAGCACCGTGAGCACGAGCCGGGCGTCGTCGGTCTGGCAGTCGTAGAACAGGTAGCCGCCGGTGGGCTCGCGCCCGGCCAGCGCCGGCAGCAGCTCGACGACCTCGTCGCCGCCAATCGAGCGGTGGCGCTCGGGCGCCCAGTCGGCGGCCCCGTCCCCGTCGGCGTCCTCGGCCTTGCCACGGCGCCCGCGGCGGCGCAGCGTGTCCATCGAGAGGACGTCGTACATGTTCAGCCCGATGCCGACGAGCCGGTCCGGACGCTCGCCGTCGAAGGCCGGCACCACGATCGGCAGCGGGTGGACGAGGTGCGGCGCCAGGGCCACCATGAGCTGGCGCTCCAGGAGCGCCTCGCGCACCAGGCCGACGTCGAACTGCTGCAGGTAGCGCAGGCCGCCGTGCACGAGCTTGCTGGAGCGGCTTGAGGTCCCGGACGCGAAGTCGTTTCGCTCGACCAGCGCGACGCTGTAGCCGCGCGAGGCGGCGTCGAGAGCCACGCCGGCCCCGGTGATGCCGCCCCCGACCACGACGACGTCGAACTCGTCGGCGGCCAGGGAGGCGATGGCGTCGCGGCGGGAGATCATCGGCTGCCTAGTGGACCCGTCCGCAAGTTCTGCGCGTTTCGGCGGCGTCCGGTCGCGCCTGGCGGCACCCGGCGCCCGCCCGCGTGCCGCCAGCACGCAGGCTGCCGCCGCGCGCCGCCAGATCACGGCCGGCCATCCGCCGATTCCACGCAGAACTTCCGGACACGCCCACTAGTCTGCCAGCCGGGGCGGCCGGTCCGGGCCGCGCCCGCCCGCGGTCAGTCCAGGTACTCGACGGCGGCGCCGGCAGGTGCCCGCGGCGGCGGCGCCTTGCCCTGCCGGGGGCGCCCGAGGTGCAGGAGCCCGAGGACGTGCTCGCCGTCGGCAATCGCCACCGCCGCGCGGCCCTCGGCGGTGCGCAGGACCGCCGGCGTACGCCAGTAGCCGGCCAGCCCGCGCGCATGGGCGGCCAGCAGGACGATGTAGGCCGCGACGGCGCCGGCAGCCCGGTCCTCCTCGTCCTGAACCGGATCGTCGGCGGCCACGACGCTGGCCGCGACGAGCGTCGGCGCGCGGTCGAGCTTCGCCGCCGCCTCGGGTCCCGCGGCCGCCTTGAGCCGGGCCAGCGCGGCCGGCCCGAGCACCCGGAAGCGCCACGGCTCGGTGAGGTGGTGGTTGGGCGCCCAGCGGGCCAGCTCGAACAGGGCGTCCAGCGTCGCGGGGTCGACCGGCTCGGGCGCGAAGGCCTTGATCGTGCGGCGGGTGCGAATCGCTTCCTCGACGTCCACGGAGCAGGTACCATATATGGCATGGTCAAGACAACGGTGTACCTCGACGAGGATCAGGCGCACGCCCTGCGGCGGCTGGCGGCGGCGACCGGCTGTTCCCAGGCGGAGATCATCCGCGCCGCGATCACCGAGGCCACGCGCGATCTGCCCACGCGCCGCCTCGGCTTCGTCGGCGCCGGCCGCGGAGGCGGCGCCGCGGTCGCCGAACACGCCGACGCGCTGGCGCGCAAGGAGATGGGACAGCGCCGGCGCTGATCGTCGACGCCGGGCCGCTCTACGCCGCGGCCGACGCGGACGACCCCCGCCACGCGCAGGCCGCAGCGCTGCTCGAGGGCTGGAACGGCGAACTGGTCGTGCCGGCCTTCACGGCCGCTGAGGCGGACCACCTGATCCTCTCCCGGCTCGGCGTCGGCGTGCAGGTCGCGTTCGTGCGCGCGCTGGGCGAGGCCTTCTCGGTCGAGAGTCTCGGCCCGGCCGACCTGGCCGCCGCCGCCGGACTGTGCGAGCGACACGCGGATCTCGAGATCGGGCTCGCCGACGCATCCGCGGTCGTGCTCGCCGACCGCTGGGGCACGACCGCGATCGCGACCTTCGACCACCGCCACTTCCGCGTGCTGACGCCGCTGGCCGGCGGCGCGTTTCGCCTGCTCCCCGAGGACGGCTGAGCGCCGCGGCAGGTCGGCCCGTCGGCGGCGCCGTCTACCGTGGCGGCCGTGATCAAGTACCTGGGCTCCAAGCGGCGGCTCGTGCCGGCCCTGGCGGAGATCTGCGCCCGGTCGGGCGCGCGCAGCGCCATCGACCTGTTCACCGGCACGACCCGCGTGGCGCAGGCCTTCAAGGCCCTCGGCGTGCACGTCACCGCCGTGGACAGCGCCGCCTACGCCCACGTGTTCGCGCGCTGCTACGTCGAGGCCGACGCCGCCGCGGTGGACCAGGCCGCCCTGCGGTCCGAGCTCGCGCGCCTGAACGCCCTGCCCGGGATCGACGGCTACGTGACCGAGACGTTCTGCCGCCAGTCCCGCTTTCTGCAGCCGCGCAACGGGCAGCGCGTCGACGCCATCCGGGCGGCCATCGCCGCCGAGCACGCCGGGTCGTCGCTCGAGCCCGTGCTCCTGACCAGCCTCATCGAGGCTGCCGACCGGGTCGACTCGACGGCCGGGGTCCAGATGGCCTACCTCAAGGCCTGGGCCCCGCGCGCCCGCGGCGCGCTGGAGCTGCGCGAGCCGGCGCTCCTCCCCGGCCCCGGCGCCGCGGTCCACGGGGACGCGGTCGCGCTCGCCGCGTCGCTGCCGGAGGCCGACCTCGCCTACCTCGATCCGCCGTACAACCAGCACAGCTACCGCGGCAACTACCACGTGTGGGAGACGATCGCGCTCGGCGACGCGCCGCCGCACTACGGCGTGGCCTGCAAGCGCGAGGACTGCCGCGATCCCGCCCGGCGCAGCCCGTTCAACTCCAAGCCACGGTTCCGGGATGCGCTCGCCCACGTCGTCGCGGCCGTCCCGGCGCGCCTCGTCGTGCTCTCCTACAGCGACGAGGCGTGGCTCTCGCTCGAGGACCTCGTCGAGCTGTGCGCGCCGCGCGGCGAGGTCGCGGTGCTCGCCTTCGACTCCGCCCGCTACGTCGGCGCCCGGATCGGGATTCACGACCCGGACGGCCGGCGGGTCGGCCAGGTCGGCCGGCTGCGCAACGTCGAGTACGTCGTGGTCGCGGGAGCCCCCGCCGACGTCGCGCACGCCGTGGCTCCGTGGCAGGGGACCGCGGCGGCGGCCTGATCGCCCGCGGCGGCCGCCGGGCGCATATGCTGGCCCGCGCAATGCGCCACTTCGCCGTCTCCGCCATCGGCCCCGACCGCCCCGGACTCGTCGCCTCGATGACCCGCTGCCTCACCGACGGCGGGCTCAACGTCGCCGACGCCCAGATGACGATCCTGCGCGGACGCTTCACGATGACGCTGATGGCGACCTCCGACGACACCGTCGACGTCGCCGCGGTGCGCCGCGACCTGGAATCGACCGGGCGGCGGGTCGGCCTGGACGTGGTGGCGATCACCGAGGTCGACGAGGCCGACGCGGCGTCGCTCGCGCCGCCCGACCCCACCCACGTCCTCACCGTCCACGGGGTCGACCGGCCCGGCGTGATCCACGCGTTCAGCGAGGCGCTCGCGGTGCACGAGGTCAACATCGTCGACCTCAACCAGCGCAAGCTCGACGGCGGCGACGACACGGAAGAGCTCGCCGCGATGCTCGTCGAGGTCATCCTCCCCGAGGGCATGTCGGCCGACGCCCTCGACGCGCTGCTCGAGTCCACGCGGCGCGAGCAGGGGATCGAGATCTCGATCCGCCCGGCCGACGACGGGCCGGAGTAGCGGCCCGCCGGCCCCGCCCCGCGCCTACAGCGCCTTGACTTCCTCCGCGACCTCCTGGACCGAGGCCTTCGCGTCGCCGAACAGCATCGTCGTCTTCGGGTCGTAGTAGAGCTCGTTGTCGATGCCGGCAAAGCCGGGGTTCATCGACCGCTTGAGCACGATGACCGACCCCGAGTGGTTGACCTCGAGGATCGGCATCCCGTAGATCGGGCTCTCCGGGTTCGTGTTCGCCGCCGGGTTCGTGACGTCGTTGGCTCCGATGACCAGGGCGACGTCGGTGCGGTCGAACTCGGGGTTGGCGTCGTCCATCTCCTTGAGCTGGTCATAGGGCACGTCGGCCTCGGCCAGCAGGACGTTCATGTGGCCCGGCATGCGGCCGGCCACCGGGTGGATCGCGTACGTGACCTCCACCCCCCGTGCCTCGAGCTCCTTGGCCAGCTCGCGCACGGCGTGCTGGGCCTGGGCGACGGCCATGCCGTAGCCGGGGACGACCACGACCTTGCGGGCGTAGGAGAGCTGGATCGCCACGTCGGCCGCCGAGGTCGAGCGCACGGTCGCGCCCTCCGGGAGGCCCGGGCCGCCGGAGGCGACGGCCGCCTCCGCCCCGCCGCCGAATCCCCCGGCCACGATGCTCGGGATCGAGCGGTTCATGGCCTCGGCCATGAGCCGGGTGAGGATGGTGCCCGAGGCGCCGACGATCATCCCCGCCACGATCAGCGCCGTGTTGTTCAGGGCGATGCCCGTCGCAGCCGCGCTCAGCCCGGTGAAGGCGTTGAGCAGCGAGATCACCACGGGCATGTCGGCGCCGCCGATCGGCAGCACGACGAAGATCCCCAGGAGCGCCGAGGCGACGAGCACGCCGATGATGAGCAGCTCGCTCGTCTCGCCCGCGGCGATGAGGACCGAGAGCGCGATGGCGACCACGAGCAGCGCGAGGTTGACGACCTGCTGCACGGGGCCGAGCGTGATCGGCCGGCCGGGCAGGATCTCCTGGAGCTTGCCGAAGGCGATGTTCGAGCCCCAGAAGGACACCGAGCCGACGATCGCCGCGAACAGCGTGAAGATCGCGATGTAGGTGGCCTCCCCCTCGAAGCCGCCGGTCTCGCGGAACTCGACCCAGGCGATGAGCGCCACCGCGCCGCCGCCGACGCCGTTGAAGAGCGCCACCATCTGGGGCATCGCGGTCATCTTCACGTTGCGCGCCGCCGGGATGCCGACCGCGGTGCCGATCGCGATGCCGAGGATGATCAGGCCCCAGTTGCCCATCCCGTCGGTGAGCAGCGTCGCGACGACCGCGATCGCCATGCCGACGGCGGCGATTGCGTTGCCGCGCACCGCCGTCCGCGGGCCGGTCAGGCCCATGAGGCCGTAGATGAACAGGCCGAACGCGACGATGTAGCAGACGTCGATGAAGTTCTGGTCCTGCAGGAAGGACGTGGCGACCGGGACCGCGCTCACGAGCCCTCCTCGTCCTTCGCCGCCGCCTTGCCCGGCGACTTGCCCTTGAACATCGCGAGCATCCGGTCGGTGACCAGGAAGCCGCCGACGACGTTGATGGTGCCGAAGGCGATTGCAATGACCAGCAGGATCTTGTTGAGCACGCCATCGCCCGAGAGGCCGAGCACGAGCAGGCCGCCGAGGATCACGATCCCGTGGATCGCGTTGGTCCCGGACATGAGCGGGGTGTGCAGCGTGTTCGGGACCTTCGAGATCACGGCGAAGCCGACGAAGCCGGCCAGCACCAGGATCGCGAGGTTGGTGACGAGCATGGGTCGGGCTCCTTGCGTTTCCTAGGCGCCGGCCGCGGCCTTGGCGCCCTCGTGGACGATCTCGCCGCCGCGCGTGACGCAGGCGCCGGCGATGATCTCGTCGTCGAAGTCCAGGTTCAGCGCGCCGTCCTCGCCCGTCATGAGGCCCAGGAGCGCCTGGATGTTGCGGGCGTAGAGCTGGCTGGCGTGCTCGGCCATCGTGGCGGGCAGGTTCGTCGGCGCGGCGATCGTGACGTCGTGCTTGACGACGGTCTCGCCGGGCTCGGTGAGGGCGCAGTTGCCCCCGGCCTCGCCGGCCAGGTCGATGATCACCGAGCCGGGCTTCATGCCCTCGACGGCGGCCTCGGTGACGAGCAGCGGCGCCGGCCGGCCGGGGATGAGCGCGGTGGTGATGACGACGTCGATGTCCGCCATCGCCTCGGCGAGCTTGGTGCGCTGCAGCTCCTGCTGGGCGGGCGTGAGCTCCTTGGCGTAGCCGCCCTCGTCCTCGGCGTCCTCCCCGAGGTCGAGCTCGACGAACGTCGCGCCGAGGGATTCGACCTGCTCCTTGACGGCGGCGCGCACGTCGAAGGCCGACACGATCGCGCCGAGGCGGCGGGCCGTGGCGATCGCCTGCAGCCCGGCCACGCCGGCGCCGAGCACCATGACCTTCGCCGGGCGGATCGTGCCCGCCGCGGTCATGAGCATCGGGTAGAAGCGGCCCATGAGCTGGGCGCCGAGCAGGGCGGCCCGGTATCCGGCGACGTTGCTCTGCGACGAGAGCGCGTCCATCGACTGGGCGCGGGAGATGCGCGGCACGGCCTCGAGGGCGAACGCGGTGGCGCCCGAGGCGGCGATCGCCTTGACGCCCTCGCCGTTCGTGAGCGGGGCCAGGAAGCCGATCAGGACGCTGTCGGGCCCGAGCTTGGCGGCCTCCTCGGCGCTCGGGGGCGCGACCTTGACGACGACGTCGGCGCCCCAGAGGGCGTCCTGGTCGGAGGTCAGCGTGGCGCCGGCGTCGGCGAACAGCGCGTCCGGGATCAGGGCGCCGTCGCCGGCGCCGGACTCGACCAGCACCTCGTGCCCGGCGCTCGTGAGCTTGCGCACAACCTCGGGTACGAGCGCCACGCGGGCCTCTCCGGCGGCGTGCTCCTTGACGGCGGCGACCTTCATCGGGGCGGGAACGCTAGCGACTTTCCGATTCGGACTCGGGGCTCACGGCGACGGGGCGATGATCAGGGCCGCCGCGGCCCCGGCGGCACGGGCGAGCGCCAGCACCTCCGCCCGCGGCAGCCCGGCGGACCGCGCGCCCCGGCGGCGCGGCCGGGCGGGCCGCGCACCGGCGGCAGCGGGGGCCTCAGCGGGCGCGCTGGCGGGCGCGCCGGCCGGAGCCGAGGCGGCGGGCGCGGACCGGTCGGCGGCCCGCGCCCGCGGGACCGGCGGGAGCGGGAAGGGCGTCCGGGCGAACGCCACCAGGGCCTGTGCGGTCACCCAGACCGGGGTCTGGCCGCTCACCCGGGAGTAGCGGACGCTGCCGTCGGCCGCGACGAGGGAGCGCAGGTACGCCGGGGCCGGCCGGGTCGCCCCGGCGCGCCGCAGGCCGTCGGCGCTCGCGCCGCCGGCAATCGCCCCCTGGATCGCCCAGGCGGTCGACTGGGCATTCGAGGCGCCGCCCGGCGAGAGCGGGAAGCCGCCGTCGGCGTTCTGCGCGCGGCGCAGGAACCGCAGCGCGCGGCTCGTGGCGGCGCCGCGGCGTCCGGCCGCCACGAGGGCCTGCACCGGCGCGCTCGTGTCGTCGACGCCGCTCGGCGCGCCGCGGCGGGCGAACGACCAGCCGCCGTCGGCGTTCTGCTGGCGCAGGATCCACGCCGCGGCCCGCCGCACCGGGGCGGCGGACGATCGCTGGCCGACGGCGCGGAGGGCCAGCACGCCGAAGGCGGTCCAGTTCACGAACCCGCCGAAGGAGCCGTCGGGACGCTGGCGGCTCAGGAGGGTGCCCACGAGATCGCGGCCCCCGAACGCCCGCGGCGAGACCCCGGCGGCGGCGAGCACGAGCACCGTGCGCTCGAGGTCGCCGGTGTCGTGCAGGCCCGCGAGCCCGCGGCGGATGAAGGTGACCGGGCTCCGTCCGGCCCGGCGGACGTCGAGCGGGTTGCGGCCGGCGGCGGCCAGCCCGAGCGCCGCCCAGCCCGTCTGCAGCTGGCTCGAGGCGGCGCCCGGCGCCGCACCGAACCCGCCGTCGCGGTTCTGGGCCCGCGTGACGTAGCGGGCCGAGGCGGAGGCCGCCCGGGCGGGCGCGGGCGCGGCCAGCGCCACGCCGGCCAGCGCCAGGGCCGCCAGCACCGCGACCGCCGCCGGCCCGCGCGCCACGCTGCCGGGCGCGGCCGAGCCGGGCGCGGCGGGCGCCGGCGCCGCGTCGTCGTCGAGCCACGTCACCTCCGAGCGCAGCCGGAACCGCTCGATCGCCCGCAGCAGGGCCGGGCCGAACGCGAGGCAGAAGAGCACATTGCCGAGCAGGTGAGCCGCGTCGAATGGCGCCGCGGCGCCGCTGATCGCCAGGAACTCCCCCAGCGTGTGGCTGCCGCCCAGGCTCACCCACGTCGAGAGGTTCATGACCACGCCGAACGCCGCGCCGGCCACGCCGCAGGCCGCGGCGAGCCCGGCCCGTCCCAGGCGCCGCCCGGTCGCGCGGGCGAGGGCGGCGCCAAGCAGCCCGACCAGGCCCCAGGCCGCCATCTGCCACGGCGTCCAGTAGCCCTGCCCGAAGAAGAAGTTCGAGGCCAGCGCCGCCAAGGCGCCGACCGCCAGGCCGGGCGCCCCGCCGAGGGCAAAGCCGGCGATGAGGACGATGTCGGTGGTCGGCTTGACGTTCGGGATGGGGGCAAACGCCACCCGGCCGGCGGCCGCCAGGGCGGCGAGCGTGGCCACGAGGGCGAGCATCCGGCTCGACGGGCGCGTGCGCTCGTACCAGGCGAAGCCGGCGGCCAGGGCGGCCCCGAGGACGACGAGCGACGCCGGGATCCAGCTCACGGCGCTGCCCCCGGAACCGGGGCGGCCGAGCCCAGGGCCGGCGCGGCGGCGGGAGCGCCGGCGCGGCGGCCGGCGTCGCCGCCAGGGGCCGGCAGTCCGTTCGGGCCGGCGAGCCCGAGGCCGGCCCGCAGGACCGCGGCTCCGTCGGCGGGCAGCAGCGCGCCGCCGCGGCCGCCGAGCACCCGGGCGGTCTCGGTCGCGAAGTACCAGCCGTCGGCCAGCACCTCCGCCGCGGGCGCGTCGGCCAGCACGGCGCCTTCGCCGAGCAGCACCACCCGGTCGGCCGTGGCGGCCGCGAGCTCGGGGTCGTGCGTCGCCACGACGACCGCGGCGCCGGCGGCCGCCAGCGCGGCCAGCCGTGCGACGAGATCGTCCCGGCGGGCCGCGTCCATCCCCCGCGTCGGCTCGTCGAGCAGCACGGCCCCCGGCGCTCCCGCGGCGGGATCGGTCACGACCGCGAGCGCAAGCCGCTGGCGCTCGCCGCCGGATAGGTCGCGCGGATGACGATCGGCCAGCCCGGCGAGGCCGGCGGCGGCCAGCGCCTCCGCGCTCGCCTCGTCCCCGGCCCGCTCGTGCACGAGGTAGTCGCCGGGCGTCTGGAGCAGCAGCGCCACCCGGCCGGGCGCCTGCACCGTCCCGCGGGTCGGCGCCGTCAGCCCGGCGGCGTGGCGCAGCAGCGTGGACTTCCCGGCCCCGTTGCGCCCCATGAGCGCCACGCGCTCCCCCGCCGCGACGTCCAGGGACACGTCGCGCAGCACCGTCCGGCCGCCGGGAAGCTCGTGCCAGATCCGGCGCAGGCGCAAGGCCGGCGCGGGGCCGCGGAGCCGGCCGGCCCGGCGGGCGGGCGCAGCCGGGGCGGGCGCCGCGGCAGGCGCGTCGGGCACGGCCGGCTCGAAGCCGGCAGCCCGGAGCGCGGCGCGGGCGGCCTTGACGCCGGCCGGCAGCGGCCGCAGCCCGGCGGCGGCGCACATCGACGCCGCCGGCGGCAGCAGCTCGGGCGCGGCGGACGCGGCCCAGGTGAGGAAGTCTCGCGGGGGCGCCGAGCAGACGATCCGCCCGTCGGCGAGCGCGACGACCCGGTCGGCGGCCGCGAGCACGCGCTCGAGGCGGTGCTCGGCGAGGACGACCGCGGCGCCCCACTGCTCGTTGAGCCGCCGGATGAGCCAGACGAGCTCGTCGCCCGCCACCGGATCGAGCTGGGAGGACGGCTCGTCGAGCAGGAGCAGCGGGGGCCGGCCGGCCACGGCGGCGCCGAGCGCGACCCGCTGCAGCTCGCCTCCGGAGAGCTCGTGGGTCGGGCGGTCAAGCAGCGCGCCGATCCCGAGGGCCAGCGCCACCTCCTCGACCTCCCGGGCGACAGCGCCCGCGGGCAGGCCGCGGTTCTCCAGGCCGAAGGCGAGCTCGGCGCGCACGGAGCCCATGACGATCTGGGTCTCCGGATCCTGCAGCAGCACGCCGACGCGGCCGCCGAGGTCCTTCGGGCCGTGCGTGCGCAGGTCGAGCCCAGCGGCGCGGACCCGCCCGGCGGCCTCGCCCCCGTGGAAGTGCGGGGCCAGGCCGCAGCCGGCCCGCAGGAGCGTGGACTTGCCGCTGCCAGACGCCCCGGCGAGGACGACGAGCTCGCCGGGCGCCACCGCCAGATCCACGGCCTGCAGCGCGGGCGTCGCAGCGCCCGGGTAGCGGTAGCTGAAACGCTCGAAGGCCAGCGCGGCGCTCACCGCGCCACCCCCCGGCGCTGGAGGAAGGGCGCGAGCGCGGCCAGCGGGAAGGCCAGCGCGAGCGCCACGGCACCCGCGCCCGTCCCGAGGTGCAGGCCGGCGGCCCCGGCGCCCCCGTCCGCCCCGGCGGCGAACGGCGCCCAGCCGAGGACGGCGCCGGCCACGGCCAGGGCGAGGATCGCCGCCGCCGCGGCGGCGACCGCGAGGTCGTGGCGCGACCAGGGGCGCGGCGCCCGGGCCGGCGGGCGGGCGGAGCCATAGCCGCGCAGCTCGAGCGTGGCGGCCACGTCGACCGCGCGGTCCAGCGCGCCGGCGCTCACGGCGCGGACGAGCGCCAGGCGCGGCGCCGGCGGGCCCGGGCGGGCGCGCTGGGCATCGGCCAGCCGGCGGCCGTCGCGCGCCAGGAGCGGCACCATCCGGGTGGCCAGGGTGGCCGTCAGGGCCGAGCGGAACGAGATGCGGCGAAACAGCCGCAGCACCTCGTCGGGGTCGACCGCGACGGCGTAGAGCGACGCGGCGAGCACGATCGCGACCGCGCGCACGCCGAGGACGGCGCCCGAGACGGCCGCCTCGAGCGTCACGTCGAGCGGCCCGAGGAGCGGCACGTCCCCGAACCGCCAGATCACCGTGAGGCCGTCGCGGATCAGCAGCGCGTTGGCGAGCGCGATGAGCAGCCCGAGCGGCACGGCGATCCGCGCGGCCCGCCGCAGGTCCGAGCCGGCACCGGCGGCAACGCCCGCGCCGGCGATGGCGAGCAGGACGCCCCCGAGCACGAGCGGGCTGGCCGCGAGCAGGGCGGCGGCGCCCAGCGCGGCGCAGTAGGCGATCCCGGCCCCGGCGCGGGCGGCGTGCAGGGCGCTCGGGCGGCGACGGTAGGTCACGGCGCCTCCACGGGCGCGGGCAGGCGCGCGCCGCCGTCGACGGCGAGCGCAAAGCGGCGGGCGAGCGTGCGCTCGTCCAGCGCCCGGGCCGCGGCCAGCGCGCCGGCGGCGTCGGTGCCGGCGACGACCCAGGTCGGCGCCTGCGCCCCCAGCCGCGTGGCGGCGATGAGCCCGGCGCCGGCGCCGAGCGTGCGCGCGGGCCGGCCGGCGGCGTCCAGGACGACCAGGCCCGCGCCCCCGCCGGTGAAGCGCGCGTAGACGCCGCTCGCGCCCGGCCCGCGATCGAGCTGGCGCGTGGCGTCGTCGCGGCGCACCTCGCTCCAGCGCCCCACGAGCACGCGGAGGGTCTGGAGGTCCGTCGCGGCGTTCAGGGAGGAGAGGCCGACTTTCACGCCCGCCGCGGCCAGCCGGGACTGGACCGCGTCGCACGCCGCCTGCGCGCCGGGGTCGCAGCCCACGCGGACCGGGAGCTTGCGCCCGTCGGTCCCGCTGCGAAACGGCTCGGGGAACGACCCGACCACCGCCGGGATGTGCATGGTGGCGCTCCAGTCGTGCAGGTCCCACCACACCCGGTCGCCGTCGTGCAGCTCGGTCGCCGCCGCGCCCTTCGCCGCCTCGCTGCCGTTGACGTAGAAGAACCAGTCGGCGGGCCGGCCGCCGGGATTCCCGCCCGAGAGCCCGTTGATCGACTGGACGAAGCCGCCGCCGTAGCGGGTCCGGACCCCGAAGGCGCGGCGCAGGAACCGCATGACGGTCTCGCTGCCCGGCGCCTGCTTCACCGTCGCGGCGCCGACCTGGCTGGCGCCGAAGTTGCGGGTGACGAGCAGGCTGGCGCCGCCCGGGCTCTCCCCGGCGCCGGCGCCGCAGCCGGCCGCCAGCATCAGGGCCAGCGCGAGGGCCAGCGCGCCTGCCGCCCGCCCGCGGGGCCGGCCGGTCATCCCGCGCCTCCCGCCGGCGTGACCAGGACCCGCACCGGGAACGCGGGGACGGCGCCCGCCGCCGTGGCGGCGATGGACAGCGTCCCGGCGGCGCCCGCCACGACCGTGGCCCGTCCCGCGGCGTCGGTGACCGCCGTCGCCGCGCCCGCGGCCACGGTGGCGCCGGCCGCCGCCGGCGCGTCGGCGTCGTCGTAGCCGCGGACCACGACCGGGATCGCCGCGCCCACGGCGGCCCGCGCCGGCGCGGAGATCTCGAGCGTCCGCTGGCAGCCGCCGGCCCGCATCCGGCAGTAGAACCACGTCACCCGGGCGCCGGCGCGCAGCCGGCGGCCGTCGCCGAAGGGCCCCGAGATGTCCGCGGCGCCGGTCGTCCCGACGCGGCGGCGGCCTTGTAGACCCAGCCGTCCTGCCCGCGGTTGGCGGCGCCGCCGACCGCGGCCACGAACAGCGAGCCGGCGTCGGCCGGACGGGCGCCGCAGGCCCCGAAGTCGCGCAGGCGCACCGGGCCGGGCCGGGCGGCGAGCAGCGCGGCGAGCGGCGTGCCCGCAGCCACCGCGCACCGCCGGCGGCCGCCGCCACCCTCCGCGCCGCCGCGGCCGTCCGTCACGGGCCCGGCCAGCACGCGGGCGGGGCCGGCCACGAGGACGTCGACGCGCGGCGCCGCCGCGGCGGGCGCGGCGGCGGGCGCCACGCCGGCGCCGCCGCGAGCACGGCGGCGGCACCGCTCGGAGACGGCCGCCCGCGATCACGGGCGCACCACCCCGCGGGCCCGCGGCATGCGGGCGGGCGCTGCCGTCACGGTGAACGTGGCCCGCTGGACGCTGCGGCCCCCGTCGAGGGCGATGGCGGTGATCTCGAGCGTGAACCGCCCGGCCGGCAGCGCCGCCGGGAGCAGGTAGGACCACGCGGCGCGGTCACCCAGGCCGTAGCGGTACGGGCCGGCCGCGCAGGCATCGGTGCCGCGGAAGCGCTCGAACTTCAGGCTCCAGTACTGGCAGCGGCCGGCGTGCTGGCGCAGGAGCCGCAGCCGGACGGTGCCCAGGCGCGCCGAGCCGAGCCGGACGGTGCCCCGGAGCAGCCGCGGCGCGGCGCCCGCCGCAAACCGCTGGCCGCTCCGCACGCCCGTGATCGCCGCAACCGGCGGCGTGACGGTTCCGGACCCCGGCCCGCCGGACGGCGCCACGGTGCCGCACGTGCCGTCGTCGCCGGCGTGCACGCACACGGGCGCTGGCACAGCCCGCGAGCGGCCCCCCGCCGTGGCGGCCCGCAGCGTCGCGGTCCCCGCTGCCGAGATCGTGACCGTGGCCCGGCCGTCGGGCCCGGTCGTCACCGGCGTCTCCCCGCCGGTGACCGTGACCCCGGCGGCCGGCTCAGGCACGCCGCTGCCCGGGGTGCCGTCGGTCCGGTACTGGACCGCCGTCACCGTGAACGGCTGGCCGGCGCTGGCGGACACCGGCACGCCGCGCAGTTCGAGCGGGAACACCGTCGCGGCGAACGACGGCGGCGGTGCGTAGTCGACGAGCATCAGCACCTCGTCGCCGTCGGCGGCCGGGTCGGTGCACACGCCGCCTCCGAGCTTGGAGTTCAGCCACTCGGCCCAGTAGTCCGAGTCCGGACCGAACGTGTGGGTCTCGCCGAGAATCGTCGAGGTGAAGGCCTGCCGGTCCCAGGTCCCGCCCGTCGCGGCCTCGAGGGCGTCCGCGACGGTCGGTGTGGCGCTGGGCGGGCAGGCCGCGACGCTGCCGGCCACGGCCGTGACCGGCGTCCTCGGCAGGAGCGTGGCGGCCGCGCCCTCGATGCGAACCGTGACCGAGGCCGGGGCCGCCAGGGCGTTGGCAGGTGCGGCCGCGGCCAGGCCGGCGGCGAGCAGGGAGCAGGCCAGCGCGCGGCGCGCTGCGCGTTCGGATCGTGAGTGCCGCAATGGAGCCACCCCTTCCACGAGGGCGTATGGGCTTGACGGCCGGGGCTGGTCTCCTGACTTCCGGGCCTACCCGCCGCGCCTTCCCGGCCCGCCGAGCGGCGGATCAGTGGCTGCGCTCTCGCGCGTGCGACGGGCGTCCCCGGTCACAGTGGCGGGTCCGCGCCGGATTCTCACCGGCTTCCCATGACCACCGACCCTGAACGGCGGGCATCCTATCGCCCGGCGCCGCGGCACGTGGCGCGGCGGCGCTCGGACCCCGCCGGGAGCGGCTGCGGAGCGGGACGCGCCGTAGACTCGGGGCCGTGACGGTCAACCTGACCCGGATCTACACCAAGCTCGGCGACGACGGCGAGACCCATCTGGGCGACATGAGCCGCGTGCCGAAGACCGATCCGCGGATCGAGGCCTACGGCACGATCGACGAGCTCAACGCCCAGCTCGGCGTGGCCCGCAACGCCGAGGCCCTCCCCGCGGCCTACGCGCCGTGGCTGGCGCAGATCCAGAACGACCTCTTCGACGTCGGCGCCGACGTCTCGGTGCCGCCCGGCGGCGCCAAGGAGCGCCTGCGCGTCACCGCCGGCCAGACGGCCTGGCTGGAGGCCCGGTGCGACGAGGTCAACGCGACGCTCGCGCCCCTGAAGTCCTTCGTGCTGCCTGGCGGGACGCCGGCCGCCGCCCAGCTCCACGTCTGCCGCACGGTCTGCCGACGGGCCGAGCGCCGCGTCGTCGCGCTCGGCGGCGCCGCCAGCCCCGAGGCAGTGCGCTACCTCAACCGGCTCTCGGACCTGCTGTTCATCCTGAGCCGCGGGGCCAACGCCGGTGACGAGCCGTTGTGGCAGCCGGGGGCCAGCCAGTAGGGTCGGCTGGACCCGTGCCTGGCCCCGACCTCCCCTCTCCGCCGCGCATCCGCCCGCTCTCGGTGGACGAGTGGAACGCCGCCGTGGCCGGGCGGCTCGCCAGCGTCAGCGGGCAGATGACCCGGGACGACAAGCCGCTCAACATCTTCGCCACGCTCGCCCGCCACACCGACCTCTTCCAGGCGTGGGTCGACTTCGGGGCGATGCTGCTGCTCGGCGGCGAGCTGCCGGCCCGCGAGCGCGAGCTGGCGATCCTGCGGACCGCCTGGCATACCCGGGCCCCGTACGAGTGGGGCGAGCACGCGCAGATCGGCCAGGCCGTCGGGCTCACGGCGGAGGAGATCGCCCGCGTCCCGGCCGGCCCCGATGCGCCGGGGTGGTCGGTCACCGCCATGCTGGTCCTGCGCGCCGCCGACGAGCTGCACGCGGGCGCCCGCATCTCCGACGCCACCTGGGCGGGGCTGTCTGAGCATTTCGACGAGCGCCAGCTCATCGAACTGCCGGTCCTCATCGGCCAATACCACCTCGTGGCGTTCGCGCTGAACTCGTTCGGCGTCGAGTCCGAGCCGGGCCTCCCCGGCCTGCCGGACGCGCCCGGCTAGTGCCAGGGCACTAGGCCGAGCGCTTCAGCGCCGTTGCGAGGCCAGTGGCCAGCACGACGGCGAGGAGCGCGACCGCCGGGACGCTGACCGCGAACGCCGTGTGCTCGCGGACGTAGAACGCGACCGAATCCGGGCGCCAGACGGCAACGGCCACCCCGACGGCGCCGAGGCCGGCGATGGCCGCGGCGGGCAGCGTGACGGCCTCGCGAGCGCGGAGCACGGCAGCCCGGCCCGCCTCGCGGCCGCTCCGCTCGGGCCAGCGGACGTTCGCGGCACGCAGCGCGGCGACGCCGAGCAAGGTCCAGAGGGCGGCGACGAGGTAGCCCGCCAGCACATCGCTCGGGTAGTGCCAGCCCAGCGTCATGAGCCCGTAGCCGACCGCGGCGGCAAAGGCGGCGCCCGCCACCGCGACCGCGGGCCGCCACCGCGGCCCGGCCACGAGCACGGCGCACAGCGCGAGGCTCATCGCGCCGGTGGAGTGCCCGCTCGGCCAGGAGGCGCCCGGGATCTGCGGGTGGTCCAGGAAGCTCAGCACGCGCGGGTCGGCCATGAGGGGCTTCAGGACCTGGGTCGTGACGTTGGCGCCGAGCAGGATCACCGGGACCGCCAGCGCGGTGCGGTAGCGGCCGCGCACGGCGGCGACGAGCACGAGCGCGGCCCCGAACAGGGCGAACGGCGCGGGATCGGCCAGGCTGGTGATCCAGCGCGCGGCGGGCCCGGACCGGTCGCCCTTCAGGTCCGTGAACCCTTGGAGCGCCGCGATGTCCAGCCGCGATCCGGCCCCGACGAGGTGCGCCGAGATCCAGACGAGGGCCATCCCCGCCAGGACGGCTCCAGCGGCCAGCAGGGGCATGCGAAGGCGTGACGCCACCCCTTCAGGGTAGCGGCGTGCCGGTCGCGGCCCGCCGATGCGGGCGGCATCACCCGCCCGCCGATGACATCGCCCGCCCGCCGATGACATCGCCCGCCCGCCGATGCGGGCGGCATCACCCGCCCGCCATCTCGCGCACCTGGGCCACCGTATCGGTGGCTGAAGCGCGCGAGAACGCCGGTCTTGGCGCCTGGCGCGCCGCGACGCGACGCCGCGAACCCGCCGCTCAGCGCTGCACGAACCCGCCGCTCAGCGCTGCACGAACCAGCCGCCTTCGCGCAGTTCGCGGAAGAGGACCACGTTGCGCCCGCCGGCGGTGACGACCTCCCAGTAGCGGCGGCGCACCGGGCGGGCGGTCCACCACCGGTCCTCCACCAGCCAGGACTCGCGAACCGCCTCGACGGCCCGCCCCTCGACGGCGAGCGGGCGCCCGTCCGCCGCCGCCCGGACCCGGGCCGCGTGCGGGACGCCCAGGCGGCGCGGGCCGGTCACGGCGCGCGCCCGCCGCGCCGGGGCGCGGCCTCGCCCGCATCGAAGGGCGCGAGCACGACCCGCCGCTCGGGCACACGGGAGCCGGGATCGACCTCCAGCACCCGCAGCGCCGCCTCGCCGCCGGCAGCCGCCCGGGCCTGGCGGACGCCCTCCCGCAGCCGCTCGGACCGCTCGACGCTCGGCCCCGGCCGGCCGCGCTCGTCCAGCAGCGCCCGCTGGTCCCCGACCGGCGGGCCGAACCGCTCGACCGCGAGCCGCAGCGACTCGGCCGGGGCGGGCAGCCGGGCCAGCCGCGCGCCCAGCGCCAGCCGCATCCGCTCCGGATCGGCGAGCGCCTCGCGGAACACCACCCGGTCGCGCCAGGTCCCGCCCTCGACCAGCGCGGCCGTGAGCGCCACCGCCCGCAGCGTGCGCCCGCGCCGCTCGCGCCGGGCCAGCGTCCGCTCGATCAGCAGGACGAGTGTGCGTTCGAGCTGGGGCCCCGAGGCGGACTCGGGCAGCTCGAGCGCCTCCTCCAGCCGCTCGCCGGGCGTCCGGGCGGCCAGGGGCTCCGCCCGGCCGCTGGCAAGGCCGTGGGCGGCCAGCCCGGGCCGGCCGAACCGGTCGGCCACCGCTGCACGGGGCAGCGCCGCCAGCTCGCCGAGCGTCCCGATGCCTAGGCGCTCGAGCGGGACGGCCAGCGCCGCGGTGGCCTCCCGCCCCCGCAGCAGCCCGACCGGCCGCGGGGCGAGATACGCGCGTGCCTCGGCCTCGCCTCCGGTCACGATCTCCGGCCGCCGCGCCCGGGCGGCCGCCGCGGCGGCGAGCGCGCAGAACGGCGTCGGCGCGACGCCGATCCGGGCCGGGCGGCGCAGCGCGGCCCGGGTCGCCGCCACGACACCGTCGAGCCGGCCGCCGTGGAGGCGCCGCAGCCCCTCTGCAGCGAAGCAGGCCAGGCCGGCCCGCTCCGAAGCGACCGCCGCGCCGATCCCCTCGAGCCGCACGAGCACCCGCTCCCACGCCTCGGCCACCCCGCCCGGGTCCGGCGGGATGAGCGCGAGCTCCGGGCAGCGCGCCAGCGCCTCCCCCAGCCGCATCCCGGCCCGGACGCCGAACGCCTCCGCGGCGGCGGAGACCTCCCCCACTGCCTGCGATCCCGACCCGGGCCCGGGCGCCAGCGCGGCCGGCGCCCGCAGCAGCGCCGACCGGTCGCCGGCGGCGACGACGAGCTCGAACCGGGGCAGCAGGACGCAGACGAACACGATACGAACGTATGTTCGCATCGCCAGGCCCCCGGCGCAAGGCACGATCGGGTCCGGGCAGCGGGCCCCGCCTCACCCTGCGGGGCATGTCACCAAAGCGGACGCGCCCGTTCGCCACAATCCCCAGCGATGGCCGTCTCCTGCTCGGAGGTTCCTCCGGAACGCCGGGGCGTGAACGCGCACCCGCAGCGCCACCTCGACTGGGACGGGTGCTTCAACGCCCGTGACCTCGGCGGCCTGCGCACGACGGATGGACGCGAGACCCGCTGGGGGCGGGTCGTTCGAGCGGACGCGCTCGACGGCCTGACGGCGGCCGGCTGGGCGGCCCTGTCCGCTCACGGGGTGCGCACGGTCATCGACCTGCGCAACGACGACGAGCTCGAAGCCGACGCTGCGCCTCGGCCCCCGTGGGTCCGGACGGTCCGCCTGCCGCTCGATGCGTCCGAGGACCGGGAGTTCTGGGACGTCTGGGACCGCGGCCCGCAGTTCGGGACACCGCTGTACTACGGCCCGCACTTGAGCGGTTCCCGGAGCGAAGCGCTGCAGTCCTGTCGGCCATCGCCCAGGCCGAGCCGGGCGGCGTGGCCGTCCACTGCGCTGGCGGGCGCGACCGCACCGGCCAGGTGACGATGCTGCTGCTGCGGCTCGTTGGCGTTGCCGTCGAGGACATCGCCGCCGACTACGCCATGAGCGCTGAGCGGCTGCCGGCGCGCTACGCGGCCCGCGGCGAGCCCGACCAAGGGCCGCTGCTCGAGGCGTTCCTCGCTGAACGGGGCACGTCGGCCGCCGAGCTCATCGTGACGACGCTGCGCGACCTCGACATCCACGCCGCGTTGCAGCACGCGGGACTCACCAGCCGGGACGTGAGCGCGCTGCGGCTTCGGCTGGCCGGCCCGTAGGTCAGGCCCGCAGCGCCGGCTCGCCGCGCCGGGCCGCCTACAGCGCCTGCTCCTCCCCGAACATCTCCCCCAGCCGGGCGGCGACGGCGAGGTCGCCATCGAGATCCATCCGGCCGGTCATCACCGCGACCCCGCCGTCGAGGTCCTTGGCCGCCAGGCGGACGAAGTCGGCGAGCCCGAGGCCGACGGTGAGCGCCGGAGCGGGCGCCCGGCCGGGCCGCGCGCTCGCGCGCTCGCCGGCGACGGACACGACCCACAGCCGCTCGGCCCCGTCCGCGCCCCGCAGCGCGTACTGGATGTCGCCTTGGAATCCGTTGGCCTTCTCCGGGACGTACGCGCGGGCCACGGCGCCGAAGAGGACCCGCAGGCCCGCGTCCGACCCGATCGTCTGCTCGAGCCGCCGGTCGGTGGCCCGGTGCACGAGCGCGCGGAAGCCGGCCTCGCCGCCCCGCTGCAGCCGCTCGGCCAGGCGCGGCGGCCGGGCGCCGGCGACGCCCGCGGCCGCTCCGGCGTCCCCAGGCCCGCTGAGCTCAGCCGCCGGCGGCCCGCTGTCGAGCGGCTGGATCGCGTACTCAGGGTCGAGCGGAGGAGCCGGAGGGATCCGGGAGCGGCCCGCCGCGACCGCCGCCGCCAGGCGCTCCCCCTTGGCGGCCTCGCGCTCGGCGGCGCGTCCGGCGAACTCGGGCATCACCTCGCGGGCGAACAGCTCCAGCGACTCGCAGATGTGCTCGTGGCGGTTGCGGCCGCACTGCGAGACAAAGATGATCTGGTCGACTCCAGCGGCCTCGTAGCGGGCGACGAGATCGCGGATCTGGGCCGGCGTGCCGATCGCGCCCCGCAGGGAGCCGAGCCCCTGCTGGAGGAGCCGCACCCCGAGCGGGCCCTCGTCGGGATTGACGATCTCGCGGGCGAACCCGACCTCGGAGCGGCGGGCCTGGAACTCCTCCCAGATGCTCGTGCGCCCGGGGCGGTGGTCGCCGAAGACGTAGTAGTGGGTGAGCGAGTAGCCGAAGAAGTGAGCGCCGTCGATGCCGCGCTCGATCGCCTCCGCCTCGTCCTCGTGGCACATCATCGGCAGCACGACGGCCACGTTCGGGTTGACGTCGCGGCCGATCGGCCGGCACCGGTCGGAGGCGAAGATCTCGTAGTACTCGTCCACCCACTCCTTCGCCTCCTCCGGCTCCACGAAGGAGAACGACAGGGCGCCGATGCCTCGCTCGGCGGCCATCCGGATCGTCTCGCGCCGCGAGCACGCCACCCACAGCGGCGGATGCGGCGACTGCACCGGCTTGGGGACGACGTTGCGGGGCGGCACCGAGACGAACCGCCCGCGGTGCCCGGCGAACGGCTCCTCGGCCATCATCCGCGTCGCGACCTCCACCGCCTCGGCCCACTGCTCGCGCTTGGTGGCCCGGTCCACCCCGAACCCGGCGAGCTCGGCACCGGACGACGTCTCCCCCGTGCCGAACTCGCAGCGCCCGTTCGAGACGAGGTCGAGCATCGCGACCTTCTCGGCGACGCGGGCCGGATGCTGGTAGCCGGGCGGCATCGCGACGATTCCGTACCCGAGACGGATCCGCTGGGTGCGCTGGCTGGCCGCGGCGAGGAAGACCTCCGACGCGCTCGAGTGCGAGTACTCCTCCAGGAAGTGGTGCTCGACCTCCCAGACGTAGTCGATGCCGAGCCGGTCGGCGAGCTCGACCTGATCCAGCGCGTCCTGGATGAGCTTCTGCTCGGCGCCGTCGTCCCAGGGGCGCGGGAGCTGGTGCTCGTAGAAGATGCCGAACCGCACCCGCCGAGCCTACGTCACGGCGCCGGCTCGCGCGGCCCCTCGGCCGGCGCGCGCGGCTCGAGCTGGATCTGCTCGGCCGCGCCCGGGACGCCGGCCACGAGCTGGCGCTCGCGCTCGAGCTCGGCGTCCAGCTCGGCCCCGAGGAGAATCGCGAGGTTCGTCAGCCACAGCCAGACGAGGAACGTCACGACGCCGCCGAGCGCCCCGTAGATCTTGTCGTAGCGGCCGAAATTCGCCACGTAGAACGAGAAGCCGGCCGAGGCCGCCGCCCACAGCGCGAGCGCCAGCACGCTTCCGGCAGTGACCAGCCGCCACCCGCGCAGCTTCACGTTGGGCGACACGTAGTAGAGCACCGAGATCATCGTGAGGACGACCAGGCACAGCACCGGCCACTTCGCGATCTCCCACGCCGTGACCGTGGCATCGCCGAGGCCGAGCGCGTCGCCAATCGCGGCGGCGAGCGGGCCGCTGATCACGAGCGCCACCGACACGAGCGCCGCTCCGAGCACCATGCCGAGGGTGACGAGCAGCCGCAGCGGCTGGAGCTTCCAGTACGGGCGGCCCTCGGCCACGCCGTACACGACGTTCGAGGCCCGCATGAACGCCCCGACGTAGGCCGAGGCCGACCACACCGCCACCCCGAGGCCCACGAACAGGAGCACGCCGGCGGTCTCGCGGTGGGCGGTGATCCCGACGATCGGCCCGCGGAAGGTCTCGGCGGCCGTGTCCGGGCCGGCCTTCGTGATGACGTCGGTGAGGGCCTTCGTCGTCGAGCCGGGGTCGCCGAACAGCCCGAGGACGGAGACGAGGACGATGAGCGCCGGGAACACGGACAGCACCGTGTAGTACGTCAGCGCCGCCGCGGTGTCGGTGAGGTTGTCGGCCAGGAACGCCTTGACGGTCCGGACCAGCGTGTCGCGCCAGGACCGTGCGGAGAAGTCCCGCACGCGGTCGGTCGGCCCTGGGGCGCCCAAGCTCATGCGCCGACGCTACCCGGGATCGGGCCGTCCGCACCGCGCCGTGCGGATCGGTGACGCGCACCGTCCCCGGACGTGGATCGGGCCCCCGGGAGTGCCGGGGGCCCGATCGGTAGCAGGCCGATAAGCCGGATTCTGTCGTGAGCAGCCATCCATCTGTGCGGCCGACCTGGACCTCGGCGGGCAGCCTGCAAACGGTCCGGCTTGGCCTTGCATCGGGTGGGGTTTGCCTGGACGCGCCGCGTCACCGCGGCACCGGTGCGCTCTTACCGCACCATTTCACCCTTGCCCGCCTGGGCTCACGTGTGGCCCAGACGTCGGCGGTGTCTTTTCTGTGGCACTTTCCCGCGGGTTTCCCCGGGTCGGCGTTACCGACCACCCTG
Organism: Solirubrobacteraceae bacterium; assembly: GCA_046330225.1. Classification (GTDB taxonomy): domain Bacteria; phylum Actinomycetota; class Thermoleophilia; order Solirubrobacterales; family Solirubrobacteraceae; genus CANJIV01. The sequence continues at coordinate 690,135 of JAXLTD010000001.1, read as the reverse complement.
CCCTGTGATGTCCGGACTTTCCTCGAAGGGTTCACCTCCGCGGCTGCTTGGCCTGCCATCCCAGGGTAGCCGCGGCCCGGGCCACTGTCGAGCGCCCAGGCTGGCGAGGCTGCTGCCGCTGCCCAGAGTGCCGGACTACTTCGCCACGGAGTAGCGGACGTTGCCGTTGTCGTCGGTCTGCTGAATGTTCAGCGTGAGGGTCTGGCCGGTGCTGACCTTGGCCGTGCAGGTGAAGTCCTTGCCCTTCTTGGCCTCGATGTCGCTCGGGCAGTCGACCGACGTGAGCGTGACCCCGTCCTTCTTGGCGTCTTCCTTGATCTTGGACTCCAGCTTGTCCGTGTCGAGATTCCCGCACCCGGAGATGACGACGGCGGCGAGGGCAAGGGCGGGGACGGACAGCAAGGCGCGGAGCATTGAGTTCCTTTCGGGCGGAGCGGGCGATCGGTGACGGCGAGACCCTAATGCCCGGGCCGGATCCCGTCGAGCGCGCCGACGCCGTCGGGCAGCACGCGCGCTCAGGAGAGCGTGCTGCCGCAGGCGGCGCACGCCGCCGGCTCTGCCCGGCGGGCCCGGAGCGGCGACGCGCACACGGGGCAGGCGGCGGAGCGCCCGGCGGCCAGGTCCTCCCATACGCCGGAGATGACGTCCTCCAGCGTCGACCTGCCGCCGGCGCTCGCCACCAGGCGCAGCGCAGCGCCGCCCGGAACGGGCGCCGCCGCCAGCGGCCGCGCGGCGACCGTGGTCACGCGACCTTCCTCAGGAGCCCGACGACCCGCCCGAGGACGCGCACGTCCTTCGAGCGAATCGGCTCCATCTCGGAGTTCTCGGGCTGGAGCCGCACGTGATCGCGCTCCTTGAAGAACCGCTTCACGGTGGCCTCCTCGCCCACGAGAGCCACGACGATGTCCCCGTCCTCGGCAGCGCTCTGGGGCCGGACGACGACGAAGTCGCCCTCGAGGATCCCGGCGTCCTTCATCGACTCGCCGCGGACGCGGAGCAGGTACTCGCCGTCCTCGCCGCCGGCGACCTGCGGAACCGGGATGTAGTCCTCGATGTTCTCCTCGGCGAGGACCGGCTGCCCGGCCGCCACCTGCCCGACGAGCGGGAGCCCGCCCGGCCGCACGATGCTGCGGACGTTGTCGACGGCGTTGCCGACCGCCCGGTCGAGCAGCTCGATCGCCCGCGGCTTGGCCGGGTCGCGGCGCAAGAGCCCGATCTTCTCGAGGTTGGCGAGGTGCGCGTGCACCGTCGAGGACGAGGCCAGCCCGACGGCCTTCCCGATGTCACGGACGGTCGGGGGATACCCGTGCTCGCCCGAGTACCGCTTGATGAAGTCGAAGATCTCCTGCTGGCGTTTGGTGAGGTTGAGGTCGACCACGTCCGGGTGCCTCCTAGGCATCGATTCGGATGCGAGAAACGAACATGTGTTCGCACGATAGCGGCCGCGGGCGACGGAAACAAGGCCGGGCTCCGGCAGCGGGCCGGCAGGCACCTCGTGGCTATACTGCCCGGCCCCAGCGCCTGTGGCGGAATTGGTAGACGCGCAAGGTTGAGGGCCTTGTGGGCTTTACGGCCCGTGGAGGTTCGAGTCCTCTCGGGCGCATGGATCGAAGGCCGGCAGCGATGCCGGCCTTCGCGCGTTCCGGACCGGGCTAGGCGGCGCCGGCCAGGCGCGCCGTGCGGCTCGCCGCGTACTCGTCGGCGGCCTCGCGCAGCACGCCGATCATCGCGCCGGTCGCCGGGGAGCGGGCCGACCCCGCGAGCGTGGCGGCGAGGATGCGCCGGATCGGCGCCTTGCGGCCGAGGTCGCGGATGGCGATGTCGTCGCGCACGTTCGTGAGGGCCAGCTCCGGGATCAGGGTGACCGCGATCCCGGCGGCGACGAGACCCTGCGCGACGTTGTAGTCGTCGGTCTCGTACTGGACGCGCGGCTCGAACCCCGCCGCCTCGCAGGCGGCGATGTGCATGCGGCCGCAGATCCCCGTGCAGTCGCCGTGGATCCAAGCCTCGTCCGCCAAGTCGGCCAGCCGGACCGACGGGCGGCGCGCCGCCGGATGGTCGCGGGGCAGCGCGACGTACATCGGGTCGTCGAAGAGGTGCACGACGTCGAGGTCGGCGAGGTCGGCCGGGCCCGCGTGCAGGTTCGTGTACTCGAACGTCAGCACGACATCGATCTCGCCCGCCTTGAGCCGCGGCACCGCGGCCTCGGGCTGGGCCTCGATGAGCGAGAGCTCCACTCCTGGGTGGCGCTCGGCGAACATCCGCAACGCCAGCGGCACGAGCGTGGCGCCGGCGGTCGGGAACGAGGCGAGGCGCATCCGCCCCCCGCGCACGCCCGCGATGTCCTCGAGCTCCTGCTCGGCGGCGGTCACGCGGGCGAAGATGGCGTCGGCGTGGGCGACGAGCGCGGCGCCGGCGTCGGTGAGCCGCACGCCGCCGCGGCCGCCGCGGTCGACGAGGGTCAAGCCGGTCTCGCGCTCGAGCGCCGCGATCTGCTGCGACACGGCCGACTGGGTGTAGGAGAGCTGGTCGGCGGCGGCCGAGAAGGAGCCGGCGTCGGCCACGGCCCGCAGGACGCGCAGGCGCTTGAGATCGAGCATTAGCCCATCTTATCCCTGCGTCAAGCAATCCCACTTGTTCTCATATCACGCGGGTGACAGATTGGCCGTCGTACTCGCAACCTGCCGCCGACCGGAGCCAGCCATGCCACCCGATCCGACCATCGTCATCCGCAGCGCCCGTGCCGACGACGGGCCGGCGCTGCGCCGCCTCGCCGCGCTCGACAGCGCCCGGCCGCTCCAGCGGCCCGTGCTGCTGGCGAGCGTGGACGGGGTCGTCGTCGCCGCCCGTTCGCTCGCCGACGGACGCGCCATCGCCGACCCGTTCGTGCCGACCGCGCGCCACCTCGAGCTGCTCGAGGTGCGGGCCCGCCCGGAGGGCGCGCGCCGGACCCTGCGACTCGGAGCCCTGCGCCATGCTGTCGCTCCCGGCCGCTGAGCGCCAGCTCGCCGCACGCCGTGCAGCCCTCGAGGCCGCGGCCCGCGCCGCCCGCCGCCCGCCGGGGACTCCCCCTCCCTCGGCGAACCGGCGGCCGCGCCGCCTGCCCTGGCGGCGCGGCCGCCGCGGGTGGCGCACAGCCCCGGCGGCGCCGTGCTCGCCCTGAGCCGGCGACGTCAGGCGGCCTGCACGGTGGCGCTGCGGCGCGGCGCGCCGCCGCCGTTGAGCCCGAGCACGTCCGAGAGCGCGGTGACGACCGCGGGGTCGAACTGAGATCCGGCGCCGTCCCGCAGCTCGCGCGCCGCGGCGTCCTGGCCGATCGACTCGCGGTAGGGGCGGGTGCTCGTCATGGCGTGCCAGGCGTCGCAGGCCAGGACGATCCGGCTCGCGAGCGGGACGTCCTCCCCGGCGAGCCCGTCCGGATAGCCCCGCCCGTCCCAGCGCTCGTGCTCGTGGCGCACGGCCTCGGCGACGCGCTCGAGGCCGGGAACGGTCCGCAGGATGCGCTCGCCGATCACCGGATGGCGGCGCATCTCGTCCCACTCGTGGTCGTCGAGCGGGCCGGGCTTGCGCAGGACCGAGTCCTTGATGCCGAGCTTGCCGAGGTCGTGCAGGAGCGCAGCGCTCTCGACCTCCCCCACCTCGTGGTCGTCGAGGCCGAGCCGGCGGGCGACCATGCCGGCCAGCACGACGGTCTCCTCGCCGTGGCGGCCCGTGTAGCCGTCCCGGGCCTCGAGCGCCGCCGCAAGCGCGACGAGGCTCGCGCGGTACTGCTCGAGCATGAGGTGCTCGGAGCGGCGCACGTCCCCGAGCAGGCGCTCGTGGGAGCGCTCGGTGAGCCGGAAGCGCGCGAGCTGGAGCGGGATGCTGAGGCCCAGGAGCATCGCGACCACGAGGCCCGGAATGGCGCCCTCGGTGAGGAGCAGGCTGGCCAGGAGGAGCAGCAGGGCGCCGTTGATCACATAGGTGCTCGCCGCGACCCGGCGGCCCGCGTCGGCGTCGATCGGCACGGGCGGGCGCTGGCGCGCCGCCCGCAGCCAGGCGCCCACGGCGCACAGCACGGTGCACAGCGGGAGCCCGGCGAGCCAGATCGTGTCCGGCTCGGGCGACACGCCGGCGTGCCGGGACATGATGAGCGGCGTCGAGGCGAGCATGCCGACGCCGAAGCCCGCCGCCGCGAGCCAGGCATCCGGGCGGTGGCGGTGACCGACCCGCAGGGGCACGACGAGCGCGCACGTGACGGCGAGCGTGAGCAGCGCGACCGCGCCGAGCGCGGCGACCCGGTCCGCGCCGGCCGGCGACCGCTCGAGCACCTCGGGCACGAGGTAGACGAGCGCGGCGGTGGCGACCGGGACGAAGACCGACAGGGCGTCGACGAGGGCATGCCGCGACCGGGCGCCTGGGCCATCGGTGATGAGCAGGAGCCCGATGCCGATGACGAAGGCCAGGAGGGCCCCCACGTACGGGATGAAGCCGGCGACGGCGCCGATCCCGACCAGCTGCCAGCCGAGCCGCTCCCGGCCCTCTGACGCGGCGGCGGCCCGCAGGGCGAGAAGCGCGAGCGCGAGCGTGACCCCCGCGATGACCGCCGAGCGGGCCACGACCGGGGGCACCAGATAGGGAAGCGCGAACCAGCCCGCCAGCACGAGCGCGACGGCCGCGGCACCGCGCTCCGCGGCCCCGCGCAGATCCCAGCCTTCGGCCCGGCGCTCCGCCCGGCCGTGGCCCGCCGCGCCGGGCCCACGGGTCGCCCGGGCCGCCGGCGCGGAGACGATCTCGGCCACGGCCGCCGCGGCGCGGCTCGCGCCGCGTGCCGCCTTGGCGTGGCGCAGGCCCAGGTCGGCCGCGGCCAGGAGCGAGTCCACGGTGTCGCCGTCGTGCGGATACGTGGCGAGCCCGGCACTGGCCCCGACCGCCCGGGGCGCGCCGTCGGTCGCGGCGGCCGCGGCGCGCTCGATCGCGGCCAGCAGCCGCGCCTGCGCGCGCCGCGCCTCCTCGGCCGAGGCCTCCGGGAGCAGCACGGCGAACTCGTCTCCGCCGTGGCGGGCAACGAGGTCCTCCCCCCGGACGGTGGCAGCCATGGCGAGCGCCACGTTGCGCAGGACGGCGTCCCCGGCGGCGTGGCCGCGCGTGTCGTTGACCGCCTTGAAGTTGTCGAGGTCGAGGTAGATCAGCGTCAAGCTCCGCCCGGACCGGCGGGCCCGGGCGAGCTCCGCGCCGGCCCGGCGCTCGAAGCCGCGGCGGTTCGTGATGCTGGTGAGGGGATCGATGTAGGCGAGCTCCTCGTGCTCGGCCGCCAGCCGCCGCGCGGCGCTGCGCTGGCGCTGGACGACGGCCGCGAGCCCGGCGCTCGTGACGACGAGCAGGAGCCAGGCGAATCCGCGCGAGGCCAGCGAGCCGGCGCCGCCATAGGCGATGGGCGCCGCTGACGCGAGCATCGCCGCCGGCGCGACCAGGAGCAGCTCCCGCGGCGTGCAGAGGTAGGCGGCCAGCGCCACCACGAACGGGAAGAACAGGTTGAAGCTGCTCGCCGCCCCGCCGGTGATCGCGACGAGGCCGGCGACGCCCGCCAGCCCGGCGAGGATCGAGCCGACCATCCAGGGCCGCCCGAGCCGCGCCCACGGCGCCCACAGCGACGCGGCGGCCGCCATGGCCGCGGCGGCTGCCGCGCCCGCCGCCAGGGGCCGGGCCTGCACTGCCCCGGGGTCGACCAGCACGAGGACGACGACCGCAACGGCCCCGAGCAGCCAGGCCGAAGCCGAGACGCGGCCGAACGCCGCGAGCTCTGCGGGCTCGACGGAACTCCCACGGCGGCTGGTGTTCGGCGAGGGACGAACCTCCATGGCCTCGACCGGGTCGTCGGACGGAACGCCGCCGTCTTTACCCCGGCGCCGGTCCCGGCGCGCTGGCCGAAGGTAGCCTCCGGCCGATGCCCGCGGATCTCGCCGCCTTGATGGACACCGCCGCCGGCGCCTGCGAGTACGCGGAGGCCCGCCGGGTGGCCCGGCGCACCGAGCGCCTTCGCGTCCGCAACGGCGCCGTCGAGCGGGTGGAGGCCCGGGAGCGCGCCGGCATCGGAATCCGCGTGCGGGTCGGCGGCGCCTGGGGATTCGCGGCGACCGACGACCTGGCGCCCCCCGCCGCCGAGCGGGCGCTGGCCCGCGCGCTGGCCGTGGCCCGCGACCTCCCGCGCACGCGGGCCACGCCGCTCACCCCGGTGCATCCGGCCTCCGGCCGCTGGTCCGGGCCCGTGGCCGAGGACCCCTTCGCCCTCAGCCTGGACGACAAGCTCGCGCTCCTCGTCGCGGCCTCCGAGGCGCTGCGCACCGACGCCCGGATCGTGCGGGCCGACGCCGGGCTCATCTCCGAGCAGACCGAGACGGCGTTCGCATCGACCGAGGGGGCGAAGCTCACCCAGGCCCGGACCGAGTGCGCCGCCGGCCTCCAGGCTGTGGCCGTGGAGGGCGACGAAGTGCAGGTCCGGTCCTATCCGGCGGCCCACGAGGGCGGCGCCGGCGCCGCCGGCTTCGAGCTCGTGCGCTCGTTGCGCCTGGCCGAGGAGGCGCCGCGCGTTGCCGACGAGGCGCTGGCGCTGCTCACCGCGCCCGTCTGCCCGGCGGGCCGGCACACCGTCGTGCTCGACGGCGACCAGGTCGCCCTGCAGGTCCACGAATCGGTCGGCCACGCGCTCGAGCTCGACCGCATCCTGCTCGGCGAGGCGTCCTACGCGGGCACGAGCTGGGTGCCGGTGTCCGGGCTGGGCTCGCTGCGCTACGGCTCGCCGGCGATGCACGTCACGGCGGACGCCACGCTCCCCGGCGGCCTGGGGAGCTTCGGCTGGGACGACGAGGGCGTGCCCGCACAGCGGACGGCGCTCGTGACCGAGGGCATCCTGCGCGGCGTGCTCTCGTCGCGCGAGTCGGCGACCGCGATCGGGCTTCCCGCCTCGGGCGGCTGCGCCCGGGCCGAAGGGCACGACCGCCAGCCCATCGTGCGGATGACGAATGTCTCGCTCGAGCCCGGCGAGGCCGGCACGCTCGCCGACCTGATCGCCGACACGGGCGAGGGCCTCTACCTGGAGACGAACCGTTCCTGGTCGATCGACGACCGCCGGCTCAACTTCCAGTTCGGCACCGAGGTCGCGCGCGAGATCACCGGCGGCACGCTCGGCCGCCTCTACCGCAACGCTGCCTACGCGGGGACCACGCCGCAGTTCTGGGCAGGCCTCGACGCGGTCTGCTCGGCGCCAGCGTGGCGGCTGCACGGCGTGATGAACTGCGGCAAGGGCGAGCCCGGGCAGGTCGCCCACGTCTCCCACGGCGCGGCTCCGGCCCGCTTCCGCGACGTGGAGGCCGGGCCCGCGTGACCGCGCCCGACGAGCTGCTCGCGCTCGCCGAGCGCGCGCTGGAGCACGCCGGCCCCGAAGCGCAGGCGACCGTGACTGCGGAGCGGTCGCTCCTCACCCGTTTCGCTCGCTCCGCTCCGACGCAGGCGACGGCAGTCGAGGGGACCGATGTGGAGATCCTCAGCGTCTGCGACGGGCAGACCGCCAGCGCCGCCACCACCCGACTCGACCCCGAGGCGCTGCGCACCGCCGCCCGCACGGCCCGCCGCGCCGCCGAGGCCCTGGCGGCGGACGGGCCGGGGGCCTACCCCGGGCTGCCCGCCCCGGCGCCGCCCGCCCCGGCCCACGCCGGCTTCGACGCCGCCACGGCCGCGCTCGACCCGGGCACGGCGGGCGCCGCGCTCGCCGCGGCGTTCGCGGCGGCGCAGGCGCGCGGCCTCGAGGCGTTCGGCGCGTGGAGCGCGGGCGCCGTGACCACCGCCGTGGCGTCCACTGCCGGGCTGCGGGAGGCCGACGCCGTCACCGACGCCTTCCTCAAGGTCATCGCGCGCGACACGGCCGGGCGCAGCGGCTTCGCGGCGCGCACGGCTGTGGCCGCCGCGGACATCGATCCGAAGGCGGTGGCCGGCGACGCCGTGGCGAAGGTCGACGGGGCCGCGCCTGCCGACCTGCCGCCCGGCGCCTATCCCGTGGTCCTCGACCACGCCGCAGTCGGGACGCTGCTCGAGTTCCTGGGCTGGCTCGCCTTCAACGGCCTCGCGCACGCGGAGGGGCAGGGCGCGCTGTGCGGCCGCCTCGGCACGGCGGTCGCCGCCCCCGCCATCACGCTCGCCGACGTTCCGGGCGGCCCCGGAACCCTTCCCCGGGCGTTCGACGCCGAGGGGGTGCCGAAGCTGGCGCTGCCGCTCATCGAGGGCGGGGTGGCGCGCCGCGTCGTGCACGACACGCGTTCGGCGGCCCTCGCCGGGAACGGCGCGGAGTCGACCGGCCACGCCACCGCGGCCGGCGGCGGCGAGGAGGGCCCCGTGCCGACGAACCTCGTGCTGGCCGGGGGCGACGCTGCCGGCATCAACGCACTGGCCGCGCCGATCGAGCGGGGGATCTACGTGACGCGGCTCTGGTACGTCAACCCCGTGCTGCCGCAGGAGGCGCTGCTCACCGGGACGACCCGCGACGGCACCTTCCTCATCGAGGACGGTCGCATCACGCGTCCCCTGCGCGACGTGCGGTTCACCGACTCGGCCCTCAGGATCCTGGCGGCGACGGAGGCGCTCACCGGAGGCCGCCGGCTGGTGAGCGAGGGGGACTTCTACGGGCGCCGCCTCGCCCACGGCGTCGTCTGCCCGGCGCTCCGGGCCGGCGGCTTCCGCGTGACCGGCTCGACGGACTGAGCCGGGACCGGCCGGGCCGGGCCCGCTAGGAGATCCGCAGCAGGATGATCGTGTTCACGCCGAACGCGATCGCGAAGCCCACGGTCCAGCGGTTCAGGTTGCGCTCCACGAGCGAGCCGCCGCCGAGCGGGCCCTGGCCTGAGCCGACGCCGGCGAAGCCCGAGAGGCCCGCGTCCTTCCCCGAGTGCATGAGCACGAGGAAGATCAGGACGACGGCGATGAAGACTTGGACGATGGAGAGGATGAGCTCCATGGGCCGGGAATGCTAGCGGGCGGCGGCTCGGCAGGCGCCTCGCCTGCGCCGGCCTCCGGCTCGGGCCCGTCCGCGGCCGGCCCGTCGGGCGGCGGCTCGGCCTCCGGCTCCCCGGGCGCCTCCGGGGCCGGCGCGCCCGCCGCGTCGAGCCGGCGCAGGATGTCGACGGCCTCGGCCCGGAGCTGGCGGTCCAGTCCCTTCCAGTCCGCCTCGGAGAGCTTGCCCGTGCGGTAATCCAGCTCGGCCTCGCGGATCTCGCGGTATTTCGACTCCTTGGCGGCCTCGAGGTCGGCGAGCTGGGCCTCCTCGCGAGCGGCGGCCTGCGCGGGCGACCGCAGCGGACTGGAGACCAGCCAGACGACCGCGGCGAGCACGGCGAGCACGGCGAGGAAGTCGACGATCGCCACGGGTCCGCCTGCCGTCAGGCCCGGCCGAGGTCGCGCGCGACCCGGGCCGCGTAGCCCGCGGTCACGCGGCGCCGGGCCGTTTCGGGCGCCGGCCACATCGCGATGAGGGCCCCGCCGATCACGATGAGCCCGCCGATCCAGATCCACGTGACCATCGGCGAGACGATGATCCGGAAGGTCGCCGGCGGCGGGTGGTTGCGATAGCGCGTGGCGATCGCCGTCACGAGCAGGCCTTGGAGGTCCGGGCTGGCGTTCGGGAACTGCTTGTCGGCCTTGTCGATGAACGACTGCAGCGAGCCCAGGTCCGGCTGCACGGCGGTCCAGACGTCGCGCCGCAGGTTCGAGGTCATCCCGACCTCGCTCGTCGCCTCGCCGTCGAAGAAGCGCCCGATGATGCCGAGGTTGCCCGCATCCTGGGAGGGGTAGTAGCCGCGGGCCGGACGCAGAACGGCGACCTGCTTGCCGTCCTTGCGCACGTTGAGCACCGAGCCCAGCAGGATCTTCTCGCCGCCGAGGTCGGTCGTCGGCTTCACGTAGGTGATGCGGTAGCCGTCGACGGTGGCCGACTGCCCCGGGACGAGGCGCACGTCGCGCGCGGACTGGAACGCCGACGAGGCGGCGACGCCGATGAACAGCACCGTGATCCCCGCATGCACGATGTAGCCGCCGTAGCGGCGGCGGTTGCGTCGCACCACCGAGATCAGGGCCACCGGGGGCGACTCGCCCGAGGTCGCCCGGCGCGCCCGCATCCCGCGCCACAGCTCCTGGGCCACCGAGGCGAGCACGAACGCGCCGAAGACGAACATCGTCAGCGCGAGCGGCTTGCGGCCGGCGTCGGTGAAGACGAGCAGCACGACCAGCGTGACGATCCCCGTGAGCACCGGCCAGCGGAAGTTGCGCCGCAGGTTCGCCAGCGTCGCGCGCCGCCAGGCGATGAGCGGCCCCACCCCGGACAGCAGCACGACGATCAGGACGAGCGGGACGGTGTACTGGCTGAACCACGGCGGGCCCAGCGACGACTTCGTCCCGGTGATCGCCTCGGAGATCAGCGGGAAGAACGTCCCCCAGAACACGACGAACGTCAGCGCGACGAGCACGACGTTCTGGAGCAGGAAGACGGCCTCGCGGGAGAAGAGCGAGTCCAATCGGTGCTCGGAGCGCAGACCGGCCCGGCGGGTCACGACGAGGTAGACCGAGCCGGCGATCATCACGCCGATCAGGACCAGGAACGGCGTGCCGAGCGTCGAGGCGCCGAACGCGTGAATCGACTCGAGGATGCCGGAGCGCACGAGGAACGTGCCGAGCACGGCCAGGACCCCCGTGGCCAGGATCAGCGAGACGTTCCAGACCTTCAGCATCCCGCGCCGCTCCTGGATCATCATCGAGTGCAGGAACGCGGTGCCCACGAGCCAGGGCATCAGCGAGGCGTTCTCGACCGCATCCCAGCCCCAGTAGCCGCCCCAGCCGAGCTCGGAGTAGGACCAGCGGGCGCCCAGGAGGATGCCGATGCCGAGGAAGAACCAGGCCGCCAGCGCGAAGCGCCGCGTGTGGCGGATCCAGTCCGCGTCGAGCTTGCGGGCGATGAGCGCGCCGATCGCGAACGCGAACGGGATCGCCCACAGCGTGTAGCCCGAATAGAGCATGGGCGGGTGGATCATCATGCTCGGGTGGCGCAGGAGCGGGTTGAGGCCGACACCCTCGGCCGGGACCGGATTCGCCGCTGTGAACGGGTTCGCCAGGACGACGAGCATCAGGCCGAAGACCGCCGCGAAGCCGCAGAGGACGGCGGTCGCGTAGGGGGCGATCTCACGCAGCTTGCGGCGCGTGAGCGCCAGCATCAGGCTCGACCAGAGCGCCAGCAGCCAGACCCACAGCAGCAGCGACCCCTCCTGCGAGGACCACAGCGCCGTGGCCTTGTAGAAGGCCGGCGTGGTGGTCGACGAGTGCGCCGCGACGACGTCGAAGGTGAAATCCGACCGCAGGAACGCCGCCTCGAGGATCCCGATCGCGACGGTGAGAACGAGCGCCAGCGCGTACACGGCCCGCCGCCCGGACGCGACCCACTCGGGCCGGCGCGCCCGCGCGCCGTAGACCGACGCCCCGATCCCGTAGAGCGCGATCGCGACGGCGATGAACAGGCAGGCGCGGCCGACGGTCAGCACCGGCGGGGCCTCAGGAGGTCTGCTCGCTCTTGCTGAACTTCGAGGGGCACTTCGTGACGAGCGTGTCCTTCTCGCCCACGAAGACGTCGCCCTGCTTGCGGACCGTCACGACGATCTCGCGGCCCTGGCGGAAGGGGTCCGGCACGGCCCCGGTGTACCGCACGGGAACCGAGGCGGTTCCCGACCGGTCGCGGACCCGGAAGACGATCGTGTCGCCGCCGGTGCGCTTGATCGAGCCGTTGACCACCTTGCCCGTGAGCTCGTAGGACCGCCCGGCCTGCGCGCCGGCGGCGAGCTGGCTGGGCTGCTTGGCCTCGCTCGAGGCACTGAAGCTCGTGTACGCGAGGGCTCCGGACAGCAGCACGGCCACCGAGAGCGCGACGACGAGGCGAATCCGGCGCTTGCGGGAAGGATCCATCGCCCCGGGAGTATCCCAGACCTCCGGGCGCGCAGCCGCGCCGCCGGCGGGGCTCGGCGCCAACGCGCCGGATCCGCCGAACCTCCGAGCAGGATGTTGGGCTTGCGTGAAGAAGGGCGCTGGCGAGCAACCTCCGGCCCCCGCGGACGTTCCCTGTCCGGCACGCCCCATGATCCAGCCCACCGTCATCGAGATCGCCCCCTCCAGCGCCGGTCAGCCTGCGGACTGGCTCGACGCGGAGGTCATCGAGGCCCGCACGCACGATCGCGCGCTCTACGCGTGCGCCTGCGGCGCCGGGTTCCAGGCGGACGTGAGCGCGTCGGTGCAGTGCCCGGGCTGCGGCGCCGAGCAGGCCTGGTAAGCCCCGTATCCTCCCTGCGGCATGCCCGTGCCGACCAACGCACCGGCACCTGACCGTGTCGCGCCTGCCGGACCCCCCGCCGATCCGCGCGTGCCCGCCCCCAAGCGGGCCGTGGCGTGGTTCCTCATCGCCGTGATGGCCGCCGGAAGCATCTTCCTGTGGCTGGGCATCCCCGTGCTCTGGCTGTGGATCGGGTCGATGCTCCAGAAGACCTCGGACCCCAAGCTGGGCCCGTACATCCTCATCCTCGTGGGGATCATCGGCTCGATGATCGTCACGGCCAAGGCCCTCGCGCGCCTGAATCTCGTGTACGAGCGGATGACCGGCCGCAGCTCCCAGGTCCGCGTCCGCATGCCCTGGCATCGCAGCATGCGCGGGGAGCGCGACTCGGGCCGGCCGCGCACCGTGCTCGATGTGGTCATGGTCATCTCGGTCAGCGCCGCGGCGGCCGCGTTCGGATTCTGGTTCTTCTTCCTCGCCGGCTCGCCCTTCTAGTCCTCGCCCCGGGAGCCGCGGGGCACTAGGCTGGCCGCGTGGCCACCGCCGACCTCACGATCCTCGCCCTCGGCCGGCCGGACCCGAGCGCCAGCGCCTACGTCGCCGAGATCCAGCGTCACCTCGCCCGCCAGGACAAGGTCCGCTACGAGATGCACGCGATGGGGACCTCGCTCGAGGGCCGCACCGAGGACATCCTCGCCGTCGTGGGCTGGCTGCACGACGTTCCCTTCGAGCTCGGCGCGCCGCGGGTCTACACGGTGCTCAAGCTCGACGAGCGGCGCGACCGGCCCGGCCAGACGCTGGACGACAAGGTCGCGTCCGTGCGGACGCGGCTGGCCGCGGACACGTAGGCCGCCCCGGCGGGCCGCTGCCGCACGACCACCGGCGTCCCGGCACGCCGGAGGTCCGCCCGCCAACCTGCGTGTCCCAGCCACCGAATCGGTGGCCCGCGCGCACGAGAACGGCATGGTCCCGCCCGCTGCGCTGGCCAGACTGAGGCGATCCGGCGGCGCTTCGACCTCGACACCGAGGCCGGCGACGAGCAGCTCGACACCCTCGTGCGCCTGACCGAGCGCTACCGCGTCGTCCCCCAGACGATCAGGTCAGCCCCTGAGGTCACGGTGTCGCGGACGCGCGCCGGCGGCGCATGACCGGCCGCGAGTCGCCGCAGCGCCGAACGTCAGCGGGCCGCTCCGCGCCGACGGGCCGGGCACGCCGGGACCGGCGCGCCCATCCGGAGCGACCCGCTTGTGCGGATGGTTCGGTCCGCGGCGACCGATCCCTCCCGGGCCCCGGCGGCCCGGGCCGGGTCCGAGCAAGCGATGACCGGCGGAGCCCGTCGGCACACTCCGCCGGCGCCCGTGGCATCGACGGCCCGCCGGCGGCGCTTGAGCCACGGGACGCTGCGACCGCCCGGCCAGGCACACGGGTCCGGTGCCGAGGGCGTCCGAGCACGTCGGCCGCTGAACGCGCGCAGCCGCCCCACGGTGGCAGGACGGCTGGAAGCGGGATACGGGAATCGAATGGCCGAGGCGTCTGAGGTACGTTAGTGATGGCCCGGGCTCTGCGTGGGCGATCAGCGCTGGGCGCCGCGCCAGGCGCCGCGGCCAAGCATCGCCCGGTGCCCTACGGACCCGGGGTTGTCGCTTGAACGCTCATCGACGGAACCCGCCGCTCCGTTCGCATTCAAGCTCGCCGAGCAATGCGGGCTCGTCGGAGCGGCTCACCGAGTCACACCCAGAGCACCGCCGCGATGTCGGCGGCAATGAACAGAGCCAAGGCAGCCTCCCAAATTGCCCATCCGCGCCATGAACCCAACGAGAAAGGGCGGAATGGAGCGTCCCATCCGCGGCGACGGAGCTCGGGAAGCCCGAGCGCCCGGGCATGCACCGCGATTCGTTCGCTCAACGCGACCTCACGCTGGCGCTGCTGCCAGGTGCCGACGCCCGCCGAGATCGTTGCGGCGATCCCTGCGACAGCTACGGCCACGCGAACCCGGGCGGGTAACTCGGGCCGCGTGAGGACCGTGAGCAGGAACGCCTGTGCGGCCACAATGAGAGCCGGCATCTGGCCTAGCTGCCCGTCGGTTGCGATCCGGCGACCTTCGAGGACCTCGAACATGAGCGCCTGCTGATCGCGTTCTTCGTCTTCCATCGCCGTTCATCGTCCGCGCAGCATCGGACGGACGTAATCCGGCCGAGTGGCGCATGGACATGCGCTACTCGCGCAGCCGGGGGTCAGCGTCGATTGGCCAATCTCCGGGAGGGCCGCATAGCATCGTGAGATGCAATCCCCCCCTCCGCTCCCAGCGGTTGAAGCCAGCGCAGGCCCGGTGGCAGCCATCTGCCAGGACACGCTCACGGTCAGCGGCCACGTGGAACCCGCACAGCACAGGATCGATGGCGGCGCCGTCTTCGATTATCCGCTCGTAGTGTGCGATCCGGTCGCGGTGGGTCCAGCCGTTGTCGTGAGGGATGTCGAGGACGGGATCGGCCCGGCCCTCGCAGACGTCCGCCACGGTCACTTGACGGCATCGGCGCAGATCGACCGAACCACCCCACGCGCCCGGTCCATCTCGATCCATGTACCACGGGAGCCACAGCCCGCCCAGCTTCTCGCGCGAATCGAGCACGAGCGCGGCGTGCGGATATCCGGCGAGGTCGGCAGACACCGACGAACCGTAGACCGCGCTGCGGACGCGACCGCATCCCGTCTTGTGCTGCCGGTCGGGCACACCGAGGCTGCCGGCCTCGCACGGCGCGCCACCGTCCGCTAGGCCGCCGCGGCTAGCCGCGCGGGCCAGCCGTCTTTCGCGACGCTCTACCGCCGCCGAGCGCGCCGGCTCGGCCCCCTGGCACTTGCGTCCGCGTCCTTCCGCGACCTACCGACGAGGCCTGATACGCCAAGCCTCCACCCGATGTCTTCTACCCTTCGGGACTGCGGCGGAGGAACTCGTCGAACATTGGCACCGTGAACGCCGTGTCGCCATGCGCTGGGCTGTAGATCATGCCCTTCTTGATCAGACCGGATCTGCGCGGAGCGACGCTCTCAACCTTCACCCCGAGCCTTGCCGCGATGTCGCCCGATCGGTGGGGTCCGGCGCCGAGGCTCGCCATTGCGCGGAGATAGTCCTTCTCGGCCGGCGTGAGCCGGTCCATCCGAACGAGGAAGAAGTTGTTGTCGAGCTTTGTCAGCACGCGGCCAGAAGCAACGGTCACGTCCGCCTCTGTGATCGGGGACCCGTTGGAGACGTTCCACACCTCGTAGCCCCACTCCTGCAGGAAGTAGGGGTACCCCTTTGCTTGCTCGACGATGTCGGCAAGGGCGGCCTCGTCGAAGTGGACACCGTGCGACTCGACTGGAAGCTTGAGCACTGCTGCTGCTTCGTCGGGTGCTAGCGGCCCGATCAGCGGGAACTGAAACAGGCGCTCAGCGTAAGACTTGGCATTGCCAGCAAGGCCCGGAAGCTGAGGAAGACCCGCTCCCACCAGGATGATCGGGAGATCTTCCTGGACCGATCGGTGGTTGGCTGTTATTAGCCCGCCAAGTTCTTCAGCAGAGAGGTACTGGACCTCATCGACCGCCAGCACGATGCCCGTTCCCCTCTCGGATGCGGCGCGACCAACCGCGATGAAAAGATCGGCGAGGTCATCGGCCAGATTCCCTGAATCCGCGACGCCAGGAGCGGCGTCGACTCCCAGCGAGATGGAGCTTCCGTCGGGCAGCGTGTAGGTGAACGATCGCAAGGCCGCCAAGGCGGCTGCGCCTGCACGAGACCCCATACCGGGCTTGTCGATTTCAAGCAATAGTGCTCGCATCCGCTGCGCGAGTAGCGTCGGGAAATTGCCAAGCTCTGGAGCCTCGACGTAGCCAACGTGGAGGCCTTCGGTTCTTGCGATCTCGGCGTAGCGATTCAGGAGGACCGTCTTGCCGACTCCCCGAAGACCGATTGGCATCACGCTCTGACCGGGACGCCCAGCCTTCGCGCGCGCTGCGATGACCTTGAACTGCCTGAGTAGCCCGTCTCGCCCAACGAGAGCTGGCGGCGCAGTGCCAGCTCCGGGGCGAAACGGGTTTGCGACCTCATCCATTTCGACCGAGGTTACTCCGTCTTACCCAACTTATCGCCCAGCGCATAAGGTCGGTAAGTCCGTCCTCGGAGGCCCGTGAACCACCGTTCGGCTAGGGGCTTTGCGAAAGAAGCTGGTGCCCGCTTGGTACCTCGAGGCCGCCCGAAAGGGCGAAACCCCCCAAATCAGCAGGGGTTCCGGCGAAGCGGGATACGGGAATCGAACCCGTCTCTCGAGCTTGGGAAGCTCGCGTTCTACCGATGAACTAATCCCGCGCGAGCGGCAATGCTAGCGCCGCGGCGAGCGCCTCGGCGGCGGCCCCGTTGCGGGGGCCCTCGGCCATCCACGCCACCGCGCCGGACCGGTCGCAGAGCACGATCGCGATGTCGTCGGTCCCGGCGAGGCCCAGCGCGCGGGTGACGCGCCCGACCTCGGTGTAGGCGGTCAGGGTCCGGGCGCGGGCGGCCGGATCGGGGATTCCGGCCACCATCCCGCCGTCGATGAACCGCCGCGCCGGGGCCCAGCGGCGCGAGATCGTCGGGATCTCGTACGCCCGCACCGCCGGGTCGGACGCCGCGGCGGCCTCGAGGTCCGGGATCCACGTGTCGACGTCGGCCTGCTGGTGGCGGTGGAACGCGAACGCGACGAGGTTGCGCTCGCCCTCGAGATCCGCCGGCACCGACCAGGCCCGGCCGTCCAGTCCGCGGGCGTCGATGGCGGGGACGCGCGGCCCGCCGGTCACTTGACCCGCGCGCGCAGGATGCGCAGCGCGGCGTCGGCATCGATCACGCCGCCGCTCACCGTCTTGCCCCGGAAGCCCGCCGTGCGGCGCGCACCGGCGACGATCGCGGCCCGGACCTGGGCCGGCGTGGCCTTCGGCACCGCGCCGAAGAGGATCGTGGCAACGCCGGCCGCGGTCGGTGCGGCGAAGCTCGTGGCGCAGGCCGTCGGCACGCCGGTGGCGCCGCCCACGCCGGTGGTGACGCTGTTCTCCACCGGCACTGCCACGTCCACGCTCCGCGGACCGACCGCGCCGCAGGACACGCCGCCGCCCGGGCTGCTCGTGGTCACGCAGAGGATGTTCGGGAGGTTCAACGTGCACGGGGCGCGCGCCTCGCCGTCGATGTTCGCTCCGGGCTCCGGGCCGGAGGGAATCGCGACGAAGAGCGTGCGCTTGGCCCGCCGGATCGCCGCCGTGAAGTCCGGCTCGGCGTCCCCGGCCAGCCAGCTCATGCTCACCACGCGCACGCCGCGCGCCGCGGCCCAGCCGAACGCCGCCGCCTGGACGTACTGGTAGCACTGGTCGTCGTCCCAGCAGGTCCGCAGCGCCACGAACCGGGCGTTGGGCGCGATCCCGGCGCCGCCGACGCGGTTGTTCCAGGCCGCGCCGAGCAGTCCGGCGACGAGCGTGCCGTGGCCGCTGCCGCCGGGGGGATCGGACGGATCGGCGTCGGGCGCCAGCGCGCCGGGGGCGTCGGTGCCGATGAGGTCCCAGCCCGACGCACCCTTCGCGACCGTGCCCGGATCCGGAACGCCGTCAGGGTTTGGCGCCTTGACGGCGCGCGGGAGACGAAACAGGCGCCCGCGCAGGTCGGGGTTGGCGAGATCGAGGCCGGTGTCGGCGACGAGGACGGGCACATCCCGGAGCCGGCCGGCCCGCGCGACTGCGGCGGCGACGCGCATGATCTTCAGCGGCTGCTGGCTGCCGGCGCGCGGATCGGACGGCGTCTTCGCCGCGGCGGCGGCAGGCAGCGCCGCGAGCCCGAAGAGCACCGCCACGCCGGCCAGGAGTCCCGCCATCCGCCTCACGCGGGTGACCGTAGCGCACGGCGCGCGGCGCTGCGGCGGGTGATCAGGCGCTCGGGCCGGCGGCCGCCGCATCGGCGCCCGTGCCGGTCAGCTGCCAGTGGGTCTCCCACCGGCGGACGAGATGCTGGCGCTTGAGATCCCCGAGCGTGGCCTCGACCTCCGGGGCCGAAAGCCCGCTGTGGCCGGCGATTGCCAGCACGGTGTCGTCACTCGGGAAGGCGGCGAGCGTGCCGAGGACCGTGGCGCAGGAACCGTTCATCGCCACCCGGACAGTACTCCCCTCGTCCGGCGGCCCCGCGACGGCCGGGCCCGTACTCTAGGTGTGCCGATGCGCCGCCTCCTCCCGCTCATGCTCGCCGCTGCCGCCGTCGCCGCCCCAGCGCCGGCGCTGGGCGCCGCGCCCCGGACGACCCTCAACGACGTCGAGGACGAGGTCATGTGCACGGTGTGCGGCGTCCCGCTCAACCTCGCCACCGACGCGCCGCAGGCCAACCGCGAGCGGGCCTTCATCCGCCAGCGCATCGCCGCGGGCGACACGAAGGACGAGATCAAGCGCCGGCTCGCCGACGAGTTCGGGCAGTCGGTCCTCGCGATGCCCGAGGCCAAGGGCTTCAACCTGACGGCCTACCTCGTGCCCGCGGCCGTCGTCCTGGCCCTGCTGGGCGTGCTCGCGGCGCTGGTCCCGCGCTGGCGGCGGCGCAGCCGCGAGGCCGCAGCGGCCGGCGGGCCCGGTCCAGGCCCCGATCTCTCGGCCGCCGACGCCGCCCGCCTCGACGCGGATCTCGCCCGCTACGACACATAACTCCGCGCCGCCCGCTGCGGTTCGGGCCCCCTCCGGCCGACCTACGCGGTCGTGGCCCCTGCCGCCCGGCTCGACCCTGCCGCCCCGCCCCGCTGGGCCCGCGCGCCCAGTCGTTGCCGAATCGTGTCCGAGGCTTGCGCCGGGCGGGCGCCGTCAACGATGATCGGGCCCCTCGGCGCTGCCGAGGCCCTGACCCTGAGACGAGGAGTGCGCCCGCGCCGATGAGCACGCCCACGACCACCCCGGAGACCGCCGAGCTCGACGAGCTGTGCGTCAACACGATCCGGACGCTCTCCATGGACGGCGTCCAGAAGGCCAACTCCGGGCACCCCGGGACCCCGATGGCGCTCGCGCCCATCGCCTACGTGCTCTACACGCGGCTCATGCGCCACAGCCCGGAGCGGCCGGACTGGCCCAACCGCGACCGCTTCGTGCTCTCCTGCGGCCACGCGTCGATGCTCCTGTACTCGATGCTCTACCTCACCGGGTACGGGCTCACGCTCGAGGACCTCGAGAGCTTCCGCCAGCTCGGCAGCCCGACGGCCGGGCACCCCGAGTACGGCCACGCCGCCGGGATCGAGGCGACGACCGGCCCGCTCGGGCAGGGCATCTCCATGAGCGTCGGGCTCGCGCTGGCTGAGCGGATGCTCGCCGCCCGCTTCAACCGCGACGGGCACGAGCTCATCGGCCACCACACGTTCACCATCGCCTCCGACGGCGACATGGAGGAGGGCATCTCCGGCGAGGCGTCCTCGATCGCCGGCCACCTGGGCCTCGGGCGGCTCATCGCCTTCTACGACGACAACCACATCTCGATCGAGGGCGACACCGCGCTCGCCTTCAGCGAGGACGTGGGCGCGCGCTACGAGGCGTACGGGTGGCACGTGCAGAACCTCGGCGAGGACCTCGGCCTCGACCGCATCGAGGCCGCGGCGCGGGCCGCGATCGACGTCGCCGACCGCCCGTCGCTGATCATCTGCCGCACCCACATCGCCCCCGGCTCGCCCCACAAGCAGGACACGGCCGGCGCCCACGGCGCGCCGCTGGGCGAGGAGGAGGTCGCGCTGACCAAGGAGGTCTACGGCTGGCCGAGCACCGATCCCTTCTACGTCCCGGAGGAGGCCCTGGCGGCCTTCCGGGAGTGCGTCGGGCGCGGCCACGCTGCCGAGGCCGAGTGGACGGAGACGGCCAACGCCTACCGCGCCGCGCTGCCGGAGCTGTGGGAGGAGTTCGAGCTCATCCGGGACCGCAAGCTGCCGACGGGCTTCGGGTCGAACGTGCCAACGTTCGACCCGGCGCAGACGCCGTCGGTCGCCACGCGCAAGGCCAGTGGCCAGGTGATCCAGTGGGCCGCCGCCGAGGTGCCGTTCCTGGTCGGCGGCTCGGCCGACCTCGCGCCCTCGACCCTGACCCTCATCGACGGGTCCGGCAGCGTCGAGCCAGGGAGCTACGAGGGCCGCAACCTGCACTTCGGGATCCGCGAGCACGCCATGGGCGCGATCGTCAACGGGCTCACGCTCAGCGGCCTGCGGGCGTTCGGGTCGGGCTTCCTGATCTTCTCCGACTACATGCGCGGGTCCATCCGCCTGGCCGCGCTCATGGGGATCCCCTCGATCTTCGTGTTCACGCACGACTCGATCGGCCTCGGCGAGGACGGCCCGACCCACCAGCCGATCGAGCAGCTCGTCGGCCTGCGGGCCATCCCGAACCTCGAGGTCGTGCGGCCCGCCGACGCAAACGAGACGGCGCTGGCCTGGAAGCACGCGCTGCAGGCGACCGACCGCCCAGTGGTCCTGGCCCTGTCGCGCCAGGGCCTCCCCACCCTGCTGCCGTCCTCGGTGCCGCCGGACGCCATCGAGCGGGGCGCCTACGTCCTGCGCGAGGCCTACGGCGACGCCCCGGCGCTCATCCTCATCGGGACCGGCTCGGAGGTGGGCCTGTGCCTGCAGGCCGCCGACCAGCTCGAGGCCGGCGGCATCGCCACGCGCGTCGTGTCGATGCCGTGCGTCGAGCGGTTCGAGGCGGCCAGCCAGGCCGAGCGCGACGCCGTCCTGCCCCCCTCCGTGCGGGCCCGCGTCGCGGTCGAGGCGGCCAGCCCGGTTGGCTGGCACCGCTGGGTGGGCGACCTCGGCGAGGTGATCGGGATGACGACGTTCGGCGCCTCGGCCCCGGCCGCTGCGGCCTTCGAGCACTTCGGCTTCACGGTCGAGCACGTCGTCGACGCCGGACGGGCTGTAACGGCGCGCGCGGCGGACTGACTCCCCAGACACGGCGAGGAGAGCACGCACAATGAGTCCCACGGTCCAGATCAACGAGCGGCTCGCCGCGCTCACCGCGGCGGGCACGAGTGTCTGGCTCGACCAGATCCGCCGCAGCATGATCGAGGGCGGCGAGCTCCAGCGCCTCCTCGACGAGGACTCGCTGCGCGGGGAGACGTCGAACCCGGCGATCTTCGAGGCGGCGATCATCGGCAGCCCCGACTACGACGACCAGCTCGAGCAGCTCGCCAAGGAGGGCAAGACCGGCCTGGAGGTCTACCGGGCGATCGCCGTGCAGGACGTCCAGATGGCTGCCGACGTGCTGCGCCCGGTGTGGGAGTCCTCCGGCGGGGTCGACGGGTACGTCTCGCTCGAGGTGGCCCCGGACCTGGCTCGCAACACCGAGGGGACGATCGAGGAGGCGCGGATGTACTGGGCGCTCGTCGACCGCCCGAACCTCATGATCAAGATCCCCGGCACCGACGAGGGCGTCCCGGCGATCGAGCAGATGATCTACGAGGGGCGCAACATCAACGTCACGCTCCTGTTCTCGGTGGCCGCCTACGAGAAGGTGGCGGAGGCGTTCATCCGCGGTCTCGAGCGCCGCCACGCGGAGGGCCAGCCGCTCAGCATCCACTCGGTGGCGAGCTTCTTCGTCTCGCGCGTCGACACCGAGGCCGACGCCCGCCTCGAGGCCGCCGGCCGCTCGGACCTCGCCGGCCGGGCCGGGCTCGCCAACGCCCGCGCGGCCTACCAGCGCTTCAAGGCGATCTTCTCGGGCCCGCGGTGGGAGGCGCTTGCCGCCGCCGGCGCCGCCGTGCAGCGCCCGCTGTGGGCCTCCACCGGGGTGAAGAACCCGCTCTACTCCGACACGATGTACGTCGACGGCCTCGTCGCCCCCGACACGGTCAACACGATGCCGATGGCGACCCTGCTGGCCGCCGCCGACCACGCGGAGATCACCGGGCCGACCGCCGACCAGGATCCCTCCGTGGAGCTGCAGCGGCTCGCCGACGCCGGCCTGGACCTCGACGACGTCACCGACGTGCTGCTCGAGGAGGGCATCGAGAAGTTCGTCGTCGCGATGGACCAGCTGCTGGCCGGCATCGAGAGCCGGCGCGAGGCCGTCGTCACGCAGCGGCCCCCGACGATCGAGTCGCGGCTCCCCAGCGATGCCGAGCCGGGCATCGTCTCGCGCATCAAGCGCGCGACCGCCGACGACGTCGCCCGCCGGGTGTGGCGCAAGGACGCGACGCTCTGGGGCCCCGCCGGCAGCGCGGAGATCGCCAACCGCCTCGGGTGGCTCACGATCGCCGACGAGATGCGAGACGCGGTGGCCGAGCTCGGGGTGTTCGCCGCCGGCTGCCGCGCGGACGGGCTCACCGACGCCGTCGTGCTCGGCATGGGCGGCGCGACGTTTGCCGCCGAGGTCATCCGCCGCAGCTTCGGACACCAGGACTGCGCGCTGCGGCTGCAGGTGCTCGACACATCCGATGCGGAGGCGATCCGCGCGGTGCAGGCCTCCGTCGACATCGCCAGCACGCTGTTCGTCGTGTCGTCGAAGTCCGGCACCACGGTCGAGACGCTCGCCCTCCTCGACCACTTCCGCGCGGCGGTCGATGCGGCGGGCGGCAGCCCGTCCCGCCAGTTCGTGGCGGTGACCGACCTCGGCAGCCCGCTCGAGGACCTCGCCAACCTCCAGGTCTTCCGCCGCGTGTTCCTCAACCCGCCCGACATGAACGGGCGCTACTCGGCCCTGTCGTACTTCGGCCTCGTGCCGGCGGCGCTCATGGGCGCCGACGTCGGCAGGCTGCTCGACCGGGCCGGCGTGGCCGAGCAGGCCAGCGTCTCCTACGATTCGAGCGCCGCGAACGCCGGGCTGTGGCTGGGCCTGACGATCGGCGAGCTGGCGGTCCAGGGCCGCGACAAGCTCACGATCGTCGCCTCGGATCCGGCCGCGAGCTTCGGCCTGTGGGTCGAGCAGCTCATCGCCGGGAGCACCGGCAAGGACGGGAAGGGCATCCTGCCGGTCGCCGAGGAGCCGCTCGGCGCGCCCGACGCCTACGGCGAGGACCGGGTGTTCGTCTACCTGCGCAACGTCGACGCGCCCGACGGGGAGCTCGACGCCAAGGTCGCCGCGCTGGCCCAGGCCGGCCACCCGGCGATCACGGTCCAGGTGCACGGCCCCGAGGACCTCGGCCGCCTGTTCTTCTTCTCGGAGTTCGCCACGGCGGTGGCGGGGTGGGTGCTCGGGATCAACCCGTTCGACCAGCCGAGCGTGCGCGAGGCCAAGGCGGCGACCGCCGACGTGCTCGCCACGGGCGAGCTGCCCGCGATCGCCGATGCCGACGACGACGCGCTGCGCGCGCTCCTCGCCCCTGCCGCGCCGGGACGCTACGTCGCGATCATGGGCTACGTGGCTCCTTCGGCCGGCGTCGACGCCGCCGTGGCCGAGCTACGGGCGGCCATCCGGGACGCCACGCACGCGGCCACGACGTTCGGGTACGGGCCGCGCTTCCTGCACTCGACGGGCCAGTTCCACAAGGACGGGCCGGCGACCGGCCTCTTCCTGCAGCTCGTCCGCGGCGGCGGCGAGGACCTCCCGGTCCCGGGCGCCCAGTACGGCTTCCGCACGCTCGAGGCCGCCGAGGCGGCCACGGACCTGCAGGCCCTGCGCAGCCACGGCCTCCCGGCCGAGCGGGTCACGCTGGCCGGCGACGATCCGGCCGGGGCCATCCGGGCGCTGGCCGCCCGCATCGCGGGGCTGATCTGATGGCCGCCGCCCCCCGGGATTACGCCGGCGAGAACCCGCTGAGCGCCGGCCTCGAGCGCCGGCCGGTCCACCCGACGACGCTCGTGATCTTCGGCGCCACGGGCGACCTCGCCAAGCGCAAGCTCCTCCCGGCGATCTACAACCTCGCGCACGAGGGCGCGCTGCCGGAGCGGTTCAACCTCATCGGGATCTCGCGCAGCGAGCACACCGACGAGGAGTTCCGGACGCTCGCCGCGGAGTCGGTGCGCGAGTTCTCGCGCCGGCGAGTCGACGACAAGGTGCTGGAGAAGCTGTTCGCGAACCTGCGCTACATCCCTGGCACGTTCGACGACCCCGACGTCTACGGGGAGCTCGCGGCCGCGGCCACCGCGTTCGACGAGACGGCCGGCCACGAGTTCAATCGCGCCTTCTACCTCTCGACCGCGCCGCAGTTCTTCCCCGTGATCGTCGAGTGCCTCGGGGCCAGCGGACTGGACCAGCGGGAGGGCGCGGAGGTCCGCGTCATCATCGAGAAGCCGTTCGGCACCACCCTCGCCGAGGCGCAGGAGCTCAACCGCCGCGTCCTGTCGGTCTTCGACGAGCAGCAGGTCTTCCGCATCGACCACTACCTGGGCAAGGAAACCGTCCAGAACATGCTCGCGTTCCGATTCGCGAACGGCATGTTCGAGCCGATGTGGAACCGCAACTACATCCAGGACGTGCAGATCACCGCCGCCGAGGACCTGGGGATCGGCACGCGGGCGGGCTACTACGACGGCGCCGGCGCCCTGCGCGACCTGGTCGAGAACCACATGCTCCAGCTCCTGACGCTCCTGGCCATGGAGCCGCCGGTCTCCTTCGAGGCAGACCAGGTCCGCGACGAGAAGGTCAAGATCCTCCACGCCATCCACGCGCCCGAGCCGTCCGAAGTCGGCGAGATGTCGGTCCGGGCGCAGTACACCCCGGGCGTGGTCGGCGGCGAGGACGTCGTCGGCTACCTCGAGGAGGAGGGCGTCCCGGCGGACTCCACGACGGAGACCTACGTCGCGCTGCGCCTGAAGATCGAGAACTGGCGGTGGGCCGGCGTGCCGTTCTACCTGCGCACTGGCAAGCGGCTGGCCCGCAAGGTGACCGAGATCGCGGTCACGCTCAAGCCCGTCCCCCACCTCGCCTTCCGGAACGATGACCACAGCACCGGCATCGAGCCCAACCAGCTCGTCTTCACGCTGCAGCCCAACGAGGGCGTGTCGCTGAAGCTCGGCGCGAAGATCCCCGGGACCCGGATGAGCATCCGCCCGGTGAACATGGAGTTCCTCTACGGCTCGTCGTTCATCTCGCAGTCGCCCGAGGCCTACGAGCGCCTGATCCTCGACGCAATGCGGGGCGAGGCCACGCTCTTCACCCGCGACGACGAAGTCGAGGCGCAGTGGCGGATCTGCGATCCGATCCTCAACGCCTGGGCCGACGGCGCCGCCCCGGTCGCCCACTACCCCGCGGGCACGCCCGGGCCGGCCGAGGCCAACCAGCTCCTGCGGCCCGGGTCCGCCTGGAGGGCCGTGTAGGTGCCGGAGCTCAGCGACACCGGGACGTCGCGCACGGACGACGTCTGGGGGGCGCTCGACACCACCCCGGGCGCGATCGAGTCCGCGCTGCGGCGGCTGCTCAAGCACCGCCACGAGGAGACCGCCTCCTACGTCCCCGCCCGGGTCATCAACCTCGTCGTGGTCTGCGACCGCGAGTGGCGCGGCGAGATCGAGAACCGCCTGGACCGGATCAGCCAGTACCACCCGTCCCGCACGATCCTCTGCGCCGTCGAGCCCGGGCGCACGACCCTCGACGCGATCGCGACGGTGTCGGGCGACGACATCCCCGGGCCGAGCGGGTTCGTGCTCGGTCGCGAGCGGGTGGCGATCGCCTGCGGAGCGCACCACCTCGAGCACCTCGACTCGATCGTCGATCCGCTCCTCGTTCCCGACCTGGCCACCGTCGTGTGGTCGCCGCACGGCCACCCCGAGGCCGTCGACTCGCTGCTGCACATCGCCCAGGTCGTGATGCTCGACTCGCTCGATGACCCGGACGTGCCCGTGGCGCTGCGCCGCGCCTCCCACCTCGCCCAGCGCGCGCGAGTGGTGGACCTGTCCTGGCTGCGGTCGACGCCGTGGCGCGAGCGCGTGGCCGGCGCCTTCGACCCGCCCGACCGCCGCGAGGAGCTCCACACGATCGAGGCCGTGACGGTCCGCCACCGCCCGGACTCTGCCGCCGCCGGCCTCATGCTGCTCGGCTGGCTCTCGTCGCGCCTGGGCTGGAGGCCCAGCCAGATGGTGGCCCGCGCCGGCATCCACACCGGCACGGCGCACGGGCGCCGCCAGGAGGTGCGCCTCACCGTCGAGCCCGCGCCCGAGCAGGGCGTCCCCGGGCTCGCCAGCATCCAGGTCGACACCGCCTACGGCTCGGGCATCCGGCTCGAGCGCGGCGACGGCGGGCTGACCGAGCGCCGCCGCCACCGCGACGGCACCGAGACCGAGTGGACCGTGCTCGGCTCCTCCCGCGGCGAGGGCGGCATCCTCGGCGAGGGCATCCGCCAGGCGCTCCTGCGCGACCGCACCTACGGCCCCGCGCTGGCCGCCGCGACCCACATGACCACGTGAGCCCATGACCCAGCCCCGCATCACCATCACCGACGACCCCGCCGCGGCCGCGGCCGAGAAGATCGCCGCCGTCGCCCGCGCCCGCGGCCACATCGCGCTCGCCGGCGGCCGCACGCCGCGGGCGGCCTACGAGCAGGCCGCCGCCCTGGTCGACGACTGGTCTGGCGTCACGCTGTGGTTCGGCGACGACCGCGCCGTGGGCCCCAACGACGAGCGGTCGAACTACCGCCTGGCCCGCGAGGCCCTGCTGGACCGGATCGCCGGCCCGGCCCCCGTCGTGCACCGCATCCACGGCGAGGAGGGCTACGAGGCGGCCGCCGGCGCCTACGCCGAGACGCTGCGCGCGGTGTTCGGAGAGGGCGTGCCCGCGCTGGACCTGATCCTCCTGGGCATCGGCGGCGACGGCCACACCGCCTCGCTGTTCCCGGGCACGCCGGCGCTGGCCGTGACCGACCAGCCGGTCGTCGGGGTGCCCGAGCCCGGCCTCGAGCCGTTCGTCCCGCGGATCACCTTCACCTTCCCCGCCCTGAACGCGGCCCGGGAGGTCGTGTTCCTGGTCGAGGGCGAGGGCAAGGCCGAGGCCGTGCGCCGCGCCTTCGGATCCCCGCCGGATCCGGCGGCGCCCTCGGCGCACGTCCGCCCGGATCCGGGAACCCTGACTGTCCTGCTGGACCCGCCGGCCGCGGCGCAGCTGGAGGGCCCTGCGTGAGGCGGGTGATCGGCGACGTCCCGCTCGGCGGCAGCCCGTTCCCGCCGATCGCCGACTACGGGTTCCTGTCGGACTGCGAATCGACCGCGCTCGTGGCCCCGAGCGGGACGATCGAGTGGCTGTGCCTGCCGCGCATGGACAGCCCAAGCGTCTTTGGCTCCATGCTCGACCGCGACGCGGGATACTTCCGGCTCGGCCCGGCCGGCGTCACCGTGCCCGCCGGCCGGCGCTACCTGCCCGGCACGATGGTGCTCGAGACCACGTGGGGCACCGACACCGGCTTCTGCATCATCCGCGACGTTCTCTGCGTCGGGCCGTGGCACCACGAGGGCGAGCGGTCCTCGACCCACCGGCGCTCGCCGACCGACTACGACGCCGACCACGTCCTGCTCCGCACGATCCGCTGCGTCAACGGCTCGGTCGAGATCAACCTCGACTGCGAGCCGAAGTTCGACTACGGGCGCCTGCACGCCACCTGGGAGTACACCGGGTCCGGCTACCACGAGGCCGTGGCCTGGGCCGAGGGCTGCGACGTGCGCCTCAAGGTCAACACCGACCTGCGCCTCGGCTTCGAAGGCTCCCGGGCCCGCGCCCGCACCCGCCTGCGCGACGGCGACACGGGGTTCGTCTCGGTCAGCTGGTCCGAGCACGACGGGCCCAAGACCTACGACGAGGCCTACGAGCGCCTCGTCCGGACCGCCGACTACTGGCACGAGTGGCTGTCGCACGGGCACTTCCCCGACCACCCGTGGAAGAACTACCTCCAGCGCTCGGCGCTCACCCTCAAGGGCCTCACCTATTCCCCGACGGGCGCGATGGTGGCAGCGGCCACCTCGTCGCTGCCGGAGACCCCGGGCGGGGAGCGCAACTGGGACTACCGCTACACGTGGATCCGCGACTCCACGTTCATGCTCTGGGGCCTCTACTCGCTCGGCTACGACTGGGAGGCCAACGACTTCTACTACTTCATCGCCGACGTGGCCGCCGAGGCCGGCGACGACCTGCAGATCATGTACGGGATCGGCGGCGAGAAGGTCCTCACCGAGGAGATCCTCGACCACCTCACCGGCTACGAGGGCGCCCAGCCCGTGCGGATCGGCAACGGCGCCTACAACCAGCGCCAGCACGACGTCTGGGGCGCCGTGCTCGACTCCGTCTACCTCCACACGAAGTCCCGGGACTACCTGTCGGAGGGCTCGTGGAAGATGCTCACGCACCAGGTCGAGTCCGCGATCGAGAACTGGCGCAAGCCCGACCGCGGCATCTGGGAGGTGCGCGGCGAGCCGCGGCACTTCACCCAGTCCAAGATCATGTGCTGGGTCGCCTGCGACCGCGGGGCCCGGCTGGCGCGCCTGCGGGAGGACCGCGAGCGGGTCGACCGCTGGCAGGCCGTCGCCGACGAGATCCACGCCGACGTCTGCGAGCACGGCGTCAACGAGGACGGCATCTTCACGCAGTACTACGGCTCCAACACGCTGGACGCCTCGCTGCTCATGGCGCCGCTCGTGCGCTTCCTGCCGCCCGACGACCCGCGGATCCGCGCGACGGTGCTGGCGATCGCCGACGACCTGACCGAGGACGGGCTCGTGCTGCGCTACCGCACCGAGGAGACCGACGACGGGCTGCTCGGCGAGGAGGGCACGTTCGCGATCTGCTCCTTCTGGCTCGTGTCGGCGCTGGCCGAGATCGGCGAGACCCGGCGGGCCCGCGACCTCTGCGAGAAGATGCTCAGCTACGCGAGCCCCCTCTACCTGTATGCGGAGGAGATCGACGCGCGCACGGGCCGCCACCTCGGGAACTTCCCGCAGGCGTTCACCCACCTCGCGCTCATCAACGCGGTGATGCACGTCATCCGCGCCGACCACGATCTGGCGCGGGAGCAGGAGACGCTGTCGGCCTCCCGGCTGGAGGCGTAGTGCCCCCAGCCACGGTGGGCGTCGACATCGGGGGCACGAAGGTCTCGGTCGCGCGGTTCGCGTCGGGCGAGCTGTCGGGCAACTTCCAGGAGCCGACCGAGCGGGCCTCCTCCGCCGCGCTCGTCGATCAGATCGTCGCCGCGGTGGAGCGGATCCGCGAGCCCGGCGATGCTGCGGTGGGCGTGGGCGTCCCCTCGACCGTGGACTTCGCCACCGGCACCGCCCGCGCCAGCGTGAACGTCCCGCTCGCCGACGTGCCGCTGCGCCAGGTCCTGGCCGACCGCCTCGGGACCCCGGTGTTCGTCGACAACGACGCGACCGTGGCCGGGTTCGCCGAGGCCCACGACGGCCAGGGCCGCCTCGTCACCCAGCACCTCGTGATGTTCACGGTCGGGACCGGCGTCGGCGGCGGCCTGGTGCTGAACGGCCGGGTCTACCGCGGCGCCACCGGCGCCGCCGCCGAGATCGGCCACACCATCATCGGCCTCGACCTCGCCGGCGGCGTGCCCGCGCCCCGCGAGCGGTTCCCCCAGCCCGGGTCGCTGGAGATGCTCGCCGCCGGCACGGAGCTCGACCGCCTCGCGCAGCGCGCGGCGCGCGACGAGGCGGAGTCGGCGCTCGGACGCCGGCTGGCCGCGGGAGAGCCCGTGCTCGGCCCGGATGCGGTCGACGCCGCCCAGGCGGGCGACCCCGTCGCGCTCGCGCTCCTGCACCTCCTCGCCCGGCGGCTGGGCGTGGGGATCGCGAATGCGATCAACACCTTCGACCCGGAGGTCGTCGCGGTCGGCGGCGGCGTCTCCCGGGCCGGCGAGCTCCTGCTCGGCCCGGCCCGCGAGACCGCCCTCCAGTACCTTCTGCCCGGCGTGGGGACCCAGACGGAGATCCGCCTGGCCCGCCACGGGGTCGCCGCGGGCGTCCTCGGGGCCGCGCTGATGGCCCGGGAAGAGCTCGAGCACCAGGAGGGATCGCGATGAAGGTGGCCTGCGGCTTCGACCACGCCGGCTTCGAACTGAAGGAGACGGTCCTCTCCGTCGTGCGGGCTGCCGGCCACGAGCCGATCGACCTCGGGACGAACTCCGCCGAGCCGGTCGACTATCCGGACTACGCGCTCGCCGTTGGCGAGGCGGTCGTGAGCGGCGAGGCGCAGCGCGGCATCCTCGTCTGCGGCTCGGGGGCCGGCGTCGCCGTCGCCGCGTCGAAGATCCCGGGCATCTGGGCCTGCTGCATCCACGACCACTACACCGCCGCGCAGGGCGTGCAGCACGACGCGGTCAACGTGCTGTGCATCGGCGCGCGCGTCATCGGGGCCAAGACCGCTGAGGACGTGGTCACCGCCTTCCTCGGCGCCGATGTCTCCGAGGAGGAGCGCCACGTCCGCCGCCGGGCCAAGGTCCGCGCGATCGAGGCGGAGGGGCTCGGCGCGGAGCTGTAGGGACGGCGCCGGCCGCCGCCTGCGCCGCACTCACGGCGGTCCGGTGACGACCACGCGTGGCCTCCCGGGCGGTCCGGCGCCCTAGGCGCTCTCATACGCCGGTTCGGCGCTGCCGTCCCGGGCGTCCGCTGCCGGCATCGGCGCCGGCCGCAGGACGGCGAGCGTGACGACGATCGCCCCGGCCGCCAGCGCCGCGCCGACCAGGAACGCGAGGTGGTAGCCGCTCGTGAGCGCGTCCGCGGTGGCCTGGCCGTCGGCGATCAGCGCATCGCTGCGCGTCGCCGACAGCGTCGCCAGGAGCGCGAGGCCCAGTGCGCCGCCAACCTGCGCGGCGGTGTTCACCAGGCCCGAGGCCAGGCCGGCATCCGCCTGGGTGGCGCCCGACATCGCCAGGTTCATGAGCGCCGGGAAGGCCAGGCCCGCGCCGCTGCCAAGCAGGATCATCGCCGGCAGGACGTCGGCCAGGTAGGTCCCGTCGACCGGAGCGAAGCTCATGTACACCAAGGCGACGGCAATCAGGGCCAGGCCCGGAAGCAAGGTCGCCCGGGCGCCGAAGCGCATCACGAGCCGGTCGGAGTAGCGCAACGACAGCGTGCCCATCACCACGGTGACGGGCAGGAACGCGAGGCCAATCTGCAGGGCGTCGTAGCCCAGCACGCGCTCGAGGTAGAGCGCGCCCAGGAAGAACAGGCCGAACATCCCCGGCACCGCGAGCACCTGGACCACGTTTGCCCCCGTCACGTTGCGCGACCGGAAGATCCGCAGCGGCATCAGCGGATGGGCCGCGCGAGTCTCGCGCACGACGAACGCGGCGAGCAGGACCAGCGAGCCGGCGCTGAGCGCCAGCGCCTCGGACGAGCCCCAGCCGTGCTCGGCGGCCGGCTTGACGATCGTGTAGACGCCGAGCATCAGCGAGCCCGTGATGAGGATTGCGCCCGGGACGTCTGCGCCCTCCCGGATCCCGATCCCGGTGTCGCGATCCAGCAGCCGGCGAGCGGCCACGGCCGTGGCGACGCCGATCGGGACGTTGACGAAGAAGATCCAGTGCCAGTTGATCGACTGGGTCAGGACGCCGCCGGCCAGCAGCCCGACCGCCCCGCCGGCGGAGGCGACGAACGCATAGACGCCGATCGCCTTGGCCTGCTCCCGCGCCCCGGGGAACATCGTGACGATCATCCCGAGGATCA
This sequence comes from Solirubrobacteraceae bacterium, assembly GCA_046330225.1. Classification (GTDB taxonomy): domain Bacteria; phylum Actinomycetota; class Thermoleophilia; order Solirubrobacterales; family Solirubrobacteraceae; genus CANJIV01. The sequence continues at coordinate 658,221 of JAXLTD010000001.1, read as the reverse complement.
CCGCCGAGGTCATCGCGCCGCCGACGCCCTGCACGAACCGCGCCGCAACGAGCAGCTCCTGGCTCTGGGCCGCCCCGCAGGCCAGCGATGCGGCGGTGAAGACGGCCAGCCCCGCGAGGAAGATCGTCCGGCGGCCGATGAGATCGCCCAGCCGGCCCGCCAGCAGGAGCAGGCCCCCGAACGCGATCAGGTAGGCGTTGACCACCCAGGCCAGGCTCGACTGCGCGAAGCCCAGGTCATCCTGGATCGCGGGCAGCGCGACGTTCACGACCGTCACGTCCAGGACGATCATGAGCATCCCGGTGCACAGGACGCACAGCGCGATCCAGCGGCGGCGGCCGGTCAGGGCCGGCCCCGGGCTCGTCTCATCGTTGGCGGTCACCACGGCCCGTCGATGGTACGGATTGCGATGTGCTGGCTCGGCAGCGCTGCGGTGCGCGGTCCGGATGCGAACGCCGCGGTCCGGGCACGGGCGCGGCCGTCACGCCGCGACGGCCGTCGGCACTCCCGGCTCCAGCCACCGCACCCGCTCACCCAGGGGCGAGCCGAGGAACGCCTGCTCGGCGGCCGCGCGGCCCTGACGGAAGTGCTTCCAGCCCTCGTAGTGGATCGGGATGATGGTTTGCGGATCCAGCTGCCCGCACAGCTGCACGGCGTCCTCGGCGGTCATCGTGTAGCGCAGGGGCCCGGAGACCGGGAAGCGGACGCCGCCCAGGTGCACCACGGCCGTGCCGACGTCGATCCGCTCCGCGACCTCGCGGACCCCGTCGTAGATCACCGTGTCGCCGGAGATCCACAGGGCGCCGTGCTCCTGGCCCGCCCACCGCAGCGCGAAGCCGATCACGTCCCCGACGATCGGATGGCTGCCGGGCGGGCCGTGCCGGCAGGGCGTGGCCGTGATCTCGAGCGGGATCCGGCCGTCCGCCTCGAGGGTCGTGGTCGCCCACGGCGCGAGGCCGCGGGCGCCGCCGCCCAGGCGCCGGGCCCCCGCCGCGGTCGTGACGACCGTGCCCATGCGGGGCAGGAGCGCACGGCCGGCGGGATCGAGGTTGTCGCCGTGGTGGTCGTGGCTCAGGAGCACGGCGTCGATCGGCTCGAGCTCTGAGAACGGGACCGCCGGCCCCTGGAGCTTGCGCGACACGGTCCCCCAGCCGAAGAAGTAGCGCTTCCCCGGCGGGTCGAAGGTCGGGTCGGTGAGCAGCCGCCACGGGCCGATCTCGATGAGGGCGGTCGGGCCGCCGATGTAGGTCAAGCGCATGTCGGGCGCCATCGGCGTCTCCTCGCTGCTGGGTTTCGTGGCAGTCGGAGTGTCATGCCGGAACGAGCCGCCCGCGCCCGCCCGCGAGCCGCCCTACATCTCCTGCGGCGCGCTCACCCCGAGCAGCCCGAGCGACTGCGCGATGACCCGCTGGGCGGCCACGGAGAGGGCGAGCCGGAACGTCTCGGCCCCGGCGGGCTCGGCGCCCACGACCTGGCAGTCGCGGTAGAAGGCCGTGAACGTCTGGGCGAGCTCCAGCGCATAGGTGGTGATCCGGTGCGGGGCCCGGCGCTCGGCGGCCTCGGCGGCCTCGCCCGGGAAGGCGAGCAGCTTGCGCACGAGGATCCGCTCGGACGGATGCAGCGGCGCCTCGCTCCCGGCCGCGCCGCCGGAGGCCACGGCCGCCGCGACGGCGTCCTCGCCGGCCTTGGCCCGGATCGAGGCGATCCGGGCGTGGGCGTACTGGACGTAGTACACGGGGTTCTCCGCCGTGCGCTCGCGCGCGAGATCGATGTCGAGGTCGACGGTCGTGTCGTGCGAGCGCTGCAGCAGGAAGAACCGGGCCGCGTCGACGCCCACCTGCTCGATCAGCTCGTCGAGCGTGACGAAGTCCCCGCGGCGCTTGGACATCGAGGCCCGCTCGCCGCGCTCGATGAGGTTGACGAACTGCATGATCACGAGCTCGAGGCGCTCCGGATCGTCCCCGAGAGCGGCGAACGAGGCCTTCATCCGCGGCACATAGCCGTGGTGGTCGGCCCCCCAGACGTCGATCATGCGGTCGAAGCCGCGGGCGCGCTTGTCGAGGTGGTAGGCGATGTCGGAGGCGAAGTAGGTGTGCTCGCCGGTCGAGCGGCGCAGGACGCGGTCCTTGTCGTCGGCGTGCGGCGTGGTGCGCAGCCAGGTCGCGCCCTCCTCCTCGAACAGGGCCCCGGCCTCCTCGAGCGTCACGAGGGCCGCGTCGACCGCCGTGGGGTCGCCGGCGTGCAGCGACCGCTCCGAGAACCAGGTGTCGAACTCGACGCCGAACCGCTGCAGGGTGGCCTGGATCCGCTCGACCATCAGCGCCACGCCGGCCTGCGCCAGCTCGCCGGGGTCGGCGTCCTCGGCGCCGGGGATCTGCGCGGCGAGCTCGCGGACGTAGTCGCCCGCGTAGCCGTCCGGCGGGACCTCCTCGCCGCGGGCGCGGGCCTGGATCGACAGGCCCAGCCGCTGAACCTGCGAGCCGAAGTCGTTGATGTAGTACTCCCGCTCGACGGCGTGGCCGGCCAGCTCGAGGAGGCGGGCGATGGAGTCGCCGTAGGCGGCGTGGCGCCCGCCGGCCGCCGTGAGCGGCCCGGTCGGGTTCGCCGAGACGAACTCGACGAGGACACGCTCGGGGCGCGTTGCCGTCGCCGCGCCGTAGGTGGCGCCCGCGGCGAGCACGTCGCTGAGGCCCTCGCGGTGCCAGCCGTCGGAGAGCACGAGGTTCAGGAAGCCCGGGCCGGCGACCTCGGCCCGCTCCAGGCTTGGGCCCAGCCGCTCAGCCAGCGTCCCGCTCAGCCGGTCGGCGATCTCGCGCGGCGGGGCGCCCAGCACCGGCGCCAGGAGCATCGCGGCGTTCGTGGCGTAGTCCCCGTGCTCGGCCCGCTTGGGCTGCTCGAGCGTCGGCGCGACGCCGGCCTCGGACCCGCGGGGCCGCAGCTCGGCGGCGGCGGCCTCGACGGCCGCGCGGAGGTCGGTCAGCGGGGTCATGGCGGCGAACCGTAGCGCCCGCCGGCCCCGTCAGTAGTGGTACGGCTCGCCAGCCAGGATCTTGTGGCCGCGGTAGAGCTGCTCGAGGAGCACGACCCGGGCGAGCTGGTGCGGGAGCGTCATCCGGCCCAGCGACATCGTCTCGTCGCAGCTCACGTCGATGCCGCGCGGGCCGCCGATCACGAAGCAGACGTCGAGGCCGCGCTGGCGGCGGTCCTCCAGGAAGCGGCTGAACTCGAGGCTGTCGAGCTCGCGCCCGTCCCGTCCGAGGAGGACCGTGTAGGACCGGTCCGGGATCCGCCGGGCGAGCTGCTCGTCCTCCCGGACCTCGACGACCTCGACCTTCGCGTGGCCGGCCAGGAGCTTCTGGTAGTGGGCGATGTCGTCCTGATAGGGCGGGCGGAGCCGGCCGACGGCGAGGACGAGGAACCGCACTGTTGCGATACTAGCCAGCATGGCCAACGGGGACGACGGCGCAGAGCGCCAAATCAACATCCATTTCTCGCCCGAGCTGATGGCCGGGCACTACGCGAACTTCGCGAACGTGAGCCACTCGGACTACGAGTTCACCATCACGTTCGCGCGGGTCGATCACGAGGTCGAGGAGGAGGAGATCCCCGGCGTTGTCGTGTCGCGCGTGAATCTCTCGCCGCTGTTCATGCGGGAGCTGATCGACGCGATGGAGGACAACTACTCGAAGTGGCGCACCCGGGAGGGGATCAAGAACCTCCCGGAGTACGGCGACGAGGAGCCCGGCGAGGAGTAGGGACGGGCGGCGCCCCGCGCCGCCTTCGCATCGAAGCTGAGGTTGTGCCGTCCCGGGCGGCCGAATTGCGACGCCGTCCCCGGGATGGCAGAAATCGTCCGCATCGTGTCCTTGCCGCCAGGCCGGCGAGGCGCCACGATGTGGCCATGCCCGCCCGCGTGGTCGTCATCGTCGCCTTTCCGGGCGTTCAGCCGCTCGACGTCACGGGGCCGGCGGAGGTGTTCTCGGCGGCCGACCGCCTGCGTCCGGGCAGCTACGACGTCGCCGTCCGGGCGCTCGAGCCGGGCCCGATCGACACCGGCTCGGGGTATGCCATCGCCCCGGCCGGACCGCTGTCGGCGGCGCCGCGCGCCATCGACACCATCGTGGCCGCCGGCGGGACGGGCACCCGGGATCCCAACCCGCGCCTGATCGCCTGGCTTCGGGACGCGGCCCCGCGCGCCCGCCGCACCGCCTCGGTCTGCACGGGGGCGTTCCTGCTCGCCCGCGCCGGCCTGCTCGACGGGCGGCGGGCCACGACGCACTGGGCGTCGTGCGCCGCGCTGGCCCGCGCCTATCCGGCCGTTGAGGTCCTGCCCGACCCGATCTTCGTGGCCGACGGGCCGATTCGCACGTCCGCGGGGGTGACGGCAGGCATGGACCTCGCGCTTTCGCTCGTCGAGGAGGACCTCGGCCCGCGCACGGCCCTGGAGGTCGCCCGCTGGCTCGTGCTCTTCATGCGGCGGCCGGGCGGCCAGTCCCAGTTCTCGGCGGCGCTCGCCGCCCAGGCCGCCGGTCGCGGCCCGCTGCCCGAGCTGCAGGCGTGGATGTCGGGCCATCTGGACGCTGACCTGAGCGTCCCGGCGCTGGCGGCCCGCGCGGGCATGAGCGAGCGGACCTTCGCCCGCGCCTTTCGCCAGGCGGTCGGCACGACGCCCGCCGCCCACGTCGAGGCGCTCCGCGTCGAGCGGGCCCGCGTGCTGCTCGAGACCACCGCCGCCCCGACCGAGGCCGTCGCGCGCCAGTGCGGCTTTGGCACCGTCGAGACGCTGCGCCGCGCGTTCGCCCGGCGCGTCGGGGTCTCCCCCGCTGCCTACCGCGACCGCTTCGCCGCCTGACCGATCCGAGACCCGACCCGAGAGGACCCCGTGGAGATCGCCATCCCCCTGTACCCCGGCTACACCGTGCTCGACGCGGTCGGGCCCTACGAGGTCCTCTCCCGCCTGCCGGGCGCCCGCGTGCGCTGGCTCGCGGCCGAGCCCGGCCCGATGACCCCGGAGAGCGGCCAGCTCACGCTCATGGCCGACGCGCCGTACGAGGCGGCGCCGTCGCCGGATCTCATTCTGGTGCCCGGCGGAACGGGCACGCGCGCCGTGCTCGACGACGAGCGCCTGCTGTCCTGGCTGCGCGGCGCGCACGAGACGTCGACGTGGACGACGTCGGTGTGCACCGGCTCGCTGCTGCTCGGCGCCGCCGGGATCCTCGACGGGCTGCGCGCCACGTCACACTGGACCGAGCTGGATGCGCTCGCCGGCTTCGGCGCGATCCCCACCGATGAGCGGGTCGTGGCCGAGGGCAAGGTCGTCACGTCCGCGGGCGTGTCCTCGGGCATCGACATGGGCCTTTGGCTCGCCGGCCAGATCGCCGGCGAGGACTTCGCCAAGGCGCTGCAGCTCATGATCGAGTACGACCCGCAGCCGCCGTTCGACAGCGGCTCGACCGCGAAGGCGGGCCCCGAGCTCGTCGCGCTCGTGCGGTCGGCGGCCGAATCGTTCCGGGCGGCCAGCGCGTAGGCGGCGGGCGCGGCAGGCCGCGAGGCGGCCAATGCGGCCTGCCGGCCGCGTGCCGGGTGCGGGCGAGTCACCTAGAGCGGATAGTCCGCGTCCGCGTCCGCGCCCGTTCTCGCGCACATTGACCACCGAATCGGTGGCTAGGACGCACACGTTCGGAGCAGCGCCCCGACCGCCGTTCCTGCGCACATTGACCACCGAATCGGTGGCTAGGACGCACACGTTCGGAGCAGCGCCCCGACCTGCCGTTCCTGCGCACATTGACCACCGAATCGGTGGCCGGGACGCACGAGTTCGGCGGAGAACCGGCCACGGTCACGGCCACGCCCGGCCCCGCCGCGCCCCGCCCGGCCCCGCCGCGCCCCGCCCTACGCCCGCGCCCCGTCCCGGTAGGCGACGCCGATCCCGATCCGCTCGACCGTCGGCGGATGGGTCGCGAGCATCCGCACCAGCCACGCCGGCGGGTCGGGGTCCGCGAGGTTCAGCAGCGCGATCCGGCGTTCGAAGGAGATGAACGGCTCCGGGGCGCCGGTGAGCATCAGCGCGAAGGTGTCGGCGCGCGCCTCGATCCGGCGCGAGAGCTGCCGCGAGCCTGCCGACACGAGCACTGACGCCGCCCCGAACCCCAGCGCGAGCGCGGGCAGCGCGGCCGGCCCGGCGCCGGCCAGGCTCGCGTCGGGGCCGGGTGTCAGGCGCTCGGCCAGCCGCTGGGCGGCAAGCGTCGCCGCGGGCGCGGTCAGGGCCAGGAACGCCAGGCCGCGGGGCAGGTCGCGGTGGCGCACGTGCGCCAGCTCATGGGCGACGACGAGGCGGACCTCCTCCGGGGTGAATCCGTCCAGCAGGGTGTCGTAGAGGACCACGCGCTTCGTCGCGCCGAGGCCGGCGACGTAGGCGTTCGCCGCCGTCGTGCGCCGGCTCGCGTCGACCCGGTAGACCTCTCGGACGCGGACGCCGGCCGCCTCGGAGAGCGAGAGGACGGCCCGCCGGGTCTCGCCGTCCGGAAGGGGGTCGAAGCGGTTGAACACCGGGTCGAGCACCACGGGCGCGACCGCGGTGAACAGGACGCCCGCCCCGACGGCCGCCGCGGCAGCCGGCGCCCACCACCCGTCCGGCCGCCGGCGCACGAGCCCGAGGAGCCCCGCCGCGCCGGCGCCCGCGATCCCGGCCGAGATCGCCCCGGCCTTCGCGGAGTCGGCCGCCCAGCCGCGCCAGGACTGGGTGGCGAGGCCCGCCGCGAGCGAGCGGCGCCGCGCCAGCGCCGACGCCGGCAGAGTCGCCGCCCCGAGCCCCGCCGACAGGCCGGCAGCTGCCGCCGCGCCGGCCAGGAGCGGACGCTTCCGGGGGCGCCGCAGGACATCGGGAGGGCGGCGCGCCAGCGCCGCCAGCACGGTAGCCTCGATGAGGACGTTGGCGCCGTGGAGGGCCAGCTGGGGACGGCGAAACGCCCGGGCCCGCTGGATCTCCGTAGCGCTGAAGTACGATCCGGCGTCCACGGGCGCCGCCCGAATCACCCCGGAACGCGGGCGCAGCAGGACCGCCGCCCCCTCCGCCGCCGCCAGCACGGCGGCCATCGCAAGGGGCAGGCGCAGGCGTCCGCGGTCCACGGCCCCACTGTAGACATGACGATCGCCCTGCTCTCCGACATCCATGGCAACCGGCACGCCTTCGAGGCGGTGATGGCCGACGTCGCGGCCTCCGGCGCGGGCACGATCTGGTGCCTCGGCGACCTCGTCGGGTACGGCGCCGACCCCGACGCGTGCGTCGAGATCGCGCAGTCCCACTGCGACCTGTGCCTCGTCGGCAACCACGACCTCGCGGTCCGCGGCGACCTCCCGCTCGTGGAGTTCTCCCGCGGCGCCGAGCTCGCGGCGCGGTGGACCCAGCAGGTGATCGACCCCGACAACCTCGCCTTCCTGCGCACGCTCGAGCCGGCAGGGGCGTCCGGCGGCTTCGGCCTGTACCACGCCAGTCCCCGCGATCCGGTGTGGGAGTACGTCCTCTCCTCCTTGCTCGCCGAGCTCTGCCTCGACGCCCAGGCCGAGCGCGTCTGCTTCGTCGGGCACTCCCACGTGGCGCTCGCCTTCTGGCGCCAGCCGGGCGAGCCCGCCACCGGCGCGACCTGCGAGGCCGGCACCGAGCTCGACCTCGCCGCGGGCGAGTGGCTCATCAATCCCGGCAGCGTCGGCCAGCCGCGCGACGGCGACCCCCGCGCCGCCTGGCTGCTGCTGGATCCGGACGCCTGGACGGCCTCGTTCCGGCGCGTCGAGTACGACATCGCGGGCGCCGCCGCGGCCATCCGCGCTGCCCGCCTGCCCGAGTCACTGGCAGAGCGCCTCGCCTACGGCCAGTAGGCTCACGAACCCGAGCATGCGCAAGCTCCTGCCCATCCTCCTCGCTGCCCTCCTGGGCGCCGGCGCCGCCGGCCTCGTCGCCTGCGGCGACCGCAACCAGCTCATCCCCCAGGGCGACGCCGACGCGCTGAACGCGAACCTCGACGGCGTGCGCAGCGGCATCGACGAGCAGAACTGCAAGCGGGCCTCGCGCGAGGTCCGCGCCGCCCAGCAGCGCGCGGCGGCGCTGCCGTCCGAGGTCAGCCAGCAGCTGCAGTCCACGCTGCAGGCCGGCCTGGCGAACCTCGCCGTGCGCGCGCAGGCCGCCTGCCGCGAGACGAAGTCGACGGCCACGACGGCGACAACGGCCACGACCGCGACGACCGAGCCGACGACCGCCACGGAGACCACGCAGACCGAGACCACGACGACCGAGCCCACGCAGCCGACCGAGCCCACCCAGCCGACCGAGCCCACCCAGCCGACCCAGCCGACCCAGCCGACCGACACGAGCGACACCGGCGGCCTGTCGCCGACCTCCCCATGAGCGAGGCCCCCGACCTCATCGCCGGCCGCTACCGGATCGAGCGCCGCCTCGGCCTCGGCGGCATGTCGACGGTCCAGCTGGCGGTCGACACGCGCCTGGAGCGCGAGGTCGCCGTCAAGCTCCTGGCCGAACACCTGGCGGAGGACCCGACGTTCGTGTCGCGCTTCCAGCGCGAGGCGCTCGCGGCGGCCCGGCTCGTGCACCCGAACATCGTGCAGGTCTTCGACTCGGGCCTCGACGAAGCCTCGGGACGCCACTACATCGTCATGGAGTACGTCGACGGTCGCTCCTGCGCCCAGCTCCTGCGCGACCGCGGCCACCTCGAGGTCCAGGACGCGATCTTCGTCGTCGAGCAGGCGTGCAAGGGCCTGGAGTACGCGCATCGCAACGGGGTCGTGCACCGCGACGTCAAGCCCGGGAACCTGCTCGTGTCCCGCGACGGCACGGTGAAGCTCGCCGACTTCGGGATCGCGAAGGCGACCGAGCAGTCGAGCATCACGCAGGTCGGCTCGGTCCTCGGGACCGCCGCCTACCTGGCGCCCGAGCAGGCGCGCGGCGAGGAGGCCGGGCCCGCCGCGGACCTCTACTCGCTCGGCGTCGTGACCTACCAGCTCCTGAGCGGCCGGCTCCCCTACGAGGCCAGCTCGCTGAGCGAGCTCACGCTGATGCAGCAGCGCGAGCTGCCGACCCGCCTGGACGAGATCGCCCCCGACGTGCCGCCCTCGCTGGCCCGCGCGGTCGCCCGGGCGCTCTCGATCGATCCGGGCGCGCGCTACACCGACGCCCTGGCCATGGCCGACGCGCTGCGCGACGGCGCCCGCGGCATCGACCCGCCCGACGCCGCCCCGGGCGCCGACGGCGGCACCGCGGCCACCCGCCTCGTGCGGCCGGGCGACACCGGGACCGCCGCGACGAGCATCGCCGCCGCGGGCGCCGCGGGCGCAACCGCCGGCGCCGTGGCGGCACGCCAGCCGCGGCAGCCCCGGCGCATCGCCCCGGTCGACGCGCCGGCCACGCCGGCCCGCGCCGCGGGCCGCGCCGCCGACCGCCCCGGAAGTCCGGCCGCGGCTGGCGCATCGCCGTCGTCCTCGTCGTGCTGGCGGCGCTCGTCGGCGCCGGCGCGATCGTGGTCGCCAGCCAGGTCAACAGCGATCCGCAGCTCCAGCGCGTCATCTACCGCGACGCCCAGCGTGCGATCGACGCGCTCCAGTCGCTCATCAACGACAACACGCGCTGAGCCGGGCGCAGTCCGCTACGGCGCCGCCCCGGCCCGGAGCGCCGCCGCCTCCTCCGCCAGCGTGCCGGCGGCAACGGCCGCCCGCAGCCGCGACATCAGCCGTGAGATGAACGCGAGGTTGTGGAGCGTGAGCAGCCGCTGCCCGGTCAGCTCCTTCTGGCGCACGAGGTAGCGCAGGTAGCCGCGGGAGAACCCGCCGGCGCAGGCCGGGCAGTCGCACCCCTCCAGGATCGGCTCGTCGGCCTCACGCCAGCGCGCGCCGGTGAGGTCGACCCGCCAGCGCCCGTCCGGGGCCGGGACGAGCGCCATCCCGTGACGGCCGAGCCGGGTCGGCATCGCGCAGTCGAAGGTGTCGATGCCGAGCTCCACGCCGCGAATGAGGTCGTCGACGTCGCCGATCCCGAGCAGGTGGCGCGGCAGGGCGGCGGGCAGCTCGTCGACGGCCCACGAGACCACCTCGTACATCTGGGGCTTGTCCTCCCCCAGGCTCCCGCCGATCGCGATCCCGCCGCAGCCGCTCGCCGCCACGGCGGCGGCGCTGCCGCGCCGCAGGTCCTCGTGCACGCCGCCCTGGACCACGCCGTAGAGGACCTGGCCGGGCGGAGCGTGCTCGGCGTGCCAGCGCACGCACCGGTCCAGCCAGCGGTGCGTCCGCTCGGTCGAGCGGGCCGTGTAGTCGCGGTCGACGTGAAACGGCGTGCACTCGTCGAACGCCACCGCGATGTCGGAGCCGAGCGCGGCCTGGATCTCCAGCGACCGCTCCGGCGAGAGGAACTGCTCGCTGCCGTCGACATAGGAGCGGAAGCGCACCCCGTCCTCCTCGATCGCGAGCGTCGCGCCCTGCCGGGCGGCGCCGTGGGCGGCGCGGCCCTTGATCTCGTCGGCCACGGTGCCGTGCCCCATCGAGAACACCTGGAAGCCGCCCGAGTCGGTGATGATCGGCGCCGGCCAGCGCATGAACTCGTGCAGGCCGCCGAGCGTGCGGATCAGCTCCTCCCCCGGCGCGAGCATCAGGTGGAAGGTGTTGCCGAGCACCATGTCGTAGCCGAGCGCTGCCACGTCGCGCGGCTCCAGCCCCTTCACGGTCGCCTTCGTCGCCAGGGGGACGAACGCCGGGGTGCGCACCTCGCCGTGCGGCAGCCGCAGGGTGCCGGTGCGCGCGCCGGATCCCGGGTCTCGGGCGTGGATCTGGAAATCCGCCGGCACGGCGGCGGAGTCTAGGGCGGCAGGACGCGCGGACGAGCGCGGGCCGGACGCGCGGCGGGCCCGCACTGGGCGGGCCCGCCGGCAGGTCGATGCGAGGCCGAGCTAGGCGGCGGCGTCGCCGGACGGCTCGGCTGCCGTCCCGTCGACCGCGTCGCCGCCGACGGCGATCGACACGCGGTGCGGCTCGCGGACGGCGGGCTTCGGGACGCGGACCTCGAGCACCCCGGAGTCGAAGCTCGCCTCGATGCCCGCGGGGTCGACACCCTCGGGGAGGGTCAGCAAGCGCGAAAACGTGCCGTACGCACGCTCGACCCGGACGTAGCCGTTGCCGCGGTCCTCGTGCCCGGCGCGGCGCTCGCCGGCGATGGTGAGCACGTTCTCGTCGAGCTCGACCTTGACGTCGTCGGGCGATACGCCGGGGAGATCGACGCTCACGACGTAGTGGCCGTCGGTCTCGCGCAGATCCATCGCGGGCACCCAGCGCTGCGGCGCGCCAGCCCCGGCGGTGGGCGTGTCGAAGAACGTGTTGAAGAGCCGGTTCATCTCGGACTGGAGGGTCGAGACCTCACGGGCCGGCTCCCATCGAATCAATGCCATGGTGGCCTCCTGCGGAAGAATCAGAGATTGCCTACAACGGCCAGTATGAAATCTCAGTCGTGCTGTGTCAAGTCTTGGAAGCAGCCCCGGCAGGCGGAGCGATGCGCTCCCACGCGGACCCGAGTTCGGCGATCTCCTCGGGCGCGAGGTGCCCGAGGAACAGCCGGCGGACTCCCGCCAGGTGGGTCGGCCTGGCCTCGCGCAGCGCGGCGAGGCCCGTGTCGGTGAGCACCGCGAGCTGGCCGCGGCCGTCGTCCGCGCAGCACTGGCGGCGCACGAGGCCGGCCCGGGCGAGCCGGTCGATGAGCCGCGTCAGCCCGCTGCGGCTCAGCAAGACGGCGTCGGCCAGGTCGCGCATGCGCAGCGACCGGTCCGGCGCGCTCTCGAGGTGGGTGAGCACGTCGTAGGACGTGAGCGGGAGGCCGTGCGCGGCGATGAGCTCGGCGTCGAGCTCGCGGAGCACCTGCATGTGGGTGCGCAGGAAGCCGCGCCAGGCGGCGAGCTCCGCGGCGGTCAGGCGGTCGCCAGCGACGGACTGGACGGTGGAGGCCATGCGGCTGATCGTTGCACACGCAACCGCCTCGTGCGGCGGCGCGAGCCCGCGACTGCGCCCCTCAGGCCGCAGCCGCCCGAACCGATGCCTGCGCCCGCCTCGACAAGCGCCCGCGCGTGTGCCACCGTGGCCGGGTCCTGCGTCGTTCCTGGGAGGCCGAGATGTCAGACGACGAGCCGCGCCGGCGCCGCTGGCGCCCCACCCCGGACACCGCGATCGCGCTCACCGCGCTCGCCCTCGCTGCTGGAGGCGGCGGCTACGCGCTCGGGGCCGCCGGGAGCTCGTCCACGATCACCGCATGCATCAACCCGGCGACCAACCAGCCGGCGGCGATCGTGACCACGGGTGCGTGCGCCGGCGGCCAGACCCCGATCACCTGGAACCAGATCGGCCCGGAGGGCCCGCCGGGCCCCGCCGGCAAGGACGCGAGCGTCGAGCCGACGGTCATCTCCCTGCCCGCGGTCCAGACGCGCGAGCGCCGGGGCAACTTCAAGGTGCGCCTGCTGCTGCCGGCGCCGGGCACCTACCTCCTGGAGGGGCACGTCGACTGGACGCGCACGGCGCTCGCGGCCAACGTCACCGCCGCGTGCTCCATCACCCGGGCCGGCCCCGGCGGCGGCACGCTCGACACGCTGAACCCCACGATCGGCCGGAACGGGCCCTTCGCGGGCGAGATCGATGAGAACGCGATCACGACGGTCGCGAAGACGCCTGCGGGGCCGGGCGGAGTTCAGCAGCTCCCGGCGCCGGTGTCGGTGTTCTTCGGCTGCACGGCCCGCACCGCGATCACGTTCCGCGACTGGACGTTCACGGCCACCCCGGTGAAGGTGACCTCGGTCCCGAAGCCGAAGTAGCCGCTACGCGGCCGCGATCAGCGACGTCCCCGTCATCTCCGGCGGCTGGTCGATGCCGAGGATGTTCAGGGCCGTCGGCGCGACGTCGGCGAGGATGCCGCCGCCGCGCAGCGACAGCCCGGGCACGGTGACGATCAGCGGGACCGGGTTGAGCGAATGCGCCGTGTTCGGCGAGCCGTCGGGCTCGAGCATGTGATCGGCGTTGCCGTGGTCGGCGGTGACGATGCACGCGCCGCCGCTGCGGTGCACGGCGGCGACGACGTCGGCCAGGCAGGCGTCGACTTCCTCGATCGCCGCGACCGCGGCCGGGATGACGCCGGTGTGCCCCACCATGTCCGGGTTGGCGAAGTTGATGACGCCGAACGCCGGGCCGTGGGCCTCCCAGCGCTCGATGAACACGTCGGCAGCGCCGCGCGCGCTCATCTGCGGCTTGAGGTCGTAGGTCGCCACGTCGCGGGGCGAGGGCACGAGCTCGCGCTCCTCCCCGGCACACTCGTGCTCGTCGCCCCCGTTGAAGAAGTACGTGACGTGGGCGTACTTCTCGGTCTCGGCGACGTGGAGCTGGCCCTTGCCGGCGGCCGCGATGACCTTCGGGAGCGTCACCGACGGGCGGTCCGGCGGGAAGGCGACCGGGTAGGGCCACCCCTCGACGTACTCGGTCATCGTCGCGATCCGGTCGACCGGCGGCGCGCCGCCGCGGTCGATCTCGTCGAAGCCGGGCTCGGCGAGGGCGCGGACGATCTCGCGCATGCGATCCGGACGGAAGTTGAAGCAGACCACCGCGTCGCCGGGGCGGATGCGCGCCTCCTCCCCCACTGTCGTGGCCTCGATGAACTCGTCGGTCTCGCCGCGGGCGTAGGCCGCCGTGGCCGCCTCGGGCCCGGTGGCGGCGTGGTGCGGCGCGCGGCCGTGGACGAGCAGGTCGTAGGCGGGCTGGATCCGCTCCCAGCGCTTGTCCCGGTCCATCGCGTAGAAGCGGCCGATGACCGAGCCGATCCGGGCGTTGCCCGCGGCCTCGCACCAGCCCTGCACCGTGCCGAGGTAGCCGGCGCCGGCGTCGGGAAACGTGTCGCGCCCGTCGGAGAACGCGTGCACGCAGACCTCGGGCACGCCGATCTCGCCGAAGGAGCCGATCAGCGCCTCGATGTGCTTCCAGCCCGAGTGCACTCCGCCGTCGGACACGAGGCCGAGGAGGTGGACTCGCGGCGCGCCTTCGACTGCCGCGAGGAACACGGGGTTGTGGGCCAAGGTGCCGGTGGCAGCGGCGTCGTCGATCCGGGTCAGGTCCTGCTCGACGACGGCACCGGCGCCGAGGTTGAGGTGGCCGACCTCAGAGTTGCCCATCTGGCCCTCGGGGAGGCCGACGGCGCGCCCGCAGGCGGTGAGCTGCGTGTGCGGATAGCCGGCCCACAGCTCGTCGAACGTCGGCTTGTGCGCCAGCGACACCGCATTGCCGGGGCCGGGCTCGGCGAGGCCGAAGCCGTCGAGGATGATCAGCGCGACGGCCGGCGCCGGAAGGGCGGCGGGCCCGGGCACGAGCGTCATGGCGCCGCGGCCTCCACGATTGCGGCGAACGACGCCGCCTCGAGGCTGGCGCCGCCGACGAGCGCGCCGTCGCAGTCGGGCAGGGCGAGCAGCTCCGCCGCGTTGTCGGCCTTGACGCTCCCGCCGTAGAGGACGCGCACCCGGTCCGCCTGCTCGGGCGAGCGGGCCGCGACGAGCGCCCGCACGAACGCAACCGCCTCCTGCGCCTGCTCCGGGGTCGCGACCTTGCCGGTCCCGATCGCCCAGATCGGCTCGTAGGCGATCACGACGTCGCTCAGGCGGTCGTCCGGCACGGCCTCGAGGTCCTCCTGAACCTGGTGGCGCAGCTTGCGCTCGGTGTCGCCGGCCTCGCGCTCGGCCTCGGTCTCCCCCACGCACAGGATCGGCAGGAGCCCGGCGGCCAGCGCCGCGGGCACCTTGGCCTGCAGCGCCCGGTCGGTCTCGCCGAAGAGCTCGCGGCGCTCGGAGTGCCCCAAGACGACGCCGTGGACGTCGAGCTCCAAGAGCATCGGGGCCGAGATCTCCCCGGTGAAGGCGCCGTGGTCGGCCTCGTGCATGTTCTGTGCGAAGACCTGGACCCGCGAGCCGCGGGTCGAGTCCACGAGCGCCTGCAGCGACGTGTAGGGCGCGCAGACGGCGACATCGACCCCCTCCGCCGTCGTCACCCGGGGCAGGAGGCCGGAGATGAAGAGCTCCGCCTCGCCGATCGTCTTGTGCATCTTCCAGTTGCCCGCGATCAGCGGGGTGCGGCTCTGGCTCATCGGAGTGCCTCCACGCCGGGAAGCGCCCGGCCCTCGATCAGCTCGAGCGACGCCCCGCCGCCGGTCGAGAGGTGGGTGACCTGGTCGCCCAGGCCGAACTGCTGCAGGGCCGCGACCGAGTCGCCGCCGCCGACCACCGTGATGCCGGGGGCCGCCGCGACCGCCTCGGCCACCGCGCGCGTGCCGGCGGCGAACGGCGCCAGCTCAAAAGCGCCCATGGGCCCGTTCCAGAAGACGGTGCCGGCCGCAGCGATCGCGGCGGCGTAGCGCGCCACGGTCCGGGGACCGACGTCGAGGCCCATCCAGCCGTCGGGCACCTCGACCCCGTCGAGCTCGCGGGACTCCGCGTCGGCGGCGAACCGGTCGCCGAGCACGAGGTCCGACGGCAGCTCGAGCGCGGCGGCTCGTTCGGCCTGCGCATCCTCGAGCGCCCGGCGGGCCGGCTCGATCCCGTCCTCCTCGCAGAGCGAGGCGCCAGTGGCGTGGCCCTGGGCCGCGAAGAACGGGAAGCACATCGCCCCGCCGATGAGCACGGTGTCGGCCACCTCCAGGAACCGGTCGATGACGCCGATCTTGTCGGTCACCTTCGCGCCGCCGACGACCGCCACGAGCGGGCGGGCTGGATCCTCGAGCAGCCGACTGAGCGTCGAGACCTCCCGCTCGAGCAGCCGGCCGGCGGCCGCCTGCCCGACGAGGTGCGCGACGCCCTCCGTGCTGGCGTGCGCGCGATGCGCCGTGCCGAACGCGTCGTTGACGTAGACGTCGGCCAGCCGGGCGAGCGCCGCCGCCAGCTCGGGATCGTTCTTCGTCTCCCCGGGCTCGTAGCGGACGTTCTCGAGCACGAGGATCTCGCCCGGCGCCAGGGCGGCGGCGGCGGCCTCGGCCTCCGGGCCCACGACCGCGGGGGCCAGCGTCACCGTCGCGCCGGTCAGCTCGGCCAGCCGGTCGGCCGCCGGGCGCAGGGAGAGGCCCGGCTCGCGGTCCTTCGGGCGCCCGAGGTGCGAGGCGAGCACGATCCGGGCGCCGTGCTCGCGCAGCCACTCGATCGTCGGCAGCGCGGCCCGGATCCGGGTGTCGTCCGCGACCGCTCCGCCGTCGAGCGGCACGTTGAAGTCGACCCGGACGAGGACGCGCTGGCCGTCCACGTCCAGGTCATCCAGCGTCCTCACAGGATCTTCTGAACGAGATCGACCACCCGGCTCGAGTAGCCCCACTCGTTGTCGTACCAGCTCACGACCTTCACGAGGGTGCCGTCGAGCACGACGGTCAGCTCCGAGTCGAGGATCGACGAGTAGCTCGACTTCACGATGTCCGTGGAGACGATCGGGTCGGTCGTGTACTGGAGGATGCCCTGCATCGGGCCGTTCGCGGCCGCCTCGAGCGCCGCGTTGAGCTCCTCGGGCGTCGTCTCCCGGCTCGCCTCGAACGTGAGGTCGACGACCGACCCCGTCGGGACGGGCGCGCGGATCGCGAAGCCGTGCAGCTTGCCCAGGAGCTCGGGGATCACCACGCCGATCGCCTTGGCGGCGCCGGTCGAGGCGGGGATGAGGTTCACCGCGGCGGCCCGGGCGCGGCGCAGGTCCTTGTGGGGCATGTCCTGCAGGCGCTGGTCGGCCGTGTAGGCGTGGATCGTCGTCATCAGGCCGTGCGTGATCCCCACCGTGTCGTGGACGACCTTCGCGACGGGCGCGAGGCAGTTCGTGGTGCACGACGCGTTGGAGATGACGTGGTGGCTGTCGCGGTCGTAGACCTCGTCGAAGTTCACGCCGAGGACGACGGTGGCGTCCGGGTTGGTGGCGGGCGCCGAGATGACGACCTTCTTCGCGCCGGCGTCGAGGTGCTTGGCGGCGTCGTCGCGGTTCGTGAAGCGGCCGGTCGACTCGAGCACGACGTCGGCGCCGATGTCGCCCCACGGGAGGTTCGCGGGATCGGTCTCGGACAGGATCTTGACCGTCTTCCCGTCGATGTGCAGGCCGTCGCCCTCGAGCTCGACAGTGCCCGGGTAGGGCCCGTAGGTCGAGTCGTACTTGAGCAGGTGTGCGAGCGTGGCGGCGTCGGTGATGTCGTTGATCCCGACCCACTCGATGTCGGCGCCGCTCTCGCGGGCGGAGCGCACGACGTTGCGGCCGATGCGGCCAAAGCCATTGATGCCGACCCGTACGGGCATGGGTGCAGAGTCCTCCTGAAGGCGCGGTCTCGGATGAAATCGCGCCGCCCGGTTTCCCCGGGCCGGCGGCGCGGAGCCGAAGCGTATACCTCAGCGGGGGCTGCTGACGATCTCGACGCGCAGCCCGTCCGGGTCGAGCAGGTACCCGGCGTAGTAGCGCTCCCCGTAGTGCGGCCGCGGGCCGGGCGGGCCGGCCTCCCGTCCGCCGTGGGCGAGGCCGGCGGCGTGCGCGGCGTCGACGGCTGCCTTGCCGGCCGCCGCCAGCGCGAGGTGGCCGTAGGCCGGGGCCGGCGCCCCCCGCGACGTCAGCCACAGCGTCGGCCGCGTCACGCCGTAGGCGACCGCTCCGTCCGATGCGTGGAAGCGGCGCGCGCCGAGCGCGTAGAGCACGGCGTCGTAGAACGCGGCGGACCGCCGCAGGTCGGCGACCTCGAAGCCGAGGTGGTCGATCACCCGCGCGCCCTGTCCACGTCCCGGTGCGCGACCGCGACCGTGAAGGCCTCGGAGGCGTCGCGGAAGTGGCCGGCGAGGTGTTCGGCGATGGCAACGGACCGGTGCCGGCCGCCGGTGCAGCCGATCCCGACGACGAGATGGGCCTTGCCCTCGGCGAGGTACTGGGGCAGGAGGTAGTCCAGGAGCGGGATCAGGCGGCCGTAGAACTCGTCGAGCTGCCCGTCGCGGGAGATGTAGGCGACGACGTCGGGCTCGCGCCCGGTCTTCGGCCGCAGCTCCGGCACGTAGTGCGGGTTCGGAAGGAACCGCACGTCGAACTGCAGGTCGGCCTCGCGGAGCCCGCCGTGCTTGAACCCGAAGCTCGTGAAGGTGACGGCGAGCCGCGAGCTCCGGTCGCGGCCGAGCAGGTCCTCGGCGAGGCGGCGGCGCAGATCGGACTCGGAGAGCCCTGCAGTGTCGATGACGAGGTCGGCGCGATCGCGGAGCGGGCCGAGGAGCTCGCGCTCGGCGGCGATCCCGCCGGCCACGCTCCCGGTCGGCGCGAGCGGGTGGCGCCGGCGGGTCTCCTTGTACCGGTTCAGGAGCGTCTGCTCGTCGGCGTCGAGAAAGATGACCCGGGCCGGGACCTCGCGGCGCTCGAGCTCGTCCAGCGCGCTCAGCAGGCCCTCGAAGTAGCCGCCGCCGCGCACGTCGCAGACGACCGCGGCGGCCTCGACCTTCGACCCGGCGTGCATGAACAGCTCGACCAGCGAGGCGATCATGCCCGGCGGGAGGTTGTCGACGCAGAAGTACCCGGCGTCCTCGAACACGGCCATTGCCGTCGACTTCCCCGCGCCGGAGACGCCAGTGATCACGACGAGATCCGAGAGCTTGGTCTCTGCCGCGGGGCCGTCGGTGCTCATGGCGCGCAGTCTGATGGGACGGGCGGACCGACCACGATCACCGCCCGGTCCGGTTGAGGGCGAGATGCACTTCGCGGGCCACCTTCCCGGGCACGCCCGGCACGGCCTCGAGATCTTCGCGGGACGCCGCGAGCACCGCCTCGGGCGATCCGAAGTGCGCGAGCAGCGCCCGCTTGCGGGCAGGCCCGATCCCCGGGATCTCGTCGAAGATCGACGACGTCATCGCCCGGTCACGCCGGATGCGGTGGTGGGTGATGGCGAAACGGTGGGCCTCGTCGCGGATGCGCTGCAGGAGCTGGAGCTCCGGCGTCTCGTGGCCGAGCCGCAAGGGGGCCTTTCGGCCCGGGACGAAGAGCTCCTCGATCCGCTTGGCCAGCGCGACGACGGTCACGCCGCGCTCCCGGAACCCGGCCAGCGCGCGCAGCCCGGCGCTGAGCTGGCCCTGGCCCCCGTCGATCACGACGACGTTCGGGAGCGCGGCGAAGCTGGCATCGCGGTCGGCGTCGTGCGGCGAGCGGTCGGCGGCCTCCTCGTAGCGCGCCAGGCGGCGGCCGAGCACTTCCTCCATCGAGGCGAAGTCGTCGGAGCCGGCGACCGTGCGAATCGTGAAGCGCCGGTAGTCCGAGCGCTTCGCCGCGCCGGCCTCGAAGACGACCATCGACGCGACCGTGTGGGTCCCGCCGAGGTTGGAGATGTCGAAGCACTCGATCCGCAGCGGCACCGCATCGAGGCCGAGGGCGGCCTGCAGCCCTTCGAGCGCCTCGGCCCGGCGCTCGCGCCGGCGCTCGGCCTTGAGCCGCTCCTGCTCGAGCGCGAGCACGGCGTTGCGCTCGGCCAGTTCGAGAATCCGGCGCTTGTCGCCGCGCTCCGCGGCCCGGATCTCCACCGGCCCGCCGCGGCGGGCGGCAAGCGCCTCGGCGAGCGCCGGGGTCAGGTCCAGGCCCCGCTGCACGACGATCTGGGCCGGAATCGCGGTTGCCGTGCCGTAGTACTGGAGCAGGAACTCCTCGACGGCCTCGGAGAGGCCGCGCTCGGCCTGGTTCTCGAGGTAGAAGGACTGGCGATCCGACAGCACGCCGTCGCGCACCTGGAAGACCTGCGCGTTCGCGTCGGGGCCCTCGAGCGCGACGGCGACCGCGTCGACCGTGCCGACCGACTCGTTGGCGACCCGCTGGCGCTCGAGCAGGGAGCGGACCGCGCGCAGCCGGTTGCGCAGCAGCGCGGCCTGCTCGAAGTCCTGCGCGTCGGCGCAGGCGCGCATCCGCGCCTCGAGGTCGCGCTCGATCTCCCGGTAGCGGCCGGAGAGGAACGCGATCACGCCGTCGATCGACTCGCGGTAGCGCTCGGGCCCGGCGTGCCCGACGCAGGGCGCCTCGCAGCGCTTGATGTAGTAGTCCAGGCACGGCGAGCCGCTGCGGCGGCCGGGCTCCGGCCCGTCGCAGGAGCGGAACAGGAAGACCTTCTGGAGCAGGTCCAGCGTGCCGCGCACGCGCTTGGCGTTCGAGAACGGCCCGAAGTAGGCCCGCCCGCGGCGGTGGCGCTCGCGGGTGAAGTAGACCCGCGGGTACTCCTCGTCCAGGGAGATCGCGACGTACGGGTAGGACTTGTCGTCGCGCAGGCGGATGTTGAAGCGCGGCTTGTACTGCTTGATGAAGTTCTGCTCGGCCAGCAGCGCCTCGGCCTCGGTGGCCACGACGACCGCCTCGACGTGGTCGACCTCGCCGATGAACTCCGGCCCGCCGCCGTGGCGCATCGGATTCGAGAAGTGCGAGGCGACGCGCTTGCGCACGGACTTGGCCTTGCCGACGTAGATCACGCGCCCCTTCGCATCCCGGAACAGGTAGACGCCGGGCGCGTCAGGCAGGGACCGGCGCTGCGCGCTGAGGCGCTCGGAGCGGTCGTCGGCGGGCATCGCTCGAGGATACGCGGGGCCGGCGGCGGGTCCCTCTCGCGGCGACCGCGGCGCTCAGCCGGGGTCGCGCAGGCCGAGCACCGATCCGGCGCGCTGGAAGCCGGCCCGCGCGTAGATCCGGGTCGTCGCCTCGTCGGCGGCGGAGAGGAACACGGTCTCGGCGCCCCGCGGCGCCGCCAGCCCGGCGGCGGCGGCGGTCATCGCCGCGCCCACGCCGCGGCGCCGGAACGGCGGCGCCGTCGCGATCGCCACGACCTCCGCGAGGCCGCCGTGCGTCGCCTGGATCTGGCCCGCGCCCGCCGCGGCCCCGCCGATCCGGCCCAGAAATCCCTCCCCGCCGCCGAGATCCCAGGCGAGCGCGTCGGCGAGCCCGGCGGCGTCGGCCGGCGGCACCTGGTCGACGCCGAAGGCCTCGAACTTGACGGCGAGGAAGTCGCGGGCATCCTGCGGATCGGCGCCGGGGCGGATCGCCGTCAAGGCGAGCCCCGGCACCTCGACCGGCGCGGGCGGCGGCGCCGCCGGGCGGACCATGAGCGGCGCATCGTGGAGCAGCTCGAAGCCCGCCTGCCGGAGCGCGGCACGCAGTTCGGGGACCGCGGCGTCGACGTACTCGACGCCGGCCCGGCGCCCGTGCTCGGCGTAGAACGCCCGCAGGGCGGCGATCGCCTCGGGCTCCGCGGCCTCCGGGCCGGCCGGCACCGCCCACTCGGCCCGCGGGCGCGGGCCGTCCGGATGCAGATGGGCGGTCCACGGGCCGACGGCGTGCGGCTCGGTCCGCACGGCGAGCATGGCGGCGAGATAGGCCTGGACGCGGACCGGACCGGCGGCTTCCACGCGGCGAGTCTAGAAGCGCGCCGGGACACCAGCGGTAGGGTCATCACATGGCCGTCGTCAACCTGGCGAGCGACACCCAGACGCGCCCGACCCCGGCAATGCGCCAGGCGATCGCCGCCGCCGACGTGGGCGACGAGCAGAAGCTCGCCGACCCCACCACGCTCGCGCTCCAGGAGCGGGTGGCCGCCCTGCTCGGCCACGAGGCCGCCCTCTTCCTGCCCTCCGGGACCATGTGCAACGTCATCGCCTTCCGGCTGCACCTGCGCCGCGGAGACGAGGTCCTGGTGCACCGGACCGCGCACCCCGTGCACTTCGAGGCCGGAGGGCTCGGGGACCTGGCCGGTGCGATGCTCCGCACGCTCGACGGCGAGGGCGGCATCTTCGGCGCCGACGCGCTCGAAGCGGCCATCCGCGCGCCCGGCGACCGCTACGCGCCGCGCTCGCGGCTCGTCTCGGTCGAGCAGACCACGAACCTCGGCGGCGGACGGGTGTGGCCGCTCGACACGGTCCAGGCGGTGCTCGCGGTCGCCCGCGCGCACGGGCTGAAGGCCCACCTCGACGGCGCCCGGCTGCTGAACGCCGTGGTCGCCTCGGGCGTCCCGGCGGCCGACTACGCCGCCGGGTTCGACACCGCGTGGCTGGACTTCTCCAAGGGC
This sequence comes from Solirubrobacteraceae bacterium, assembly GCA_046330225.1. Classification (GTDB taxonomy): domain Bacteria; phylum Actinomycetota; class Thermoleophilia; order Solirubrobacterales; family Solirubrobacteraceae; genus CANJIV01. The sequence continues at coordinate 636,143 of JAXLTD010000001.1, read as the reverse complement.
CTGGGCGCACCGGCCGGCGCGTGCCTGGCCGGCTCGGCGGAGCTGATCGACGAGGCCTGGCGCCACAAGCAGATGCTCGGCGGGGCGCTGCGGCAGTCGGGCATCCTCGCCGCGGCCGGCCTGCACGCGCTCGACCACCACGTCGACCGCCTCGCCGAGGACCACGCCAACGCGCGCCGGCTGGCGGCCGCCCTGGCCGAGGTGCCCGGCGTGACGGCCGACCCCGCGGCGGTCGAGACGAACATCGTCATGTTCGACGTGGCCGACGCTCCGGCCTTCGCGGCTGCGCTGGCCGGCGAGGGCGTGCTCGTCGGCGCGATGGGCCCGCACCGGATTCGCGCCGTCACCCACCTCGACGTCGACGCCGCCGGCGTCGACCGCGCCGCGGCGGCGACGCGCGACGTGGCCCGGCGGGGCTGACCGGCGTCGTCGGCGCCGGGGCGGAGCCCGGCGGGTCCCGGCGCCCGCGAGCCGCCGATCGGCCGCGGGTAGGATGGCCGGGCCCGGCGACCGAGGAGACGCAGCAACGTGAGCACGACGACGGCCATCCGCACCTGCCCGTTCTGCGAGGCCACCTGCGGCCTCGAGGTCACCCTGGAGGACGGGGCGGTGACCGGAGTCCGCGGCGACGAGCAGGACGTGTTCAGCCACGGGTTCCTCTGCCCCAAGGGCTACGGGCTCAAGGGCCTGCACGAGGATCCGGACCGGCTGCGCACGCCGATGCGCCGCCGGCCCGACGGCACGTTCGAGCCCGTCTCCTGGGACGAGGCCTTCGAGCTCATCGACGAACGGCTCGGCGCCATTCTGGCCCGCGACGGCCGCGATGCGGTCGCCGCGTATCTCGGCAACCCCGCCGCCCACAGCATCGCCACGACGATCTACGGGCGGGTGCTGCTGCGCGCGCTCGGCTCCAACAACGTGTTCTCGGCCAGCACGGTCGACCAGATGCCCAAGCACGTCTCGGCGGGCCTGATGTTCGGCTCACCGTTCTCGATCCCGATCCCCGATGTCGACCGCACCGACCACCTCCTGATCCTCGGCGCGAACCCGCTCGCCTCGAACGGGAGCCTGATGACCGCGCCCGACATGCGCGGCCGGCTGCGGGCCATCCGGGCGCGCGGCGGGAAGGTCGTGGTCGTCGACCCGCGGCGCAGCCGGACCGCCGGCGAGGCCGACGAGCACCACTTCATCCGGCCCGGCACCGATGCCCACCTCCTCTTCGGCGTGGCGCACGTCCTGCTCGCGGAGGGGCTGGCCGATCCGGGGCCGCTCGCCGAGCACGCCGCCGGGCTCGACGAGATCGGCGCGCTGGCCGAGCCGTTCACGCCTGACGCGGTCTCCGCGGCAACCGGCATCGCGGCAGACAGCATCCGCCGCATGGCGCGCGAACTCGCCGCCGCCGAGCGCGCCGCCGTGTACGGACGCATCGGCACGTGCACCCAGGAGTTCGGCACCCTCGCGAGCTGGCTCGTCGACGTGGTGAACGTCCTCACCGGCGGCCTCGACCGTCCGGGCGGGGCGATGTTCCCGAAGGCCGCCGCCGGGGCCCGGAACGTGTCCGGGGCGCCGGGGCGCGGGCGCGGGCTGCGCGTCGGCCGCTGGGTGAGCCGCGTGCGCGGGCTCGGCGAGGTGCTCGGCGAGCTGCCCGTCGCCTGCCTGGCCGAGGAGATCGAGACGCCGGGCGAGGGCCAGGTGCGCGCCCTGATCACGGTGGCCGGCAACCCGGCGGTGAGCACGCCGAACAGCGGGCGGCTCGGCGCCGCGCTCGCGTCACTGGAGTTCATGGTGAGCCTCGACATCTACATCAACGAGACGACCCGGCACGCCGACGTGATCCTCCCGGCCCCCTCCCCGCTCCAGCGCGGGCACTACGACCTGGCGCTCTACCAGTTCGCCGTGCGCAACGTGGCGAACTGGTCGCCTCCGGCCATCGCGCCTGACCCCGAGGTGCCGGACGAGTGGCGCACGCTGCTGCGGCTGGCCGGCGTGGCCGCCGGCCAGGGGCCCGCCGTCGACGTCGACGCCTTCGACGATTTCGTCGCGGCCCAGGCGGTGCAGCGCGAGGTCGCGGACGAGGGCTCCCGCGCTCATGGGCTGGACCCCGAGGCCGTGCTCGCCGCCCTCGCGCCGCGGACTGGCATCGAGCGGATGCTCGACCTGCTGCTGCGCGCCGGCCCATACGGCGACGGCTTCGGCGCGCATGCGGAGGGCCTCACGCTCGCCCGGCTCGAGGCGGCGCCGCACGGCATCGACCTCGGCGCGCTCGAGCCGCGGATCCCCGAAGTCCTGCGCACACCGAGCGGCAAGATCGAACTCGCACCGCCGGAGATCGTCGCGGACGTCCCGCGGCTGCAGGCGGCGCTCGGCCGCCCGGTGAACGGCGGCATGGTCCTGATCGGCCGCCGCCAGCTGCGGTCCAACAACTCCTGGATGCACAACCTCCCGCCGCTCGTGAAAGGCAAGGACCGGTGCACGGCGCACGTGCACCCCAGCGACGCCGAGCGGCTCGGACTTCAGGACGGCGGCCTGGCGCGGGTCGCGAGCGCCGCGGGCGCGATCGACGTCCCGGTCGAGGTGACCGACGCGGTCATGCCCGGCGTCGTGAGCGTGCCGCACGGCTGGGGCCACGACGCCGAGGGCGTGCAGCTCGGGGTGGCCTCCGCCCACCCGGGCGTGAACTCCAACGTCCTCGCCGACGAGTCGCTGATCGACCCGCTCTCGGGCAACGCGGTGCTCAACGGGATCCCCGTGGAGCTCGCGCCGGTGCCCGCCGCCGTGCCGGCCTGATCGGGCGCCGGAAGGCTAGGGCGCGGCGCCTGGCGCCGCCGCAGCCGCCTGCGCCGCCGGGCCCGGAGCGGAGGCGGCCGCGTGCGGCCCGCCGGCGGCCCCGGACTTCGGCGGGACCTGCGCGAGCGTGTGCTCCGCCAGCGCGGTGATCGTGAGGCTCGGGTTGACGCCCGGATTCGCGGGGAGCGCGGAGCCGTCGGTGACGAGCAGGCGCGTGTAGCCGTGGACCTGCCCGTCGGCGCCGATCACCCCGTGCTCGCGGTCGGCGCCGATCGTGGCGCCGCCGAGGATGTGCGCCGTGACCGGCACGTTGAAGAGCGCCTCGGTCAGCCCGCTCTGCGGCATCCCGCCGATGCGGTCGGCCAGCCACCGCGCCGCGTGGTTGGCCGCCGGGATGAAGGTCGGGTTGGGATTCTCGGGATCCTGCTCGGTCGCCAGCTTCACGCCCGGCCCGGTCCGCCGCGGCGCAGCCCGGAATCGCAGGGCGCTGTCGACCGTCTGCATGACGAGCACGAGCACCGTGCGCCGCGACCACTTCCGCGCGGTGAGCGTGCGTACGAACTGCCCGGGGCGGCGCAGGTTCGCGGCGAGCCAGCGCAGCGGCCGCGTCACGCGAGTGCCGTCGCCGACGAGCGTCGTGTAGAGCCCTCGCATCGCGCCCCCGCCGCCGCCGTAGGTGACGAGCTCGATGTGCGTGTCGGGATCGGGGTAGATGCTGGAGCTGATGGCCACCGAGCCGGTGAAGTCGACCCGGTCGTCCGGGGCCGTGGCCGCGACCACCGATTCGCTGTTGGTGCGCACGAGCTGGCCGAGCCGGCCGGAGATCAGCGGAAGCGAGCCGCGATGCCGGCAGTTGGCCAGGAGCAGATTCGTCCCCAGCGCCCCCGCGGCGACCACGACGCCGCGAGCCCACTGCGTGCGCCGGCGCTTGCGCAGCCACGCGCCGCTGCGCTCGCTGGTCACGAGGTAGCCGTCGCTGCCGTCGGGCGCGCCGGCCGGGCGGATGTCGGTGACCGTCCGCTCCGCCTCCACCCGCACGCCCAGGCGCTCGGCGAACCACAGGTAGTTCTTCACGAGCGTGTTCTTCGCGCCGTGGCGGCAGCCGACCATGCACTCCCCGCACCGGATGCACCCGGTGCGGGCGGGCCCGTCGCCGCCGAAGTACGGATCGGGCACGGTCGCGCCCTCCTCGCCGAAGAACACGCCGACCCGCGTGTGCGAGTACGTGTCCGCCACCCCGAGGTCGTCGGCCAGCTCCCGCAGGAGGCGGTCCTTGTCGGAGTCGAAGGCAACGTCGGTGACGCCGAGCATCCGCTCGGCGGTGTCGTAGTGCGGGGCCAGCTCGGCCTTCCAGTCGGCCAGCGCGCTCCACCGCTCGTCGGCGAAGAACGCATCCCGCGCCCGGTAGAGCGTGTTCGCGTACCCCAGGCTCCCGCCTCCGACCCCGCAGCCCGAGGCGATGAAGACGTCGCGAAACAGCGTGAGCCGCAGGATCCCGCGGCAGCCGAGCCGCGGCGCCCAGAAGTAGCGCCGGGCGTCCCAGGTGCTCCGCGCGAAGTCATCGTCCAGGAACCGGCGCCCGCACTCGAGGACCGTGACGCCGTAGCCCTTCTCGGCGAGGCGCAGCGCCGCGACGCTGCCGCCGAAGCCCGAGCCGATGACGATCCAGTCAGCGTCCTGCGGTGAGCCCATGGGCGAAACCTACCGCCGGGCGCTGTCTCGCGCTCGGCGCCGCGCACCCGGAGGGGTCCGGCGCGGCGCTGGCGCTGGCGCTCGCCAGGGGCCCGATCAGGGAGTCGCGGGTGCCGCGGCGCCGGACCGCACGTCGCGCCCGTTCAGCGGCTGGACCGGACGGGCGTTGTGATCGTAGATTGCGGTGAACGCACCGATCTGCTCCTTCGACAGCGAGATCGGCTTGTCGTAGACCGTGAACGTCACGCCCTCGGTGCAGGGCGGGGTGGTGAGCGAGCCCGTGTACCGGTACACCGTGGATTTCCCGGCCGGCAGGAGGTCGGCGGCATCGATCTCGCCCTCGAGGGCGACGTCCTGGCCCTTCTGCTTCGGGAGGTCGGCGGTGATCGCGTCGAATGCCGGGTTGCTCGCCCCCGCGTCGATGAACACCGCCACGACAGCCGCCCGCCCGTCGGCGCTTTGGTGAACGATGTGCATCTCCATCGCGTGCGTCCGGCCGTTCAGCGTGTGCTCGCTGGGCGCGTGAAAGTGAAACTGGTCCAGCACGTAGGTCGTGCCGTCCAGCGCGATCGTGCTCCTGCTCTTCGTGGCGTCGAGCTGGATTCCGTGGCCGGTGTTGCTGATCGAGTACGGCTCGGCCTGGTAGCGGAAGGCAACGCCGGGGAAGGCAGCGGGCTTGGGCGCAGCGACGTCGATCGGCGATTGTCGCTGGCCCGCCGAGCAGGCCGCATACGCCGGATCGAGATCGCCCCAATGGCTCGGCCCCGTGTCGCCCGAGTAGGACCAGTGGCCGGTCTCGGGCTCGGGGTTGGCGGGCTTGGCGTTCGGGTCGATCCCGGCCGTGGTCGCGGCGGCGGTGGTCGTCGGCTCGTCGCTGCCGCCGCACCCCGCCCCGGCCAGGAGGATCCCGGCCGCGAGCGCCGCCGCGACGAGGCGCAGCCTGACCCGGCCCGCGGGCAGCACGTGATGCATCCCGCGACGAGCAGCAGCGGCCACGATCCGATCCTATCGGCGTCGCCCGCCCTCGCGAGATCGCGGCGCCGCCGAACGCAGCTCGAGCGAGGAGGCCGTCATCTCACCAGCCGGACGATGAACGCCGCAGCCAGGCCCGCGCCGTCGCCCGCGCCACGCAGGAGCCCGAGGATGCGTGCGACATAGCCGCGGGTCTCGGGATAGGGCGGGATGCAGCCGCAGCCCGCCACCGCCCCGGGACCCGCGTTGTACGCGGCCAAGGCCAGGGGCACCGACGCGAACCGCCGCAGGAGGTCGTGCATCAGGTGGGCCTGCGCGTCGATCGCGGCCCGTGCGTCGAACGGGTTGCGCAGTCCGTAGCTGCGCGCCGTGCCCGGCATGAACTGCGCGATCCCCTGGGCCCCGGCGGAGGAGACGGAGTAGGGATTGAAGTTCGATTCCGCGTAGAGCTGGGCAGCGAGCAGCGCCGCCCCGACGTTCCACCGCTGGGCCGCCGTCGAGATCGCCGGCGCAAACCGCGCAGGGACGAACGACGGAAGCGCCGAGCGCCCGTCGCCCGCGGCGCCGAACCCAACCGAGGCGCTGCCCGGGTTGCGGATGTACCCGAAGTGCCACGGCTCCCACGAGTAGCGCTTGAGGAACCCGAACCGGCCGGCGTGGGCGGCGAGCCAGCCGTAGGCCGCCGGCGGGCCGAGATCGAGTTCGGTGGCCAGCCGATGCAGCGAGTGCCCCGGCGGCGCGACCCATTTCGGATCCGGGTGGTTTGCGAAGAGGATCGCCTGCTCGCGGTCACTGCGAAATGCGCTCACGACGATGAGTCCGACGCCGCTCGCCGCCGCGGCGGCAGCCATCTGGTCGAAGGCCCGGGCGACGTCCGGCCGCATCGGCTTCCCCTGCCGGTAGGCGAGCGGGCCGGAGTACCCGCCGCCCGTCGCCCAGCCGAACGCTGCGTCCGCCGGCGGTGCGAGTTCGGCGTCGGCGCGCGCGAGGACCGCCAGGCGGCGGTCGCTGGGCCCCGCGTTCACGGAGATTGGATCGCCGACCGTCACGCGGACTCGCACGGGGGCGAAGGAGCGCCGGTCGGGAAACGCGACCGCGACCGCGCGGGCGCCGTTGTGGCGGGCGCCGGCCAGCGCCGCGGCGCGCCCGATCGCGAGGTAGGCCGCCCGCGAGAGGTGCCGGGGGTTTGGCCGGCCGGCGAGGACCGCGGGCTCGAACAGCCGGCCGTAGGCGTCCCGCAACGCGCGGGCCCCGGCGAGCGCCCCGAGGTCCGCCGCGCGCTGGTGGTTGCCCGCCGCACCGATCCCCCGGGCGACCGCGCCGAGCACGAAGGCGCCCACGGCCGCAGCCGCGAGCGCGCCGAGGACGAGCAGCACCGCCTGGCCGTGCTCGGCCCTGCCGCCGGGCCTCATGCGATCGCCCCCGCCAGCGGCCCGAACGCCCGCCGGGCTCCCGGGCCAGCCCAGGCGCCGGCCGCGGCCGCGGCCCGCTCCGGGCCGGCGGGCAAGGCACCGCAGGCGGCCACCGGGCGGCCGAGATCGGCCAGGCTCGCCGCGGTCGCCGCCGTGAGCGCCGCATCGGCGCCGGCGCGCGGGACGACAGCGACCGCGTCGAGACGGGCCAGCAGCGCGTCGAGCGGTGCCGAGCGCGGGCCGGTGAGAGCCAGGACGACCGGGCCGGCACACACGGCCGCGATCCGTTCCACCGCGGCGACGGCTGCCGCCTCGCCCCCCGGCAAACTGGCGCGCACCGTGCGGCCCGCCGCCTCCGCGGCGATCCCGGACGCCCGCAGCGCCCCGGCGAGCCCGCGGGCCGGCCGGGACGCCGGCGCCCGCACGGCAGGCGGCCGGGCTGGCCCGAGCACGGCGACGGCGGCTGGCTCGTCGCCGGCTCGCAACCCCAGGGCCGCGGCGCCGGCAGCGGCCCAGGCGTCGGCGGGATGGCAGGCGAGCGCCACCACCGCCGGCTGCCGTGCCCGCACGGCGAGCCCGGCAGGCAGCGCCGGCCGGACGAAGACCGCGGCCACGCGGGCGCGGGCGCCGGTCACCGGGCCCTCGCCTCGGCCGTGGCCGCAAGCGCCGTTCCGGCGCCGGGCACGAGGGACGGCGGGCGCATCCGCACCCGGACGCGGCTGCCGGCAATGTCGATCTCGAGCCCGCGCCGCGTCCACGCGGGCACGGCAGCGCGGACCGCCGCCCGCGCATCGCGGCCCTGGACCAGCGCCACCGCGCCGGCCTCGGCGGCGTGGTCGGCGAGCGCCGCGGCTGCCCCGGCGGCCAGCACCTGGGCGATGCCCAGCGCGCCCGCCACCGCGAGCGGCGCCATCGCCACCACCTCGACCGTCGCCTGGCCGCGGCAGGCCTGCCAGCCTCCGGCAGTCACGGCCGCGGCCCCAGCCGCGCGTCGGCCTCGACGGTTCCCAGCGTGCCGCCCGCCACCGACGGGACCCGGACGGCGACTCGCACCGCCCCGTCGGACCCGGCGGCGCGAACCCGCACGCCGTCAGCCAGCCGGCCCGGAAGCACCCGCCGGGCCGCAGCCGCCGGGTCAGCGCCGACGAAGCGCGCCCGCGCCGCCGCGCGGGCGGCTGCCCCGGCCAGCCACACGGCCTGACCGGCGAGCGCGGCCTGCCACGCCAGCGCGGCCAGCAAGGCCACGGCAGGAAGGACGGCCACGAGTTCCACGGCGGCCTGGCCGCGCTCGGACGCGATTCGGGTCATGGCCCCACCGTCCCGGGCGGCGCGTGACGCCGCTACACGAGACCGTCACGGATGCGCGCAGGCCGGCGCGCGGAACTCAGTAGGCGCGGTCGGCGCGCCAGTGCCGCACGACGGCCACGAGCCCGGCCACCGCCGCGGCGAGCAGCGCGCACCATGCAATGGTGCCCGCCGGGGTCTCCAGCAGCCGCTTGGAGGCCGACAGCGTGAGCGCCATCACGGCAAGCGAGCCGTAGAGCAGCCCCCGCACCTGGTCGCCCAGCCCCATGATCTCCGGCTGGAACTGCCGGTACATCCGCGCGGCGAACCAGGCGAGCGAGCCGAGGAAGATCGCGCTCACGAGCCAGCCGAGCAGGTCGGCGGCCAGGCCCGCCGCGGGCAGGAACGCCACCGCGGCGGCGAGCACGAGGATGATCGCGACGTTGCGCGCGGCCTTCACGCCGCAGAGGCTACCGCGCAGCGGCGGGCAGCTCGGCTGCCTCGAGCGGCGCGGCCAGCTCGGACCCCTCGGCGCGCGGCGCCGGCGCGGGCACGGCGTCGGCGCTTTCCGCGCCTTCGCCCGGCTCGGGGGCGAACCGGTAGCCGATGCCGAAGTGCGTGTGGATGTAGCGCCACTGCGGCGAGGCGCGCTCGAGCTTCTGGCGCAGCTTGCGCACGAAGACGTCCACCGACCGATCGCCACGGGCCATCGCGTACCCCCAGACCCGCTGGTAGATCTCCTCGCGCTCGAGGACCTGCCCCTGCGCGTCCGCGAGCAGGCGGATGAGCTCGAACTCGCGGCGGGTCAGCTCGATCGAGCGGCCGCCGACGAAGGCCTGGAACTGATCGGGCCGGATCTCCAGCTCGCCGGTGATCGTGGGTGCGGCATCCGCGGGGGCTTCGGCGCGGCGCCGGCGGCGCACGACGGCCTCGACGCGGGCGATGAGCTCTTCGGGATGGCACGGCTTCGTCATCCAGTCATCGGCGCCGAGCCGCAGGCCCCGGACGCGCTGGGCGACCGAGGACTGGCCGGTGCAGACCACGACGCCGAGGCCGGGGAGCGTCGCGCACAGCCGCTCGAGATAGGACCAGCCCTGGGGGCCGAGCGTGGCCAGGTCGACGACGATCGCGTTCAGGCGCATCGCGACGATCGTGTCGAGCGGCACGGCGCTGGCCAGGATGCGGTACTGCCAGCCGATGCCGTCGAGGCGCTTGGTCAGGACCTGGAGGAACCCGGTGTCCGAGTCGAGCACGGCCAGGCGGATCGTCGCTGATCCCTGGCTGGCCGCTCGCAGCTCCCCGGAAGCTCCGCCGGGGACGGTGATCGGTGCGGTCACAGGACGGCAGTCTATCCAGGCTGAAGCGGATTCAAGTCCGTAAGGCGCCGCAATTACAGCCTTTTCACAGCGGCCCGGACCCGCACAGGACCCTCGGAATTCCCCGCTCTGGAAGGGCGTTTCGGCAGCGGGGGACCGCTAGACCTCCGAGCCCGGCGCGTCCCCGCTCAGGAGCGAGGGGGCCCTGCCGCCCGCGACCGTCGCCGCCGACTGGCGGGCGCCGGCGCGTGCCTCCCGCCCGTCCGCGGCGGCAGCCCAGCCCAGCAGGCCGAGGAGCGACGCCGTGACGACCCCCCAGAGGGACCCGATGATGATCATTCCAGTGGTGAACATGCGGGCCAGTGTGCGCCCCGCCCGCCCAAGCGCCGCCCAAGCCCCCGCCAAGCCCCGGACCGGGGGCCAGGCCGGTCATCTACCATCGCGCCGCCATGCCGGACCAGGCCATTCGCCATATCGCCTTCCTCGCGTTCCCCGGGCTCACGCTGCTCGATCTCGTCGGCGCGTACGACCCGCTGCGCCGGGTCGCGCCGATGGGGATCGACCGCGACGTGACGGTGCGGGTGATCGGCACGAAAGCCTCGATCGAGGACGAGACGGGGCTGACGATCGTCCCGGATGGCGTGTACGAGGACCTCAAGCGCTTTGACCTGCTCGTCGTCCCCGGCGGGGCCGGGACGCGGCGCCTCCAGCACGACGAGCGTCTGCTCGAGTACCTGCGGGGCTGGGGGTCGGGGCGCGCCCTGGCGAGCGTCTGCACGGGCGCCCTGCTCCTCGGCTCGGCGGGGCTGCTCAAGCGCAAGCGGGCCACGACGCACCACCTCGCGCTCGACGAGCTCGCGCCGCACTGCCGCGAGGTCGTCCGGGGCGAGCGCATCGTCGAGGACGGCGTCGTCGTGACGGCCGGCGGGGTGGCGTCAGCGCTCGACCTCGGCCTCTACCTCGTGGAGCGCTACTGGGGCGCCGCAGCGCGGGAGCGGATCGGGGCGGTCATGGAGTACCCGCCGCCGGCCGCGGGACCCGTCGCCGCCGGGCCCTAGCCGAACTTCCCGGACACGTACTCCTCGGTGCGGGAGTCCCCGGGGTTCGTGAAGATCGTCTCGGTCGAGTCGAACTCGATCAGCTCGCCGAGGAGGAAGAATCCGGTCGAGTCCGCGACGCGCGCCGCCTGCTGCATGTTGTGCGTGACGATGATGATCGTGAACTCGGTCTTGAGCTCGTGAATGAGCTCCTCGATCTTCAGGGTGGCGATCGGATCCAGCGCCGAGCACGGCTCGTCCATGAGGATCACCTCGGGCTCGACCGCGATGGTGCGCGCGATGCACAGCCGCTGCTGCTGGCCGCCCGACAGGCCGATGCCGGGCTCGTCGAGCCGGTCCTTGACCTCGTCCCAGAGTCCGGCGCCGCGCAGCGACTTCTCCACGAGATCCTTTGTGTCGCCCTTCTTGGCGCCGGCCAGCTTCACCCCGGCCGCGACGTTGTCGAAGATCGACATGGTCGGGAACGGGTTGGGCTTCTGGAAGACCATGCCGACGGCGCGGCGCACGGCAACGACGTCGACCTCCTTGGCGTAGATGTCGGCGTCGTCGAGGAGGACCGTTCCGGTCGCCCGCGCGCCGACGATCTCCTCGTGCATCCGGTTCAGGCAACGCAGCACCGTCGACTTGCCGCAGCCCGACGGGCCGATCATGCCGGTGACCTGGTTGGGCGCGTAGTCGATGCTCACCCCCCTGATCGCGTGCACGTCCCCGTAGTAGGCGTGCAGGTCACGGACCGTGATGCTGTGGCCGCCCGCGGCGGCGGGCCGCCCGTCGGCGGGCGCGGCCACGGGGGTCGGCACCGAGGGCCGCGCCGTGGGGACGCCCCCGGCCGCCGGCTCGGCTGGAGCGACCGGATCGGGGGGTCCGTCGGGGCCTTGGGCTGGCGTGGTCATGTGAGTCTCCGGCGGGTTCATGTGGCGAACTGGCTCCTTCGCGCGATGAACCGCGCGACCAAGGTTAGTGCGAGCACGAGGGCGACGAGCGTCAGGGCGGCTCCCCAGGCCCGCTGGACGACCTCGGGATTGGGGCTCTGGATGTCGTTGAAGATCTCGAGCGGCAGGCTGTTCATGCGCTCGCTGAGGTTGAAGGACGTCCCGAGCGTGGCCTGCACCGTGAAGAGCAGCGGGGCCGTTTCCCCCGCCCCGCGGGCCACGGCGAGGAGCGATCCGGTGACGAGCCCGGGGAGTGCCGTGGGCAGCACGACCCGGGCCACGACGCGCCAGCGCGGCGCGCCCAGGGCCAGGGCCGCCTCGCGCAGCCCGTCCGGAACGAGGAGCAGGACCACCTCCGCCGAGCGCGCGACGATCGGCAGCATCAGCAGCGAGATCGCGATCGATCCCTTCCAGGCGGCGAAGCCGCTGCCGCCCACCTGGGCCTCGACGAGCGTGACGTAGACGAACAGGCCGAAGACGACCGACGGCACCCCGGTCATCACGTCGATGAGGTAGCGGATGACCGCCGCCGGCTTCGTGCCCTTGCCGTACTCGACCAGCCAGACGGCGACCGCGATGCCGATCGGGATCGAGATGACGGTCGCGAGCGCGACCATCGTCAGCGTGCCGAGGATCGCGCTCTTGATCCCGCCGATGTCGCCGATGAAGTTGCCGGTCGGATCGGTCGTGAAGAAGTCGATGCTGATCTGCGAGAGGCCCTGCTTGAGCAGGTACCAGATGACCAGCACGAGCGGCACGAGCGCGATCGCCGTGGCCACCACGAGCGTGCCCCGCATGATCTTGTCGGTGCGGCGCCGGCGGGCGCTCGGCGGCACGAGTGCGGTCGTGCTCATGCCTGGCCCTCCGCCGCTGCGGCCTTCCTGGCCGCGCGCTCGGTCCGCTTCTTTGCCCGGCGCGCGCGCACGTCAGGGTCGCCGAGCCGCACGACGTAGCGGGCAATCGCGTTCACGATCAGCGTGACGACGAACAGCAGCAGGCCGCACGCGAACAGCGCCGAGCTGTAGAGCGGGATCGTCGAGGCCTCGCCGAACTCGTTGGCGATCACCGCGGCCAGCGTGTAGCCCTGGGCGAAGATCTGGTCGCCGATCTGGGGCGCGTTGCCGATCACCAGCAGGACGGCGATCGTCTCGCCGAGCGCCCGGCCGAGGCCGAGCATCGCTGCGCCGCTGATGCCGGCGCGCGAGTAGGGCAGGACGGCCGTGCGGATCATCTCCCAGCGCGTGGCGCCCAGGGCGAGCGCCGCCTCCTTGTGGTCCGTCGGCACCGTGGCGATCACTTCGCGCGAGATCGCCGAGACGATCGGCAGGATCATGATCGCCAGGATCAGGCCGGCGATGAAGTAGCTGGGGCCGGCAACCGTGCCGCCGACCCAGGGCAGGAACGAGAAGGTGTCCGCGGCCCACTGCTCGGCGGGACGCAGCTTGGGGATGAGGAAGAAGACGCCCCAGAGGCCGTAGACGACCGACGGGACGGCCGCCAGCAGCTCGACGAGCACCGTGAGCGGGCCCTTGAGCCGGACCGGGCAGAGCTCGACGATGAAGATCGCCGTGGCCACCGCGATCGGGACTCCGATGATCAGCGCCAGGGCCGACGTCACGATCGAGCCGAAGACCAGGGCGAAGGCGCCGAACTGGGACTTGCTCGGGTTCCAGTCGTTCGAGAAGACGAAGCTGGTGAAGCCTTCCTTCTGGAAGACGTCGCTGGACTCGATGGCCAGCTTCGTGAAGAAGAAGACCAGGAGCGCGAGGATCCCGAACGACAGGGCGGACAGGATCCAGAAGAGCGCCCGGTCGGGCAGCCGCGCCAGCGGCGACCGCTCGAGAACCGAGCGGCCGCCGCCGGGCAGAGGCGTGAGGCTGCCTGCCTCCATCTAGGACAGAGGCTTCCCGTTGCAGACCAGCTTGCCGATCTGCGCCTTGGCCTGGCTGTCGATGCTGGCCGGCAGCTTGGCGTACTGCAGCTGCGCGAGGACGGCCTGCCCGTCGCCCAGCCCGTACGTCAGGAACTGCTTGATGCCGTTGGCGACCTGCTCCGAGAAGCCGGCCTTGCAGGCGTCGGTGAAGGCGACCACGAACGTCTGGGACGTGATCGGGTACGCGGCCGGGTTGCCGGTGTCCTTGACCGTGAACTGCAGGTTGGCCGGCACCGTGAGCTTCTCGGCGGCAGCCGTCGTGGACTCGAGCGTCGGCGCGACGAACTTGCCGGCCTTGTTCTTGACGTCCGCGACCGTGAACTTGTTCTGCAGCGCGTAGGCCTGCTCGACGTAGCCGACCGAGCCGGGCGTCTGCTTCACGGCGGCAGCGACACCGTCGTTGCCCTTGGCGCCGGTGCCCGTCGGCCACTTGACGATCTTGTCCGAGCCGACCTGCTTGGCCCACGCCGGGTTCACGTCGGAGAGGTAGCCGGTGAAGCCCTTCGTGGTGCCCGACGAGTCGGAGCGGTGCACGACCGTGATGTCAGTCGACGGCAGGCTCACTCCGGGGTTCAGCGCCGCGATCGCCGGGTCGTTCCACTTCTTGATCTTCCCGAGGAAGATGTCGCCGATCACGGGCCCGGTGAGCTTCAGGCCGTTGTCGATGCCCTGCACGTTGTAGGAAATCGTGATGGCGCCGAGCGCCGTCGGGAAGTGCAGGGGCGGAGAGCCCTTCTTCTCGGCCGCCGTGATCTCCTCCGGCTTCATCGGCGGATCGGTGCCGGCGAAGTTGACGGTGCCTGCGGTGAGCTCGGAGATGCCCTGCCCGGAGCCGACGCCCTGGTAGTTGACGGTCAGGCCCTGGCCCTTGAGGGCGCTCCCCCACTGCTGGTAGATCGGCGCGGCGAAGGTCGAGCCCGACCCGTTGATCGTGCCGCCGGAGGCGCCGCCTCCGGTGGTCGTGTCGCTGTTGCTGTCGCTGCCACAGGCGGCTGCGCCGAAGGCGAGCAGGCCGGCGGCACCGACCGCGGCGACCATCCGAGTTGGACGTGTCCTCACATCATCTCCTTGTCGTGTGGGGAACCGGAGCGGTTCCGCATGGGCGGCAGGAGAGTGTCAGCCGTATCGGGGCGCGATGTGAACATGGCGTGAAAGCCCGTGAACGCCCGAAAAACGGGCCGAATTGGCTCAGCCGTCTAGCCCGGGCTCTGGCCCGAGGCGTCCTCGAACTCGCGGAAGAGGCCCGTCGCCACGAAGGCCGCGTGCTCCCCGATGTCGATCGCGTTGTCGCCGATGCGCTCGAGGCAGCGGGCGATGAGGATCATGAGCATCGCCCATTCCCGCATGTCGACGTCGTCGCCGATCTCCAGCGCCCGCCGGAAGATCTCGCGGTTGAGCCGGTCAACTTCGTCGTCCTGGCGAACGAGGTCCTCCGCCGCGCCGGCGTCGCGCGACTCGAAGGCGAGCTTCGACTGCTGGACCATCGACCGCGTCGTGACACCCATGCGGTCGATCTTCTGCATGAGCTCCGCATCGACCGGCGGCTCGTGGCCGGCGAGCGGCAGGAGCTTGCAGATGTTCACGCACTGGTCGCCCATGCGCTCGAGGTGCTTCACCACGTGCAGCAGCGCCGCCACGATCCGCAGGTCCGTGGCGACCGGGGACTGAAGCGCCAGCAGCGTCAGCACGCCCTGGTGCACCTCCAGGTAGCGGCCGTCGATCCGGTCATCGTCGGCGATCACGATGCTCGCCAGCTCGATGTCGCGGTGATTGAGCGCCTCCATCGTGCGGTCGAGGCTCTGGATCACGAAGTCGAAGCCCTCGAGCGTCTGCTGCTCGAGGCCCCGCAGCTGCTCGGTGAATCCGTGGCGCGTCTCCATCTTCAGCCCAGCCTCCCAGTCACGTACGCGGCGGTCCGGGCATCCGCCGGATCGGTGAACACCCGTTCGGTCGCATCGTATTCGACCAGCCGCCCTGGTCCGCCCGCGTCGTCGCGATTCCCGGAGAGGAGCACCGCGGTCACGTCCGAGATCCGGGCGGCCTGCTGCATGTTGTGGGTGACGATCACGACGGTCAGGTGGTCGCGCAGGGCAAGCAGGAGGTCCTCGATGCGGCCGGTCGAGATCGGATCGAGCGCCGCGCAGGGCTCGTCGAGGAGCAGGACGTCGGGCTCGACCGCGACGGCCCGAGCGATGCAGAGGCGCTGCTGCTGCCCGAGCGAGAGCCCGGCGGCGCTCGCCCGCAGGCGCCCGCCGACCTCCTCCCACAGTCCGCAGCGGCGCAGCGCGAACTCGACGGCGGCGTCGAGATCGGCGTGCCGGTGGTGGATCTTGAGACCGAAGGCGACGTTGTCGAAGATCGAGCCGCGAAACGGCGCCGGTCGCTGCGCGACGAGGCCGACGCGGCGGCGCAGGGCGACCGGGTCGGCCTGGGGCGCAAGGGCGTCGGCGCCGCGGTAGCGGATCCGGCCCGAGGTCTCCGAGCCCGGCACGAGCTCGGTCAGGCGGTTCAAGCTGCGCAGCAGCGTGCTCTTGCCGCACCCCGACGGGCCGATCAGCGCGGTGATCTCCAGCTCGTGCATGGCCATCGAGACGCCGGCCACGGCGGGGCGGCCGGCGTAGGAGACCGTCAGGTCCTCGATCTCGAACACGGCCTCGTGCTCCCAGAACTCGTAGGGCAGCGCCGCACGGAACCCCGCGGGCGCGGACGCGGTCGGGGGCTGGGCGGCCCCGTCGGCGTGCAGGCGGTGATGGGCGCCCGAACGCGGATGCGGCAACGGGCGCGAGAGCCCGGCTGCCGCTGCCGGATCGTCGCCGGATGGGCGCACTAGTGGTTGCTCACGGCAGCGGCCACTACCCCTCGCCCTGGGGCGCGCCGGCCCGCAGCGCCGCCAGGCGCCGCTCGGCCGCCGCGCGCGCCGCGCCGGTGAGAGGCACGAGCCCCGCCGCCGCGGCAATCTCGCCGTTGCGGTCCAGCATCCAGGCCAGCAGGCTGCCCGTGGCCGGCCGCTGTGCGGCGTGGGCCGTCACCACGGCCACGACGGGCGCAGCCAGGGCCGGGTACCGCCCCGAGGCGATCGCCGCCGCGGTCGGCGCCACGCAGGCGCCGCCGGCCCGGATGCTCACCGGCGCCGCGCCGCGCGGGCCGGCCGCGAACACGCTGGAGGGGACGAACCCGGATCCGCCGCGGGCATCCGCGACCCGGGCGAGCACGCTGACGTCAGAGCCGGTGCGATCGGCATCGCGCCGCAGGCGCCCCCGCGGGCCGCCGGCGACGGCGGCAAACTGGGCCGCCGCGGCGCTGCCGGGCGGCGATCCCGAGAGCGCGACCCGCACCGGCGGCAGCCCGGCATCGATCGCCCGGTAGGTCGTGATCCGGGAGCCGCGCTGCCACAGGCGGCGCAGCTGGACCGTGGTCAGGCAGTCCATCCCCAGCCCGCGGTTCGCCACGTAGGCGACGGCGGCCGTGCCGATTGGAATCGCCGCGAGCCGCTGGCCGCGGCGGGCACAGGCCCGGCGGCCGGCTCGGCTTGGCGCCGCGATGGCCAGCACGACCTGCACCCGGCCGGCGCACACCCGCGCACCGGCGTCGTGGCCGGCCGGGGCTGGAGCCACCCGGACGTTCGGGTGCGCGGCCTGGAAGCCGGCGGCAGCCGCGGCCCCGACGGCGGCAAGCTCCGCCGGCCGGGCCATGGTCACCGACCCGCTGAGCCCCGAGCCGGCTGCCGCCCGCGGGGCGTCCTCGCCGCCGCACGCCGCCACCGCGGCGCTCGCGGCAAGCCAGGCCAGGCAGGCAAGCGCCTGCGACGAGCCGACGGGACCGGGCCGGAGCGTCACGGCCGCGGATCAGCGGTTCCCGCCGGCCGGCCGCGCCGGCTCTGCGGAGAACCGGTACCCGAACCCGACGTGGGTGTGGATGAAGCGCCAGGCCGGGAGCGCCTGCTCGAGCTTTGCGCGCACCTTGTGGACATAGACGTCGACCGAGCGGTCGCCGGGCCGCAGCGGCGCGCCCCAGGCCTCTTCGTAGAGCTGGTCCCGCGACACGATCCGGTCGGGGCGGCCGGCGAGCACGGTGAGCACCCGCCACTCCCGCACCGAGAACGTGAGCGGGCGGCCGCCGGCGAGGGCGAGGCTCTCGGCAGGGCGGATCTCGAGCTCCCCGGCGAGAACCACGTCGGTCTGACCAGAGGTCGCTTTCATGCGCACGCCAGCCTCTCGCGGACCGGAGCCCGAGGGCGTTACCGGCCCGTGAAGCCCCTGTGAAACGCCTGTGAACGCCGCCGCGGCGCGCCAACGTGCGCGATCGGAGCCGGTACGGTGCGGGAATGCCCCGATTCGGACCCACCCGCGTCGACGACGGCCTCTACGGCTTGTTCGAAGAGGCCGGCCGGAATACGCAGCGCGGCAGCCTGCTCCTGCGCGACATGCTCGCCGAGTTCCCCGAGCGCGCCGGGCTGGCCCGCGACCTCCTGCTCGTCGAGCAGGAGGGCGACCGCATCACGCACGACATCATCCACCGCCTCAACGAGAACGGCCACGGACGTCCGCCGCTCGACTACGCCGACGCCTACGAGCTGGCCCGCACGCTCGACGACATCGTCGACTACGCCGAGCAGGCCGGCGACCAGCTTGGGCTCTACGGGGTCGAGGCCACCATGGAGCAGGCCGTGCAGCTCGCCGACGTGCTCGTCGCGGCCGCGGAGCAGGTGTCGAGCGCGCTCCGCGACCTCCGCACCGGCAAGGACCTCAGCGGGCACCTGGTCGAGATTCACCGGCTCGAGAACGAAGGCGACCGCCTGGCCCGCGACGGCGTGGCCTCGCTGTTCGCGAACGGGATCGACCCGATGATCGTGATCCGCTGGAAGGACATCTTCGAGTCGCTCGAGCAAGCGGTCGACGCCTGCGAGAGCGTCGCCCACCTGCTGGAAGGCATCTCGCTGAAGCGGTCGCGCGGCTAGGCGGACCGCCCGGCGGCGCCGGTCCCGCCCGGCGCCGTTCACCGGATCTTCTCCACCCCGTCACCGGGGCTTCACAGCGGCTGGGCGCCGCTGGCCTAGCGTCGGGCTCCCGCCATGCTGCCCCGGCTTCCTACGACCGAGCCCCTGCCCGCGGTGATGGAGGCCGGCAATCTCGCGGTGCTCCCCGGCGAGTACCAGGTGCTCGCCGACGGACGCCGGGTCGGGCTGACGGTCCGCGAGTTCCAGACGTTCTTCGTCCTGGCCGAGCGCCAGGATCGCGTGGTCCCGCGCGAGGTCATCTACGAGCTGGTCTGGGGCGGCGCGATGACCCACCGCGACCGGTCGGTCGACGTGTTCGTCCGGAAGGTGCGCCGCAAGCTCCACACGGCCGCGCCGGCCTGGGAGTACATCCACACCCACTTCGGCGTCGGCTACCGGTTCTCGCCCGAGCGCGGCGGCGGGCCCGCGTAGCCGGGCGGGCGCGTCGGGCGGTCGCCGGGCGCAGCCGCCTTCCCCTGTGCCGGCAGCGCCGTCCAGGCGACGTGGCGTGGACGGTCCGGTTCTCTGTCCCGCCGGTTCCGGCCGCACGCCGCCCGGCGTCATCCATCCAGCCGATCGGATGGATGGTCTGCGCAGGTTCGGGACGGGGGCGTGCGTCCCGGTTCTCGTGCATCTCAGCCACCGATCTGGTGGCTGACGTGCGCAGGTTCGGGACGGGGGCGTGCGCCCCGCCTTCTCGTGCATCTCAGCCACCGATCTGGTGGCTGACGTGCGCAGGTTCGGGACGGGGCCCCGGCCCCCCTCCGGCCGCCGCTACTGAAGCTCCCGCGGCGGGCCCTGCTCCTTGTCGAACGCGCAGCGGAAGTTCTCGGGCTGGCCGACCGGCTTGGCGCCGGCGAAGCCGCCCCGGTTGCGGTTGTCGTAGACCGTCACGTACTGGAGCGTCTCCGGCGATGGGTTGGCCGGGAAGGGAACCGGGTCGGGCTCCCCCTGCTTCGGGTCCCCGCGGGAGCCTTCCGTGACGCCGATCGAGCCGGCGGCACTCGAGCCGGCGGCGGTCGTGACGAGCGTGGCGCTCATCTCGCGCCGGTCCTTCAGGCCGTCGGTGGCGTCCTGGTCGATCGAGGCCGTGAGGCGGGAGTCGGTGATAGTCGACGCGAGCTTCACGCGGCTGGCGGCCCCGACGAGCTGGGCCGCGGTCGGGAGGTACCCGCCCAGCTCCACGCAGGTCTGGGTGGCGTAGAAGTAGTTGTTCTTCCCCACGTCCTCGTTCGGCACGGGATAGGGAGCAGCGAGCAGGCACCACGTGCCCAGGTCGACCGACTGGGCGTTGCAGTTGCCGGTGAGGGCCTCGGCGCTCTGGCCGCCCACGCGGTCGGCGTTGCGCGCCGCCGCCACCTTCGGGATCGCCCGCGCCGGGAAGCGGCCGCGCCGGTCCAGGCGCAGGATCCCGAACGGCCTCGGGGTCACGGTGATCCCCGGCAGGGCCGCCGAGCTGGCAGCGCCGGCAAGGCCCGTGAAGGACGCGATGAGCGCGAGCGCGGAGATGAGCAGGGCGGCCGGCGCGGCGAGGCGCCGCAGCGTCGAGGTCATGGTCGCCTCCTGGGGCGGGCGGTTCGGTGGCTGGGAACGGGGCGGGTCCGGACGGACACCGTCGCGGGAAGCGGACGCCGGCCGCCGCCGCGTCCGCGGCGCGCGCCGCGGATGGTGGCGCCGGCGGCAGCGGCGACCACGATCATCGCGACGATCGGGACGCCCGGCAGCGTGGGGCTCTCGCCGGGGCGGTAGCGCGCGAAGGCCTGCGAGCTCTCGGGCGCGACCTCCTCCTCGCGCTTCTCCTCGACCTGGTAGACGCGGGCGACGGCGCCGCCGGGCGGGATCGGCCGGGCGATGGAGGGGTAGCCGGGCGGCGTGGTCCCGGTGATCGGGACGGGCAGGGCCGTGGCGAGCAGCGGCGCAGCGGCCGCAGCGATCAGCGGCGTCGGCGTGACCGGCGGCGGAGGCGGCTTCGGAGTGACCGGCGCGACCGGGGGGATCGCCGGCGGGGGCGGGGGCGCGAGCGGCGGCGGCGCACCCGCTGCGGCCGGCGGAGGCGGAGGCGAGTCCGGCGACGGCTGGGAGGCCGGCGGCTGCTGGACGAACCGGTCCGGGGACTTCGGGCGCGTGCCGCACGGCTGCTGGACGCTGCCGGCCTGGATCGTGACCGCCTGCGTATACGAGAGGCCGCCGGCCTGGATCGTCACCTTCGTGGTGCCGGCGTTGAAGGCGCAGAAGAGCCCCGAGGAGGAATCGGTCACGACCTTGCCCTTCGCATCCTGGAACGGCTTGCGCAGGTTGGTCGACTTCGGGTCCTGCTTGACGAAGTCCCCGAGGTCGGGATCGGACGAGGTGAACCTGAACTGCGGGTCGATGCGGCTCGAGCACCCGCTCGACACGCACTGCGCGGGCGGAAAGGCCGTGTACGGATCGCCGCCCGGCGGGTTGGGAGATCCGTCGCCCGCCGCCCGGCCCCAGCGGTCGCCGGCGACCGGACGCCGGCCGAGGCCCTGGAAGAGGGCGACGCGGCTGCGGCGGATGAGCGTGCCATCCGTGGCCTGGAGGGCGAGGTCGTCGATGACCGGGATCAGGCGCGCGGTCACCGGCGCGCGGTTGGTCGCAGGGTCGCGCTTGGACGCGTCGATCTCGGCCAGGAGGTAGCCGGCACCGCCGAACAGGGCGTCGGGCCCGCTCGTGCTGTTCGCGATCGGCGACCGGTAGCCCAGCGACCCGGTGCCGAAGGCCGGGATCGTCGTGGCCGAGCCGGCCGGGATGCGGAACGCCCGGTTTTCCTCGGGGCGGTCGAAGACGTAGGCGGACGCCCCGCCGTCGAGCAGCAGCTTGGCCACGTCGGCGCCGTCGGAGGCCCCGTTCACGTTCGGCGTGATCCGCGGGTTGAGGTTGCGGCTGCCCATCACGACCGCCGGGATGCCCCGGGCCTTCGCGTCGGCGAGCACGCTGGCGAGCCAGGGCCGCTGCGCTTCGGCGGGGTTCTGGTACGGGTCGCTGGCGGCCAGGGACCCCTGGGAGTTGTCGATCACGATGACCCGGACGGTCCCCCCCGCGCCGCTCGAGTCGAAGGCGTAGTGCGTCCGGGCGCCGGGCCCGGCGCCGATCCCGGGGATGTTCGACGTGTCGACCCCCGCCGGCGCCGCGCCGCTGCCGAACGGGGTGCTGAACCCGGCGAACGCGGACTCGTAGGCGCCGGTCTGCCCGCCCGCCGACTCGCCCGGCCCCACCGCCGGATACACGGGCAGCCCGGGCTGGCCGCCCAGCAGCTCGGCGTACCGGCCGGCCTCGGCGTCGGACTGGGGGGCGCCGCCCGGCTTGGACCGGCCGCCCGTGTAGAGCAGCATCCGCGGACCGTTCGGCTTGCCCGCCTGGGCGGCGACCTTCCCCAAGGCGCCCGCGAGCGTGCGGTCCGGCCCAAGACCCTGCGGCGCGAGGTCGGCGCACGGCGCCTCGCACTGGGCGTGGCCGGCGACCGCGAGGCGGATCGGGCCCGCGGGCAGCGCGAGCGGCGCATCGGCGGCGCTCGGCGGGCCCGGCGGCGATCCGCCCGGGTCGTAGCGGTAGGCGCCGGCGGTTTGCACGCGGGCCCGGTCGGCGCTGCCCTGCGCGCCGGTGGAGCCCGACCCCCGGCCCGCGCTGTCGGCCTGCCCGCTCCAGCCGCCCACGGCCCAGCCGGAACCGCTGGCATCCAGGTCGAATGCGAGGATCGGGTCGGCCTTGAGCGGGCGGTCGCTCCCGGAGCCGAAGAACGCGGCCTGCTCCTCGTCGCGCCAGCCGCCCGCGGTCTCGCGGAGCACGTAGCCGTCGCCGGGCAGCCCGAACGGCGGGATGATCGGGTCCGGCACGTTCGGATCCGTCGGCGGGAGGATGTCCGGGAGCGGATAGGCGATCTGCGGCACCGCCGAGACGACGGCGCGGACGCGGCCTCCGTCGCGGAACGCGCCGAGGGCGACGACGGTCGACCCCGGCAGCGGCTGGTCGGCAAACCGCCAGGGCGTGCCCGGCCCGCCGTCACGCTCGATCACGACATCGCGGCCGCCGGCGACCGCGCCGCCGTCGGGCAGGCCGGCCACGGACACCATCTGGGGATCCCCGGAGCGGACCGTGTCGAGGAGCGCCCTGGCCTGGCCGTCGACCTCCCAGCCGCCGCCGCTGTTGACGAGGACGCTGCCGCCCGCCGCGACGAGGGCCTGGCGCCCGGCGAACGCGACCTGGGTGAAGTTTGCGGAGCCGAGCCCGTCCGGGACCGCCTCCTGCTCCCAGGTCTTGCCGTACCGGAGCAGCGTCCCCCCCTTGCCGACCGCGTACCCGCGGTCCGGGTCGGCTGGGTCAAAGGCGACGTCCATGAGGTTGGCCTCGAACCCGACCGGGGCCGCCGGATCCTTCTCCCACAGGCCGGTCTCGGCCCGCCACAGCCACATCGCGCCAACGTCGCCGACCGCGTGGGCCCGCCCGGGCTCCGGCCAGGCGACGCCGCGAAGCTGCGGGCGCGCCACGGCGCCGGACCCCGTGAGCAGGAACTCCCGCTGCCATCCGCCGGCCTTCGTGTACCGCTCGACGCCGCCGTCGCCGCCGACCGCCAGCGCCCCGGCATCCAGGGAGCCGGCGGCGGCGCCCGGCGCAGGCGCCACCGCGGTCAGCGGCGCCCGGAGGGCCAGCGGCCAGCTCTCGAGCTTGCTCGGGCGGTCCTCGGTGCCGATTCGCACCGGGCCCTCCAGCCATCCGTCCGTGGCGGAGGCGAAGGCGCCCGAGCGCCGAAAGTTCCCCCCGCCGCCGGGGCGCCGCACGAACCGGGAGCCTTCGAGGGACAGGTAGGTGCCGCGGTTGGTCTCGTCGTCGCCGCCGGGCAGCAGCGGGTTCGTGATGACCCGGGTGCCGAAGCCCGGCCCCGCCCAGGCGAAGCTGCGGTAGCCGCGCCGCCCGGAGATCCTCGCGTTCAGCGGCTGGCTGCACACCGACGGCGCGTCGCACCACGACCCGGTGACGTCCCCGGGCCCGGCGCCCGGGTCGAAGTAGATCGTCGCGTCGGTCGGCGTGCCGCCGACCTTCATCGCCAGGTCGATCCACACGCCCGCCGAGGTCGCGGTGAGCGGATCGGCCGCGCCGCCGAGGGCCTGGACGCCGGTGATCGACAGCGCCGGCGTGTCGGCATTGCGGAACCGCGCCGACCCAAGCGGCCGCTCCACCCACACCGGGGCGTTGTTCTGGACCGCCCGCTGGAAGAGCACGATGCCGCGGCCCAGCGCGTCGGCCGTGCGGGCCAGCGCCCAGGCGTTCGTGGCCGAGGTGGCCGAGAGGGCCGTGATCTGGAAGAAGCTCTCGGAGCCGGCGGGGATCCGCACCGGCTCGCGCGTCCAGCTCAGGCCGTCCCAGTGCAGGATGCCGTCCTCGGCGTCGCGGCCCGTCGGCGCCAGGTAGACGCCGGCCTTGTCGTTCTGGTCAAAGGCGGTGACGACGACGGTCCCGGTGCCGCGCTCGCCGGCCAGCGCCTCGGCGGGGTCGCCGATGCCCGCCGGCAGGAGCACGTCGGCCGGGGGCTCCGGCAGGATGCGGAAGCGGCTCCCGGGATCCCGCGTCATCACGACGGCCTGCCGGTCGCCCGCGCGGGCGGGATCGCGGCCCATGAGCAGGCCGCCGCCGGCCCGGGTCGTGCGGGCCGAGAGCGGATTGGGAATCGGCCCGCGGATCGTGGCGCCGTTCTCGTCCATCGGCGTCTGGAGCATCTGCCAGCCGGTCGCCGTGGTGTGGCGCAGGAAGACGAGCTGAGGGTCCGGGGACTGCGGGTTGGCGACCGGCCCGAGCTCGAGCGGCTGGCCGTTGACCACCGGCGCCCCGACATCGCGCGGCAGCCTCCGGTAGGCCCACGCCTCGCCCGGCGCCCCGTCGGGCGCGGCCCCCATGAGGACGGTCTCGGTATCGGCGACCCCGAGCGTGGGCAGCGGCTGAGGCAGGCCCCCCGGGGCCGAGCGGGCCCGTCCGGGCGCCAGCAGTCCGGCGAGCACGGCGACCGCCGCCAGGGCGAGCACGGCCGCCACGGCGAGGTGCGGCGCGCCCCGGCGCGCCCGGCTCACGTCGTCACCGTCTCGTCGCCGCCGCCGGTCGCCGGCGTCCGGCCGGGCTCGGTGGTGTCGAACTTCAGCCGGGTGGGCCAGCGCTTCGGGTTCAGGCGCAGCCGCAGGATCCGCTGCCCGGGCCTCAGCAGCCGCTTGGGCGTGCGCGCGACCACCGTCGCGCCGCGGTAGCCGATCACCGCGACGCGGGCCGTGCGCACGAGCCGGAACCGAATGGTGAGCGTGCGCCCCGCCAGCCGGCTGCGCACGCTGCGCATGAGCGGCGGCAGCCGCTTCACGCGGACCGTCGGGGGCTTCGTCTTCGGCGGCGTCGTCGGGGGCGGCGGCTTGAACAGGTCCGAGTCGTCCTCCGGCGGCGTGTCGGCGACGAACTGCTCGGCGGCCTCGTTCGGGCGGAACGTGATGAGCGACTGGAAGGCCGGATCGGTGTCGAGCGCCTGCGGCGCCCCGTCGGTCCAGTGGAAGAGCCAGCCGGCGTGCGTGGCCATCCAGCAGTCGGTGGCGGTGGCGCAGTCGATCCGCGCGGCGCTCCCGCGGCCGGCCCCGCTGGCGGGCAGCCGGGTCACCTCGACCGTGCCGTCGGCCTTGATGAGGGCGAGCTTCGCCTTCGCGGTCGTGCTGCGGCGCTCGGCGAACGGCTGCACGACGGCCCAGGCGGAGTCGGTCCCGGGCAGGACTGCCAGGTCCACGATGCGGTCGCTGGGCCCGAACGCCGCCGCCGGGATCGGGACCTCCTGCCAGGCGCCGCCGGCCATGCGAACGACGATCGGCGGCCGCGCGACCGATCCCCCGGCCGGCGCCGCCGGCCCGGAGGCCGCGCCGCCGCCGGCGGCCCACAGCTGGGTCCCGTCGCCGTCGATGGCCAGCAGCTCGGTGCCGTCGTCCGGCACGCCCGGAAGGCCGGACGTCTGGAACGGATCGTTGGCGAACGTGCCGCCGTCGATGCGGTGGATGAGGCGCGGCTTGGGCACCTCGGGCTCGGCCAGGTCGACCTCGCCGGTCGGGTCCTCGGGCCGCTGGCCGACCAGGGTCGTCTCCCACAACGTCGAGCCGAGCGGGAAGATGCCGGTCACGCCGCGGCCCTGCGGGGCGTAGGCCGAGGTCAGCTGCGTCCCGTCCCAGTGCAGGTGGAAGGCGCCCACGCGCTCGCCCGTCGGGTCCTGGGAGCCCACCCCGCCGAACCAGCAGTCGCTCGGGCCGGTGCAGGCCGCCGCCGCCATCTGGCGGTACGGATCGGGCGACTGGTCCTGCGTGCTGTAGGAGCCCACGACCTGGCCGCCAGCGACGTGGCACAGCGCTGTCCCGTTGCCGACGCGCGGCAGGCTCGGCGCGGTGATCGTCCAGAACTCCTGCGGGCCCGCCCAGGCGATGCGGGTCGTGTCGCCCGAGCCGCCGCACACCGTCGTGAGCTGGTGCCAGGACTGCCCGTTCCAGGCGAAGAGGCCGCGCGCAATCGTGGCGTTGCCCTCGACGGCGAGCAGGCCGCGGTTCGGGCCGTAGAAGCTGAGGTCGCCGGGCGCGCCGAGCGGGACCTTGAAGATCGCGCCGGCCGGCGGCGGCGGCTGCTCGAGGCGCCACGAGGGCGCCGCGGCGGCCGGCCCGGCACTGGTGGCCGCGACGGCGGCGGCCGCGGCGGACGCCGCCGCGCCGCGAAGCCAGGCGCCCGCCAGGCGGGCCGGGCGCCTACTCCGCCGTCTCACGCCTCGACCTTGGCGCGGGGCGGTCCAGGCCGGACAGCTCCTCGGCCGAGACCGGCTCGACGGTGGCGAGCACCGCGTCGAGCGCGACGCCCGAGAGCGTCTCCTGCTCGAGCAGCGCGAAGGCGGTCTCGACGACCGCGCCCCAGTTGCGCTCGAGCACGAGCGTCGCCCGGCTGACGGCCTCGGAGCACAGCCGCTCCACTTCGCGGTCGATGGTGTCGAGCGTCGCCGCGCCGACCGAGCCGAGCTCCTGGAGCGAGGCACCGAGGAAGACCTCGCCCTGGGCCTCGCCGATCGTCACCGGCCCGAGCTCGGGCGACATCCCGAACGAGGTGACCATGCTGCGGGCGAGCTGGGTCGCGGCGTGCAGGTCGTCGTGGACGCCGGTCGAGAGGATCCCGAACTCGATGCGCTCCCCCGCGGTCCCCGCCACGATCGCCGTGAGCTGCCGGTGCAGGTCCGGCTCCTGCACGATGACCTGGTCCTTGTCGGTGAGCATGTGCGCGGCGGTGCCGAGCTGCCGGCCCCGGGCGACGATCGAGAGCTTCTGGGCGGCGATCTTCTGGCCGATCGACCGGGTCACGACCGCGTGGGAGGCCTCGTGGACGGCGATCACCCAGCGCTCTGACTCAGTGAGGATGTGGGTCTTCTTCGCCGGGCCCGCGACGACGCGGTCGATCGCCTCCTCGAGGATCGGCTGAGTGAGGTCCTCGCGGCCCTCGCGCACCGCCAGCAGCGAGGCCTCGTTGATGAGGTTTGCCAGCTCGGCGCCCGAGAAGCCCGGGCAGAGCTTGGCGATCTCCATGAGCGACGTGCCGGGCGCGAGGGGCCGGTCGCCGCAGTGCAGGCGCAGGATCTCCAGGCGGCCGTGGACGTCGGGGACGTCCACCGTGACCTGGCGGTCGAACCGCCCCGGGCGCAGGAGGGCGGGGTCGAGGATGTCCGGGCGGTTCGTGGCGGCCATCACGACGATGCCCGCGTCGCCGGAGAAGCCGTCCATCTCGACCAGGAGCTGGTTGAGGGTCTGCTCACGCTCGTCGTTGCCCTGCCCCACGCCGGCGCCGCGCTTGCGGCCGGCCGCGTCGAGCTCGTCGATGAAGATGATCGCCGGCGCGGCCTTGCGGGCCTTGGCGAAGAGGTCCCGCACGCGAGCGGCCCCGACGCCGACGAGCGACTCCACGAACTCCGAGCCCGAGAGCGAGAAGAACGCGGCGGTCGCCTCGCCGGCCGTGGCCTTCGCGAGGAGCGTCTTGCCCGTGCCCGGCGGGCCGACGAGCAGGACGCCCTTCGGCGCCCGGGCGCCGAGCCGCTTGTAGCGGCCCGGGTCGTCGAGGTAGTCGCGGATCTCGCGCAGCTCGGCCACCGCGTCCCCGGCGCCGGCGACGTTGGCGAAGGTGAGCTGGCGCGGGCCGGAGCCCTTCTTGTGGCCCTTGCCCGCGAACTTCGAGAACGCGGCGAACCCCGAGGAGCCGCCGTCCTGCCCCACGCGCGTGAAGTAGGCGAACAGGCAGACGAGCAGCAGGATCGGGATCAGGAACTGCACGAGAATGGTGCGGGTCGCCTTGAACGACTGCTGGTCGACCGTGACGGTCGCCCCCGCGGCCGACAGCCGGCGCAGGAGCGAGGACGTCTGGGCGTCGGACTTCGGGTAGGCGGCCCAGACCGTGCGGCCGTTCGAGGTCTGGATGACGACGCGGGCGTCGTGGTCGAGCAGCACCGCGCTGGCGATCTGGCGGTTCTGCGCGAGCTGGAAGGCGTAGGAGAGCGACACGCCCTCGCCGGGCGAGCGCGGCTTGAGCGACCCGAGCAGGACGAAGAACGTCACGGCCAGGATCACCGAGGCCATCAGCAGGAAGGTCGCGAGCGGATCCTTCGCGGTCGCCTTGGCGACGAAGCGGATGCCGTCGGCCAGGCGCGCGCCGAGGCCAGGCGTGGCGGCACGCTTGGGAACGCTCGGCTTGGCGGGGCGCCGGGGCGGCGCCGGGCGCGGGTCGGCCGGCCGGTCGGGGCCCTGGCCGCCGACGCCTGGGGCGTCGCCGGGGGTGCCGTCCTCGGCGGGCGGAAGCGGATCGGCGGGTTCGTCGGTCACAGGGTGATCCTGAGGTCGGGAGCGTGGCTGGTGGTGTCCATGTGGTGAAGACGCGTTGCGCTCGCGAGACGCGCTCGACGCCCGGGCCTCGTCCTGAGGCCCGGGCGCCGCATGCGCGCTGCTGGGAGGGGGAGTGCCCTGAGGCGCTCCGTTACTTCGCCTTGGGGGCCTTGAGCGTCACGGTCTTCGTGACCGTGCGCGACGACCCGCCGGTTGGCGTGAACGTGACCTTCACCGTGACCTTCAGCCGCTTGCTCTTGGCCGTGCTCAGGGCACGCTTGCCCGTCGCGTTGACCTTCAGCTTGAGCTTGTAGCTGCCGGCCTTCGAGACCGTGAGCGTGGCCGTGGCGACCGTCCGGACCCGCGAGGAGCCGGTGATGTTCGCCGTGGCGACGCCGCGGACCCGTCCGGCGCCCGGCAGGCGCAGGCCGATGGTGATCAGTCCGCTGCTGGCCGTGGTGGCGCTCGGAATTGAGAAGGCGTTGCTCGGCTTGGACGGAGGCGGGTTCCCGCCGCCGCCACCGCCGCCGCCACCGCCACCGCCGCCACCGCCACCGCCGCCGCCGCCGGTGCCGGCCTTGTTCCAGCCGATCGCGGCGACGCCGTTGCGGGCGATGGTTGCCAGCCCGGCGGGAAGCGCCGCGTAGTCACGCCCGGAGAGCGAGCCCTGGCCCGACAGGCCGACGGCGGTCGCCAGGTAGTCCTTGACCGTGCGGGCCTTGCCCTCCTCCGCGGCGGTGTTGCCGTACACCGTCGAGTTGTCGTCGAACGCGAGATCCCACGTCAGGGTGCAGATCGGCCAGCCGGAGCTGGAGTTGACACCCGTGACCGTCGACCAGTCGCCCAGCGTCGGGTCGCCGTTCGGCGAGTTCCCGGCGTTCGGGAGGTTCTGGAACGCGGTGGCAGTGCAGTTGGCACCGGGCAGGCCGTTCTTGTACGAGAGCGGCTCGATCGACGGCTCGGCGGTCGCCGCCGACCCGTTCGCGAGCGGGACCCAGAACGTGCGGTCGTAGCTCGCGATGGCCGCGGCGGACTTGCCGAAGCCCTTCGACCGGATCGTGGCGAGATCGCCGTAGCCGATCGCCCCGTCCGTTGCGTTGACCTTGTCGGCCAGCGAGCCGTTCCCGTTCGCCGCGCCGCGCTGGACGGCGGTGCCGCCCGTGTCGTTCGGCCACGCGGTGTTCGCCAGCGTCGGCTCCTCCCACGTGCGGGCCGGGTTGACCGTCTTGAGCCACTGCTTCAGGGCGAACGTCGTGCCCGAGGAGTCCAGGCGCACCACGCGGACGACCGGCTTGGCCGCGCACGCAGCGTCGTTGGCGCCCCCGTCGGGCGGGTTGGCCGTGATGTTGGCCGCGCCGCCGAGGAACTCGCCCCAGGTGTCGGCGTTCGGATCGCCGGCCCAGGCCAGCTCCCACTGGGCGTTGGAGACCTTGAACCGGAACTGGTTGTTCGCGGCGTTGTCGTCGCCGGCGTCGGCCGAGTACTTCGCCGTTCCCGCGGGCAGGCAGCCGGCCGGGAAGTTGACCGTCGGCACCACTGGCCCCACGGCGACCGGAATCACGTGGACGGTCCCCTCGTCGCCGGCGGCATCGAGGCCGTTGTTGATCTGGCCCTGCTGGGTCGGGGTCGGTGGGTCGTCGGTGGCGCCGAACCGAATGGCGGCGTCGCGCGCTCCCGTCGTGTTCGGTGCCGACCGCTCGCCGAGCGCCCGGCGGCCCGCGCCGCTGCCGGCGGGGTCATACGTGACGCCGGGTGCGGCCACGTCGCACGCGTCGGGGCCTCGGAAGGCCTGGTTGAAGCCGCTCTGGGCGGCGTTCTGGAACGACGCGCCGCGACCGGTGATGGCGCTGCCGGCGCAGGCGTTCAGGGTGAACGCGGCGTCCGCCGAGGCGGGCGCCAGCGCGGCGAGTGCGGCGACGGATCCCACGAGTGCGACTCCGAGCCGCGCCCTCCCTGGGATCCGGCCGCATGACACACGAGAGCTCATGTGAGGGACTGTCCTTTCATGCAGTTGGACCGCTGGAACGGACCGCAACCTCACAGAGGGGATTCCGGCTGCCAACCCCCCTTCACAGGGTTTTCTCGGCCGTGTTACCGGCCGGTTCCAAGACGGTCTCCAGACCGTCACCAGACGTTCACCACCTGGCGCACTCGCGCGCGGACCCGTCACGACGTGGCCGGGTGCTTCGGGCGCCTGAAGACCACCGTCACGGTGCGGGTTCGGGCCTGGCCGGCGGGCCTGGGCGTGAAGCGCACCCGGGCCGACGCGCGCAGCGATCCGCCCGGCCTGACCTGGGTCCGGAATCGGGCCAGGAGGGCGAGGGTCACCGTCACCTGGGACCGGCGCGGGGCGCCGCGGCCTCCGCTCGCGACGACCTGGAGGCTGCGCTTGGAGCGGACCTTGACCTGCGCTCGCGCGAGCACGTCGACCTGGCCCTTGGAGGGCGCCGCCACGGTGAGCCGCACGCGGCCGTCCTTCAGGGTCGTGTGCGTGACGCGCAGCGACGGCGCCACCGGCGGGTCCTCCTGGACCGGCGGCGTGTCCGCCGGCGGGGGCGGCGGCGGCTCGTCGGCTGGCTCCGGCTGGCGCGTGGCGACGAAGACGTCGTCGCGCTCGTTCGCGTCGCCGAAGAGAAGGTTCGACGCCGCCGAGGCGAACGCCACGGTGCCGCCGTCGCGCGAGAGCGTCGGCCGGCTGGCGTCGCCGTTGGAGTCGCCGCCGTCGGCAGCCCGCGTGACCCGCTCGAGCGTGCCCGCGGCCCGGTCGATCACGAACACGTCGCGGAAATCCGGGAACGACCGGAAGGTGCCGATCGGCTGCGGCGACGGGAGGACGAAGCGGCTGCGGGCGGCGGTGAAGGCGATGCGCCGGCCGTCGCCCGAGATTGCGAGGTCCTCGACCTGGCCGATCGCGCCCTCGTCGCTCGGCGCGCCCTCGCGGGTCAGTTCCTGCGTGGCGTCCTTGCGGGAGACGCCCGGATTCATGCTCGTGACGAACACGTCGCGGCCGGGCAGGCCCGTGAGGTTCGGCCGCAGATTCGCGCTGGCGAGGAAGGCCACGGTGTAGCCGTCGTCGCTGAGGACCGGCGGGCGGGTCGCGATGTCCCCGAAGCCGCGCTCGGCATCCGTAAGCGGCCCGTAGCACGGCCCGGTGGCGGTCGGATCGGTGGTGATCGACCCGTTCGGCGGGCAGCCGGGATCGTCGAGGTCGACCGCGCCGGTGATGCGGCGGGTGGGCGCCGCCGGCCCGTTCGCGATCCGCTTCCAGAGGAAGTAGGAGGTGAGCGCGTCCTGGAACTCGCCGGACAGGAACGGCGTCTGCGCCGGAGCGTTCTGGCCGACCCAGGCGACCGTGGTGCCGTCTCCGCTGATGACCGCCGGCCCGAAGGCCCCGCCCGCCGGACCGCCGCCGGCCGTGACCGTGCTCACCAGCCGCGTGGCCTTCGTGTCGAGGTTGCGGACGAACACGTTGTAGCCCGGCGTGTCGGCCGCACCGCGGTCCGGGAGGTCGGAGCTGACCTCGACGGTCCGGAAGACGACCGAGCGGCCGTCGGCGCTGAGCGCGACCCCCGGCCAGACGTCCGCACCCGGGTTGCGGCCGGGCAGCGGCACCGGGCGCGGGGCGTACGTGGCGGGCACGTCGCCCCCGCTCTTCGCCGAGACGAGCGTGAAGGCGCCCGGCGACCGTTTGGGGACCGTCATGTCGCGGACGTAGACGTCGACGTTGTCGTTGGTGTCGGCCGCCACCAGCGGCTGCGCGGTGGAGAACGCGACGTACCGCCCGTCAGCGCTGATCGACGGGCTGCGTGCCCCGCGGATCAGCAGGGTGCCCGTGTTCTCGTCGAGCTGGTCCCCGTCGGCCACGGGCGCCAGGGTCCCGGTGGCCAGGTCGCGCCGGAAGATCCCGCCGGCGCGCAGGCGCCCGGGCGGGTCGGGGTCGTCGTCGGGGAAAAAGTTCGTCGCCTGGGTCTGGAAGGCGACGTAGCGGCCGCTGCGCGAGATCGCCGCGGACGAGGAGCCGTCATCGCCTTGCTCGAGCCGCTCGAACGACGCGGACACGATGCTCGCGCCGTTGCCGTAGAAGGCCGGAGCGGCCGCGGGCCACGCCGCAAGGGCCGCCGCCACAGCGGCAGCGGCGGCCAGGACGGCCCGTCTGGCGACCCGCCCGTTCATCGGATCCGCACCCGAGCCCGGACCGTCACGCGGTTGCCGGCGCGGTCGCTGGCCCGCACGGCCACGCGGTAGGTGCCGGCCCGCCGGTACCGGTGCAGCGCGGCCCGCCGCCCCGCGGCGCGCCGTCCGTCCCCGAAGGCGACCGCCGTGGCTCCGGCCTCCACCCCGGTCCCGTCGGCGCCGTCGGTCACCCGGATGCGCAGGCGCCGCCCGGCCGCCCGCAGCGCGACCGTCGGCTTCGTGCGGTCCACCCGGACCGGCCCCGGGAAGCTCGTCGTGTCCTGCCCGTTGCCGTCGGTGGCCAGGATGCGCACGACGTGGCGGCCGTCGTCGATCTGGCTGCGCCGCAGGGTGTAGCGCCGGCGCCGCAGCCCGTCGGCGACGACCTCGTCGTCCACCGTGACGGAGTAGCGCACGCCCGTGATCGCGTTCTGCGCGCGGTCCCACGTGATCGGCACCGTCGCAGCGGTGACCGTGTCGAGGGGCGCCTGGACGGCGAACTCGGTCGGCGGGGCGTCGACGAGGGCGCCGGCGATCTGCCCGCTGGTCCGGCTTCCCTGGAAGAAGCCGATCGCTGCGTCGCCCAGGCCCGAGCCGCCGAGCCGCAGGTCGCCGACCGGGCCGCCCTGGACGGCGAACACCTGGCGGCCGTCCTCCACGCCGTCGGCGCCGAGCTCGCGCACCGCCACCGCGCCGCGGGCCCCCGCCCGGACCTTCCAGGCGCTGACCGACGCGCCGCTCGCGGCGAGGTCGACCTGCGGGTCGCCCGGGACGGAGCTCGCGACGTCGTCCAGCCGCTCGGCCGCGCCGACCGTCGTCTCGTCGCCCCGGACCGAGAACGTTCCCGTCCCGGCGCCGAAGTCCGCCTCGAACGCCCCGTCGGCGGTGACGGCGACGGCCGGCGCCGACGGGGTCGCCGCGAGCCCGGCCGCCGGAGCGCCGTCGGCGAAGCGGGCGGTCCCGAAGGCGCTGGCGCCGTCGGTGAACGCGTCGGGGATCTGGGCCTCCATGATGCGCGGCGGCCCGGCGAAGGCGGCCGGCTGCCCGGACTGCTGGCGGAAGGCGACCGCCCCCTGGCCGAAGCCGGCAACGTCGAGGGCGAACTGGTCCGCGCCGCCGCGCAGCGCCGCGCTCCCGAGCTTCTGCGGGCTGACGAGGAGCGGGACGCTCGCGACGTTCGAGAACACCCGGCGCGCCCAGATCCGGTCCACGAAGTCGTCGTCGGGCTCCTGGAAGGCGACGATGCCGTTGCCGTTGAGGTCGATTCCCACCTGCGGCGCGTTCGCCGGCGTCGGGATGCGCACCGGCGAGGCGTCGTTGCGGTCCAGCGGCTGCCCGAACACCGACCAGAACTGCCCGTTGAACCGGGCGACGCGCAGGTCGGCCCGCACGTAGCCCGGCGGCAGGCCGTTGCCCGGGAGGCCGCCGTCCGGGAGCACGCGATAGACGGCGAGCGCCGCCCCGTTGCGGTTCATCGCCAGCGACGGGTAGGTCCCGGTGGCCTCCCCCACGTTGAGGTCCACGGGCACCGGCGCCTGGAACTGCGTGGCACCGGGGTCGAGCGTGGCCGAGAAGAGCCGGTCGGAGTTGGTGCCGAACTCCTGGACCCAGATCACGAGCAGCCGCCCCCCGTCACCGGCGGCGATGCGAGGCCAGGAGGAGTCGAAAGCCTGCTTGGGCCCGACATCGACCCGCTGGGGGCGCAGCCACTTCCCGCCGTCGAGCTGCGAGACGAAGACGTGCGCCCGGCCGTTGACCCGCTTGCGGTAGACGAGGCCGCCGGTGCCGTCCTCCGACATCGCGACGCCGCCCAGGTCGAGCACGTCGGCCGACGGGCCGTCGATCGTGGTCGCGTCGAAGATCAGGGCCCGGGCGGGCGCGGCGAGCCCTGCGGCGGCGAGGCAGGCGGCGAGCAGGCAGGGGACGAGCGCGCGCAGGGGCACCGCCGCAGGGTCGCGCGGCCCGGGCCGCAGGCTGTGAACGAGACGGGACGTTGCGGTGAACGACTGGTGACGATCCGGTGAACCGGGTGCGCGATCACCGTTGAGTCGGCCGTCAGGTGTTGCGACGGTGTTGCGGCCCGCCCCCAAAGAGCGTGGCCCGGAGACCGGCGGGCGCCCGCCGCCGACGCGCGTTCACCACCCCGCCACAACTTCTTCTCCACTCCGCAACGCCCTGTTCACGCCGCCCCTGCGCCCCGGTCCCAGACTCCTGCAGGGCCGAGGCGGCGGCGCGCGTCCGCCTGCCCGGGCCGTCCGACACCGACCCGAAAGGACCAGCACCACCGTGACCCGCTCCCGCCTGTTCGCCGGCATCGCCGCGCTTGCCGCCGCGCTCGTCGTCGCGCCGGCCGCCCAGGCCAAGCCGACCATCCTCATCAGCGGCTCGACCTCGATGTACCCGCTGCTCGTCCCGCTCGCCAAGTCGTTCAAGGCGAAGGCCGGCTTCCGGATTCTCCAGGGCGGCTCCGACATCGGCATCGCCGACGTGTCCCGCGGCCGCGTGACGCTCGGCGCCTCCTCGCGCGACCCGCAGCCCTCCGATCCGGGCGGCTTGGTCTTCAACAAGGTCGCGCGCGACGGCGTCTGCATCATCACGAGCAAGCGCAACCCGATCTCGAACCTCTCGCAAGGCCAGATTCAGGCGATCTTCTCGGGCCGCATCCGCAACTGGCGGCAGGTGCCCGGCGCCCGCGTGAGCGGGCCGATCGACCTCGTCGTCCGCACCGCCGCCTCCGGCACGCAGGACGCGTTCCAGAACATCTTCATGGGACAGAACCTGCGCGTCGCCGGAAGTGCGAGCCAGAAGGCCTCCAACGGCCTCGTGCAGCAGGCGGTGGCGTCGAGCCCGGCCGGGAACGCGATCGGCTACGTGTCGTTCGACTTCACCCGCGGGACGCACACCGTCGCCTACAAGGGCGTCGCGTGCAACCTGCGCAACGCGAAGTCGGGCGTCTACGGCGGCGTCCGCAACTTCTGGCTCGTCTCCCGCGGCCGTGCGACCGGCGCCGCGGCGGCGTTCATCAGCTACATCCGCTCCAACGCGACGGCGCGACGCATCGTCGCCTCGGATTGGGTGCCGCTCCGGTAGCGGACCGCGGGTATGGAGGCCGCCACCGCACCCCCGTCTCCGCCCCGCCGGACCGCCACCGGCGGGACGCCCGGCCGCCGAGCGCTGTCGGGAACGGGCCAGGACCGGCGCGCCGAGCTCGTGCTCGGCGCGCTGGCCTGCCTGGTCCTGGCGTTCATCGCCGGGATGGTGGTGTTCGTCTTCGCGAAGGCGTGGCCGTCCTTCTCGCACA
Organism: Solirubrobacteraceae bacterium; assembly: GCA_046330225.1. Lineage (GTDB taxonomy): Bacteria > Actinomycetota > Thermoleophilia > Solirubrobacterales > Solirubrobacteraceae > CANJIV01. Next base: position 600,418 of record JAXLTD010000001.1, on the reverse strand, counting down.
ACGGACTGGCGTGGTTCGGCGGCGGCGGGAACGTGGACCAGCAGCTCCAGGACATCTTCAACTCGCCCGCGAACCCGGACACGTACGTCTACACGCTCCACGCCTGGCCGCTGCTCTACAGCACGCTGCTCATCACCGCCGGAGCGCTGATCATCGGCGTCACCGCCGCCGTGCTCTCGGCCATCTTCATCGTGGAGTTCGCGCCGCCCCGGCTCAAGAAGGTCCTCGAGCCCGTCGTGCGCCTGCTCGCGGCCGTCCCGTCGGTGATCTATGGGCTCATCGGGATCCTGGTGATCGTCCCGTGGGTCGGGTCGACGTTCATCAGCACCGCGCGCAAGGAGTCGGTGCAGAACGTGATCCCGCTGAACGGCGAGAGCGTGAGCGTCGCCGTCGTGATCCTCACGATCATGATCACGCCGATCATGATCGCGATCATCGTCGACGCCCTGCGGCGGGTGCCGGGCGGCTGGACGGAGGGCGCGGCGGCCCTGGGTGTCAACCGCTGGCGGGTGATGTGGACGATCTCCGTGCGGGCGGCGCGCCCGGCGATCATCGCGGCCGCGGTCCTCGCCACCGCCCGCGCGCTCGGCGAGGCGATCATGCTCGCGATGGTCTCAGGCTCGATCGGCTTCGCGCCCAACCCGATCGACGGCATCACCTTCCTCCTCGAGCCGACCCGGCCGCTCGCCGCCACGATCGTCCAGAACGCCGAGGGCCTCACCGTCGTGCCGTTCGGGCAGACCCTGTACGCCTTCGCCGCCGTCCTGCTCGTCTCGGCGGGCCTGCTCTCGTTCGCCGGCTGGGCCGCCAAGCAGCCGCTGCGCAAGTACGGGGTGCGGGCCTGATGGCCGCCTACCCTTCCGCCGCCCCCGCGCCGCCGCCGGCCCCGGCGTCGTCGGGCGCGCGCGAGTCCAGCGCGACCTGGCGCCTGTCGGACCGCATCGGCCTGGCCCTGTGCTGGGCTGCCGGCATCACGCTGTGCCTGCTCGCCGCCGCCATCGTGATCTTCATGCTGATCAAGGGCGTCCAGTTCCTGCGCCCGAACCTGCTGGTCGAGCGGCCCGTCGCGTCGCTGGACCAGAGCAAGAGCGGCGGCTTCCTGGACCCGCTGATCGGGACGTTCCTCCTGACCGCGATCGGCGTGATCATCGCGGCCCCGATCGGCATCGCGACCGCGGTGTGGCTGAGCGAGTTCGGGCGCCCGTTCTGGCTGGCCCGCGCGGTCGAGTCCGGGGTCGAGATCGTCGCCGGGACCCCGAGCATCGTGCTGGCGATCTTCGGCCTCATCCTCTTCCAGCAGTCGCTGTTCAGCTTCCTGTCCTTCACCGCCGAGGGCGGCGCGGTGTTCGGACGCTCGTTCCTGACGGCCGGGGCGATGATGTCGCTCATCGCGCTGCCGCTCATCGTCGGCGCCACGCGCGAAGGCCTGCAGGGCATACCCGCGCACGTGCGCGAGGCCTCCTACGCGCTGGGCAAGTCGAAGATCTCGACGATCCGCCGCGTGCTCATTCCCGCTGTGCGCCCCGCGATCGGCACCGGCGCGGCGCTCGGCATGGGCCGCATTGCCGGCGACACCGCGATCGTGGTGATCTTGCTCGGGGCATCCGGCCTGCAGTCCGAGGGCAGCCTCCCGATCGTCAGCACGCTGAAGGGCACCGGCAGCACGCTCACGAGCTACGTCTACAACAACTCGCCAGCGGGCGAGGGGAACGCCCCCCAGAAGGCCTACGCCGCCGCCTTCGTCCTGCTCCTGATCGTGATCTTCTTCAACTTCGCGATCGACACGATCGCGACGCGCCGGCTGCGAGAGGAGCGGGCCGCATGGAAGGGATGATCCCCCCGCCGATCCGGCGGATCGTCGTCGACGAGGAGCCGACGGTCGTCGCGCCCCCGCCGGCGAGCGTCGCGCCGCCCGCGGCCAGCAACGGCCACGGGCCGGCCTCCCCGGCCGCTGTCGCCGTCCCCCAGCGACGGGCCCAGGCCCGCACGCCGGCGGTCGAGCGCATGTCGACGATCGGTCTCTCGATCGCCTACGGCGAGAAGTACGCCGTCAAGGAGGTCTCGCTGCCGGTGCGCCGCGGCGAGGTGCTCGCCCTCATCGGGCCGTCCGGCTGCGGCAAGACCACCCTGCTGCGCTCGCTCAACCGCCTGGTCGAGCTGACCGAGTCCGCCCGGCGCGAGGGCGTGATCACGCTCGACGGCCAGGACGTCGACGGCCTCGAGGTCACGGCCCTGCGGCGACGCGTGAGCATGGTCTTCCAGCAGCCGAACCCGTTCCCGATGAGCGTGTTCGACAACGTCGCCTACGCGCTGCGCGAGCAGGCGCGCAAGCGCCCGCGCAAGTCCGAGCTGGGCCCGGCCGTCGAGGACGCGCTCCAGCGCGCCGGCCTCTACGACGAGGTGGCGAACAACCTCGACCACCCGGCGCTGCGCCTCTCGGGCGGCCAGCAGCAGCGCCTGTGCATCGCCCGCTCGCTGGCGGCCGGCCCCGAGGTGCTCCTCCTCGACGAGCCGTGCTCGGCGCTTGACCCGAAGTCGACCGAGATCATCGAGGACCTCATCGTCCGCCTTCGCGAGGACGTCGCGATCGTGATCGTGACCCACAACCTCCAGCAGGCCTACCGCGTCGCCGACCACGTCGCCTTCATGTACCTCGGCGAGCTCGTCGAGTACGGGCCGGCCGCGCAGGTCTTCGGCGCGCCGCGCGAGCACCGCACGCGCGAGTACGTCAGCGGGGCGTTCGGATGAGGGCGCCCGGACGCCTCGCGGCCGGGCTGGCGGTCGGCGCCCTCGCCGCCGGCGCCGCCGGCTGCCAGTCCACCCAGGACAAGAGCAAGGAGATCGGCGCGAAGGGCAGCAACGCCTTCAAGCAGAAGGGCCTGACCATCACGAAGTCCTCGACCGACGTGACGATCGCGTCGCGCACGCTGCTGACCGACGAGAACGGATCGGCGGTCGTGCTGGAGCTGCGCAACCGCACGCCGACGCCGCTCGCCAGCGTGCCGGTGTCGATCAACCTCGAGAACGCCCGGGGCCGCTCGGTCTTCAAGAACGACGCGCCCGGCCTGGAGCCCTCCCTCGTCGCGGCGCCGCTCGTCGCTGGGGGGACGACGACGCTGTGGGTCAACGACCAGGTCCAGGCCGACGAGCCGCCTAGGCGCGTCGTGGCCAAGGTCGGCGCCGCCAAGCCCGTCACCGGGGACGTGCCGAAGCTCTCGATCGAGCGCCTCAAGCTCGAGCAGGACCCGGTCGACGGCACCCTGGCCTCCGGCAAGATCAAGAACGACTCGGGCGTGCTGCAGCGCAAGCTCGTCATCTACGCCGTGGCCCGCAAGGGCGGGCGCATCGTCGCCGCCGGCCGGGCCGGAGTCGACCGGCTGAAGCCTGGCAAGAAGGCGGGCTTCGCGATCTTCTTCATCGGCAATCCGAAGGGCGCGAAGCTCGAGGTCTTCGCGCCTCCCACCGTCCTCGCCTGAACAGGAGCCCGTGACCATGGCCACCGTCGAGTCCCCGTTCGCTCCGACCCTCGGCGAGCACGGCGAGCCGTGCGCCGGGTGCGGGAGCCCGCTCGCCTCCGACCAGCGTTACTGCCTGAACTGCGGCCGGCGCCGCGCCGACGCCCGGCTGCCCTTCGACGAGGTGCTGGCCTACGCCGCCGACGGCACGGCCGGCGGCCACTCGCCAGGTGGCGGGGGTGCCGGCGGCAGCCCGGCAGCCGCGACCGCGCCCGTCCCGCCGCCGGAGCGCGGCCTCACGCCCCTGGCCGTCGTGCTCGCGCTCAGCGCGGTGATCGTCGCGCTCGGGCTGGGGGTCGTCCTCGGCCGGAGCGGCAGCAGCGGGTCATCGAGCGCCAAGCCCCAGGTGATCACCGTCGGCGGCGCCGCCGCTGCCGCCACCCCCGCGGCGAGCGGCGATGCGACCGCGGCGTTCACGAGCGACTGGCCCGACGGGCAGGAGGGCTACACGGTCCAGCTCCAGGTCCTGCCGAAGGACGGCACGCAGCCGTCAGTCGTGGCCGCCGCCAAGTCCGACGCCCAGGGCAAGGGCGCGGCCGCCGTGGGCGCCCTGGACTCCGACGCCTTCGCCAGCCTTCCGGCCGGCAACTACGTCGTCTACTCCGGCGTCTTCAAGGGCAAGGCCGCCGCCGCGAAGGCGCTGAAGAAGCTCAAGGCGAGCTTCCCCGGGGCCAAGGTCGTCCGCGTGTCGACGACCGCCGGGGGGTCGACCACCGGCGCGGCGGATCCGAACGCGCTCAACGGCAAGAAGAAGGAGGCGACCGTCGGGCGCGACCAGCTCAAGCAGCTCCAGAACCTCTCGCCAGACGAGTACCAGAAGAAGTCCCAGAAGCTCCCCGACACCACCGCCATCCAGGGCACGCCGCCCCCGAAGGACAACAAGGCGCCCGGCGGCGGCAGCGGCGGCGCCACGGTGATCGGATGAGCGCGCTGGACCGCGTGTTCCCGAAGGTGCCCGACGGCGCGCCGCGCCGCCAAGGGTGGCGCCGCGCAACCGGGCCGGGTCAGGCGCCGGCGGCCCCCGCCGCCGGGGCGCCGCTGCCGCCCGGCGGCGGGGCCGCTGTCGCGCCGGACGATCTCCTGGCCCGGCGCCAGGCGCTGGCCCAGCGCCTGGCGAAGCTCCAGTGGGACCTCGGCGGCCTCGCCTACGAGATGGCCATCCGGGACCACTTCCGCCCCGACGTCCTCGTGCGCCAGGCCGCCCGGCTCCAGCAGGTCGACGCCGAGCTCGGCGAGGTCGAGCGGATGCTGCGGATGGAGGAGGCCGGAGCCGCCGGCGCGTGCCCGCACTGCGGCGCGCTGCACAGCCGCGGCGCGGTGTTCTGCTGGCAGTGCGGCCTGCAGCTCATGGGCACCACGGGCGGGGCCGGCCCGGCCCTGGACGCGGCGGTCGCAGGCCGGGCTCCGGACGCGGCGACGCCGGCGGACGGACCGCCGCCAGCGGACCTGGCCCCGCACCGAGCCCGTCCCGCGCCGCCGAGCGGCCCCTTCACCTCCGGGGACCCGCTCGGCGGATCTCCGCCCGGCTGACCGTCAGGCGGCGAGCTTGCGCACGCGGCAGGCGGTGCCGTAGGCGCAGATCTCCGTCCACGTGCTGCCGAGCTCCGACGTGTCGAAGCGGAACGCAAGGATCGCGTTGGCGCCCTTGCCGTCGGCCTCCTCGATGAGGCGCTCGGTCGCGTGCTCGCGGCCCTCCGCGAGCTGCTTCGTCATGCCCTTGAGCTCGCCGCCGACGAGCGACTTGAAGCCGGCGCCCATCTGGGAACCGATGTTGCGGGAGCGGACGGTGAGGCCGAACACCTCGCCGAGGACCTCCTCGATCTCGTAGCCGGGAAGGTCGTTCATGGTGGAAATGAGCATGCGGGCGACCCTAGCCGATCCCGCGCGGGCTCAGGAGGCCCGGTCGAACACGTTGGAACCGAACGCTTCGACGCCCTTCGCGCGGGCGTTGCCGAGCCGGCCGAGCCCGAACAGGTCCTCGACGGTCGCGAGCAGCGAGTAGTGGTTGTAGTCCGTCGAATCCTCGGTGCCGCCCTGGACGAACGGCGAGATGACCAGCGCGCCGACGATCCCGCCGCCGGCACCGGGAGCGGCGGGGCCGCCGAGGTTCTTCACGTTGGGCCCGGGCTTCGAGCCGCAGCACCCGCGCGAGTCGGCGTCGTCGCCCGTCGTCGGGGCCTGGTCGAACGTGATGACGAGGAGCCCATCCTGCTTGAACGCCGGCGAGGCGAGGATCCTCGGCACCCACTCCTTCAGGAAGGCGTCCTCCTGCCCGAGCCCGCCGGGCTTGCCGTTCAGGCACGGGGCGGCCCAGCCCCCGTCGCACAGGCTCGGCGTGAGCGAGACGTATTCGGGGGTCGATTTCGCGGCGGCCAGGTCGCCGGCGAGGCGCTCGATCGGCACGATCCGCTTCGCGCAGTCGGGGGCGTCCAGGATCGTGTCGAAGTAGAGGAAGGGCACGCGCGAGGCCGCGAACCCGTCGCCGGGGCGCTCGGCCTGCGTCGGGTCCGGCTGCCCCTCGGGCGGGCGCCGGCAGGCCTTCGGGGTTCCGGGCGGCCCCTGGTCGATGTCCTGGACGTAGGCGCGCCACGAGTAGGCGATCGTCGCGAGCTGGTCGGCGATCGTCTGCACGCTGCTCGGGTACACGCAGCCGCTGCCGACGGCGAGCCCGGCGGAGTTGACGCGCCCCGGCTTCACGTCGGTGGCGACCGGGCAGTTCGCCAGCGTCTCGGGCGTCGGCGGCTGGCCCGAGGTCATCGCCACGAGGTTCGCCAGGCTGCCGTGGGAGACCGCGTGGTAGCGGGAGAGCAGCTTGCCCTGCTTCGTGAGCGTGCGGGCGAGGTAGGGCGCCGACGCGGCAAGCGTCGCGCGCGGGCCGCCGGCGCGGTGCGCGAACGTCGCGCCCGAGCCGGCGCCGGCGAGGGTGATCGTGAAGACGTGCCCGACGGCGGGCAGGGTGTTCGTGCCAGAGCCGACGGTTCCGTCGGTGCCCGTCGTGTCCGTGCCGGTGGTGTCCGTGCCGGTTGTGTCCGTGCCGGTGGTGTCCGTGCCGGTGCCCGGGTCGGCGGGCGCCGGCGCGTACGTGCTCCCGCCCAGGAACGAATCGGACGAGGCGGCGGCCGCCCCGGCGAAGGGGTCGGAGCTGCCCAGTGTCGAGAGGTCGTTCGGTGCCCCGGTCGTTCCGGCATCGCTGCCGAGGGCCGGCGCGCTGCCGGTTCCCGTTCCGCCCGAGGCGTCGGCCGGGGCCGGCGCCGGCGCCTGGGCCACGATGATCGGGGACTGCCCGGCGGCGAGCGAGTCTGGGGCGGGCGGCCCGATCGCGGCACCGAGGGCGAGTCCGCAGATGAAGATGCCGGCAACGGTGAGGGCGAGCGGCCGCGGCATGGCGACCCGCTGCCAGCGCGCCGGCTGCGCCGCCGGTTTGGGCCGCGGCGGCACCGCTGGGGCCGCCAGCACCTCGGCGAAGGGCACGCGGGCATCGGCGCGCCGCTCGCCGCAGGCCAGGCAGTAGCGCTGGTCGCCGGCGAGCGGCGCGCCGCAGTTCGCGCAGGGCGCGGCGGTCCGGGCAGGGTCGGCTGGCCAGTCGGGCATGGCTGCTCCGGACGGTAGGCCGCGGGCGCTTCGCCGCGGTGAAGCGCCCGTGACCGGATGGAGAAGGAATGGTGAAGCGACGCCGTCGGCGTCGAGGCTGAGCCGGCCCAGCCGGCCGAACCTCAACCTCGGCAGCCCAGGCGCTACGCCGCGGCGGCGGCGACGTCGCCGGCGCCGGCGCCCCACCCGCGCAGCAGCAGCTCCGCGGTCACGGCGGCCAGGGCCACGGGATCGGGCCGGTGGGGCGGCGGAACCTCGAGCACGAGCGGTGCGGCGCCGTCGAGCAGGAGCGGCGCCAGGTCGTGCCACGGCGCGGTGCCGGCGCCCGGCGGCAGGTGGAGATCCAGCCGCAGCGGGTCCAGCCCGCCGCGCGCCGGCTCGTCGCCGCGGCGGTCGCCGAGGTTGTCGTGCAGGTGGAAGAGGCCGACGTCCGCGAGCACGGGCCCGAGCAGGCGCGCCGCCCCGCCGCCGACGATGTTCGCGTGGCCGACGTCGAACAGCATCCGCACCGCCGGGCTGCCGGTCCGGCGCACCAGCGTGCGGACCGCCGCCGCGTCGTGGCAGAGGCGCGGCGGCCCGGGCCAGACCGGCGCGAGGTTCTCGATGACGAGCAGCAGGCCGAGCGCCTCGACGCGCGGCGCGGCGGCCCGCAGCGAGCGCTCCTCCGCAGCCACGCGCTCGCGAAAGCCCGACGCCGCGGCGCCGCCGTCGCAGAGCGCGAAGTTCGCCCCGTGGTAGACGACGATCTCGGCACCGGCGGCGACGGCGTAGCCGAGCAGGCCGTGCAGCGCCCGGTCGGCCTCCGGCGTCCCGGCGCTCAGGGTGTCAGGCCCGTGCAGCACGAGCCGCAGCGAGCCCGTGTCGAGCACGGCCCGCAGCGAGCACGCGTGCCGCGACGCCCGCTCGCGGTCGACGAGGACGTCAGCCGGCGGCGCGTGCACCTGGACCCAGGCGAACCCGCCGGCCTCGATCCCCTTGACGATCGCGGGCGTCGGCCACCAGCCGCGCGGGATGTCGAGGCCGAGCCGCCCCGCCAGCGCCCGCCGGGCGGCAGCCCCCGCCGCGTGGCTGTCCGCAGCGCGCTCGGTTCGTTGGTCCATGCCTCCAGCGTAGGCGCGCCAACTCGCCGATCGTGAAAAGCCCGTGAACGCAGGGAATTCTTGCGACCGGTCGCGGGCTCAGCCCGTGAGCCGCTCGTACCGGGCGTAGAGCTCCTCGACCGCCCGCTGCGCGTCGGCGTGGCGCGCGGAGGACTCGGCGGTCCGCTCGGGTGTCGCCCAGGCGTCCGGGCCGGCCAGCTCGTCCTCGAGCGCGGCAAGCGCCGCCTCGGCCGCCTCGATCTCAGCCTCGAGCTCGGCCTGCTTGCGGCGGGCGTTCTTCGAGGGCGCCGGGCGCCGCGGCCCGCTCCCGTTCCCTTCGCTCCCGGGCCGGCCGTTGGCCCGGGCCGCCGCGGGCTTCGCGGCCGGCGCCGGCCCGGCGAGCGGCGGCGCGGCCTTCTCGACCGGCCGCCCGCGCACGGCCTCGGTCCAGCCGCCGACGTAGGAGTGCAGCGTGCCGTCCTCGAGCGCGACCGCCCGCGCGCCGACGGCGTCGAGGAGCGCGCGATCGTGCGAGACGAGCAGGACGGCGCCGGGGAATCCGAGCAGGGCGTCCTCGAGGGCCTCGCGGCTCTCGACGTCGAGGTGGTTCGTCGGCTCGTCGAGCACGAGCACGTTGGCGCCCGAGTGCACGAGCGCCGCGAGCGAGAGCCGCCGGCGCTCGCCGCCCGACAGGCCCGCCACCGGCTTCTCGGCCTCCTCCCCGGAGAACAGGAACTGGCCGAGCAGGGCCCGCGCCTTGTTCGGCGTCAGGCCGGTGAGCTTCTGGGCCGCCTCCAGCACCGTGCCGCGGTCGCCGAGCTCCTCGGCGTGCTGGGAGAGGTAGCCGACGGTCACGTTGTGCCCGGTCTTCAGCTTTCCGGCCTGGAGCGGCCGCCGGCCGGTGATCGTGTCGATCAGCGTGGTCTTCCCGGTGCCGTTGGCCCCGACGAGGACGACGTGCTCGCCCCGCTCGAGCCACAGCTCGGCGTCGCGCAGCAGCACCTTGTCCCCGGCGTCGACGGCGCCGCCTTGCAGCTCGAACACGACCCGGCCGGAGCGCTCCGGCGGCTTGAAGGCAAAGGCCAGCGACCGGCCGTCCTTCGGGTCGCGCGCGACCCGCTCGATCTTGTCCAGCCGCTTCACGCGCGACTGGGCCTGCCGGGCCCGCGTGCCCGCCCGGAAGCGGTCCACGAACCGCTCGAGCCGGGCGATCTCGGCCTCCTGGCGCTCGATGGCCCGCCCGAGCGCCAGCTCGCGCGCGGCCTTCTCCTTGCGCCAGGCGTGCCAGGGCCCGGCGAAGAACCGCCCCCGCCCGGCCTCGAGCTCGAGCACCGAGGTCCCGACCGCCTCGAGGAACCAGCGGTCGTGCGCGACGAGGACGATCGCGGCGTCGAGGCCGACGAGCGTCGCCTCCAGCCACTCGAGCGAGGCGATGTCGAGGTGGTTGGTCGGCTCGTCGAGCAGGAGCAGGTCGGGCCGGCTGGCCAGCACCCGCGCGAGCGACCCGCGCGTGAGCTCGCCGCCCGAGAACGTCTGGAGCGGACGGTCGAGGTCGGCGTCGTCGAAGCCGAGGCCGTGGACGACTGCGGTGGCCTGCTCGCGCCACGTGTAGCCGCCGGCGTGCTCGAGCGCGGCCTGGGCGTCGGCATAGCGGCCGAGCGTCCGCTCGCCGGCGTCGCCATCGGCCATCGCGGTCTCGAGCCTGCGCAGCTCCTCCTCCAGCGCGACGAGCTCCGCGCAGCCGGAGAGGACGTAGTCGCGCAGGGAGAGCCCGCGCTCGCGCGGCGGCCGCTGGTCGTGCAGCGCGACGCGCACCCCCTTGCCGAACGCCAGCTCGCCGCCGTCGATCGACGACTCGCCGGCCAGCATCCGCAGCAGCGTGGTCTTGCCGGCGCCGTTGCGGCCGGCGATCGTCATGCGGTCGCGCCGCTCCAGCGCAAAGCTCACGCCGCGCAGCAGCGGGGCGCCCGCGATGTCCTTCGCGAGGTCGGAAGCGATGACGACGGCCATTGGCGCCCATGGTCCCAGACCGCTGGTACCGTTGGCCGCTCGCGCTGGCCGGTTGGCCAGCCAGGACTGGGAACCGACTCCGAGGGGAACTCTTCGCCGTGATGCACCGCCTGCCGTTCGCCGCCGCGCTGCTCGCCGCGCTGGCGCTCGCCGCTCCCGCGAGCGCCGCGAAGCTCACCGTGCCCAAGCCGACGACGATCGCCGCCCCCGGGCCCGGCCCGGCCGCGACCGACCAGGTCGCCGTCTACAAGTTCGGCCCGGCCTCGGCGAAGCGCGTGCTGGTGCTCGTGCCGGGCACGAACGGCTCGGCCGGCAACTTCATCCCGGTCGCCAACGACCTCGTGAAGCGGGTCCCCGGCCTGGCGGTGTGGGCCTACCAGCGCCGCGAGCACGGCCTCGAAGACGCGGCCGGCTTCGCCGCCGGCAACCCGGACACGGCGTTCGGCTACTACTTCAAGCTCCAGCCGATCGGCGGCAAGCGGTTCGACCTCGGCCTCGCGTCGAAGGCGCTCTACGGCGCCGAATGGGGACTGAAGACCCAGATCGCCGACCTGCACCGCGTCGTGGCGCTGGCGCGGAACGGCGGCAAGCGCAAGGTGATCCTCGGCGGCCACTCGCTCGGCGCCTCGCAGGCCGTCGCCTACGCATCGTGGAACTTCGGCGGCCGCCCGGGCTTCAAGGATCTCGCCGGACTCGTGCTGATCGACGGCGGCGGCGGGGCCAAGGCGGCGACGGCGAAGGAGCGGGCCGACCTCGCCAAGCGCGAGGCCGGCCTGCCGGCCGCGATCGAGGCGGCGAAGACCAAGCCGTACCTCGACCTCCTCCAAACCGGCCTCCCGTGGGCCACCGGCGTCTTCGCCGAGCTCGGCGCGCTCTACGCGATCAAGGCCCCGAACGGCCTGTCGCCGGTCCAGTCCTTCGCCCTCCTCCCCGCGGCGCTCAAGCCGGCCTTCCCGGTGACGAACGAAGCGGAGTTCGGCTTCGCGTTCGACGCAAAGACGAGCCCCGCCGCGCTGGCGCTGATCCACGCGACCGTCGGACGCATCGCGCCGACCGGCGATCCGCGCGGGTGGATCGACGACGGCCTCACTCCGGTCCAGCGCCTGGCCCAGGCCTTCGGCAACCAGCCGATGAACGGCGCCGAGTGGTATTTCCCGGTCCGGCTGAGCACCGACCTCGGCGCGGTGGCCATCGCCGCCGCCAAGGGAGTCACGCGCACGGCCCTGACCAACCAGCTCGGACTGCGCGCCTGGGATCGGGCCAAGATCGACGTGCCGCTGCTGGCCTACCAGACCTCGCTCAGCCAGGGCGGCGTGCTGCGGAGCGCCAAGGACCTCAAGGCGAACTCGAAGATCCCGCGCGCCGTCTACGTGAACGACCCGAAGGCCAGCCACCTGGACCCGCTCGCCGCCAGCCCGGCCAAGAGCAAGTTCCTCAAGGCCGCGGTGCCGTTCCTCAAGAGCCTGAAGTAGGCCTGCCCGCCTGACCGGCCGCCAGCGATCGCGAGCGGTCAGGCGCGCGCGAGCGTGTCCGGCCGCGACGACCGCGGCGCGGAGCGCGGGAGCAGGAGCGACAGGACCCCGGCGGCGAGCACGAAGGCCGCCGAGGCCCACAGGCAGGCTTCGAGCCCCTGCCACTGGTAGAGCAGGCCCGAGAGCAGGGTCCCGGCCAGGCGGCCGCAGGCGTTGGCCATGTAGTAGAAGCCGACGTTCATCGCGACCTTGTCCCCGTCGGCGTAGGCCAGGATGAGGTACGAGTGCACGGCCGAGTTCAGCGCGAACACGACGCCGAACGCGATGAGCCCGCCGACCAGGACCGCCGTGGGATCCAGGCCGGCGGCCAGGGCGAGCGCGATGACCGCCGGGAAGGCCGCGAGCCCGAAGGCCAGGCGGGCGGCGGTGCGACCGTCGGGCGCCCCGTGCCCGGCGCTGCGCTCCCGCACGAGGCGGGGCGCCGAGGCCTGGACGATCCCGTAGCCGATGACCCAGATCGCCATGAACGTCCCGACCTCCCAGAAGCTCCAGTCCAGGACGGTGCGAAGGTAGACCGGCAGGCCAACGACGAACCACACGTCGCGCGAGGCGAAGAGGAAGATGCGCGCCGCCGCGAGGAGATTGATCGCCTGGCTGTTGGAGAACATCTGCTTGAACTTCGCCCCGCGGTCGGCGCGCCCGAGGCCGCCGTGCATGAACGGGATCGTGCTCACCAGCGCGGCGAAGACCATGGCCGCCAGCAGGAGCATGGCGGTCTGAAAGCTCGTGACGGTGAGCAGCAGCCCGCCCACGAAGAAGCCCACGCCCTTGAGCGCGTTCTTCGATCCGGTCAGGATCGCCACCCAGCGGTAGAGCGCGCCGGGCGCGCCGTCGGCGACGACGAGCTTGACCGCGCTCTTGGAGCTCATCTTCGTGAGGTCCTTCGCGATGCCCGACAGCGCCTGGGCGGCCATCACGTAGGGGACCACGAGCCACTCGCCGGGCGCCGCGCCGAGCATGAGCAGCGCCGCGATCTGCACGCCGAGCCCCATGACGAGGGTCGTCTTGAGCCCCAGCCGCGCCGCGAGGAAGCCGCCGACGAGGTTCGTGACGATGCCGAAGATCTCGTAGAAGGCGAAGACGGTGGCGAGCTGGAACGGGGTGTATCCGCGCTCGTAGAAGTAGAAGAGGACGAGCAGCCGGATCGCCCCGTCGGCGATCGTGTCGGCCCAGTAGGCCGCGGTCACCAGCACGTAGTTGTGCAGGTCGCCGGACCGGCCCTGCGTGCCGGCTTCGGTCACAGCCGCCGGGCGATGTCGCGGGCGAGCTCAACCAGCCGGTTCGCGTAGCCCCACTCGTTGTCGTACCACGCGAGGACCTTCACCTGCGTGCCATCGGTGACCATGGTCGAGAGCGCATCGACGGTCCCGGAGCGCGGGTCGTTCGTGTAGTCGGCCGAGACGAGCGGGCGCTCCTCGTAGCCGAGGATCCCGGCGAGCGGCCCGGCGGCGGCCGCCCGCAGCAGCCCGTTGACCTCCTCGACAGTGGTGGCCCGGGCGACCTCGAAGACGCAGTCGGTGAGGGAGGCGTTGAGCAGCGGCACGCGCACGGCCAGCCCGTCGAGCTTGCCCTGGAGCTCGGGGAAGATCAGGCCGATGGCCGTCGCCGACCCCGTGGTCGTCGGGATCAGCGACAGCCCCGCCGCGCGCGCCCGGCGCAGGTCCTTGTGGGGCGCGTCGACGATCGTCTGGGTGTTCGTGAGGTCGTGCAGGGTGGTGATCGAACCCCGCTCGATGCCGAGCCCCTCGTGAATCACCTTCACGACGGGCGCCAGGCAGTTCGTCGTGCACGACGCCGCGGTGACGATGTCGTGGACGCCGGGGTCGTAGCGGTGGCCGTTGACGCCGACGACGACGTTCAGCGCCCGGTCGTCCTTCACCGGGGCGGCGACGATCACCTTGCGCACGCCGCGCTCGAAGTACGGAGCCAGCGCCTCGGGCGTGCGGAACCGGCCCGTGCACTCCAGGACGACGTCGACGCCGGCGTCGCCCCAGTCGACCCCGCCGGGCTCTGCCGCGTCGCTGAAGCCAAGCGGCCTTCCGTCGACGAGCAGCTGCGCCCCCTCCCCCTCGGCCTCCCGACCCCAGCGCCCGTGCACGGAGTCGAACATCAGGAGGTGCGCGGCCGTCGGGGCGCCGCCGTGCAGTTCGTTGACGTGCACGAACGAGAGCTCCGGCCCGCCCCATCCGGCGCGCAGGGCCAGGCGGCCCATGCGCCCGAATCCGTTGATGCCGATTCGGGTCATGCGGCTCCCTTGGCGGTGCGGGTGACCGGGGCTGGCGGCGGGCCCGGCGGGAGGCCCGGCGCGGCGGCGTCCGGCCACCAGCGGCGCCGCAGCCAGAGCGCGACGTAGACCAGGGCGACGAGGACCGGGACCTCGATGAGCGGGCCGACGACACCCGCGAGGGCCTGGCCGGAGCTGGCCCCCCACACGCCGACGGCGACCGCGATCGCCAGCTCGAAGTCGTTGGAGGCGACGGTGAAGGCCATCGTGGCCGTCCTGGGATAGCCGAACCGCATCGCCCGGCCGACGGTGAAGCCGAGGATCCACATGATCAGGAAGTAGGCGAGGAGGGGCAGGGCGATCCGGGCGACGGTGAGCGGGGCCGCGGTGATCGCGTCGCCCTGGATGGCGAAGAGCAGCACGATGGTGAAGAGCAGCCCGTAGAGCGTGATCGGCGCGAGGCGAGGGATCACGGTCGACTCGAACCACTCCCGGCCGTGGGCGCGCAGGCCCCAGCGGCGCGTGAGGTAGCCGGCGATGAGCGGGATGCCGAGGAAGATGAGCACCGTGCGCGCGACCTCCCAGATCCCGACCTCGAAGCCCTGGGTGTCCAGGCCGAGCAGGTTCGGGAGGGCGTTGAGGTAGAACCAGCCGAGCAGGGCATACGCGACGACTTGGAAGATCGCGTTGAAGACCACGAGCACGGCCGCGCGGTCGTTGTCGCCTCCGGCGAGGTCGTTCCAGACGAGCACCATCGCGATGCAGCGCGCGAGCCCGACCACGATGACGCCGGTGCGATAGGCAGGCTCGTCGGCGAGGAAGATCCAGGCCAGCGCGAACATGAGCGCAGGGCCGACGATCCACGAGAGGAACAGCGAGACGCCGAACATGCGACCGTCGCCGCGCAGCTTTCCCATCTCCTCGTAACGGACCTTCGTCAGGACCGGGTACATCATCAACAGCAGCCCCAGCGCGATGGGCAGGCTCACCGTCCCGACCTTGAGCTCGTCGAGCGCGTTGTTGAGACCGGGGATCAGCGATCCGAGCGCCAGCCCCACGCCCATGGCCAGCGCGATCCAAAGGGGCAGGAACCGGTCCAGCGTCGGCATCCGGTGCAGGACGTCAGGTTCGCCGGCGGTGCCGGGCGCGCTGCTCATGCAGCGCGCGGATCGCAGACGTCGGCGCGCGGGCGCGTGCGGGCCGCCGGCAGCGCCGGCAGCTGCTCCACGAGCCGGCTGACGCGCGCGTCGATCTCGTCGCGGATCTCGCGCACGCGGTCCAGCGGCTGGCCGGCCGGGTCTGCGACATCCCAGTCGTCGACGCGCGTGGGCACGTGCGGGCACGCATCGCCGCATCCCATCGTCACGGCCCAGTCCGCATGCGACTGCATCTCCACGGTGAGCTTGCGCGGGCGACGGCCGGACAGGTCGATTCCCGCCTCGCGCATGACCTCGACAACTTCGGGATGCACGTGGCTGGCGGGTGACGTTCCGGCTGATTCCCCGCGGATGTCCGCCGGAGCCCGCTGGGTGAAGAACGCCTCGGCCATCTGCGAACGGCCCGCGTTCTGGGTGCACACGAACAGGACGCACTTCACGGCGCACCTCCGAGCCTGGACACCATGGCCGAACCATACCCATTGACATTCGTCGTCTCAATCGATATTTGTGAATAGATGACCATCGATCTGGAGCTCACTCCCAAGCGCAAGCGGCCGGTCGGCGAGCCGTGCTGCGAGCCGGTCGTCTATCCCGACGTCGAGCGCGCGCAGGCCTTGCGCATGGCCGAGGTCGCCAAGGCGCTCGGCGACCCGATCCGGCTCCAGCTCGTGGACGTCCTGCGCAAGCACGCGGGCAAGGTCTGCGTGTGCGAGCTCGTCCCCCTCTTCGACGTCTCGCAGCCGACGCTCTCCCACCACCTCAAGAAGCTGCGCGAGGCCGGGATCGTCGACTCCGAGCGCCAGGGCCTGTGGGCCTACTACTACGTTCTCCCCGACGCACTGAAGGAGCTGACCGCATGGCTGAGCTGACCGACACCGATATCCGCGAGACCGTCCGCGACCGCTACGCCGCCGCCGCCCGGGCCGCCGCCGAGCGCCAGTCCTCAGGCTGCGGCTCCCCCTCCGACGGGTCCAGCTGCTGCGGGTCCGAGGCCCTCACGACGGACGCGACCGGCGAGGCCGTCTTCGGCGAGGCGATGTACGAGCGGGGCGAGGTGGAGGGCGTGCCGGACGCCGCGGTCCAGGCCTCGCTCGGCTGCGGCGTCCCGACCGCAGTCGCCGACCTGCACGAGGGCGAGACCGTGCTCGACCTCGGCGCCGGCGCCGGGGCGGACGTCCTGATCTCGGCCGGGCGCGTGGGCCCGACCGGGCGCGCCATCGGACTCGACATGACCGACGAGATGCTCGACCTCGCGCGGGCCAACGCCCGCGCAGCCGGGGTCGAGAACGCCGAGTTCGTCAAGGGCTACATCGAGGCGCTGCCGCTCCCCGATGAGTCCGTCGACGTCGTCATCTCCAACTGCGTCATCAATCTCTCCGGCGACAAGCCCGCCGTGCTCGCCGAGGCCGCGCGCGTCCTGCGCCCCGGCGGGCGGTTCGCAGTCTCAGACGTGATCGCCGACCCGGACATGGACGAGGGCACGCGCGCCGACATGGCGCAGTGGACCGGCTGCATCGCCGGCGCCCTCACCCGGGAGCAGTTCGAAGCGGCGCTGCGCGCGGCGGGCCTGGCCGACGTGGAGATCCGCGAGACCCACCGCGTGCACGAGCACGCGGCGTCGGCGATCATCCGCGCCCGCAAGCCCGCGCGCTGACGCGATGGGCGACGACCTGCAGCTCAACGATCCCCAGACGCTCTACCGGCGCTGGGAGGACTCGCAGTGGAACCCGTTCGACATCGGGCTCAGCGGCGATGCCGAGCAGTGGCGCGGCCTCGGCGACGACCAGCGCGGGCTGCTGCTGTTCGTGCTCTCGTCGCTGATGGTCGCCGAGGAGCGGATCACCACCAAGTTCTCCGGGCTGGTCGGCGCGCACGGGTCCGAGGAGGAGACGGCCTTCCTGGCGACCCAGCAGGTCGACGAGGCGCGCCACATGCAGTTCTACGCTCGCGTGCAGGACGAGGTGGTCGCCGATCCGGCGCGCATCGCCGACCACGTCGCCCGCGCCCGGGAGCAGGTGTCCGACGCCTTCCGCCAGATCTTCGACGTCGCCCTCGTGCAGGCGCACGACCGCCTCGTCGCCGCGCCCGCAGACCTCGACGCCAAGGTCCGCTTCGTCACGATCTACCACCAGATCCTCGAGGGCACGCTGGGCCTCACCACGTTTCACTTCGCCACCGAGTTCCTCCAGCGTGAGGCCCTCCTCCCCGGGTTCGTCGAGGGCTACTCGCACATCCACCACGACGAGACCCGGCACATCGGCTACGGCGTCTGGTTTCTGCGCGAGACGGTCCGGGAACATCCGGAGGCCGCCGCGGCAGTCCGCGGCACGCTGCGGGACCTGCTCCCGGCAGTGGCCGAATCCCTGCGCCCGCCCGGCGACGGCGCCTCGAACGCGCTTGGGGTGACCGAGGAGGACCTCCGGACGTTCGCCCTCGGCGGCCTCACGCGCCGGCTGAAGATCATCGGCGTCCCGATCGAGACCGTCGTCGGCGGGTAGGCGGCCTCACCGCACCACCCGGAAGCGCGCCGACACCGAGGGTCCCGGGACTCCGGTCAGCCCGCGCGGCGTCGCTACGAGCCGGTAGCGGCCCGGGCGCAGGGCGCGCCCGCCGATCCGTCCGCGGAAGCGCAGGCGGTTCGCACCGGGGCGCGCAGCGGTCGTGAGGGACCCGCGGACCGGGGCGCAGCGCTTCGCGGTCTTCCCGCAGAGGCGTTGGACGGTGAAGGTCACTGTCGCCGGGCCCGCCGAGCGGAAGGCCAGGGACGTGCCCGGCGCCGACGCGATCCCGGCGCCGGCTCGGGCAGCCCGGAACGCGGACGGCGCGAGCGCGAGGCCGGACAGCCTGGGCGCCCCGGACGGCACGGCGGCCCCGGGACCCGAGCCGGTCCCGCCGGCCTTCGACGGCGGCGCGGGCTTCTGGGCCAGGTTCACGTCGGCCGGGCCCCAGTCGGGCTCGGAGCCGCCCGGCGCGACGACGCGGCCGGTGACGCCGGCGCAGCCGCTCCCGCTCAGGTCGGCGGGGACCGCGTCGACGTGGACGCCGTCAGCCAGCGAGTAGGCCAGCGCGCGGGAGTCGGGCGACCACGTCGGGCTGACGATCGTCCCGACCTCGCCGCCGCAGCTCAGGACGGGCTCGGAGGGACGCGGGCGCGAGCTGTCGAAGTTGTCGTAGGGCGGCTCGCCGGCCCAGGCCGGCCCGGTGGTGCTCAGCAGCACGAGCTGCGAATCGCTCGTGGCGTCGCCTCCCGTGGTGGCGGCGACCTTCGTCCCGTCGGGGCTCAGCTCGGCGTCCTCGAAGTCGTACGGGGTGCCGTCGGCGCCGGCGAGCCCGAACCAGTGCTGGGCGGCGTCCTGCCCGGCGCCGCTGCGGACCTTCCACGTCCACACGTTCATCGAGAAGTTCGGATAGGTGGCGAGCACGCGGTCGTTCGTGATCCAAGCCGGCTGGCGGATCCCCTTCGAGTACCCGTCGTCGGCATACGGGGTGAAGTGATCGGGCGCCGTCCACGTGGTGCGGTCGAGGTACTCGTAGAGCGTGCACATGCAGCCGTAGCTGTAGTGCGACTCGTAGGAGATGAACCAGTAGGCGACCTTCGAGCCGTCCGGCGAGACCTTCGGCTCGTAGGGCCCGAACTGCGAACCGGTCGGGTCCGGGGGCGTGCCGATTGCGGCCACCGGCGCGTTGAGCAGCCGGCCGGAGCGGTCCAGGCGCACGATGTGCTTGCCGCGCAGCGCCACGATCGTCCCGTCGTCGGCCTGGGACGGCGAGGCGTAGCCGCCGTCGAAGGTGACCTGGTACTGCCGCGCGCCGTCAGGGCTCGTGAGCCAGACGTTGCCGTCCTTGACGTAGGCGATGCTCGAGGCCTCCGCGCTGGCGGCGGCGGCGAGGCTGGCGAGCGCGCCGGCGCACAGCGCGGCGGCGAGTCGGGTCCGGCGGGTCATGTCGCGTCCTCTCTCCATGGCGAATCAGGGTGAGCCGGACGCTAAGCCGGGCGGGCCGCCGCGTCGTCGGCCTTGATGGCGATTCGCCGTCGTCCGCAGGACGATTGCGCCTCATCCCCGAGGATGAGGCAGGCCGCTCAGGCCGGGCCGCCGCCCGGCTGCACGAGGCCGCACTCGTAGGCGAGCACGACGGCCTGCACGCGGTCGCGCAGCCCGAGCTTCATCAGCACCCGGGCCACGTGGGTCTTGACGGTGGTCTCCCCCACGATGAGCTCGGCGGCGATCTCGGCGTTCGACAGGCCGCGGGCCATCAGCGTGAGCACCTCGAGCTCGCGCGGCGTCAGCTCGTCGAGGCCGGCGGGCGGCGCGGCGGGCGGCGCCGGCGCGGCGCGGGCGAACTCCTCGATCAGCCGGCGGGTGATCGACGGCGCGAGCAGCGCGTCCCCGCCGGCCACGACGCGCACGCCGGCCACGAGCTGCTCGGCCGGGACGTCCTTGAGGAGGAAGCCGCTCGCGCCGGCCCGCAGCGCCTCGTACACGTACTCGTTGAGGTCGAAGGTGGTGAGCACCAGCACGCGCACGGGCGCGGCGTCGCGGTCGCCGCCGACCACCTGGCGGGTCGCCTCGAGGCCGTCGAGCTCGGGCATGCGGATGTCCATGAGGATCACGTCGGGCGCCAGCTCGGCGGCCAGCTCGACCGCCTCACGCCCGTTCTCGGCCTCCCCCACGACCTCCAGGTCCGCCTCGGCGTCGAGGATCATCTTGAACCCGGTTCGCACGAGGGCCTGGTCGTCGGCGATCAGGATCCGAATGCTCATGCCACCTCCACCCGTTCGGCCGTGGGGAGCGTCGCCCGCACGGCAAAGCCGCCGCCCGGGACCGGGCCGGCGTCGATTGTCCCGTCGTACAGCGCCACCCGTTCCTGCAGGGGCAGGCTGCCGCTCTCCGCCACGAGGTCCTGCAGCTCAGCCAGGCCATCGCCGGCGCGGTCGGCGACCTCCACCGCGACGGCGCCGTCGAGGTAGCGGATTCCCACGTGGACATCGGCCTCGGGCAGGTGCTCGGCGATGATCTCGAGGGTATCCTCGATCCCGCGCAGCGTGTGGAGGTCGACCGCCGGCGAGATCCGGTCCGGCCGGCGGCCCTCGATCGTAAGGCTGATCCGCATGCCGCGCGCGCGCATGCGCTCGACGAGCGCCGGCGCGCGCTCGAGTGTCGGCTGCGGGGTGCGCTCGGCCCCCGGCGCCCCGGTCCGCAGGACGCCGAGCAGCCGGCGCATCTCGCCCAGCGCCTCGCGCCCGGTGCGCTCGATCGCGGCGATCGCCTCGCCGGCCTCGGCCGGCGCGGCATCCAGCGTCCGCCGCGCGGCGCCGGCCTGCACGACCATCGTCTCGATGCCGGCGGCGACGATGACCTGCAGCTCGCGGGCCACGCGGGCCCGCTCGCGAGCGGCGGCGATCCGCGTGTGCCGGTCCCGCTCGGCCGCCAGCTCCGCCGCCTGGGCCCGGAGCTCGGAGATGAGCTTCCGGCGGCCGCGCATCACGCGCCCCGCGAGCCAGGGCGGCACCAGGAAGATCTCGTTGGACACGATGGTCGCAGCGGTGTCCCCGTCCAGCCCGACGTTCACGTTCGCGTCGAGCAGGTTGACGGCGACGACGCCGGCGGCCCACATCGCCAGCCCGATTGCGGCCCGGCCCGCCGGTGCGTAGGCCCCGACGCTGTAGGTCGGGATGAAGAGCAGGAAGATCAGGACGATCGAGATCTGCGGGCTCGTCAGGAATGCGGCCTGCACGAGGGCGGCCCCGATCATCACGGCCGACATGGCGAGCGGTGCCCGCCGGCGCCAGAGCAGCGGCGCCGTCAGGGCGGCCAGGGTGAGCAGGTTGAGCGCGAGCGGCCCGCGCACAAACGAGCCAGCCGCAGCGTCGGCGACGGCAGCCGCGAACAGTCCGCCGGCCAGCACGGCGTCCTGGATCCGCGGGTCCGCCAGCCACCGCCGGGGGGCTGGCGTCACGGCCGGGTCAGTCACGGGCCGCCCGATCCGAGCGGGATCCGGGCCGCAACCGCGAATCCGCCCTCCGGTCGCGGGCCGGCCTCGAGGCGGCCGCCGTACATCTCCACCCGCTCGCGCATCCCGACCAGGCCGTGGCCGCCGCCGGGCGTGAGGGGCACCGCCGCGCCCGGGCCATCATCGGTCACGGCCAGGCGCAGCTCACGGGGGCCGTACTCGACGGCGACGGTCGCCTGGCCGGCGCCGGCGTGGCGCAGCGCGTTGGTCAGCGCCTCCTGGAGCACCCGGTAGGCCGCCAGGTCCAGGCCGGCCGGGAGGGGCACCGGATCCCCCCGGACGTCGAGCTGCACCGGGAGGCCGCCGTCGCGCGCGCGCTGCAGCAAGGGCTCGAGGTTCCCGATTCCCGGGGCCGGCGCGAGGGCCAGCTCCTCGTCCCCGCGGCGCATCACCCCGAGCAGCCGGCGCATCTCGCCCAGCGCCTCCCGGCCGGTCGCCTCCACGGTCTCGAGGGACGCGCGGGCGGCGTCGCCATCGCGCGCCGCCACCGCCCGCGCGGCGCCGGCCTGCACGACCATGACGCTGACCGAGTGTGCGACGACGTCGTGCAGCTCGCGGGCGATGCGCCGGCGCTCCTCGAGCGCCGCCTCCTCGGCCTGGGCGTCGCGGGCCGCGGCCAGCGCGGCGGTCTGCGCCTCGAGCTCGGCCACCAGCCGCCGGCGCGAGCGCAGCCCGCGACCGGCCAGAACCGGCAGCGCCGTGAGCACGCTCGCCATGAAGACGACATCCGAGGGCGCGATGCGGCCGTGCTCGTCGATCGCGTCGAACAGCCCCACCGCGAGCCCGAGCCCGGCCGCGACGGCCGTCTCGAGCCGGGAGCGGTGGGCGGCGACCGTGTAGATGCCGAGCACGAGGACGGCGAAGGGGAGGAAGCGGCTGCGCAGCGGCGACCCGACGGCCTCCTGGGCGAGGAAGAGCAGGCACTGGAGCCCGAGCACCGGAAGCGGCGCGCGCCGCCGGAGCGCCTCGAGCCCGATGATCGGCAGGCCGAAGGCCAGGGACCAGGCGAGCGCCGTCCCGCTGCTCCCCGCCACCGCTTCGGCCACGAACAGCGCGGCGGCCACGGCGGCGAGCAGGCCGTCGGCCCGCCCGGGCGGAAGGGCCTGGATCGCGGCGACGAGCCGGCGCAGCGACGTCATGCGGTGAACCTAACGGCGGGTTCGGCCCGCCGCATCCTCCGCGGCGACGAACTTCGGGTCCTCCTTGCGGATGACCGGCGGGACTACCCCTGCGGCAGTCCGGCCCCGTGGCGCTGCCATGCCTCGAGCCCGCTGTTCTCGCGCGCGACCCGCTCCTCGCTCCCGCCGAACTCGCGGAAGATCGCCTTGAGCCGCCGCAGGCCGTCGGGCGAGTTCGCGGCCACCTCGGAGGCCAGCGCGAGGGCGGCCGCCTCGGCCTCGGCGGCGGGCGCGCGCCGGGTCAGCAGGCCCAGCGCGTCCGCACCGTCGGCGTCGAGCACCCGGCCGGTGAAGATCAGCTCCTTCGCCACGGCCTCGCCGACGAGCGGCACGAGCCGGGCGACGCCGACCGGCACGCCGAGCCTCGCCCCCACCCAGCCGAGCTTGAGGTTGTCGCCGCCGACCCGCAGGTCGCAGCCGGCGGCCAGCTCGGCCCCCGCGCCCACGACGTTCCCGACGCACACCGCCACGGTCGGCACCGGGAAGGCCTCGAGGGCCGCGTAGAGGCGCGAGAACGCCCGCATGCGGGCGATCCCGCCCTCCGGGGTGAGGGGCTCGGCGACGTCGGCGCCGGCGCTCAGGGCGACCGGGCTCGTGGTCGACAGCACGAGCACCCGCAGGCTGTCGTCGGCCGCCAGCTCGTCCAGGGCCCGGGTGAGGGCGCCGATCAGCGCGGTGTCGAACGCGTTGCGGACGTCGGGCCGGTTGAGGCGCAGGACCTCGATGCCGCCCTCGGTCCGTTCGCGCAGGAGCGTCATCGGCGCGCCAGCATAGTGCGGGCCGCCAGGCGCCGGAGGTGTGAGATAGGATCCCGCCCGTCATGCGCCGCTTCGCCGCCGTCCTGACCGCCAACCTCCTGTGGCTCCTGCTCGCCGCGCCGGTCGTGCTGGCCAACGCCGACAACGGCGAGGGCCTCTACGGCGAGACCGACGACAAGGTCGTCACGAACGCCGGCTTCATCCTCATCGCATTCTTCCCGCTGTTCGTCGCGGTGATGAGCGTCATCCAGTGGCGCCTGGACAAGCGCAAGGAAGCCAAGAAG
The DNA here is from genome assembly GCA_046330225.1 of Solirubrobacteraceae bacterium. Classification (GTDB taxonomy): domain Bacteria; phylum Actinomycetota; class Thermoleophilia; order Solirubrobacterales; family Solirubrobacteraceae; genus CANJIV01. The sequence continues at coordinate 577,075 of JAXLTD010000001.1, read as the reverse complement.
GCCGCGCAGAAGCAGCTGAAGTCCGTGCGCGGCTCGACGTGGCGCGGCGGCTGGTAGCTCCTGCCGCGTTTTCTGCCTGGTCGCACCCGTTTCCAGCCTTTTCACAATGGCCCTCCGCCGGGGCGGCACGATTCCCAGCGAGACGAGATCCCTCCTCGTTGGACGCATCAGCCCCGGACCTCCCTGCCCGGGGCTGATGCACGTTTCGGGGCCGGATCGGCCCGCCTGAGCGGTGCGGCCTCCGCCGCCTGAGCCTGCGAGGATCGCGGCATGAGCGATCTCGTCACCTACGAGCGCCGCGGCGCCGCCGCCGTGGCCACCATCAACCGCCCGGAGCGGCGCAACGCTGTCGACGGCCCGACCGCCGAGGCGCTCAAGGCCGCCTACGACGCCTTCGTCGCCGACGACGGGGCACGGGTGCTGGTGCTCACCGGGGCCGGCGACCAGGCGTTCTGCGCCGGCGCGGACCTCAAGGCGCTCGAGACGTTCGGGCCGCGCCTGAGCGATCCCGCCGGCCCGCTCGGGTTCACGCGCCTGACCGCGCCGAAGCCGACCATCGCCGCGATCGGCGGCTGGTGCCTGGCTGGCGGCCTGGAGCTCGCGCTGTGGTGCGACCTGCGCATCGCCGGCGAAGGCTCGACCCTCGGGTTCCCGGAGCGCCGCTGGGGCGTGCCGCTCATCGACGGCGGCACCCAGCGGCTGCCGCGCATCGTCGGGATGGGCCGGGCGCTCGACATCATCCTCACCGGCCGCATGGTGCCCGCCGAGGAGGCACTGGCCATCGGGCTGCTCACCGAGATCGTGCCCGCCGGGCAGCACCTCGACCGGGCGCTGGAGATGGCCGAGGGCCTCGCCGCGGTCCCCCAGGTCACGATGCTCGCCGACCGCCGGGCCGCGATCGAGGGCTTCGGCCTGCCGCTCGCCGCCGGCCTGGCCGTCGAGGCGCAGTCGGGCATGGAGACATTCGGGGCCGCGCTCGAGGGCGCGCAGCGCTTTGCCGGCGGGGAAGGGCGCGGCGGAGCGGGCGCGGGGGTGTAGGGCTCGGACGTCGGCGCCAAGCCGGCGGCGGACGCGGGCGACCGCGACCGCCCGATTCCCCCACGCCAAGCTTCCTGGGCACCCGGGTCAGATGCTTGACGAAGGTGATCGGCGAATCGGGCGTACCTCGTCAGAGCCGGGCCCGGTGTGTCAGAGTTCCCGATCGCCGTCCGGGAGGGACGGCACGGTCGAGGAGCTGGTCGACATGATTCGTCACACCCGCGCCCTGCAGCGACACCGCGCACGCCGTCGAATGGTCACGAGCGCGGCGCTCATCGGAAGCGCCGCTGCGCTGGCAGCCGCTGCGCCCGCCGAGGCGGCGAGCACCGCGACGATCAGCGTGCCGGGCAACGCGAATCTCTGGCTGGCCGACGGCAATCCGATCGGGGGCCAGGACCTGGGCGGCGCGCCTCCGTCGGTCGCCATCCCGAAGGGCGCGGTGTCGTTCACGGTCGTGAAGGTCTCCGGCTCGGTCACGTGCTGCGCCGGCGGCGGCCCGATCCCGCCCGACGGCGGCCCGAACGCGACGAACATCAGCGCGGCAGGCCGCATCGGGCCCTACGGCGGGCCGAGCAACCTGCCGCTCCTCGGGCTCTTCCTGAAAGGCAAGCTTCCCGGACGCGCGCCGGCCGACCTCGACCAGGACGACACCGGGGACTTCACCGGCGTCTCGCCCGCCTTCGGCCAGCCGTTCTACATCGGCGACGGCCAGCGGGGGGGCGGCCAGCGCCAGACCTTCCGCGTGCCTCGCGGCGCGACGAAGCTCTACCTCGGCATCCCCGACGCCTACGGCTTCACCGGGCCGCCCGACGCGTATGGAGACAACAGCGGCGCGTTCACCGCCGTCATCCGCTTCTCCGTGAAGCAGGCCATCGGCGGGTACCTCAAGGGCCGGGTGACCGACTCGTTCCGGGAGGGCGTCGACAACGTGCGCATCACCGCGCGGGGGAAGGGCGGCACGAAGACCTCCGTCACCGAGAAGGGCGGCTACTTCGAGATCAAGCTGGCCCCCATGAAGAAGCCCGCGACCTACACCGTCACGGCCTTCAGCCGCGACCACGATCAGATCGATCCGCGCCGCCACACGGTGACCGTGAAGCCAGGCGGCACCGGGTACGCGCGCTTCACCGTGGCGACCGGCAAGCTCAAGGGCACCGTCCGCGAGCTCCTGTGCCCGGCACCGGTGACGCAGGCGAACTGCCGCCAGCGCCAGCCCCGGGCGGGCGCGGTCGTCGAGGTCCGCGGCAGCCGGATCTCGAAGAAGTTCATCCGCACGAAGGCCGACGGCTCCTACGAGATCAAGGTTCCGGTCGGCACGTACACGGTGCGCGTGAACCGCCTCGACGTCGACGGCAAGGCGACGGTCTGCAAGGAGAACCCGGCCATTCCGGCGTTCGCCGGCACCGGACGCGACCCGGCTCCGCCGGTGTGCGACCAGGTGGTAGATGTCACCGCGGCCAAGGGCGCGTTCAAGACGACGGACTTCATCGCCGTGCCCCCGCGCATCGTCGCCTCCGTCGACCTGCTGGCATTCCGGCGCGGGCAGCGCGCTCCGCGGCCCGTGAACCAGATCACGGCCGGCATCACCGATGTCGTGAAGGATTCGCTGCTTGGCGAGACCGGCGATCGCAGCGGGCGCTACCCGACGATCCAGTGCCGCAGCGGCTGTGCGGTCATCGAGGTGCTGGTGCGCGACCTGTTCGCGCGACCGGTCGAAGACTTCAGCGCCGAGGTCGTTCCGGCGGGGATCTCAACCACCGACTACTCGGTGACCGAGGGCAACGAGGCTGGATACACGTGCCTGCTGGGCAGCGGCTCCCGCGGCCAAGTGCCGAGCCGCTGCTTCCTGCGGGCCTCCGTCACGAATGCGAAGCGGGGACGCGTGCTCGGCCTCTACGCCGCCCCGGGCGTCGTGAGCGGAGACGTGCTCCAGCTTCCGGCGGCGACGGTCTCGGCGCCGGTTCGCATCCGGGTCGAGCGCAAGGTCCCCAAGCTCGACGCCGAGGGGAAGGTCCTGCGGGGCCCGGACGGCAAGCCCGTCTACGTGGTCGTCCGCGACGTCGCCACGGAGACCATCCGCACGGCGCCGAACCGCCTGACCCGGCGCGGCTCGATCACGCTCAGCCGCGGCGACGCCGACCTGCTCAACTTCTATACCGACGCCACCGTCGACCGGTGGCTGGCCGACAAGCTCTTCAAGCTCGCCCCGCGCGCCTGCGAAACGTTCGAGCGCTACCTCGCCGACAAGGTGTTCGACGGAGTCGAATCCGTGACGATCAAGGGCCGCACTGTGAAGATCGCGCTGCTGAACCAAGTGTGCGAGATCCTCAAGTCTGGACGCGACGTCGCGCAGCCCCTGCTCAACAGCTTTGACGACCGCTACATCGCCCTCGCGCTGCTGCAGCAGGCCAAGCTGCCGCTGCCGGGGCTCATCGACATCTTCGGCTGGGGCACCAATGTCACGCCCGGCGATCTCGTTTCCAAGCCGAGCCCGAAGGACATCGCCATCCGGCTGATCCCGCGCAACAGCACGGCAGCGACGGGCTGGCTGGCCGACTGGGTGCGGGCGTGGCGCAAGGCGCTCGGTCGCCCGTTCCGGCCGGGCGACCCCTACTCGCTGCAGATCCACGAGGTGACGCACTTCGCCGGCTCCACGCTGAACCTCGCGCTCACACCGGCCGTCCACCTCTCGCTCTTCGCACCGGTCCTTCCGAAGCCCACGAACCTCGTCGTCACCCAGGACTACGACCCGTTCGTGTGGCTGAACTCGCAGTAGGCCGGCGGCCCGCTGGGTTCGACGCGGGGGCAGTCGTGCCGCCGGGCGGCGGGCCGGCCGGCGGACTTGCGCGCGGCGATATCGTCGTTCGATGCGCTGGCGCATCCCGCTCGGGGCGCTTGCGGGGGTGGCGCTGGCGTTTGCGGTTCCCGCGTCTGCCGCGGCCCTCGCCCCGCCCGAGGTCTTCCTCCGCGACCTCGACGCGGCCGGCAACCCGGCCTCGGGCTGGGTCCCGGCCAGCGGGGCCGTCATGCGGTCGGTCTCGAGGTACGGGATCGGCGTGCGGCTGCAGCCCGCCGCGCGGCCCGGCAACGAGCAGCGCCACCTCGTCTCCGTCACGGCTTCGCCCGACGGCGCTCCGGACCAGTCGAAGGTCGTCAGCCGCACCCTCTGCTTCCCCGTGACCGGCACCCCCGGGACGATCGTCCCGCTCGAGGACCAGGCGGTGTACGAGGGCAACGGCGCCTACACGCTCAGCGTGACGGCTTCGACGGGCACCGACGCTTCGTCGGCCTGCCGGTCGGGACTCACGACGACGGCCGGTTTCACGTCCGCCCCGGCCACCACGACCGCGCGGTTCTACGGCCTGCTGCTGCTGATCGACCCCCTCAACCGCGCCCTCTCCCAGGGCGTCTCGGCAACCGTGCCCGTGGGGACGAACGAGGCCGAGGTCGTGTGCGCGCAGCGGTCAGCCGTCCAGCCGGACGGGTCGCTGGCCGGCGCGGCGCTGACGCGCGGCGACACCTTCGGCGGCGGCATCAAGAACGGCGTCGCGAACGTGGGACTCGACCGGGTCTTTCGCCAGGCGCCGCCGGGCAACTACCGCTGCGTGGCTCACGCGCGCGGCTCGACCGGCAGCGAGGCGACCGCCTGGGCGCCGTGGAGCGCGCCGACCCCGGCGCGCGACGTGAAGACCGGGTTCTTCGACTTCGCGATCGGCGCGTCGCGGCTCCTCGACGCCCGGGGGCCGGTGTACCGGCTGCGCACGCGGGTCTACACCCGGGAGAGCGCCGGATCGGTGCTCACGCTGCGCTTCCACGTGCGCGGCCGGCGCGGCGGACAGCGCCTCCGGGTCCGGATCCCCCGCAGCGGGATCATCGACGTTCGCCTGCGCGGGCCGTCGGTCCCGCCCGGCGGCGGCGCCGTCGTGGACCTCTCGGCCGGCTTTCCCGGCAATCGCCGGGTGGCGCCCCGCTCTGCGCACCCCGCGCTCGGGTTCGTGATCGAGCGCGGCTTCTCCGGGCCGGCCACGATGCAGTTCCGGACGCCCTGCTTGCCCCGCCGCTGCTGACCCGCCGATCCCGCCGCCACCGCCGCGAGCCCGGCCGGTAGGGTTGGCCCATCGTCACCGGGAGAGGAGTTCGATGACCTATTTCGTGACCGGCGCGACCGGCTTCATTGGCCGGTTCCTCGTCGAGAAGCTGCTCGAGCGCAACGGGCAGATCTTCGTGCTCGTGCGCGAGGGCTCGCTGGGCAAGCTCGAGGAGCTGCGGCTGCGCTGGGGCCAGCCGGACCGCGTCGTTCCCGTGATCGGCGATCTCGCCTCCCCCCTGCTGGGCCTCACCCAGGACCAGCAGGACGAGCTCTCAGGCTCGATCGACCACTTCTTCCACCTCGCGGCCGTCTACGACATGACGGCGCCCGACGAGCTCAACGAGCAGATGAACGTCGGGGGCACGCGCAACGCCGTCGACCTCGCCAACGCCATCGACGCCGGCACGCTGCACCACGTCTCCTCGATCGCTGCCGCGGGGCTCTACAAGGGGCTCTTCCGCGAGGACATGTTCGACGAGGGGCAGAAGCTCGACCACCCGTACCACCGCACGAAGTTCGAGTCCGAGAAGCTCGCCCGCAATCACTTCCAGGGCCCGTGGCGCGTCTACCGCCCCGCCGTCGTCGTCGGCCACTCCAAGACCGGCGAGATGGACAAGGTCGACGGGCCCTACTACTTCTTCAAGGCGATCCAGCGGCTGCGCCACGCGCTGCCGGAGTGGGTCCCGCTCATCGGCCCCGAGCTCGGCTACACGAACATCGTTCCGGTCGACTACGTCGCCGCCGCGATGGACCACATCGCCCACGAGCCGGGCCTGGACAACCGGGCCTTTCACCTGTGCAGCCCCAAGGCCCAGCGATCCGGCGAGGTCCTCAACGAGTTCGCCAAGGCCGCCCACGCGCCGCAGCTGGCGGTGCGCGTCGACAAGCGGCTGACCGACGCCCTCCCCAAGGGCGCGATCAGCATGGCGCTGAAGCTGCCGGCCTTCCGCGGCGTGCGCAAGTCATTCCTGGCCGAGTGGGGCATCCCCGACGGGATCCTCGAGTACGTCGGCCTCACCGCCCAGTTCGACACCCGCGACACCGAGCGCGCGCTCGAGGGCACCGGCATCGCGGTCCCGGCCCTGGAGGACTACTCCGTTCCGCTCTGGGACTACTGGGAGCGCCACCTCGATCCCGACCTCTACAAGGACCGCTCGTTCGAGGGCGCGGTGAACGGGAAGACCGTGATCATCACCGGCGCCTCGAGCGGGATCGGCGCCGCCGCGGCCAAGAAGATCGCGGCGGCCGGCGGCATCCCGATCCTCGTGGCCCGCAGCCTCGACAAGCTCGAGGCGCTCAAGGCCGAGATCGAGGAGGACGGCGGGACGGCCGCCTGCTACTCCGCCGACCTCTCGGACCTCGAGTCGATCGACCGCCTCGTCGAGCAGGTCCTCGCCGACTACCCCGCCGTCGACGTGCTGGTGAACAACGCCGGCCGCTCGATCCGGCGCTCGATCGCCCTGAGCTACGACCGCTTCCACGACTTCGAACGCACGATGCAGCTCAACTACTTCGGCACGATCCGCCTGATCATGGGGCTGCTGCCCCACATGCGCGAGCGCCGGTCCGGCCACATCGTGAACGTCTCGTCGATCGGCGTGCAGACGAACCCGCCGCGGTTCTCGGCCTACGTCGCCTCCAAGGCGGCGCTCGACGCCTTCACCCGCGTGGTGGGGTCCGAGACGATCGGAGACAAGGTCACGTTCACCACGATCCACATGCAGCTCGTGCGCACGCCGATGATCGCGCCGACGAAGATCTACGACTCGTTCCCGACCATCTCCCCCGAGGAGGCGGCCGACCTGATCTGCGAGGCGATCCGGGCCAAGCCCAAGCAGATCAACACCCGGCTCGGGACGTTCGGCGAGGTCGCCTACGCGCTGGCGCCCAAGCAGGTCGACCAGGTGCTCCACATGGCCTACAAGGTCTTCCCCGACTCGGCGGCGTCCAAGGGCAAGAAGGACGAGTCCGAGAAGGCCTCGACCGAGCAGGTCGCCCTCGCGCACCTCATGCGGGGCGTGCACTGGTAGGGGCGCCGGGCCGCCGGGCCGCGGCCCGGCGGACGGCGACGGCCCGCCGTGCGGTGGCGGCGCTCGCCGCGACCGTGCTGGCGGCCGCCGGCCTGGCCGCCTGCGGGAGCGGCGACGGGCCGTCAGGCCCGAATGCCCGGCCCGTCACGCTGCTGCTGGATTTCACGCCCAACCCCGTCCACGCCGGCATCTACGCGGCGACGGCGAACGGCTATGACCGTGACGCGGGCGTGGCCCTGCGCATCCGGGAGCCGTCGGCCTCGACCGACGCGCTGCGGCTGCTGGCCGCCGGGAAGGCCGACCTCGCCGTGCTCGACATCCACGATCTCGGCTTGGCCCGGCAGAAGGGCCGCGACATCGTGGGCGTCATGGCGCTCGTGCAGCGGCCGCTCGCCGCCGTCCTCGCCGATCCCTCGGTCGGCACACCCCGGGCCCTGGAGGGCCGGCGCGCGGGCGTGACCGGGCTGCCGAGCGACGACGCGGTCCTGCGCTCGGTCGTCACCGGCGCTGGCGGCGATCCCAAGCGCGTCGACACCGTCACGATCGGCTTCAACGCGGTGGCCTCCCTCCTCACCGGCCGAGTGGCCGGCGCCACGGCGTTCTGGAACGTCGAGGGGGTCGCGCTTCGCGCCAAGCGGCCGGGCATCCGGATCTTCAAGGTCAACGACTACGGCGCGCCGGCCTATCCGGAGCTCGTGGTCTGCGCAACGCGCGCGACGCTGCGCAGCCGGCCGGCGCTCGTGCGACGCACGCTGGCGGCGCTGGCCGCCGGCTACCGCTTCGCCATCCGCCGCCCGGGTGCGGCCCTCGGCGACCTCCTCGCCGCGAGCCCCGGCCTGGACCGCGCCCTGTCGGCCCGCGAGCTCGCCGCGGTGCGGCCCGTCTGGGCCGCCGGCGGCCGCTTCGGCCGGCTCGACCTCGCCACCCTGCGGGCGTGGTCAGCCTGGGACGTCCGCTTCGGCATCCTGGCGCGGCCCGTCGACGTCCGCCGCGCCTTCGCCGGACCGTTCGTCGGGGGAAGATGAGCGCCCAAGCGCGCCCGGATAGCCGCCGGCGGCCCTACGGCGCCGTCAGCGCGAACGCGAGCGTCACCCACGGCGCGGCGTCGAGCGCGTCGCGCAGCGCCTCGTCGTCGGCGAAGGCCGCGCCGATCCGCCGGCCGTCGCAGCGCACGGTGACCCCGTCGGCCGCGAACGGCCACGGGTCGACCGCCGCGCCGCCCTCCGTGCGGGTGACGAGGACATCCCCCGCGCTCCCGTCCGCCCGCGGCACGTTCGGCACCCGCCACCGCGGCGCCCCGGTGCAGAGCGCCAGCGACATCGCGTCCCACGCCGCCAGGAGCCGCTGCGCGCGGTCCAGCGCATCGGGCGCGACGTGCGGCGCCCAGGCCGGGTCGGCGGCCAGCGAGTCCACCAGCCCCGCCCGAAACCGCTCCTGGTCGGCGAGGTAGGCGCGGATCGCCTGCTGGGTGATCCGCGGCTCGGCCTCCACGTCGCGGAACCCGTAGAGGTAGGTCCCGTGCAGCGAGACCAGCAGCGCGAGGTAGCGGCCCTGCGGGAGCGCAAGGCGCGGCGCGGCGATCCACAGCCGCAGGTGGTCGGCGACCGGAATCTCCAGGAACCCCATCGGCGGCCCGCCCGGCGCCACCACGCGGGGCTCCGCGTCGAAGGCCGCCATCCCGAGGTCGTGCTGGGCCGCCGCGAGCACGGCCTCGCCGGCCGGCTCCACCGGACCGAACGCCTGGCTTCCCCATGCCTGCGCGAGCTGCCCGGAGATCCAGGCGTGCGCCGGCTGGCCGATCGCGATCAGGCCGTCGCCATCCGGGCGGTAGATCACGCGTTCGGCCCCGAGGCCGTCATGCCTCCGAAAGCTCGATCACCGAGCGGATGCCGTCCTGGGCCTCCATCAGCTCGAACCCGCGATTGACGTCGTCCAGCGAGATCCGGTGGTTCACGAAGCGGTCGACGTCGATCTCGCCGGCCAGGTAACGGTCCACATACTGCGGCACCTGGTCGCGGCCCTTGACGCCGCCGAAGGACGATCCGGCCACGCGCCGGCCGGTGATCAGGAAGCGCGGCACGATGTCGAGCGTCTCCCCCTTGCCCGCGACGCCGGCAACCGTGCACAGGCCCCAGCCCATCCGCGCCGACTCGACCGCCTGGCGCATGACCTTCACGTTCCCGGTGGCTTCGAAGGTGTAGTCGGCGCCGAAGCCGCCGGTCATCTCGAGGATCCGCTCGACGATGTCGTCGCCGCCGAGCATGAGGTCGGTCGCGCCGTGCGGCGTGCCGAGCGCCAGTCGCTCCTCCGAAAGGTCGACGAGCGCGATCCGCTCCGCGCCGGCCAGGCGGCACCCCACCACGGCGCCCAGCCCCACCATGCCGGCCCCGAACACGACGCACGTCGAGCCCGGCTCGACCTTCGCCGTGTTGAGCGCCGCGCCGATGCCGGTGGACAGCCCGCAGGCGAACAGGGCCGCCCGGTCCAGCGGCGCCTCGGGATTCACCTTCGCCAGGGCGATCTCCGGCATGACGGTGTACTCCGCGAACGTCGAGGTTCCCATGAAGTGCCGGATCGGCTCCCCGTCGCGCGAGAGCCGCGTCGTCCCGTCGGGCAGGTAGCCGAGCCCCTGCTGCTCGCGGATTGCCAGGCAGAGGTTCGTCTTGTCCGACTGGCAGTGGACACACTCGCGGCACTGGGGCGAGAACAGCGTGACGACGTGGTCGCCGAGCGCCAGCGACGTGACGCCCTCCCCCACGGCCTCGACCACGCCGGCGCCCTCGTGCCCGAGCACCGTCGGCGCGTATCCGGACGGGTCGACCCCCGACGCCGTGTAGAGGTCGGTGTGGCAGACGCCGCAGGCGACGAGCCGCACGAGGACCTCGCCCGCCTTGGGCTCCGCCAGGTCGACCTCCTGCACGACGAGCGGCTGGCCGAACTCCTCCAGCACGGCGGCACGCATCTTCATCTCAATCCTCCGGGTCGCAGTCGAGGCTCCGATCCTAGCCTCCGGCGGCGGGCGTCCGGTCCGCGAGTGGCTAGCCACGGCTACTCGAAAAACGCTAGTCACGGCTAGCCACTGCGGAAACGCGAGCGGCCGCCCGGCACAGGCCGTGGTGGGACGCACGCGGATCGGCGCGAAACGCCTACAGCTTGAACACGGGGAGCAGCCGCTCCTCGTGCTCGGCTTCGATGCGGGCAACGACCTCGATGTGCTCCTCGAGGCCCGAGCCGCGGAGTTTCGTGGCGAGGAGCTCGTCGACCTGGAAGATGCCGGCGCTGTTGGACATGAGGATCTCGACCCGGACCGCGCGGTCGCGGCCGGCGACGATCTTGACCTCCTCGATCGCGTAGGCCGAGAGCGAATGGATGTTGTGCTGGCCGGCCTCGAAGGGCACGCGCGAACGGCCGCGCGCCATGTCCAGCGCGTCGGCGACGCGGACGATCCCGGCCTCCACGGTGAACGGGTCGCCGCGGCGGCGGTGGCCGATGATCGCGTGCAGGGCCTCGGCCACGACGACCGAGCGCTCGGGCTCGTCGTACACGCCGGCCAGCAGCTCCGGCAGCTTGTCGGCCGCCAGGAAGAGCGAGTACTCCTCGTGGTCGGTGCGGTGCACCGTCATGCCGACGCAGTGCAGCAGGCAGCCGGCGACGATCACCACCTCGGCGTCGCGGTCGGTCATGGCGTAGTCGGCCACCATGCCGGGCACGACGCCGCGCCGGAAGAGCAGCCGGGCCAGCCGCAGCGCGATGTTCGTGACGATCTGGATGTGGACCCACGAGTGGTCGGACATGCCGAGCCGGCGCGTGGCGTTGACGGCCGCCACGTGCCACCAGGCCTTGAGCTGATCGTCGGCGGCGACCGCGGCCAGGAACTGCTCGAGCTTGCGGTTCCCCCGGGTCGGGACGTGGATGTCGACCGCCGCGATCGCCTCGCGGATCGGCACCGGCGCGCCGGACGCGCCGCCGTCCGGCGCGGACGGCTCGGCGGGCCCGGACGGGTCCGGCGGCCCGCTCATGCGGGCGCCGCGCCCTCGGATGCCCGGGCGCTGTGGCCGAGCATCAGCTCGCGCTGCACGCTGCGCGGCTCAGGCCCGAGCGGCACGCGGCGCTGCCACGACCCGTCGGGCCGCAGGTCCCAGGCGTTCGTGTCGTCGGCGAAGCAGCGCTCGAGCGTGTCCATCAGGTCCTCGCGGAGGCTGGCGTCGAGCACCGGCGTGAGGAGCTCGACCCGCGTGTCGAGGTTGCGCGGCATGAGGTCGGCGGAGCCGATGAAGATGCGCGTGTCCTCGTCGAAGGCCTCGAACGCGTAGATCCGCGAATGCTCGAGAAAGCGGCCGACGATCGACATCACTGAAACGGTCTCCGACACGCCAGGGACACCCGGCCGCAGGCCGCAGATCCCGCGGACGTTGAGGTCGACCTTCACGCCGGCCTGCGAGGCCCGGTAGAGCGCCCGGATGCACTCGCCGTCGATGAGGGAGTTCATCTTCATGGCGATCCGGGACGGACGGTGGGGCGTGTGGAGCTCGATCAGCCGGTCGATCTCGGCGAGGATCCCGTCACGCAGGTGGTGGGGTGCCACGAGCACGCGGCGGTAGCGCTGCGGGCGGCCGTAGCCGGTGAGGTGGTTGAACATGTCGGCGACGTCGGCGCCGATCTCCTCGTCGCAGGTGAAGAGGCCGAAGTCGGTGTAGAGGCGGGCCGTGGTCGGGTGGTAGTTGCCGGTCCCGATGTGCACGTAGTGCCGGATCCCGTCGCCCTCGCGCCGGACGACCATTACGCACTTCGCGTGGGTCTTCAGCGCGGGGTGGCCGTAGACGACGTGGACGCCGGACTGCTCGAGCTTGCGCGCCCACTGGATGTTGGCGCGCTCGTCGAAGCGGGCCTTGAGCTCCACGAGGCAGACGGCCTGCTTGCCGCGCTCGCTGGCCTCGATCAGCGCCGGGACGAGCGGCGAGTCGTCGCTGGTCCGGTACACCGTCTGCTTGATGGCGAGCACGTCGGGGTCCTCGACCGCCTGGGCGACGAACCGTTCGACCGAGCTCGTGAACGAGTCGTAGGGGTGGTGCACGAGCAGGTCGCCGTTGCGCATCGCGGCCATCACGTTCGCCGGCTGGCCCTCCTCGTCGTGGAGCCGCGGCTGGGTGACCGGGGTGAACGGCGCCTCGCGCAGGTCGAGGTGGCCGGGCAGCTTCACGATCTCCCACAGGTCGGTGAGGTCGAGCAGCCCGTCGATGTCGTAGACCTCGCGCGCCTCGACGTCGAGGGCCTCGACCAGCCGGCGGCGCAGGCGCTTGCTCATCGATGCGCCGATCTCGACCCGGACGACCTCGCCGAACCGGCGGCGCCGCAGCTCGGCCTCGACGGCGAGGAGCACGTCGTCGGCCTCGTCCGACACGTCGTAGTCGGCGTCGCGGGTCACCCGGAAGACGTCGGAGTCGAGGATCTCCATGCCAGGGAAGAGCGCGTCGAGGTTGTCCGCGATCACCTCCTCGAGCGGCACGAACGTCGTCGCGCCCTCGGCGACCGGCACGAACCGGGGCAGGATCTCCGCCGGCACCTTCACGCGGGCGAACGTCCGCTGGTCGCTGTCCGGGTCGCGCAGGAGGACCGCCAGCGAGAGGCTGAGGTTCGAGATGTAGGGGAACGGGCGGCCGAGCCCAACGGCGAGCGGCGTGAGCACCGGGAAGATCTGGCGGCGGAAGCGGGCCCGCAGGGCGCTGCGCTCGGGCTCGCGCACCTCGTCGACCCCGATGATGCGGATGCCGTGCTCGGCGAGCGCCGGGCGCAGCTCGTGGTCCAGCGCGCGCGTCTGGCGCGCGAGCAGGCCGAGCAGCCGGGCGCGGATCGCGTCGATCTGCTCCGTGGCGTTCAGCCCGGACTGGTCAGCCTTGTCGATGCCGGCGTCGACCTTGTCGTGCAGGCCGGCCACGCGCACCATGAAGAACTCGTCGAGGTTCGAGCTGAAGATCGCCCCGAACTTCAGCCGCTCCAGGAGCGGGACATCGGGATCCTCCATGAGCTGGAGCACGCGGTCGTTGAACTCCAGCCACGACAGCTCGCGGTTGACGTAGAGGTCGGGGTTCTCGAGCGCGATCGGCTCGATCGGCGTCGTGGCGGTGTCGGGGGCGCTCATGCGAGGTCGGACGGCCCGAGCGGCGGCGGCTCCCGGGGCGCGTCCATCGTAGCGCCGGGCTCTGGCCCGTCGGGCGGCCCGGCGGGATCCGCGTGACGGTGCGGCCGCTCGGCGATCGCCGCCTCCAGCCGGGCCCGAAACCCGCGGCGCCCGAGCCGGCCCCACAGCGCCAGGAACTGCTCGAACAGGAGGTCGCGGCGCGCCTGCAGGTGGACCGCGAGCACCTCGAGGCCGCGATAGGCAGCCCGGTTCGGAACGCCGCGGCTGAGCGCCGGATCGAGGTCGGTGTCTCCGGACGCGAGGAGGCGGAGCATCGCGGCGTCGCGGGCCCGCAGCTGGTCGACGTGCGCGAGCACGCGCGGGATCATCACGTCGCAGTCGTGGATCTCGCCGAGGAGGTCCTGGAGGTCGCGGGCGCGCTTGACCGCGGTGGCGGCGTAGGGCCCGAAGCAGAACGCGGTGACCTCGAGGACGTAGCGAAGCCGCTTGGCGGCGATGCGCATGTTGTGCAGCGCCGCCACCTCGGCGGGGTCGAGCGCCTGCGGCATGAACGAGTAGACCTCGTCGAGCCGCACCCGAATGATGCGCTCGGCGTTGTCGGCCAGGGTCCCGCCGGGATCGAGGCGCTTGACGCGGCGCGCCCTCACGCGCCCGCCCCTTCGATGAGCGCGGTGATCCGGCCGCGCAGGTCCGAGGCCTCCATGCGCTCCAGGGCCGACGCGAGGACGAGGTTCCCCGCCGACTGCTCGTCGCGGAACCGGGCGATCAGGCTGGCGACGCCCGGCTGATCGGGCTTGGCGGCCACAGCCGCGTAGCGGATGAGCGCATCGATGTGGACGTCGGGATCGCGCCGCTCCCCCAGGGCGTCGGTCAGCCGCTTGACGTCGCGCAGCACCTCGCGGTGCTGCGCCGGATCGAAGCAGGCCTCGAAGATCTCCAGCACGGCGCGCAGCCGGCGCGTGGCCACGCGCATGTCGTGCACCCGCTCGATGTCGGACGTGTCGAGCACGTCGTGGGCCTCCTCGAACATCTCGCGGGCCCGCATCGCGACGACCGTCGCCGCGGCGGTGCGGAACTCGTCGTCGGGCTCGAGGCCGGGGATCTGCTTGGCGCGGGCCATGCCGGTCAATCCTCCCCGATCTGCGCCGCGCCCGTGTGAACGGCCGTCACAGCCCCGGTTCGGCGGGCCGCGCCGGACCCGGCTCGGCTATGAGGCCGAGCACCACGCCCTCGCGCAGCCCGCCGCAGGCGATCTCGAGCGGGAGCCCGACGCGCTCGGACGCCGCCGCGAGCAGCAGGATCCCGGCGGGGAGCAGCCGGACGCGCTCGGGCGCGAGCCCGAGCTCCCGCGCGACCTCGGCCCGGGGCCGGCGCACGAGCGCGGCGACCGCGGCGTCGAGCGCGGCCCGGTCGAGGCGGTCGCCCGCAATCCGGCGCAGCGACGTCGCGCTGCCGCCGACCGCCACCGCACGGCTGGCGGCCGGCACCTCGATCCGGTCGAAGGCGGCGCGAGCCGCCCCCCGGGCCGCACCGAGCTCCTCCACGGTGCACGGATCGGAGGCGAGATGGCTGGCGGCCAGCCCGGCCGAGCCCAGCGGCACCGAGGCCGACCACTGCGCCCCGCCGGCCCGGGTGCCGACGGCGATCTCGCACGACCCGCCGCCGACGTCCACCACGGCGATCGGCTCCGCGGAGCCTCCGCCGCACGCGTGGGCCGCGCCGGCGAAGGCGAGTCGCGCCTCCTCCTGTGCGCTCAGGACCTCGACCTGCGCCCGGCTGGCCGCGCGCACGGCGGCCACGAGCTCGGGGCCGTTGGGCGCCTGGCGGACCACGGCGGTCGCGACGACCCGGAGGCGATCCGCTCCGGCGTCGCGGGCCGCCTGGACCTGGGCGGCCACGAGGGCGGCCACCGCCACGATCCGCTCGGGCGGGATCGGGCCCGGGCCGATGGCCGTGAACGCCCGCTGCGCCAGGACCTCGCGCAGGCCGCCGGGCACGGGCTCGGCCACGAGCACGCGCGTCGTGTTCGACCCGATATCGACGCAGGCAAGGCGCATCCGCGACGAGCCACGGGCCCGCCGCGCCGATCATCGCAGGCCCGCGCCCCGCTGTGGGGCAAGCGCCGCCGCCCCGCCGTTGACATGATCCGCCCCATGACGACCGATGCCGCGATCGAGGTCCGCGGCCTGCGCAAGCGCTACGGCGACTTCGACGCCGTGCGGGGGATCGACTTCACGGTCCGCCAGGGCGAGGTCTTCGGCCTGCTCGGGCCCAACGGCGCCGGCAAGACCACGACGGTCGAGATCCTCGAGGGGTACCGGGCCGCGACCGAGGGCGAGGTGCGGGTCCTGGGCCACGACCCCGCCCGCCGCGAGATCGCCCTGCGCCAGCGGGTCGGAATCGTGCTCCAAAGCTGCGGGATGTACCGCCACCTCAGCGTGCGGGAGGCGGTCGCGCACTGGGCCGGCTTCTACCCCCACCCCCGCGACGTCGACGACACGATCGCCGTGGCCGGGCTGCAGGAGAAGGCCGGCGCGCGCACGCGGACGCTCTCGGGCGGTCAGATGCGCCGGCTTGACCTCGCGCTGGCCCTCGTCGGCGACCCGGATCTCGTCTTCCTCGACGAGCCGACGACCGGCTTCGACCCGGCCGCGCGCCGGGCCGCCTGGGACACGGTGCGGTCGCTGCGCGACCTCGGGAAGACCGTGCTGCTCACGACGCACTACCTCGACGAGGCCCAGGCGCTCGCCGACCGCGTCGCGATCATCAAGGACGGGCGGATCCTGGCCGAAGGCGCGCCCGGCGAGCTGGGCGGCGAGGGCAGCCTCCGCTACCGCGTCGCGCACCGCAACGGGTCGGGCGAGCTCGAGGTCGCCGAGACCGACGATCCGACGACGCTGCTGCACGAGCTGACCGCGGCCGCGCTGGCCCGGGGCGAGCGGCTGCAGGACCTCAGCGTGTCCCGCCCGAGCCTCGAGGACATCTACTTGGAGCTGACCGACGATGGCTGAGGCCGCAGCGATGGTCTGGCGCCAGTACCGCCTCGAGCGCCGGATGTTCTGGCGCAATCCCAGCGCGGCGTTCTTCAACTTCGCGCTGCCGCTGGTGATCCTGTTCTTTCTCGGGGCGATCCTCTCGGGCAACCAGAAGGCGCTCAACATCATCGTGCCCGGCATCGCGGGCATGAGCGTCGTGTCGACGACCTTCACGGCGCTGGCCTTCAACATGACGTTCCTGCGCGAGCAGGGGATCCTCAAGCGGATCCACGGGACGCCGCTGCGCGGGGGCACCTACCTCAGCGGGATCGCGCTGAGCGCCGTGACGAACACGGTCGTCCAGGTCGCGATCATCACGATCGCGGGCAAGGTCTTCTTCGGCCTGCCGTGGCCGCAGGACTGGCCCGAGCTCGTGATCTTCGTCGCGGTCGGCGTCGTCGCCTTCGCCACGCTCGGCGTCGCCTACGCCCATGTGATCCCCAACTTCGACTCCGCCCCGGCCTACGTGAACGCGGTGTTCCTGCCCCTGATCTTCGTCTCCGGCGTGTTCTTCGACGCCCAGAACGCGCCGCCGGTCCTGCGCGACATCGGCGCGGCGCTTCCGCTCACCCGGCTCATCGACGGCCTCTCGGGAGCGATGGTCACCGGCCAGGGGCTGGCGGACAACCTCACGAGCCTGGCCGTGCTCAGCCTCTGGGCGATCGCCGGCACGATCCTGGCCATCCGCGGCTTCTCCTGGGAGCAGCGCCGCACCTGATCCGCCGGTAGGTTCTCCGGCGCATGCTCGCCGCCTTCTCTGCCCGCCAGCGGCTCGCGCTCGGTGCCATCGCCGTCCTGGCCGTCCTCTCGGGCGTGCTGCACTACGGCGGCGTCGACGGGCTCGTCGTCTTCCCCTTCGTGACGCTCGCGCTCGCCGGCCTGGCCTGGGTGGTCGCGCTCGCGACCGACGCGCTCGGCGAGCACTTCGGGCCGGGCGTGACCGGGGTGCTCCAGTCCACGCTCGGCAACCTGCCCGAGCTCTTCGTCGTGATCTTCGCGCTCCAGGCCGGTGAAGTGACGGTCGCGCAGACCTCGATCCTCGGCTCGCTCTTCGCCAACGCGCTGCTCGTGCTCGGCCTCGTGATCGTCGCCGGCGCCCGCAGCCGCTCCGACGGCACCATGACGTTCCAGACGCGCCTCCCGAACGACACGGCGACGCTGCTGCTCGTCGCGACGTTCATCATCGTGATCCTCGGGCTGTCGCTCGCCACCGGGGACCGCGCGTCGGCCCACGCCGAGGAGATCTCCGTCGCCGGCGCCGTCGTGCTGCTCATCGTCTACGGCGTGTGGCTGCGGTCCTACCTCAAGGCCGACACGCGGGTCCAGGCCGCCGAGACGCCCGAGCGCGGCGGACCGCACGTCCCGCTGCGCACGGCGATCACCCTGCTGGCGGTCGCGGGTGTGGGCGCCGCCTTCATCAGCGAGTGGTTCGTGGACGCGCTCAGCCCGGCGATGGACGCGCTGCACCTCTCCGACGCCTTCGCCGGCCTCGTAGTCGTGGCGATCGCCGGCAACGCGGTGGAGAACTTCGCCGGCATCTCGCTGGCCGCCAAGGGGAAGTTCGACGACGCGATCAGCGTCGTGAAGAACTCCGTGGCCCAGATCGCCGTCTTCCTGTTCCCCGTCCTCGTGCTCGTGTCGATGCTGTTCGCCCACCACCTGACCTTCGTGATCGACCCCGTCTACATCGGTGCGCTGCTGATCACGGCGCTGGCGGTCTGGCAGATCACCAGCGACGGGGAGGCGACGATCCCCGAAGGCGTCGCGCTCGTGGGCATCTACGCGATGCTGGCGTTCCTGACGTTCTTCGAGTAGCGGCTACGGAGCCGCCGCGAACGCGACCGGCACGTCGCCCGAGATGCAGGCCGGGACGGCGGCCAGCGGCGAGACGGCCCACTCGTCGCGCAGGAGGCTGAAGATCGCCACGTCGTGGACCCGGGCGCCGTGGCGGTGAAAGCGCCGCAGCCGGCCCTCGCGCACGAACCCGATCTTCGCCAGCGCTGCCTGGGAGCGGTCGTTGCCGGCCCCCGCGTAGGCGGTCAGGCGCTCGAGGCCGAGCGGGCCGAACGCCAGCGCGCAGATGAGCGCCTTCGCCTCCGCGTTGACCCCGGTCCCCCACTCGGGCCGGCCGATCCAGCTGCCCACCGTGGCGCGGCGGTCGCGGGCGGCAAGCTCGCTGAGGCCGGTGATCCCGAGCGCCTCGCCGTCGCGGACGATCGCGAAGTCCAGGAGGCTGCCCGCCGCCCGGCGCCCGGGCAGGCTTTCGATGTACGCGTCGGCCTCGGCCACCTCCCGGTAGGGCCCCCACGAGAAGAAGCGCGTCACCTCGGGGTCGGACCCGCGGCGGAAGAGCGCCGGCGCATCGGCGGCGACGGGGTAGCGCAGCGTGAGCGCCGGGCCAGTGATCTCGAGGTCCGCCACGGCGGGCGATGGTATATCCGGGGGATGCTCGGCCTCCTCTACGACGTCCATGGCAACCTCCCGGCCCTCGAGGCGGTGCTCGCGGATGCCCAGGCGCAGGGCGTGCGCCGGTTCCTGCTCGGCGGCGACTACGCCCTGTTCGGCGCCTGGCCTGCCGAGACCGTGGCGCGTCTGCGCCGGCTCGACGCCGCCTGGATCCGCGGCAACGGCGAGCGCTGGACGGCGGCCCCGTCCGAGGCCCCGGACACCGCGGTCGTCCAGGGCGCGATCGCCGCGTGCCGCAAGGCGCTCGGCGGCCCTGACGTCGCCGCGCTGGACCGGCTCGAGCCGATGCTCGTGCACGAGGGCGCCCGCTACTGCCACGGCTCGCCGGTCTCCGACGTGCGGTCGTTCCTCCCGGAGCCGGCCCCGGACGAGGACGAGCTGCTCGCCGGCGTGCCCGAGCCGCGGCTCGTGTTCGGCCACACGCACCTGCCGTTTCGCCGGATCTCGGCGCGCAGCGGAATCGAGCTCGTCAACCCCGGCAGCGTGGGCATGCCCTTCGACGGCGACCCCCGGGCCGCCTACGCGCTCGTGCACGCCGACCGCCGCATCGAGCACCGGCGGGTGCCCTACGACCACCGCGCCAGCGCCGCCGCCGTCGTCCAGCACTTCGGCCGGAACGACTGGACGGCGACGGTGGCGCGGCGGATCGAGTCCGCGGAGTTTTAGGCGGGCTCCGGCTCCGGCTCGGGGTCCGCGGCCACGAACACCGGCACCTGCTCGGCGCGGGTCTTGCGACCGGCGACGTAGAAGAGCACCCCGATCAGCAACGTGACGATGAGCGGGATGAACACCACCAGCTCGAACGTCCCGCGCGTGAAGCCCTCGGGCAGTGCCGTGTCGTTGAGCAGCTCGCCGTCGCCAAGGCCCGGGAACAGGCCGACGATGGAGGCCAGGGTCGCCCAGAACGTGCACAGGATCCCGATGATCCACACGCCGGCCTTGCCGCCGGGCACCCGGAACGGCCGGTGCACGTGGCCATGGCTGTATCTCAGCTTGATCAGCGCCGGGAAGATCACCATGTACGAGATCGTCGTGAACAGCAGCACGACGTTCAGCACCGCGTTGAAGTACTTCTCGGAGCTTCCGCCGGCCAGCTGGTATGCGAGCACCATGACGATCGTCGAAACGACGCCCGACATCGTGTTGACCACGATCGGCGTGCCCCACTTCTTCGAGAAGCGGCCGATGATTCGCGGGCCCGCTCCGTCGTAGCCGGCCACGGCCTGCGAGCGGTCCGAGCCCATGAGCCAGGTCGTGCCGCTGGAGAGGAGGACGAGAATGAAGCCGGCAGCCATCAGGTCGCCGAGGACCTCGCCGGCGCCGGTGAGCACCGCCCCGTCCTTGGTGACCTCCCCGCCGTAGACCGTGAACACGGACTTCATCGCGTCGATGAAGCCGCCCAGGCCGGTGATCTGGTCGGAGGGCAGCACCATGATGATCGCCAGGATCGGCACGCCGTACAAGACGATCGACGCGAACATGGACCGGATCACCGTGAACGGCACGTCCTTCTGGGGATCCTTCATCTCGTCGCCCGCGGCGCTCGGAAGCTCGAAGCCGACGAAGTTGAAGAAGAGGACCGGGACCAGCGCGATGAACAGGGTGTAGCTCGGGGAGAACTTGCTGATGCCCGGCGCGTGCAGGCCGTGCTTGAACGCGTAGATGATCGTGCTGATCGTGAAGAAGCCGAGCAGGCCGATCCGGCACCACGCGCCGAGAGTCGGGATCCACTTGCCGATCCCGAACGAGAGGATCGCCGCCCACACGCCGAACCAGATGAAGGCGAACGAGAAGATGTACTTGCCGACATCGCCAAGGCTTCCGAAGAAGGTCTCGAAGGTTGCCACGGCGGTGATGGTGAGCAGGCCGCCCATCCAGACCGGGTTCGAGAGCCAGTACAGGACGGTGTTGACGCACGCCGTGAAGCGGCCGAACGCCAGCTTGGTCCAGACGTAGCAGCCGCCTTCGTCCGGGAACGCCGCCCCGAGCTCCGAGGTGAGGAGGGCGTAGGGCACGAAGAAGAAGATCGCCAGGAAGATCAGCCAGGTGAAGCCCTCAGGCCCGTTGCTGGCGACCGCGCCCAGCGTGTCGACGCCGACCAGCGTGCAGATGAGGAAGAAGAGCATGTCGAAGCGCCCGAAGTGCTTCTTGAGCTTCGACTTCTCCTCCGCTGCCGCGGTGGTCTCGTGCGTCTCGAGGATGATCTCCTCTGCCGCTTCCGGCTCCAGTGACATGCGCCTCCCCCTCCGTCGGTGACAAAGCACGCGGAGGGCCTCTCCCCCGCCCGCGTGGCGACAATCAGACCTGATTGGCGCCCCGGACGCAACCGCAGATGTGCCCAACCGGCATGGACTTGGGGTCCAGGTTGGCCGAACGGGATGAGGCACGGTCGCGGCCAGGGGGCGGGATGCCGCCCCGGCGGGCCGTCACGCCTCCGGCTCCCGGACCACCTCGCCCGGATCCTTGTCGTCGCGCAGCCCCTTGTACGACGGCTGGCGCAGCGTGCCGGCGCGCGTCCACTCGGAGAACTCGACCTCGGCGACGAGCCGCGGCTCGGCGAACACGGCGCCCCGCCGCGGCTGGCGGCCCGTGAACGGCGAGTCGGGCCTCCGCAGGCGCCCCAGGGCAGCCTCGAGCCGGGCGAGCTCGGCGTCGGTGAAGCCGGTGCCGACGCTCCCGGCGTAGCGCAGCGCCCCGCCGGCGTCGTGGTAGCCCGCGAGGAGCGAGCCGATCCCGGCGGCCCGCCGGCCCGTCCCGGGCATCCAGCCGCCGATCACGAACTCCTGGCGGAGCACGTGCTTGACCTTGCGCCAGGCCCGGCTGCGCCGGCCCGGCTCGTAGGGCGCGTCGCGGCGCTTGGCGATCACGCCCTCCAGGCCCTGGGCCTTCGTGGCCGCGGCGAAGTCCGCGCCGGATCCCAGATGCGCGGCCGGGGCCTGCCAGGCGGGCCCGTCGAGCTCGAGCGCCGCGAGCAGCCGGCGGCGGTCGTCGTAGGGCAGCGAGGTGGTCGCGTGCCCGTCGAGGTAGAGGAGGTCGAAGATCACGTACGTTGCCGGAGCGGCCGCGGCCGCCCGCCGGATCGCCGCGTCACCCTCGACGTGCATCCGGCCCTGCAGGCGCTGGAAGCTCGGGCGCCCGTCCTCGCCGAAGGCGACGATCTCGCCGTCGAGCACGGCCGGCGTGGATCCGAGCGCTGCCCCGAGCGACCGCAGCTCGGGGTAGCGGCGGGTCACGTCGTTGCCGTTGCGGGTCTCGAGCCGGACCCGGCCTCCGTCCACGGTGGCCAGCGCGCGGATCCCGTCCCACTTGATCTCGTACGCCCACCCGTCGTCGTCGCGCGGCAACGAGCCGGCGGTCGCGAGCATCGGGCGCAGGCCCTCCGGCAGCGGCTCGCGCGACGGGTCCTCGGGCGGGTCCATGCGGTGCAGCATCCACTGGGTCCCCTTGGTCTGGAACAGCGCGTAGCGTCCGCGCATCCGCTCGCCGTGAAACGTCGCGATCACCTCGTCGTCGCGGAACTTCTCCGGGTCGAAGGTCCCGCGATCCCAGATCGCCATCGTGCCGGCCCCGTACTGGCCGGCGGGGATCTCGCCGGCGAAGCCGAGGTACTCGAGCGGGTGGTCTTCGGTTCGCACGGCGAGGTGGTTCGTGCGCGGGTCAGGCGGGATGCCCTTGGGCACCGCCCAGGACGCGAGCACGCCGTCGTGCTCGAGCCGCAGGTCCCAGTGCAGGCTCGAGGCGTGGTGCTCCTGCACCACGAACCGCGGGGCGCCGTCATGTGGCGCGGTGCCGTCCGGCGCGCCGCGCGGCTCGGGTGTCGCGCCGGCGTCTCGCTTGGCGCGGTAGCGGCGCAGCCGATCGGGCATGCACGACACGGTAGCCGCGGCGTCTGCCGGCGCGCACGCAGTCGGGGCGCGGCGCCGCGTCCGTGCGGCGCCGCGCCCTCGGCGGCTCGATGCGGTGGCGGCCTATCGGTGGCCGTCGTGACGCTTGCGCGTCAGGAGCACGAGCTGGCCGTCCTCGACCGTCGTGTCGGCGGCGCCAGGCGCCGCGGTCGGCGGGTGGGCCTGGACGTCGAACAGCCACGAGTCCTTGCCGTACAGGCCGCCCGTGTCGATGATGCCGCTGGTCTCCCAGATGCCCTTGGTCTCGCCGGCCTCGACGACCGGCACCCCGTCGCGCCCGGGCGGGTTCAGCTCGACGACCCGCTGGCGGGCGTACCCGTTCTGCGTATCGAAGCGCCAGATCGACCCGTCGCGGCCCTTCTGGGCCATGACCGGCCGGCTGTTGCCGTTCCCGTCCTCCTGCACCATCAGGCTGCGGCCGTCGAACGCCACGTTGTCCGGGCTGATCGCGGTGTCGCCGCCGCCGGCGATGACGTCATCTGCGTTGGAGATGATGCGCAGGCTCGCGCCCCACGTGGGGTGCGCCGGGTTCAAGCTGAGCTTGTACACCCGGCCCAGCCGGTTGCTGCTGGCCGGAGCGGCCCCGGCGCCGGTCGTCACGAAATAGAAGTCGCCCGGCTTGCCGGCCGTTCCGTCCTCGATCCGCCGGAAGCCGAAAGCGCCCGCCGCGTCCGCGGCCGTCTCGAGCTCCGTCTCCGACATGTACTCGGCGTCCGGGATCTCCTCCCAGTCGCCGCCGATCGCCCCGGACGTGAACGTGTCCTCGGTCGTCGCGGCGCTGGTGCCCTTGAACACGTACAGGGCGCCGTTGTCGAGGCCGTTGCGGCCGAGCTCTGTCTTCGCGCCGCGACGCTTGCGCCCGACGTACATGTAGAGCTGCGAGTCCGGAGTGGCTGGCCCGTCCTCGAGGCCCATGATCACCGTCCTGCGGCCGGTGTTCGGCAGCACGATCGCGTTCTCGTGCGCGAAGTGGCCGAGCTTCGGCAGGGTGTGGAGCTCGTTGTCGTAGATCGCGACCGCCGAGCCGCCACGACCGTCATGCGTGCCGGCGCCGCCGGTCTCTTCTCCGGTGAAGTAGATCGGCCGGTCCAGGCCGGTCCACGGGCCGCCAAGGAAGCCCGAGCAGAAGCGGGCGAACCCGTTCGTCGCGTTGCCGGCCTGGGCCGCCGGGCCCTCGAGGGTGTTCTGGCGGTAGACCGTGTCGTACGCCCGCTCGCCGCTGAGCACCGAGCCGTCGGCCGCGAGGAGGTACTTCGAGACGAAGGCGCCCCGGTTCTTCGGGCCGCCGACGACCGGCTCGGACAGCGTCGTCGTCGTGCCGAGCTCGTGGTTGACGTAGAGGCCGGCCTTCCCGCGGCCGCCCGGAAGGCGGTAGGCGCCCAGGCCGTCGGGGATGCCGACGAAGCGGTAGCTCGTGCCAGGGGTCGACGTCTCGGGCGCGATGTCGCCCGCGCTGAGCAGCGGCGTGACCACGTAGGGGGACGCGGGGCTCAGCCCGCTGGTCTTCGCGTAGGGCTTGATCGGCGTCAGGAATCCGAACGGATCCGCCGACGCGGGTCCTGCGGACACGGCCAGGCCGGCGCACGCCAGTGCGGCGCCAGCCACGATCCGAACTCGCATCGTGGTGGTCCTCCCGATGAGTGGTTGGGTGTGGCGCCCGGGCCGCGCGTCCGGCGCGAATGAGGCCCGGGACGACGGGGACCCTAGGACCGCCCCGGCCGCCCCGTGCTACGCCGCCGTTACCGGGCGGTGTCGGTTCGGTGTCCGCCCCGTGAAGCGCGTTCACGGGATGGCGCGGCGGCGCTCACGGGCGGCCGCGCCGTAGCCTTCCGGACCCGATGGAGCTCCTGCACCCCTTCGACGCCGGCACGGCAATCGAGCCGGCCGGCCCCGGCCGCTGGCAGGCGCAGCTGCACCGGGCTTGGTGGATCTTCGCGGGGCCGAACGGCGGCTACGTCGCCGCCATCCTCTTGCGCGCGATGCGCGCCGCGGTCGCCGATGACTCCCGATTCCCCCGCTCGGTGACGATCCACTACCTTCGGGCGCCCGCCGAAGGCCCGCTGGACGTCGCCGTGACGGTTGAGCGCAGCGGCCGCTCGGTCACGAGCGTCTCGTTGCGGGCACAGCAGGGCGGGAAGGTGGTCGCCCTCGCCGCCGGCGCCTTCGCGGCGCCGATCCCGGGCATCGCCTACGACGAGACCGCGATGCCGACGGTCCCGCCCGCCGCGCAGATCGCGCGCACGGTGCCGCCACCGGGCGCAGCGCCGCCGCTCATCGACAACTTCGACGTGCGCCCCGTCATCGGGCCGTGGCCGGCCGGCCGTGGCGAAGAGGCGGTCATCGGCGCCTGGATCCGCCTCGATCCGTCCCGCCCGCTCGACGCGCTCGCGCTCGCGATCCTGGCCGACACGCTCGTCCCGGCCCCGTTTGCGCGCACCGGCCCGGCGGCCGCACCCACCGTCGAGCTGACGCTGCACTACCGCACCAGCGATCCGGCGGCGCTGCCCGCAGCGGGCGAGCACGTCCTCGTGGTGATGCGCGCCCCGCTGTCCCGGGAAGGGTTCTTCTCCGAGGACGCCGAGATCTGGAGCCCGGACGGCACGCTGCTCCTGCAGGCGCGCCAGCTCGCGCTGCTGCGCGCCCCCGGGTAGGGCGCGGGGGCGCCGGCCTACGCCACCGACACCCCGATGATCTTCCCGATGCCGAAGGTCAGCGCGCCGGCGCACAGGCCGAACACCAGCTGGCGCAGGCCGCTGGTCCACGGCGAGCGCCCGGTGAACAGCGTGATCGCCGCGCCGATGATGAAGAGCATGATCGCCGAGAGCGCGAGCGAGGCGATGATGGCCTCGGTCTTCGGCAACAGCGCGAACGGGAGGACCGGCGGCGTGGCGCCCACGAAGAAGAGCGCGAACGACGCCCCCGCGGCCTGCCAGGGCGAGCCGCCGAGGTTCTCCGGATCGATCCCAAGCTCTTCGCGGGCCATGGCGTCGAGGGCGCGCTCGCGGTCGGCCATGATCTCCGCCGCCAGGCCCCGGGCCTGATCGGCCGGGATCCCCTTCGCCCGGTAGATCAGGATCAGCTCCGCTTCCTCGGCATCGGGGTGGGTCGCGATCTCGTGGGCCTCGATCGCGAGCTCATGCCGGTAGAGCTCGCGCGAGCTCTGCACCGAAATCCACTCCCCCATCGCCATCGAGAAGGCCCCGGCGAGGAGGCCGGCGATTCCGGTGATGAGGATCTCGCGCGTGCCGAGGTTCGCACCCGCCACGCCCATCACGAGCGAGAGATTCGAGACCAGGCCGTCGTTGGCCCCGAGGACCGCGGCCCGCAGCGCGTTGCCCCCGGCGGCCTTGTGGCGGCTGTCGAGCCGGGCGATCGTCGCACCGTCGACGCCGTCGGGCGCGACCTCGTCGAGCAGCGCGAGCAGGCGCATCCGCCGCGCGATCTCGTCCGCCTCGGCCGCCCGGCCCCGCCCGCGCGAGCGGCGGTTGACCCAGGGCAGGACGGCAGCCGAGCCAAATCGCCGCGCCATGCGGGCGAGCATCCGGGCGTGCCAGCGCGGGCCTGGCATCTGCGCCAGCCCGGCGCCGGCCTCGAGCGCCTGGGCGCTCTCCCCTGCCCGCACCCGCCGCCGCTCGGCGACCCGGCGCCACAGCGCGGCGAGTTCCGCGCTGTCCTCGCCGGCGGCCATCGCCTCCATGATCGTCGCGCGGTCGATGTCCTCCTGCACCGAGCCGAGGCTCGGCTCGACCGGCGGCAGCGGCGGCGCCGAGCTTCCTGGCATCGCTTCGTCCGGCGGCTGGGGGCTGGCGGGCTCGGCCATCGCCACCGCAGCGTAGTGCTGCGGCGGCGATGACAGCCGCTACGCGGCGGCCGGAGTCCGCGCGGGCTCGAGCGCGAGCTCGAGCACCTCGTCCATCGTCATCACGGGGTGGAACGACATCGCCGCGCGCACGTCCTCCGGCACGTCGTCGAGGTCGGCCCGGTTGCGCTCGGGGATGATCACGTCGGTGAGCCCCGCCGCGTGCGCGGCCAGGACCTTCTGCTTCACGCCGCCGATCGGCAGGACCCGCCCCTGGAGCGTCACCTCGCCCGTCATCCCGACCGTGTGCTTCACGGGCCGGCCGGTGAGCAGCGAGGCCAGCGCCGTCGTCATGGTCACGCCGGCGCTCGGCCCGTCCTTCGGAATGGCGCCGGCAGGGACGTGAACGTGGAACTCGCGGTCATCGAACGCGGGCTCGTCGGCGATGCCGAGGGACTCCGCGTGCCCGCGGACATAGGACAGGGCGATCCGCGCGGACTCCTTCATCACGTCGCCGAGCTGGCCGGTGAGGAGCAGCCCTGCCGCGCCCTTCATCGCCGTCGCCTCGACGAACAGCACGTCCCCGCCGGTCCCGGTGACGGCCAGGCCGGTCGCCACCCCGGGCACGGCGGTCCGCTCGGCGGCCTCCTGGAAGAACTTCTGGCGGCCGAGCGCCTCGCGCACCGTCTCGGCGGTCACGGTCACCGGCGCCGTGACGCTCGCGGACGCGATGCGCGTGGCGGTCTTGCGCAGGACGGTCCCGAGCTCGCGCTCGAGCTGGCGCACGCCGGCCTCGCGGGTGTAGTCGGAGACCACGAGCGCCAGCACGTCGTCGGCCACCTGGACCTCGTCCTCACGCAGCCCGTTGCGCTCTCGCTGGCGGGGCCACAGGTAGTCGCGGGCGATCGCGACCTTCTCGTCGGTCGTGTAGCCGTCGAACCGGATGACCTCCATGCGGTCCAGCAGCGGCCCCGGGATCGACTCCGCGACGTTCGCCGTGGCGATGAACAGGACCTCGGAGAGGTCGAGCTCGACATCGAGGTAGTGGTCGCGGAACGAGTGGTTCTGCGCCGGGTCGAGCACCTCGAGCAGCGCCGAGGACGGGTCGCCGCGCCAATCGGCGCCGACCTTGTCGACCTCGTCGAGCATGATCACCGGATTCATCGTCCCGGCGTCGCGCAGCGCGCGGACCAGCCGGCCCGGCAACGCGCCGATGTAGGTGCGGCGGTGGCCCCGGATCTCGGCCTCGTCGCGCACGCCGCCCAGCGACATCCGGACGAACTCCCGCCCGGTCGCCCGGGCGATGGACTCGCCGATCGACGTCTTGCCGGTGCCGGGCGGGCCGATGAGGGTCAGGATGGCCCCGGAGCGCCGGTCGTCTGCGACCCCCCGCTCCGCCCGCAGCTTCCGGACGGCCAGGTACTCGGTGATCCGCTCCTTGACGTCCTCGAGCCCGGCATGGTCGGCGTCGAGCACCTCGCGGGCGTGGACCGGATCGAGGCGCTCCTCGGAGCGCGCGGCCCATGGCACCGAGATGAGCCAGTCCAGGTAGGTGCGGATCATCGAGGCCTCGCCGGAACCCTCCCCGGCGCGCTCGAGCCGGCCGAGCTCCCGCTCGGCCTGCTCGCGGACGTCGTCGGGCATCTCCGCCTCGGCGAGCTTGGCCCGGTACTCCTCGATCACGTCGGCCTCGTCCTCGCCCAGCTCGCGGCGGATGGACTCGAGCTGCTTGCGCAGGAAGTACTCGCGCTGCTGCTGATCCGCGCCGGACTGGACGTCGTCCCGGATGCGCTGGCGGACCTGCAGCTCCGCCAGGCGCTCGCGCTGCAGGCGCAGGGCCAGCTCGAGGCGCTCGGTGACGTCGATGACCGAGAGCAGCGCCACCTTCTGGTCGTAGGTCAGGTCGGGGGCGTAGCCCGACGTGTCGGCGAGCGCACCGGGCTCGGAGATCGAGCGCACGAAGGCCGACACGCGGCCGTCGTCGCCGCGCAGCTCGAGGATCTCCTCGACGACCGCGCGGTACTCGCGCTCGAGCTCGCGGGTGCGCCCGTCGACGGGCACGTCATCGGGGCGCTCGTCGACCTCGACGCGCAGCGCGCCGGACGGGCTCGCGTGCGCCGCACCGGCGATGCCGCGGTGCAGGCCGCGCACGGCGATGGCGTGCCCCCCGCCGGGCAGGCGTATGCGCTCGACGACCTCGGCAACCGTGCCGACGGTGCCATAGGCGTTCTCGTGCCGGGGCACGAGGAGGATCCGGTCCTCGTCGCCGGCGTCGACCGGGAGGGTGACCGTCATGTGCGGGAAGACGACGGTGTCGTCCAGCGGAACCAGGAGGAACTGTGGCATGGTTTCGATCTCCGTACTCACTTACGAGGGGTAAGCAATGCTACCGAATGAAGTATTGCGGCCAGAAGGGCCGCCCCCGGGAATGGGTACGGTCTGCGCCATGCACAAGGCCCGCCGCGACGAGGTCGAGGCGTTCATCACCGCCGACGGGTCGACGATCCGGGAGCTGGCGGGCCCGGCGTGGACGCCGGCCCGGAGCCAAAGCCTGGCCGAGGCGATCGTTCCGCCCGGCCAGGAGACCGTGGCGCACCTGCACCCGGTCGCCGAGGAGCTCTACTACTTCGTGTCCGGTGCCGGGCGGATGCGCCTCGGGAACGAGGAGGAGCCGGTGCGGGCCGGCGACTGCGTCGTCATTCCGCCCGGAACTCCGCACAAGCTCTGGAACGCGGGGCCGGACGATCTCGTGCTGCTGTGCTGCTGCGCGCCGCCCTATACGCACGAGGACACCGTGCTGCTCGAGGACGCGAGCGGCCCGGGCCGGGATTCGCCCTAGGCAGTGCGCGAACGCACCCGCGAACGCCTGTCGAGAGGGCTCATCGCCGCCGGCGCTGTGGCAATGCTGCTGGCGCTCCCGCTCGCGTACCTGGACCGCAACGTCTTCGAGGCCCGCGGCTTTGCGGACAACGCCGTCGAGGCAGTCCAGGACGACGCCGTCCGGGGGAAGGTGGCTGCCGACGTGACCCGGGCCCTCGTCACGCGCAACCCCCGCCTCGTGGCGGCGGCGCCCCTCCTGAACAGCGCGACCGACACGGTGCTGGGCGGCGCGATCGCGGGCTCGATCATCCGGCGCGCCGCGGTCGAGACCCACAAGGCCGTCTTCTCCGGCGACGCGAACAGCCTCGTGATCGACCTCGCCAACCTCGGCGTCGTCGCGCTCGGGTTCGTCCGCACGCAGGACCCCGAGCTCGCCGATCGCGTGGCGACGCAGGGCGAGATCGTCGTGAAGCTGGCCAACCGCAGCCTGACCGTCGACCTCGTCGCCCTCACCGAGCGCGTCGCCGTCCTCGCGATCGTCCTGCCCCTGCTGGCACTCGCGCTGCTGGGTGGCGCGCTCGCGGTGAGCCGGCTGCGGCGCGGCGCGGCGCTCCAGATCGGGCTGGCGCTCGTGTCCGTCGGGGCGGTGAGCTTCGTGGCGTTCCTGATCCTGCGCGCGATCGTCCTCGCCGGCCACGCGGGCGGTGCGCGCGATGTCGCCGCCGGGATCTTCGACGCGTTCCTCGGCAGCTATGCGTGGTGGTGCCTGGCCGTCGGCGCGACCGGCGCGATCGTGGCCGCCTCGGCCGCCACGCTGCAGCGCCGCGGCGACCCCGCCGACCTCCCGCGGACCGCGTGGCGCCTCGTCACCGCCGAGCCGCCGACGCCGATCCGCGCGGTCCTGCGCGCCGTCGTGCTCCTGGTGGCGGGCGCCGCCATCGTGGCGGACCCGTCCGGCGCGCTCACCGTGGCCGCCGTCGCCGTCGGAGGCTGGATGGTCTTCGCTGCGCTCGTCTGGCTGCTGCGGCTCCTGGTCGGGCCCGAGCCCGGCGCCGCCGACGTGCCGAGCTTCCAGGCGCTGCGGCGCCGGTTCGTGCCCTGGGTGCTCGGGTCGCTCGCGCTCGTGGGGCTCACGGCGGCCGGCGTCGGCCTCGTCGTGGACGGCCGCGCCGGCGAGGCGCCCGCCGTGGCGGCGAGCACCGGCTGCAACGGCGCGCAGGCCCTGTGCGACCGCCCGCTCAACGACGTCGTCTTCCCGACCAGCCACAACGCGACCGCGACCGCCCAGGATGGCTACCTCAACGCCAATCACGGGCTCTCGTTTGCCCGCCAGCTCGATCTCGGCGTGCGCGGGCTGCAGATCGATGCCTATCTGGGCCAGCGCAACGACCGCGGCGTCGTGCGCACCGACCTGGCGCCCAAGGCGGTCGCCCAGGCCGAGGCGAAGGTCGGGCCCGAGGGCTTGGCCGCGGCGCAGCGCCTGGCCGGCTCGGTGGTCTTCGGCCCCGTCACCGGGCCCAAGAGCCTCTTCTTCTGCCACATCCTTTGCGAGCTGGGGGCAACCCCCGGCGACGAGCTCCTCGGCGGCCTCAAGGAGTGGCTGGACCGCCATCCGCGCGAGGTGCTGATGATCGTGATCGAGGACGCCGCGCCCGCCGCCGAGATCAAGGCCGCCTTCGAGCGGGCGGGGCTCGCTGGCCTGGCCAGCGACTTCCAGCCGGCCGCGGGGCGGCCGTTCCCGACGCTCGGGGAGATGATCGCGTCGGGCAAGCGTCTCTTCGTGATGGGCGAGGATCGCGGCGAGGCCACGGGCTGGTACCACCGCGCGTTCGTGGTCATGCAGGAGACCCCCTTCGCCTTCCGGTCGCCGGCCGAGCTGCAGACCGACGCGAGCTGCCGGCCCAACCGCGGCCTGCCGTCCAGCCCGCTGTTCCAGGTCAACAGCTGGGTCGAGGCCTACCCGCCCAACCCGCGCGACGCCGACGTCGTCAACCAGCCGCAGTTCCTGGTCGAGCGGGCCCGCCGGTGCCAGCGCCTGCGCACGCTCGTGCCCAACCTGCTGGCCGTCGACTTCGTCGAGCGCGGGGACGTCGTCGGCGCCGCGGCGACGCTCAACGGCGTGCCCGCGGCGCCTTGACCGCTGCGGCTACTTGATCACCCGCAGGTTGACCTGCATGCCCGGGTGAATCGTGCAGACGACGATGTACTTGCCGGTCTTCGTGACCTGCTTGCGGTAGACACCGCCAGGGAGGATCTTGCCCGACCGGAACTTGACGGGGCCGATCGCGACGGTCGCGTTGTGGTTCTCGACGCCGCGGTTGGCGAACCGCACGATCGTGCCCTTCTTCACCGTGATAGTGGCGTTGTTCGCCGGGCGCACGAAGAAGCTGTCGCGCATGGCGATCGTCTTGACCGGCGCCGTGGCGGCGGCGGCGGGCAGCGCGGCGGCGGCAGCGGCAGCACCGATCGCGGCAGCAGAAGCGATCCGAATGGCCGTCCGGCGGGTTGAAGCTGGCGTGAAGGTCATCGTTCCCTTGCGTGTTGAACTTCGTTCGACGGGTACCATGATGACACCCGACCCCCCGGAGGAGTTGCGCTCGTGCCCCGCCTTTTCGTCGTGACCGCTGCTGCCGCGGTTGCTGCCATCGCCCTGCCAGCAGCCGCCATCGCGAAGCCCGTGGCGGCGCCGAACAACGAGATCGGGCACGTCGAGTACCCCGGGATGCAGAAGATTCGCTATCGCTACGGGCCGATCACGATCAACCCCGGGCAGAACGTGATCCGCATCAACGCGTCGGACCTGCACCCCAAGGTGCCCGGCTTCATCACGCGGTTCGAGCCCAACCTGGTGCGGGTCAAGGACAACTCGGTCCCGCGGGTCGACATCCTCCACCTGCACCACGCCGTCTGGCTGGTCAACGGCTACCCGACCTTCGCCGCCGGCGAGGAGAAGACCGTCATCCAGGCCCCGCGCGGGTTCGGCTGGAAGGTGAACGGCAACGAGAACTGGGCCGTCAACGACATGCTCCACAACCTCATCCCGACGCCGGACCGCGTCTACCTCACCTGGGACATCGACTTCGTGCCGCTGAGCACGCCGGCCGGGCAGGCGATGAAGGGCACGCGGACCCAGTGGATGGACGTCGCCGGACTCGCGTCCTACCCGGTCTTCGATGCCCGCCGCGGCATGGGCACCAAGGGCCGCTACACCTTCCCGGACCAGGCCACGGGCGCCGAGCGCAACAAGATCGGCTTCGCCAAGGAGTGGCGCGTCCCCCACGACGTGACGATCGTCCAGACGGCGGGCCACCTGCACCCCGGCGGCCTGTGGACCGACCTGACCGTCACGCGCAACGGCGTCACCAAGCGCCTGTTCCGCTCGCGGGCCAAGTACTTCGAGCCTGCCGGCGCCGTGTCGTGGGACGTCGCGATGTACGGGACCCCGGCGAACTGGCGCGTGCGCCTGAAGGCCGGCGACCTCGTGAAGGTCTCGGCCACCTACGACACGAGCAAGGCCTCGTGGTACGAGTCGATGGGCATCATGCCGCTCGCCGTTCACGACGGCTCCGACGGCGGCGGCGTGGACCCGTTCGTCTCGCCGGTGCCGCAGCAGGGCGTCCTGACCCACGGCCACCTGCCGGAGAACGACAACCACGGCGGCGGGCCGGGCGGCCTGCCGGACGCGCGGAAGCTCCTGTCGGGCTCGGCTGTCGGCGGCAACCTGAAGATCTCCGACTTCGTCTACACGCGCGGCGACCTGTCGCTGACCGGGCGGGCCGGGCGTCCTCCGGTGGTGCGCCAGGGCGGGTCGATCACCTTCGAGAACCTCGACGCCACGATCCAGACGCCGAACGAGACCTCGGAGTACCACACGATCACGGCCTGTCGCGCCCCGTGCTCGGCCCAGACCGGCATCGCCTACCCCCTGGCCAACGGCCCGCGGGACTTCGACTCCGGCGAGCTCGGCTATGGCCCGGCGGGGTTCACGGCAGCCGCGAACCGCAACACGTGGGCCACGCCGAAGACGCTGGCCCCCGGCACCTACACGTACTTCTGCCGGATCCACCCGTTCATGCGGGGGGCGTTCCGGGTCGTGAAGAGCAAGACCTCCAAGCGGGCCTAGCGGCCCGGCGTGGGATCATCCCGCGCCGTGGCTGAACTGCAGGAGATGCCCTCCGCGGCCGACGTGGCCGCGGAGGACGGAGAGCGCAAGGTCACCTCGCTCGAGCTGTTCTTCGACCTCGTGTTCGTGTTCGCGATCACGCAGGTCACGGCGAAGATGGCGGCCGAGCCGGTGTGGGGCGGCCTCGTGCGCGGCCTGCTCATCGTGTCGCTGCTGTGGTGGGCGTGGGTGGCCTACGCCTGGCTGACGAACACGGTCGACGCCGACGAGGGCGGGACGCGGATCCTCGTCTTCGCGGCGATGGGCGCGATGTTCGTCGTCGCGCTGGCGATCCCGAACGCGTTCGGGTCCGACGCCCTGCTCTTCGCCCTGGCCTACGGAGCCGTGCGTCTGCTCCACATCGTCCTCTACGAGCGCGGAGCCCACGACGAGGGCGTGGAGGCCGCCGTGAAGCGGCTCGCGCCCGGGGTCCTGCTCGCGATGGGGCTGCTCATCGCCGCCTCGCAGTTCGACGGGGCCGTGCAGGGCGCGCTCTGGGTCGCCGCGGTCGCCGTCGACTACGTCGGCGTCGTGCTGGCCGGGACCGAGGGCTGGAAGGTCTCGGCCGGCCACTTCGCCGAGCGCCACGGGCTCATCATCATCATCGCGCTCGGCGAGTCGATCGTGGCGATCGGCGTCGGCGTGAGCGGGCTGCCGCTCGACGCGGGGCTCATCGGCGCCTCGCTGCTCGGCCTCGCCGTCACCTGCTGCCTGTGGTGGGCCTACTTCGACGTCGTCGCGCTCGTCGCGGAGCGCAAGCTCCGCCAGGCCACCGGGCGCGACCGCGCGGCGCTGGCCCGGGACTCCTACAGCCTCCTGCACCTGCCGATGATCGCGGGCATCGTGCTGCTCGCGTTCGGGCTCAAGTCGACCGTCGGCCACGTTGGGGGCGAGCTCGCGATCGTGCCCGCCGTCGCGCTCGGCGCCGGGCCGGCGCTCTATCTCGGCGCGCACGTCGCGTTCCGGTACCGCAACGTGCACACGGTCAACCGCCAGCGCGTCGCGGCCGCCCTGCTCTGCCTGCTCGTGATCCCGGTGGCCTCGACGCTCCCGGCGATTGCGGGCCTCGGCCTGCTCGCCGTGATCTGGATCGGGCTGATCGGCTACGAGGCAGTGCGGTTCCGCGAGGCCCGGGCCCGGATCCGAGCGGCCGGCTAGCCGATCGCGATCCCTTCGGCCACGTCGTCGCTGTCGACGATGTCGCGGCCGAGGGGCGTGAGCGAGACCGGGATCAGCTTGAAGCTGGCAAGCCCGAGCGGGATCCCGATGATCGTGATGCACAGCAGGACGCCGGTGACGAGGTTCAGCAGCGCCAGCCACCACCCCGCCAGGATGAACCAGATGACGTTGCCGATCGTGGACCAGACGCCGGCGGTCGGCTTCTTCACGATCGTGCGCCCGAAGGGCCACAGGCAGAACGCGGCGATGCGGAACGAGGCGATGCCGAACGGGATCGTGATGATGAGGATGCACATCGCCACGCCGGCGAGGGCGTAGCCGACGGCCATCCAGAAGCCGGCGAGAACGAGCCAGATGATGTTGAGGACGACGCGCATGGCGCGGAGCGTAGCGCTCCCCTAGTGCACGAGGACCTTGAGCACGATGAAGCCCAGGCCGAGGAACCCGTTCAGCAGCGCGGCGCCGGCAATCGCCAGCGGGGTGCGCCGGTCGCGCCAGGCGATGTAGGCGCCCCACAGGGCAAGCTGGATGATGATCACGATGAGGGCGAGGTTGACGGCGTCCTCGACGGACTTGCCGATCGCGAAGTCCGCCGCGATCGCGATGCAGGCCGGGAAGGCTGCAGTGACGAGCGGCCACTCGCCGGCCAGCGCGCCGCGCAGCGATCGCTCGCCGCGGGGCGTGACGAGCAGGCTGGCATACACGTGCGCGAGCCAGAACCCGATGCTCGTGGTCAGCGCGTACAGCATGACTTGGAGCGCGTTGAGCGTCTCGTCCTGGGCGGCGACGATGATCACCGAGCCGACGAGGACCACGCCGTAGATCCCGGCGGCGAGCCGCTCGCGCTGCTCCCGTGTGTCCGCCTTGCCGGGGCGCTTCATTCGCGCCAGCTTAGGCGAGGGGCGCGGTTTCGCGCCGGGGGCCTGCGATGCTTGCTCGCGCAACCATCCTCCCCGTCCTCCCCTCAGCCTTCGCAAGGAGCCCAGCCCATGATCCTCGTTACCGGCGCCACCGGCACCACTGGCGGCGCGACGGTCGCCGCCCTGCACGCCGCGGGCGCCCCCGTTCGCGCCCTCGTCCGGACCCCGTCCGCCTACGACGCCCCGGACGGTGTCGAGGTCGCCGGCGGCACCTTCGAGGATGCCGCGTCGCTGGACGCCGCGCTCGCGGGTGTCGACCACGCCTACCTCGTCGGCGCCTCCTCCCCGCAGCAGGTGGAGCTCGAGACCGCCTTCGTCGACGCCGCCATCCGCAACGGCGTGCAGCACCTCGTCCGGCTTTCGGTGATCGGCGCCGACCAGCCGGGGATCGACGCGCTGCGGTTCGGGGCCCACCACGCCGCGCTCGAAGCGGTCGTCCGCGAGTCTGGCCTTGGCTTCACGTTCCTGCGGCCCAACGGGTTCATGCAGAACTCGCTTGGCTTCGCCGAGACGATCGCGAGCCAGAGCACCTTCTACTCCCCCATGTCCCCCGCCGCAAAGGTCTCGTATGTGGATGCCCGCGACATCGGAGCCGTCGCAGCGGCGGCCCTGACCGAGCCGGGCCACCTCGGGGCGGCCTACACCCTCACGGGCCCGGAAGCGCTCAGCGACGACGACATCGCCGCCCGCCTCACGAGCGTCCTGGGACGCGAGATCACGCACGTGCTCGTGCCCGTGGAGGCGGCCCGCGAGGCGATGCTGGGCACCGGCTACCCCGAGTGGAACGTCGACGGCCTCGCCGAGCTCTTCGCGTTCTACGAGACCGGCGGCGCCGCGGGCGTCGCTCCCGACATCGAGCAGGTGCTCGGCCGCCCCGCCCGCAGCTACGCGGAGTTCGCCGCCGACCACCGCGCGGCCTTCGGCGGCTGAGGCTGCGCCCGGCGCTCAGTCACCGTTCGCCGGCGCCGCTGCCCGGGCCGACGGGCACGGCAGCGCCGCGAGGGCGGCCCGATAGCGCCGCATCGCCGGCCGGGACATGTCGGTGTGCGTCTGGCCGCGAAACGCGGCCACGTGCTCGCGGTAGAACGGCGTCCCGAGGCTCTCCCCGTGCCCGATGACGCCGGCGACCGGGATCGAGAAGCGGCACCGCAGCCAGCGGGTGAGACGCAGGGACGCGCGCAGCTGGGCCGCATCGCCCATGACGTCGGCATCGCTGAAGCCGGCATGCTCGATGCCGATGGCGGTGTAGTTCAGGCCGACCACGTGCCGGCACATCGTCCCGAGCGGGACGAGGTGCCAGATCGTGCCGTCGCGATCGACCACGAAGTGCGCGCAGACGTTCGGGCGCTCGTGCAGGCTCGGATCGGCCCGATCGACCGCAAAGATGTCGCGGACGGCGGCGGCGCTCGGCGCGTCGGCCACGTGCTCGACGATGAGCCGCGGGCGGGTGAGCCGCCAGGAGTCGATCCCGTAGTGCCGCCGCGCGTAGGCGGCCATCTCCGCCCGCCGCTGCGCTCCGAACGGAATCAGCTCATCCCGGATCGCGGGCGCGAGCGACGGCGCGGTCGCGGACGCGGCCGGCGCCCTCCCGTCCGGTGCGAGATCCCGCAGGAGCGCCTGCACCGCCTGGGCGTGGCGGGCGATCACGGCGTCCGCGGGACGCGCCGCGCCGAACTCGACGACGAACGCCGTGATGCCGGGCACGACAGCGTTCTGCCAGTTCACGAGGCTGCCTGGGTACTTCGGGAGGCGCGTGAGCGGCAGCCCCGCGCGGCGGGCGTAGCGCCGGGCGATCGCCCGCGTGCCGTGGGAGTCGTCGACGACCCCGTAGGGCTGGTGGTACCAGATGGCGACCGTCGGCTGGAGGCGCTCGGTGAGCCGCTGGACAGCGCGCGACTCGGGCTCTGACCACGGCTGCGGGCCGGACCAGTACCGGGTTCCGCGCTGGCGCCCGCGCCAGTTCCAGTCGGAGTTGCGGTTCAAGTCGACGCCACGGGCGTTCGTGCGCGTGCCCGCCGCCAGGCCGTCGGGATTCACGCTCGGCACGAGCACCATCCGCACCCCTGCCGGCGGCAGGACCCGGGCCAGCCGGGCCACGACCCTCCGGCCTGCCGGCTCGTCGCCGTGGACGACGCCGACCACCAGCACGGTGCGCGGGGCGGTGTCGGCTCCGACGGTGATCGCCTCGATCGGACGGCCGTCCACGGACCGGCCGATGACGGCGCGGCGCGGGCCGAGTGCCCCGGCGGCCAGGCGTCCGCGGGCCGCCGCCGGAACGGTCGCGGCGGTGGAGACGGCCGGCGCAGGCGCCGAGGCCGCTGCCTGGGTCGCGCTGGCCGGCGGGCCGCTCGCGCCGCAGGCCGTGGCCGCGACGGCTCCGGCCGTGCCCGCCGCGAGCAGGGCGGCCCGGACCACGGGCCGCCGGCGCGCGCCGCCCGCCGGCACGAAACGGACGCGTCGGGACGGGCGGGCCATGGCCTGAGGATAGGCGGCGCGGGCGCGCGGCGGGCCGGGGCCCCGGGATAGGCTGGCGGCGATGACCGACGCCCCCGCCCTGCCCCTCGACGGCCTGCTCGTCGCCGACTTCTCCCGAATCCTCGCCGGCCCGCTGGCCGGAATGACCCTCGGAGACCTCGGCGCCGACGTGGTCAAGGTCGAAGCGCCGGGCGGCGACGACACGCGGTCCTGGGCCCCGCCCGTCGACGCACAGGGCCGGGCGACCTACCACCACGCGGCGAACCGCAACAAGCGCTCGATCGCCCTGGATCTCAAGGATCCGGACGACTGCGCGCTCGCCCGCCGGCTGTGCGAGCGCGCCGACGTCGTCGTGTCGAACTTCAAGCCCGGCACGCTCGAGCGCTTCGGGCTCGGCCACGGACAGGTGGCGGAGGCGAATCCGGGCGTCGTCCACTGCGAGATCTCCGGCTTCGGCGAGGGCGCCGGGCGCGACCTGCCCGGCTACGACCCGCTGGCCCAGGCCGTCGGGGGCCTCATGAGCATCACCGGCCCGCCGGGCGCCCCGTCGAAGACCGGGGTGGCGCTCATCGACGTCATCGCGGGCCTCTACGCGACGTGCGCGGTGCTGGCGGCGCTGCGCGAGCGGGAGCGCAGCGGCCAGGGCCAGCGCGTGACCATCAACCTGCTCCACACCACGCTCGCGGCGCTCGCCAACCAGGGCACGGCCTGGCTCGACGCCGGGGCCACCGGCGGGCTGCTCGGCAACGTGCATCCGAGCATCGAGCCCTTCGCCACGTTCCGGGCCGCCGACGGCGACCTGATGATCTGCGCGGGCAACGACCGCCAGTTCACCGCGCTGTGCGAGGCGATCGGGGCGCCCGGCCTGGCCGCCGACGCCCGCTTTGCGACCAATGCCGACCGGGTCGCCAGCCGCGACGCGCTGCGCCCCGAACTCGAGCGCGCCCTGGCCGCACGGGGCTGCGCCGAGTGGTCCGAGGCGCTGGCGGCCGCGGGCGTCCCCGCCGGCCCGGTCAACCCGATCCCGGAGGGGTTCGCGCTGGCCGACCGGCTCGGCCTTGGCGCCGTCGACGACGCCGACGGGATCCGGACCGTGGCGTTTCCGGCGCGCCTGTCCCGCACGCCGGCGCGCACGCGGCACCGGCCCCCAGATCTCGACGAGCACGGGGCCGACCTGCGCGCGTGGCTGGCCTCCTGAGCTAGGGTCAGGCGAACGCCGGCGGAGCCGGCGTTCCGCCCCGAGCCCAAGGAAGCCCCGTGAATCGCCTCGCCGTCACTGCTGCCGCCGCTGCCGCCGCTGCCACGCTCGCCGCCGCCGCGCCGGCGGTCGCCGCCGCCGCGCCGATCGCCCCCGGCCCGCCGTCCTCGCTGCCGGCCTCGGTCGGCGGCCCCGCGACCCCGCACCCGGTCGCCGACCGCACCGACGCGCCGCAGAACCCGTTCTTCGCCGCCAACCCGAACAACAACCTGCACAACGATCCGTGGATGACCGATGCCTACCGGCGGCCCGGCCCGCTCGGACGGCGCAGCGTCACGCTGTCGAGCTCCTTCGGCCCGTCCGTCTGCGGCTCGATCACCTTCGACCGCCGCGGCCGCATCGTCACGGTCTGCCCGTCGGCGGCCCAGACGCCGAAGCTGCGCCTGATCGACCCGCGCACGCTCGACGTGATCGCCTCCTACGAGCTGCCGAGCGCCCCGCCGCTTGCGGGCACGCCGATCTACCAGAACTTCACCGGCGGCGGCTACTTCTTCCTCGACAGCAAGGACCGGGTCTGGAGCGCCACCGCGACCAGCCACCTGCTGGTGATCGCCGAGACGGCCAACGGCCGCGGCTTCGTCAAGCAGCGCGACTACGACCTCACGACGGTGCTGTCCTCCACCGAGCGCGTCAGCTCGGCGCTGGCGGACTGGAAGGGCCGGATCTGGTTCGTCACGAAGTCCAAGGGCCGCGTGGGCGTGCTGGACCCGAAGACCGGCGCGATCCGCAGCATCGTGCTCAACGAGGAGATCGAGAACTCGTTCGCGGTCGACCGTGACGGCGTCTACATCGCCTCCGACAAGCGGATGTACCGGTTCGGCCTCACGCGGGCCGGCACGCCGCGCGTGACCTGGAAGGTCACCTACCGCAACTCGGGCATCGCGAAGCCCGGCCAAGTGGACGCCGGCACCGGCACGACGCCGACCTTGATGGCCAACGGCCTCGTCTCGATCACCGACAACGCCGATCCGATGAACGTCGTGGTCTACCGGCGGGCGGCGAAGCTGAAGGCCGGCGAGCGGCGCACGGTCTGCGAGGTCCCGGTCTTCCGGAAGGGCGCCAGCGCCACGGAGAACTCGCTCATCTCCGCGGGCCGCGCCCTCGTCGTCGAGAACAACTACGGCTACCGCAACCCGCTCGGGCCCGAGGGCGCGAACGTCAACACGGTCGCCGGCTACGCCCGGGTCGACGTCAACGCGAAGCTGACCGGCTGCAAGCTCACGTGGAGCACGGCGCGCGAGTCGGGCCCGTCCGTGGTGCCGAAGCTCTCGACCGCCACGGGCCTGATCTACGCCTACACCCGCGATCAGGACCCGAACGGGTCCCAGCCGTGGTACTGGACGGCGCTGGACTTCCGCACCGGGAAGACCGTGTTCAAGCGCCTCGCCGGGACCGGCTTTGACTTCAACAACAACTACGCCGGGGTCGCGCTGGGCCCCGACGGCGCCTCCGCCTACCTCGGCGTCTTCGGCGGCATCGTCGCGCTGAAGGACCGGTAGGCCGGCCCCGCTCGGCGAGCCGGGCCGCGGAGGCGCCCCGCCAGGGTCACACGACCGCCTGAGGCGCCGGGGACGCACCCAGGCCGGGTGCCTCCTGGCTCCCGCCAGCCGTATCAGCTGGCCGCCGGATCGCAATGGCCGCCTCCGCGGCCAGGAGCCGGACGAGCGCCTCGATCCGTTCGGGCAGGACCGCCTGGCGCTCGGTCCACACGACGGCGAGCACGCCAAGGACGTCGCTGCCCAGGACGATCGGATGCCAGTAGCAGGACTGCGCGCCCGTCGCCCGCACCCGGGGCATCGAGACCGCCGGGTGGCCGTCCACGTCGGGGACGAAGAGCGGCTCGCGGGTGAGGAACGCCTGGACGGCCCCGGACGGCTCGTCGAGCGAGCGGCGCAGGCCCGGCGACTCGCCTGACGCCCCGGTCGCGACGAGCGCCGCCCCGGTGGGATCGGCCTCGTAGAGGATCGCGATCGGCGCCGCCGTGACCTCCGTCACCGCGGAGCAGAGGGCGTCGCGGACCGCCGCCGGATCCCCGGCGAAGGCGAGCGCCCGCGCCGCCCGGGCCACGGCGTCGAGGTCCTCGACGTGCTGGCCGACCTCGTCCATGCCGCGGCGGTGCTCGAGCCAGAACCCCGCCTGGTCGGCGATCAGGGTCAGATCCTGCCCGCCCAGGTCCGGGCCGGTGCGGGATTCGGCGCACAGGAACTCCAGGACGGCGACGGTCTGCCCGAATGCCCGCACCGGCACCGCGATGCCGCAGGCGAGGCCCGAGCCGGCGGCGATGCGCTGAGGCAGCCCCTGCGACCGGCGCAAGTCGTGCTCCACCGCAGGCGTCCCATCCTGCCAGGCCTGCCCGGGCAGGCCCTCGCCGGCCTCGAGGCACGCCCCGGCCCAGGCCTCGGCCAGGCCGGTGCCCTCCAGCCCGGGCCGGACCCAGCCGGTCTGGCAGCGCAGAACCTCGCCGTCGGCCCGCCAGCACGATGCGGCATCCCAGCCGTCCAGCTCGCCGATCGCGGGGAGCAGCTCGTCGAAGGCCGCCGTGAGCCCGGGGGCGCCGGCGAGCACGCGGGCGACGATGCGCCGCCGCTCGTCGCGGGCAATGACCTCCAGGACGGACGCCAGCTCGTGCGCGAAAGCGCGGCCGAGCGTCGTCTGAAGCCGCGTCCACGGCCGGGCCTCGCGGAGGTAGGCCTCGATCAGCCCGAGCGACACCCCGTGGGCCGCAACCGGGAGCATGAGCAGCGAGCCCATGCCGAGCTCGCCGAGGTGGTCGGCCTCCTCCGCTGGGACGCTGGGGCTTGTGACCAGCACCTGCGAGGCCTCGTGGGTGCGGAGCACGTGGGCCGTGAGCGGATAGTCATCGAGCGCATACCGCGCCTCGTCGAGCGGCTTGCCGTGGGCCGCGATCGCCTGGACGGCCTCGGCGCCGCGGAACCTCCGGGAGAAGCAGAGGGCGTCGGCCCCGAGCGCGTCGGACATGAGCGCGAGCACCGCGCCGAGGCCCTCGGTCGACTCGAGCGCCTGCACCCGGCGGGCGATGATGTCCAGGCGGCGGCGCTCGAGGCTCGGCCCGGCCGGCCCCGGCTCCGCCTGCAGCGCCTCGGCTGCCGCCGCCGCCAGGATTCCCGCGGCGGCGGGCTCCACCGGGGCGAACGGCGCGCCCGGGTAGCCGATCGCAAACCCCTGGCCGAACGCCACGTCGAGATCGGCGAGGGTCCGCAGGTCACGCACGTCCTCGATGCCTTCGGCGCAGACCTCGGCGCCCATCTGCTCCGAGAAGCGCACGAACGACTCGACGAGGGCGACCTTGGCCTGGTCGGCGTGAATCCCGTCAACGATCGAGCGGTCGAGCTTGATCAGGTCCGGCCGCAAGCTCATGACCTGGCGCAATCCGGCATAGCCCGCGCCGGCGTCGTCGACAGCGATCCGCGCGCCGCGGCTGCGCATCTCGGACAGGACGCGGACCGCGCGCTCGCCGAGGTCGACCAGCTCGTTCTCGGTCAGCTCGAGGACGATGCCGTCCAGGCGCTCCGGCAGCGCCGCCTGGGCGTCGGCGCTCAGCAGCACCGACGGGCTGAGGTTGACGCTGAGGAACCTCCCCGCTTCCGGCCGCTCCTCCAGGGCCGACCGCAAGGCCGCGGTCTCCAGCTCGGCCCCCAGGCCGCACAGATGCGCCTGCGCGAACCACGCCTGGGTCGGCCGGTCGACGTCTGCGTAGAACCGGGCCAGCGCCTCGAAGCCCGCGACGTCCCCGGTGCGGAGGTCGGCGATCGGCTGGTAGACGGACCGCACGCCGCGATCGGTCCGCAGGAGCGCCTCGACCTCGGCCCGGTGCTCTTCGGCGCGAATCAGGGATGTCGCCCGGTCGGGAGCCCGGATGTCGCCGGCGCGCCCGCCGATCGTTCCGTGCTGGCGCGGGTCAAAGACGACATAGCGGCCCTTGCCCCCGCGCTTGGCGGCATACATCGCCGCGTCGGCGCACTGCAGGAGCCTGGCCGCCGAATCCTGGCCGGCGCTGCGGATGGCCACACCGATGCTCGGCGAGATCCGCACCGGCCGGCCGCCCACCACGACTGGCGCCGACAGTGCCGTGAGAAGCCGTTCGGCGGCCTGGAGCGCGGTCTCTCGGGACCCGAGCCCCTCGATCAGCACGCCGAACTCGTCGCCGCCAAGCCGCCCGGCGACGTCCGCCGTGCGCATGCAC
The DNA here is from genome assembly GCA_046330225.1 of Solirubrobacteraceae bacterium. Taxonomy (GTDB): domain Bacteria; phylum Actinomycetota; class Thermoleophilia; order Solirubrobacterales; family Solirubrobacteraceae; genus CANJIV01. The sequence continues at coordinate 533,555 of JAXLTD010000001.1, read as the reverse complement.
GAGCGCAGGCGCTGGGCCACGGCAGCCAGCACCTGGTCTCCGGTGGCATGCCCGAGGCGGTCGTTGATCGGCTTGAAGTCGTCGAGGTCGACGAAGAGCACCGCCGTGTCGCCCCGCCCGCCATCGGCCAGGGCCTGCTCGACCCGCTCGACGAACAGCTCCTGGTTCGGGAGCTGGGTGAGCGGATCGTGGAGGGCTCGGTGGCGCAGCTGGGCCTCGACGGCCTTGCGGCGGCTGATGTCGCGGGTGGTGAGGACGAATGCCCCGACCCGGGCATCGCCGGTCATGTCCTTGGCGAGCGTCTCGACGTGAACCCAGCCCCCGCTCGCGTTGCTCATCCGCCAGTCGAGCGTGCGGTCGACGGCGCCCGGCGCGTGCAGCGCCTCCAGCAGCCCGGCATCGTCGGGATGCACGAGGTCGGCCAGCGGCACGCCCTCCAGGTCCTCGGCCCGCCGCCCGAGCAGCGCGAATGCCCCGCCCGACGCGGTCGCGATCCGACCATCGGGCGCCAGCGTGAGGATGAGGTCCGAGGCGTCCTCCACCAGCGCCCGGTAGCGCTGCTCGGTCTCGCTGGCCACCTGCCGCTCGCGCTTCGAGAGCGCCTTCCGGCGGACGACGCGGTGGATCCACCACGCGAGCAGCGCGAGGACCGCCAGGAGGATCCCGCCGCCGGCCAGCAGCGCGCCGACCGCTGTGCTCGTGGCCGCCGTAGCGCGGTCGTCGAGCCGATCGGCCAGCCGGTCGGCACTGCGGTCAGCGATCGTGAAGGTGTGGTGAGCGCGCGCCTCGGCCTGCTGTGCGGTCACGGCGCTCCCGGACCCGACCGCGGCGTGCGCGCGCCGCAGCGCCGCGAAGTAGGCGGCGAGCTCGGTGCGGAGCCTCCCGGTCGCGCCGGAATAGCCGCCGGCGCCGCGCACGATGGCGAGACGGCGGGCGATCCCCGCTTCGACGGTGCGGATCTCGGCGGCGATCTCCGGGCGCACCCGGCGCTCCCGGTCGATCACCCCGTCGAGCATCGCGAGCTTGTACAGGTCGCCGCAGGCGGCCACCATCGCCGTCGCGGCTGCCCGGTCGCGCTCCAGCACGTCGCGCAGCCCGAGCGCGAGCGTGACGCCGCCGGCGATGACGGCGACGGCGGCGGCCACGGGCAGCGCGATCGAACGGCCGCGGCTAGCCGCCGCCCGCCACCGCTGCGACATGTGAGTCCTCCATGACCAAGCTATCGAGCAGCACGCGGACGACTTTAGACGTCCGGGCCCGGTCGCGGGCGCAGCGGCCCGGCCGGCGGGCCTCCCGGCCCCGCTGCCCGGGCGGAAGGGACCGGTCGGGCCGCCGCGAATCCTCACCCCATGAGCCGCCTGACTCCCCTCACCTGCCTGGCCCTCGGGGCCGCTCTGTTCGTCCCCGCGGCCGCGACCGCCGAATCGGGCGGGCTCGCCGCGCCAGCCGCTCCTGCCCCGCCGCCGGCAGCGGCGCCGCCCACCGGCGGCACTGCGCCGCCGGCCTCGGCCGCACCCGCCTCGCCCTCGGCCGACCCGGCCGGCGGCTCAGCGCCCGCCGCCGCGTCAGGCCCGAGCGGCGGCACCGCCGCTCCGGCCGAGCCCGCCGCCCAGCCCACAGCGTCTGCTCCGGCGCCCCCGGCCGACTCCGCACCCGCGGCGGCCGCGCCCCCGGCGGCCGACCCGGCGCCGGCGGCCCCGGCGGACTCCGCGGGCGGGAGCCGCAGCGGCTCGCCATCGCGCAGCCTGATCCTTGCCGGCGCCGCCGCCGCGCTGCTCCTCCTCGGCCTCGTGGCCATCGGGGCCGGGCTGAACGGCCGGCGCCGCGGACGTCACGCCACGCGGCGCGTGGCCCGCTCCAGCGTCTAGGCCGCCGGCTCCGAGACGCCGGCCTCCGCGGCCGCGATCCGCCGGCGATCGGAGTCCGACAGGACCGGCGCCTCGATCACCACCGTCCGGGCCAGGACGTCCTGGAAGCCGCGGCGCCGGTCGCTCAAGAGCACGAGCCAGAGGCCGGCGCCGAGCGGCAGCACGGCGAGGAACAGGCCGACGAGACGCACGATCGCGCGGCGCGGCGGGAGCCCGGCCTCGTGGGAGGGCTCCTGCACGACCCGGAACTGCAGGAGCCGGTTCCCGGGCGTCTGCCCGGTCGTGGCCCAGAACGTCACGAAGTACCCCGTGCTCCAGAGGAAGAACGCGAGCGCCTCCAGGGCATAGACGGCCGCTTCCCATCCGCCGGGGAGGTGCAGGAGGTTCAAGGTCAGGACGGTGGCGACCCACACGAGCCCGGCGACCGCGAAGATGAGCGCGGCGTCGATCGAGAAGGCGATGGCCCGCGTGATCAGCCCGACGTAGCGCAGCGGCGCTCCCCGGTCCGGCTCGGGTCCTCGCAGGCGCGAGCGGGCAGCGGCCTGCGCGCGGGCTGCCGCGACCGCGATCCGCGTGGCCTGCCCGTCGGGGTCGGTGCCCCCGGCCGGCTCGCTGCTGCCCGGCGCCGCCGCCGGGCCGGACCTCGCCGGCTCTGCGATCACGGGCCCGGATCCTCGGCCGGCGGCGGCTCGGCGGGGGCGCCGTTCCCGGCGGGCGGGCGCGCCGGGCGCCGCCGCGTCACCCGGCGGGCGATGCGCTCCGCGAGCGCATCGAGGTTGCGGGACCGGTCGCGCACCTGGTCGCCGACCTGGTCGGCGAACCCGAGGCTCTGCTGGGTGATCGCATCGCTCACCGCGGGGCTGTGGGCAATCTCCTCCACCAGCAGCCACAGCTCCTCGCTCTCCAGCAGCCGCGTCACCGCCTCGTCGAGCAGCCGGCTCTCGATGATCCGGGTGACGAGCCGCTCGGTCCCGTCGCTGTCGACAGCGCGGCTGACCAGGCGCTCCATTCCGGGGCTGTCGACGGCCCGGCTCACGAGCCGCTCCATGCCGGGGCTGTCGACGGCCCGGCTGACGAGCTCCTCGGCCCCCTCGCTTTCCAGCGCGCGGGCCACGGCGCCCTGCACCTGCTCGCTGTCGACCGCCACGTCGACAATCCGCTCGAGCTCAGGCCCGTGGAGAACGCGGACGGCGATCTGCTCGGCGACGCCGTCCGTGAGAATCCGCTCGGCGACCCGCTGCGGGACGCCCGCGTCCTCGATCTGCGTCATGAGGCGCTCGACCGCGTCGCCCTCGAGCACCTGGTCCAGCGCTCCGGCCTCGAGCAGGCCGTCGGCGACGCGCTCGATCACCGCGTGGCGGGCGATGTCGCGGGCGACGGCATCGACGAGCGGGCCGCTCAGCACGGTCGTGACGGCGCGCTCGAGCGCCGGGCTGGCCGCGATGCGCTCGATCGCCTGCTCGAGGAAGCCGGAATCCAGCAGCGCTTCGAGCGCAGCCAGGGCCGCCTGCGCGCCTGCATCGGCGACTGCGGTCCGGGTCCGCCGCTCGGCGTCCCGGGCCGCAACCGCCACGCCGGCGGCGACGCCGGTCACCGGCTTGAGCACGGTCTCGGCGGTTCGGGCGCCGAGGCCCGCGAGCGCACCCAGCGCATCGAGCGGGCCCGGCACCCCGCCGCCTCGGTTGTCGTTCTCCGCCATCGGTCGAGATCCTCGGCGCCAGCGTACCCGCTGGGCCGGGTCCCGCGGACGGTCAGCGCGCGGGCGCGGCGGCTTCGAGCAGGAGAGCCGCCGCTCGTCCGAGATCGGCGGACGCTCGCAGGTCGGCGCCGAGCCGGGCGGCCGCCGCCTGGCAGCGGCCGTCCCTCAGCGCGGCGGCGGCCGCCGCCGCGATCGCCGCGGGGGTCGCCCGCCGCAGCACGACCCCCGCGCCGAGCCGCGCGACGTGGGCCGCCACCACCGGCTGGTCCGCCGACTGCGGGTGCAGCACCATCGGCACGCCGGCCACCAGCGCCTCGTGGACGCTGTTCATGCCCGCGTGGGTCACGAACAGGCTCGCCCGCGCCAGCACCGCACGCTGGTCGACCGCGGCCACGGCCTCGACGCCGTCCGGCAGCGGCCCGAGGTCGGCCGGGGTGACGCGGCCGACCGACATGAGCACCCGGCGTCCGGGAGCAGCGAGCCCTGCCGCCGCCGCCCGGAAGAACGCCGGCGCACTCTCGAACAGCGTCCCGAGGGAGACGTAGACGAGCTCGTCCGCGGTCGCCAGGCCGGCGAGGGCCGCCTCCTCGCCCCCCGCCCGCACCGCGAGCAGCGGGCCGACGTAGTGGGCCTCCTCCCGGACCGCAGCCGGATTCGGCTGGAACTCCCGGGCGGTGAACACGACGGTGCGAGCGCCGCGCCGGTTCGAGAGGACTTCGAGCGGGGGCCCGAGCCGCGTGCCGTACGCCGCGGCAATGCGGCGCGACATGGGCGCCAGGCGCAGCGCGTCCGGCACGCCCGCCGCCGCGTCGCCGAGCATGCGCATCGCGGCACGGGGCGGCAGCCTCACCCGCGGATGCACGGCGAACGTGGCGGTGAGGCAGACCGACGGCAGGCCGAGCGCCCGGGCAGCCACCCGGCCCCAGGGCGCCATCGAGTCGTGCACGACGAGGCTGGGCGCCTCGGCCGCGATCGCCGGCACGAGCCGCGGCAGGAGCCGCTCAGTGGTGCCGGCGAGCATCAGCGCGACGCCCGCGATTCTCGGCGGGGGGCTCGCGTAGTCCGCCCCGAGGTCGCCGTAGTCGCGCACGTCGCAGCCAGCCTGCTCGAGCCGGGCAGCAAACTCCGGCGCTGACCAGGCGACGAGGCGCACGCCGCGCCGGGCCAGCTCCTCCAGCAGCGGGAGGCTGGGGTTGACGTGCCCGCTGGCCGGCAGCGTGAGGACGGCCATCGTCGGGGGCGGCATGCCGGTCAACCTAGATGACCGCATAGCATCACCGCGTGGGCGCGGATCTGGACCTGCTCGAGCGGCACGAGATCCCGGTGCGCGAGGTCTCGGCGCTCGCCGTCACCGGCACTCCCGGGGGCGGCACGCTCCTGGCGGCCATCGGCGATGCGGGGCCCGAGCTCGCAGTCGCGCCCGTCGACGCCGGCGGCGAGCTCGGCCCTTGGGAGACGGTGAACCTCGACGCGTTCGAGCGCGCGGCGGACGTGCCGCGAATCCGGCAGTCCGAGGCGCTCGCCTTCGACGGGGCCGGCACCGCGGTCGTCCTCCTCGAGCAGCCGGCGCTCGCCGTGCTGATCGACACCCGGGCGCGGCGGCTCGCCGGCACCTTCGGGCTCGATGGCAGCGGGCTGCCCGGCCGCGTCGGGGAGCGCTGGTCCGCGGACCCGTCGTCGCGCGGGGAAGGCGTGCTGCTCCTGCGCGGCGGCCGTGTCCTCGTCGCAAAGGAGAAGCGGCCCGCGGGCCTCATCGAGTTCGGCCCCGCCGGTGCCGCGGCCGGCGGAATCGGCCCGGACACGATCCTGGGCGCCGGCGAGGCGTGGGAGGCACCCGCGCCCGGCGCCGCGCTCGCGGCGCTCGCGTGGTGGGAGGGTCCCGACGGACTGGACGACCTCAGCGACCTGGCTGCCGCGCCGGACGGGTCGGTGCACGCGCTGTCGGACCAGAGCCGGTCGCTCGGCCGGCTGGCGCTTCCGCTCGGCCCCGAAGCCGCCTCGGCCCCCGCCACCGCGATCTGGGCGTTGCCGAAGAAGGTCGGGAAGGCCGAAGGGCTGGCGTTCCTCCCCGGCGGGCGGATCGCCATTGCCGGGGACCGCCAGGACCCCGGGCCCAACCTGGCGATCCTCGCCGCGCCGCCGGGCCCGTAAGCGTTCTCGCGCGCGTGCGCCACCGGCCCACCACGAGCGTTCTCGCGCGCCTGCGCCACCGGATCGGGGGTTCACGCGCGCACGTTGGCTCGCGGACGGTGCCTAGAACGCCGCGCGGGCGGCTGACGCACCCGGGCGCGCCTGGGCCCAGAAGCCATACGTGCCCTCGTCGCGCAGCTCGCGGGCGGCGGCTGCCGCGGCTCCGAACGCCGCGAACGCGAACGCGCCGCCGACCGAGATCCGGGCCACCCCGGCGGCGGCCAGCTCGGCGACCGGCGGCAGATCCGGCAGGGCGAGCACGTTGACGGGGCGCTCGACGGCCTCCACGACCGCGGCGATGTCCTCGATGCGCCGCAGCCCGGGGGCGTAGAGCACGTCGGCTCCGGCGGCCTCGTAGGCCCGCAGCCGGGCGATCGTGTCGTCGAGGTCCTCGCGGCCGTGGAGGAAGTTCTCGCTGCGCGCGGTGAGCACGAAGCCTCCCGGCACCGCCGCGGCCGCTTCCGCCGCGACCGCCACGCGCTCGGCGGCGGCGCCCGCCTCGTAGATCGGGTCGGCGCTGTCGCCCGTGAAGTCCTCGATCGATCCGCCCGCCAGGCCCGCCGCGCCGGCCCGGGCGATCGTGCGGGCGACGCCGGCGGGGTCCGCCGCGAAGCCGTTCTCGAGATCCGCCGACACCGGCAGCCCGCAGGCCGCGGCCATCGCCGCGCCGTGCTCCAGCGCCTCGTCCGCCGTCACCTGCCCGTCGAGGCGGCCGAGGGTTGCAGCGAACCCGCTGCTCGTCGTGGCGAGCGCCTCGAATCCGAGCGAGGCGAGCAGCTTGGCCGAGCCGGCGTCCCAGGCGTTGGGGAGGAGCAGCGGGGCCCCAGGCCGGTGCAGCGCCAGGAAGCGCTCGGCGAGGGACGGCGCCTGGCTCACGCGCACCCGATCGGCGGACCGCCCGACATCGCACCGGCCGAAGCCGCCCCCGGCAGCGAGGCGGGCACGGCGAAGGCGGCGGCGCTGCGGCACAGCGGGATCATCGTGGCCTCTCGAGTCGGACGTCCGGCCGGTGGCGGACGAGTTTGTCTTGGCAGGACGCCGGACGCAAGTCGGCAGGCCGGGAACACGTCCTCCGCCGGCACTTGACCGGGCCGGCGCCAGCGGCGAGTATTCAACTACTTGGTTGAATACTGAGACCCCGATCGAACCGCCATGCCCGCCGACCAGCTCAGCGCCACCTTCTCCGCCCTCGCCGATCCGACCCGGCGGGCGATCCTCGCCCGCCTGGCTGACGGCGAGGCGACCGTCACCGAACTGGCCGAACCGTTCCCGGTCAGCGTCCAGGCCGTCTCGAAGCACCTGAAGGTGCTCGAGCACGCCGGGCTCATCACCCGCGGGCGCACAGCGCAGCTGCGCCCCTCCCGCCTCCAGGCCGCCCCGATGAAAGACGCGGCGGACTGGCTCGCGCACTACCGCGAGTTCTACGAGCGCAGGCTCGACCGTCTCGAGCAGCACCTGCACACAATCCAGCGAAAGGACCCTGCCCCATGACTGTCGGACCCGCCAGCGCGATGACCGAGCGCCAGTTCACGATCACGCGCGTCTTCGATGCACCCCGCGACCTCCTCTGGACGTGCTGGACCGACCCCGAGCACTTCGCCGCCTGGTGGGGCCCCGAGCACTTCCACACCCCGGTCGAGTCCGTCGTGCTGGAGCTGCGCCCCGGGGGCGCGGCGAACGCGACGATGGTCGGGCCCGACGGCACGGAATACCCGTCCTGCGGGACGTTCGAGCAGGTCACGCCGAAGGATCGCCTCGTCTTCCTCGAGACCGACATCGACCACCCGATGATGGAACGCCAGCGCACGGTCGTGAGCTTCACGGATCTGGGCGACGGGCGCTCCGAGCTCACGATCGACGTGACGATGGTCTGCACCGACGAGCTCATCCCGATGGCCCACGCCGGCTGGAGCAGCTCGTTCGACAAGCTCGGCCGCGTGCTCGCCGAAGGCTGAGCCCCCGGTCCCACCTCACGCCGGAGCTAGGATGGCCGCGATGACCCGCCGGATCGAAACCCGGGCCGGGCGCATCGTCGCGACGGTCGCGCTCTTCGTCGTCGCAACCATCGCCGTGTCGTTCGTCGTCGGAGTGCTCGGATCGTCGAACGCCGTGTGGGGCGAGGACAACCAGTACGGGCGCGTCGACATCCCGGGCACGAAGGTGCTGCGCCTGCCCGCGGGCACGGTCGACGTCAGCGCCGCGGTCGCGCTTCCGGGACGGGGCAACGAGACGCCCAGCCTCCCGCTTCCGAAGGGGCTGTCGCTGACCGTGACTCCGCTGCGCGGCGCCGGGCGGCCCGTTGTCCGGAACGACGTCGGTGACACGGAGAACGCCGACGACGACCGGGTCGACACGCAGCGCCGGGTGTGGCGCATCGACGTCCCGAGCGATGGCGACTACCGGGTCGCGGCCCGCGGGAGCTTCCTCGGCATCGCCGTCAATCCCGAGCTGTGGTTCGGCCACGGCCCGCCGATCCCGGGAGCGCTCGCTCCCGTCATCGCCGCCGTGCTGGTCGCCTTGGGCGGCCTCGTGTGGCTCGTGGCCGTCCCGCGGCTGCGGCGCCGGCGGGCGTCCTAGCCGTCCGAGTACGGGTCCTGCGCCGAGCGGTCGGCGGACAAGGACCGCTGGGTCCGGGCCACGAGCGCCTCAATCGCGTCCGCGAGGTGCTCCCGGTCGATGTGGTGGTCGCCGCGGGCCACGCGGAGCTCGTGGGCCTCGAGCAGCACGTCGGCGTGGGAGCAGCCGGGCGGCGGCTCGAACCGATACGAGGCCAGCTCGATCAGGAGGCCGAGCGGATCCTCGAAGTAGATCGAGTCCATGAAGCCGCGATCCTTGACCCCGCTGTGGCGGATGCCGCGCTCGTCGAGCCGCTCGACGGCCTGGGCGAACGTGGCCTGCGACAGGGAGAAGGCGATGTGGTGCACGCACCCCGGCTCGGTCGGCGTCCGCCCCGGGTCGCCGGCGCGGTCCTCGTTCGTGAACACGGTGATCAGGCGCCCGTCGCCCGGATCGAAGTAGAGGTGGCTCTCGGCGGGGTTGTCGAGGTTGGGCTGCTCGAACACGAACGGCATGCCGAGCACGCCCTCCCAGAAGTCGATCGACGCCTGCCGGCCGGCCCCGGTCAGGGTGATGTGGTGGACCCCTTGGCTCTGGAGCTTGCGCACGGACTCGATCTCCCTCCTGGCCTGCCGGCGCCGGTTGCTAGCGCTCGACGAGCTTGGACTTGTATTCGCTGCGCCCGAGGCTCCCCCACGGCACGAGCTCGACGCTGACCTGGACGACGAGCGCGGCGCGCAGTTTCTCACGGATCGCGTCGGCGAGCGCGGCGTCGTGCGCGTCGCCGCGCGCGAGCTCCACGCGCACCGGAAGCGGCGGCTCCTGCTTGACGCCCGGCGCCGTCGGGCGCACGCGCACGTGGCCGCTGACCGCCGGCGCAAACCCCGCGACCACTTCGCGGATCGCCGACGGGAACACGTTCACCCCGCGCACGATGAGCATGTCGTCGGTCCGCCCGCGGCACCGAACGCGCGGGCCGGTGCGCCCGCACTGGCACGGCCCGGCCATCACCTCGACGTGGTCGCGGGTCCGGAACCGCAGGAGCGGCGCGGCCTCGTGCCGCAGGTGCGTCAGCACGAGCTCGCCCGACGCACCGCCCTCGAGCGGGACCGCCGCCCCGGTGGCCGGGTCGATCAGCTCGGCGTGGACGAATCCGCGCGCACCCAGGTGCATGCCGTCCTGCGCCTCGCACTCCCCCCAGAGCGACGGCCCGATGTCGCCGATGCCCATCGCCTCGGTGACCGTCGCCCCCCAGCCTGCCTCCAGCGCGGCGCGGAACGCCGGCTCGCCGCCTCCGGGCTCCCCGGCGACCAGCACGCGGGCGACCGTGGAGCCGGCGAGGTCGACACCCTGGTCCGCCGCCCGCTCGACCAGATGGGCCGCGTAGGAGGGCGTGACGGCGACGGCATCGGGACGCAGGAGCTCGACGGCCCGCAGCAGGCGGTCCGTGTTCCCGGTGCCGACGGGGATGTGGCAGACGCCGATGCGATCGAAGGCGGCCAGCGCCGCCCCGGCGACGAACGGCCCCGCGTTGAATGTGGAGACCAGGCGGTGCCCGGCGGCCAGGCCAGATGCGGCGTAGCTGCGAGCCGACCCCGCCACCCAGTTGGCGAGGTCCCGGGCCGTGAGCGGGATGTAGCTCGGCGTGCCCGTCGTCCCGCTGGTCGAGAAGACTCGGACGACGTCGGCCGGGTCGGCGCAGAGGTGGGCCCCGACCGGGTTGGCGGCGGTGCAGGTGGCCTTCAGCTCCGCCTTCTCGGTCAACGGGAGCTGCGCGATGTCCGCGAGCCCGCCCGCCGCGTCGGCCGTGGCGAATCCGGCCTGCGCGAGCGTCTCGCGGTAGAACGGCGAGCGGGCGAACAGGTAGGCGAGCTGGCCTCGGTACGCCGCGTCGTCGGCGGCCGCCTGCTGCGCCCAGGGGAGCGCCTCGACCGCAGGCTCGAGCATCAGCCGGGCGGGTCGCCCCCGTCGCGCTCGTACTCGATGGCCGCCTCCGCGCGGTCGGCCATCAGGAAGCCGATCGGCTGCTCGCGCTCCTCGGCGAGGTGTGCGAGCAGCCCGGCGGTCCGGGCGAGGATCGGCACCGCCTTGACCGCGTCGGGCGAGAAGTCCAAGTCCAGCATCACCGCGGCGATGGGCATCGACACGTTCATCGTCAGCGGGCGGCCTGCGGCGTCGGCCACGGCCTCCCGCAGGCGCCGCGCCAGCAGAACGTGAGGCCCGCTCACTCCGCGCGCGTCGGCCAGCTCGAAGATCCGCTCGGCCCGCGGGTCCAGCGGCTTGTGGACGGGGTGGCCGAACCCCGGCACCTTCTCCCCTGCCGCGCGCAGCGTGCGCACGGCCTCCGCCGCTGCGCCCGCCGGGCTGGCGCCCGCGGCGACCTGCGCTTGCATCGAGGCGAGCAGCCGGCCGCAGGCCTCCGACGTGCCGAGGATGACCGGGCCGGCCCCCAGAATCCCCGCGGCGACCGCGCCCTGCAATGACCCCGGGTCGGCGGCCAGCGTGATGCGCGCCGTGACGTTCGTGGGCATCATGCCGTGCTCGGCGATCGCCACGAGGAGCAGGTCGAGGAAGTCGCGCTGGTCGGCGGTCGGCTCGCGGCCCGTGAGGAGCAGGCAGAAGTACTCGGTGAAGGTCACGCGGCCCATGAGGTCGCCGCACAGGTCCCGGCCGCGGACCTCGACGTGGTCGGGATAGGCCTGGGCGATGTGGCTGACGGGAGGGACAGGCTTGCCGATCTGCATGCCTGACACGATGACGGATCGCGGGCCGGCGCGGCGGGCCGGGCCGCCGCCGGCCCGGCCTGCCGCGACCCTCCCGGCTCAGCCGCCCGCCGCCAGCAGCTCGTCCAGGCGGGAATACATGTCGTTGGTGCCGCGCTCGAAGCCCGAGCCCAGCATGCCGTCGCGCTCCTCGGTGGTGTGGAAGAGGGATGTCGAGGTGAGCCGGGTCCGCCCGCCGAGATCCTCGAACGTGGTCGTCTCCACGGCCACGTGGCCGGGCATGCCCTCCCACTCGAAGGTCTGCACGATGCGCTCGGGCGCGGCCACCTCGCGGTACGTCCCGCGGAAGGCGGTCTCGGCGCCGTCGGCCTGGTCGATGCGGAACCGCCAGGCCCCGCCGGGCCGGACGTCCATCTCGTCGACGATCGTGGTCCGGCCGCGGGGGCCCCACCACTCGGGAATCAGCTTCGGGTCGGTGAACGCGGCGAACACGCGCTCGCGCGGCGCGTCGAAGACCCGCTCGATGCGCACCTCGCGATCGGTCGGCGTGGTCACGGTCACCGGCGTTCCGGCGGTCTGCTCACTGTCAGCCATCGCTGGCTCCTTTCGTGCGTTCGAGGAGCTCCCCGAACCGGTCGAGGCGTTGGTCGAGCATGCGGCGGTACTCGTCGAGCCACTGCTCGATCTCCTCCAGGCGCCGCGGGCCGAGGCGGCACACCCGGGCCCGCCCCACCTTCTCCGTGACGACCAGCCCGGCCCCTTCGAGCAGGCCCACGTGCTTCTTCATCCCGGTGAGCGACATCCCGTAGGGGTCGGCGAGCTCGGTGATGGTGGCGCCGCCGCTCCGGCCGAGGCGCTCGAGGATCTCGCGGCGCGTCGGGTCGGCCAGGGCCGAGAACGTCCGGTCGATCGCCTCATGCTGAACCATTCGGTTCAGTGTAGCAGCGGAGGCGGGCTGTGGCTACGTGGCGGCTGCCGCCGCCGCCGCGGGCTTCGGCGCCGCGCCCGCCGCCGCCGTCGGAAGCCCGCGGGTGAAGAGCAGGGCGGCCAGCGCGATCAGGGCCAGCACCGACAGCGCGGCGCGCAAGCCGTCGATGCGGCTCTGGGCGTTGGTTTCGACCACCGCGTTGGCGGTCTCGGGCGGAACGTTGGCCTGGTCCAGCTCGGCCTTCAGCTGCGCATCCGAGAGGAATGGGACGCCTGCGGCCAGGTTCGTCTGCGCCTGCGCGCTCAGGTTGTCCGGAACCGCGGGGTTGCCTTGGATGCCCGCAAAGAAGGACGCGGTCAGCGCCGAGATGAGCACGGCGCCGGCCAGCGCCGTGCCGATGGAGGCGCCGAGCTGGGTGCCGGTGTTCTGGAGGCCGCCGACCTCGCCGCTCTGCTCATCCGGGACCGACGACACGGTGGCCGCCCCGAGCTGGGAGGCCATCGCCCCCAGGCCCGATCCCGCGATCAGGAGCGGCCCGGTGATCACCTCGGGCCCCGAGCCGACGTCGAGCAGCGCCACCAGGAGCACCAGCGCGCCGAAGAGCGCCATGAACCCGAGGTTCACGACGCGGCGAGGCGACGCGTTCGGCCACAGCCGCGGCACGCCAACGGCAAACGCCAGCAGGGTCAGCGACAGCGGCAGGAGCCGCACGCCCGTCTCGATCGCCGAGATGCCGAGCGACACCGACAGGAACAGCGGCACGACGAAGAACGTGCCGGCCTGCACGCAGAACATGAAGAGGAAGGCGACGACGCCCGACCGCAGCTGCGGGATGCGCAGAAGGCGCGGATTGACGAGTGCGCCCTTCCCGCCGTCGAGGCGCCGCCGCTCCCACCAGGCGAAGATGGCCAGCACCGTGGCGCCGCCGAGCACGAGCCAGATCACCGGTGAGAGCCCGAGCCACTCGGGCGCTTCGGGCTTGGGCGAGATGAAGCCCCAGGTCCCCGAGCGCAGGATGCCGAACACCACCAGGCCGAGGCCGCTCGCCGAGAGGGCCGTTCCGACCAGGTCGAGGTGCACTCCTTCAGCCGGCGGCGTGTCCGCGACGCGCCGCGCGAGCAGGAGGATCACCAGGACGATCAGGACCTCGCCGGCGAAGACGTAGCGCCACGAGGCGTACGTCGTGAACGCTCCGCCGATCACCGGGCCGAGCGCCGCGGCGATCGCGCCCGCGGCGGCGACCAGGCCGTAGGCGCGCGGGCGGTCGGGCTTGCCGAAGTTCGAGGCGACGAGCGCCACGATCGCGGGCATGATCAGGACCGCCCCGAGGCCCTCGAGCCCCGACCAGCCGATGATCAGCACGGTGAGGTTCGGGGCCAGCGCGGTGGTCAGCGACCCGCAGGCGTAGATGATGGAGCCCAGCATGAACGCCCGCTTGCGGCCGAGGATCTCGCCGATCTTGCCGCCGGTGATCATCAGCGAGGCCATCACGAGCGTGTAGAGGGTGATGGCCGTCTGGATGCCCGTCACGTCGGTGCCGAGGTCGTCGGCGACCGTCGCGATCGCCGTGTTCATGACCGTCGTGTCGAGCGCCATCACGAACTGGCCGGCCGCCAGGGTGCCCAGGACGATGCCGGTCGCGCGCTTCGCGGTGGCGGTCATGTGCGCACTCTATGCGGCCCGGGCGTCGCGACGGCGCGCACGCTCGTAGACTCGCGCCCGTGAACGAGCTCAGCCTTGGCGTCGTCGCCACGTCCCGCAAGGAGCACGAGCGCCGGCTCGCGATCCACCCCGCCCACCTCGAACGGATCGACCCCGGCGTGCGGCGCCGGATGGTCCTCGAGCGCGGGTACGGGGAGGCATTCGGCATCGCCGATCCTGACCTCGCGCCCCTCGTGGGCAGCCTGGCGCCCCGCGAGGAGCTCTTCTCCGGCTGCGACGTGGTGCTGCTTCCCAAGCCGCTGGCCGACGACCTCGAGGGGTTGCGCGCCGGCCAGGTCGTGTGGGGCTGGGTGCACTGCGTCCAGGACCGCCGGATGACCCAGGAGGCCATCGACCGCCGCCTGACCCTGATCGCCTGGGAGGCCATGCACCACTGGCACGCGGACGGCAGCTTCGACGTGCACGTCTTCCACCAGAACAACGAGATGGCCGGCTACTGCTCGGTCCTGCACGCGCTCGGGCTGGTCGGCAGCACCGGCGAGTACGGCCGGCACCTGCGCGCCGCCGTGATCAGCTACGGCGCGACCGGCCGCGGCGCCGTCACGGCGCTGGCGGCGCTGGGCATCACCGACGTGACCGTTCTGACCCACCGCGGCGTGACGGCCGTCGCCTCCCCGCCCCACGGCGTCCGCATGCGCCACTTCGAGCGCGACGCCGCCGACCCGCAGCGCACGATCGAGCACGGCCCGCCCGGCGACCGGCCGCTCGCAGAGGTCCTCGCCGACCACGACATCGTCGTGAACTGCGTCCTGCAGGACACCGACGCGCCGCTCATGTTCGCCATGGACGAGGACCTCGAGCGGTTTGCGCCCGGCACGCTGGTCGTCGACGTCTCCTGCGACCGGGGCATGGGCTTCGAGTGGGCCCGCCCGACGACGTTCGAGGATCCGATGTTCACCGTCGGGCCGGGCGTGCACTACTACGCCGTCGACCACAGCCCGTCGCACCTGTGGAACTCGGCGACCTGGGTGAACAGCGAGGCGCTGCTCGAGTACGTTCCCACAGTGCTGGCCGGGCCCGCCGCCTGGGACGCCGACGAGACGATCCGCCGCGCCATCGAGATCCGCGAGGGCCTCGTCGAGAACCCGCGGATCCTCTCGTTCCAGGGCCGCGCGGCCGAGCCGCCCTACGGGCCAGCCTGAGCGCGCCGCGGCGCTCAGCCGGGCAGGCCGGCGATCGCGTCCGGCACGCCGGTTGCGACCGTGGGGAACCGCGGCGTCCAGCTCAGCTCGCGTCGCAGCTTGGCGTTCGAGGTCCGGGCCGACCGCAGCACCGCTGCCGCCGGATCCTTCCCGGCGACCAGCCGGGCCACGAACGCGGGGATGCGCCGGGGCGGACCGACACCGAGCTCGCGCGCCGTGAGCGCCAGGAACTCGTACTGCGGCAGCGGCTGGTCGTCGACGCAGTGGTAGGTCGAGCCGGGCGGCGCCGACTCGACGGCGTCGGCCAGGGCCGCGGCCACGTCGACGTCGCGCACCATGTCCCAGAGGTTGTCGCCCCGGCCGACGCAGGCAAAGCGGCCCGGCTGGCGCAGCCGCGCCACGAACTCGTCTGCGTACCAGCCGCCCGGACCGTAGATGTGGCCGGGCCGGATGACGATGCCCTCGAGGGGCGACTCGCGCAGCAGGCGCTCGCCTTCCTGCTTCGAGGCGCCGTAGGCCGTCTCCACGGGCAGGTCGTCCGCCTCGGTCAGCACGGCGCCGTGGGCGTCGCCGGTCACGACCGTCGAGGCGAACACGAGCCGCCGCACGCCCGCCGCCGCGCTCGCGTCCAGCAGCCGGCGCGTGCCGTTGACGTTGACCTCCTCGATCTTGCGAGGGTCGCGCTGGGAGCCGATCTCGGCGGCGAGGTGCACGACCGCCTCGGGGGACGCCTCGGCCAGCGCGGCCGCCAGCGCGTCCCCGTCGGTCAGGTCGCCGGCCACGGCCGCCGTGCCCGGCGGCTCGGAACCCGGCCGCCGGACGAGCCCGAGGACCTCGTGCCCCCGCGCCCCCAGCTCGGCGCAGGCCGGCCCGCCGAGGAATCCGCTGGCTCCGGTGACGAGGACGCGCACGCCGCGACGGTAACAGCGCAGGCCGGAGCCGCGGAGGGCCGGCCCGTGTGCGACGCTGCGCCGATGCGCAGCGAGGCCGCCAGCGAGGCAACCGCCCCGACCGGATGAGCGCGCTCCGGATCGACCCGGTCGCCGCCGGCGACGCCGCCGCGGTTGCGGACCTCGTCGCGGCGCTCGAGGCGTCGCTGCACGGCCACAGCGCGTTCTCGCAGGCCGACCTCGAGCGCGAGTGGTCCGAGCTCGGGTCCGATCCCGACGCGTGGGTCGTGCGCGACGGCGGCCGCATCGTGGGCTACGCCCTGGTGCGGGAGCGGGGCGAGCCCTGGCGCGCGGAGGGATACGTCCACCCGGGCGCGCTCGGGCGGGGAATCGGGACGCTCATCGCCACACGGCTCGAGGCGGCCGCGGCCCGCGGCGGCGCCGGCCGGATTCAGAACGCCGTCATCGAGGCCGACACCGCGGCGCGCGAGCTGCTCGAGTCACTCGGCTACGACGCCGTGCGCGTCGTCCGGGAGATGCGCATCGAGCTCGACGTTCGGCCGCCGGCACCCCAGTGGCCCGCCGGGCTGCAGCCCGTCCCGTTCGACCCGGAGCGTGACGCGCCCGCGTTTCACGCCGCCCTCGAAGACGCCTTTGCCGATGCCTGGGGCCACGTGCCTCGCGGCCTCGAGGCGTGGTCGAACGAGCAGCTCCTCAGCGAGCGTTTCGACCCGACGCTCTGGGGCGTCGTTCGCGCCGGCGACGAGATCGCCGGCGGGACGATCTGCCTGGGCGACACGTACGGCGGCGGCTGGATCCACGCGCTCTTCACGCGGCGCCCGTGGCGCCGCCAGGGCGTGGGAGCCGCGCTGCTGCAGGACGCCTTCGGCCGCCTCTGGGCGTGCGGAGAGCGGAGCATCGGCCTGGGCGTCGATGCGGCGAGCAGCTCCGGCGCCTTCCGCCTGTACGAGCGCGCCGGGATGGCGCCCGAGCTCGGCTGGGTGGCGTACGAGAAGGCGCTCGGGCCGGGTCGCGGCTGAGCGCTTCGGGCCGGCCGCACGACGCCGATCCGTACGATCGCCGTCGTCAGCCAGCCACCGGCGCTGAGATCGCTCGGTGCGGAACGAACGGAGGCCTTTTCCCTGACCGATAGCGCCGCTACGTGCGCTTGACCGGCTTGACCCGGGCCAGCGCCTTGGGGCCCAGGCGGCCGCCGGTGCGCTCGCCGATCACCGTGATGGTGGCCCGGTCGCGCTTGGCGACGCCCGCGACCGTCACCCGGCGCGTGCGGGCCTTCGGCGTGAAGAACAGCTTGCGACCGTCGCCGAGATCGACGAACACCCGGTAGCTCTGCGCGTTGCGGGCCGCGCTCCACGTGATCGCCAGCCGGTTCCTCGTTCGCCTCACCCTGATCTTGGCCTTCCCGATCGCGGGGAGGGCGGCTTGGAACCGGGCCACCGTGATCTTCTGGCTGGGCGTGCCGTCCTGCACGACGTAGGCGACGATCGCGTGGGTGCGCGTCCGCGACTGGGCCGGCGAGAAGCGGATCGTCCCCCGGGACTTCGTCGTCTCGCCGAGGGTCTGGCCCGCCTTGGGGCCGGCGGTCTCGACGAAGCGCACCGACTGCCCCCTGCGGGCGCCGACGCGGTAGCTCAGCTCGCGCCGGTCGCCGGCTTGCCTGACCGTGCCCGTCACCTTCACCGGCGGCAGCGCGTCGGCCGACTCGACGGACTTGATCTGCGGCGAGCCCGGCTTGAGCTCGATCTTCCAGTTCCCGGCAGCCGGCTTGCCGAGCATCACGTAGGTCGTGTCGTCGAAGGGCAGGCGGAACGCGGCGTACTTGTCGTTGTGCACGAGGGCGTGGCTCGGCACGTCGATGACCTGCCCGTCCGGCCCCTTGACGACGAGCTCGGGCGGGTCGCCGTCGCCGTGCACGGCCAGCACCACACCCCGGCGGCCGGCCGGCAGCGTGAAGGACGCGGTCTTCGCGGCCGCCGAGGCCTGCGGCCCGGAGGCCCGGGCGAGCTTCACCGGGAACGGCCGGTAGTCGCCGACGTTGCAGCCCGGCGCGAGCCCCTTGAAGTTCTTGAGCAGGTAGGCGGCGAAGACGACGGGGTTGGCCAGCGAGGCCGGCGGCGGATAGAACAGGCGCAGCCCGGCCGAGAACGGGCCGAAGTCCAGGCACGCGGCGAACGCCCGGTCGGTCACCGTCATGTCAGCCTTGGGCAGGCAGCCCTTGAACGGCTTGCCGAGGTCGATGCAGGCCTGCGCGGTCCCGTCGATCTGGAACACGAGGCTCTTGCCGTTGATCGGGACCTGGATCTGGCCGCCGACCGCGGCGTTGATCGTGAGCGGAAGCGGGGAGAGGTCCGGGTTGATGCGGCCGAAGACGTAGCCGTAGCCCTCCTCGTTGATGCCGGCACCCATGTTCGCGACGTTGAAGCAGGCCAGCCGCGTCGCGCCCACCGCGCTCAGCGTGATCGGGTAGTTGAAGTCAAGCGTGACGATGCCGTCGATGCCGGCCTTCGGGC
Organism: Solirubrobacteraceae bacterium; assembly: GCA_046330225.1. GTDB lineage: Bacteria > Actinomycetota > Thermoleophilia > Solirubrobacterales > Solirubrobacteraceae > CANJIV01. The sequence goes on along the minus strand of JAXLTD010000001.1, from coordinate 515,306 downwards.
ACCCGCCGCCGGGGTTGGGGCCCAGCGTGAGCGTGCCACCGCCCTTGATCACCGGGCCGTTGGTGTCATAGGCGGCGTCGAGCGCGCTGAGGAACACGCCGGGGGCCAGCGCGATGCCCGGGGACGCCTCGGCGTGCACGCTCAGCGACCGGAAGGTGCCGTTCTGGAACCGGATCTCGCCGCCCGCGCCGATCTGGTAGAGAATCGTCGCCTCGAGCCCGGCGGTCAGGAGCTTCTGCGGCCCCCGCCACTCGAAGTTCATGTTCTTGAGGATCACCGGGCCCAGCGGCGCCCGGTTGGCCGCGAGCTTGAAGTAGTCCAGCTCGAGGCCCTTCTCGACGCTGGCCGTCAGGTCAGCTCGCGACGTGACGCCGCCAAGCTCCGACGGCAGCGAGACGTTCGCGCCGATCTTGAGCTTGTAGTGGTCCATGACGGCCGAGACGTCGCCCTTGATGCCGAGTCCCGGCACGAGCTTGAACTTGGAGGGGATCTTGAGGGCGCCGAGCGGCGAGTTGCTGTCGCTCAGGCCGAAGCGCTCGGTCAGCTCGCCCGACTTCATCGGCAGCTTCCCGAACGGGGAGCTGGCGGTGACATCGGCGCCGTACGAGAGCAGCTGAGCCTTCGCGCTGGCCAGCAGGCCGCCGCCGATGAACGCGATCTTGCCATCGCCGCCGCCGCCGCGCCTCGGCGTCACGTCGAGGCCGTTGACCCGCACCGGCCCGTCGGCGATGAACGTGTTGTTGGCCACGGCCGCGAACATGGTCTGGGCGTACTGCACGAAGCTGGCGCTGGCGCGAGCCTCGGGGTGCTTGAGCTTTCCGTTCAGCAGGCTCCCGTACGCGAGGCCGCCGCGGCTGGGCGGCAGCCTGATCGCCGCCGGCACGCTGCCTGAGGCGGGCGTCGTTCCGCCGAAGATCACCGGCCGCATGCTCTTGTCCATCGTGATCAATGTCTTCTGCGGCAGCGACTCGGGGTCGTTGTTCAGGCGCCAGCACCCGGTCGCCTTGAAGCTGCCGAAGATCAGCTGGGAGATGCATCCCGGCCCGGGCCCGCCGTTGGCGGTCGTGTCGAGCCGCGTGGCCTGGCCCGCCTTGGGCGTGCACAGGCCGCCGGGGACGGAGGAGCCGCTCAGCCGCAGCGTCGTTCCCGTGGCGCGGAGGGCGAGCGCCGTGCTCGCCGGCAGCGTCAGCTTCGGGACGGAGACCGGCTGGGATGCGCTGGAGCGGGCTCCGCTGGCGCCGACGACCGAAAGCCCGACCTTGCTCACCGCGCTGCTGAGCGTGTTGGTCGTGAGGACCGGCGTCTCCGCCCCACAGCTCACGTCGGTCTTGCCGTCGCCCGTCAGGTCCCAGTCGTAGCGGATGAGACGGTCGTCGCCCGGAACGCTGGCGCTCGCGTCAAAGGTGACCGGTGCGAACGGCTTGGGAACCAGGGTCGTCGGCCGGAAGCTCGCGATCGGGTCCCGCCGCGCCGGCGGCGGCTCCGGCAGCTCCGGCGGCGAGGTCGCCGCCGGGTCGGCGAGGCGGTCGATCTCGCCAGCGTTGAGCGCACGGCTGTAGATCCGCGGCTCGTCGATCCCCCCGTCGAAGTTCGTCTGCTCAAAGCAGGCCGGGTCGTCGAAGCCGCCGATCAGCAGGTTGTTGTGCCGCGCCAGGCCGTAGCCGATGCTCCCGGTGACCGGCGTGCCCGACCCGACCTCGGCGCCGTCGAGGTAGATCCGGACGGCGGTGCCGTCGTAGGTGCCCGCCAGCATGTGCCAGGCGCCGTTCCACATCGAGTCCGGAACCGGCGGCGACGACGCGGTCGTCGTGCCGTTCCAGATGTAGAACCGGGTCTTCAGGTTCGGGTTCGTCGACCCGCCCGTGTACAGCGCATAGGAGGAATAGCTGCAACTGCCCGCCGAGCCCTGGCTGACGATGCCCTTGACGGCAGACGGAGCGCCGTTGCGCCGGACCCAGGCCACGACGGTCACGTTCGCCGGCTGGAGCTGTGGCGAGTTGCCGGCGTTGAAGTAGCTGTTCTCGTTCGGGAACGAATAGGCCCCGCCGAAGCGGCCGTCGCTGGCGAAGGTGAAGCTCGCCCCGACCGGGTTGGCCGGGTTCCCGTTCCCCGAGGCGTCCGGCTGCGCCGCGTTCCCGGGCGCGTCGAGGTGCCACTTCCCCCGCAGCGGCTCGGCCGCCGAGGCCGCCGCCGCGAAGGTCAGGCTGCAGACCACGGTGCCAGCGACCGCGATCGCCGCCGCCGTGGTGCGAACGGCGCGCCGGGCGCGCGCCTTCGCCCACAATCCGCCAGGCCGAGTCGTGTCCGTGATGGCCACCGCTGCCTCCCGTGCGGCACGCACAGGGTCGTGCCGCGCGGCGACTGTAGCCCCGATCAGGTGCGGAGCACAAGCGTCGGCGGCGCTCGGTCTGCGAAATCGTCAGCGCCGCGACGGGCTCGCGGCTCGATCCGGCGCTCAGTCGAGATCGAACGCGTTGCGGATCGCCTCCGAGAGCACTCGCTCCTGGTCGTCGAGCAGCAGGCCGATGCGCGGGCCAAGCGCGTCGTCGGGGTCGGGGCCCGCCGCGGCCAGGATCGCGGCATCGCGCTCGGCAGCCAGTCGCCGGCGTTCGCGCTCGAGCGCCCGCCAGACCCCGACGCTCGGTCGAGCGTCGGGAACCGCGACGGGTTTCGCACGAGATGGAGACGCCGGGAATCGAACCCGGGTCCGCGACCGCGTGATAGGTGGCTTCTACGAGCGTAGCCGGCGCTCTGGTCTCGCCCTTCGGTCGCCTCGCCGGCGGGGTTGCGAAGGGCCAGCCCCCTGAAGAGTGTCCCCGGATTGGCGAGGGCGGGCCGCCCCGGGTGAGCCTGCGTTCTGATTCCGGACATCCCCGCGGCAGGCTGGCGGGGGCCGGAACCTCACAGTCTTAGCTAGGTGCTAAGCGGCGAGGGCGTACTCGTGAGAGTCCGCACGTATGGTTTTCCCGGGTGTTTAGCGAGGCCTCCCGGGACCTCGGCTCGCGACCACCCACACGAACCGGCCACGTCGAAGCCTGTCGTCCCCGTGGGTGTATGTCGTCTCCATGGTAGTCGGCCGCCGGCGCCCGGCCTGACGGGCTCGCCGGGACGCCCTACCGCCGCAGCAGCTCGGCAATCGTCACCGGCCGCAGGCCCTTGGCCTTGAGCACCGCGAGCATCTTCGGGAGGCCGGCCGGCGTGGCGGGGTAGTTCCCGTGGCCGAGGATGATCGCGCCCGGCTTGGCCCAGTCCTTCACCGCCTTGACGACGTAGGGGACCGTCCGCACGTTCGAGTCGGCCAGCGTCCCGGACCACATGATCACCTTCGTGTAGCCCTGCCGGCCGGCGGCCGCGAGCGAATCGCCGCTCACGGCGCCGTACGGCGGGCGGAAGTAGGGCCGGCCGCTCACGCCGAAGGTCTTCTCGATCCAGCGCTCGTTGCGATCCAGATCGGCGGCGAAGGCCTCCGAGCCCTCCGTCGCCGCGTTGCCATGCGAGAACGTGTGGTTGCCGACGACCACCTGGCCCTTGGCGATCAGGCGCCGGATCGCGCGGGCCTGGGGCTCCCAGGCGGTCGCATAGGTGCCGTTCGGGAAGAACGTCACATGCGCGCCGGTGCGCTGCACCGCCCGCACGAGCGCGGCGACGCAGGTGCGGCAGAAGCCGTCGTCGAACGTCAGCGCGACCTCGGGCCGGCGCGGGCCGCGGGTGATCACCGTGGCCCGGCCCGGGCGGGCCGGGAGCACCCGGAGCGGGACGGCCGCCGTGGCCCCGGCTGCCGTGCGCTTCCCGGCCCCCGCACCCTTCCCGGTCGCTGCCGAGGCCGCGGACCCGACGGCCGGCGCCGGCTGCTCGTCGCCGCCGCTGTTCACGACCACGACCACGAGGACGGCGATCCCGGCGAGGACGGCGGCCGCGACCGCCGCGGCGACGCGCCGGCGCCGCTGCACCCGGCGGCGGGCGGCGGCGCGGCGGGCGCGCAGGTGGTCGCGGTCGTGCGGGCGGACGGGCGGATCGGTTGGCGGGGCGTCGAGCGGCATGGGCAACGGCGGCAAGCGCCGCCGCCCACATGATGGCCCCGAGGCCGCCGCGGCGCTGCACGGCGCCACCCGGGCCCCGGCGTCAGCGGGTGAGCCGAACGACCTGCACGCGGTCCCGGATCCCGCGCAGGCGGCGCTCGCCGAGATCGATCCACTGCTCGCTCGCGGCCCGCGTCGCGGCGGCGCCGCTCGCGACGAGCTGGTCGCGGCCGGCCAGCGACAGGAGGCGGGCCGCGAGGTTGACCGCGATCCCGTAGTAGTCGCCCTCGCGCCGGACGACCGTGCCGTAGTGGAGGCTCCCGTGCAGCGCCGGGCCGCCCTCCTGCCCCATCGCCGCGACGAAGCGCCGCCAGGCCGCGACCGCCGGCTCGACGTCCGGGTAGACGAGCATCGCCCCGTCCCCCATCCCCTTCACGACGTGCCCGCCGTCGCCGCTCAGGTCGGCGGTCACCGCCGCAAACCGCGTGGCCGCCGCAACCGCGGCCCGGTCGCCGTGCAGGTCGGCGAACGACGTGAAGTCCTTGAGGTCGCAGAAGAACAGGCACAGGTCGGTCGCGCCGGGGATCGCGAGGTCGGGCGAGCGCTCCTCGGCCTCGCTGATCGCGAACTGGGCCAGCTCGTACTCGATCCAGCGCCGGTGGATTCCGACGAGGAGCGGATCGGCGAGCGGCAGCAGCTCGGCCATCGCCTGGCGGAGCGTGACGAGCGCCTCCTGGGGGGTCGCCGCGCTGCCGCGAACCCGCTGCTCGGTGTCCACGCGGAAGCGGTAGACCTCGGTGGCGGCGATCCGGGCGAGCGCCTGACCCCAGACGCGCGACACCTGCATCTGGACTTCGAACGGCCACCACGCCTCCCGCTCGGCCGCCTTGACGAGCGCCGCCGCCTCCTCGGGATTGAAGAACGGCTCGTCGGCCGCGGGCGCCGGGAAGCCGAAGGCGGCGATCATCTCCTGCGTCCTGGCCGCCGGCAGGCCGCCCGCCGCTTCCATGTCGGCGGGCGAGACCGTCCGCCCGCTCCGCGCCGGGTCCAGGACGGCCTCGAAGATGGCGTTCTCGACCCGTCCGTGGCGGAGCGCCGCCTCCATCGCAGCCTCCGTGACCCCCACCTCGAGCAGCGACGCGACGGCCGCCTCGCGGTCGGCAGGCAGGCCGAGGCGGGCGGTCAGCTCCGCGGGGTCCGGCGCGGCAGGCGGCGGATCGGCCACGGGCCTAGTGTGACCCCCCAGCCGCCGGTCCGCCAGCGCGCCGCGCCGGCCCCCGCCGGTTGCCGGTTGTCGGCGGCCAGGGGCCCCGGTACCGTCAGGCCCATGGCCGTGAACGGATTTCCCGCCCGGCGCGCCCGCACCGTCGCGGGCTGGGCGGCCTGCGCCGCGGCAGCCGCCCTCCTCGCTGCCGCCCCCGCCGCCGGCGCCCGCTCGTTCGGCGCGAACCTCGCCCGGGCCGCGAACAACACCGCGACCTGCCAGAGCCTCATCTTCTTCCAGCGGGTGCCGTCGTGCAGCTGGACGACGAGCGGCGGCCCGACGAGCGTCCGCGAGTCGCTGCTGGTGCCGGGCTCCGGGACGGTGACGCGGGTGCGGATCAAGGTCGGCCCGCGGACCGGCCCGATGCGGATCGCGGTCGTCCAGTCGCTGCGGAAGGAGAACAGCGGCGAGGCGGCCTGCTGCATCGGGCGCCGCCAGACCCCGGTGTTCCGCCCGCGCGCGAACGCGATCACGACCCTCCGCGTCCGCCTGCCCGTCTCGGTGACCTTCAACCGCACGTCCCGCATCTACGCGTTCGACAGCCTGGCCGTGACGATGGAGAACGCCTCCACGCCGATCCCGGCCAACGTGAACCCCTCGGGCGCCGGCAACTGCAGCGGGGGGTGGTTCCCCGCGGTGCGGCCCGGGCAGGAGAACTTCACCGGTCCGTACGGCGTGTGCGGGGCCACGATCCTGCTGCGGGCCGACTGGACGCCGCGCTGAGATGGGGCCGCCCGGCGGCGACCGCCTCGGCGTCCGCGGGGCCACTCCCGACGACGTCCCGGCGGTCACGGCCACCCTGGCCGATGCCTTCCACGACGACCCGCTGTGGGGCCACTGGCTCGAGCCCGACGCCGACGCCCGGCCGGCCGCCCTGACCGCGCTCTGGGGGTTCTTCGTTCAGGAGGCACTGCGGTACCCGTGGCTGCACGTCACCGCCGGCTGCGAGGCCGCGGCGCTGTGGATCCCGCCCGGCGGGACCGAGGCCTCGCCGGAGGGCGAGGCGCGCATGGCCGCGCTGGCCGAGCACGTGGCCGGCCCCCGGGCCCCCGAGCTCACCGAGCTGTGGGAGCAGTTCGAGGCCGCCCGCCCGGCCGACGAGCCCCACTACTACCTCAGCCTGCTCGGGACGCGCTCCAGCCACCGCGGCCAGGGGATTGGGATGGCCCTGCTGGAGGCGGACCTGCGCCAGATCGACGCCGAGGGCGCGGTCGCCCGCCTCGAGTCGACCAACCCCGCCAACGAGCCCCGCTACGAGCGGGCCGGGTTCGAGACGGTCGGATCGTTCACCGCACCGGGCGGCGCTCCCGTCGTCACCACCATGCGCCGCGCGCCGCGCTGAACCGGCGCCTCAGCGCCGGCGCGGCGGGCGCCGGTCCGCCGCGAGGCGCTCGGCGGCGTAGCGGACCGTCGTGCGCGGCAGCTCGGCGTGATGGGCCGCCAGGAACGCAACGAGCCGCGGCTCGTCGCGTTTGCCGGCCTCGCGCAGCATCCAGCCGCAGGCCTTGTGGATCAGGTCGTGCGGATCGTCCGCGAGCGCGAGAGCGAGCCGATAGGTGTCGTCGAGCTCCCCGGCCCTGATGAACGCGAGCGTCGCCACGACGGCGATCCGGCGCTCCCACAGGCTCGGGGAGCGGGCCAGCTCGTGCAGGAGCGCGTGCGAGCCGTCCCGCAGGTGCTCGCCGACGATCTGCGGCGCCGAAACGTCGACGAGGTCCCAGCTGTTCACGCGGCCGGTGCTGGCGAGGTAGGCGGCGTGGATCGCCGCGCGGGCGGCGGCATCGCCGCGGCGGTGCTGGCCGACGAGGATCACGAGCGCGGCCATGCGGTCCTCGTGCACCGCGCTGGCGAGCAGCGCGCGGCTCTCGGCCAGCGACAGGTCGCGGAACCGCCGGGCCACGCGGCGGAGGTCGGGCATCGTGATCCCGGCGAACACGTCGCCCTCGCCGTACTCGCCGGGCCCCGTCTTGAAGAAGCGCTGGGCGTGGGCAGCCCGGTCGCCATCCGCGTGCGTGCGCAGGGCGGCCTGGACGTCGGCGGCGGTCGCGGTCATGGCGGGCCCGGGCTTAACGAAAGCGACGCGGAGCCGAGCCGCTGCGAGGAACCTTCCCTTCAGCGCAAGCGCCGGAAGTTCGGGTGGCAGGGCCTTTCACCTCAGTGGCCTCGCTCTTCGCGGCTCAGTTCCGCGTCGAGAGGCAACCTAGATTCGCCCCGCGGCGCCGTCAAGGGCCGTGCCCGCGCGTTCCCGCAATCTCCGCAGATTTCAGCGGTTGACCGTGCGCATCCCGATCTCGGGATAGCGCTCGCCGGCGACGGCGTCGGCAGGGACCGCAGCGGCGATCGCCTCGAGGTCCGAGGCCGTCAGCTCGATCTCGGCGGCAGCGACGTTCTCCTCGACGTAGCGCGGGCGCTTGGTGCCGGGGATCGGGACGATGTCGTCGCCCTGGGCGAGCACCCAGGCCAGCGCGAGCTGGGCGGGCGTGCACTGCTTCTCGGCGGCCAGGGCGCGGAGCTCCTCGACGAGCGCGAGATTCGCCGCGAGGTTCTCGTCGCTCAGGCGCGGGAGGTAGCGGCGGAAGTCGTCGGCGGACAGGCTCTCCGCGCTGGCGATCGCGCCGGTGAGCAGGCCGCGTCCGAGCGGGCTGTAGGGCACGAACCCGATGCCGAGCTCCCGCACGACCGGGAGGATCTCCGCCTCGGGGTCGCGGCTGAACAGCGAGTACTCGGTCTGCAGCGCGGTGATCGGGTGGACCGCGTGGGCACGGCGGATGGTCGCGGGCGCCGCCTCCGAGAGCCCGAGGAAGCGGACCTTGCCCTCGCTGACCAGCTCGCCCATGGCGCCGACGGTCTCCTCGATCGGCACGCTCGGGTCGACGCGGTGCTGGTAGTAGAGGTCGATCGTGTCGACCTGCAGGCGCCGCAGCGAACCCTCGCAGGCCGCGCGCACGTACTCGGGCCGGCCGTTGACGGAGCGGTCCGCCGGGCTGTCCCCGCGCATGATCCCGAACTTCGTGGCCAGGACAACCTCGTCGCGCCGGCCAGCGATCGCGGTCCCCACGAGGACCTCGTTGCGGTGCGGGCCGTACATGTCGGCGGTGTCGAGGAAGTTGCCGCCGAGGTCGAGGAAGCGGTGGATCGTCGCGATCGACTCGGCCTCGTCGGCGTCGCCGTAGAACTCCGACATGCCCATGCAGCCCAGGCCGAGGGCCGAGACCTCGGGCCCGTTGGCACCCAGCGCGCGCGTCTGCATCCGTCCGCCTTTCGTTCGTGAGCCGGACATCCAGTGTGACGGACGGCGAGCATCAGCCCGCGGAACGAAAGCGACGCGGACCCGAGCCGCTCGAGGAGCCCTCCTTCCCGGGGCCGAAGCCTCGGAATCTCTGGGCGGCAGGGCCTCACACCTCGGTGGCCTCGCTCTTTGCGACTCAGTTCCGCGTCTGAAAGGAACCTAGGCTCGCGGCCCTGCCGGGTCAAGGGTCGCGTCGCGGCCAAGCCGCAATCTCCGCGGAAATGCGTCGGAAGGCCGGTGGCGACGCGGGTGGCGGAGGCGGGTGGCGGCACGGTCGGGCGGGCGGGGCCGGAGTGGGCGCGTTGAGGTTGAGGTTGAGCCGCCATCGCCGGCAGAACCTCGGCCTCGCCCGGCCCAGGCCCGCGCCCGGCCCCGCCCCGCCGCGCACGCCGCACCCGCCCCGCCGCCCGACGCAGAGGAACCGGCGCTACCGGCCCGCCGACCGCAGCGCCCGCTCCATGTCGCGCTTCTCCTCGCGGGCGCGGATGGACTGGCGCTTGTCGTAGAGGTCCTTGCCCTTGGCCACGGCGATCTCGACCTTGGCGTTGGGTCCCTTGAAGTAGATGCGGGTCGGGACGAGGGTGAGGCCCTTCTCACGGGTCTGGCCGGCCAGGCGCTCGAGCTCGCGGCGGTGCACCAGGAGCTTGCGGTCGCGCTCGGGCTCGTGGTTGTCGCGGGCGGCGTTCGCGTAGGGCGGGATGTGGACGTGGTGCAGCCACAGCTCGCCCTCGCGCACCGTCGCGTAGGCGTCCTTGATCTGGGCCTTGCCCTCCCGCAGGGACTTCACCTCGGTCCCGGTCAGGGCGATCCCGCACTCGAGGCGCTCGAGCAGGCTGAAGCGGTGCGACGCCTGCCGGTTGGTCGCCACGTCGCCTGCCGCTGCCTTGCGCTTCCTGCCCTTGGCCATGGACGGATCTTCACACCTCGACGGGCAGGAGGTCGACGCGGCCGCGCGGCGCATCGACCCGGTCGACCTGCACGCGCACCGGATCGCCGAGCCGGATCGCCTTGCCGGTCTTCGTCCCCTCGAGGATCGTGCCGAGCTCGTTGAGCTCCCACCAGTCGCCCCGGAGGCGGCGGACCGGCAAGAGGCCCTCATAGCCGTCGCCGAAGGCCACGAACGCGCCCGCCCCGATCAGGCCGACGACCTCCCCGTCGAAGTCCTGCTCGTGCCCGCCGTCGTAGAGGGCCTGCGCAAGCAGGAAGCAGCGGGCGATGTCGTCGGCGTCGCGCTCGGCCTCCATCGCCTCGCGCTCGCGCTCGGAGGCCCACGCCCCCTCCCCTTCCATGCGCTCAGCCCGCGGCGCGTCCTCCCCGCCGCCGACGGCGCTGAGCAGCGCGCGGTGGCAGACGAGGTCGGGGTAGCGGCGGATCGGGGACGTGAAGTGGCAGTAGGCGCTCGAGCGCAGGCCGGCGTGCCCGAGGTTGCGCGCGGCGTAGTGCGCCTGCTTGAGGGATCGCAGGACCAGCGAGGTCAGCGCGCGGCCGCCGCGGCCCGTCGCCGCCACGTGCGCGGCGACGGCCTGGGAGATCTCGCCGACGAGGTCGCCGGCCTGCTGCGGGGAGAGGTGCTCGGGGATCGGCGGCGTGGGCACGCCGAGGGAGGCGAGCTGATCCGCCAGGCGCTGCACGGCGGCGGGCTCCGGCCGCTCGTGGACGCGGAAGAGCGCCGGCACCTTGCGCGCGCTCAGCAGCTCGGCGACCTGCTCGTTCGCGGCGATCATGAGGTGCTCGATCAGCCGGTGCGACTCGGTCTGGACGGCGCGGGCCGCATCCACGACGTGGCCCTGCTGGTCGAAGGCGAACTCGGGCTCGGTGCTCTCGATCGCCAGGGCGCCGGCCTGCGCCCGGCGGTCGGCCAGCGCGGCGGCGGCGGCCCGGGCCGCGCCGAGCGGCCCGCCCCAGGGATCGAGCGCCGGCTGGGCGCCGGCGAAGATCCGGTCGACCTCGTCGTAGTCCAGGCGGACGTCGGAGCGGATCGTCGAGCGGTGAAAGGCCGCCCGCTGGACGTCGGCGCCGTGCAGGTCCATCTCGACCGTGACCGCGAGGCGGTCCGCCCCCGGGACCAGCGAGCAGGCCCGGTTCGAGAGCGCCTCGGGGAGCATCGGGGCCACGGTGCCGGGCACGTAGACGCTCGTGCCCCGGCGGCGTGCCTCGCGGTCCAGCGGCGAGCCGGGGCGCACGTGGGCGCTGACGTCGGCGATGTGGACATGGATGCGCCAGCGCCCCTCCCCCAGCGGCTCGGCGCTGATCGCATCGTCGAAGTCCTTCGCCGTGGCCGGGTCGATCGTGAACGTCGGCAGTGCCCGCAGGTCCCGGCGCTCGGCGGGCGCCGGCGCCGCGGCCGCCGCCTCCGCGGCCCGCTGCACGTCGTCGGGGAAGTCGCGGCGCAGGCCGCGATCGGCGAGCAGCGCGCCGATGACGTCGCGGGCCACGTCGGGCCGGCCGAGCCGCCGCACCACCGCCGCCCGGCCCCGCTGGCGCCCGTGGCCGCCGGGGCGGGGCGGCTGGACCAGCACGAGGTCCCCGGCCCGGGCCCGCCCCTTGGCGTCGACCGTCAGCCGGCGGCCCCGCTCGAACAGGGGCGTGGCCACCAGGAACCGCCCGCGCGCCTCCAGCACGGCGGCGACCGGCCCGGACTCGGCCCGCGGAGGCCGGCGCGGCGCGCTCACTCCTGGGGCTGGCTGACCAGCGTCTTCAGCGCCTGCTGCAGTGCCTCGTCGGTCGCCGTGCTCGGGTTGTCGGCGGCCGTGACGTCCGGCTTGACGCCGCTCCCGCGCTTCACGCCGCCGCCGCCGAGGTTGCGGCCGTTCGGGGTGAAGTACTCCCCGACCGTGATGTCGAGCGCGCCGCCGTTCCCGAGCGCCTCGATCTCCTGGAAGACGCCCTTGCCGAACGTGCGGGTCCCGACGACCTTCGCCCGGCCGCGGTCCTGCAGCGCCGCGGTGACGATCTCCGAGGCCGAGGCCGAGCTGCCGTCGACCAGGACCACGACGGGGATCGACCCGCGGATCGCCCCGCCGGTCGCCTTGTAGACCTGCCGGTCGCGGCTGCGCCCGTCGGTGGACACGACCGTCCCGTCCCGCAGGAAGATGCTCGACACGAGCACCGCCTCGTCGAGCAGGCCGCCGCCATTGCCGCGCAAGTCGAGCACGATCCCCTGCGCGCCAGCCTTGAGCTGCCGGTCGATCGCCTCGCGCAGCTCGCCGTGCGCGCCGCTCGTGAAGCCGCTGAGCGCGTCGACGCCGATCTTCTTCCCGCGGAAGGTCTTCAGGCTGGACTGGACCGCCGGAACGTCGATCTGGCGGCGCTGCAGCCGCACTGTGGTGCGCTTGGCGCCCCGCTGGTAGGTCACCCGCACGAACGTGCCGGGCTGGCCCTTGATGAGTGCCGTCGAGGCCTGGACGGACTTGCCGGCCAGCGGCTGGCCGTCGACGGCCACGATGGTGTCGCCGGCGCGCATCCCGGCCTGGGCCGCCGGCGCGTTGGGCACCACGCGCGTGACCTTCAGGCCCTTGGCCTCGCCCTCGACCGACAGCCCGACGCCCGAGAACTGCCCGGCCGTGGACTCCTGGAAGCGCCGGTACTCCTCCGGGTTGAAGTACCCGGAGAAGCGGTCGTTGAGCCCGGCAATCGCGCCGCGCACCGCCTGGTCGGCGAGCTTCTCGCGCGGGATCGAGCGGTAGTAGTCGTCCTGGATGGTGCTGAACGCCTCGTCGACCGTGCGGATGGACTTGTCGACGAAGACGTCCCGCAGCGGCCCCGGCAGCGACGAGGGGTGGCCGCCCAGCCACAGGCCGAGCACCAGCGCGACCGGCACGAAGACGGCCAGCAGGACGTACGGGAGCGTGGAGCGGCGGGAGGACGGCATGGCAGAGGGGGATACGGCGCCGGGCGGGCGGCTGGCCAAGGGTAGCGGCGGGGCCGCTCAGGCCGCCCCGGTCGCGACGCGGGCCAGGCGCCAGAACGCCCGCAGCCCGACGGCGAGGTCGGCCTCGTCGCTGTCCTCGGCGCGGCTGTGGCTCACGCCCCCGCGGCTGCGGACGAAGATCATCGCCGCCGGCACCCCGGCCCGCGCGACGGCGGCCGCGTCGTGCAAGGGCCCCGACGTGAGGGGCTGGCCGCCGTCGGTCACCTCCAGCGCCGCCGACACGAGCGCGTCGTCGAAGCGGACCGGATCGATCCCCCACAGCGGCTCGACCGCCGCCTCGCACCCGAAGCGGCCGGCTGCGGCCTCGGCGAGGCCGGCCGCCTCGGCAGCGAGCCCCTCGAGCGCCCCGAGGTCGCGGTGGCGCAGGTCGAGCGTGAGCACGCAGCGCTCGGGGATCGCCGTGGCCGTGCCCGGCTCGGCGCGCAGCGACCCCACCGTGGCGAAGCCCAGGGCGCCGGTCGCCGCCGCGGTCATGAGCGGAACGTAGGCCACCGCGGCCTGCACCGGGTCGCGGCGCCCGTCCATCGGCGTGGCGCCGGCGTGCCCGGCCTCGCCGGTGAAGGTCACGAGGGTCCGGCGCACCCCGAGGCAGCCGTCGACGGCGGCGCACGGGCGGCCGGTGCGCTCGAGCACCGGCCCCTGCTCGATGTGGAGCTCCAGGTAGGCGATCACGCCGTCGAGGCTCGCCCGCGCGTCGGGCATGCGGGCCACCGCGACCCCGTGGGCGGCGAGCACGTCGGGGAGCGCGATGCCGTCGCGGTCGCGCAGGGCCGACACGGCCGCAACGTCGAGCAGGCCCGCCGCCGCGCTGGAGCCGAGCAGCGAGTGGCCGAACCGGGCGCCTTCCTCGTCGGCCCAGTCGACGAGCGCGACGGACCGGTCGGGCGGCTCGGGGTCCGCGGCGATCGTGCGCAGCGCCTCGAGCGCCGCCACCACCCCGAGGGCGCCGTCGAGCCAGCCGCCGTTCGGCACGCAGTCCAGGTGGCTGCCGAGCACGACGGTGTCGGGCGAGCGCCCCGGCAGGCGGGCCCAGAGGTTCCCGGCCTCGTCGGTCCGCTCCTGGACGCCGGGGATCCCGGCGAGCTCGCCGCGCAGCCACGCCCGCGCGCGCTCCCAGTCCGCCGTCCAGGCGATGCGGCGGCCGCCGGAGTCGGCATCCAGCGCCCGCAGGGCCGTGATCGCCCGGAGCGGATCGAACTCGGCGCTCACGCCGGGTCCCGCTTCAGTTCCATCGTCGAGCAGTGCACGCCGCCGCCGTTGCACTCGAACTCGTCGTAGGGGATCGTCACGACCTCGATCCCCCGGCGCTCCAGCAGCGCCGCCGTGCGCGGCGCGGACTGCGACATGAGCACGGCCCCCGGGCGCAGGGCGAGGCAGTTGACCGCCCACGGCTCGTCCGGGTGTCGCCAGACGCACTCGATGCCCTCGTCGCGGACCCGCTCCAGGAACCAGTACGGCAGCCCGGGCGCGTCGACCAGGGCCACGCCGGGCGCGACCATCGCGAAGTGGATGTCGAGGTGGATCGCGAACCCGCCGATCGGCACGACGATGAGCTCCCAGCCGATGCGCGCGAGGATCTCGCCGATCTGCGCGGCGCCCTCGGCGTTGCAACGGATGCTCTGCCCGAAGGCCGCCAGCCCGGGCCGCAGCTTGGCGAAGGTCCCGCCCTCGGCCATGCCGCGCCCGACGATCGTGCCGAGGATCGGGATCCCCAGCCCGCCGAGGATCCCCGTGATGTCGCGCTCCTCGCCGCGGCGGGTGCGCGGCGCCATGCGCGAGACGATCGCCCCGCCGGGCACGGTGATCAGCGGGTCGCGGGTGTAGACGCCCTTGATGTGGGTCGGGGAGACCGGGTCGGCCACGATCACCTCGGCCCCGGCGGCCTCGAGCGCGGCGACGAGGCCCTCGTGCTGGGCGGCCAGGCGCGCGAGGTCCGGCGGCTCCCGGCGGGTCCAGTACCAGGCGCCCGCCGGATCGATGAGCGCGCCGACCGCCGGATCCCAGGCGTCGGCCCGGATCAGGCGGAACTCGTCGCCCGGGCGCCGCACGAGCACGGTCCGCAGGACGCCGACCTCGTCGCTCGCGCCCCACACCTGGCCCCACGTCGCGGCCAGTTCGCCGGGATCCTCGAACGGCGGATCCGGCTCCGGGGGGAACAGGACCTGGTGGTACTCGGGCGGGAACGCCTCGTGCAGCGCGCGCTGCCCGGGGCTGCCCTCGAACGCCATGCGGCGACCTTAGCGGGTCCCGCCGGCCAGTCGGCGAACCGGTGCGCCGATCTAGACCCGCAGGAAGCGCCGCAGCGACAGGCCCGACCCGGCGGCGGAGACCGCCACGGCGGCGCCGAGCAGGATCGCGATCAGCAGCCCGAAGTTGAGCGTGTCGGGCGCGGCGATGAGCTTGAAGTCCTGCGCGAGCGGGTCGATGAACGCCACCTTCCCGACCGCGAGGAACAGGATCGCCAGCACGGCGCCGGCAAAGCCGACGATCACGCCCTCGATCACGAACGGCCAGCGGATGAACCAGTCGGTGGCGCCGACGAGCTTCATGACCTCGACCTCGCGGCGCCGCGCGAACAGCGACAGCCGGATCGTGTTGGCGATCAGGAGCATCGACGCGACGCCGAGCAGCAGCGCCAGGGCGCCGACCGAGAGCTTGACCACGCGGGTGGCGGACAGGATCTTGTCCGTCTCCTCGCGGCGGTTCTTGACCTCGTCGATCGACTTGTCCGCCGGGGCGCGCCCGCCCGCCGGGGCGACGGGCGCCAGGCGGTCGCGAATCTGGTCGATCGTCGACGGGTCAGATGGCGTGACCCGGAAGGTGTCGGGCAGCGGGTTGACCTTGCCCAGGAGCTCGTAGGCGTCGGGGTTCTTCTTGCGCTGCTCGGCGTAGGCCTGCTCCTTGGACACGTACTGCACCGACTTGACGTTCGGCGTGGCCAGGATCAGCTTCTTGACGCGCTGGGCGTCGCCGGGCTTGGCGTCGGACTTCAGATAGACGTCGAGCAGGAGCTTGCCGCGGACCTCGTTGGCCGCGCCGTTCGTGGCCTGCACGACGGGGATGAAGACCCCGAGCACGAGGATGGTCACGAGGATCGTGGCCATCGCCGCGAAGCTCGGCATGGCGTTGCGCGTCAGCGAGCGCATCGCCTCGCGGAGAAAGAACGTGAAGCGCATCAGAAGCCCTC
This sequence comes from Solirubrobacteraceae bacterium, assembly GCA_046330225.1. Classification (GTDB taxonomy): domain Bacteria; phylum Actinomycetota; class Thermoleophilia; order Solirubrobacterales; family Solirubrobacteraceae; genus CANJIV01. Next base: position 499,616 of record JAXLTD010000001.1, on the reverse strand, counting down.
GTCGTCGTCGCCCTCGCGCAGCCAGGCGTCGGGATCGTCGGCCACGGCGCCGCGCATGCGGGCGGCGAACTCGCGCGTCGTCTCGTCCCGGGCGTAGAGGCCGGCGGCCTCGTCGCGGATGATCCGGCCCTCGGCCAGCTCGATCACGCGGCGGCGCATCTTGTCGACCATCGCGTGGTCGTGCGTGGCGACCACCACGGTCGTGCCGGTCCGGTTGATCCGGTAGAGCAGCTGCATGATCCCGATGCTCGTCTCGGGGTCGAGGTTGCCCGTGGGCTCGTCGGCCAGGAGCAGCGGCGGGTGGTTCACGAACGCCCGCGCCACCGAGACGCGCTGCTGCTCCCCGCCCGAGAGCTGGTCGGGGTAGTTGTGCAGCTTGGTGGACAGGCCGGTGAGGCGCAGGATGTCCGGCACCTTCGTGCGGATCTCCTTGCGGCTCGAGCCGGTCACGAGCAGCGCGTAGGCGACGTTGTCGTACACGGTGCGGTTGGGGAGCAGCTTGAAGTCCTGGAACACCGCGCCGATGTTGCGCCGGTAGAACGGCACCTTCTTGCGGGTGATGTCGGCGAGGTCGTGCCCCGCGACGACGATGTGGCCCGAGGTCGGCTCGTGCTCCTTGATGAGCAGGCGCATGATCGTCGACTTGCCCGAGCCGGTGTGGCCGACCAGGAAGACGAACTCGCCGCGCTCGATGCCGAACGTGGCGTGGTCCAGGCCGGTGTCGCCGCCCTCGTAGAGCTTGGTGACGCCGCGGAACTCAATCACCCGCTTGGCGGGGTCCGCCGCCGGCTGCGGACGGGCGCTGACCGGCGAGGGCTTCGCCGAGGAGACGCGCCGCATCGGCGGGCGCCGGACGTGGGTGTGCTGGTCTTGGCTGTTCTTGGATCGCTGGCTCATGCGGTGTCCGAGGGTAGCGAGGCTCCCCTCCCGGGGACCCCGGTGCAACCGAATCTGCAGGCTGCACGGGACCGTGCAGCGGTTGACGCGGCCCGGGAATTCAGGCGTTCTCGGGGCCGGCCAGCGAACGCCGGATCACGTCCGGATCGGTCTCCGACGGGCGGATCAGCTCGAAGCGGTCGCGCGTTGTCGACCACTCGTTGCCCCCCATGCGCCCGACGAGCGCGAGGCGCTCGGCGAGGGGGATCAGGCCGTCCAGGGCGTCCTCGCGGACGTGGATGTGCGTGACGTCGGCGATCACCAGCGCGTTGCCGCGGTGCCCCTCGGTCCCCAGGTCGATGATCTGGCGCACCCGGGCCTCCAGCGCCGCGGGGGCGCGCGCCACCCGCTCCGGGGCGACGGTCTCGCTCGGCGCGCCTTCGAGGCCCAGGACCTCCCACTCGTCGACGCCGGGATGGAACTCGGCGCTCGAGGCGTTCGCGAGCGGGGCGAGGGCCTCGTCGACCAGGTTCACGACGAACTCGCCGGACTCGGTGAGGTTGTGCAGGCTGTCCTTCGCCACGCCCGACCGCCGCCCCGGCCCGACGCCCAGCACAGGGGGCGTGTACGAGAAGAGGTTGAAGAACGAGAACGGGGCCAGGTTGCGCTCGCCCCCCGGGCTCACCGTCGAGACCCAGGCGACCGGCCGCGGGGCGACGAGGCCGTTGAGCAGGCGCGAGCGCTCGCGACGCTCCAGGGCGGCGGGGTCGATGCTGCGCATCGGGGGAGCCTAGCCGGGGCGCGGGCCGGGGCCTGCCGCCCGCTACCGTTGCCCCATGGCCGAGATCTCCACCCTCACGCTCGATTCCGGGCTCCCTGTCCACCGCATCGCGATCCCGGGCACGCGGGCGCTGACCGTGCTCGTCGCCTTCGACGCCGGCGCGCGCACCGAGCGCCCGGAGGAGAACGGGATGGCCCACTTCCTCGAGCACCTGGTGTTCAAGGGCGGCGAGGCCTACCCGACGTACTCCGACGTCAACAACACCGCCGAGCGGATGGGCGCCCAGCTCAACGCCTACACCAGCCACGACCTCGTCGCCTTCCACATCACCGCGCGGGCCGAGTCCGCGCCGGAGGCGATCGACCTGCTCACCGACTTCGTCGGGCGCCCCCGCATCGACGCGGAGGAGCTCGACCGCGAGCGCGGCGTGGTGATCCAGGAGATCGCCCGGGCCAACGATCAGCCTGCCGTGCTGGCCGAGCACCTCATCGACGAGGCGGCGTTCGGGAACCACCCGCTCGGCCGCCCGGTCCTGGGCCCGGAGGAGCACCTGCGCACGTTCAGCCGCGAGGCGATCGTGGCCTTCCGCGAGCGCCGCTGGGGCGGCGCCGCCGGCGGCGCGTTCCTGGTCGGCAACCTCGATGCGCTTCCGGACGACGGGCAGCTCGCCGAGGCGTTCGGCCGCTTCCCCACGCTGCCGGCGCCGCCGGCCGCCGAGCCGGCGCCGGCCTTTCACCCGCAGGTGAAGGTCGAGACCCGCGACTCGAACCAGTCGCACCTGCGGATGTCCTACCGGCCCGACGTCGATGTCGACGACCGGCCGTCGCGCGCCGCCCTGGCGGTCTACTCGACGCTGCTGGGCGGGTCGATGGGCTCGCGCCTGTTCGACGAGATCCGCGAGCAGCGGGGCCTGGCCTACTCGGTCTACGCGCTCAGCCACAGCTTCGCCGACGTGCCGGTCCTCCAGCTCAGCGCCGGCCTGGACTCCGAGAAGTGCCTGGAGGCCTACGGCCGGATGCGCGAGATCGTCACCGAGCTGCGCGACGAGGGCCCGACGGAGGAGGAGGTCCAGCGCGCCAAGGCCTATGCCGCCGGCCGCCGGGTCCTGGCCTTCGAGAACACGAACGCGGTCGCCCGCCACGCGGCGAACCAGGCGATCGTCCGGCACGAGAGCATCGACCCCGACGACGCGATCGCCGAGCTGGACGCCGTGGAGTTCGGCGAGGTCGCGGAGGTCGCCCGGGGCGTGGCGGACCGCCTGGCGATCGCCTGCGTCGGGCCGCACGACACCGCGGACTTCGCGGACTGAGGCGCGCGATGCTGACGCGGCCGTTGTGGCGGCCGCGGCCGTGCGCGACAATCGGCGGCTCGTGGACGAGGGCCTGAACACGCGCGAGGCACGGCGCTACCTCGACCGGGTCGACGGCCGCTGGCCGCTGTCCCGGGCGCTGCTGGGCGGCGCCCGGGTCGACGACGCCCGGGGCGCGCTCCCCCAGCGCGAGCGCGGGCCGGAGTACGTGGTCGTGCTCGTGTCCGACGGCTTCGACGGGATCCCGTGGCTCGAGCGCGTCTACCAGGCCGGCTCGCTGTGGGACGCCGCCGAGATGGGCGCCCCCGCCGACGTCCACTGCTACACGCCGGTCGAGTTCGACCGCCAGGTCCAGCGCCGGCCCGCGGTGCGCCGGGCCCACGACACCGGCCTGGATCTGCTGGCCGATCCGGCCCTGCCGTAGGCGGCGCACAGCCGCTGCTGAGGGGGGCGCGGCCCGGCCCTGGGCGCCCGGATGTCCGTCCACTGACCGGGGAGCCGCTGCGGCCCCGCCCGGCGGCGGCCGATCACTCTGCCGTACCCGCCGCAGGGATGCGGCCCGCTCCCCCGCCACGAAGGACCGTGATGCGCAAGCTCTCCCCCATCGCTCTCGCCGTTGCCGCGCTGCTCGTCGCGCTCCTCCCCGCTGCCGCTCTGGCCCGCTCCCAGGGCCGCCGGGGGCCCGCGCGGACAGCCGCCGACCGCAACCACGACCGCATCCCCGACCGCTGGGAGCGCCACTTCGGCCTCTCCACGCGGACGAACCAGGCCGGCCGCGACCCGGACCGCGACGGCCTGTCCAACCTCTGCGAGTACCGCTCGGCCACGAGCCCGAAGCGGGCCGACACCGACCGTGACGGCGTGCGCGACGCCAGCGAGGACCGCGACCGCGACCGCGTCGACAACGGCAACGAGTGCCGCGAGCACACGAACCCCGGCGTCCGCGACACCAACCGCAACGGCCGGCCCGACGGCTCGGAGGACGCCGACCGCGACCGGCTGCGCAACGCTGCCGAGGACGCCACCGGCAACGACCCGATCAATCCCGACACCGACGGCGACGGCGTCCGCGACGGCGCCGAGCACGCGGGCCGGATCGCCAGCTTCCGCAACGACGTCCTGACCGTGGTCCTGGCCAGCGGCGACGTGGTCAAGGGCCGCGTCACCGCGGACACGACGATCGACTGCGTCGGCGAGGACGGCTACCTCGACGACCCCGCCGAGGATCCGGGCACCGGCGACCCTGGCGCGGACCCCGGCAGCGAGGACCCCGGCGCCGAGGACCCCGCGGCCGATCCGTCCGCCCACGAGTCCGGCGACGGCCCGGGCAGCGAGGACCCCGCAACCGAGGACCCCGGCGCCGATCCGGGCAGCGACCCGGGCGCCGAGGATCCCGGCAGCGAGGACCCGGGCGCCGATCCCGGCAGCGAGGACCCCGGCTGCACGGCCGACGACCTCGTGCCCGGCGCCGGCGTGCGCAGCGCCACCCTGCAGGTGGGCGACGGCGGCACCGAGTTCCTCGACGTCGAGCTCGTCGCCGGCGACTGACCGCGCGGCCCGCCGCCGCCGAATCGCCCTACGCCGTGATCGACACCATGCGCTCGATCGGCAGCCGCGCCCGCTCGGCCACCTCCGGCGCGACCTTCACCTCGTACCGCAGGTCCCGCAGGGAATCGCGCAGCTTGGGCAGCGTGATCATCTTCATGTAGCGGCAGCTCGCGCGCTCGTTGGCGGCGATGAACTCCACGTCGGGCGCCTCCTTGCGCAGCGGGTGCAGCATCCCGATCTCGGTGGCCACGATGACCGTCGAGCCGGGCGCGGCGTGCTCGGCGTAGTCGACCATGCCGCCCGTCGAGAGCATGTGGACCCCCTCGGAGTCCACGTCGCCGGCGGCCACGTACTCCATGACGCTGGTCGAGCAGCCGCACTCGGGGTGGATCAGGAAGTCGGCGCCCGGGTGCTCGGCCCGGACCTCCTCGATGTCGCGGGGGCGGATGCCGGCGTGCACGTGGCACTCGCCGTCCCAGACGTGCATCCGCTTGCCCGTGCGCTGCTCGACGAAGGCGCCGAGGAACATGTCGGGGCCGAAGAGGATCTCGGTGCCGGGGCCGTGCTCGCGGTAGATGTGCTCGACGACCTGCACCGCGTTGGACGACGTGCAGCAGTAGTCGGTCTCCGCCTTGACCTCGGCGGTCGTGTTGACGTACATGACGACGACCGCGCCCGGATGCTTGGCCTTCCAGGCGCGCAGCTGGTCGGCGTCGATCGAGGCGGCCAGCGAGCAGCCGGCGTCGAGGTCGGGGATCAGGACGGTGCGGTCCGGGCAGAGGATCGAGGCCGTCTCGGCCATGAAGTGCACGCCGCAGAACACGATGATCGGCTCGTCGGCGGCGTTGGCCTGCTGAGACATCCCGAGCGAATCGCCGGTGAAGTGGGCGATGTCCTGGATCTCGGGCACCTGGTAGTTGTGGGCGAGGATGAGCGCGTTGCGCTCCTTGGCCAGCTCGCGCACCTCGCGCTGGAGCGCGGCGACGTCCTCGAGCGCAAGCGGGGCCGGCGCGCCGTCGGGCTGGATCACGGGGAGGTTCATGGGAGGGGCTCCAGGATCAACGAGAGGTCGAGGGCCGGCGCCGAGTGCGTCAGCGCCCCGAGGGAGACGAATTGTACGCCGGTGGCGGCGACCTCCCCGAGCGTCTCCAGCGTCACGCCGCCCGAGGCCTCGAGCTCGGCCCGCCCGGCGACGTGCGCCGCGATCGCCCGCAGGTCTGCGAGGCTCATGTTGTCCAGCAGCAGCCGCCCGGCGCCGGCGGCCAGCGCCTGGTCGACCTCGTCGCGGGTGCGGCACTCCACCTCCAGCGACAGCTCCGGCGCAGCGGCGCGGGCCGCCGCCACGGCGGCGGCGATCCCGCCGGCCAGGGCGATGTGGTTCTCCTTGATGAGGATCGCGTCGTAGAGGCCGCGGCGGTGGTTGACCGCCCCTCCGGCGGCGACCGCGGCCTTCTCGAGGTCGCGCAGGCCCGGCGTGGTCTTGCGGGTGTCGAGCACCCGGCAGCCGGTCCCGGCCACCGCGGCCGAGGCCCGGGCGGCCATGGTTGCCACGCCCGAGAGCCGCTGGAGGAAGTTCAGCGCCGTGCGCTCGCCCGTGAGGAGCGCGCGGGCGCTGCCCTCGATGTCGAGCACGGGGCCGCCCTCGCGCCACTCCCCTTCGGTCACGAGCGGGGTGACAGCCGCCTGCGGATCCAGCGCGCGGAACGTGCGGGCGGCCACGTCGAGGCCGAAGATCGCCCCCGGCGCCTTCTGCGTGATGCGCCCGCGGGCCCGGGCCGCCGCGGGCACCGTGGCGTTCGTGGTCACGTCGCCGGGCCCGACGTCCTCGTCGAGCGCCCGCGCGATCAGCCCGTCGAGCGCCGCCTCGTCGAGCGGGCCGCTCACGCCGGCTCGTCCCGCAGGACCGCGATCGTCCGGAACGTCGGATCGCTGGCGCCGTGCAGGCGCGCGCCGCTGCGGGCGAGCTCGCGCAGGTACTCGATGACCTCCTCGGTGACGCGCTCGCCGGGCAGGATCGCCGGGATGCCGGGCGGGTAGCCGGCGATCGCCTCGGAGCTGATGCGGCCCACGGAGGCATCGACGTCGACCGTCTCGGCCAGCCCGAGGAACGCCTCGCGCGGCGGCACGGCGGCGTGGGCGTTGAGCGCCGCCGGGGGGTGCGCGATCGCCTGCACCGGCTCGGGCCGGCGGATCTCCCGCAGCTCGGCCTCCAGGTCGTGCGCGAAGCGGTCCAGGGCGTCGACGGGCTGGCTGATCCCCAGCACGAGCACGAGCGTGGCGTGCGTGGCGAGCTCGACGTGGACGTCTGAGCTCTTGCGCAGCTGGTCGGAGATCTCGTAGCCGGTGCAGCCGGTGCCGCGCACGTCGATGACGATGCGCAGCGGGTCCCAGGCGGCGACGCCGGGCGTGCCGACCAGCTCCTCGCCGACGACGTGGCAGCCCTCGATCGCGTCGATGCCCGCCCGGGCGCGCTCGGCGGCGGCCAGCGTGCGACCGAGCAGGTCCTGGCCGTGGATGGCGAGCTGGCGGCGCGCGGAATCGAGCGAGGCAAGCAGCAGCGAGGACGGGCTCGTCGAGCTGACCAGGCGCAGCGTCCGGTTCACGCGCGCCGGGTTGATCCGGCCCCCGTCGGCGACGTGGAGCATCGCCGACTGGGTGAGGGAGCCGACGATCTTGTGGGTCGAGGTGAGGACCGCGTCGGCGCCCTCCTGCAGCGCCGAGGGCGGGACGCCGCGGTGAAAGCCGAAATGCGGCCCCCAGGACTGGTCGACCGCGAGGGCGGCGTCGTGCGCGTGGGCCACCTCGGCCAGGGCTCCGATGTCGGCGGCCATGCCGTAGTAGGTCGGGGAGACCACGAACGCCGTGCGAGCGTCGGGCGCCGCCGTCAGCGCGGCGTCGAGGTCCTCGGGGAGCACGCCGTGGGCCATCCCCAGCTCGGGCTCGTAGGCGGGCGAGACCCAGTAGGGCCGCCCGCCCGAGAGCACGAGGCCGTCGACGATCGAGCCGTGGGAGTTGCGCTGGGCCACGACGGTCGCCCCGAGCGGCGCCTGCGCGAGGACCATGGCGTGGTTGCCCTGGGTCGCCCCGTTGGAGAGGAACCAGGTGCGCCCCGAGCCATAGAGGTCGGCGGCGAGCATCTCGGCCTGGTCGAACGGCGTCGGGAACGGCGGCGGGACGTCGACGCCGCGCGTGTCCCTCGGGACGTCCATCAGGAGCGCGTCGCCGCCGATGTTGTTCCGCAGCGCCGGGTCGGCGCCAGCGCCGCCCTTGTGGCCGGGCACGCCGAACAGCGTCGGTTCCCGGAAGCCGTAGGACGCGAGGGCGTCGAGGTAGGGCGCGGTGCTCTGCTCGAGATCGGGGTTCATGCGGCGGACTCCAGCAGGTAGGCGCGGACGAACTCGTCGAGATCGCCGTCGAGCACCCGGGCGGTGTCGCCGATCTCGACGTCGGTGCGGTGGTCCTTGACCATCGAGTACGGGTGCAGGACGTAGGAGCGGATCTGCGAGCCGAAGTTCACGTCCTGGGCCTCCCCCTTCTCCTTGGCGATCTCCTCGCGGCGCTTGCGCTCCTCGAGCTCGGCGAGCTTGGAGCGCAGCATCGCCATCGCGGTGGCGCGGTTCGAGGACTGCGAGCGCTCGTTCTGGCACTGGACCACGATCCCGCTGGGCTTGTGCGTGATCCGCACGGCCGAGTCGGTCTTGTTCACGTGCTGGCCGCCGGCGCCGCTGGCCCGATAGGTGTCGACCTGCAGGTCGTCGTCGGCGATCTCGACCTCGCCGGTCTCGCCCACGACCGGCGAGACCTCCACGCCCGCAAAGCTCGTCTGGCGGCGGTGGGCGGCGTCGAAGGGCGAGAGCCGGACCAGGCGGTGCACGCCCTTCTCGGCCGAGTACAGGCCGTAGGCGTTCTCGCCCGCGACCTTGAAGGTCGCCGACTTGATGCCGGCCTCCTCCCCCGGGCTCGCCTCGAGCAGCTCGACCGCGAAGCCGCGCTTCTCGGCCCAGCGCATCTCCATGCGCAGGACCATCTCGGCCCAGTCCTGGGCGTCGGTGCCGCCGGCCCCGGCGTTGACCGTGACGAGCGCGTCGCCGGCGTCGTAGCGGCCGGAGAAGAGGCGCTCCTCCTCCAGCGCGGCGAGTCGCTGCTCGGCCGAGGCGATCTGCTCGTCGAGCTCGGCCGCCATCCCGGGGTCTTCCTCGGCCAGCTCGGCGAGGCCTTCGAGGTCCTCGGTGTCGGCGACGAGCGAGCGGTAGGTCTCGAGCTTGCGCGCTGCGCGGGCGTGCTCGGCGCTGACAGCCGCCGCCTGCTCCTGGTCGTCCCAGAAGCCGGGCGCACCCATCTGGCCCTCCAGCTCCGCTATGCGTGACTCCAGGGAAGCGGGGTCAAAGATAGTCCGCGAGCAGCTTCAGCTGGTCGCGGATCGCCGCAAGGCGCTGCGGCGTCGGCTCGGCTGGCGGAGTGGCCATGGCGGTGAGGCTATCCGATCCGGCGCCCCCGCCCCGACCGCGCCGCGAGGTGAGAGGATGCGGCGGTGCCAGCAGCTCCCGAGGAGATCGTGGCAGGCCTGTGGCGCTGGACTGCGCGCCATCCCGAGTGGCATCCGGGCGCCTTCGGGGCCGAGGTCGGGTGCTACGCGCTGCGAGCCGGCGAGGACGTGCTCGCCATCGATCCGCTGCTTCCGGCCGAGCCGGATGCGGTCCTCGCGCGGCTCGACGCGCTCGTCAGCGACCGCCTGGACGTCCTCGTCACGATCCCGTACCACGTGCGCAGCGCCGCCGGCCTGTGGGAGCGCTACCGCGAGCGGGCCGAGGTGACCGTGTGGGGCCATCCGACAGTCGCGAAGCGCCTTCCGGATGCGATGCGCGGCGACCTCCGCGACCTCCGCGCCGGGCCGCTCCCCGGCGGCGTCCGCTCCTTTCCGATCGGCAGCCCGGTGCGGTTCGAGCGCCCGCTGCTGCTGCCCTCACATCAGGCGCTGGTGTTCGGCGACGCCGTCGTCGCCGTCGACGGGCGGCTCCGCGTCTGGATTCAGGGCGCGGCCGCCGGCTCCCGGCGCGAGGCGTGGTACCGGGACCGCTTCCTGCCCACGCTCGCCCCGTTGGCGGACCTGCGGCCCGAGCGGATCCTCGTCACGCACGGCGAGCCGGTCCTCGTCGGCGGGGCGGAGGCCCTGGCGGCGGCCCTGGCGGCGCCCGCCTGGACCGGGCCCAGCTGAGCCGCGTCACCCCGCCAGCCGCGCCGCCGCCACCGCCGCCTGGCCGAAGGAGATCCCGCCGTCGTTGGGCGGCAGGAGCTCCGGCACCAGGACGCGCAGGCCGGCCTCGCGGAGCGCCGCGGCGGTCAGACGCAGGAGCAGCGCGTTCTGGAAGACGCCGCCGGAGAGCACGACGGTGTCGAGGCCGCGGGCGCCGGCGGCCTGCGCGGCGGCGCGGGCGGACCCCGCGGCGACGGCGGCGTGGAACCGGGCGCTGATCGCCGGCACCGGGGCGCCGTCGGCGACGTCGGCGGCGACGGCGGCGATGAGCGTCCCGCCCTCGAGGACCAGGCCCGGCGGCGCGCCGGCGTCGGGCCCGGGCGCCGGATCGGCTCCGCCGACCGGCAGGCCGTAGGCCCCCCGCTCGCCCGGATCGGCGAGCGCCTGGAACTCGATCGCCGCCTGGCCCTCGTAGCTCACGCGGGCCCGGACGCCGCAGAGCGCCGCGGCGGCGTCGAACAGGCGGCCCATGCTCGTGGTGACCGGCGCCGCGGTGCCGGCCCGGGCCAGCCCGGCGACCGCGCGCCAGGCGTCGGGCGGCACGTCGGCGGCCAGCGCGGGCGGCGGCTCGGGGGCGAGCCGCCCGGCTTCGAGCAGCCACGCGCAGGCCATCCGCCACGGCTCGCGGATCGCCCGCTCGCCGCCCGGCAGCCGCGCCGGCGCCAGCCAGCCGGCCCGCTCGAACCCGTCCAGGCCGCCAGCCAGGATCTCGCCGCCCCAGACCGTGCCGTCGGGCCCGTGCCCGGTGCCGTCGAAGATCAGCCCGACGGCCGGCCCGGCCTCGCCGTGCTCGGCCAGGACGGCGGCGAGGTGGGCGTGGTGGTGCTGCACGCCGATCAGCGGCAGGTCCTCGCGGGCCTGGGCCTCGGCGGTCGAGAGATAGCCCGGGTGCAGGTCGTGGGCGACGGCTTCGGGCCGGACGTCGAACAGATCCTCGAAGCGGCCGATGCCCTCCCGGAACGCGCGCAGCGTCTCCCAGTTCTCGAGGTCGCCGATGTGGTGGCCGACCCAGGCGCGGCCCCCCTTGGCCAGGCAGAACGTGCTCTTGAGCTCCGCGCCCACTGCCAGCATCGGAAGTGGCGCCGGCACGGGCAGCGCCAGGGCGGCCGGCACGTGGCCGCGCGAGCGCCGCAGCAGCTGCGGGCGCGGGCCGTCGCCGGCGTCCACCGCGCGCACCACCGAGTCGTCGACCCGCGTCTCGATCGGGCGGTCGTGGACCAGGAACGCGTCGGCGATCCTGCCCAGCCGCGCCCGGGCCTCGCTGTCCTCGTAGGCGATCGGCTCGTCCGAGACGTTGCCGCTCGTCATCACCAGCGGTTCGCCGGCATCGGCGAGCAGGAGGTGGTGCAGCGGCGTGGCCGGGAGCATCAGCCCGAGGTCGGGCGAGCGCGGCGCCACCGAGGGGGCGACCGGCGCCCCGGGGCGGCGGGGAACCAGGACGATCGGCGCTGCGGGCGAGCGCAGCAGGGCCTCGGCCTCGCCGGTGATCTCCGCCAGCGCCCGCGCGGCCGCGACATCGCGCACCATCAGGGCGAAGGGCTTCTCCTCGCGGTGCTTGCGGGCCCGGAGCGCCGCAACCGCCGTCTCGTCGCCGGCCCGGCACGCCAGGTGGTAGCCGCCGAGGCCCTTGACCGCGACGATCCCGCCGTCGCGCAGCCGCGCCGCCGCCGCCGCGACCGCATCGGCCGCGCCGCCCGCGAGGGGCAGCGGCGCCCCGGCGGCATCGGCCAGCGTGGCGGCCGGGCCGCAGGCCGGGCAGGCGTTGGGCTGGGCGTGGAAGCGGCGGTCCCCGGGGTCGTCGTACTCCGCCTGGCAGTCCGCGCACATCGCGAAGCCCGCCATCGTCGTGTTCGGCCGGTCGTACGGGACGCCGCGGACGATCGTGAACCGCGGCCCGCAGTTCGTGCAGTTCGCGAACGGGTAGCGGTGGCGGCGGTCGGCCGGGTCGAAGACCTCGCGCAGGCAGTCCGCGCAGGTGGCGGCGTCGGGCGTGACGGGGGCGGCCGGCGCGCCGCCGGCGCTCGCGACGATGGCAAAGCCGGCGCGCCCGGTCGGCGGGATCGGCTCGGGCGTGACGGCTTCGACCACCGCAAGCGGCGGCGCCTCGTCGGCGAGCGCGCGGACGAAGGCGGCCACCGCGCCCGGCGGCCCTTCCGCCTCGACGAGGACGCCGCGGGCGTCGTTGCGGACGAAGCCGGCGATGCCCCGCTCGGCGGCGAGGCGGTGGACGAACGGGCGGTAGCCGACGCCCTGGACGGTCCCGTCCACCCGGGCCCGGATGCGGACGCGGGCGGAGGCGGGCCCTGCGCTCATGCCGCGGCCCGCCGGGGTCCGATGGGCGCACGCGCCTCGGCGCCTGCCGGCACGCGGGCCTCCGCGTGGCCGCCGATGTCGGCGGCGGTCAGCAGATGCGGGGCAGGGGGTCGCCGACGAGCTGGTCCAGGACCCGGCGGCCTCCGAAGGCGGTCTCGACGAGCACCATCCCCGGCGGCTCGGCGCGGACGGCGCCGATCTCCACGGCCTCGTCGCAGCCGGGCACCTCCCGCAGCGCGTCCAGCGCCGCCGCGGCGGCGGCGGGCGCGACCGCCGCCACGAGCACGCCCTCGTTCGCGACGTGCATCGGGTCAAGCCCGAGCAGCTCCGCGGCGCCGGCCACGGCGGGTGCGACGGGGATGTCGGCCTCGCGCACCGTGATCCCGACGCCCGAGGCCCGGGCCAGCTCGTTGAGCACGGAGGCCACGCCGCCGCGGGTCGCGTCCCGCAGGGCGTGCAGCGATGCTCCGGCGGCGTCGAGGAGCGCGTCGGCGGCGGGCCACAGCGGGCGGGTGTCGGACTCGATGTCGGCCGCGAGCTCGAACTCGCCGCGGGCGAGCATGATCGCCATCCCGTGGTCGCCGATCCGGCGCGAGACGAGGATGCGGTCGCCGTCCTGCAGCCCGGACGGCGAGAGCGACCCGCGCGGATCCAGGCGCCCCAGGCCGGTCGTGCAGATGTACATCCCGTCGGCGCTGCCGCGCTCGACGACCTTCGTGTCGCCCGCGACGATCTCGACGCCGGCCGCGGCGGCCGCGTCGGCGATGGCCTGGACCTCGGCCCGCAGCACGCCGGCCTCGAGGCCCTCCTCGAGGATGAGGGACACGGTCAGGGCGACGGGCCGCGCCCCCGCCATCGCGAGATCGTTCACGGTGCCGTTGACCGCGAGCTCGCCGATCGACCCGCCGGGGAAGCGCAGCGGCCTGACCACGAAGCTGTCGGTCGTGAGCGCGAGGCCGAGGTCCTCGATCACTACGAGCCCGGCATCGCCGAGCTCGGCCAGCGCGGCCGAGCCGAACGCCGGCAGCAGGACACCTTCGATCAGGGCCTGCGTGGCCTTGCCGCCCGCGCCGTGGGCCATCGTGACCCGCTCGTCCCGGAACCTCGCCGGCTTGGCCCGCGCCGTCTCGATGATCCCGAGCAGCCGCTCCTCGCGGCCGGCGGGTGCCGCCGGCTCGCTCACACCGCCGCCGGGTCGCGGGCGAAGCGCCCATAGCTGTAGTAGGCCGCGCAGGCCCCTTCCGGGGACACCATGCAGGTCCCGATCGGACGCTCCGGCGTGCAGGCGGTCCCGAACACCTTGCATTCCCACGGCTTGATGACGCCCTTGAGGACCTCCCCGCACTGGCAGGCCTTCGGGTCGGCAACCCGGATCCCGGGAACCTCGTGCCGCTGCTCGGCGTCGAAGTCGGCATAGGCCTCCGACAGCCGCAGCGCGCTCTGCGGGATGACGCCCAGTCCGCGCCATTCGAAGTCGGGCCGCAGCTCGAAGACCTCGGCGAGGACCTCGAGCGCCTTCGGGTTCCCGTCGTACGGGACGACCCGCGCGTACTGGTTCTCGACCTCGCAGCGGCCCTCCGCCAGCTGCGCGACGAGCATCTGGATCGCCTGGAGCACGTCGAGCGGCTCGAAGCCCGCCACGACGAACGGCTTGCCGAACTCGTTGGGCACGAACTCGAACGGGCGGGCGCCGACGACCGTCGCCACGTGGCCGGGACCGATGAACCCGTCGAGCTGCAGGTCCGGGGACTCGAGCAGCGCGCGCAGCGGCGGCACGATCCTCACGTGGTGGCACAGGCACGAGAAGTTCCCGATCCCCTCCGCCTTGGCCCGCATGAGCGTCAGCGCCGTCGACGGCGCCGTCGTCTCGAAGCCGATCGCCAGGAACACCACCTCGGAGCCGGGTTCGGCGCGCGCGATCCGCAGCGCGTCGAGCGGCGAGTAGACCATGCGGATGTCGGCCCCGGCGGCCTTGGCGTCCGTGAGCGACCGCTCGGACCCGGGCACGCGCATCATGTCCCCGAAGCAGGCGAGCACGACCCCGGGCTGGCTTGCCACGTGGATCGCGTCGTCGACGCGGCCCATCGGGATCACGCAGACAGGGCAGCCCGGGCCGTGGACGAGCTCGACGTTGTCCGGCAGCAGGTCGTCGAGGCCGAACTTGTAGATCGAATGCGTGTGGCCGCCGCAGACCTCCATGATCTTGTAGTGGCGGTCCGGCTGCACCGCCGCGAGGATCTCGCCGGCGAGCGCGCGGCCGAGCCCGGCGTCGCGGAACTCGTCGACGTACCTCATGCGGACGTCCGCTCCGCCGCATGGGCGATGGCCACGTCGGCGTGGACGAGCACGCGGTCGCCCGGCGCGACCGCGGCCAGCAGCGCGGTCTCGACCGTCCGCCGCTCGCCGCCGGCCCCGCGGCAGGCGGCCAGTCCGCCGGCCTCGTCGACCTCGAGCACGTCCATCGGGAGCGCCTCGTCCGAGCAGGTCACGCAGCGGCCGCCGTCGGCCCGGCCCGCATCGCCCGCGGAGCTCCCGGCGCCGCTCATTCGATCGCGCTCCCCCGCAGCTCGGCCAGTCCCTCGTCGTACTGGCCGCCGAGCTGCTGGAGCAGGGCCAGCGTCGCCCGCGCCTCCGGCTCGTCGATCTTCGACAGGGCAAAGCCGACGTGGATCAGCACCCAGTCGCCGGGCGCGGCGCCGTCCAGCAGGGCAACGCTCACGGTGCGGCGCACGCCTCCGACGTCCACCGTGGCGAGCTGGCGCACGGGATCGGTCAGTTCCACGATCGCGCCGGGAATCGCGAGGCACACGGGCAGGCTCCTAGGCCGGCGGCGCGGCCTGGCGCCCCGGGCCGAGGCCAAGGGCGTCGTCGCGGATGTGCACCAGGGCGCGGACGAGGTCGTCGAGCCCGGCGCCCGTCTTCGCCGAGGTCTCGAGGATGGCCACGCCCGGATTGACCTCGTGGATCGCCGCCCGGCAGGCCTCCCGCTCGAACTCCGCGGCCTCGGCCAAGTCGGACTTCGTGATGACGACGAGGTCGGCCGAGCTGTACATCGGCGGGTACTTCAGCGCCTTGTCCTCGCCCTCCGTGACGCTCTGGAGCACGAGGCGCGCCGCCTCCCCGAGGTCGAACGCCGCCGGGCAGACGAGGTTCCCGACGTTCTCGACGAACAGGTAGCGGCACTCCCCCACGTCCCAGCCGATGAGGTGATCCTGGACCATCGCCGCCTCGAGGTGGCACAGGCCGTCCGTGACGATCTGCCGAACAGGGGCGCCGGACCGCGCCAGGCGCCGGGCGTCGCGGTCGGTCGCGAGGTCTCCGACGAGCGCGGCGGCCCCGTAGGCCGGGCCCATGCGCGCCAGCAGCGCCTCGAGCAGCCGGGTCTTCCCGGACCCCGGGCTGGAGGCGACGTTGAACATCGCCACGCCGGAGGCCTCGAGCCGCTCCCGCAGTGCGCGGGCGAGGCGGTCGTTGTGCCCGAGCACGCTGGCCGCGAGCTCGACGTGCCCTGGAGGCGCCGCCACGGCCGGGGCCTCCCCGGTCACGCCGGAACCGCTCCGAACGTCACCCGGCGCACCTCGATCTCGCGCCCGGACACGAGCGTTCCGCTCGGCGTCCCGCAGCGCGGACAGCGGAAGCTGGTCGTGACGTCAGGCTCGACGATGGCGCGGCACGGCTCGCAGCGGAGCCGCAGCGGCACGTCTTCGATCTCGAGCCGGGCACTGGCGACCCGCGGGCACGGCTCGGCGGCGAATGGGAAGGCGAACTCGAGGGCTGGCCGCACGACCCCGGCCAGGGCCCCGACGGCGACCCGCACCGAGGCGACACGGTCGGCCCCGCCGTCCCGGGCGGCGTCGTCGGCGATGCGCACGATCCCGCGCGCGATCGACAGCTCATGCACCGGCGCTCGCCCCCGCTGCCGCGGTCGGCCCCGGCTCGGCCCGGCCGAGCGTGCGAAGCAGGTCGACGGCCGCCGCGAGGCCGCGGCGCACCTCGTCCTCCCCCGCCGCGTCGAGGCCGGCCAGCAGGGCGGCGATGAGATCGGCCCGGTCGAGCAGCTGATTGATGGCCGCCGCGACCGCCGGCTCGTTCAAGCGGGCCACGATCCGGTCCGCCTCGGTGAGCACCGGGCGATCGAGCAGCGCTCCGCCTGGGTGCGCCACGTCACGGCTGCTGCCTGAGCACATCGTCGACTCTCCTTCTCCTCGCGGGGCCGGGCGGGGGCGCCGCCCGGCGCACGACAGCAGGAGAGTAAACCCGCACGCCGCCCGGGCGGCAATCGGCCCGGGTCCCGCTGGGCGTCTGGCGGGATCCGGACCGCGCTCCGCCCGGGGGCGGCGAGGCTGGCCCTAGACTCCCCGGCGTGACGCTCGGGACCCTGCTCGCCCTTCCGGCCCTCCCGGCCCGCCTGGCCCTGCGGGCGCTCGACGACCTGCACGGCCTCGCCGCCGCCGCCGCCGAGCTGCCCGAGATCGAGGCACGGCTGGCCCAGCGGGTCGACGACCTCGAGGACCGGATGGCCGAGCTGCTCTCCGCCGCCGACGGCGGGCGGGCCGAACTGCGCGCCGCCGTGCGGGCGGCTCGGCGGCTGGACGACCGCGCGGCGTCGGCCGTCACCACCCTCGGCGGGCTCGACGGGCAGGCCGAGGCGGTGGTGGCCGAAGTGAAGGCCTTCCAGGCGCGGGTCGGCGACGTGCTCGACGTGCTGTCGCGCCTCGAGATCATCGCGGTCCAAGTGGCCGCCGAGGGCGGGCGGGTCGCGGAGGCGCTGCCGGCCCTGGAACGCGCCATCACGAGCACCGAGACGCTCGCGACGGTCGTCGAACCGCTCCACGGCGCCACGGAGCGGCTCGGGCGCATCGTCGACCGGCTGCCCGGCCAGCGGAGCAGCGGCACCTCGGAGTAGCCGCCCGGCGCCGTCAGGCGCCGTGGCCTACGTCACTCGACCGGCCCGCGACGCCGTCAGGCGCCGTGGCACTTCTTGTACTTCTTGCCCGACCCGCACCAGCACGGATCGTTGCGCCCGATCTGCTCGGACTCGTCGACGCGGCGCTGCTCGACGACCGGGAGCATCTCGACCTCCTCGGCGGCCTCGCCGGCCTCGACACCGGCGCCCGCGGCGGCCATGGCGAGGGCGCTGGGCTGGTCCATCCCGCCGCCGGAGTAGGACACGCTCGCGTTGCGCGTCGAGCTCCCCGAGGCGGCGTAGCTCGGCGGCGGGGCCGGCACGGCGCCGCCGCCGTCCTCGCCTTCGATCTCGACCTCCACGTTGAAGAAGAGGCGCGCGTAGTCCGACCAGATCGAGTTCATGAGGTCGGTGAAGAGCTCGAAGCCCTCGTTCTTGTACGCGACGAGCGGCTCGATCTGGGCAAACCCGCGGAGGTGGATGCCCTCGCGCAGGTAGTCCATGTCGTAGAGGTGCTCGCGCCAGCGCTGGTCGATGATCTGCAGCAGGAGGTAGCGCTCGAGCGCCCGAGTGAGCTCCTCGCCGAGCTCCTCCTCGCGCTGGTCGTAGATCCCCATGGCCTGCGTGGTGAGGGCGTCGGCGAGCTCGGTGCGGTCGAGCCGGTCGGCGTCCAGGTCCTCGGCCTCGGGCGGGAGCGGGACGATCTGCTCGATGGCCTCGATGAGGCCCGGGACGTCCCAGTCCTCCACGTAGTCGCCGGGGGTGTACTGGCTGACCAGGCCCTCGATGACCGTGGCGACCTCGCGGCGGGCGTCCTCGCCCATGTCCTTGCCCTCGAGGATCCGGTCGCGGTACTCGTAGACGATCCGGCGCTGCTCGTTCATGACGTCGTCGTACTCGAGGACGCGCTTGCGGATGAGGAAGTTCTGCTCCTCGACCTTGCGCTGGGCCTTCTCGATCTGCTTCGTGAGCATCCCGGCCGCGATCGGCTCCTCGTTGCCCTCCTCGTCGGTCGTGCCGAGGCGGTCGAGGATCTTGTAGATGCGGTCGCCGGCGAAGAGGCGGACGAGGTCGTCCTCGGCGGAGAGGAAGAACCGCGACTCGCCGGGGTCGCCCTGGCGGCCGGAGCGGCCGCGAAGCTGGTTGTCGATCCGCCGCGACTCGTGGCGCTCGGTGCCGATGATGAAGAGGCCGCCGGCCTCCATGACTTGCTCGCGGGCGCCCGAGACCTTCTCGTCCATCGCGGGCAGGACCTGGGCGAAGCGCTCTTCGTAATCCGGGTCGCCCTTCGTGAGCCCGAGCTTGGCCAGCTCGAGGCGCGTGAGGTGCTCGGCGTTGCCGCCGAGCTTGATGTCGACGCCGCGGCCCGCCATGTTCGTCGCGATCGTGACGGCGCCCGGTGCGCCGGCCTCGGCGATGACCTCGCCCTCGCGCTCGGCGTACTCGGGCTTGGCGTTGAGCACCGTGTGCGGGATGCCCTTCTTCGTCAGCTGCTCGCCGAGCAGTTCAGACACCTCGACCGAGATAGTGCCGACGAGGACCGGCTGCTGCTTGGCGTGGCGGTCCTCGATCTCCCGCACCACCGCCGACCACTTGCCGTCCTTGGTCTTGTAGACCTCGTCGTTGCGGTCGTCGCGGACCATCGGCCGGTTCGTGGGGATCTCGACGACGTCGATGTCGTAGATCTTCTTGAACTCGGTCGCCTCGGTCAGCGCGGTGCCGGTCATGCCGGCGAGCTTCTCGTAGAGGCGGAAGTAGTTCTGGAGGGTGATGGTCGCGAGCGTCTGGTTCTCCTCCTGAACGCGGACGCCCTCCTTCGCCTCGACGGCCTGGTGCAGGCCCTCGGACCAGCGCCGTCCCTCGAGGATGCGGCCGGTGAACTCGTCGATGATCCGGACCTCGCCGTCGACGACCGCGTAGTCGACGTCGCGCTTGTAGAGGGACTCGGCCTTGAGCGCCTGGATCAGGTGGTTGACCAGGTGGCCGTTCTCGGCGCGGTAGAGGTGGTCGATCTTCATGAACTTCTCGGCCTTCGCCACGCCGCGCTCGGTGACCGACACCGTCTTGTGCTTCTCGTCGAACTCGAAGTCGAAGTCGGCGAGGTAGTCCTTCTTGGCCCTCGGGTCGAGCCCCTCGGGCTTCTTCCCTGCCTCGAAGGTCCGCGCGAGCTTCGCGAACTGGATGTAGAAGTCCGCGGCCTGCTCGGGCGCGCCGGAGATGATGAGCGGCGTGCGAGCCTCGTCGATGAGGATGTTGTCCACCTCGTCGACGATCGCGTAGGGGTGGCCGCGCTGGACCTTCTCCTCGAGCGCCGTGGCCATGTTGTCGCGGAGATAGTCGAACCCGAACTCGGAGTTCGTGCCGTAGGTGACCCCGGCGGCGTAGGCGACGTGCTTGTCCTCGTAGGACTGCATGTTCTGCAGGATCCCGACGTCGACGCCCAGGGCGCGGTAGATCGGCGTCATCCACTCGGCGTCGCGCCGGGCGAGGTAGTCGTTGACGGTGACGACGTGCACCCCGCTGCCGGGGAGCGAGTTCAGGACGACGGCGAGCGTCGCCGTCAGCGTCTTGCCCTCCCCGGTGCGCATCTCGGCGATCGCGCCGTCGTGGAGCACCATCCCGCCGATGAGCTGGACGTCGAAGTGGCGCATCCCCATCGTGCGCTTCCCGGCCTCCCGGGTCAGCGCGAAGCTCTCGTAGAGCAGATCGTCCAGGGGCTCGCCGTTGGCGGCGCGCTCCCGGAGGGCGTCCGCGTGCTGGAGCAGCTCGGCGTCGTCCAGCAGCTCCATTTCCGGCTCGTAGGCGTTGATGCGGTCGACGCGCTTGGCGTAGTCCTTGTACCGCTTTGCCTCGCCGACACGCAGCGCGCGATCGAGAATCGACATGGGGCTAGCCTAGCAGCGGCCCTCGCGGGCCCCGCCGCCCCCTGGGGCGGGATTTCAGGCGGTTCAGACCGCCGGCTCGGCGCCCTCGCGTGCGGCCGCCGCGCGCGCCTCGCGACGGGCCCGGCGCTTGTCCCGGTGGCGCTTGACCTGGCGGGCGAGCTCCTCCGCGCAGCGGTTGATCGAGGCGAGGATGTCGGGCGAGGCGTCGCGGGCGCGCAGGGTCACCCCCTTGAGGTGGAGGGTGGCCTCGGCGACCTGCGCGTTTGCGATCGCCGGGTTGCGCTCCTCGCGAATCTCCACCTCGAGCTCGGCGAGCGGAGAGACCTGCCGGGCGATCGCCCGAAATCGCCGCTCCACGTGCGCCCGGAGATCGTCCGTGACCGCCGCATTGCGCCCCTTGACCGATATCCGCATCCGACACTCCTCTCGAACGAGCCGGCAGGTGGCCTCCCATGCTACGCCCGGCTCCGCCGTTTGTCAGGCGGCCGGACGGACGACCGGGCCGGGAGCGTGCGGGCGTAGGCCACCGCGGCCACCGACGACCCTCCCGCGTCCCGGATCACCCGGGCGCAGGCGTCGAGGGTCGCCCCGGTCGTGTGAACGTCGTCGACGAGGAGCACCCGCGCCGGGGCCCGGCCGCGGACCCGCACGCCGAGGCGTCCCGGGGCCAGCCGGTCCTCGCGCCCGGCGCCGAGCTGGCGCCCGCCGGGACCCCGGCGCTCGAGGCACGCCGACAGGCCGAGGCCGGCGCGCCGGGCGATGGCCCGGGCCACGAGCGCCGCCTGGTCGAACCCGCGTGCCCGGGCGCCGCCGGGATGGGCCGGGACGGGCACCGCGGTGCGTCCGGCGAGCAGGCCGGGCGGGGCGGTGGCGACGATCTGCGCCGCCATCACGCTTGCGACCGCGAAGCCGCCCTCGAACTTCAAGGCGCCGACGACGGCCCGCGCCGTGCCGTCGTAGGCGAGCGGCGCCCAGGCGGCCTCGACTGCGGACCCGGCCGCCGGGCACGGGGCGCAGGGCGCCGGCAGCGCGCACCGCGGGCATCGCGGCCCCCGGAGCCACGGCAGGTCCGCCCGGCAGGCGGCGCACAGCACCTCGCCGGCGCGCCCCAGCGGGCGCCGGCAGGCGGCGCACAGCGGCGGCACGACGAGCGCAACGAGTTCGGCCAGCAGGCGCGAGGGCATGCTGGCAGCGTGCCGGGGGCGCGCCCCCGGCTCGACACGTGGCTGCGACAATCGCGCGCAGGAATGGATGACCCTTCGTGGAGCGCGCTGCTGGCCGTCGCGACCGACACGTCGTGGAGCGTCAACCCGGTCATCCTCGCCGGGCTCGCCGCGGCGCTGGCGGCGTACGTCGTGCGCTGGCGCCGGGTGCGTGCCGCGGATGGACCCCGCGCCGCCGGCGGCTGGCGGCTGGCCGCCTTCACCGCCGGCATCGCCGTGTTCGTGGCCGCCTTGCTCTCCCCGATCGACACGCTCGGGCACCAGATGGCCTCGATGCACATGGTCCAGCACGTCCTCCTGCTCGACCTGGCGCCGGTGCTCTGCCTCCTGGGCTTCACGAAGGCCATCCTGCGTCCGGCCACGCGGCGCCTGCAGCGCGTCGAGCGCCAGGCGGGCTTCTTCGCCCACCCGGCCTTCGCGGTCATCCTCTACGCCGCCTCGATGTGGATCTGGCACATCCCGGCCCTGTATGACGCCGCGCTCGCGAACGACGGGGTCCACGCCCTCGAGCACACCTGCTTCCTGGCCGCGGGCTTCCTGTACTGGTGGTACCTGCTCTCGCCGATTCGCTCGCGCCAGCGTCTCGAGGGCCTGGGCCCCGTGATCTACATGGTCACCACGAAGCTCGCCGTCGGCTTCCTGGGGATCCTGCTCACGTTCGCGCCCGTCGTGCTCTACGACTACCCCCACGGCCACTTCGGTCTCACGCGCGTCGAGGACCAGAACGTCGCCGGGCTCATCATGGCGCTGGAGCAGTCGATCGTGATGGGGATCGCGCTCGCCGTGCTCTTCGCGCGGGCGCTCAGCGAGGACGAGCAGCGCAGCCAGCGGGAGGAACGCTACGGCCCGGACGCGCTCCCGGAGGACGCACCCGAGCCGGCCGTGACGCCCCCGGCCTGACCGGGCATCCGTCCACCGAGTCGACGGCTGCCGCCCGGACCGCTAGCGTCCGGCGTGGCCGCTTCCTCCGACGAAAGGCTGCTCCCGTGAGGGTCCGCCTCCCCATTGCGTGCGCCACCGCCGCTGTCGCGCTGCTCGCGACGGCATCCCCGTCCCTCGGCGCCGGCCGGCGCTGGTCGAAGATCACGGCCGACACCAACTCGAACATCCAGCAGGTCGGGCTCGCCCGCACCGACGACCGCGTCCTGAAGGTCGCCTGGCTCCGGGAGCGGCCGGGCGACACCCGCGACCTCGTCGTCACGACGCTCCAGCGGGACGGCCGGGCCGGCGCCTCGGTGACCGTGCTGAGCGGCTGGAAGCAGCTCGGCTACCCCGCCCTGGTGCGCACCGGCGGCCGCAGCCTGCTCGCAGTCTTCGGCGGCATCCGGACGCTGACCGCGGGGGACCCCGCCGACGGGCTCCTGACGGCCTCGACGCCGGATGGCACGGCCTGGACCCTGGGACCGGCCCTCGACACGACGAGCCCAGCGGCTGGCGCCTCCCCGGGCGCCGTGCTCGGGCCGCCGCCGGCCCGGACCCTCTACGCCGCCTTCGCGAGCGGAAGCGCCTGGGTGTATGCCGGACTCACCCCGGGCGCCGGCCTCAGCACGTTCACGGGCGCCGGCTGCTGCTACTACAACGGCAACGTGGCGGTCGACGGGAAGACCGGGCAGGTCGTGCTCGCCTACGACTCCAACGTGACCGGCGACCCTGGGCGCCACGTGCAGCCGGTGGACGCCGCCGGCCGGCCGGCCGGAGCGCCGATCCGCCCGCCCGGCGCGGCCGTGCGGTTCGACGGCCGGCTCGAGGCGCAGTTCGGTGCGTCTGCGCGGGCGCCGATCACCGGGCGGCCGGGGAAGGCCGGCATCTTCACCGCCTACGACAGCGGCTACGTGAAGACGAACCGGATCCTCGTGTGGCGGCTCGGCGCCAGGCGCGCCGTCACGCTCGCCCGGCGGCCCGACAACACCTTCGCCTTGGCCTCGGTCGGGATCGCGGCGGCCCCGAGCGGGCGGCTCTGGGTCTTCTGGGCCGAGCGCGCGAGCACGCCCTCGGGGTATGTCGTCGTCGCCCGGCGCTCGAACCGCGCCGCCACCCGGTTCGGCCCGCGCATCGTCAAGCCGCCGCCGCCCGGCACAAGCGGGATCTACGCGGCCGCAGGGAACGCCCAGACCGGCCCGCTCGACCTCCTCCTGACCGTCGGCCGCGTGAACGCCGTCGCCACCTGGCACCGGCAGTTCATCACCGGCGTCTCGCTGTTCCCCACGCCCCGCCGGGCCCGCCCGGGCCAGAAGGTCACGTTCCTCGTCACCGACGCCGGCGACCCCGTCCGCCGCGCCCGCGTGCGCTTCGGCACCCGCTCCGCACGCACGAACGCCAAGGGCAAGGTCACCCTCCCCGCCCCCGCCGCCACCGCCATCGCCACCGTCACCGCCAGCGGCTACGGCGCCGCCCGCGCCAAAGTCACGATCACCCGCTGATTCGGGCAGACAGCCGGGCCGACCGGTGCTACGGTCGCCCGGCGGGGAGCAGCAACGGGAGACGCGACATGGAGCGAATCGGACGGGCAGGCCTGGCCCTCGTGGCCCTCGCCGCGACCCTGGCGCCGGCAGGGCCGGCGGCCGCCGCCGGCAAGCGGTGGACCCGCATCACCGCCGCGAACTTCTCGCCCCTGGAGCAGGTCGGGCTCGCCCGCACCGACGACCGCGTCCTGAAGGTCGCCTGGGTCCATCAGGAGCCCGGCGGGACCTACGACCTCGTCGTGACGCCGGTGCGCCGGGATGGGCGTGCCGGCGCACCGACCGTCGTGGCGCGCGGATGGACGACGCTCGCCTCGCCGGCGCTCGTCCGCACCGGCCCCCGCAGCCTGGCCCTGCTGTGGGCCGGGATCCGCAGCACGAACACTGGCGAGCCCTTGACCGGCCTGAACGCCGCGGCCAGCGGAGACGGCGCGACGTGGAGCCTGGTCGCGCAAAGCCTGTCGCTCGGCGGCGCCGGGCCGGTGTCGGCCGTGCTGGGCCCCCCTCCCGCCCGGACGATCTACTCGGCGTGGTCCACGCGCGGCGAGAACTCCGTCTTCTCCGGCCTGGTGCCGTCGGCCGCGCTGCCTCCGCAGTTCACGGCGCCACAGTGCTGCTACACCAACGTCGGCCTCGCCGTGGACGGGCGCAGCGGCGAGCTCGTCGCCGCGACCGACTCCATCGCCGCCACCCAGCCCGGACGCAGCCTCGTCCGGCTCACCGCGGCCGGGGCCGCCGCAGGCCCGGCCGTGCATCCGCCGGGCGCCTTCGTGCGGACCGGGCCGGGCGCCTATGGCGCCATCACCGGCGGCGGCCGGCCGGCCATCATCGGACGGCCTCAGCGGCCGGGCATCTTCACGGCGTACATCAGCGGGAAGTCCGGGCGCACCCGCGTGCTCGTCTGGCGCCTCGGCGCGCCGCGGGCCGCGGTGCTCGGGACCACGGCGCTCGGCTACGTCCCGGACAGCCTCGGGCTCGCGGCGGCCCCGAGCGGGCGCATCTGGGCGTTCTGGGCCGAAAAGGCGGCCACCCCGTCCGGCTATGCCGTGGTGGCCCGCCGCAGCAACCGCGCCGCCACGCGGTTCGGCCCGCGGCTCGCCGTCGTCCCTCCGCCCGGCACCGTGAACTTGACCGAGGCCGCCGGAAACGCGCAGACCGGGCCGCTCGACCTCCTGCTCTCCTCCCAGCACAGCAACGTCGACTCCGCGGCGTGGCACCGGCAGTTCATCACCGGCGTCTCGCTGTTCCCCACGCCCCGCCGGGCCCGGCCGGGCCAGAAGGTCACGTTCCTCGTCACCGACGCCGGCGACCCCGTCCGCCGCGCCCGCGTGCGCTTCGGCGCCCGGTCCGCACGCACGAACGCCAAGGGCAAGGTGACGCTCCCAGCCCCCGCCGCCACCACCGTCGCCACCGTCACCGCCAGCGGCTACGGCGCCGCCCGCGCGAAGGTCACCGTCGGGTGAGAGGACGCCCGGCCGCTCAGCGACCGGGCTCCCAGGCGTGCAGATAGGCGTGCTGCTCGGGCGTGAGCGCGTCGATTGCGACCCCGAGGGCCCCGAGGCCGAGTGCTGCGACCTCCGCGTCGAGGTCGCCGGGCACCGGATGAACGCCGGGCGGCAGGCCCCCGGCGTCCGCAACCAGCCGCTGCACCGCGAGCGCCTGGGTCGCGAAGGCGATGTCCATGACCGCGGCGGGATTGCCCTCGCCCGCGGCGAGGTTCACCACGCGCCCGGACGCGAGGAGGTCGATCCCGGCCCCGTCGGCCCGGACGAACCGCTCGACGAGCGGGCGGACCGCCCGGCGCTCGACCGCGAGTTCCGCGAGGTCCGGGACCGAGACCTCGACGTCGAAGTGGCCGGCGTTCGCGACGATCGCCCCGTCCTTCATCGCCTCGAAGTGCTCCCGGCGCAGCACGTCGCGGCCGCCGGTCGCCGTCACGAACACGTCGCCGGCCGGGGCGGCCGCCGCTGCCGGCGCAACCTCATAGCCCTCCATCGCGGCCTCGAGGGCGGCCACGGGATCGACCTCGCAAACGATGACCCGCGCCCCCGCCCCGCGGGCGCGCGCCGCGATCCCGCGGCCGCAGCGCCCGAAGCCGAGCACGACGAACGTCGCCCCGGCGAGCAGGATGTTCGTGGCCCGCAGGATGCCGTCGATCGTCGACTGGCCGGTTCCGTAGCGCGCGTCGAACAGCTCAGCGGCGCGGGCCTCGGTCAGCGCGATCACGGGCCGATGCAGGCCGCCCGCAGCATCCAGGGCGCGCAGGCGCACCACCCCGGTCGCGGTCTCCTCGGTCCCGCCCTTGAGCTCGCCGAGCGCGGCCGCCCCGGCAGCATGGAGCGCCATGATCAGGCCGGCGCCGTCGTCGAGGGTGACGTGCGGCGCCGTGGCGGCGACGGCGGCGAGGTGGCCGGCCAGATCGTCGCGGGACTCGCCGCGGACGGCGCGGACGGTGATGCCGTCCTGCTGCGCGAGCGCCGCGGCCGCGGCGTCCTGCGTCGAGAGCGGGTTCGCCGCGCACAGGTCCACCTCTGCGCCAGCCGCGACGAGCGCGCGCAGGAGCGCCGCCGTCTCGCTCGTGACGTGCAGGCAGGCCCCCACGCGCACGCCGGCCAGCGCCGAGGCGGCGGCGAACCGCTCGCGCACGGACCGCAGCGCGGGCATCCGGCCCTCCGCCCAGGCGATCGCCGCATCGCCGGCGGGGGCGAGGGCGGGGTCGGCGATCGTCGAGGCGGCCATGGGCGCCGGACGCCGCGGCGCCGGGGCGCCGCGGCGAGACGGTGCGCTAGTAGCGGTAGTGCTCGGGCTTGAAGGGGCCCTGCACCGGAATGCCGAGGTAGGCGGCCTGCTCGGGACGCAGCTCGGTGAGCTTGGCGCCGAGCGCGCCGAGGTGCAGCCGGGCGACCTTCTCGTCCAGGTGCTTGGGCAGCACGTGCACCGTCTTCTCGTAGAAGTCGGTGTGCCCGTACAGCTCGATCTGCGCGATGACCTGGTTCGTGAAGCTGTTGCTCATCACGAAGCTCGGGTGCCCGGTCGCGTTGCCGAGGTTCAGCAGCCGGCCCTCGGAGAGGACGATGATCATCTTCCCGTCCGGGAACACCCACTGGTCGACCTGGGGCTTGATGTTGACCTTCTCGATCCCGGCGACGCCGGCCAGGGCCGCCATGTCGATCTCGTTGTCGAAGTGGCCGATGTTGCCGACGATCGCCTGGTGCTTCATCGCCGCCATGTGCTCGGCCGTGATGATGTCCTTGTTGCCCGTGGCGGTGATGAAGACGTCGGCACTGCCGACGACGTCCTCGAGCGTCACGACCTCATAGCCCTCCATCAGGGCCTGGAGCGCGCAGATCGGGTCGATCTCGGTCACGACGACGCGGGCGCCTTGGGCGCGCAGCGACGCAGCGCAGCCCTTGCCCACGTCCCCGTAGCCGCAGACGACGCAGAGCTTGCCCGCGAGCATGACGTCGACGGCACGGTTGATCCCGTCCACGAGCGAATGGCGGCAGCCGTAGAGGTTGTCGAACTTGCTCTTGGTGACCGAGTCGTTGACGTTGATCGCCGGGAACAGCAGCTGCCCGGACTCGGCCATCTGGTAGAGCCGGTTCACGCCCGTGGTGGTCTCCTCGGTCACGCCCTTGATGCCCTGGCCGATGCGGGTCCACTTCTGCGCGTCGGCCTGCAGCGAGCCCTGCAGGAGCGTCAGGAAGACGCGGAACTCCTCGGACTCGGCGCTCGCCGGGTCCGGCACGGCTCCGGCGGCCTCGAACTCGGTGCCCTTGTGGACCAGCATGGTCGCGTCGCCGCCGTCGTCGAGCAGCATGTTCGGGCCGCCCTCGGGCCACGTCAGCGCCTGGTCGGTGCACCACCAGTACTCCTCGAGCGTCTCGCCCTTCCAGGCGAAGACCGGCACGCCGCGGGGCTCGTCGGGCGTCCCGTCGGGCCCCACGACCACGGCCGCGGCCGCGTGGTCCTGGGTCGAGAAGATGTTGCAGGACGCCCAGCGGACCTCGGCGCCGAGCGCGACGAGCGTCTCGATCAGGACCGCCGTCTGGATCGTCATGTGCAGCGAGCCCATGATCTTGGCGCCCGCCAGCGGCTGCGACGCCGCGAACTCCTCGCGCACCGACATCAGGCCCGGCATCTCGTGCTCGGCCAGCCCGATCTCCTTGCGGCCGTAGTCGGCCAGCGCGAGGTCGGCGACCTTGTAGTCGGTGTCGGTCAGGACGGTCGTGGCGGTGGTCATGCGATCTCCGTGAGCTCAGGGGTGGGTGCGGCGGCGGCGAGCAGGGCTTCGTGCTTCTCCTGCTCGAAGCGCAGCCAGTCGCCGGCGGGAACGTCGTGGGGACGGGCGGGCTCGGCCTCGAACCAGGCGTCGACAGCCGCCCGCAGCTCGCCGTCGCTGCGCAGGCGCGCCTCGAAGGCCATCTCGGACAGCGCGACGCCGCGCTCGTCGAGCAGCTCGCGCAGCGTGCGCAGCCGCTGCAGCGTCGCGGGCCCGTAGACCCGGTAGCCCGAGGCGTTGCGCGGAGCGGCGACGAGGCCGGCGCTCTCCACGTAGCGCAGCATGCGCGGCGACCAGCCGGTCGTCTGCGCCGCCTCGTGGATCGTGAGACCGTCGCCCATCGGGGGCAACCTTACCACGATCGTGTCAAGGTTCCGCCCGGGCCGACCGGGCGCCCGGCCCGGACCTATTCGCCGTCCAGCTCGGCCTTCAGGCGATCGATCGCCTCGATGCGGACGGGGTCGGTGCCGTTCAGGGCGGCGAGGTAGACGGTGACGAGATCGCCGAGCAGCACGAGCGACAGGACGCGCTCGGTGCAGCTGTCGCCCTTGGCGGACGCGGTCACGGTCCCGGCGGCCTCGTCCTCCACGATGCCGCGGGTCAAGGCGATCCGCTCGCGCACCCGGGGATGCAGGTCGCTGTCGTCGAGGAAGACCGCCGTGAAGCGGCCGAGCGCGGCCGCGCCCGTCCAGCCGGCCACCTCGTTGTGGTCGACCTCGGGAAGCTCGCCGGCAAACGCCGGGACCTTGGCGTTCTCGTTGAACTGCGTCTTCCAGCGGTAGGCGACCGGCACGGTCGCGCCGGCACCGATCACGACCGGGACCGTGCCGCGCAGTTGGGCCGCGATCGCCTTGGGCAGGCAGTCCTCCGGGGCATCGGGCCCCCAGGCGGCCACGAGCTGCTCGAGGTGGGCGGCCGCCACGTCGATCTCGGACCGGATGCTCGGCGCCACGCCGCCGACGGCCGCCGCCTCGAGGGCGGCCACGACGCCATATCCGACGGCGGCCCGCGGCTGGAAGCCGCCAGGGATCGGAATGACCGGAACCCCGTCGGCGTGGGCCTGGGCGGCCAGGCGGCCGCCGGAGGCGGCGACGATCCGCGGGGCGCCCAGGGCGCCGGCGGCCTCGTAGCAGGCGAGGGTCTCCTCGGTGTCGCCCGAGTAGCTCGAGCACAGGATGAGCGTGTCGGGCGTCGCCCAGGACGGGAGCTCGTAGCCGCGGGCAAGCCCGATCGGCCGCGACACGCGATCGCCGAGCGCGGCCTTGGCCAGCGCCCCGCCGATCGACGACCCGCCCATCCCGGCCACGATGAGCCCGCCCGCAGCCTCCACCTCGGTGAGGCCGGCGCTCTCGGCCTTCCAGAGGGCATCGCGCAGGTGGTCGGGCAGCCCCAGGACGTCGTCGAGCTGGCCCGTGGAATCGACGGCGGCGATCGCCGGGCGGGTCAGCGCGGTCAAAACGCGATCGCTCCTTCGGGGAGGTTCACGCCCGGGAAGATACGGGCGCCGTGGGTAAGGACGTTGCCCGGGCCGACCTGCACCCCGGCGCCGACGACCGCGTCGCCCTCGATCCGGCAGCCCGCGCCGATGCGTGCCCCGGCCGCGACGACGCAGTTGCGCAGCGTGCAGTTCGGGCCGATCTGCGCGCCGTCGAGGACGACCGCGCGCTCGACCGTCGTGCCAGCCCCGATCGACACGCCCGGCCCGAGCACGGCGAGGCTGCCGACCCGGGCGCCGGCGCCGATCTGGCACCGCGGCCCGACGAGCGCGGGCGGCACGACCCGGCCGGCGCTGTCGACGTCGCCGGCGACGGCCAGGAACGACGGGCCGAGGGCCACGTCGGTGGCGACGTTGCCCTCCAGGATGTCGGCGGTCGCCTGGAGGTAGCGCTCGGGGGTCCCGATGTCGAGCCAGTAGCCGTCGGAGGCGTAGCCGTAGAGGCCCTGGCCGACCAGGCGGGGGAAGACCTCCCGCTCGATCGAGGCCGGCTCGCCCGCCTCGAGCAGGCCCAGGACGTCGCGGTTCAGCACGTAGGCTCCGGCGCTGATCAGGTTCGTGTCGATCTGGTCCGGCGCGGGCTTCTCGAGGAACTCGCGCACGGCGCCGTCCGGCTCGAGGCGCACGAGCCCATAGGCCGAGGGGTCCTCGACGGGCACGAGCGCGAGCGTCCCGCGCGCGCCGGTGCGCTCGTGCTGGGCGATCTGGGCGGTGAGGTCGATGTCGGTCAGCACGTCCCCGTTGAGCATGAGGAAGCGCTCCTCGAGCAGATCCTCGGCGAACTTGACGGCGCCGCCGGTTCCGAGCGGGCGGGGCTCCTCGACGTAGCGAAGCCGGATCCCGAACCGCTCCCCGTCGCCGAGCACCTCGCGGACGCCGTCGGCGAGGAAGCCGCAGGACAGGACGACGTCGTCGACCCCGTGGCCGCGCAGCCACTCGAGCATGTAGGCCATGAACGGCCGGTCCACGAGCGGGATGACCGGCTTGGGGAGCGCCGAGGTGAGCGGACGCAGGCGGGTGCCCTCCCCGCCGACCAGGATCAGCGCCTGCATCGCCGTTCCGCCGTCACGGGCGCCCCACGCCCTCGTAGTCCAGTCCGGCCGCCCGGATCGCGTCGGGATCGAGCGCGTTGCGCCCGTCGACGATCAGCGTCCCGGCCATCGCGTGGCGCGCGGCCTCCCAGTCGATCGTGACGAACTCGGGCCACTCGGTCACGAGCACCGCCGCGTCGGCGCCAGCCAGCGCGTCGAGCGCCGAGTCGGCGAACTCGACGCCGGGCATCAGGTCGCGGGCCGCCGGCATCGCGACCGGGTCATAGGCCCGCACCGCGGCGCCCGCGCCCTGCAGCCGGGCGGCCAGGACCAGCGACGAGGCTTCGCGCAGGTCGTCGGTCTCCGGCTTGAAGGCGAGACCGAGCAGGGCGACGGTCGATCCGACGATGTCGCCCAGGTGGCGCTGGAGCTTGGCGACGACCCGCCGCTTCTGGAGCTCGTTGACCTCGATCACGGCGTTCAGGAGCTGGAAGTGGTACCCGGAGTTCCCGGCGAGCTGCTTGAGAGCCGAGACGTCCTTGGGGAAGCAGTTGTGCGTGAGGAGCCCGTCGGAGGTGACGAACGTGTGGGCACCCGGCACCTCGAGCGAGTAGACGTCGCCGGCGAAGTCCTCGCGGCCGGCAGCCGTGACCCGCACCCACGCGCAGCCGTCGTTCCAGCGCCGGTGCCCCGTGGGCGCGATGCGCTTGCGCTGGCGCTCCAGGGACGCGCACACCCCGGGACGGTCACGCTCGGGCACGAGGTGCAGCGCGCGCTGCACCTGGCCGGCGCCGCTGATGCGCAGCCAGTGGGTGTCCTTGGTCGAGCGAGCGGTGCGGCCCGTCCGCTTCGAGGCCACGATGCCCAGCCCGGCGAGCATCCGCATGGCGCCGTCGGCCAGCTCGTCCGAAACGGTGCCGAACTCCAGGATGACGCTTGGCCCGCCGTTGACCAGCGACCAGGACCCGTCGCCCTCCCACAGCCCGGAGAGGAGCGCCCAGCGGTCGCCGGCCGGGCGGTCCCACGCCAGGTCGGGGATCCGCTGCCCGTAGCTCGTGCGGCCAAGGCCGAGAACGCGCGTCCACCAGGCCGCCGCGATCCGGGACCGCACCGTGACCGAGCGGGCGGTGGCGGTGGTGCGGACGGCAGCCTCCACGCCGTGGCGCAGCCAGAAGGCGGCCACCTCGTCGACGAGGTGCTCCTCGCGCGTGGGATGGAACGACCAGACGATCCGCCAGGACCCGCCGGGCTCGATGGACGTGTGGCCCTCGGCCAGGTACAGGCCCACCACGCGCCAGAAGGCTTCGTCGATCGAGATTGAGACGCTTGGATACGCGCCGTTGAACGCCGTGCCGATCCTGGTCCCCGCCATCGGAAGCGAAGCCCGCTGCGCCTCGTCGAGCCGCACCGTCCGGGTGCGCTTCGCCTCGCCCGTGCGGGCGGCCGCCCGCTCCGGGGGCGAGAACACCCGCCTGCGGTCCTCGATCGGGGCGCCGACCAGCGCCGCGAGCCGGTCGGGGGCGGGACGCACGATCAGCTGTTCCGGGGAGAGCTCGGCGGACTCGACGGCCGTGAGCAGCGAAGCCGAGCCGGTGGCGTCTGCGCCGGCGCCCCAGCCCAGCGGCACCGGAAGCCAGTGCTCGGTCCCGATCTCTGCCGCCGCCAGCACCCGAGCCTCGCCCCCCTTGCCGTCGCCGACGATCCACGGATGGTCGGGCGTGCAGCGCACGGCGCGCCCGGTCTTGGTCTCCAGGCGCACGAGCTGCCCCGCGTGGCGCCGGCGGGTCATCAGCCAGGCCGGCAGGAACTGGGGCTCGTCCGCCCCGTCCATCCACGCGAGCACCTCGAGTCCGTCGGGCTCGAGGACGCCCTCCTGCGGCGACGGCGAGGCCGGCTCGAGCCGCTGCCACAGCTGTGCGAGCGTCACCAGGGTGGTGCGGCCGCCGCGCCGGATCAGCACGGTCTCATCGCCCGCGAGGCACGAGCCGCCGAAGCCGATGCCCGGGCGCAGGAAGCTCTGGCCGATCCGCGCGTCCATGCCCATCCCCCGCGCGACCTCGGCCACGTCGGCGCCGGTCTCCTCGCAGACGTTGGCGATCTCGTTGATGAAGCTGATCTTCGTGGCCAGGAACGCGTTGGAGGCCAGCTTGATCATCTCCGCGCTCGCGACGTCGGTGCGCACGAGCGGCGCGCCGAGCGGCGCGTAGAGCTCGGCGACCGCGTCCCCCGCCCAGGCGTCGTCGTCGCCGACGACGACGCGGTCGGGCCGCCGGAAGTCGGCCAGGGCCGAGCCTTCGCGGAGGAACTCGGGGCAGGAGACGTAGGCGTAGCTGCCCTTGCCCTGGCGTTCGAGCTCGCGCCGAACCGCGGCGCCGGTCCCGACCGGGACGGTCGACTTCATCACGATCGCGTGTTCGCCCGCCCCGGCTGGCACGGCAGCGATGACCGCGTGCACCGCGGAGAGGTCGGCATCGCCCGACGGCGTCGGGGGCGTCCCGACGGCGACGAACAGCAGCCGGGCCTGGGCCGCCGCCGCGGCGAGGTCGGTCCCGAAGTGCAGCCGCTCGGCGCAGGCCGACACGACCTCGGCCAGCCCGGGCTCGTGGATGGGAATTTCGCCCCGCTGCAGGCGCGCCACCTTCTCAGCGTCGACGTCGACGCACCAGACCTCGTGCCCCAGCTCGGCGAACCCGGCGGCGGTCACGAGGCCGACGTAGCCGGTGCCGATCACGGCGATGGGCTCGCGGGGCTCGCTCATGGGGTGCGAGAGGCTACCGACGCCGGCGCCCGGCGGCCTACTGGCCGAGCCGCTGCAGCGAGGCGGCGATCGCGACCATCTGCTTGTTGCTCAGGGTGCGCTGCAGCGTGTTGGAGACCCAGTACGCCGCGCGCGGGGTCTTCCAGGCAACGAGCGCCAGCTTCGAGCCGTCCTTGAACAGGAGCAGCTTCTTGCCGCCCACGACCTGGGTGGCGCTGGGGTCCTGGAGGATCGGCGGGTCCTTCCAGGTCAGGCCCTGGACGCCGTAGTACTCGCCGACCAGGCCGGTCTGGAGGACCAGGCGGTAGGCGTCGTGGCGCGTGCCGTCCTCGTCCTTGATCACGTACGCCCGGGGGCTGGCATCCGAGTAGCCGGACCCGGCGAGGATCTTGCGGGGGTAGTACACGGGGAAGTTCACGTCCGGCCCGGCGGCGATGGCCTGGTCCTCACCGGACGTCTTGGCGTCCTCGAGTCCCTTCGCGCCGGCGCTCTTGCGCTTGGCCTTCGCCTTGGCCTTCTCCTTCGGCACGGTGGGGTTCATGAACTCGTGCACGGCCTTGCGGATCTGGTCCGGCGTGGCGATGACGTAGGAGCCGCCGCCGATCGTGGCCGTGCCCGCCTCGAACCGCACCTGGCGCACCGGCCGGCCCGCCGAGAACGCCACGAGCTTGAACAGGCCCAGGACCTCGTCGGTCCCGCGGATGTCGGTCGTCGAGTACTTCCCGAACAGCCGCGCGAACTCCTTGCGATCCTCGAGCACCTTCTGCACGCCGACCTGCGCCTTGGCGTCGCGCAGGAAGGACTGCTGGCGGGCCGCGCGGACGAAGTCGTCGTCCTCGTGGCGGAACCGCACGTAGTCGAGCGCGTCCTGGCCGCAGAGCTTCTGGTAGCCGGGCTTCACGTCGATCGTCGCGTAGAGAGGCCCGCCGCCGGAGTTGTCGTTGAAGTACTTGCGGTCGACGTCGACGTAGACGCAGCCGATGAAGTTCACCGCTTCGCGGAAGCCGCGGAAGTTCACGTCGATGACGTGGTTGATCTGGATGCCCAGGAGGTCCTTGAGCGTCTTGACGACGAGCTTCGGGCCCCCGTAGGTGTAGGTCGAGTTGAGCTTGTCGGTCGTCTGGTTCCCGTTGGGCAGGGTGTAGGTCACCCGCAGGTCGCGCGGAATCGAGAGCGCCGAGGTCGCGTCCTTGTTCGGATCCAGCCGGACGAGCATCATCGTGTCGGAGCGGCCCGGCCGCTTGTTGACGAGGTCGTCGTGGCGCACGTCGGATCCGAGCAGCAGGATCGTCTGCGGCGCGCCGGCCTCGGCGGGCGTGAGGTCGCTGATCTTCAGGCGCTTGTTCTGGTTGAGCGCCTCGGCGACGTCCTTGACCTCGAGCAGGCCGGCGGTGGCCGTGGCCGCGCCGACGAGGAGGGTGATGAGCGTCCCGCCGAGCAGCGCCTTCCACCACATCCGCCGCCCGGGCCGGGGGATCTTCGGCTCATCGGCCTGCGCGCTCATCCCGGCTCTCCTTCCACGGCCCGCAGGCCAGGGCCCGGCGCCAGGGCGGCCGGCAGGGCGGCGATGAAGTCGCCCAGGGCCACGCGGTACTCGGCCAGCGAGGCGATCGAGACCCACTCGTCCGGACCGTGGTGGCCCCCGCCGCGCGGCCCGAACTCGACGGCAGGAATGCCGCGATCGAGGAAGGCGATCGCGTCGGAGGCGCCGTCGCGGCCGACGCTCAGCGCCTCGCCGTCGATCGAGCGCGACACCGCCGAGGTCAGCGCCTGCACGTAGGGGTTCGAAGGCGCGACGAACGCCGGGACGCGCATGAACGTCTTGACGACCTCGACGTCAGGGATCTGGCGGATGTCGGCCAGCAGCGCGCCGGGCTCCTGGCCCGGGAGGTAGCGGATGTCGACGTCCATCGTGCAGAGATCGGGGACCTTGTTGACCGCGTCGCCGCCGCTGATGCGCCCGAGGTTGATCGAGGGCCGGTCGAACAGCTCGGTCGACTCGCGGGCGAACGGCAGCGACTCGATCGCCCGGAAGACGTCGATCGCCTTGAGCACGGCGTTGTCCCCCAGCCACGGGGTCGATCCGTGGGCCGCCGTGCCCGAAATCTGCAGTCGCGCGAGCAGCACGCCCTTGGCCTGGACGCCGATGTGCAGGTCCGTCGGCTCCCCGGTGATCGCGAAGTCCGCCCCGAGCCCCTCTTCGACGAGCACCTCGGTCGAGCGCGAGTCGACGTCCTCGGACTCCTCGTCCGGGACGCACACGAAGCGCACCCGGACCTGGTCCTGGGCGGCGGCGTCGCGGACGGCGCACATCATCGCGGCGAGGCCGCCCTTCATGTCGTAGGCGCCCCGGCCGATGAGCCGGTCACCCTCGACGCGCGGCGTGAACTGCTCGGGGCGGCCGGGGACGACGTCGAGGTGGCCGTGCAGCACGAGGCAGGGTGCGTCGTCCCCAGTGGCGCCGACGTCGGCCAGGATCACCGGCAGGCCCCCGTGATCCCGCCCGCTGACGTCGACGTCGCGGGCCTCCAGCCAGCCCTTGACGAAGCCGGCCGCGGCACGGAGACCGTCCGGCTGAGATGTGTCATACGTGATCAGCCGTTCGGCCAGGACGCGTTCGTCCATCCCGGTGAGGATAGGAAACCTGGCGGACTGGCGCTTCAGTGGGCTTGGGATCGCCGATCGCGTGGCATGGAGGGCGCGGGGAGGGCGGGCCCTGGATGAACCGTGGACTCGCGTGGCGTCGCGGCGCGGGGACGGGAGCCCCTGTGATCATCCAGGGACGCCCTCCCCGCGCCCTGGAACCGCGGCGGTGGACGGCGGCGGCGTTTGCCGCTGACGACCGACCTAGTGCCGGCCCGCTCCCGGGGACGCCCGCTCCACCGCGCCGGCGTCCACACCTTGGCCGCGCAGCCACTCCGCCACCCGGCCATTCCGAATCAGGACGGCGTGCAGCAGTCGCGCGTCGACGAGGGAACTCCCGAGATCGCCGAGCAGGACGTCATCCAGCCGCACGGTGATCGGCGGCCCGGGGTCTGCCGGGTCCGGGCCGCCGCTCGGCGGCCCGCCAGTCGTGGGCGGCGCTGGCGGCCGGGGACCGCCAGGCGGCCGCGTGCTCTTGGCCGACGGGTCGGGCACGAGACGAGGGTGCAACCCGGCGGAGCCAGCCCTCGCCCGCTCCCGCACCCGGCTGGCGGTCACGCTCGGTGGGCTCCGGTGCCATGGCCGCCAGCACTGCGCCTCAGCGGTTGGGCGCTCTCCTGGACCGCGCGTCCAGGCCGGCCCCGGCCCGCCACGGGCCACCGCAGCGGACCCCGGGTGCGGGGAGGCCGTCCCTGGATGATCAACGGGGCTCCCGTCCCCGCGCCGCGACGCCACGCGAGTCCACGGTTCATCCAGGGCACGGCCTCCCCGCACCCGCCATGCCGCGCGGCCGCGAGCACGGGCGCGGAGGCCCGGCACGAACCGCAGCTACAGCCGCCGCTGCGACGCGTCGATCGGCACGTCGTTGATGCTCGCCTCGCGGCGGCGCATGTGGCCGCTGTCGGCGAACTCCCACTGCTCGTTGCCGTAGCTGCGCCACCACTGCCCGCTGGGATCTCGGGACTCGTACTCGAACTTCACCGAGATCCGGTTGCCCGTGAACGCCCACAGCTCCTTGCGGAGCTTGTACTCCTGCTCGCGCGCCCACTTGCGGCGCAGGAACTCCACGATCGCCGGGCGGCCCGAGAAGAACTCGTCGCGGTTGCGCCACTCCGAGTCCTCGGTGTAGGCGAGCGCGACCCGCTCGGGGTCGCGGGTGTTCCACGCGTCCTCGGCCGCCTGGACCTTCTGGCGGGCCGTCGCCTCGGTGAACGGCGGCAGCGGCGGGCGCGGGTCGTCGGCTGGGCTCATGTGCCGAGCATAGAAGACGGCCGCCGACCCGTCGCGCGCCGGCCCGGCTCAGGCCGGCGGCACGGGCTCCGCGACCCGCCGCGGAGCGGACAGGAGCACCGCGGCGGCCAGGACGAGCGCGGCACCGCAGAGCTGCAGGGGGCTCAGCTGCTCCCCGAAGACGGCGAACGCGAGCGCGACGGTGACGACCGGCTCGAACGTGGAGAGGATCGCCGCGGCGCTCGGCCCGACCCGCGCCAGCCCGGCGAAGAAGGCCACGATCGCCACCGTGGTGGACACGACCGCCATCAGCGCCAGCCAGATCCAGCCCTCGGCCTGGAACCCGAAGTCGAGCTGGCCGGCGGCCAGCCCGACGACGCCGAACGTCGCCGCCGCCCCGGCGCAAACGAGCCCCGACAGCCCGAGCGCCGGCATCACGAGGCCGGTGCGGTCGGCGACGAGGATGTAGACGGTGTAGGCCAGTGACGCCCCGAGCCCCATCGCAGCGCCGGCCGCGTCGAAGCTCCCCGAGGCCGCGCCGGCCAGCACGATGGCCAGGCCGCCGGACGCGAGGCCGAGCGCCGCCAGCCGGCGACCGCTCAGCCGCTCGCGACCGAGCGCGACGGCGCCAAGCGTCACCCAGGCCGGGTAGGTGTAGAGCAGGAGCGCCAGCAGTGACGCGTCCATCCGCTGCAGCGCCCCGAAGAACAGGCCGGACTGGGCCGCGTAGCCCACGGCGCCGAGCGCCAGCCCGATGCCGATCGCCCGCCGGCCAGATCCGCGCGGGCCCAGCGCCGGGCGGGCGGCGACGATCGCGCCGAAGATCGTCGCGGCCAGCACGAACCGGACAAACAGCAGCGTGAGCGTGGAGACGCCGGCGTCGTAGGCCAGCTTCCCGAAGATCGCCATGGCGCCGAACCCGGCAGCCGACAGCAGCACGAGGGCGGCGCCGCCGGCTTCGCCCGCCGGATGGCGGCCCGCGCCGGCGCTGCCTGGCGGCGGACCGGCCGGCAGGCGGGAATCCGGCACGCGGCTATTGCGGGTGCTGGCCCTCGGCGATCGACAGGAAGGTCTCGCAGCGCTTCTTGTCCCGGCGGGCCTTCGCCGCCTCGGCGCTGCCGGGCTCCGCAGCCTCCAGCTCGGCCTCCGCCGTCGCGAGGTGGTCCTTGAGCTCGCCGACGTCGAGCTCGCCGGGCGGCTTCGCGTCCTCGAGCAGGAGCAGCGCGCGGTTGGCGCCGACCTGGAGGTAGCCCTCGCCCTGGGCGAAGCGCACGATCTCCGACTCGGACTCGTACAGCCGCAGCTCGGTCGGGTCGAGCATCGCCAGCAGCGGCGTGTGGTTGGCCAGGATGCCGATCGACCCGACGGTCGTGCGGGTCGAGAGCATCTCGACGTCGCCGTTGTAGACCTCGCCCTCCGGGGTGAGGATCTCGACGTGGAAGGGCGTGCGCGCCATGGCGGGGTCCTCGGGCCGCGGCTACTCGGCCGCGGCCGCCTCGAGGTCCTCCTGCTGGTCGGCTTCCTCAGCCGCGTCCTCGGCCGCCTCCGCGGCGGCCCCAGAGGTCTCGGCGACCGCTGCGCGGACCTGGTCGATGGTGCCCTTGAGCAGGAAGGCCCGCTCGGGGACGTCGTCGTGCTTGCCCTCGATGATCTCGCGGAAGCCGCGGACGGTCTCGGCGATCGGCACGTACTCGCCCGGCGTGCCCGTGAAGGCCTCGGCGACGTTGAACGGCTGCGACAGGAAGCGCTCGACCTTGCGGGCCCGCTGCACCGTGACCTTGTCCTCGTCGGAGAGCTCGTCGATGCCGAGGATCGCGATGATGTCCTGCAGCTCCTTGTAGCGCTGGAGGATCTCCTTCACGCGGTTGGCCACGTGGAAGTGCTCCTCGCCGAGGATGTCGGGCTTGAGGATCGTCGACGTGGAGTCGAGCGGGTCGACCGCCGGATAGATGCCCTTCTCGGCGATCGCCCGCGACAGCACGGTCGTGGCGTTGAGGTGGGCGAACACGGACGCCGGCGCGGGGTCGGTGAGGTCGTCCGCCGGCACGTAGATCGCCTGGACGGACGTGACCGAGCCCTTGCGGGTCGAGGTGATCCGCTCCTGGAGCTGGCCCATCTCGGTCTCCAGCGTGGGCTGGTAGCCGACCTGGGAGGGCATGCGCCCGAGGAGCGCCGACACCTCGGAGCCGGCCTGGACGAACCGGAAGATGTTGTCGATGAAGAGCAGCACGTCCTGGCCGCCCTCGTCGCGGAAGTACTCGGCCATGGTCAGCCCGGACAGCGCGACGCGCATGCGGGCGCCGGGCGGCTCGTTCATCTGGCCGAACACGAGCATGGTCTTGTCGATGACGCCCGACTCGGTCATCTCGAGCCAGAGGTCGTTGCCCTCGCGCGAGCGCTCGCCGACGCCGCAGAACGCCGACAGGCCGCCGTGCTGCTGGGCGATGTTGTTGATCAGCTCCTGGATGAGCACCGTCTTGCCGACGCCGGCGCCGCCGAACAGGCCGACCTTGCCGCCCTTCGCGTACGGCGCGAGCAGGTCGACGACCTTGATGCCGGTCTCGAACATCTCGGTGGTCGGCGTGAGGTTCTCGACGTTCGGCGCCGCGCGGTGGATCGGCCAGCGCAGCTCGGCGTCGACCGGGCCCTTCTCGTCAATCGGGTCACCGAGCAGGTTGAAGATCCTGCCGAGGGTCGCGCGGCCGACCGGCACCGTGATCGGGCCGCCGGTGTCGACGACCTCGACGCCCCGCGCCAGGCCGTCGGTGGAGTCCATGGCCACGGCGCGGACCCGGTCGTCGCCAAGCTGCTGCTGGACCTCGCAGACCAGCGGGCCGTGGTCGTCGCCGCGCTCGATGACGATCGCGTGGTTGATCTCCGGCAGGGTGTCGGGGAAGACGGCCTCGATGACGACGCCCTGGATCTCCTCGACGCGGCCGACGTTCTTGGCTTGCGTGCTGGCTTCCATAGTGGTGACTGTCTCCTAGCTCAGCGCCTCGGCGCCGGCGACGACTTCCATGATTTCCTGGGTGATCTCGGCCTGGCGGGCGCGGTTCATCTCGAGCGTGAGGTCGTCGATGACCTCGCCGGCGTTCTCGGAGGCGCTGCGCATGGCGGTCATGCGCGCGCCGTGCTCCGAGGCGGTGGATTCGAGCAGCGCCCGGAAGACCGAGATCTCGACGTAGTCGGGCACGAGGCGGTGGAGGATCTCCTCCGGGTCGGGCTCGTACTCGACGAGCGCCCGGTCCGGGCCGGCCTCCTCCGGCGCACCGTTGCCGGCGCCCTCGGCCTCGAGGATCGTGGCCTGCTGCAGGGGCAGCAGGGTCTCGCGCCGCACCACCTGCGAGAGCGGCGAGATGTACCCGTTGTAGAAGATCTCGACCTGGTCGACCTTCTCGTCGACGTAGGCGGCCATCAGGTCCTCCGCGATGTCGCGGGCGTCCGCGAAGGCCGGCCGGTCGCTGAAGCCGACGTAGCGGCCGGCGGGCTCGTGGCCCCGGAAGATCAGCGACGAGACGCCGCGCCGGCCGGTGGCCGAGAACGTCACGGACCGGCCCGCGGCCTCGTGCTCGGCGGCCGCCCGGAGCCCTGCGCGAATGATCTGCGAGTTGAAGGCGCCGGCGAGGCCGCGGTCGCCGGTCACGAGCAGGATCGCCACCGAGTCGACCTGGCCGTGCTCCTTGAGGATCGGCAGGCTCGGGAAGTTCTCGGCAGCCTCCGCCGCCTGGCGCGTCATGCGGCGGATCGCCCCGGCGTACGGCCGCAGCGCGGCGATCCGCAGCTCGGCCCGGCGCAGCCGGGCGGCCGCGACCATCTCCATGGCACGGGTGATCTTGCGAATGTTCTGCACACTCGCGATCCGGTTGCGGACGTCGCGCTGGGAGGCCATGGCGTGTCGCTGCCGCCGCTAGGCGGCCGCGGGCTCCTTCGGCGCGTCAGCGGTCTCGGAGCCGGCCTGGTCGCCTCGCGACACGATCCGCTCGGAGTCGCCGGCCTCGATCGGCTGGCCCTCCTCGTCGAGGTCGTAGCCGAAGTCGTCGGCGAACTCCTTGACGGCCGCATCGACGGCGGCCTGGGTCTCGTCTGACCAGTCGCCGCCCGCCACCTTCGCGAGGAGGTCGGCCTGCTCGGCGTTCATCCGGGCGACGAGGTCGGCGAGGAACTCGGGCACGCGGTCGACCAGGATCCGGTCGAGGTAGCCGTTCGTGGCCGAGAACACCTGGACGACCTGATCCGCGACCGCCAGCGGCTGGCGCTCGCCCTGGTTGAGCGTCTTGACGAGCCGCTCGCCGCGGGCCAGCGTCCGCTGGGTGTCGGCGTCCAGGTCGGAGCCGAACTGCGCGAAGGCCTCGAGCTCGCGGTACTGGGAGAGCTCGATCTTGATGCGGCCGCCGACCTTCTTCATCGGGGAGATCTGCGCGTTGCCGCCGACGCGGGACACCGAGATGCCCACGTTGATGGCCGGGCGCACGCCCGAGTAGAAGAGCTTGGGCTCGAGGAAGATCTGCCCGTCGGTGATCGAGATGACGTTGGTCGGGATGTAGGCGGACACGTCGCCGGCCTGCGTCTCGATGACCGGCAGGGCGGTCAGCGACCCCCCGCCGAGCTCGTCGTTGAGCTTGACCGCGCGCTCGAGCAGCCGCGAATGCAGGTAGAAGACGTCGCCCGGGTAGGCCTCGCGGCCCGGCGGGCGGCGGAGGAGCAGCGACATCTGGCGGTAGGCGTACGCGTGCTTGGTGAGGTCGTCGTAGATCGCCAGGGCCGCTTCCCCCTTGTAGAGGAAGTACTCGCCCATCGCGCACCCCGCGTAGGGCGCCATGTACTTGATCGGCGCCGCCTCGTCGGCCGGCGCCGCCACGATGATCGTGTGCTCGAGCGCGCCGTTCTCGGCGAGCGTCTCGGCGAGCTGCACCACGGTCGCCATGCGCTGGCCGATCGCCACGTAGACGCACTTCACGCCCGTGTCCTTGTTGTTGATGATCGTGTCGAGCGCGATCGCGGTCTTGCCGGTCTGGCGGTCGCCGATGATCAGCTCGCGCTGGCCGCGTCCGATCGGAATCATCACGTCGATCGCCTTGATGCCGGTCTGCATCGGCTCGGTCACCGGCTGGCGCTGGACGACGCCGGGCGCCTTGAACTCCGCCGGCCGGGTCTCGGTCGTGTTGACCGGGCCCTTGCCGTCGAGCGGGCGGCCGAGCGGATCGACGATGCGGCCGAGCAGCGAGTCGCCGACGGGGATCTCGAGGAGGCGGCCGGTGCGCTTGACCGTGTCGCCCTCGCTGATCTTCTCCCAGTTGCCGAAGAGCACGGCGCCGACGTTGTCGGACTCGAGGTTCAGCGCGAGGCCGATGACGTCATGGGGCAGCTCGAGCATCTCGAGCGCCTCGCAGTTCTCCAGTCCATGCAGGCGCGCGATGCCGTCGCCGACGGACAGGACGGTGCCGACCTCGGTCAGCTCGGCCTGGCCGGAGTCGAGGCCTTCGATGCGGCTCTTGAGGATGTTGGTGATCTCGTCGGGCTTGATCTGCATGCGGTGTCGGGTCCTTGTCGGTCGTCAGTCAGGCCTGCGCGACCTGCTTGCGAAGCGAGTCGAGGCGGTTGCGGATCGAGGCGTCCAGGATGGAGTTGCCCACCCGGAGCACGATGCCGCCGAGGATGTCGGGATCAACGTTGCTGCGCAGCTCGACGTTGCGGCCGGTCTGCTTGCCGATCTCGAGGCCGATGCGATCCACCACGCCGCGATCCAGGGCGACGGCGCTCGTGACCTGCACGGGCAGGAGCTTGTGCTCCTCCTGCCACAGGGCGTCCATCTCGCGCCGGATGCGGTGGATCGCGGGCATCCGGTGGTTCTCCACGAGCAGCTTGAGGAAGTTCATGAGCGCCGGCTCGGCCTCGGTGACCGTGCGCTGCAGCCCGCTGAGCTTCTCCTCGGTGGAGAAGTACGGCGAGAAGAAGAACAGCCTCAGGTCGCGGCTGGCCGTGACGGCGTCGGCGAACTCGTCGAGCTGGTGCTTGACCGGCTCGAGCCGGTCCGACTCCTTGGCCACCTCGAAGAGCGAGCGTGCGTAGACCTGGGCGATCTGTTCCATGGCGGCGTCCGGTGAGGGACTAGTTGCTCCGCTCCGGGCTCGAGAGCTGCGTGAAGTCCAGCTCCGACAGCGCCTCTTCGACGAGCCGCTGCTGGTCGGCCTCGGTCAGGGTCTTGCGGGTGACCTTCTCGGTGGCCATGACCGTCAGATCGGCGACCTCCGAGCGGATCTCCTGGATGGCCCGGCGCGTCTCGGCCTCGATGTCGCGGCGCGTTTGCTCCATGAGCTCCTCGCGCTTGACCCGGGCCGCCTCGGCACCCTCCTTCTCGGTGTTCTCGGCCGCCTTCCGGGCCCGCGCGACGATCTCCTCCGACTGCGCGCGCGCCTCGGTGAGCCGCTCGCGGTACTCGGCGAGCAGCTGGTCGGCCTCCTGGCGGGTCCGCTCGGCGGCGTCGATCGAGTCGTCGATCGCCTTCTGGCGCCGGTCGAGCGCCTCGCGGATGCGGGGGAACGCGAACTTGCTGAGCACCCACATCGTGACCCCGAAGGCGATCAGGGTCCAGATCATCAGGCCGAGGCCCGGGGTGACGAGGAAGTTCCCGCTGTCGCCGCCGCTGCTGGAGGCGGCGAGGACCAGGGTGTTGGCCGCGGACGCCATGGCCTAGGCGAGGAAGAAGGCGATCAGGCCGAAGATGAAGGCGTAGAAGACGATCGCCTCGGTCAGGGCGAATCCGAGCCACTGGATCGAGGTGATCTCGTCGCGCATCTCGGGCTGGCGGGTGACCGACTCGATCACCTTTCCGAAGATGAAGCCGACGCCGATGCCGGGGCCGATCGTGCCGAGGCCGGCGCCGACGCCGAGCGCGATTGCCTTGCCGGCGCTCTTGCCGTACGCCTCTGGATCCGCCACCGCGGCCAGCTGGGTGATGGTGTTCAGGTCGAGGTCCACTGCGGTTGCTCCTCCTCGGAGGTCGTTCGAATCAGTGATGAGCGGCGACGGCGCCGCCGAAGTAGATCGAGCTCAGCGTGGCGAAGATGAACGCCTGGAGTGTGGCCACCAGGCCGACCTCGAAGATGTAGAAGGCGATGGCCAGCGGCAGCGTGAACACGCCGAGCGCCGCCAGCCCGAGCAGCACGACCAGGCCGCCGCCCATGAACAGGATGAGCAGGTGGCCGGCCAGGATGTTGGCGAAGAGACGAACGGAGAGCGAGATGATCCGGACGAACTGGGAGATCAGCTCGATCAGGAAGATCGGGATCGCCGCCGCGCCGGTCACGCCCGCCGGAATGAGGCTCTTGAAGTAGCCGATGAAGCCCTGGGCGCGGAACCCTTCGACCGTGTACATGATCCACACCATCAGGGTGAGGGCGAGGGGCACGGCGAGGTTCGCGGTCGCCGCGTAGATCGCGAACGACGGGATCTCGGCCCCGAAGACGTTGACCGTGTGCTCGGTGTTCGTCGGCAGCGGGATGTAGCCGAGCAGGTTCGAGAACCAGATGAACAGGAACAGCGTCGCGACGAAGGAGAACCAGCGCGCGGCCATCTTCGCGTCCATGTTGCCGCCGGCGATGTTGTCCCGCATGAACGTGTAGAGCGTCTCGACGAGCGTCTGGACGCGGTTCGGGCGGGCCTGCATGCGGTTCGCGACGTACAGCATGAAGCCGATGGTCAGGATGGTCGCGAGGAAGAGGTACAGCACGGCCTTGTTGATGCTGAGATCGATTCCGGCGACCTTGATCGAGACCCACGACTCGAGCTTGAACTCGTTCTGGGGCTTGAACGCCTCG
Organism: Solirubrobacteraceae bacterium; assembly: GCA_046330225.1. Classification (GTDB taxonomy): domain Bacteria; phylum Actinomycetota; class Thermoleophilia; order Solirubrobacterales; family Solirubrobacteraceae; genus CANJIV01. The sequence goes on along the minus strand of JAXLTD010000001.1, from coordinate 454,806 downwards.
TTCTTGCCCTCGCTGCCGAAGATCAGTCCCAGCAGGATGCCGGTTCCGAAGAACGCGAGGGCGCCGATCAGCGCTTTGGCGCCGCGGCTCACGACGCCGCCTTCCGCTCGCGGGCGTCGGCGGCGTCGAACGGCCGGAAGATCATGTTCACGGTGAAGTAGACCGTGAAGAGCAGCACGACCAGCACCGCCGCGGCCAGGCCGGCCTTGTCGCCCTGGGTGATGCCGGTGACGAACACGATGATCGCCACGAGCCAGCCGCGCCCGATCATGCTCCCGGCGATGATCCCGACGGTCGACCGCGTGTCGGCGGACTCGACGGCCCGCCGGTTCGTCCACGCCTGGATGCCGCGCTGGAGCAGCCACGCGCCGCCGCCGGCGGCGTAGCCGACCAGCGGGAGGTCCGCCGCGATGAACACCGGCAGCGCGAGCGCCAGGACCACGAGGTCGAGGTAGCGGACGAGGGTCACGGGGCTAGAGGCTCCTAAAGCGAGTGATGACAACCGCGATCCCCACCCCGAACCCGACGAAGAGGCCGGCGATCCCGCAGGGGATCGCCCAGCCGAAGAGCGACCCGATGCCGTAGCCCGCGGCCGCGACGAGCAGCGTCACGGCCAGCCCCAGCATGCCGGCGATGGCGGCGTCCGAGCCGGTGGTCCGGCGCGGAGGGTCTGCGGGGGTCATGGAACTCGGGATCAGGCATTCGATGCCCACGAAGCACGGCACGCGGCCAGCCAGGGCCGTCGCGCCGGACCCGAAAAGGAGCCGAGCGCTCCGTGGGCGGCCGAGTCTATACGGACTTCGGCTTGCGATGTGTGCTCGTCACACATCGTTACAAGTGCCACTCCATCCCCGGAATCGCTGGGAGATCGCCAGCGCTCGATCTCGGCGATGATGCGGCGCGTGCCGCCCCGCCGCATCGCCTACCACCAGCCGCATTGCCTGGGCTGCGGCCCGGAGAACCCAGGGTCGCTCGGCCTCGCGTTCGAGATCGATGACGACCGGGTCCGCACGGAGCTCGTGCTGGACCGCCGCCACGAAGGTGCGCCCGGGTTTGCGCACGGCGGCGCGGTCGCGACGGCGTTCGACGACACGCTCGGCACGCTCCTGATCGTCCTGAAGCGACCGGGCGTGACGGCGAAGCTCGAGGTCAACTACCGCCGCCCGCTCTTCCTGGGCCGCCGCTATGAACTCGAGGCGTGGGTCGAGTCGGTGGACGGGCGCAAGATGTGGCTGGCCGCCGAGGCGCGCGAGGAGGGCGAGCTCGTCGCCGACGCCCGTGCGCTGTTCCTCGAGGTCGACATCGCGCACTTCGCCCAGAGCCAGGCGGACGGGACGCTGCCCGAAGGCTGGGGACGGTCCTGGCGCCGCGATCCCGAGCTTCCGTACTGACGGGGCCCGACGCTCGGCAGTCATCCGTGAGGCCGCCCGCCGGCCCGAGCCAACCGCATCACCTGGGGTGACAGGCCGCGGCGCCCGGACGCGGCGGCCGGACCGCACCGGCGGCCCGCCACGTGATCCAGAACTATCACCGTGGGCGTCGAAAGGCTGGATCGGAACGGCTTGAGAGCGGCGGATCCCCGCCTGGAAACGCGGCCGGGCGGTCGCGTCCGCGGCCGGGCGGCCGCCGGCCGCCCGCCCGCCCGCCAGCCCGGGCTACGGCGCTCCGTCGGGCGGCTCGCCCCGCCCGACCGCGGGGAACTCCCCCGTCTCGAGCTCCCGCTGCACCGTCGTGACGATTTCGTGTTCGCTGGTCCCGGGGTCGTGGTGGCGGATCTGCCACTCCCGCAGCCGCCGGAACTTGAAGATCTCGAGGATGTAGACGAGGTAGACGCTTGCGGCCAGCGCGACGAGCCCGCAGGCGAGCATCACGAGCGACCAGCCGAGGTGGAGGTTGCCCTTCGAGTCCGAGTACGGGATGAACCGCAGCGCGAGCGCGAGCGCCGCGAGCGTCAGCGTCCACGCGTAGAGGTAGAGGACCGTGCGGCGCTGGCTGAACCCGACGTTGGCGAGCCGGTGGTGGAAGTGCCAGGCGTCGGCGGTGTAGACGGGCCGGTGGTACTTCAGCCGCTTGGCGATCACGAAGGACGAGTCCAGGAACGGCACGGCGAGGATTACGAGCGGCGCGACGAGCGCGATGAGGGCGTTGGTCTTGAGCGTGCCCTGCACGGCGATGCAGCCGAGGAGGAGCCCGAGCAAGTTCGACCCGCTGTCGCCCATGAAGACCGACGCCGGATGGAAGTTGTAGAAGAGGAACCCGAGGGAGGCGCCCGCGGTGAGCGCGGCGAGCACGCCGGCGGCGTCGCGCTGGAGGTCGAAGGCGATGATCGCGAACGTCGCCGCGCTGATCGAGCAGACGCCCGCGGCCAGGCCGTCGACGCCGTCGGAGAAGTTCACGACGTTCATGATCGCCACGAGGCCGATGACCGTCAGCGGGCCCCCGGCGTTCGGGAAATCCAGGGGCCCCACGAAGGGCAGCGTGACGTTCGTGACCTCGACGCCCGCGAGCACCGGGATCACGGCCGCGACGATCTGGCCCAGCAGCTTGATGAGCGGGGACAGGTCGTAGGCGTCGTCCAGCGCGCCGACGAACGTGATGACGGCGGCGCCGCCGAGGATCCCCCGCGTCACTTCGCCGGCGGGCAGGAAGATCGCGCTCGCCGCCAGGACGCCCGCGAAGATCGCCAGGCCGCCCAGCCGCGGGGTCGGGCGGTCCGACAGCCCGCGTTCGCGCGGCCGGTCGACGGCGCCGACCCGGACCGCGAGCCGCGCCGCGAGCGGCGTCACGGCGCCGGCCACGAGCAGCGCGACCAGGAAGGCGAGGACGGCGTCGAGCTCCATGCGCGCCGAAAGGATCGCAGGAGCCCCCGCCGTCGCCGGCGGCGGCGCCGCGGGGACGGCGACCGGGCCGGCCTACACGGCCGCCGGCGCGCCCAGGTGCTCGTAGAGCGGGTAGCGCTCGGCGATCGCCGCGGTGCGCTCGGCCAGCTCGGCGCGGCGGCCCTCGAAGTCCGGCTGGAGCGCCGCCGCCATGATCTTGCCGATCTCCGTGAAGTCCTCGGGCTGAAGCCCCCGCGTGGCGAGCGCCGGCGTCCCGACGCGCAGGCCGGACGTGACCATCGGCGGGCGCGGGTCGAACGGCACGGCGTTGCGGTTGACGGTGATCCCGATCGCGTGGAGCCGGTCCTCAGCCTGCTGGCCGTCGAGCTCGGACTCGCGCAGGTCGACGAGCGCGAGGTGCACGTCGGTGCCGCCGGTGAGCACGCTGACGCCGGCACCGGCGGCGAGGAGCTCCCCCGCCACCGCCCGGGCGCCGGCCAGCGTGCGCTGCTGGCGCTCGCGGAACAGCTCGGACTGGGCGATCTTCAGCGCCACGGCCTTGCCGGCGATGATGTGCTCGAGCGGCCCGCCCTGCTGGCCGGGGAACACGGCGGAGTTGATCTTCTTCGCATGCTCCTCCTTGCAGAGGATCATGCCGCCGCGCGCGCCGCCCAGCGTCTTGTGGACCGTCGTCGTGACGACGTCGGCCAGCGGCGTCGGGTTCGGGTGCAGGCCGGCGGCGACGAGCCCGGCAAAGTGGGCCATGTCGACCATGAGATAGGCACCCACGTCGTCAGCGATCCGCCGGAAGGCTTCGAAGTCGAGCTGGCGCGGGTAGGCCGACCACCCGGCAAGCACGAGCGTGGGCTTGCGCTCGTGGGCAAGGCGCTCGACCTCCTCCATGTCGATGAGGCCGTCCTCCTCGCGCACGTGGTAGGCGGCGATGTCGTAGAGCCGGCCCGACACGTTGAGCTTCATGCCGTGGGTGAGGTGGCCGCCGTGAGCCAGCTCGAGGCCGAGGATCGTGTCGCCCGGCTGCAGGAGCGCGTGGTACACGGCCGCATTCGCCGGGGCGCCGGCGTGGGGCTGGACGTTGGCGTGCTCGGCGCCGAACAGCGCCTTGGCCCGGTCGATGGCCAGCTGCTCGGAGATGTCGACGAACTCGCAGCCGCCGTAGTAGCGCTTGCCCGGATACCCCTCGGCGTACTTGTTCGTGAGCACCGAGCCCTGGCACTCCAGCACCGCCTGGGGCACGAAGTTCTCCGAGGCGATCATCTCCAGCGTGCGCTGCTGGCGGTCGAGCTCCAACCGCAGGACCTCGGCGATCTCGGGATCGACCTCGGCCAGCGGGCGGTTGAAGTAGTCGGGGCTGAGGTCGGACACGGTGAGCGCCTCCGGGTCGGCGGTCGTGGGGATCGCGCGAGGGTACCAGCGGACCAATTCGTCCGAAAGCGGCCGGCAGCGTCAGCCAAGTGCGGCGGCGATGCGGTCCGCCGGGACCGCGCCGGCGCGCAGCACCGCCCAGCGGCCGGCGTCCTCGTAGGACCGCAGGTCGACCACGGTCGACGGCGCGCCGGGCAGCTCGCCGCCGTCGAGGACGAGATCGCAGCCGTCGCGGATCTCCTCGGGCACGTCGTCGAGCCGGCACGCGTCGGGCCCGCCGTGGCGGTTCGCACTGCTCTGCAGCACCGGCCAGCGCACCGCGGCGAGGGGCGCCAGCGGCCCGGTGAGCTCCGGAACGCGCACGCCGAGCGTGCCCGGATCCTCCCCGCAGGCGAGCGGGAAGCGACCGGCCGGGTTGGGAAGGAGCGCGGTGACGGCGCCCGGCAGCAACGCGCCGAGCGCCGCGCGCGTCCGCGGGCCGGCCTCGGGCAGCGCGGCCAAGAGCAGGCCGGCCTGGAAGAACATGACCGCCGCCGGCTGGGCGGCGGCCCGGCCCTTGAGGCCGTAGAGGCGCCGAACGGCCTCGGGGGTGTCCGGATCGCAGGCGAGCCCGTACACCGTGTCGGCCGGGAACACCGCCACACCCCCGACGCTCATGCACCGCTCGAACGTGGCGGCATCCTCCGGCCTCATCCGTGCCGCCCCACCACGACCCGCTCGATCCCGGACAGATCAGGGCAGGTCTCGATGCGCGGGTGCGCCGGCGCCAGCAGCGCCGCGACGGCCGCAGCCTGACCCGCACCGACCTCGAGCGCGACGAACGGAACGTCGGCGGCCTGCGCGGCCAGGCGGCGGACCAGCGCCAGGCCGTCCGGCCCGCCGTCGAGCGCCGCCGCCGGCTCGTAGGCGAGCTCGGGGCCCAGCCCGGGCAGGTCCGCCGCCGCCACGTACGGGAGGTTGGCGAGGACGGCGTCGAACGGCCCGCCGGCGCCGTCCATGAGGTCGGCCTCGCGCAGGGTCACCTCGAGGCGCAGGCGGGCGGCATTGGCCCGCGCGACCTCGAGCGCAGCGGGGCTGGCGTCGGTGCCGGTGATCGTGAGGTCGGGGCGCTCGTCGGCGAGCGCCAGCGCGACGGCGCCGCTGCCCGTCGCGACATCGAGGACCCGCGCGCCGGCGGGCAGGCCCAGCGCCGCCTCGACGAGCGTCTCGGTCTCCGGCCGCGGGATGAGCACCCGGGCATCGACCTGCAGCTCGAGCCGGCGGAAAGCCCGGCGTCCCAGGAGATAGGCCACCGGCTCGCGCGCCGCACGCCGGGCGGCGAGGGCCGCAAAGCGGCGGGCGGCAGGCGGCGGCACCGCGGTGCCGCTGTCGATCAGGAGCCGCTCGCGCCCCCACCCCAGGGCGTCGCCGAGCAGGAGCTCGGCGTCGAGCCGGGGCGTGCCGCATCCTGCCGCCTGGAGGTCCCGGGTCGCGCGCTCGAGCAGCGTCCGGACCGTGGGGGACGTGCCGGCGGCGGTCGGGCCCGTGGGCGCGGCGGAGGTCATGGATCCCTTCGCGGGCGAGCGCGCGGCCGCCGGGCGCCGCCGGTCAGCCGGCGGCCCCCTGGGCCTGGGCTTCGAGCCGGCGGCGCTTCTCGTCCGCTTGGAGCGCCGCGGTGAACGGCTCGAGCTCGCCGGCCAGGATGGCCTCGACGCCGTGCTCGGTCAGCTTGACGCGGTGGTCGGTGATGCGGTCCTGCGGGAAGTTGTAGGTGCGGATCTTCTCGGCGCGCTCGCCCGTGCCGACCTGCGCGCGGCGGTCGGCGTCCAGCTCCGCCCGCTGGCGCTCGGCCTCGCGCTCGTACAGGCGGGCGCGCAGGACGCGCATCGCCTTCTCGCGGTTCTGGAGCTGGGACTTCTCGTCCTGCATCGACACCACGATGCCGGTCGGCTTGTGCGTGATGCGGACCGCCGAGTCGGTCGTGTTGACCGACTGGCCGCCTGGACCCGACGAGCGGTAGACATCGATCTGCAGATCGCTGTCGACGACGTGGACGTCAACGTCCTCGGCCTCCGGCAGGACGGCCACGGTCGCCGTCGAGGTGTGGATCCGTCCCTGGCTCTCGGTGACCGGCACGCGCTGCACGCGGTGGGTCCCGCCCTCGAACTTGAACACCGAGTAGGCGCCGTCGCCCTTGATCGCAAACGTGTAGGCGCCGTCGGCGAGCTCGAGCGGCTCGGTCGAGAAGCCGCAGCGCTCGGCGTACTTCGTGAGCATCCGGTAGAGGTCGCCGGCGAACAGCCCGGCCTCGTCCCCCCCGGCCCCCGCGCGGATCTCCACGATCACGTTCTTGGCGTCGTTGGGATCCGGCTCGACCATCGCGAGGCGGATCTCCTCCTCGAGCTCGGCGATCCGGGCCTCGGCGGCCGCGAGCATGTCGCGCACCTCGGCGTCGTCGGACTCGTCGAGCAGCTCCCGCGCCCCGGCGGCGTCGTCGACCGCCCGGCGCCACTCCTCGGCCAGCTTCGCCGCGGGCTCGATGTGCGCAAACGCGCGGCCGGCCTCCGCCCGGCGGCGGTTGTCGGCCACGACCTCGGGGTCGGAGAGCTGCGCCGAGAGGTCGGCGTAGCGCGCTTCGATCTGCCCGACGAGCTGCTCGATCATCGTGCGAGCGAGTGTAGGCGGTCATCTCGGGCGCTGGCCGGCGCCGACGAAGTACGATCGCGCCGTGAGGAAGCGCAGGCCTCCGGGCTGGCGGGTGTACCGCATGCTGATCCTGATCTTCTGGCCGCTGAAGTGGTGGTGCCGGCTGGAGGTCCAGGGGATCGAGACGATCCCGGAGTCTGGCGCGGTGCTCGTGGTGTCCAACCACGACAGCTGGATGGATCCGCTCGCGCTCGGCGCGGCGATCATGACCCGCGACCGGCCCCTGCGGTTCCTGGCGAAGGCGAGCCTGTGGCACACCTGGATCCAGCGGGTCCTCCTGGATGGCATGGGCCAGATCCCGATCGAGCGCGGGGTCGGCGACACGCAGGCGATGCAGGCCGCGATCGACGCCCTGGCCGCCGGAGACGCCGTCGGAATCTTCCCGGAAGGGACGATCTCGCGCGGGCGGCCGATGCGCGCCCGGCGCGGCGTCGCCCGCCTGGCCCAAGGCGCGCCGTCGGCCGCCGTGGTGCTTGCTGCCGTTTCCGGCGGCACCGATGCGATCCGCTTCCCGAAGCGGCCGCACATCGTGGTCGACCTGTTCGACCCGGCCGGAGGCCAGCCACGGCCCGACGAGCCCCCGGGCGACCTCGCCGAGCGTCTCATGGCCGAGGTCCGGGAGCGGGTCCCGCCCGTGGCGGCGGGGCGGCATCCCGAGGCCGCCGCCCCGGAGCCGGCCGCCCGCCCCGCCGAGGCCCCGGTGGCCGCCGCCGAGGCGGATGCCCCCGGCCGCTGAGCCTCAGCGCAGGATCTCGACGAGCAGCACCCAGGCGTTGGCCAGGCCGCCGGCCAGCGCACCGACGATGCCAGCGACGATCCAGTAGAGGCCGCCGCCGCTCGTCGCGATCAGGCTGATCCCGCCCACGACCGTCGGGATCGTGCCGAGCGCCACGATGGCGTTGCGCGAGACCGACCACCCGCGCGGCGCACCCTCGGGCGCCTGGACCTTGGAGCCGAGGGCGGCGGTCGCGGCCAGCAGGATCAGGCCCCACGCGAGCAGCTCGACGCCCAGGGCCGTGGCGCTCTGGCCAGGGACGAGCCCCATGATCGAGACCACGAGCACGCTGAGCAGGAGCAGCAGCGTCTGCGCGGCCCGCTCGGGCAGGCCCGGGAACTCGAGGATCCGTTCGAGGTTGATCGACACCGAGACGAATACGAGGCCCGCCAGCGCCGCCGAAGCCCCCGCGGTCGCCACGAACAGGTCGCTCCACGCGGCGGTGTCGTAGGCCGTCACGGCGGCCATCCTATGCGGTCAGGGCGCGCCCGGCCGGCGGTGCGTCAGGCCACGACTTCGACGCCGATGAGGTCCTCGGCGGTCTCTTCGCCGGGCTTCTCGACCGCAAGGACGGCACCCATCGCGGCGATCGCCACGGCGAGCTGGGCGGCGTCGGGCTCGCGCGTCGTGAGGCGCTGGAGCTGCAGGCCGGGCCACATGAGGATCTGGGCCCAGCGGTGCGTGCGGTGCTTGCCGAGGAACTTGATGGCCTCGAACGCGAGGCCGGCGACGATCGGGATCCCGATGATCCGCGAGGCGAACAGCCAGGGAAGCGGCAGCTTGCCGAACGGCGCGAAGACGACGATCGCCACGATCATCACGATGAGCAGGAAGCTCGTGCCGCACCGGGGGTGCAGCCGCGAGTAGCGCGCGGCGTTCTCGGGCGTCAGGGGCTGGCCCGCCTCGTAGCAGGCGATCGTCTTGTGCTCGGCGCCGTGGTACTCGAACACGCGCCGCAGATCCTTCAGGCGCGACAGCAGCACGATGTACCCGAGGAAGATCGCGATCCGCAGCAGCTTCTCGACGATCACGAAGACCACGCCGTTGGGGAGCTGGTCCCCCACCAGGCTCGTGAGCCCGGCGGGCAGCAGGAAGAAGAGGCCGACCGCGAAGGCAAGCGCGACGACGATCGTGCCGGTCCAGGCCCCGCGCCCGATCTCGTCCTTCTCGCCCTGCTCGTCGGGCGGGAGCTGCGCGTTGGCCGAGATGCCGAGGGCCTTGAAGCCGATCGCCATCGACTCGACGAGGGCGATCACGCCGCGGATCAGCGGCAGCCGGTACGCGCGGTGGCGCTTGAGCCACGAGACGAGCGGAAAGGACTGGACCTCGATCTCGCCGTGGGCGGCCTCGGTCGGGTCCAGGGCGTGCTCGGCGACCTGCTCGGGCAGCGGGAGCCGCACGGCGACCGCCCACGTCGAGACGCCCCGCATCATCACGCCCTCGAGGACGGCCTGGCCGCCGACGGGGGCGTCGCGCTGCGCCATGAGCGCGCCGTCCGGGAAGCGGGTCTCCTCGGCCACGCGCGCGGGCGGCTCGCCGGTCAGCTCGCGGCGCCGGCCCGCCGCTTCGCGGCGCGGCGCTTGAAGCGCTCGACGCGCCCCCCGGTGTCGACGAGCTTCTGGCGGCCCGTGTAGAAGGGGTGGCAGTTCGAGCAGATCTCGACGTGGAGCTCCGGAACGGTGGAGCGAGTCGTGAATTCGTTGCCGCACGTGCAGCGGACGTGGGCCTCGACGTAGTCAGGGTGAATGTCGGTCTTCATGGTCGTTCGAGTCTAGCGAGCGTGGCCAGCGGATCTGCGCGCTACGCCCGGCGGCAGGGCAGCGTGACGGCGTTGTTGGCCTCGTTGCGCTCGGCGACCCGGTTGTCGGGGTCCAGCGAGACCTGGACCGAGCCGGTGGCCCGCGTGCACGCCGGCGCGGTGATGGTCACGGTGCGGCGCTCGAACGCGGCGAGGCCGGACACGGTGGCCGCGGGCTGGGACACGCCGTCGACCCGCAGGAGCACGTCGAAGGCGGGGCTCGCGACCGGCGCGAGGTTGCGGACGGCCACGGAGTAGTCGAGCGTGCCCTTCGTGGCTCCGGGCCCGGCGGACCCGCGGACGAGCGCGAGGTCCGGGCGCGGATCGGGCTGCACGCAGGCCGCGGTCACGCGCGCGGCGACGGCCTGGACCCGGCCGCGCGGCCCGATCCAGCGGAAGCGCACGGCGACCCGGTAGCGGCCAGGCGCCGACAGGCCCTGGATCGTCTTGACCGCCGTGAAGGACGTCACGCCGGCGTCGGACTTGAGCCACGAGCCGAGCCCGGGCCCGGGCACCCGGCGCCACGCCCCGGCCGGGCCGCGGGACAGGAGGTCGAAGCGGATGTCGAGCCGGGCGCTGCCGGGGCGGCTGCGCATCACGGCGGTCGCCGACAGGGCGCGGCCGGCGGCGGCCGCATCGGTCTTGCAGGCGGTGAGCTTGGCCTCGGCCCGGGACGCCGCCGCGGCCGAGGCGGCGCCAGGGCACAGGACGACGCCGATGGCAGCCAGGACGGCCGTGGCGGACAGGACGTGGCGCGCAGACATCACCACCTAGAACCGCCGAGACGCCCGGAGGTTGCGGTCCGGCCCCTGATCAGGTGATCTGGTAGAGCGGGCCATCCCCGCCCTCGGGGGTCGTGAGGCGCCCGCCCTTGGCCGTGATCGCCCCGCACTGCACGCAGTTCGTGTAGTTCACGACGACGTCGACGGTCCCCTCGGCCGGCGCGTCCTCAGGGATCTCGTAGACCCCGGCCGGGCACATCCAGACCCACGTCTCGGCCACGGCCCGCGGGACCCGCTTCTGCACCCGGATGTGGTTCGGCGCGTCGTCACGGGTGGCGTTGCCGGTGATGAACACGCTCGAGAGCTTGTCGAACGTGTACTTGCCATCGGGCTTCGGGTAGCGGTCCTTCGTGTCGCCGACGAACATGGGCTGCGCGTCGTTGCGATGCCAGGGCGCGCGCCCGCCGGGCAGCTTGCCCTTCGTGGCGATGTTGAGGTTCACGAGCGGGCCGCCCTTGATGAAGCCCTTCTGGAACGGCTGGCGGCCGTTCCGGACCTGGTAGAGCTCGTCGCCGATGCGCGACTCGTCGATCGCATCGCCGTAGCCGTCCGCGGTGGTGTTCCCGCGGGCCAAGGCGTCGAACAGGGACTCGGCCGCGAGCTTGCCCGACAGGATCGACATGTGGACGCCCTTGAGCGACACGGTGTCGACCATGCCGGCAGAGTCCCCGACCAGCACGGCGCCCGGCATCGTCAGCTTGGGCATCGACCAGTAGCCGCCGCCCGGGAGCGCCTTGGCGCCCCAGCCGACCCGCTCGCCGCCCTCGAGGATCCCCTTGACGAGCGGGTGGAGCTTGAACTGCTGCAGGAGGTCGTGGGCGGACGTGGTGGCGTCCGCGTACTCGAGATCCACGACGAAGCCGATCGAGACCAGGTCGTCGCCGGTCTTCTCGTCCTTCATCGGGTAGATCCAGGACCCGCCGATCTGGCCGTACTTCGCGGAGAGCTTGAGCGGCCACGGCCCGATCGTGTGAATGACGCGGTCCAGCGGCTTGGGGACCTTCCAGATCTCCTTGACGCCGAGCTCCCAGACCTGCGGCTCCCGATGCTCGTCCAGGCCGAACTCGCGGATCGCCGCGCCGGTGAGGCTGCCCCAGCAGCCCTCGGCGAGGACCACGAACTTCGCCTTGATGTCGGTGCCGGGCTCGAAGTTGCCGAGCTCCTCGCCGTCCTTGCCGCGGCCCTTGTCACCGGAGCGCACGCCGACGACGCGGCCCTCCTCCACGATGAGCTTCGTCGCGGCGGTCTCGGTGAGGACGTAGGCGCCGGCCTCCTCGGCCAGGCGCTGCTGGAAGCGGGCGAGCGCGGAGACCGAGACGACCTCGTTCCCGTGGTTCTTGAACGGCGGCGGGGGCGGGATCCGGAGCTTGTGCTTGGCGCTGGGCAGGAGGTAGACGGCCTCCTTGGTGACCTCGCCGAACGCGAAGCCCTCCTGGCGCCAGTCCTCGCGGGAGAGGTCCGGATAGAGCTCCTGCAGCGGCTCGGGCTTCATGACCGCGCCGGACAGGTTGTGGCCGCCGCAGGTCTTGGCCTTCTCGATCACGGCCACCGGGACTTCGCCGAGGCTCTCCAGGAGCGCCTCGTCCTCGGCCAGGAGCTGCAGGAGGCGGTTCGCGCAGGCCAGGCCCGCGGTCCCGCCGCCCACGATCGCGACCCCGACCTCGATGATCTCGTCCTCGGGGTCAAGCTCGCGCTTGATGAACTCCTCGGGGGAGTCGACCGGCGGCGGGTAGGCCGCCGGGATCGCCGTGCCTGCGCCGTTCGAGCCCGCCATCGCGATCAGCCGCCTCGCTTGGCCTTCACGGCCTCGGTCAGCTTCGGGAGGATCTTGTTGAGGTCTCCCACGATCCCGAGGTCGGAGAACTCGAAGATCGGCGCGTTGGCGTCCTTGTTGATCGCGACGATGTTCTCCGAGCCCTGCATCCCGACCTTGTGCTGGATGGCGCCGGAGATGCCGGCGGCCAGGTACAGCTTCGGCGCGACCGTCTTGCCGGTCTGGCCGATCTGGGTCGAGTACGGGTACCAGCCGGCGTCGACGACCGCACGGGTCGCCGCGACGGCGCCGCCCATCGCGCTCGCCAGGTCTTCGCAGAGCTGGAAGCCCTCGGCCTGGCCGAGCCCGCGGCCGCCGGCGACCAGGATGTCGGCGTCCTCGATGTTGACGTCCTCGCCGCGCTGCTCGCCGCGCGTGATCATCGTGGCCTTCGTCGACCACGGGGAGTACTCGATGTCGACGGTCTCCACCGTGGCGGTGCCGCCGGTCTGCTTGGGCTCGAACGCGTTGAGGCGCCCGATGATCACGCCAAGGCCGCCTTGGTAGTGCGACTGGGAGATCTGCGAGTCCTGCAGGATCGGCCGCTCGGCGACGAGCTCGCCGTCTTCCGTGTGGATCGCGGTGACTTCCATGGTCACGCCGGCGTTCTGCCGGGCCGCGAGGCCCGCGCCGATCTCGAAGCCGAGCAGGCCGCCGCCGAACAGCGCGTAGCCGTGCCCGTGCTCGTCGATGACCTTCGCCATCACGTCGACGACCGGCTGCGACAGGCCCTCGGGGCCGGCCGCGCGGTAGACCGTGCGGGCGCCGAAGTCGCCCAGCGTCGCGCAGAGCTCGTCGGTGAGGTCGTCCCCGCCGACGACGACCGCGTCAGCGGCGCCGCCGGTCTCGGCGGCCAGGCGCGCGCCCTCGGAGACCGCGCCCAGGGAGTTCTTGTTGAAGGCGCCCTCGCGGTGGAGGACGTAGACCAGGATGTCGGCCATCGCTAAATCAGCTTCCTTTCGTCCAGCCACGCGACGATCTTCTCGACCGTCTCGGCGGTGTCCTCGTCCTCGATGATCTGGCCAGCCTCCTTGGCCGGCGGGCTCTTGAAGTCCCCGCAGTGCACGCGGGAGCCGTCGGCCCCGACGAGGGAGACGTCGATGCTCGCCTCGGCAGCGGCGAGCTTCTCGAGCGGCTTCTTCTTCGCGCCCATGATCGCCTTGAGCGACGGGTAGCGCGGCTCGTTGATCGCATCGCCGACCGAGATCACGGCGGGCAGCTCGACGGCCACCGTGTCGTAGCCGTACTCGGCCTGGCGCTCGCAGCGCAGCTTGCCGTCCTGCACGTCGATCTTGATCACCTGCGTGAGCGACGGCATCTTCAGATGGTCCGCCACGACGGCGCCGATCGTGTAGCACTCGCCGTCGTCGGACTGCTGGCCGAGCAAGACCAGGTCGGGCTGCTCGCGCTCGAGCACCTTGGCCAGGGCGTAGCCGGTGGCGGCGACGTCCGAGCCGGCGAGCGCGTCGTCGGTGAGCTGGACCGAGCGGTCGGCGCCGAGCGACACGGCCTTGTGGAGGGCGCGCTGCGCGCTCTCCGGACCCATCGTGACCGCCACGACCTCGTCGACGGCGACGTCGTCGCCCTCCTTGAGCTGCATGGCAGCCTCGATCGCGTGCGTGTCGAACGGGTTGAGATTCTTCTCCCCGCTGCGGTCGATGCGCCCCGTCGAGGGGTCGATGCGCTTCTCGACGGCGGCGTCCGGGACCTCTTTCACCAGGACGCAAATCTTCACTGCTGGCCTCCTCTGGGCAAACGGACGGTCGGAACTGTACCGAGTTGACTGACCAATCAATCGCGCGGTGCGCTCACCACGCGCGGCGGCTGGCTCACAGGCCGGCTACCGGTCGACGGATTCCCGAATGAAGTCGATGATCTGCTGCGTGGGCGCGCCGGGCGTGAAGACCTCGGCCACGCCGAGCTCCTTCAGCTCCGGGATGTCGTCGGCGGGGATCGTGCCCCCCACCGTCACCACGACGTCGCCGGCCTCCTGCTCGCGCAGGAGTTCCACGACGCGCGGCACCAGCGTCATGTGGGCCCCCGACAGGATCGAGAGGCCGACTGCGTCGGCGTCCTCCTGGATCACCGTGGCCACGATCTGCTCGGGCGTCTGATGCAGGCCCGTGTAGATGACCTCCATGCCCGCGTCGCGCAGGGCGCGGGCGATGATCTTGGCGCCCCGATCGTGCCCATCCAAGCCGGGCTTGGCCACGACGACGCGGATCCTCTTCTGGGAAGTCTGGGACATGCGGGGGCGCCGCGCGTCCGGGCGCCGCGGCCGCGGGATCGTAGCGATTCGGGGGTGGCCCGGGCGTTCCGCTCCGCGGGCCCCAGCTAGAAGACGGGGCTCTCCGTGTAGGTCCCGAACACCTGCTGCAGCGACTGGACGATCTCGCCCTCGGTCGCGCTCGCGCGGGCGCAGTCCAGCAGCGGCGGCATGAGGTTCGCGTCCGCGGCCGCTGCGTCGCGCAGCGCGGCCAGGGTCGCGTCGGCGGCGGCCTGGTCGCGGCTGGCCCGCACGCGCTTCACGCGCTCGATCTGCTTGCGCTCGAGATCGGGGTCGATGCGCAGCAGCTCGGTCTCCCGGTCGTCGCCCTCGGTGAAGGCGTTGACGCCCACGACGATCCGCTCGCCGCGGTCGACCTCCTGCTGATAGCGGAACGCCGCATCGGCGATCTCCCGCTGCGGATAGTTGCGCTTGACCGCCTCGACCATCCCGCCGAGCTCGTCGATCTTGGCGAAGTAGCGGTACGCGTCGGTCTCGAGCTCGTCGGTCAGCGCCTCGATCGCGTAGCTGCCGGCCAGCGGGTCGATCGTGTCGGCGACTCCGGTCTCGTGGGCGATGATTTGCTGGGTGCGCAGGGCGACGCGGACGGCCTCCTCGGTGGGGAGCGCCAGGGCCTCGTCGTAGCTGTTGGTGTGCAGCGACTGCGTGCCGCCGAGCACGCCGGCCAGCGCCTCGATCGTGGTGCGGACGATGTTGTTGAGCGGCTGCTGGGCGGTGAGGGACACGCCGGCGGTCTGGGTGTGGAAGCGCATGAGCCAGGAGCGCTCGCTGCGCGCCCCGAAGGTCTCCCGCAGCTCGCGCGCCCAGATCCGGCGGGCCGCGCGGTACTTGGCGATCTCCTCCAGGAAGTCGATCTGCGCGTTGAAGAAGAAGCTCAGGCGCGGGGCGAAGTCGTCCACGTCGACGCCCCGGGCGACGGCCTGCTCGACGTAGGTCAGGCCGTCCTTGAGCGTGAACGCAAGCTCCTGGGCGGCGGTCGAGCCCGCCTCGCGGATGTGGTAGCCGGAGATCGAGACCGGGTGCCAGCGCGGCATCTCGCCGCTGCACCACTCGATCATGTCGATGACCAGGCGCATCGCCGGGTCGATCGGGAAGCACCACTCCTTCTGCGCGATGTACTCCTTGAGGATGTCGGTCTGGATCGTGCCGGCCAGGCGATCGGCGGCCACGCCCTGGCGCTCGGCGGCCACGACGTAGAACGCGAGCATGATCGGCGCTGGCGCGTTGATCGTCATCGAGACCGAGACGTCGCCGAGCGGGATCCCGTGGAACAGCGTCTCCATGTCGGCGACCGAGTCGACCGCGACCCCCTCTCGTCCGACTTCGCCGAGGCTGCGGGGGTGATCGGAGTCGTGGCCCATGAGCGACGGCATGTCGAACGCCGTCGACAGGCCCGTCTGCCCGTGGTCGAGCAAGTAGCGGAACCGCTCGTTGGTCTCCTCGGCCGTGCCGAAGCCCGCGAACTGGCGCATCGTCCACAGGCGGCCCCGGTACATCGACGGGTACGGCCCGCGCGTGAACGGGTACTCGCCCGGGAGGCCGATCGCCGCCTCCGGGTCGGCGGGCAGGTCGGCCTCGGTGTAGAGCGGCTTGACCGGCCGGCCGCTGCCCGTGCTGAACGGCGCGTCGCGCTCCGGCGCGGCGGCGTAGCGCTCGCGCTCCCAGCGCTCCTGATCGGTGGCCTCGCGAGGCTCGGTCGCCATCGGAGGGAGAGTGTAAGGCGTCCCGCTGCGGCACCGGCGGTAGCTTCCGCCTTTGTGATGCCCCGGATCCCCTCCGCCCTGGCCGTCGCCGCCGCTGCCGCCCTGGCCTGGCCGGCGGGCGCCGGTGCGAGCGGCGCGGTGGTGATCGACGGCGTGCTGCGGATCTTCACCGGGCCCGGCGAGGCGAACCGCCTTCAGATCTCGGGTGTCCCGCGGAGGCCGTTCACGGTGCGCGATGCCGTGCCGCTCGGCGTCGGCGACGGCTGCACGAGCACCGGCCCGCGCAGCGCGGTGTGCACGCTCACCGTGCTCTCCGTCACGGCCGACCTCGGCGATCGCGACGACCGCTTCTCAGCGGCGACCGCCGCGCCGGTGAGCGTCCAGGGCGGGCCGGGCGCGGACGTGCTCGCGGGGGGGCGCGGCGGTGACGTCCTGACCGGCGAGAGCGGCACCGACCGGCTGCTCGGCGGATCCGGCGGCGACGTCCTCTCCGGCGGCGCCGGCGGTGACCGGCTCGACGGCGGCGTCGGCGCGGACACGCTGGACGGCGGGCCCGGTGCCGACGTGCTGCTCGGCGGCGCGGGCGCAGACGTCGTCGACGGCGGGACGGGGGCCGATCGCCTCACGCCGGGGCCCGGGCGCGACACCGCCTATGCGGGGCCGGGGCGCGATCGGCTGCTCCTGCGCGACGGCGCACCTGACCGGGCCGATTGCCGTCCGGGCCCGGGCGACGTCGCGGTCGCGGATCCGGTCGACCGGCTGCGGGGCTGCTGAGGGGCCGGGCGGCGGCGCCGGTGACGCCGCCGGCCCTGCCCGGGATCAGGCCCCGTTGACCTCGACGATCACGGCGTCGCCCTGGCCGCCGCCGGAGCAGATCGCCGCGACGCCCTTCCCGCCGCCGCGGCGGCGCAGCTCCTGGACGAGGGCGCCAAGGATGCGGGCGCCAGAGGCACCGATCGGATGGCCGATCGCGACGGCGCCGCCGTTCACGTTGACCTTGTCCTCGTCGATGCCGAGCACGCGGATCGAGTTGAGCGTCACCGAGGCGAAGGCCTCGTTGATCTCCCACAGGTCGATGTCGTCGGCGGTCAGGCCGGCCTGCTCGAGCGCCTTGAGCGATGCCGCCGCCGGGGTGCGGGCGAGGTAGGCGAAGTCGTCGGCCACCTGGGCCTGGGCGATGATCGTGGCGAGCACGGCCTTGCCGTTGCGCTGCGCCCACTCGTCGCTGGCCACGACGAGCGCGCCGCCGCCGTCGTTGACGCCGGGCGCGTTGCCCGCGGTGTGGCTCCCGTCCTTCATGAAGATCGGCGGCAGCTTGGCGAGCACCTCGAGGCTCGTGTCCTTGCGCGGCGCCTCGTCGGTGTCCACGACCGTCTCGCCCTTCCGGGACTTCACCGTCACCGGCACGATCTCGTCGGCCGTCCGCCCCGCCTCGGTCGCCTCGATGGCGAGCTGGTGCGACCGCAGCGACCAGCGGTCCATGTCGGCGCGGGTCATCTCGAGCTCGGCGGCGACCTCGCTGGCCTCGTGGGCCATGTGCTTGCCGCTGAAGGGGTTCGTGAGGCCATCGTTGATCATCGCGTCGATCGCCTTGCCGTCGCCCATGCGGAACCCGAAACGGGCCTCCTTGAGGAGATACGGCGCCTTGCTCATCGACTCCATCCCGCCGGCGACGCCGACCTCGATGTCGCCGGCGCGGATCGAGGCGTCCAGCAGCCCGGCGGCGCGGATGCCCGAGGCGCACACCTTGTTGATGGTCTCCGAGGAGACCTCCTTCGGAATCCCGCCCTTGATCTGGGCCTGGCGCGAGGGGATCTGGCCCTGGCCGGCCTGGAGGACCTGGCCCATCACGACGTGGTCGACCTGGTCAGGGGCGACGGCAGCCCGCTCCAGGGCCGCGGCAATCGCCACGCCGCCGAGGTCGGTGGCGTCGAGGGTCGACAGCCCGCCGCCCAGCTTCCCGACTGGAGTGCGAGCGGAGGAGAGAATCACGGTCTTGGGCATCGGGGCGGACGCTCCTGGGGGTTCGGACGGCGGAAGGGGCGCGAATGGTAGCCGCGGGCCGGGCCCGAGCGGCCGCCGGTAGGGTGGCCGCATGGACGTGCGCGCGACCACCGCGGCCCCTGAGGACTCCGGCGCTGACACGGTCTGCGTCGGGCTGTTCGCCGGCGAGCCCGCCCCGGAAGGCGGCCCCGTGGCCGACCTGGCCGCCGCGGGCGAGGCGCGCGGACGGTTCCGCCACCTCGCGGTCGGACACGGCGGCGGCCTGCGCTGGATCGCCGTCGGCCTCGGAGCACGCGAGCAGTTCGACGCCGAGCAGGCCCGCATCGCTGCCGCAGTGGCGCTCGGACGGGCCCGCGAGGTCGGCGCCCGCACGCTGGCCTGGGCCCTGCCGGACGGCGCCGGGGACGGCGTCGCGGCCGGCCTGGTCGAGGGCACCGTGCTCGCCGCGTACCGGTTCGAGGCGTTCAAGGCCGCCGCCGAGGACGACGAGCCGCCAGCCGGGCCCGAGGCCCTCGTCGTCAGCGCCGGACGCGACCTCGCCGCCGCCGCCGCCGAGGCGGCCGCCGTGGCGCGGGCCCAGAACGCCGCCCGCGACCTGCAGAACCGCCCGGCCAACGACCTCACCCCGACGGCGCTCGGCGAGCGTGCGGCCGCGCTGGCCGCCGCGCACAGCGGCCTCGAGGCCGAGGTCGAGGGCCGCGAGGCGATCGAGGCCCGCGGCATGGGCGCCTTTGCCGCGGTCGCCCGCGGCAGCGACGAGGAGCCGGCCCTCATCACCCTCCGCTACGAGGGCCCGGGGGCCGCCGGGCCGGCACTGGGCTTCGTCGGGAAGGCCGTGACCTTCGACTCGGGCGGGATCTCGATCAAGCCGGCGGGCTCGATGCACGAGATGAAGTTCGACATGTCCGGCGGGGCCGCGGTGCTCGAGGCGGCCGGGGCGATCGCCGCCCTGGCGCTGCCCGTCCGGCTCGTGGCCGTGATCGGCGCCACGGAGAACCTGCCGAACGGCCGGGCCATGAAGCCCGGCGACATCGTCCGGGCGATGAACGGCACCACCATCGAGGTCAACAACACCGACGCCGAGGGGCGCCTCGTGCTCGCGGACTGCCTCGCCCACGCCGCGAGCCTCGGCGCCGAGCGGCTGGTCGACCTCGCGACGCTGACCGGCGCGATCACCGTCGCGCTCGGCCCCGTCTACGCCGGGCTCCTGGGCGACGACGACGCCTGGTGCGAGGCCGTCACGGCCGCCGGGCTCGCGAGCGGCGAGCGGGTCTGGCGCCTCCCCCTCGATCCCCTCTACGCCGACATGATCCGCGGGCAGTACGCCGACATCGTCAACTCCCCCGCCAAGCGGGTCGCCGGCTCGATCACCGCCGCCGAGTTCCTGAAGCGGTTCACCGGCGGGATCCCGTGGGCGCACATCGACATCGCGGGAACGGCCTGGGACGGCGGGCGCGCGTATGCGCCGAAGGGCGGCACTGGAATCGGCGTCCGGCTCCTCGTCGAGCTCGCACGGGCGCACGCCGCGCCGGCGCCGTAGCCGGCCGTCAGAGCTCGAGCAGGCGCAGCAGGCGCCGGGCCAGCCCGCGGTCGCCGTCGATCCGCAGCTCGCGGCGGGCGACCCGCCCGAGGGCGGCGCGGCCACGGGCGTCGGTCGGCCGCGGCACCCCGGCCACGAGCGGCGCGGTCGTGAGGTGCACGATGTGCGGCAGGCGCCCGGAGATCACGAGATCGCCGTCCTCCCACGCGCCGTCCTCGACCCGGATCTCGTCGGGGCCGAAGGCCAGCCGGGCGGGGGCGATGCCGGGCTCGTCGAAGCGGAAGGTGACCCGGCCCCGCAAGCCGCGGGCCAGGTCCGGGCGCTGCGCGGCACCGCGCTCGACGAGCGCGAAGAGGGTGGCGGCGACGCCGTCGTCCGCCACGGCGCCGAGCCGGACGGGCGGCGGCACGCTCGGGTCCTCGGCCATCGCCGCATCGTAGGCGGGCCGGGCTACGCACCAGCGCCGGCCGGCGGTTCAGGCGCCGCCGTCACGTCGCGGTCGCCTCGGGATCGCGGTAGACGGCCTTGCGCCACGGCGGGTCGATGGCGAAGCCGATGATGCGGTCGCGGTCCGGCAGCGTCTCGAGCGGGACGAGCGCGACGCCGTCGGCCTCGGTCCGGCGGGCCCCGCCCGCCCCGGGCACGATGTGGCCGGCGTGGCTGCCGCGCGTGACCCACGACCACCCCGTCGCCGCCGTCCAGGCCCGCGTGCGGCGCCGGACGGCGATGCCGCCCCGGGCGAGGTCGGGCAGCGGCGGCTCGAACGGCAGCTCGTTGAGATCGGGCCAGCGCGCCTGGCCGGCATAGCCGTGGTGCGCCGTCGCGCGCGCCCACACCCGCCCGTCCGGCCCGATCCGGACCTGGTAGCCCTCCCAGTCGTCCTCGTGATGGCCGGCGAGCGCGTGGGCCAGCAGGCCCGCGGGGGTGAGCCCGAGCGGGCCATCCCCGATCGCCCGGTCGACCGCAAAGGCGTCGCCCTGGTAGGTCGAGTCGGGGTAGTACAGCCAGTACTGGAGGTAGAGCGACCCGCCACTCGCCCTCCGGTCGACCGCGTGGGTGAACACCGTGGCCTGCCGCCCGGCCGCGGTGCGCCAGACATCTCGCCCCGGCGCCGCCGGAGCATCGGCACAGCGGTGGGCGCGGCAGAACCGGAAGTCGACCGGCAGCGTGAGCGTGCCGCGCTCGTAGGCGAGATTCGGCGCGAAGGCTCGGACGTAGCCGGCCACGTCCGGGCCGTAGGCGCGCTCCAGCGCCGCCGCCTCGCCGTGGCACATGGTCAGAAGCGCGCAGGCGAGCCGGTGCGGCAGCCACGGGGCCTGGATCAGCAGGCCGCCGGTGACGAGCGCCGCCGCTACGAGCAGCACCGCTGCCGCCCATTCCACCGTCCCCTGCCCGCGCTCCGAGGCCATGCGGCGACCGTACGGACGGGCGGCGCCCGGAACAGCATGTGGCGGCAGCAAAAGGCCGCCGAAACAGCGCCAACGCCGCGCAGCGCCGCAGGTGTGAGAATCCCGCGCCATGAACTTCGACCTCTCCGACGACCACGCCCTGCTCCAGCGCACGGTCCGCGACTTCGCCGAGCAGGAGGTCGCGCCGGTCGCCGCCGAGCTCGACCGCACCAAGGCGTTCCCCTACGACCTCGTGCACAAGCTCGGGCAGCTGAACCTCATGGGCATCCCGTTCCCCGAGGAGTACGGCGGCGCCGGAGCCGACACCCTGGCCTACGCGATCGCGGTGGAGGAGCTCACGCGGGTGGACTCCAGCGTCGCGATCACGCTGTGCGCGCACACCTCGCTCGGGACTCAGCCGATCTACCTGTTCGGCACCGAGGAGCAGAAGCAGCGCTGGCTCCCCGACCTCTGCGCCGGGCGCAAGCTCGGCGCCTTCGGCCTGACCGAGCCCGAGGCGGGCAGCGACGCCGGGAACACGAAGACCCGCGCGCGCCTCGAGGGCGGCGAGTGGGTCATCGACGGGGCCAAGCAGTTCATCACCAACGCCGGCACCGACATCTCGGGGCTCGTGTCGATCACGGCGGTGACCGGGGGCGACGGAAACGGTGCCCGCGAGATCTCCAACCTCGTCGTCGAGCACGGGACGCCCGGCTACGAGCAGGGCGAGCCCTACCGGAAGATGGGCTGGCACGCCTCCGACACCCGCCCGCTCACGTTCACGGAGGCCCGGGTCCCCGAGGCCAACCTGCTCGGGCCGCGCGGGGCCGGGTTCAAGCAGTTCCTCCACATCCTCGACATCGGGCGGATCGGCGTGGCCGCGATGGGCGTCGGGCTGGCTCAGGGGGCGCTCGACCAGGCGCTCGCCTACGCGAAGGAGCGCCGGGCGTTCGGGAAGCCGATCAGCCGGTTCCAGTCGATCCAGGCCAAGCTCGCGGACCTGTCCACCGAGATCGAGGCGGCGCGGCTGCTCACCTACAAGGCGGCGCGCCTCAAGGACGCCGGCGCGAACTTCACGCTGACCGCGGCACAGGCGAAGCTCAAGACCGGGCGCCTGGCGGTGCGGGCCACCGAGGAGGCCGTCCAGATCCACGGCGGCTACGGCTACATCGAGGAGTACCCGGTCTGCCGCTTCTACCGGGACGCGAAGATCCTCACGATCGGCGAGGGCACCGACGAGGTGCAGCAGATGGTCATCGCCCGCGCCCTGGGGGCCTAGCCGCGTGCGGCGGGCCGCCGGGATGGGCTGACGCTGCGCCGCTCGCTGCTGATCTGGCTGGTCCTGTTCGCGGCCTACGCGGCCACCCTGGGCATCCCCGCATTCGGGTCCAGCGACTACGGCGGCGACGAGCCGCACGTCCTCCTGACCGCCGAGTCGCTCGTATCGGACGGCGACATCGACCTCGCCGACGAGTACCGCACGCGCGCCTACCGGGACTTCTATCCGTATCCCCTTGCCGTCCACGGCCGGCGCACCGGCGGGCGGATCCACGAGCCGCACGGGATCGGGTTCCCGGTGCTCATCGCGCCGGCCTACGCGCTGGCCGGCCCCACCGGGGTCGAGCTCTTCCTCGCCGCGATCGCCGCCCTGGCCTTTGTGCTCGCCGCCCGCCTCGCGCGCCGGCTGGCGCCTGAGCCGTGGCCGACCGCCGCCGTCCTGGTCGTCGGCCTCTCGCCGCCCGCGCTCGCGTACTCCACCGCGGTCTATCCCGAGCTGGCCGCGGGCGCCCTCCTCGCCGGCGCAGCGCTCGCGGCGCTGCGGCTGCGGGACGAACCGCAGGTGCGGACCGCGGCACTCGTCGGCGCCCTGCTCGCCGGGCTGCCGTGGCTCGGCCCGGCCTTCCTGGTCCCGGGCGCCGTCGTGCTGCTCTTCGCCGTCCGCTGGCTGCTGCGGCGTCAGCGGGGGACGGCCGCGCTGGTCGCCGCCGAGCTGCCGCTGGCCTCGATTGTCTTCTTCGTCTCGATCAACGAGCGGTTCTTCGGCGGGATGACCCCGGAGGCCGCCCGCGGCGCGGGCGAGCTGCCGACACTCGCGGGCAGCCTGGCCGGATACCTCGACCGCGCCCCGCGCCTCGGAGGGCTGTGGCTCGATCGCGGCGCCGGCCTGCTGCGGTGGGCGCCGGTGCTCGCCCTCGCCGGCTTCGCCGTCTGGCTGCTGTGGCGCTCGCGCCGCGACCGGCTCGCGCGGATCGCCCCCGAGCGGGCCGACGCCGAGGCCGCTGCAGCGCTGCTGGCGGGCATCTGCGGCGCCCAGATCGTCGTCGCCGCGTTCCTCTCCCCCACGATGTTCGGGTTCTGGTTCCCCGGCCGCTACCTGATCTGCGCCCTGCCCGCCGCGGCCGCGCTGTGCGCGTGGGGGCTGCAGCGCGCGCCCCGCACGGGCGCCGTCCTGTCGGGCCTGACGCTGATCGGCAGCGCCTGGCTGTTCGCGGCGCTGCGGCTCGACGGCGGCGGGCTCGTCGCTCCCGGCTCGGACGCCCCCTGGGGCCCGCTCGTGGCGCTGTGGCCGCGGTACGGGGTCGGCTCGGCCTGGGGCGACGTCTCGCTCGGGCTGGTCGTGGTGGCGCTCGCGGCGCTCGCAGCGTTCGAGTGGCGCCACTGGCGCCGCACGTCGCGGCCGCCCCGGGCCTAGGCCGGGGGCCGGGCGCCTCAGGGCGCCGGGTCCAGGCCCGCCCGGGGTCTCCGGCCGAACCTGCGCGCGTCAGCCACCGAAACGGTGGCTCAGGCGCACCAGAACGCCGCGGCGTCCCCAGGGCCGGTCAGCTGGGGCGCGGGCGCCCGGCCGCCTCGGCGCGCGCGAGGATCGTCACGGCCGCACTCGACGGATCCAGCCGGCGGGCAACGACCTCGTCCAGCAGCGCCCGCGTCTCGGGGTCCTGCGCCATCGCCGCCTCGAGCTGGCGGCGCAGGCGCACCGTGGCGAGCGCGAGGACCTCATTGGCGAGGTTGCGGCGCCGGCGCTCCAGCAGCGTCCCCTCGGCGACGATGTGCTCGCGGTGGGCCGCCAGCGCCGCAGCCAGCTCCTGCACCCCGACCCCCTTCGTCGCCTCGGTGGTGATGATCGGCGGCACCCAGCCCTCCTGCGGGCCGAGCGCGAGCACGCCCCGGATCTCCCGCACCATGGTCTCCGTGAGCGGGTGGTCGGCCTTGTTGACGACGATGACGTCCGGGATCTCCATGACGCCGGCCTTGAGCGCCTGGATCGAGTCGCCTGAGCCGGGCATGAGCACGAGCACGATCGTGTCGGCGTGGTCCATCACGTCGACCTCGGCCTGGCCGACGCCGACCGTCTCGAGCAGCACGACATCGACCCCCGCGGCATCCATGAGGAGCGCCGCTTGCAGCGCGGCCTCCGACAGCCCGCCGAGCGCGCCCCGATTGGCCATCGACCGGATGAACACGCCCGGGTCGAGGAAGTGCTCGGTCAGGCGGATCCGGTCGCCGAGGAGCGCGCCCTGGCTGAATGGCGACGACGGGTCGATGGAGAGCACCGCCACGTCCCGCCCCGCCGCCCGCTCGTGGCCGGTGAGCGCCCCGATCAGCGTCGACTTGCCGACTCCCGGCGGGCCGGTGAACCCGACGATCGCCGCGTTCCCGGTCTGCGGATAGGTCTCGCGCACGAGCTCCCACCCGGCGGGGTCGTCGTTCTCGACGAGCGTGATCGCCCGCGCGAGCGCCCGCCGGTCTCCGGCGAGGAGGCGCTGCGCGAGCGTCGGATCGGCCGCCATGCGGCCGCCATGATGCCAGGGCACCGCGGCACCGCGGGCTACGATCCGCACGATGCGGCCTGCCGTCGCCCCTGCTCAGTCCCCGGCGCACGCGGATGTGCGCGGCGAACCGGCCCCCCGCCGCGGCGGCCCGTTCGTGCTCCTGCGCTTCCTGCGCGCCCACGGAATGCTGAACGCGAAGTACCTGCGGCTCGCCCTGCGCCTGGCCTGGCTGAAGCTCCGCTGGGGGCGCCGGCTCCAGACCGACGGGCTCGCGTTCGTCGGCCCCGGCGTGACCTTCGAGATCGGCCGCGGCGCCCGCGTGGTGCTCGGCCGCTGGTCCTGGATCGGCCACGGCTGCAAGATCCGCGCGCACGAGGGCGAGGTGCGCCTCGGGGCGAAGTCGGTGCTCGGCCAGGAGTGCACCGTGTCGGCGTTCCAGCACGTGTCGATCGGCCGCGAATGCGTGATCGCCGACCGGGTGATGCTCATCGACTTCGACCACGGCGTCGTGGACGTCGAGCGCCCGATCCGGCTCCAGGGCATCTACAAGCGCGACGTCACGGTCGGGCACAACTGCTGGATCGGGTACGGCGCCTGCATCTTGCGCGGCGTGACCGTTGGCAACAACGCGGTGGTCGGGACCAGCGCCGTCGTGACGAAGGACGTGCCCGACAACGCCGTCGTCGGCGGGGTGCCGGCCCGCGTGATCCGGATGCGCGACGCCCCGGAGCGGATGACGTGGACGTGAGCCTGCCCGAGGTGGCCCGTGCGGTCACGGCGCTGCTCGACGCCCGTCCCGCGGGCAAGGCCCTCGACCCCGCCGAGGCCGCGCGGCGCGTGGCCGGCACGCACTGGGAGGAGGCGATGCCTGCCGTGCGCGCCGTGTGCGCCGAGATGGCGGCCCGCGGCGAGATCGTCGTGACCCAGCGCGGCCTGACCGTGGATCCGCGGACGGTCCGCGGCACGTTTCACATCAAGCGCGCCGGGTAGCCGCCCGGCCCGGGTGCGCCGAGGAGTCGCCCGGCCGCCGACACTCCCGGATGCCCCGACGCCGCCGGAGGCCTACGTGCAGCGCGGGGTGGCCCGCGGCACCCGTCTGCCGCTCGTCCGTCCGCCTGCCCGCAGGCGCACGAGCCCCTTGGGGCCCGCGACCTGATCGGAGCGCACGCCGCGGACGGCCGCCGTGAGCTGCGCAGCGGGGTCCACGCGGCCGAACCGGACCGCGCGGCAGCGACCGGCGACGTCGAGCCCGCTGCTCGTACCGCCATCGGAGCCGACGAGCGTGACCGAGTAGCGGCTGGCTCCGGCGGCCCGTGTCCACGACACCGTGATCGAGCGCCCCCGGCGCACGGCGCCGATGCGCCGCGGCCTCGCGGGCTTGGCCCAGGCCGGCGCGCGGTAGGCCGCGATGACCTTGCGGAGCACCGGCAGCCCGCGGCGCGTGACGACCGCGAGGATCCGGCGCCGGACCGTGCCGACCCGCGGGCGGGCGTGAATCGCACCGAGGCGCACACGACCTCGTCGCGACCTGCGGAATCTGCGCGACGGCCTTGCGGCAGCGCAAGCCCTTGACGTGGGCGCTCAGGGTCTGCTGCGTGTCCCAGCCGGCCTCCTCGAGCCGCAGCACCGTGCCGGCCAGGATGTCGAAGGCGACGTTCACGACCCGGCGCCCGCGGCGAGGTCGCCGACGCCGCCGACGACCGCCGGCTCGCCCGCGTATTTCGAGACGTCGATCCCTGCGATCGCCGCCGAGCCGGGCAGCGACTCCACGCGCCAGGCGCCGGCCCGCGGATTCAGGATCACAACGCTCGTGCTCGCGTCCAGGCTGTTCTCGGCGACCATCCACGACCGGGCACGCGCGCGGCTGGCGCGTCCGCGGCGGACTGCACGGTCACGCCGCCGGGCCCGCTGATCCGGACCTTCGGCGCCGCGCCCACCCCCGCACGCGCAGCGCCAGCGCCGGCGATGCGGGCCGTCACGATCGAAGCTCGTGCCCAGGCCCTGGGCGCCGGTCGCCAGGCCCGGGGAGCGCGCCCCCCGGTCAGGAGGCGCCGCCCCCGCGGCCCGCGAGGGCGTCCATGGTCCGAAGTCGCAGCTCGATCCCAGCAGCGACAGCGCGGCCGGCTGCCACGTGTAGCCGAAGCCGGCCCGCAACGGTGTCGAGTGCCACACGACGTGAAGGCGCCACCAGGCGTACCACGCCCAGTCGGCATCGCGCTCGAGCGTGAACCAGCGGATCTCGCCGAGGTCCGCGCAGCCCGCGATGCCCTGGTTGGACACGAGCCCGTCGGTGCGCGCGCAGACCGATCCGAGGCAGCCGCGGACGAACCCTGCACGAGGAAGCGGCGCAGCGCCGGCTCGATCCAGCCGCTCACCCCGCCCTCGACCTTGACGATGCCGAACTCGATGCCGACCTGCACCTCGAAGTCCAGAGCCCCGCTGCCCTTGATGATCACCTTGCCGCTGCCGACCTGCTTGTTCAGCACCAGGACGGTCCCGCCGAGCTCCAGTGACCACGGGTCGGAGCCGTTCGGGTCGGTGTAGATGAAGTAGCCGTTGACGGCGACCGTCGGCGTGCCGGACGCATTCGGCAGGATGCTCACGCCGACGTCCCCGCGCAGCTTGAACGGCGGCGGCTTGACGCAGATGCCGACGCCG
Organism: Solirubrobacteraceae bacterium; assembly: GCA_046330225.1. Taxonomy (GTDB): domain Bacteria; phylum Actinomycetota; class Thermoleophilia; order Solirubrobacterales; family Solirubrobacteraceae; genus CANJIV01. Next base: position 427,401 of record JAXLTD010000001.1, on the reverse strand, counting down.
ACGCGGTTGAGGTAGACGCCCGTCGTGAGCGGAACGCTCGTCCGAGCTTGTCGACGAAGCCGCCGAGGCTCGCCAGCTCGCCGCCGGACACCGAGCCGAAGGCGGCCAGCCGCGTCTTCGACGCCGTCGGCAGCTGGACGACGGCGCTGCCGCTCCAACGGGCCGCGGTCACGTCCTGCGCGCACGTGAGGTAGGGCTCGCCGCCGAGCTTGGGCGGCGCGCACGGGTCGACCGCGCGCTCGCCGGCGTCCGCGTAGGCGAAGCACAGCGACTGGATCTTCAGGGAGGCCGATGTAGGCGTCCTGCGCCTCAAGCTTGATCCCGGTGGTCGAGACGCCGTTTCGGTCGAAGGACACGACGACCTTCGAGGTGAGGCCGGGCGCATCCTTCGCCGGGCCTGCCTTGAAGACCTTCGGGAGCGCCACGGCCAGCGTGACGTTTGCGTAGTAGCGGCCCGCGGTGTTCAGCCCGAGCGTCAGGGGCAGGCTGCCCACGATGCCGAAGCCGTGGAGCTGGGCGCCGGAGGCGACGTCCAGCGAGCCCACCTCGGCCTCCTGGCCGGCCCGCTTCCCGGCGGGCAGGGTCAGGGTCAGCGTCCCCCGGAAGAACGTGGTGCCCAGCGCGCCGATCGTGGCGCCCTTGAGGGAGATCGAGCCCGCCGCCGTCGCGCTGCCGGGCACGATCCGGAACGGACTGCCGGTAGCGTCGGCGTGAGGCTCAGGCCGTTGACCTTCACGGGCGCAGTGGTCGTGTACGCCTTGGCATCCTTCGGATCCTTCGCCCGAAGCACCCGGTCGTGGTGATCTCATAGATGGCCCAGGCGAGGCGGTTCGTGCAGTCCGCCGGAGGGGGCGGGGGCGGATTCGCATCGGCAGGCGCGAACGTCACGACGGTCGAGGCCGTGAGCCGGTGCGCGGGCACCGCGCCGATCCGAGATCTGCACGCGGATCGTCCGCGGCCCGGCCACGCCGCCGGAGATCGTCGGCGTGATCGACGGCCCCGTGCCGTCGTCGAAGCCGTCGCCGTCGAGGTCCCACGCGTAGGTCAGGCCCGGCTTGCCGCCCGCGCCGCTCGCCGTCAGCGTGATCGGCATCCCGAGCTTCGGCGTCCCGGGGACAGGCGCGATCGAGCCCGACAGGGGCGCGTAGACGGTGAAGCTCTTCACCGTGCTGTTAACGCCTGGCTCCCGAGCTGCGCCGACCGGAACGCCGGCGTCGTTCACCAGGCCGACGACGGCCTGCGGGCTGGCTGCGCATGGGCGGGGTCGAGAGCGCGACCGGCGGGCTGTCGAGTGCGGCCCGAGCACCTTCGCGTCGAGCGGGCTGCCGTCGAGATTGGCCTGGTCGCGCAGCTCGAAGGCCGAACCGGCGTTCTGCACGAGCCCGCCGCTGCCGAGGGTGAAGGTGACGGTCTCGCCGGCCACCGGGTCCGGCGGCTGCGGGTCAGAGAGCGTCGCCGAGGTGACGGCGCCGGCGGCGCTCGGCAGCAGCGCGACCGCGACCGCAGCCGTCGCTACGGCCCTGGCGAACGCTGCACGCCGCTGGATGATGTCCACGCCGACCGGCCCTCCCCGGTGATGCGCGACCGCTGCGCGAGCAGCCGGCGCGCGGTGCGCACGCTAACTGGATGCGCGCACCGGCGGGGGCCGCGCCGAGCAACCTGGCGCACGCGCGGTGGATGCGGCCGAGCGGATCGAACAGGCGTCCAGGCGACGCTGCTACCGTTGCTCACGCAACTACCTTCCGAAAGGCCGGCAATGCAGCTCGAAGGAGTCCACCACGTCACGGCGATCACCGGCGACGCGCCCCGCAACCTCGCCTTCTACACGGGCGTCATGGGCATGCGCCTGGTGAAGAAGACGGTCAACCAGGACGACCCGACCGTCTACCACCTCTTCTACGGCGACGAGCAGGGCTCCCCTGGCTTCGACCTCACGTTCTTCGAGTACCCCGGCGCGCGGCGCGGCACCCACGGGGACGGCATGGTCCACACCGTCGCGTTCCGTGTCGCCTCCGAGGCGGCGCTGGACGCCTGGGCGCAGCGCCTGGCCGCCGAAGGCATCGCCACCGAGCGCGCCCCGGGGCGCCTGGGCTTCGCCGACCCGGAGGGCCTCGGGCTCGAGCTCCTGGTCGAGTCCGTGCCCGACGCGCCGCTCCCCGCGCCCGGCGGCGGAATCGATCCCGCGCACGCGCTCCTCGGGTTCGCGGGCGTCCGGGCCTACTCCCCCTTCCCGGACGACAGCCGCGGACTCCTGGAGGACGTGCTCGGGTTCCGCCCGGACGGCGAGGGCCGCTGGGAGTCGCGCGGAACCGAGCGCGGCGGCTGGATCGCCTACGAGCCGCCGCCGGGCCGCGGAGTCCCCGGCGCCGGGACCGTGCACCACGTCGCCTGGGCGATGCGGCTCGGCGAGGAGGAGGCCTGGCAGCGGCACGTCGCCGGCGCCGGCCGTGTCCGCCCCACGCCGGTTGTCGACCGCTTCTACTTCCGCTCGGTCTACTTCCGCGAGCCGAGCGGGGTGCTGTTCGAGCTCGCCACGATGGGGCCCGGGTTCACCGCCGACGAGCCGCTGGAGACGCTCGGCGAGTCCGTCGCGCTGCCGCCGTTCCTGGAGCCGAAGCGGGCGGCGATCGAGGCCGTGCTCACGCCGCTGCCGCCCGTGCCGCGGGCCGCCGCGCCGTCGTCGGGCTGACGGCCCCGCGCCGGTCCCGCGAGCGACGTGCGGCATCATCGCTGCCGGTGCCGTCTCCCTCCGCCATCTCCCTGCGCGGCGTCGTGAAGCGCTTCGGCGCGATCACGGCCGTCGCCGGCATCGATCTCGAGCTCGAGGCCGGGACGTGCCTGGGCCTGCTCGGCCCCAACGGCGCCGGCAAGTCGACGACGATGCGCATGCTCACCGCCCAGGCGCTTGCCGACGAGGGCGAGATCACCGTGCTCGGGTTCCGGGTGCCGCAGGAGTCGAAGGAGGCCCGCATGGCGATGGGGGTCTGCCCGCAGCTCGACAACCTCGACGTCGAGCTCACCGCCCGCCAGACGCTCGAGGTCTTCGCACGCCTCTACCGGGTGCCGCGCCACGAGCGCGCTGCCGCGGTCGAGCGGGCGCTCGACATCGCCAACCTGCGCGAACGGGCCGACACGAAGACCTCGGAGCTCTCGGGCGGCATGCGCCGGCGGCTGCTCATCGGGCGCGCGCTGGTGCACCGGCCGGCCCTCGTGCTGCTCGACGAGCCGACGGTCGGCCTGGACCCCCAGGTGCGCCAGGAGCTCTGGACCCTCATCGACGGGCTGCGCACCGACGGCGTGACCGTGCTGATGTCGACCCACTACATCGAGGAGGCCGAGCGCCTCGCCGACAGCGTGGCGGTCATGGCCGGCGGACGGATCGTCGCGCGCGGGCTGCCGGCGGACCTCGTGGCCGAGCACGCCGGCCGCGAGGTCGTCGAGGTGTACGGGCCCCCGGCCCGCCTCGCCGACGTCGCCGCCGATGCCGCGCGGCGCGGCTGGCTGACCCGGCGCAGCGGGCCGGCCGTGGCGATCCTGCGGGCCGAGGAGCTCGACGGGGAGGCGCCCGCGGGGGAGCGGCGCGCCGCGACGCTGGAGGACGCCTTCGTCATGCTCACCGGCCAGGAGATCGAATGAGCGCCGTCCCCGCCCGCCGCCTGCGCCGCCTGGAGCCCGCCGCCATCGCGGGCGTGATGAGCCGCGACGTCGGCCTCTTCCGGAAGTACTGGAAGGCGACGACCTTCTCGTCGATCGTCGAGCCGACGATCTACCTGCTGGCCTTCGGGTTCGGCATCGGGGGCCTGGTGTCGTCGGTCAACGGGATCGACTACATCGAGTACGTCGGCACCGGCGTGGTGGCGAGCGCCGCCCTCTTCTCGTCCGTGTTCGCCGGCATGTTCAACACGTTCGTGCGCCGCGAGTTCCAGCGCACCTACGACGCGCTGCTCGCCGCGCCGGTCGACGTCGAGGAACTCGTCACGGCCGAGATCCTGTGGATCTCCTGCCGGGCCGGCGTCTACTGCATGGCGCCGCTGCTCGTGGCCATCTGCTTCGGCTTGGACCCGCACTGGGGCACGGTCCTCGTGCCGCTCGTCGGGTTCGTCACCGGGTTCGGGTTCGCGAGCTTCGGCGTGACGATCTCGGCGATCGCGAAGTCCATCGACAACTTCAACTACGTCACGAGCGCGGTGATCACCCCGCTCTTCCTCGTGGCCGGGACGTTCTTCCCGATCTCCGAGCTCCCGCCGGTCGCCCAGGCGCTGGCGCACCTCAACCCGCTCTACCACTGCGTCCAGCTCGTCCGCGACCTCGTGCTCGGCACCCTGAACTGGACCGACCTCGTGCACGCCGGCGTCCTGCTGCTGTTCGCCGTCGCCATGTGGCGCCTGGCGATCTGGCGCCAGGGCAAGCGCCTGATCGACTGATTGCGCGCCCCGGCCGCCCGGCCCGCTAAGGTGAAGGAGCGTCCGGCGCCTTGCCGGCCGCGAGGCAGCTTGCTTTCAGGTCCCGCCAGGCAGTGCGGTTCGGGTCAGCTCTCATCGCCTCCCGAATCCACCGCGGGCCTTCGCGCGCCGCAAGGAGCACCATCCAATGTCCCAGCAGTCCTTCGCCGATCTCGGCGTGTCCGGCGCCGTGTGCGGCGCCCTCTCGAAACGCGGGTTCACCGCGCCGTTCGCCATCCAGCGCCTCGTGATCGCCGACGTCCTCGCCGGCCGCGACGTGCTGGCCAAGTCGCCGACCGGCTCGGGCAAGACCCTCGCCTTCGGCGTGCCGATCGCCGACCGGCTCGAGGCGACCGATCCGCGCCCGGCCGCCCTCATCCTGGCCCCCACTCGCGAGCTCGCGACCCAGATCGTCGAGGAGACGCGCGGCGTCGCCCACGCCCGGGCGCTGAAGATCGCCGCGGTCTACGGAGGCGTGGGCATCGAGAAGCAGGCCCGCAACGCCCGCCTCGCCCACATCGTGGTCGCCACGCCGGGCCGCCTGGAGGATCTCCTCGCCCGCCGTGCGTTCACCCTCGATCACATCCAGATCCTCGTCCTGGACGAGGCCGACCGCATGCTCGACATGGGCTTCAAGCCCCCGGTCGACCGCATCGTGGCCCAGTGCCCCCGCGACCGTCAGACGCTGTTCTTCTCCGCCACGCTCGACGGCGAGGCCGGCCGCATCGCTGCCGCCTACACGCACGACGCGGTGCGCCACGAGCACACGCCGGCCGTCGACCGGGCCGCCGACATCGAGCACCGGTTCGTGGCGGTCGAGCACCACGATCGCGTCACGGCACTCGTCCGCGAGCTGCGCAGCCGCGAGCGCGAGCTGGCGCTCGTCTTCGTGCGCACCAAGCGCGGAGCCGACCGCCTCGTCAAGCGGCTCTCCCGCGAGGGCGTGACCGCCGCGGCGATGCACGGCGACAAGTCCCAGGGGCAGCGCGAGCGCGCGCTGGCCAGCTTCGAGTCCGGGCGCACCGACACGCTCGTCGCCACCGACGTCGCCGCCCGCGGCATCGACGTCGACGGGATCTCGCACGTCATCAACTACGACCCGCCGGCCGACCGCGAGGGCTACGTCCACCGCATCGGCCGCACCGGCCGCGCCGGTCGCAGCGGCGTCGGCGTCACCTTTGTGATGCCCGAGGCCGCCGGCGACGTCAGCAAGCTCGCGACCGAGCTCGCACTCGAGCAGGAGTTCGCGCGGACCGGCTTCGCCACCCACACGCCGACCGTCCACGGCGGCGGGCCGCGCGGCGGGAACGGCCGCTCCGGGGGCGGCGGCCGCAGCGGCCGCACGGCGAACGGGCGCAGCAGCGGGTCCGGCCGCAGCGGGCCCGCGATGCGCGGCGGCAGCTTCAGCGGCTCGGGCCGCAGCGGCGGCGCCGGGCGCCGCCGGCGCGCCGGCTAGACCTTCGCGCGCCCGAGGCCGGCGTAGACGGCCGCGGTCTGGCGGGCGACGTCGGCCCAGTCGAACCGCAGCACGTGCTCCGAGGCCTCCGCCACCAGGCGGTCGCGGAGCACGTCGTCGGTCAGGAGCCGCTCGACCATGACCTCGAGGTGCGCGGCATCGCCGCCGTTGAACCGCAGGCCGACGCGCTCGTCGGGCGGGACGATCTCTCGCAGCCCGCCGGTGTCGGCGACGATGCACGGGCAGCCCGAGGCCATGGCCTCGAGGGCCACGAGCCCGAACGGCTCGTAGAGGGACGGGACCACGGTGAGGTCGGCGATCCGGTACAGCGAGTGCAGGACGTCGTCGCCGATCCAGCCGAGGAAGGTCCCGTGCTCCATGAGCCCGAGCTCCTGGGCCTGGAGCTTGAGGTCGGCCTCGGCCGTCCCGGAGCCGGCGACGAGGAACCGCACGTTCCCGAGATGCTCGATGAGGCCGGGCAGCGCCTCGAGCGCGAGCTGGAACCCCTTCTCGTACACGAGGCGGCCGACGAGCAGGATCAGCCGCTCGTCGGGAGCGGCGAAGCGGGCGCGCAGCGCGTCGAGGTCGTCGACCGGCTGCAGGTCCAGCGGGTCGATCCCGTTCGGGATGACCGCGACGTCGGCCTCGTCGAGCCCATAGATGTCGGCGACGTGCTCGCGCATGTAGTGCGAGCAGACGATCAGGCGGTCGGCGCGATTGGCCATCCACTTCTCGACCCCGTGGATGTGGGACTGCGGGTGCGACTCCACCCAGCCTTGGTGGCGGCCGTACTCGGTGGCGTGGATCGTGACGACCAGCGGGCAGCGGAAGCGCTTGGCCAGGTGGTCGCCCGCGACCGCGACGAGCCAGTCGTGGCCGTGGACGAGGTCGAAGTCGAAGCGGTCGCCCAGCTCGACCCCGGCCGCGAGCATGTCGGCGTTCATGTGCTCGATCCAGGCGACGAACTCCCCGAGGTCGCGGGGGCGGACCGGCTCGCGCACGCGGTGGACGTGGACGCCGTCCATGTCCTCCTCTGCCGGGCTGGACTCGTCGCCGCGGCTGAGGACGTGGACCTCGAGGCCCTGGACCACGAGCTGCTCGGCGAGCTTGCGCACGTGGCGGGCCAGGCCGCCCTCGATGAGCGGCGGGTACTCCCAGGACAGGATGAGGATGCGCTGGCTCACGGCTCGAGCAGGGGCGCCAGCGTCAGGTCCGGCGCGAGGTTGCGAAGGCGGGACTCGGGCCAGTCTATTGACCCCAGCGCCCGGTGCAGCGCCGCGGCGTGGCCCTGCGCGCGCTCCCGCGGGTAGGGGCCTGCGGTCCCGCGAGCGGCGAGCCAGGCCCAGTCCGACGACTGCAGCGCGAGCAGCTCGCGGGCCGCGCGCAGAGAGACCGCCGGGCCGGCCCGGACCACCCGCAGCTCCGCCGCGCGGGCCTGCCAGGCGAGGCCGGCGACCGCCGGGCCGTCCCAGGTCGCCAGCGTGCGCGGATCCCCCCAGCTCGTCGCCGGCAGCCTCGCAGGAGGCGGGGCGGGATCGCAGCGGGCCAGCGCGTCGTCGAGCGCCGTGAGCGCCAGCCCGGCCCGCGGCGCCTCGTCCAGGACCGCGGCGAGCCAGTCCACGCCCTCGTGCCACCAGTGGCCGAGGAACTCCGTGTCCATCGCGCACACGCAGAGCCCGGGCCGCCCGAGCCCGGCGGCCGCGCGGTCGAGCCGGTCGGCGACGCGCGCCACGAAGTCCGCCGCGTCGGCGCGAGCCCGCGCCCGGCCCGCCTCCGGGTCGTACGGCGTGCCGTCGTTGGCCCAGGCGCGGTGGTGATGGGTCGTGAGGCGGTGGTGGTCCCGGTAGGGCGCCGCCCGCGGGTAGCCGGCGTCGCTCCAGGCCAGCTCGTGCGTGGCCCGGTCGATCGGGACGAGCAGCGGGCCCGCCGGCGACTGCAGCGGGCGCAGGTGCTCGGGCGCGCCGAGGCCGAAGACGTCGGTGAGGTCCAGGCAGGCCGCGCGGACGCCGGCCTCCTCGAGGCGCGGCTCGATCCACGGCGCGTGCGCGCACTCCGGCAGCCACAGGCCGCCGGCCCAGCCGCCGAAGCGCCGGCGGTGCGCATCCGCCCCGGCCCGCAGCTGCAGGCGCACCCCGGCGTCGGTCGCGAGGAGCGGCAGGATCGCGTGGGTCGCCGCCGAGGTCCAGGAGACATGCGGCGCCAAGCCGGCCATCAGGTCGCCGCCGAGCGCCTCGAACTGCTCCCCGGCGCGCGCGTAGGTCCGGGCCGAGTGCTCGAGCGCGGGGACGAGCTCCCCGGCCCCGGCGGCCCGGCAGCCCTCGATCTCCAGCCGGTGCGTCAGCGTGCGAATGTCGCGCAGGAACGCCCGAAATCGGTCCGGCACGCCGTCGGCCTCGAGCTGGTCGGCCAGGACCGGCGTGATCGAGAGCGTCAGCGGCGCCCCGCCGCCCGGGTGGCGCGCCTCCAGCGCGGCCAGAAGCGGCAGGTACGAGGTGGCCATCGCCTCCCACAGCCACTCCTCCCCGAACGGCCAGGTCCCGAAGCCTTCGACGTAGGGCAGGTGGGTGTGGAGGACGATCGCCAGCTCGCCCCGGGCGCGGACGGTCACGGCCGGCAGACGGCGAGGAAGTCGAGCGCCCCGTCCAGGTCCGCGGGGGATCCGCGGCGCACGGCGAAGTCCGAGGCCGCGATCGCCGGCGTGAACCAGCCGTAGAAGCGGTCGGTGAGGCCCAGCCGCGCGTGGGCGGCGTCCCAGCCGGCCCGCAGTGCCAGCTCGTGGGCCCGGAGCTTTCGGGCGTGGAAGAGGCCGAGGAGCTCGACGTGCCCGAAGGCCGCAGCGCACAGGTCCGCGAACTCCTGCGCCCGGTACTCCTTCACGTGCCAGGGGTTCTCGGACTTCTCGGCCCCGGGCGGTGCCAGTGTCAGGAGGTTCGGCGTCGAGACGTACAGGACGCCGTCGCCGCCCGTCGCCGTTGCTCGCAGCCGGGCGGCGAAGCGGTCCAGGAGCGCGCCGGGCGCCTGCACGTGCTCGATCGTCTGGAGGAACACGATCGCGTCGCACGGCGAGTCGTGGGTCTCGACCAGGTCGCGGACGAACGTGAGGTTCGGGCGCCGGTAGCGCAGCCGGGCGTGCTCGTGCGCCTCCGGGTTCGCGTCGACGCCGACCACCGAGGCGGCGGTGCGGGCCAGGACATCGGAGCCGTACCCCTCCCCGCACGCCATGTCGACGACCCGCAGGCCGGCCACGCGCGGCGCGATCCACTCGTAGACGGCGAGGTGGCGCTGGAACCAGTAGTTCTCCTCGGGCACGTCCGGGAGCGTGCGCTCGCCCGTGAGCGCCAGCGGCGGAACGCCAGGCGGCTGGTCGCGCTGGAGATAGATGGGCTCGGCCACGGCGCGCAGGGTAGACGAGCGCCGGGTATCGTCCGCCGCCGCCATGGCTGCCGCCGCCCCCCGCACCGATGCCGAGATCCGCGACGTCAACGAGCGCTACCACGACGTCGCGGCCGAGACCTACGACAGCAAGTGGGGCATCTCGTTCGATGATGTCGGCCAGCAGCAGGTGGCCACGAAGCTGCGCAAGACGCTCGGGCACGCGCCCGGCCGCTACCCCCGCGCGCTCGAGATCGGCTCGGGCACGGGCTATTTCTCGCTGAACCTCCTGCTGGCCGGCGTCGTGGCCGAGGCGACCTGCACCGACATCTCCCCCGGGATGCTCGAGGCGCTCGAGGGCAACGCGCAGCGGCTCGGCCTGGAGGTCGAGACGGTCGTGACCGACGCCGGCCGGCTGCCGTTCGCGGACGGCTCGTTCGACCTCGTCTTCGGCCACGCCGTGCTGCACCACCTCCCGGATCTCCCGGCCGCCTTCGCGGACTTCCGACGGGTCCTGCGTCCGGGCGGGACGATGGCCTTCGCGGGCGAGCCGTCCCGCCATGGCGACCGGCTCGCCGCGGCGCCGAAGGCGCTCGGGCGCCTCGCCGCCCCCGTCTGGCGCCGGGCCCTGGGCGCCCGGCCGGCATCCGACCCGGTCGCTGCGCACGCCGAGCACGACCTCGAGCAGTTCGTCGACATCCACGCCTTCCGCCCGTCCGACCTCGCCGCAGCGGCCCGGGACGCCGGATTCGAGGAGGTCCGGGTCCGGGGCGAGGAGCTCGTGGCCAACCTGTTCGGGTGGTGCAACCGCGTGCTCGAGGCCAGCGCCGAGCCCGCCGACGTGCCCATGCTCTGGCGCCGCTACGCCTACCACGGCTACCTGGCCCTGCAGCAGGTCGACGCGCGGCTGCTCGAGCCGCGCCTGCCAGCGGAGCTCTTCTACAACCTCATGGTCTCGGGCCGCCGGCCCGCCTGACGACGCCCGCCGCGTCGGCCAGCAGGGCCAGGCGGGGCGTCAGCTCCGCGGCGGGGAGCGGCCGGCCGAACCGGAACCCCTGGACGAGGCGGCAGCCCTCGGCGAGCGCGACGCGGCGCTGGGCGTCGGTCTCGACGCCCTCGGCAACCGCCCGCATGCCCAGCGCCGCGGCCATCGTGACCGCGGCGCGGAACACCGTCCGGGCCGGCTGGTGGTCGGCCATGCGCGCGACGATCGACCGGTCGATCTTCAGGTAGTCGGCGTGGGTGTCGAGCAGGCGGTCCAGCGAGGAGTAGCCCGTGCCGAAGTCGTCGATGGCGACCCCGACCCCGAGCCCGCGCAGCGTGCCGATCAGCCGCGCCGTGCGGACCGGCTCCTGCATCGCGCCGGACTCGGTCACCTCGATCACCAGGAGCCGCGGATCGCCGCCGGCGGCTCCCACCGCCGCGAGGATGCGCTCGCCGAGGCCTGCCTCGCGCAGCTGGGCCGGGGCGAGGTTCACCGTCACGGGCACGTTGATTCCCGCGCTGCGCCAGCTCGCCGCCTGGCGGCTGGCGGCGCCGATCACGCGATCGGTGAGCGCCGTCATGAGCCCGAACTCCTCCACCGCGGGCAGGAACTGTGCCGGCGGGACCAGTGCGCCATCCGGAGTGCGCCAGCGCACGAGCGCCTCGACGGCAGCGACCGCCGTGCCGGGCCCGTCGCCGGCCAGCTCGACGATCGGCTGGTAGTGGAGCACGAGCTCGTCCTGCTCCACCGCCCGCCGCAGGCGGCCGGAGAGCGAGAGCCGGTCGGCCGACTCAGCCGCGCCCGGCTCGTAGACGTGGATGAGGCCGGCGCCGGTCCGCTTGCTCGTGTACATCGCCATGTCGGCGTGGCGAAGCAGCTCGCTCGCCCCGACGGCGTCGTGCGGATGGAGGCTGATCCCGATGCTCGCCGAGAGCACGAACTCGGTGCCAAGGATCACGAACGGGGCCGACAGGGCCCGCTTGAGCTCCTCGCCGGCCGCGCGCGCGACATCGGGCGCCGGCCCTGGGTCCAGGCCCGGGAGCAGCACGAGCAGCTCATCACCGGAATGGCGGGCCACGACCGCGCCGGGCACCGGGGCGGCCGCCCGCAGCCGCTCGGCGACCTGCCGCAGCGCCTCGTCCCCCGCGGCGTGGCCGAGGCCGTCGTTGACGAGCTTGAACCGGTCGAGGTCGAGGCAGATCACGGCGACGGCCTTGCCGCCGCCCTCCGCCTGCTCGAGCGCGTCGCGGAGGGCCAGCTCGAAGCGCGAGCGATTCGGCAGCCCCGTGAGCTCGTCGTGGTAGGCGAGGTAGGCGAGGCGATCGGACGCGCGGCGGCGCTCCGTGATGTCGGAGACCACCGCGAAGCTGCCGCGGTAGACGCCGTGCTCGTCGAGGATCGGCGTCGCCGAGGCTTCGCACCACACGGTCGAGCCGTCGGCGTGGAGCAGGGCGCGCTCGAACTGCTCGGTGGCTCCGGCGGCGCGGCGCACCATGGCCGCGCGGGCGTCACGCGCCTCCTCCGCCGGCATGAAGTCGAAGATCGGCCGGCCAATCAGCTCGGACGGGCTGCGTCCGAGCATCCGGGCCGCCTGGTCGTTGACCGAGATGAACGTGCCGTTGGGATCCACGGTCCAGACGCCGTCGTGCGAGAGCTCGACCAGCCGCCGGTAGCGGGTCTCGCTCGCCAGCAGGCTGCGCTCGGCCTGCTGGCGGGCGACCTCCGCGCCGATGGCGTCGGCGATCGCCCGCGTGGCCGCGAGCTCAGGGGCGGTCCAGACGCGCTCGCTGCGCAGGTCGTCGAACCCGAGGTAGCCCCACCAGGTTCCGGCGGCGAGCACCGGGACGTCGAGGCAGGAGAGGATGCCGTGGCGCTCCAGCACGTCGCGATCGGTGCCCGTGAGCTCCGACGTGATCTCGAGCGTGGCCTCGCCCGCGGCCATGGTGGCGGCCCACACCTCGTCGTCGCCCCAGGTGAGGCCCTGCCACTCGGGGTCGCCCAGTTCGGGCGCGACCCCCGGCCCGACCCACTCGTGCGTCAGGTCGTGGCAGACGGTCCCGTCCGCCCGCCGGCGGTTGGTGAACAGGTAGGCGCGGTCGGTGCCGACGGCGGTGCCGAGCCGCTCGAGGATCGCGTCGATCGCCGCGTCGAAGGACCCGGCGAACAGGAACTGCTGGGCGGCGAACGGCACGACCTCGAGCAGCGCATCGCGGCGCCGGATCGCGGCGGCGGCGTCATCGGGCATGGCGGCCGCCGCCCAGGCGGCGGCGCTGCGGGTGAGGTCGGTTCCATCCATGGCGTTCGGGACCCAGCGCGAAGTGTCGCCGCGGCGCCGCGCCGTGGCAAGCGGAAAATGCCGCGGAGCCCTCGGGACCCCCCGCTCAGCGGCGGCGGCGCAGTCGCAGCATCGATCATCATGGTCGATGCCGTGAAGCTCATCATTCAGATCCCGTGCCTCGACGAGGCCGAGTCGCTCCCGATCACGCTTGCGGACCTGCCGCGCCGGGTTGCCGGCTTCGAAGCGGTCGAGTGGCTCGTGGTCGACGACGGCTCCAGCGACGGAACCGCAGAGGTCGCCCGGGCCCACGGAACCGACCATGTCGTGCGGCTCACCGGCCATCGAGGCCTCGCCGTGGCGTTCCAGGCCGGGATTGATGCGGCACTGAAGCTTGGCGCCGACGTCGTGGTCAACACCGATGCCGACCACCAGTACCGCGGCAGCGATATCCCGCGGCTCGTGGCGCCGATCCTCGCCGGCGAGGCCGACATCGTGGTGGGCGACCGCGGCGTCGCCACCAACGAGCACATGGCGCCGCGCAAGCGCCGCCTGCAGCGGGCCGGAACGTGGGTCGTCCGCCGGGCGTCGAACACCGACGTGAGCGACGCGACCTCGGGCTTCCGCGCCTACACCCGTGATGCCGCCATCCAGCTCCACGTCGTCTCGTCCTTCACGTACACGCTCGAGACCATCATCCAGGCGGGGCGCAGCGCGATGTCGGTCGCCTCGGTGCCGATCGACACCAACCCGGAGCTGCGACCGTCCCGGCTGTTTCCTTCGACGTCGCTCTACCTGCGGCGGAACGCCCTCTCGATCTTCCGGGTCTACGCTCACTACGCCCCGCTGCGGGTCTTCTGGGCGTGGGCGCTGTTGATCGCACTCGCCGCGGCGGTGATCTGGGGCCGGTTCGCGTACTTCTGGCTGTTCACGTCCGAAGGCGGAAGCGGGCACATCCAGTCCCTGATTCTCGGGGCCGTGCTCTTCAACGTGGCGACCGTGCTCGCTGCGCTTGGCGTCATCGGCGACCTGATCTACGCTCAGCGCACGATTTCGCAGCGGACGCTTGAAGGGGTGCGCAGGATCGAGCTGTCGCTGGGCGCTCAACCTCCCGGCCACGCGGGCAGCACCGACGATCACGACGTGTTGCGGACGTGACACGCGATCGATCCCCGGCAGGCAACGCCTATGACAAGCAGGGAACCCGAAACCCGGTCGCCAGGCGGCTCGTGCGGGGATTCGACCGCGCCATCGACGGCCTGATCGGCGACGCAGCGCCGGCCTCGATCCTCGATGTCGGCTGCGGCGAGGGGCACCCCGCGGCGCGCTGGGCGCGCCGCCTTCCCGCCGCCCGTATCGTGGCGGTGGACCCCGCGGCGGACCTCCTCCAGGAGTCATGGAGCCGGCTGGCCCGGCCCAACCTCGCCTTCCGGTCCGCCGACGCCGTCAGCCTGCCGTTCGCAACGGGCTCGTTCGATCTCGTGGCGGGACTCGAGGTGCTCGAGCACGTCCGGGATCCGCGGGCCGCCCTGGCCGAAATGCGCCGGTGCGCCGCCCGCCGGGTCGTTGTCTCGGTCCCACGGGAGCCACTGTGGCGCGGCCTCAATCTGCTGCGCGGTGCGCACGTGAAGCACGGTGGCAACTCGCCCGGGCATCTGCACCACTGGTCGCGCCGCGCCTTCGTCGCGCTGGCCGAGGAGTACGGGCATATCGCCGCGACCCGGAGCCCGCTGCCCTGGACCGTCGTGGCCATCGATGTCTGAGCCGGGCGCCGCAACCGCGGCTTACGGTCGCGCCGCCCGCACGGTCTCCCTCGGGATCGCCGCCACCGGCCTGCTGACCGTCGCCTACTTCGCCCTGGCCAGCCACGCGCTGTCCGGAGCCGACTACTCGCTGCTCGCGGTCCTCTGGTCGGTGCTCTTCGTGGTCATCACCGTCTCGTACCGCCCCATCGAGCAGCTGCTGTCGCGGACCATCGCCCACCGGAGCGCCCGCGGCCTGGGGAGCCATCCGCTGCGCACGATCGCCCGGATCGAGGCTGGCTTCGCCACGGTCGCCGTCGGCGTCGCCATGGCAGCACGTCCCGCCCTCCAGGCTCGCCTGTTCGATGGCTCGGCGATGCTTTCGTGGGTGCTCGTGGCGGCGATTGCCTGCTATGCCGTCAGCTACTTCGCCCGCGGCTGGCTCAGCGGGCACAAGCGTTTCGCGCTCTACGGGCTGCTCGTCCTGGTCGAGTCCGCGACCCGGCTCCTCTTCGCCGTCGCCGTCGCCGCCGGCCTGGCGAGCGGCGTCGATGCCGTGGCGCTCGGCATGGCGGCCGCGCCGGTCCTCTCGCTCATCGTGGTCCCGCTCGCCTTTGCCCGCCGGACGCGCGAGCCGCCGCCGGCAGCGGGGCCGGAGCCCGACGACGGCGGATTCACCCTCGCCCACGGCGTCGGGTTCGCCGCCGGCGTCCTCGGCGTGACCTTCGCCGAGCAGGCGCTCCTCAACGCCCCCGTGCTCGTCGTGAACGCGCGGGCCGCCGACGCGGCCCTGGCCGGCGTCGTGTTCAACGTGTTCCTCATCGTGCGCGCGCCGCTCGTCCTCTTCCAGAGCGTGCAGACGTCGCTCCTGCCGCACCTGGCCGGGCTCGATCCCGCCGGCCCCGCCTTCGCCCAGGCGGTCCGGACGACCCTCGCGGGCATCGCCGCCTTCGCGGGCGTGACGGCGGCGGCCCTGCTCGCGGCCGGCCCGGCGGCGCTCGGGGCGCTCTTCGGCGAGGACGGCCACTATGGCCGCGGCGGGCTCGCGCTGGTCGGCCTCGCGATGGGGTTCCATCTCGCGGCGGTCACGCTGACCCAGGCCCAGCTCGCGCGCGGTCGCACGGCGGCCTGCGCCGGCGTGTGGCTGGCCGCCGCCGGGGCGTTCGTCGCGTGGATGGCGCTCGGCCCCGGCCCGGAACTGCTGCGGGCCGAAGCCGGGTACCTCGGGGCCGCGGCCGCGCTCGCCGGGGCGGTCGCATGGCTCGAGCGGCGGTCGCGCCCGCGCCCGGCCCGGGCTCAGCCCGCCGCGGCCCGGTAACGCTCCAGGGCCCGCTCGCGCTCGCGCCGGTGGTCGACGATCGGCGCCGGGTAGTCGCGGCCGATCACGCAGCGCGCATCGGCCTGCTCCTCCGCGATCATGGTCCAGGGTTCGGCGAGCTTGGCGGCGGGAACGCGGGCGAGCTCAGGCACCCAGCGCCGCACGTACTCGCCGCCCGGATCGAACTTCTGCTGCTGGAGGACGGGGTTGAAGATCCGTCGGAAGTACGGCGCCGGGTCGACCCCGACCGAGGCGATCCACTGCCAGTTGCCGTTGTTGCTCGCCACGTCGCCGTCGAGGAGAAAGCGCATGAAGTGGGCCTCGCCGCGGCGCCAGTCGACGTGAAGGTCCTTCGTGAGGAACGACCCGGCGATCAGGCGCGCCCGGTTGTGCATCCAGCCGCTGGCGCGAAGCTCGCGCATTCCCGCGTCGACCACCGGGTAGCCCGTGCGCCCCTGCGCCCACGCCGCGAAGCCGTCGTCGTCGTCGTTGAAGGCCAGCGCCCGGTACTTCGGCTGGAAGGCCTCGCGGGCGTTGCCGGGGTGCAGGAGCAGCACGTGGGCGTAGAAGTCCCGCCAGGCGAGCTGGCGGCGAAACGCCGCCGCGCCGGCGCCGCCGTGCGCGATCGCTGCGGCCTCGGCTTCGCGGGCCGACAGGCACCCGAAGCGCAGGTAGGGCGAGAGCTCCGATGCGCCGCCGGCGAGCCGGTCGTGCCGGTCCGCATAGGCGTCGATCCCGCCGTCCGCCCAGGCCTGCAGCGCCGCCCGGCCGGCCGCCTCGCCCGCGGGCGGCGGCGCGGCGAGTTCGGTGCGGGCGCCGAACGCAGCGGGATCGGCGAGCGGGCCAGGCCGGATTCCTGGCGGCAGCGCGAGCCGGGCCGGCGGCGCGAGGACCGGGCGGCGCTCGAGCCGCTCCCACGCCTTCCAGAACGGCGTGAACACGGTGTAGGGCGTGCCCGCCTGCGTCCGCGGCACCGAGACGTCGGCGGCGAAATTGCCGGGGGTCTGCACCGGCACGACGCCCTGCGCCTGCAGCGCGGCGCGCACCGCCCGGTCGCGGTCGCGGGCGTAGGGCGAGACGTCCGAGGACCAGTAGGCCGCCGTCGCACCGGTGGCCGCGGCCAGCGCGGCCAGCTCGCCGGCCGGCGGGCCGTGCCGGACGACGAGCCCCGCGCCTCGGTCCCGCAGGCCGGCGTCGAGCTCCTCGAGGCAGGCGAGCAGGAAGGCCAGGCGCGACGGGGACGGGAAGCGACCGTTCAGCAGCGCCGGGTCCAGCACGAACACGGGCACGACCCGGTCGTGCTCGTCCGCCGCCCGCGCGAGCGGCGGATGGTCGTGCAGGCGCAGGTCGCGCCGGAACCAGACGAGGGCGGTGGACACGCCGAGGGTACGTCCGCCGGAGCCCCAGGAGATCGCCCGCCGTGGTCCAGGCGGCGAGGCCGGACGTACACTGGCTCCATGAGCTCCGCGACCGAGCCCGACTTCCCCCTCTTCCCGCTCGGGCTCGTGGCGCTGCCCACGGAGATCGTGCCCCTCCACATTTTCGAGGAGCGCTACAAGGCGATGATGGCCGTGTGCCTCGAGCAGGGCAGCGAGTTCGGCGTCGTCTGGATGGCCGACGACGGGCTCAAGGAGATCGGCTGCGCCTGCGAGATCGCCGAAGTGCTCGAGCGCATGGACGATGGACGGCTCAACCTCCTGACGCGCGGGACCCGGCCCTTCCGGATCGTCGAGCGCCAGGACGGCCTCGAATACCCCGCCGGCACGGTCGAGTGGCTCAACGACCGGCCCGAGGCGCCCGACGACGACGCCGTGGCGGAGGCCCGCGCCGCCTACGCCGAGCTCGTCGAGCAGGCGACCGACCGCGTGCCCGACGCTCAGGAGCTCGCCGGCCTGTCCGCGTACGCGATGGCCGCCACGGTCGACTTCGGCCTCGATGCGAAGCAGGGGCTGCTCGACCTGCGTTCCGAGAGCGCCCGCCTGCGCCTCGTGACCCGGCTCCTGCGGGCTGCGCTCAAGCGGCTCGAGTTCGTTGAGCGCGCCCAGGACCGGGCCCGCTCGAACGGCAAGGTCCGCTTCGGCGCCTGAGGCCGGCGGGCCTCAGCGCTGCAGGCCGCAGACGTTCTTCGCGACGTCGCGGACGAACGCCTGCGAGCGGCGCATGACCGGCGACTGCCCGCGCGATGTGTCGCCGAACGCGACCGTGCCCGCCTCCAGGCGGAAGCGGTAGCTGAGCACCCCGTTGCGCCCCGTGGCCAGGACGGTGCCGGTGCGTGCCGCGGACTCGAACTCGCGGACCAGCTCGCGCGCCGTCAGCAGCCGGTCGCTGCCGAGCTCGCGCTTGGCCCCTCGGTTGCAGCGCACCTGCCCGCCGTCGTCGACGCGCAGCGTCAGCCGCGCCCCCGGGATCGTGCCCGTTCGCGTCACGACGAAGAGGTCGGCCGACGGCGTGCCGCAGCCCGGCACGGCGATGGCGAGGGCCACGACGGCCGCGGCTGCCGCTCCGCGCCGCCGGCGGGCGCTGGCGTTCCAGTCGCGCATGGCGACATCGTGAACGATCCCGCGCCGGGCGGGCCCGCGACCGCTCAGGCGAGCGCCGCCGCGCCGCCGCGGCGCGGGTCTCCAGCGCCCGCCGCCGGGTCGCGCTGCACCGCAGCCACGCCGCCGAAGAAGAGGTTGGGACCCTGGAACCGCGCGAGGCCGTGGCCGAGATGCTCGAGCCCGGACGTGTCGATGCCCGGCTCGACGTAGACGACGCCGTCCTCATAGTGGATCCGCGGGGCCTCGACGGCCGCGGCGATGTCGAGTCCCTCGTCGAGCACCCGGACGATCGTCTGCACGAGGGCCGAGCGGATCCGGTTCGAGCCCGCGCTGCCCAGGACGAGCTCCGGCCTTCCGTCCTGCAGGACGACGGTCGGGCACATCATGCTCGGCAGGCGCCGCCCCGGCGGGTGGCGGTGAAACCCCAGCGGGTTGAGGTCCTCCTCGCCCAGCATGTTGTTGAGGTGCACGCCCGTCCCGGGCACGACGATGCCCGACCCCTCGCCGTTCGAGCAGGTGACGCTGCAGGCGAGGCCGGCGCCATCGAGCACCGAGATGTGCGTGGTCGAGCCGAGCCGCGCGGCCAGGAACCGGTCGAGGAACCCCGGCTCGCTGAGCCCCTCCAGGAACTCCGGCGTCCGCTCGTCCTGGGCCGACTCCATGGCCTCGACGAGCCGGGCCGGAGTCGGCGGGGCGGTCTCGCGCTCCAGCAAGGCCAGCGCGTAGGCGATGAGGATGCCCCCGGCAGAGGGCGGCGGATTGACGAGCACCTCGCGGCCCCGGTAGCCGACCCGCACCGGCACACGGTCGGCCACCCGGTAGGACGCCAGGTCCTCGGCGGTCAGCATCGACCCGCGGCCAGCCAGCCAGTCGAGGACGCGCTCGGCGATGTCGCCGGTGTAGAACGGCGCGGCGCCGTCACGGCCGAGGCGCTCGAGTGCCTCGGCGAGGTCGGGCTGGCGGAGCGGGTCGCCCTCGCGCAGCAGCGTGCCGCGGGGCGCGAAGATCGCGGCACACTCGGGCGTCGCCGTGACGATGTCCTCGAGGATCGCCACCACGTACGCCTGAACCTGGCTCAGCGGCACGCCGGCCCGGGCCAGCGCCGCGGCTGGCGCGGCGAGCTCGCTGAGCGGCCGGCTGCCGAACCGGTCCGCCGCCGCCGCGAGCCCGGCCGGCGCCCCGTACACGCCCACCGACGCCGGGCCGATGTGGAAGAGCTGCGTGGCGTCGCCGAACGAGACGTCGACGGGCACGAGCTCCTCGCGCGCTGCCGGATCGGCCCCCCGCCCCGGCGCCTCCACGAAGAAGTCCAGCAGGACCGGCTCGGCGGCCGGCGGAGCCACGAGCAGGTACCCGCCCGCCCCGAGGCCGGTGAGCAGCGGCTCGGCCGCGAAGGAGGCCAGCACGCCCGCGACAGCGGCGTCGACGGCGTTCCCGCCGTCGCGCAGCACGCCGGCGGCCGCCTCCGCGGTGGCGGGGTGGCCGGCGGCCACGACGCCGCGGCCGGGGAGCTGGCTCCCGCCCGGCACGGCGGCTCGCGATCCGCGGGGCCTCAGCCCCGCGGGATGAACTCGGGCACGTCGAGGTCGCCGGCGACGGCGCGGCGGTGACGGTCATCGCTGGCCTGAGCCGCGAAGACCGGCCGGCGCTCGTCCTCGGGCTCAGGGCGCCGGGGCTCCGCAGCTCGGCGCGGCTCGCGCTCGTCGTCGCGAACGCGCCGCACGCGCGGCTCGCCGGCGGGCTCGTCGATCGTGCGGCGCGCCGGGCGGGCCGCACGCGCGGCCGGCTCGGCGTACCCCGTCGCGACCACGGTGACCCACACCGCGTCGTCGAGCTTCTCGTCGACCATCGCCCCGAAGATGATGTTCGCCTCCGGGTGGGCGGCCTCGCCGACCGCCTTGGCGGCCTCGTTGACCTCCCACAGCGACAGGTCCGTGCCGCCCGTGATCGAGAGCAGGATCTTCCGCGCCCCGTCCATGCTCGTCTCCAGGAGCGGGGACGACACGGCCTGGGTCGCGGCGTCGAGCGCCCGGCGCTCGCCGGTGCCCATGCCGATGCCGAGCAGGGCGTTGCCCGCCTCGTCCATGATCGTGCGCACGTCGGCGAAGTCGAGGTTGATGAGGCCCGGGAGCGTGACGAGATCCGACACGCCCTGCACGCCCTGGCGGAGCACGTCGTCCGCGACGCGGAACGCCTCGACCATCGACGTCTGCTTGTCGAGGACGGTCAGGAGCCGGTTGTTCGGCACGACGATGAGCGTGTCGACCTCGGCCGCGAGCGCCTCGACGCCCGCCTCGGCCTGCGCCTTGCGGCGCGAGCCCTCGAACCCGAACGGCTTCGTGACGATGCCGACGGTCAGCGCGCCGAGCTCGCGGGCGATGTGCGCCACGACCGGGGCGGCCCCGGTCCCGGTGCCGCCGCCCGCGCCCGCGGTGACGAAGACCATGTCGGCGCCCTTCAGGAGCGCCTTGATCCGATCGTAGTCCTCGACCGCGGCCTGCCGGCCGAGCTCGGGGTTCGAGCCGGATCCGAGCCCGCGCGTCAGCTCCTCGCCGATGTGCAGGGTCACGCTCGCGGCCGACTGCTGCAGGGACTGCAGGTCGGTGTTGATCGCGATGAACTCGACACCCTCGACCTCGGCCTCGACCATCCGGTTGACGGCGTTGACGCCGGCACCGCCGACGCCGACGACGCGCAGCTCCGGATGCCCGACGGGGCGGGAGGAGCGCGACGCAAACGGATCGTCCGCCCGCGCCGTGGGGCGCGCGGCGGCGTAGACGTCGTCCGGCTCCGGGGAGCGCTCGAGGATGTTCTCCGGGATGTCGGAGGAGAACGCCTGCCGCAGCCGCTCGCGCGGGGACGGCACGTGGGGCGCCTCGGGCTCCGGCTCGGGCTCGGACGGCGCCGCGTCGGCGCGCAGCGACGGATGGGCAGCAGCGGGCGGCTCAGCCTGGACCTCGGCCTCGGGGGCCGGGGCCGCCGCGACCTCCTCCGGCTCCGGGCCGGCGGTGGCCGGCGCGCCGTCGGGACCCGTCGCCTCGGGGCCGACGCCGTCCTCCTCGGTCTTCCGGAAGAGCGCGGCCAGGGGGCCCTCGCGCATGCTCGCTCGCTTACTCCCTGCCATGGTCGAGAACCTCCTTGGCCAGGCTCCTGTAGGCCTGGGCCGCCGTGCCGTCCGGATCGTATTTCAGCACCGACATCCCCTTGACCGGGGCTTCCGCGAAGCGGATGGTCTTGCGGATGCGCGACGCGAAGACGCGGTCCCCGAAGTTCTCCTCGAGGATCTCGATCGCCTCCTTGGCGTGGACCGTCCGCGAGTCGACCAGCGTCGGCAGGATGCCCTCGATCTCGATGTCCGGATTGAGGTTCTCCCGGATCATCGCGAGGGTGTTCTGCAGCTGGATCAGGCCGCGCATGCTCAGATACTCGCATTGGACGGGGACGATCACCTTGTTGGCGGCCGTCAGCGCGTTGATCGTGAGCAGCCCGAGGCTGGGCGGCGTGTCGATGCAGATGAAGTCGTAGTCCTCGAGGATCGGCCGGAAGGCCTTCTCGAGCGACCGCTCGCGACCGATCTGCGTGGACATGGCGATCTCGGCGCCGGCGAGGTCGATCGAGGCGCAGGCCACGTCGATCTCCCGCTTGCGGATCGCCTCGCGGATTGAGGTGTGATGCACGAGCACGTCGTACATCGAGCACTCGACGGTGTCGGGGTCGATGCCCTGCGACATCGTGAGATTGCCCTGCGGGTCCATGTCGACGCACAGCACGCGGTGGCCTTCTTCGG
The DNA here is from genome assembly GCA_046330225.1 of Solirubrobacteraceae bacterium. Classification (GTDB taxonomy): domain Bacteria; phylum Actinomycetota; class Thermoleophilia; order Solirubrobacterales; family Solirubrobacteraceae; genus CANJIV01. The sequence goes on along the minus strand of JAXLTD010000001.1, from coordinate 405,484 downwards.
CGAACGCGACGGCGACGTTGAGCGTGGTGGTCGTCTTGGCGACGCCGCCCTTCTGATTGGCGAACGCGATGACCTTGGCCTTGGTCACGGCTCCCCTCCGATGCGGGGTGGTAGTGAGCGCATGTGCGAAGTGGGTATTCGCACGAGCGGGGTCGATTCCTTCCCGCGGCACCAGATCCGCAGCCGCACGGCGGCCCGCGGGTACGCTCCAGCCCGCCCCGTGCCCTCCCTGCTCGACAAGCAGCTGCTCTTCGTCATGGGCAAGGGCGGCGTCGGCCGCACCACCGTGGCCGCCGCGCTCGGGCTCGCCGCCGCCCGCCGCGGGCGCCGGACGATCGTGGCCGAAGTGGCTCACCAGGAGCGGCTGTCGTCGGCCTTCGGCCATGGCCCGGTCCCCCCCGACCACGAGGCCGAGATCGCGCCAGGGCTGTGGGCGGTCTCGATCGACCCCCAGGCGGCGATGGAGGAGTACCTCGTGCAGCAGATCCCGGTGCGGCCGCTCGCCGACCTGCTCGCCCGCAGCGCCGCCTTCCAGCACTTCGCGATCGCCGCGCCCGGAATGCGCGAGCTCCTGACGATCGGGAAGATCTGGGACCTTGCCCAGCTCGAGACCCGCCGGACCGCCGGCTCCGCCTACGACCTCGTGATCGTCGATGCCCCCGCCACCGGGCACGGCCTCGCGTTCCTGCGGACGCCGCGCACGTTCGCCGACATCGCCCAGGTCGGCCCGATCGCCCGCCAGGGCCGCCGCATCCAGGCGTTCCTCGGCGACCCGGACCGGACGGGGATCGTCGCCGTCGCGCTCCCCGAGGAGATGCCCGTCAACGAGCTGCTCTTCCTGCAGGCCGAGCTCGCGGACGACCCGGGCCTCGGCCTCGGCCTCGTCGTGCTCAACGGCACCCATCCGGACCGGTTCAGCAGCCGCGAGGCGACCCGCCTGCGGGCGGCGCGCGGCGCAGGCGGGTCGCCGGCGGCGCAGGCCGCACTCGGCGTCGCCCTCCGGGCCCACGACCGGGCGAAGGCCGAGCGGGCCGTCCGCCGGGGCCTGGCCCGCCGGTGCGGGCAGGACCCCGTCGCCCTGCCCCGCCTGGCGGCCGCCCCGCTCGCGCCTGCGGACTATGGGGCGCTCTCCGAGCGGCTGGAGGCGGCCCTGTGACGATCGAGGAGCTTCTCGAGGGCCGCCGCGTGTGCATCTGCGCCGGCTCGGGCGGCGTCGGCAAGACGACAGCCTCGGCGGCCATCGCGATGGGCATGGCGGCCGCCGGGCGCAAGGTCGCGGTCGTGACCATCGACCCGGCGCGGCGCCTGGCCAACTCGCTTGGCCTCGACTCGCTCGGGAACGAGCCTCGCCTCGTGGACCCGGCGCGCTTCGCCGGGCACGGCATCGAGATGCGGGGCGAGCTGTGGGCGATGATGCTCGACCCGAAGGCGACGTTCGACGAGCTCATCGAGCGGCTCGCCCCCGACGCGGCCGCCCGCGAGGAGATCCTCAGCAACCGGATCTACCAGGAGCTCTCGGGCGCGGTCGCGGGCTCCCAGGAGTACACGGCGATCGCCAAGCTCTACGAGCTGGACCAGGAGGGCGACTACGACCTCCTGGTGCTCGACACGCCGCCCTCGCGCAACGCGCTGGACTTCCTCGACGCCCCGGGGCGGCTCACCCAGTTCTTCGAAGGGCGGGCGCTGCGCGTGTTCCTGCGGCCCGGCGGCGTCGCCACCCGGATCGTCGGGGCGGGCACCGGCCTGGTGTTCTCGATCCTCAAGCGCGTCACCGGCGTGGATCTGCTCGAGGACCTGTCGGTGTTCTTCCGCGCGCTCGGCGGCCTCATCGACGGCTTCAAGGAGCGGGCCGACCACGCCAGCCGGCTCCTCGCCGATCCGGCCACGACGTTCCTGCTCGTGACCTCGCCCGAGCCCGAGCCGGTCGAGGAGGCGATCTACTTCTGGACGAAGCTCGCCGAGGCGAAGATGCCCTTCGGCGGCGTCATCGTCAATCGGGTCAACGTCGACGCGGCGCCGGGCGCGGACCCCGCCGCCGTCGAGGCCGAGCTCGCGCGCGACCTTCCCGATGCGCTCGCCGCCAAGGTCGCCGCGTGCCTGGCTGACCAGCACGCGCTCGCCGCCCACGACCGGGCGAGCATCGCGCGGCTCGACGAGGCCCTCGGCGGGCCCCCGCGGATCGACATCCCGGCGTTCGACGACGACATCCACGACGTGGACGGGCTCGTGGCGGTCCACCGCCACCTCGCGGGGACGGCCGGCGGAGGCGCGATCTAGAAGAGCGTGGCGGCGCGCGACGGCGCGTCGGGCACGGCGACCGCGACGAAGCCCGCCGGCGGGGTCACCTCCGCCGGGTTCTCAGGCTCGGGCGCCGGGAGGTCGCGCTCGAGGATCCCGTCGGCCACGCCAACGAGGTTCGCCTCGAGATGCCCGCAGATCACGTCGCGCAGGAGCGCCCGCAGATGGCCGGACAGCTCGGCGACGATCGCATCGGCATCCGGCGCGGCGGGCGCGATGCCCGCCATGACCGCGCGCTCGAGCGAGACCGCGTGCGCGACGCGCTCAGCCAGCGCCGCCCGATCCTCGGGCACCGCGCACAGGGCCGCGAGGCGCTGGGCCAGCCGCCCGCTCGACGGGCCCTCGGGCTCGAGCAGCGCGCGCAGCGCCAGAAGGTGGTCAGTGATGGCCTCGAACGGCGCGAGGCGCTCGCACCCCATCTCGAAGCGGGCCAGCGCCCAGGCGAGCTCCCCGCCGGACGGGGCGCGGCGGCTCACGAGGCTGCAGAACGCCCGCAGCTCATCCTCGTGCTCGGGCTCGATGCGCAGCGTGCCGGACCCCGGGCGGCCGCCCCCGCCGAGCGCCACCAGGCGCCACGGCCCGTCGTCGAAGCGGACCCACGCGCCCGGGCCGAGCGCCACGGGCCCGGGCTCGTAGAGCCGCAGCGCCGCCAGGAGCCGGCGAAAGCGCACGCGGGCCGTGCTGATCGGGGCGCCGTCGCCGGGCTCCCCTTCCCGCTCGAGCACGGCGAGGGTGGCGGGGGCGTCGGCCGTGCTGCCCCCCGGCCAGACGGCCTCCGCGGGCGCGCCGGCGAGCGTGTCGCCGCGGACGAGCGTGAGGCCGTCGCCGAGCTCCACCTCGTCGGAGGCCAGCTCGATTCCGTGGATCGCCGCGATCACGACGGCGACGACCCGGTCCTCGTAGACCATGGCCTCGAGCTCGGCGTAGGCCGCCTCGAACCGCTGCGGGTCGAACACGAACTCGCTCGTCCCGTCGAAGAGGCGCGACAGGAAGCTGCGCAGCGCGGCGTCCGCGCACTCGCCGCGGGCGGCGGGCACCCGCGGCTCGCCGCGGGCCGACAGGTACCCCTCCAGGCCGGCCTGCCGCTCCAGGCCGCGCGCGGCAGGCCCGTACTCGGGCAGCCGGCCGAGGACGGCGACGCGCTGGCGGATGAAGTCGCTGGTCAGCGGGCGGTAGGACACCAGCGCGGTCCGGGCGCCAGGCTGCTCGACCAGCTCGAAGGGAATCTCGGCGCCGGCGGCGGCATCGGCGGCCAGCCGCTCGGCCGCCGCGGCGGCGAAGGCGGCAAGGACGTCGTGGAGGGCGGGGCTGCGCACGGTCTGGCGGTTCTCCGCCCGGAGCGTCGCTCCTGCCCGCGCACGCCCGCTTGCAGCCGGCGCGGCCCTACGCGGCGGCGGCCGCGCGGTCGTCCGCAGCCGCGGCGGACGCGGGGTCCGCAGTCAGCCAATCCGACCCGTAGGCGCGCATCGCATCGATGATCGGCAGCAGTGCGCGGCCCTTCTCGGTCAGCACGTACTCGACGCGCGGAGGCACTTCGGGATGCGTGTGGCGGGCCACGATGCCCTCGTCCTCGAGCGCCCGCAGCCGCAGCGAGAGCGTCCGCGGGCTGATGCCGTCCAGCGACCGCTCGAGCTCACAGAAACGGGTGCGGCCTTCGGAGAGATCGCGGATGAGGATCATCGTCCACTTGGCACAGACGATGTCGGCTGTCCGGCACACGGGACACGAGTCGTTGCGCGCCATCTGCCCATCCTAGCGCAAGACTTCAATAACTGAAGCACCGTGCGGACCGGGCCTGCGCGGGCAGCGCAGTGCGGGCCGGATGCCTCCGGCCCGCACCCCCACGATCGCGCGCCGCGGCGTCAGCCGGCGAGCTGGCCCAGCAGGCCGCCCGCACCCCCGCCACCGCCGCCGGAGGCGGCCGCGGCGTGGATCTGGCCCTCGGACGGCTGGACCAGGACCCAGCCCTCGCCGTGGAAGGCCATCTGAATCGACTCGCCCGAGCTCTTGCCGATGAGGCTCTTGACGTTGATGTCGGTCTTGATCGAGGTCGTGACGCCCGACGACCACGTGATGGCCGCCTGCGGGTCGGCGAACGTCGGCGCCGCCGCGACGTTGAGGAGCACCGGCGGCCCGTCGGAGAGGATCGACACCCAGCCCGTCCCCTTGAGCTCGGTGTTGTAGAGGCCGCCGCCCATCATCGAGCTGGCGCCCTGGACCCGCTTGATGTCCCAGTCGATCCCCGCGTCGAACGCCAGGACGTTGGGGCCGTTGACGGTGATCGCGTCGTTCTCGAGGTAGATGAGGTGGATGTCCTGCGCCTGGTCGGCCAGGAACACCTCGCCCGAGCCGCTCATGTTCATCAGCGACTGCCCCTCGCCGGTGAGCGCCTTCTTCATGAACCGGCCCATGCCGCCCGAGCCGGCGTGCTCGAACTTCACGTCACCCTGGTAGGCGACCATCGACCCGATCTTCGCCTGGATGGTGACCTGGTTGAGCTCGACCTTCAGCAGCTTGGAGTTCTGCAGGTTGAAGGCGTTGGGGGACTCGACTTCGTTGAACTGCGCGAGCGTGGTTTGCACCGGTGCGAGGTCCTTTCCGTGGGAACGCGATCGTGACCTGCCACTTTGCTCTCCCGCGCGGCGCAGGTCAAGACCGCCGAGGGCACCGTCCCCGATCAGGCCCGGACGACGGGCGGCGGGCCGGTGGGCGGGCCGGTCGGCGGCGGCGCGGAGCGGGCCGGCGAGACCGCCGGGGCCGGCGGCTCGATCGGCCGCCGGGACGGCTCGGCGGGCTGGCCCCCGCCGATGTCGTCCATCGAGGTCGAGCGCTTGCCGTCGGAGGCGAGCAGGAGCTTGAAGTCGTGCGGGTGCGACGCCGCCCGCAGCGCGTCGTCCATGGCGACGCGGCCGGACTGCACGTGCGCGAGCAGGGCCTGGTCGAAGGTCTGCATCCCGTAGTACTCGCCCTCCATGATCACCTCGGAGAGCCGGCCGGTCTGCTCCGGGTCGGAGATCATGTCCCGGACCCGCCCGGTCATCACGAGGATCTCGCAGGCCGCGACCCGCCCCTGGCGGTTGGCGGTCTGGATGAGCCGCTGGGAGACGATGCCCTTCAGCGTGCCGGCGAGCATCGCGCGCGCCTGCTGCTGCTGGTGGGGCGGGAAGAAGTCGATGATGCGGTTCACCGTCTCGGGCGCATCGACCGTGTGGAGCGTCGAGAGCACGAGGTGGCCGGTCTCGGCGGCCGACAGCGCCGTGCGGACGGTCTCCTCGTCGCGCATCTCGCCGATGAGGATGATGTCGGGGTCCTGGCGCAGCACCCGGCGCAGCGCGCGGCCGAAGGACATGGTGTCCTCCCCCACCTCGCGCTGGTTGATGACCGACTTGCGGTCGCGGTGCAGGTACTCGATCGGGTCCTCGATCGTCACGATGTGGCGCGCCGACGTGCGGTTGACGTGATCGATCATCGCGGCGAGCGTCGTCGACTTGCCCGAGCCGGTCGTGCCGGTGAGGAGCACGATCCCGCGCTCTTCCTCGGCCAGCTTCGTGAGCACCGGCGGGAGCCCGAGCTGCTCGACCGAGCGCACGGTGAACGGAATCGCGCGGGCGACGACGGACACCGTGCCGCGCTGGTGGAAGGCGTTGACGCGGAACCGGGCGAGCCCCTCGATCGAGTAGGCGAAGTCGGCCTCGCCCTCGGTGTCGAACTCGGCCCGGCGGTCCTCGGCGGTGAGAATCCGGTCGACGACCGCGGCCGTGTCCTCCGGCGACAGCCGCTCGGCGCCCTCGATCGGCGACAGCTCGCCGTTCACGCGCACGATCGGCGGGGAGCCGGCCTTGAGGTGCAGGTCGGACCCGCCGACCTTGATGAGGTGTCGCAGGGCGTCGTCGATGTCGAACATCCCTGAGCGGATCGGCGGCCCGCGGCGATGCCTTGAGCCGTGCACCGCGCCGGCGGACGCGCCGGGCCCGCTGGGGCCGCCAGAACGCCGACGGGGCGCCCGCAGGCGCCCCGTCGTGAGGTGGTGTCGCGACCGCCGCGCTAGGCGACGTCGCGGAGCTTCTGGGCCTCGGCGAGGCTCTGGAGCTTCTTGAGCGACTGGTTCTCGATCTGGCGGATGCGCTCCCGGGTGACGTTGAACGTCTTGCCGACCTCGTCCAGCGTCCGGGGATGCTCCCCGCCCAGCCCGTACCGGAGCTCGAGCACGCGCCGCTCGCGATAGGAGAGGTTCTCGAGCGCTTCGCGCAGGGCTTCCTTCGTCAGGATCTCCGCGGCCCGCTCGTACGGGGATTCGGCCCGCTCATCGGCGATGAACTGTCCGAACTCCGACTCCTCTTCGTCGCCGACCGGCTTCTCCAGCGAGACCGGGGCCTGCGCCGAGCGCTTGATCGACTCCACTTCCTCGGGCTCGATTCCGGTGACCTCGGCGATCTCCTCGGCGGTGGGCTCGCGACCGAGCTCGGTGACGAGCTTGCGCTCGGCCCGCCCGATCTTGTTGAGCTTCTCCACGACGTGGACCGGGATGCGGATCGTCCGCGCCTTGTCGGCGAGGGCCCGCGCGATCGCCTGGCGGATCCACCAGGTCGCGTAGGTCGAGAACTTGAATCCCTTGCGGTAGTCGAACTTCTCAGCCGCCCGGACGAGACCCAGCGTGCCCTCCTGGATGAGATCGAGGAAGGGCAGCCCCTGGTTCCGATAGTTCTTGGCGATGGAGACGACCAGCCGCAGGTTCGACTCGACCATCTTCTGCTTGGCGTCGAGATCGCCGCGCTCGATGCGCTTGGCGAGATCGACCTCTTCCTGTGCGGTGAGCAGCCGCACCTTGCCGATGTCCTTCAGAAACAGCTGAAGCGAGTCGGTCGTCATGTCCGGCTTGAGGTCCAGCGGCGTCTTGGCCTTGCGCCGGCCGCCGCGCTTGTCCGGTGCGCGCTCGACCTGGGCAGCCTGAATCGCCGGATCGACCTCGTCGACCAGCTCGATTTCCGACTTCTCGAAGTACGCCTTGAGCTCCTCGACCTCGGTCTCGTCCACGTCCAGCTCAGAGAACGTGCGATCGACCTCGGCGTGCGTCAGCACACCGTCGGTGTGGCCCTTGACGAGAAGGGCCTTGACCTCATCGAGTTCCTGCAGTTCCGCTACTGACATGCGTTCTTCCTTCACAGCGCCGCGAGCGGGATTGCCGAGCGGCGCATCGATACGGATCGAGTCACGAGGACATGCGCTTGAGCGCGCACTCCCGGGACTCAAACATACGTTCTATACGGTAGGCGCTTTACATACTGAAGTCAAGCGCCCTTGGGGGCAATGCGCGGGGCCGATCAGGGAACACCCCGCACTGACACTACGTTCAACGTCCGCCAGCGTTTCAAGTTTCGGCGCGATTGCCCGCTCCGTGCGCGATGATGTGCAGGTCAGGGGATGGCCACGAGACGTCGCGAGGAGCAGTCGTGAGTGATGAGAAGCCCGCCGATCCGGTCGCGGACGGCGTGATGGGAAGCCTGCCGCGCTCCCGCCCGCACCGGCGCAGCGCCCGGCGCGCTGCCGGATCCGGCCCTGCTGGCGGGGATGCAACGGCCCGCCCGGCCGCCGGCGACGGGTCAGGAGCGCCGGCCCCGCCAGCAGCCCAAGCGACGCCAGCCAAGCCCGCCCGCGCCACCCGGGGAACCGCCCCCCGCGGGCGGACCGCGGCCCGCGCCACGCCGAAGTCCGCGCCCAAGGCGAAGGCGCCGTCGGGAACCAAGGCCCGCACGCCGGCCGCGAACCGGCGGCCCCGGCTCGCGGCCGCCGGCGCGCCTGATCGCCAGCCGCTCAAGGCGGTGCGCCCATCGACCGCCACGAAGGCAGCCGCGGCCTCGCCGGAGCCGCCCCGCCGCCAGGCGCCGCCGCCGGCTGCCGGCACCGAGCTCCTCGGGACGGCGTTGCAGGCGGCCGGAGAGCTGGCGCAGCTCGGGATCTCCATCGGCACGCGGATCGTGCGCGACGCGGCCGCGCGCATCCCCAAGCCGTAGGCGCACCGAAGGGCCCGGGCGGCCTGCCGGCGGACGGCGCGTGCGGCCGGAGTGGCCCGACAGCGCCGCGCTCGCCGGGGTATACTGCGGCGCTCTGGCCGAACCGCTGCGCGCCTGCGCGCGGCGGACGGGGGAACCACTGGCGGGCCGCATGGTCCGTCTGGGGCGAATCGGATGCCGTTCTTGGTCCGTAGCGCCCGGCCTGGCGGCAACGCCGGTCGCGCGCGAGCCCGACAGCTCACCTCGTAGGCCGGGACCCCAGCTCTCATGCGGACCCGTCACGCGACCTCCATGGCCGCCGCGCTCGCCGTCAGCGCGGCGCTCGCCCTGCCCGCTTCCGGCCAGGCCGCGTCCGGAAGCATCGCCCCAGGCGCTCCGAGCGGCGTCGCAGCTCCCGCTGGCGGCGGCGGCCTGGTCGCCCCGGAGCCCGGGCAGCCCACCCTGAACGCCCGTCCCTACGCCCTGCTGGGCCGCTCGCTCGCCCTGACGGGGACGGTCGGCACTCGCGGCGCCCACGCCACGATCTCGATCCAGCGCCTCGACGTGCGGACGGGCTGGGTCACGGTGACCCGGACCGTGGCCGGCACCCGCGGCGCGTTCAGCGCCGTCTGGCGGGCCAATCGCTCAGGCCGCATCAAGCTCCGGGCGATCACGGGCACCGCTGCCGCCGTGCGCTCGGCCACCGGTGACGCTCCGGCTCAGACCCTGGTCACGGTCTACCGCAGCGAGATCTCCACCTGGTACGGCGGCCCTTGGGGCTCGCGGACCGCCTGCGGCGTGATTCTGCGAAAGGACACCGTCGGCGTCGCGCACCGAACACTGCCGTGCGGCACGCAGGTCGAGATCTACTACCGCGGACGGTCGATGACCGTGCCGGTCATCGACCGCGGCCCGTACGCGAACAACGCGAACTGGGACCTCACGCAGGCCGTCGCTCAGCAGCTGCGCTTCGACGGCGTCGAGCACATCGGCGTGCTCGTCGTCCGCTAGCGCCGCCGGCCGTCACAATCCGCAGATGGCCGAGCCGATCCCGCTCGAGGAGGCGCGCCGTCGCGTCCTCGCCGCCGTCCAGCCCCTCGGCACCGAGCCGGTGCCCCTGGCCGACGCCGCCGGACGGGTCCTTGCCGAGCCGCTCGTCGCCGCACACGACGTGCCCCCGTTCCCGAACAGCGCCATGGACGGCTGGGCCGTCGCCGCCGGCCCGGCCGGCCGGCGCCTGCGCATCGTGGGCGAGAGCCGCGCCGGTGCGCCCGCGACCGCGCCGGTCGGGCCCGGCGAGGCCATGGCGATCTCGACCGGCGCGGCACTGCCAGCCGGCGCTGAGGCCGTGGTCCCGCTCGAGGACGCGGCCGCGGACGACGGCCACGTCACCCTCGCCAGCGCCGCCGCAGCGGGGCGGAACGTTCGCTGGCCGGGCGAGGATCTGCCTGCCGGGGCGCGCCTGCTCGAGCCCGGGGCGCGGCTCGACGCTGCGGCGATCGGCGTCGCCGCTGCCGCCGGGGCCGGGGCGCTGCGCTGCGCGCAGCGCCCCCGGGCGGCCGTCCTGGCGACCGGCGACGAGCTCGTGGCCGCCGGAGCGCCGCTTGGCCCGGGGCAGATCCACGAGACCAACTCGCTGACCCTGGCGATCCTCGCTGCCCGCGAAGGCGCTGAGGTGATCGGCGCCGACCGCGTGGCGGACACCGCCGCGGCGACCGAGGCCGCGGTGCGCGGCGCGCTCGGCGCGGACGTGCTGCTCCTGTCGGGCGGAGTGTCGGTCGGCCCGCACGACCACGTGAAGGCCGCGCTGCGCGCCGCCGGCTTCGAGGAGCGCTTCTGGCGCGTCGCGTTGCGTCCCGGCAAGCCGGTCTGGTTCGGCGCCCGCGACGGCGTGCTCGCGATCGGGCTCGCCGGGAACCCGGTCTCCTCGATGGTGGGATTCGAGCTGTTCGCCGCCCCGGCACTCCGGGCGCTCCAGGGCGCCCCGCCGCTGCCAGATCGCGAGACGGCGCGGCTTGCGCATGACGCCGCACTCGTGCCCGAGCGCGAGCAGGCGGTGCGGGTCCGGCTCACGGGCGGCGGCCCGACGCTCGAGGCGCGGGCCACAGGGGCCCAGGGCTCGCACATGCTCAGCTCGATGCTCGACGCCGACGCCCTGGCGTTCCTGCCTCGCGGCACGGGCCGGCTGGCCGCCGGAGCCGAGATCGAGATCGAGCGGCTCCCCTAGGTGGCTGGCCCGGCGGCCGGCCGGGCCGTCGTCGCCCCGGCCCCGTCAGGCCGCCTCGAGGTACTCCACGATTCGGTTGGTCACCGCCGTGAGGGCGGGCGTGGGCTCCTCGATCGCCAGCGGACGGTCCGCCAGCTGCGCGTCGAGCGACGCGCCGAGCGCCGGAGCCTGGCGGGCGACGAGGCTGGCGGCCACGCGCGCGGCCCGGCGGGTGACGGCGGGATCCAGCGTCCACATCGACTCGAATCGGCGGTCCGCATCGTCCGGCCCGCCCGCCTGGATCGTGCCGGGCTGCTCCCAGGCCAGCAGGCACGCCGCGAAGCCGGGCGCATCAACGATGACCGCCCACTCGTTGCCGAGCGCGTCCTCCGGCGCGATCGGGATCTCGGCCGGGCAGCCGGGCTCGGCCCGCACCGCCGGGAAGTCGGCGAAGACCACGGCGGCGTCGCTGGCCTGGGCCAGCCGGCGGTAGCGGTGCTCGACGGCGCGGTAGAAGTGTTCGTGCTGGAAGGCGGCGAACACGATCGGGCGGGCCGCCCGCGCGAGCGCCTCGTCCTCCATGGCCCGGCTCAGCGCGAACAGCGTCGACTTGCGCAGCGGCCGGGCCGCCGGCTCCCCGCCGGCGGCAGCGACTGCGGCGTAGATCGACGGGCGGTCGGTGGGGCCAGCGCCCCGCGCGCGTTCGATTGCCGCCGGGACGGAGAGCCCGCGGCGCCGGCAGGCGAGCACGCGCCGGATCGCCTCGACGTCGGCGTCGGTGTAGCGCCGGTAGCCGGTCTCCGTGCGCCGGGGCTCGGGGAACCCGTAGCGCTGCTCCCACATGCGGATCGTGCCGGCGGCAACCCCGGTCTGCTCCGCAACGTCCTTGATGGCCAGTCCTTCCACGTCTCTCCGATCGTCCGGCCTCCCTTCCACGCGCGCCCGGGAGGATCCTGCCCGACGGTGCGGGTACGGTCCCGCCGCGCCACGGGGTCAATCGCTCGGAGGCCGGGGCACGTACTGCAGGAGACCGTGACCCGCCAGATCCTCCTCACCGGCGCCTCGGGGTACATCGGAGGCCGGCTCCTCCCTGTGCTCCTGGCCCGCGGCCACGCCGTGCGCTGCCTGGCCCGCACGCCCGAGCGCCTCATTCTGCCCCCGGGGGCCGAGGCGGTGCGCGGCGACGCCGCCACCGGCGCCGGGCTCGAGGAAGCGCTCGCCGGCGCGGACACCGCCTACTACCTGATCCACTCGATGGGGCGCGGCAGCGACGCCGGGTCGTTCGCGGCGCGCGACCGCCAAGCGGCGCGCACGTTCGGCGATGCGGCCCGCCGGGCCGGAGTCCGCCGCGTCGTGTACCTCGGCGGCCTTGGGGCGACCGGCGCCGGCGCCTCGGCGCACCTGCGCAGCCGCCACGAGGTCGCGGAGCTGCTCGGCGAGCGCGCCGACGAGTTCGTCTACGCCCGCGCCGCGATGGTGGTCGGGGCCGGCAGCGCCTCGTTCCTGATGCTCGACGCGCTCGTGCGCCGGCTGCCCGCGATGATCTGCCCGCGGTGGATCGGCACGCGCTCCCAGCCGATCGCCATCGGGGACGTCGTGGCGGCCCTTGCGGCCGCCGCCGAGCAGAAGGACGCACCGGGCGAGGTGCAGCTCGGCGGCGCCGATGTGCTGACCTACCGGGCGATGATGCGCCGCTACGCCGCCGTGATCGGGCGCCGCCCGCCCGTGGTCGTGCCCGTGCCCGTGCTCACCCCGCGGCTCTCGTCGTACTGGGTGAGCCTCGTGACGCCCGTCGAACGCGGCCTCGTCGAGCCGCTCGTCGACGGGCTCAGCGCGGAGATGGTCGTGGACGTGCCGCCGCCCCCGGGCCTGAACGACGCCCCGCTCGGATTCGAGGCGGCGGCCCGGGCGGCGCTCGCCGAGGCAGGCCGATCGTGACCGCGCGCCCGGTGGCCGCCGCCGGCGTGGCCGCCGCCGCGGCCGCTCTCGCCGGCGCCTGGGCCCTCCGGCGCCAGCGCTCCGCCGGCCGGGCCATCCGCATCGTCGACCCGGAGGACGCCACCGTCCTCGACGCCCGCGGCGCAGTCCGCTCCGTCCAGGCCGCCGAGGCGACGATGCCCGTGGCCGACCTCGACGCGCTGTGGACGCCGATGCACCTCGAGCGCCTCGCCCGCACGTACTGGCGCTTCCTCTCCCGCTGCACGCTCGGGCTGATCCGGGTCGTCTACGCGCCGACCGGGCGCATGGTGGTCCTGCTCGCAGCACCGCTCGTGCTCCTGCGCTTCCAGCCGCCCGAGTACGAGATGGACGAGGACTTCGGGCTCGTGCGCTGGCGCATCGAATCCGGCGTGCTCGTCGCGCGGCGCGGACGCGGCGGCGATGGCTGGCTGGCCCTCTCGGTCCGCCGGCAGCCAGGCGGTCCGCCCGGGCAGGCCGTGGTCCACGTCGAGGTCGAGGTGGCGAACTTCTACCCCTCGATCGCCTCGGGGCTGGGCACGTGGCTCTACCGCGAGACCCAGTCGCGAATCCACGTCATCGTGACCCACGGCTTCCTGCGGTCGCTCGCCCGGATGGACCTCGCCGAGAGCCGGGTGGGCCGGTTTGCGGATGCCGAGGCGGCGGTCGCGCTCGGCCTGCCGCCAGAGGCCGGGGACCGGCCGCGCGAGGGCGCCGGGCGGGTCACGTCGGGGTAGGCCCCGCTCCCGGCCTCAGTACGTCGCCCGGCGCAGCAGGTTCAGCTTCGCCCGGTTGTGCCGGGCGTGGACGCGCCGGACGGTCCCGGACCGCGAGCGCATGACCAGCGACTCGGTCGTCGCCGCGCCCGCGCTGACGAACCGCACGCCCTGGAGCACGTCGCCGTCGGTCACGCCGGTGGCGGAGAAGAAGCAGTCGTCGCCGGTCACGAGGTCGTCCTGGTCGAGCACCCGGGCGAGGTCGTACCCGGCCGCGACTGCCGCGCTGCGCTCATCGTCGTTGCGCGGCCACAGGCGCCCGAGCAGCCGCCCCCCGATGCACTTGATCGCCGCAGCCGAGATGACGCCCTCGGGCGTCCCGCCGATCCCCCACAGGAGGTCGACCGGCGCGTCGTCGGTCACCGCCAGCAGGGCCGCGGAGACGTCGCCGTCGGTGATGAGGCGCACGCGCGCGCCGGCGTCGCGGATCGCGGCGATTCCGGCCTCGTGCCGCGGCCGGTCCAGCACGACGACCATGACGTCGTTGACGTCCGTGCCCTTGCGCTCGGCGATCAGGCCCACCGTCTCGCCCAGCGGGCGGTCGAGGTCGAGCAGGTCGGCGATCGCCGCGGCCCCGGCGATCTTCTCCATGTAGACGCACGGGCCGGGATCGAACATGGTGCCCCGCTCGGACAGCGCGATGACCGCCAGCGCGCTGGGCATCCCGAGCGCCGTCAGGCGCGTGCCCTCGAGCGGGTCGACCGCGATGTCGACCTGGGGCGGCGTGCCGTTGCCGATCTGCTCGCCGTTGAAGAGCATCGGCGCCTCGTCCTTCTCGCCTTCGCCGATGACGACGAGGCCGTCCATCGAGACCGAGTCCAGCACGTAGCGCATCGCATCGACGGCTGCCTGGTCGGCGGCGATCTTGTCGCCGCGGCCGACGAGGCGCGCCGCCGCCATCGCGGCGGCCTCGGTCGTGCGCACGAGCTCGAGGGCGAGGTTGCGGTCGGGGCGGGCGTCGTCGGTCATCCGGGCGGCTCCTGCGGTGCGAGGGATCAGATCGTGCCGGGCGGCTTGCGCGGACGCTCGCCCTCGGCCGACGAGCGCCACAGGGACCCGAAGAGCATCATGCCGGCGCCGAGGACCATCACGAAGAAGCCGAAGGCCAGCGACACGAGGCTCGGCACGTCGCCGGGCTTGTTGATGAGGCAGTTGTAGAGCAGGAACCCCAGTGCGGCGATCGACACGACCATCGTCATCTCGCCGCGCGGCCACGAGAGCTTGTTGTGGCGGGCCACGATGTAGGCCAGGATGAACGGCGCCGTGGCGCCCGCAAGCAGCAGCCAGCGCGTGATGTCGTGGACGTCGAAGTAGGAGAGGTCGCCGCGCGCGCCGTCGATCGAGCCCAGCCCCGAGGTGCTGTAACACGGAAGGAACACGCCCACGGCGAGCAGGAAGCCGCCCACCATGGCGATGTACTCGCCGCGTCGCAAGGCCGAGAAGTCCATGCGGGGCCGAGCCTATCCGAGTGGCGCTGGTAGCGTCCGCCACGTGGCGGCCACGGCGGCATCGATCGGCCCGGACGACGAGCGGTTCCGCACGCCGGGCGCCGAGACGCAGTGGTCGGACTCCTTCTACTTCGGCGGTGGCGACCCGCGCGGCACGGTCTTCTACACCCGGATCGGCCGCCGCCCGAACGAGGGCCGGATCGAGGCGGCGCTCGGGCTGTGGCTGCCCGACGGCCGATTCGTGCTCGTGTTCTCCCGGGCGCAGGACCGCGAAGGCGATGCGGTCGCCGCCGGCCCGCTGCGCTACACCTGCGAGCAGCCGTTTGCGCTCTGGACCGTCGACGTCGACGGGGCCGGAGCTGCGTTCCCCCGGGCCGAGGCGCTCGCCGGAGGCCGCGACGCGGCAACGCCGGTCGCGGTTCGGGGGCGCCTGCGGTTCATGGCGTGGGACGACCCGATCTCGATCGGCCTCGCCGGCGTGCGCGGCGTCGCGGACCGCCACTACGAGCAGGCCGGCTCCGTCGCCGGCGTGCTCGAGGTCGACGGGGTGCGGCTGCCGCTGGCGGGCGCCGGGCTGCGCGACCACTCGTGGGGCGTGCGCGACTGGCAGGGGGTGCCGTGGTGGCGCTGGTTCGGGATGGTCGTCGATCCGGACACCTACCTGCTGGCCAACGAGATCGGGACGCCCGGCGGGGAGGCCGCCGCCGGCGGGTGGATGCAGCGCGACGGCGAGGGCGCGCCGGTCGTGGCGTGCACCTCCGCCACGGAGTACGACCCGGACCTGGGCTGCCAGCGGCGGTTCACGGTGCGCGTCCGCGACGCGCTCGGGCGCGAGGCCCGGCTCGACGGCGAGGCCGTCGCGGTGGCCCCGCTGCGCCAGCGCCGCGACGGGCGCCTCACCCACGTCAACGAGGGGCTGACCCGGCTGCGCTGGGACGGCCACGAGGGTCTCGGCGTCTCCGAGTACCTGATCCAGAGCGAGGAGACCGATGCCTGATACCCGCTGGGGACTGACCCTGCCCTTCCCGGGCGTGACGCTGCGCGACCACCGCGCGCTCGTGCAGCGCGCCGAGGCCGCCGGCTATGACGACCTCTGGACCGGCGAGACGAATGGGCCCGACGGCTTCACGCCGCTCGTGCTGGCCGCCGCCTGGACCGACCGGCTGCGCCTGGGCACCGGCGTCGTCAACCCGTTCACCCGCGGGCCCGGCGTCCTGGCCCAGCACGCCGCGGCGCTCCAGGATGCGAGCGGCGGCCGGGTCTGCCTCGGGATCGGCTCGTCGTCGAACGTCATCGTGGAGCGGTGGAACGGCGTGCCGTTCGAGAAGCCGCTGACCCGGGTGCGCGCGGCCGTGGAGGCCCTGCGCCCGGTCCTGGCCGGCGGCCGGGGACCGGGCGGCTTCAAGCTCGAGACGCCGCCGCAGACGCCGCCGCCGATCTACGTCGCCGCGCTGCGGGACAAGATGCTCGCGCTCGGCGGGGAGGTGGGCGACGGCACGTTCGTGAACTTCCTGCCGCTCTCGGCCCTCCCCCACGTCGCGACGCAAATCCGGGCGGGGGAGGCCGCCGCCGGCAAGCCGGAGGGCGCCAGCGACGTCGTGTGCCGGTTCTTCTGCGTCCCGCAGGCCCCCGACGAGGGGCTCGGGCTCGCGCGATTCCTGTTCGCCGCCTACGGCACCGTGCCCGTCTACGAAGCGTTCTTCCGCTCGCTGGGCTGGGGAGACGCCCTGGACCCGATGGTGACGGCGTGGCGGGCCGGCGACCGCCCCCTGGCGCTGGAACGCAGCCCCGACGAGCTCATCCGCGAGATCTTCATCTTCGGCTCGCCGGACGAGATGAAGGCGCGCCTGGCCGAGTTCGAGGCCGGCGGGATCACCACGTTCGTCCTGACGCCCCTGTGCGGCCCGGAGCAGTTGCCCGGGTTCATCGACGGGCTGGCGCGCGCCTGATCCGGACATGGACCTGCGCCGCCTCCTTCCCGACGGCCAGACCGTGTCCGCCGACGAGGCGCTGGCCGGCCTGGACTTCGGCGCGCTCGCGCCGCGAGACCGGCCGTACGTCGTCGCGAACATGGTCGCCTCGGCGGACGGCAAGGCGACGGTGGACGGGAAGTCGGGCGGCCTCGGAAGCCCCGCGGACCGGGCGATCTTCCATCTCCTGCGCAGCCACGCCGACTGCGTGCTGGCCGGCGCGGGCACGTTCCGAGCCGAGCGCTACGGCCGCATCGTGCGCGACCCCGAGCTCCGCGCCCGCCGCGTTGCCGCCGGGCTGGCGCCCGACGCCCTGGCCGCGACGATCACGCGAACACTCGAGCTCGGCGACGACCTCCCGCTCCTCGCCGACCCGAACTCGACCTTCGTCGTGTTCACCTCCGCCGACGCCGACCCGCCGGCGGCGGCGGCCCGCGTCGTCGTCGAGCGCGTGCCGGCCGCCGAGCTCACCGCCCGCGTCGCACTCCAGCGCCTGCGCAGCGCACACGGCGTCCGCTCGGTGCTGTGCGAGGGCGGGCCGTCGCTCCTCGGCGAGATCGTCGCGGCAGGGGCGCTCGACGAGCTGTTCCTCTCGGTCTCGCCGCTGCTGGCCGGCGGCGGCACCGACGTCCGCACGATCGTCGAGGGCGCCGGGCTCCCGGCTCCCGTCAGCCTCGAGCTGGCCTGGGTGCTCGAGTCCGGCGGCGGCCTGTACCTGCGCTACCGGGTGCGCCGCTAGGCGTCACGCGCGCGCCGGCGCTGCGGACTCGCCGGCCCGGGCCTGGTGCCCGACCCAGGCATCCGCATCGGCCCACGCCGCATCGAGCCACGCGACACGCTCGGCCCGCCCGGCGGGGATCTCCGCCCGGGGCGTGCGGGTGAACCGCACCCGGATCGTCCGGCCGACGAGCGCCCCCGCCCAGATGTCCGACACGAGCCGGAGCCCGTCGAAGCCCTGGTGGGCCAGAACGACGACGTCGGCCGCGGGCGCGCCGTCGAGCAGCGCGAGCAGGCCGCCGACCTTGGGCGGCAGCAGCGACTCGATCCCTTCCATCCGGGCGGCCCGCTCGGGATCGCGCTCGGCGATCTTGGCGATGGCGGCGGCCCGGCGTTCGGGCGTGAAGCGCGTGCCCTCCGGATAGAGCAGGACGCCCTCGTCGGGCCCCAGGCCCTCGGCCAGGCGGCGGATGTTCTCGCGCTCGGCCGCCTCGCCGGTGTTGCGGCGAACGAAGTAGTTCGGCAGCCGCTTCCCCGCCACGTCCAGGCATGGGTCGGAGAGCAGCTCGCGCTTGAGCACGTACCGGAGCCGGATGCCGTGGCGCCGCGCGACGAGCACGGACGGCAGAAGGTTGTCGACGATGCTCGCGTGCCGGATGAGCACGAGGATCGGGCCGGGCGTCACGTGCTCGTCCCCGGACACCTCGACGCGCAGGCCGAACAGCGTGCGCGCGGCAGCGAACAGGGCTCCGCCCCACACCTGCTGGAAGCGCCAGGTCCGGTCGGCCATCCACGCCCGCCGGCGCCCGCCCGCCGCGAGAACCCATAGCGCCGCCAGCACCGCCAGGCCCGCGGTCTCGGCCGCGAGATACACCCAGAGGAACGTCACGAGCCTGACCGCCATGAACGGCCGGCCGTGGCGGATGCGGCGCACCACGTCGACGACCACGGCGCCCGCCAGCAGGACGGGCAGGAGCACCGTGGCCGCCAGGAGGCCCAGCAGGATCGGCGGAATGGTGCGCAGGCGCCGGCCAATCACCTGTCCGCGTCGCTCGTCCACGCGCCGATCGTAGACCGGCGAACGTGGCGGTCCGGCAGTCCCGGCGCGTTCCCGGCACCCGGTAGGGTGATCCGGAACCGCTGCCTGCGGCGTAACGCCCGGTGCCAGGCGGAGACGAGTTCCAGACCGATGGCGACGAACCCCCGGCCGACATCCGTCCCGTCCGACCCCGCCAGCGCAGCGCTGTCCGCGCTCGCCCACGCGCGCCGCGCCACGCTCGCCCTCGTCGAGCGCCTCCCCGCCGCCGACGTCGAGGCGGTCCACTCCCCCCTCCTGAGCCCGCTCGCCTGGGATCTCGGACACATCGCGGCGTTCGAGGACCTGTGGCTCGTCCACCGCCACGGCGGCCTTCCGCTGCTGCGGCCCGACCTCCTCGACACGTACGACGCGCTCGAGACCCCGCGGGCCGTGCGCTCCGAGACGCCGCATCTCGGCTACGCCGACGCGCTCGAGTACCTCGCCGAGGTCCGCCGCCGGACGGAGTCGGTGACGGGCCGGATCGGCGTCGGCGACGGGCTGCGCCACGAGATGGTGGTCCGCCACGAGCTCCAGCACCAGGAGACGATGCTCCAGGCGCTCCAGCTCGCCCAGCTTCCGGCGCTCCGGACCGGGCGGCCTTATCCGGTCCCGGCGGCCGTCCAGGGGCACACGGGCCTCGAGTTCGTCGAGGTGCCCGGCGGGCCGTGCACGCTCGGCGCCGGCCCGGACGGCTTCGCCTACGACAACGAGCGGCCCCGCCATGGCGCGAACGTCCCCGGCTTCCTCATCGGCCGGACGCCGGTGACGAACGCGACATGGCTGAGGTTCGCCGAAGGCGGCGGCTACGAGCGGCGGGAGTGGTGGTCGGACGAGGGCTGGTCCTGGAAGCAGGACTACGACATCACGCGTCCCGAAGGGTGGGACGGCCACGGTGGCGCCCGCCGCATCACCGGCCCGGCCGCGCTGGAGCCCGACGCGCCCGTCGTGCACGTGTCGTGGTTCGAGGCCGACGCCTTTGCCCGCTCCGTCGGAGCCCGGCTTCCCACGGAGGCCGAATGGGAGAAGGCCGCGACCTGGGATCACGCCGCCGGAGTCGCCCGCTGCCAGCCCTGGGGCACCGCGCCGTGGACTCCCCAACGCGCCAACCTCGGCCGCGCGGGCCGCGGGCCCGTGGCCGCCGGCGCCCTGCCCGCGGGCGCCGCCCCGTGCGGCGCCCTCGGAATGCTCGGCGACGTCTGGGAGTGGACCGCGAGCCACTTCGGGGGCTACCCGGGCTTCCGCGCCTTCCCCTATCGGGAGTACTCGGAGGTCTTCTTCGGCACGGCCTACCGCGTCCTGCGGGGCGGCTCGTGGGCCAGCGACGCCCGGGTCGCCACGGCGACGTTCCGCAACTGGGACTTCCCCCAGCGCCGGCAGATCTTCGCCGGCGTGCGGCTCGCGAGGGACCTCCCGTGAGCGGGAGCGCCGCCGCGCTGGCCGCGCGCGTGACGATCGACCGTCACCTCGAGGACGGCGAGGGCCATCGGGCGTTGGCCGAGGACGCTCTCGACGGCCTCACCCGCCCGTTCAAGGAGCTGCCGCCCAAGCACTTCTACGACGCCCGCGGTTCCGAGCTCTTCGAGCAGATCTGCACGCTGCCCGAGTACTACCCCACCCGCACCGAGATGGGCATCCTCGAGGCGCAGGGCGCCGCTGCCGCTGCCGCGAGCGGTGCTGCCGAGCTCGTCGAGCTCGGCAGCGGGGCCACGGCGAAGGCGCGGATCCTCCTCGACGGCATGGCCAGCGGAGCCGGCGCTGCCCGGTACGTCCCCTTCGACGTGGCCGAGGGCTGCGTCCGCGCCGCCGGGGACGAGCTCGTCGCGGACTACCCGGGCCTGCAGGTTCACGGCGTCGTCGGCGACTTCGAGCGGCACCTCCCGCTCATTCCCGGGCCGGGCGAGGGCGGCGCGCGCCTCGTCGCCTTCCTCGGCGGGACCATCGGCAACTTCGCCCCCGGCAGCCGGCGGCGGTTCCTGCGGTCGCTGGCCGCCCTCCTGCGCCCGGCCGACGCGCTGATCCTCGGCATCGACCTCGTGAAGGATCCGGCCGAGCTGGAGGCCGCCTACGACGACGGCGCAGGCGTCACCGCGGAGTTCAACCGCAATGTCCTCCACGTCCTCAACCGCGAGCTCGGCGCCGACTTCGTGCCGGCGGCCTTCGACCACGTCGCGTTCTTCGACCGCGAGCACGAGTGGATCGAGATGCGGCTCCGCGCCCGCGAGGCGTGCGCCGTTCGGCTGGAGGCGATCGACCTGGGCATCACGTTCGCTGCGGGCGAGGAGGTCCGCACCGAGATCAGTGCCAAGTTCACCCGCGCCCGAATCGAGGCCGATCTCGCCGCGGCCGGCCTGGCGATCGACACCTGGATGACCGACCCGGACCGCCGCTTCGCGGTCCTCGTCGCCAAGCCACGCGCCTAGTCGCACCCGCGGCGGGCGGTCCCTCCAGCCGCCGCGGCGAGGGCCCGGACTCAGGTGGCGCGCCCGCGGCCGGGACGCGTGCGCCGCTGGGCGCGCGTGATCGAGCCGGGCAGGCCTGCCGCCCGCCACTCCTGCGCACCTGAGCCACCGACCCGGTGGCCCACACGCACGAGTTCGCGTTTGGGGAACACCGCCCGCCGTTCCTGCGCACCTGAACCACCGATCCGGTTGCCCACCCGCACCGGTTCGCGCAGAGGACCGGCGGCCCGGACGCCCGGATGCCGCCCCGGACCCGAACGTGCTCCGCGCGGCGAGCTACCGGGCGCCGGCAGCGCCGATGTGGCGTTCGGCCGGTTCCGGGAGCCTGACGAGCTCGCCGCCGTCGCCGCCCGGGGCGTGGAGCGCCGCGAGGCCATGAGCCGGGACGGCCCGCTCGGGATGGCGGCGCACCGAGCGGAGCAGCAGGGAGACCCCGCCGAGCACGACGACCGACGCGACCGCGAGCGTGCCGAGGACGAGCCAGATGTCGAAGGTCGAGAAGAAGCCCATGGCTGTCACCGCCCACCCATCGGCGCCAACCCCTCCGCGGCTGCTGGTTTTCGGCCGTCACCGGACGTCTGTTCGACGGCGGACAGCCTGGATAGGCTCCGGTGATGGCCGACGACCTCTCCCCGGCCGACCGGGCGTCCCTCGCCGCGGAGCGCGGGCCCGTGAACATGACGGTGGGCGCCGCGCTCGTGTTCGCCGGCGGGCCGGGCCTGGCTCGTGACGCGATCGTCGCGCGGATCGGCGAACGCCTGCACCTGATCCCCCGCTACCGGCAGCGGCTCGACGAGGCCCCGCTCGGGCTGGCAAACCCGGTCTGGGTTGACGACAGCACGTTCGACCTGCCCTGGCACGTCCGCAGCGCAACCCTGCCGCCGCCCGGCGGCCGGACGGAGCTCGCGGACTACGTGGGTCGCGAGATGTCGGGCCGGCTCGACCGCCGCCGGCCCCTGTGGGAGCTGCACATCGTCGACGGGCTCGAGGGCGGCCGGGTGGCCCTGATCCCGAAGATGCACCACGCCCTCGTGGACGGAGTCGCCGCGATCGACATCGGAACCGTGCTGCTGGACCCGACGCCAGAGCCGATGGACGTGCCGCCGCCCGATGCGCCGTGGGTGCCGGAGACGCGCGACCGGTCCGCCCGGCTCGCCCGCATGGCGGCCACGCCCTTCCTGCGGGCCCAGAAGGTCGCCCTCGACGGGGCCATGCGCGCCCTGGACACGAGCCCGCGCAGTGCCGCCCAGGACCTGCGGCGCGCCACGGACCTCGTCACCGAACTGGCCCGCGCCCGCCCTCAGGCTCCGATGCTGCCGATCAACCGCCCGATCTCGCCCAACCGCCGCTTCGCCATGGAGCGGATCCGGCTCGACGAAGTCAAGGCCGCGGCGAAGCTCGGCGGCGGCACGGTCAACGATGCGCTGCTCGCGGCCGTCGCCGGAATGCTCGGGCGCTACCTGGACCCTGGCCCCGACGATCCCGCTCCGGTTGCGCTCGTGCCCGTGAGCATCCGCGGCGAGGGCGAGGAGGGCGGCAACCGGATCTCGACGGTGTTCGTCGATCTCCCGATCCACGAGGCCGACGCGGTCGCGCGGATCCGCTTGGTGGCCGCGGCAACCCGGGAGCTCAAGGGCTCGGCGGCCGTGCGGGCCGGGGCGCTCATGGTGGGCGCGACCGGCTGGGCGCCGCCGGCCGTCTCGTCGGTCCTCGTGCGCGCGATGGGCGGGGTCCGCGCCTTCAACGTCGTGGTCTCGAACGTCCCGGGGCCCCAGCAGACCTTCTACCTCAGCGGCTCGCCGCTGCTGGAGACCTACCCGATCGTGCCGCTCAACCCCGCGAACCAGGGCCTGTCGGTGGGGATCCTCTCCTACGACGGCGGAGTCCACTTCGGGCTCCTCGCCGACCGGGACCTCGACCCGCCGCTCGGCGACGCCGCGGCGGCCCTGCGTGCCGCCCTGGCCGAGCTCGCCGAGCTCGCCGCCGCCTGACGTCGCGGCCGGGTCGACCGGGCCGGCGGGCGGACCGGAAGCGCCGGCGCGCCACGGCCGGGCCCGCCGCGGCCAGAGCGTGACTTCCGGGGCCGGGCAACCGTCCAATTGGGCAGCGGCACGCTGGCCGCGAGGCCGCCAGCTGCCGATGCCGCCGGAGAAGGAGCCGTTTCATGCCGTTCCGCCTGTCGCAGACGTGTCACGGTGCGCACCGGGCCCTTGGGCTCGCGGTGGCCGCCGGCCTGCTGGCGGCGGCACCCGCCAGCGCGGAACTGCCCTATCCCGGGACGCGCCTCAATCCGCCCGGCGCGACGATCGTCCACACCCAGACGGGGCCGGCCTTCGTCCGGATCTACTGCCCGGGGGAGATCTGGGGCGATCCGGTCGGCTACTGCACCGGCACGCTGACCCTGACGTGGCAGGGGCGGCTCCTCTCGGCCAACCCGATGTCCTCCGGCGACTACGACGGGCCGTCGATCGAGGCGCGGCTCCCGAAGTGGTTTCGGCGCGCCGTGGCGGCCAGCGGCCCGCAGGCGGTCCAGGTCACGATGCGCACGCACGACGGGCAGGGCCTGTGGGCGACGACGTCGGGCACGGTGACGATCCGCTCGCCAGCCAGCGGCCCGGCCCGCGGCAACCGCGCCCCGGCGCTCCCGCGCTTCGTGCCGCGGATCCCGCCCCAGCCCCGCCACGTGCCCACGCCGCCGCGCTACGCCTCGGCCCCGCAGTTCGTCACCGAGTGGGGCAACCCGCGAGGCCTGTGGGACTGCCGCGCCAACGGCTGCTTCGGCGGCGGGCGCCAGCACATCGGCGGGGACCGCCAGTACCGCAACCCGACCTCGGTGGCCGTCGACGGCGCCGGGCGCGTCTACGTCGCGGACAACTCGAACAACCGCATCGAGGTCTTCTCGGGCGACGGCGCGTTCGTGCGGGCGTTCGGCTCCTACGGCTTCGACCCTGGCTCGTCCCGCCGCGTGGCCGCCCGCGGCCAGTTCAACAACCCGATGGACCTCGCGGTCGCCGGCGGCACCGTCTTCGTGGCCGACCAGCGCAACGACCGCGGCGTCGCGGTCACGCCGCGCGGGCGGTTCCGGCACCGCTTCGGCCGCCGGGGCTCGCGCGGCGGCCGGTTCGTGGCGCCCTACGGAGTCGCCGCGACCGGCGACCAGATTCTCTTCGTCGACCAGGGCAACTACCGGATCGAGCGGTTCTCCCGCTCGGGGGCGTTCCGGGGGGCATTCGGCCACTTCGGCACCGGCCCCGGCGGCTTTGTGCTCGCCCGCGGGATCGCCGTCAATCCGCTCGACGGCTCGATCTACGTCTCGGACCTGCGGCGCGGCAAGATCCTCGTGTTCTCGGCGGGCGGGCGGTTCCGGTTCGAGTTCGGCTCGCCCGGGACCGGCCCGGGTCAGCTGTATGAGCCGCTCGGGCTGGACTTCGACGCCCGGGGCCGCCTGTACGTGGCGAACTCCCTCAACCGCCGCGTCGAGCGCTTCAGCGCGAACGGCGAGTTCCTCGACCTGTTCGGCTGGGGCGGCTACACCTCGCGGCGGGCCGGCATGCTCGATGCGCCGACCGACGTCGCGGTCAACCGCCGGACCGGTGCGATCTACGTCACCGACGACGGCAACATGTACGCCAAAAGCGCACGGACCGGCGTGTGCGGGCGCTTCCGCCAGCCCTCGCCGGACCCGTGCCGTCCGCGCAAGGTCGTCAAGTACCTCGCGACCGACTGACGCGCGGCCGGCGGCTCAGCCGCCGGCCTTGGCGATCGCCGCGTCCATCTCGGCCCCCGGCTGCTCGACGACGCGGCCGTGCCCGACGGCGAGCCGCGCCGGTTCCAGGGCCCGCAGCGCCTGGGCCGTCGCGAGCGCCGTCGGCCGGTGCCAGGTCGCCAGCGCGGGGAACGGGAACCTCGGATTCGGCTTGCTCGTCACGGCGACGCCGCCCAGCGTCGAGAACGAGTCGGCGGCGATGAGGGTGCCGTCGCGGGTGTCGAGCAGCGCGATCTGCCCGGGCGTGTGGCCCGGGGCGGCGTGGACCTCCAGCGACCCGATGCGGTCGCCCGGATCGACGAGGCGGGTCGGCGTCACGTCCACCTTGACGATGCTCTTCGGCTTGGCCGCCGGCTCGCCCGGCTCGGGGGACTTGTCGCCGGCCAGCAGCCGCGCCTCGCGGCGCCCGACCACGATCTCGGCGTCCGGCAGGTACTTCGCCATCGCGAGCAGCGAGCCGGCGTGATCGCCGTGGGCGTGGGTCAGGACGACCCGCCGGATCTCGCCGCCGGCGTCCTTGGCGGCGGCGAAGATCGCCCCCTGGCTGCGGGGCAGCATCGTGTCGACGAGCGTGAGCCCGTCGTCCTCGCGCACGAGGTAGGCGTTGCACCACCCCTGCCGCGTGAGCTTGACGAGGTGCTTGCCGTGGTCGCTGGCCTTCATCGGGCGCTGGGCTTCAGTTCAGGCGCTCGACGATCATCGCCTGGCCCATGCCGCCGGCCACGCACATCGTCTCGAGGCCGAACGTCTTGTCGAGCGTCTCGAGGTCGTTGAGCAGGGTGGTCATGATGCGCGCCCCGGTCTGCCCGAACGGGTGTCCCAGGGCGATCGCGCCGCCGAAGGGGTTGAGCGTCTCGGGATCGATGCCCCACTCCTGCAGGCACGGGACGACCTGCGCGGCGAAGGCCTCGTTGAGCTCGACGATGTCGATGTCGTCGAGGGTCATGCCCGCCTGCTTCAGCACCTTCTCGACGGCGGGGATCGGCCCGAGGCCCATGATCTCCGGGCGGATCGCCGCGACCGCGGAGGCGACGATCCGCGCCCGCGGCTTCAGGCCGAGCTCGGCGGCGCGCTCGGCCGACATCACGAGCACCGCAGCCGCGCCGTCGTTGAGCGGGCAGGCGTTGCCGGCCGTGACCGTGCCGCCCTCCTTGAAGGCCGGGGGCAGCGCGCCGAGCTTCTCGAGTGTCGTGCCGGGACGCGGGCCGTCGTCCTTCGTGACGGTGGCGGCGGCCACCTGGACCTCGTTGCCCTCCTTGTCGGTCTCGGTCGCGGCGGGCGTGTCGACGGGGACGATCTCCTTGTCGAAGTGGCCGGAGGCCTGGGCGTCGACCGCGCGGGTCTGCGACGTGACGGCCCACTCGTCCTGCTGCTCGCGGGTGATGCTGCAGCGCTCGGCGACGTTCTCGGCCGTCAGGCCCATCGGGATGTAGACGTTGTAGGGCGCCCCCTCGGAGCCGTCGAGCTGGGCGTTGGCGTCGAACGGCGGATACGGCGGGAAGCGCGAGACGGCCTCGGTGCCGGCCGCGATGTACTGGTCGCCCTCGCCCGCGGCGATCGCGTGGAAGGCCATGCGCAGCGTCTGCAGCGACGAGGCGCAGAACCGGTTGACCGACGTGGCCGGCACGTGGTGGTCGATCCCGGCCAGCAGGGCCGCGTTGCGGCCGATGTTGTAGCCCTGCTCCCCGTTCGGGAAGCCGCAGCCCATCATGATGTCCACCGTCTGGGAGAAGTCGACCTCGGGGTTGCGGTCCACGAGCGCCTTGAGCGGCACCGCGGCGAGGTCGTCGGCCCGCACGTGGCGCAGCGAGCCCTTGATGGCGCGGCCGGTGGGCGTGCGCACGGCGTCGACAATCACGGCTTCAGGCATGGCGGTCGGTCTCCTTGGTGGGGTGCTCGGACCCATGGTATGGAGGCCGGGGCGCCGGCGGCCGGCTGCCCCCGGCGCTCAGCCGCGGACGGCGTCGCAGGCGCGGCCGCGGCAGCGGGCCAGCGCGGCGCGCGTGCGCTCGAGCTTCGCCACGGTCGCGGCGTAGCGCGGATCGTTGGCGAGGTTCGTCATCTCGGCCGGATCCTTCTTCAGGTCGTACAGCTCGCGGTCGCCGTAGCTCCAGCGAATGTACTTCCACTGCTTGGACCGCAGCCCGCTGTAGGCCTGGTCCCACTGCTGCGGGAAGCCCTCGGCGGCGAACAGCTTGCCGGTTGCCTCGACCGGCAGCGTGCGCTCCGGAGCAGCGGAGGGCCGGGAGATGAACGGCAGCAGGGAGAGGCCGTCCTGCGTGCGGCCCGCGCGTCCCTTTGCCAGCGCGAGCACGGTCGGGGTGAGGTCGACGTTGGCGGCCACCTGCGCGCGGACGGCGCGGTTGGCGGGGATGCCCGGCCCAACCATCACGAGCGGAACGTGGACCGACTCCTCGTAGGGCACGAACTTGTCGCCCGGGATGCGGTGCTGGCCCTCGACCCAGCCGTTGTCGGATACGAACAGGATCACCGTGTTGTCGTACTGGCCAGTGCGCTTCAGGGTGGCAACGAGGCGGGCCACGCCCTCGTCGACCGACTGCAGCGCGGCGAGGCGACCGGCGTGGTTGCGCTCCAGCCGGGCGATCCCGGCGGCGTCGAGCGGCGGGATGTCGCGCATGCGCCGCGGCTTGTCGCTGACGTCGGCCTCGTTGAACGCCGCGGTGCGCGGCAGCGGGTAGCGAGACATCAGGTGCTCGTGGCGCGGAGCGGGCCGGGGGTCGGCCCACTGGGCGCCGCGCTGGCTGTTGACGTCCTCGCGGTGCGGCGCCGCGGGCGCCCACCAGACGAAGAACGGCTTGGCCGACTTCGCCTGGCGCCGGAGGATCTGGTTCGTGATCCCTGCGGTGACGTCGTTGGAGTAGTCCGCGGCGCGCTTGGTCCCGAAGTTGCCCGGCGTGAAGATCGAGGCGAGCGTCTTGACGAAGTCGAGGATCGAGTTGATCTGCTGGTGCTCGACCACCTGGGCGAGCTTGATGAGCGACTGGGCGTAGCCCGGGTCGCCCCAGGTGTGCAGCTTCCCGTTCTCGTTGAGCGTGAAGTTGAAGTAGTCGTAGGAGGAGAGGTCCAGCGCGCCGTGCCACTCGCTGTAGCCCGGCGGGATCTCGCGCGGGTTGCGGGCCCCGTAGCCGTTGAGGTACTTCCCGACCAGCGCCGTGTGGTACCCGGCGCGCTGGAGCCAGCGCGGGAGCGTGTTCTCCTTGTGGGTGAGGCCGTAGTAGCCGCTCGGCGCGAAGTTGCCCGACACGCCGTGGTTGTGGGCGTACTGGCCGGTGAGGAACGAGGCCCGGGACGGGCAGCAGAGCGGAAACGACGTGATCGCGTCGGTGAAGCGGGTGCCCTGGCGGACCAGGAGCCGCTGGACGTTGGGCATCGACTTGAGGTCCGTCAGCGCCTGGTCGTCGGTCATGACGACCAGGACGTTGGGCCGGCTGTCGCGCGCGGCCCCGGCCGGGCGGGCCTGGGCCGGCGCCGCGGCGCCGGCCGCCACGACGAGCGCGGCGGCGGCGATGGCGGCGGTGCGGAGCCGGCGGCCGGTCACTGGCCCGGTTCCGGGAGCCGGGCGGCGGGCTGACGGCAGCTGGGGCCCTTGCAGTCCTGCAGCGTCTTCAGCCGCGCGTTGAGCGCCGCCTCCACCGCCGCATAGGCCGGCGTGCCCGAGACGTTGCGCAGCTCGTACGGGTCGCGCTTGAGGTCGTAGAGCTCGCTGAACGGGATCAGCGGGCCGCCCTCCTGCGGCTGGGCCTGGCCGACCTCGAGGTGGTAGCGCAGCGTGTGGATGAGGCGATAGTCGAAGACCGCGCCGTACTTCGGATAGCGCCGGGTCTCGATCAGCAGGTTGCGGTCCGCCCAGCGCTTGGGCGCCTTCATGATGTCCTGGAGCGGGACGCCGTCGGTCACGCGTCCGGCGGTCGCCCCGGCCAGCCTGGTGATCGTGGGCGCGATGTCGGCGTTGATGACGGGCGACCCAACGCGTCGGCCGCCGGTGAAGCCGGGGCCGCGGATCATGAGCGGGACGCGCGTGGCCTCCTCGAAGCCGAAGAACTTCACGCCGGTCCAGTTCGTGGGCGTCGGGTGCTGGTAGAGGCGGTGCTCGCCGATGATCCAGCCGTTGTCGGAGGTGAAGATCAGCACCGTGTTGTTCAGCTGCCCGGTGCGCTTCAGCTCGCGCACGATGCGGGCGACCGCGTCGTCGACGGCGAGCAGCGACCCGAGCCGGCCGCGGTAGTGCGCGGTCAGGCTGTCGACGATCGGCGGGGTGAGGCGGTCGGCGAAGGCGATCTTCAGCAGCGCCGGCTTGTCGCTGAAGTCGGCCTCGTCGAACGACGGCGTGCGACGGATCGGCGCGTTGGCGTAGACCTTGGCGTCGCGTGGCGCCGGCACCGCCGGCGTGCCTTCGGCCCGCCCGTGCTCCTTCACTGCGACGGTGTGCGGCGCGGTCGGGGTGAGCCACATGAAGAACGGCTTGCGCGAGGACTTGCCCTCGCGGATGACCTTGACGGCCCGCGTGGCCAGCACGTCGGTCTGGTAGTCGGCGGTCGCGGTGCCGTAGGTCCGAACCTTGCCGTTGTCGTTGACCGAGTACCCGAAGTAGCCGTAGGTCGACGGGTCGACCATGCCGAACCAGTCGGTCCAGCCCGGGGGGATCTCGCGCGGGTTGCGCTCGCCGTACTCGTTGAGGTACTTGCCGAGCAGGTGGGTCGAGTAGCCGGCGCGCTTGAGCCACACCGGCAGGGCGTTGTTCTGGCCCTTGAACTGGTAGTAGCCGCCGATCGGCGAGAAGTTGAACAGCACGCGGTGGTTGTGCGCGTACTGGCCGGTGAGGAACGTCGCGCGCGACGGGCAGCAGAGCGGGAAGTTCACGTAGGAGCGGTCGAACGTGACGCCCTGCCCCGCGATGAGCTTGCGGGTCTGGGGCATCGGGCCCAGGTCGTCGGTGCGCTGGTCGTCGGTCATGATCACGACGATGTTCGGCTTGGCCGGCTTGGCGGCGGCCGCGTGGGCCGCGCCGGGCAGGGCGACGAGCACTCCGGCGATGGCCAGCAGCGCCGCGGCGACGAGCAGCGCCGGGGTGGCCGCCCGGACGGCGGGGATGCGGCGATCGGTCCTCACGCTCTTCCTCTCTCCTCAGGCCGGACGGCATCCGGCACGCACGGTCGGCGGCCAGTTTCCTGCACCGCAGGTGCAGATATACCACGAACGGCGGGGCCCGTGTGCCGGTTGTCTCGAAGCTCCCAGACCCCCCGGGCCGAACCTGTGCGCATCAGCCACCGATCCGGTGGCCCAGGCGCGCAAGATCACTCCGGGCCACGGCCGGACCCCATTCTCGTGCGCATCAGCCACCGATCCGGTGGCCCAGGCGCGCAAGATCGGTCCCGGCGGCCGGATCAGAGCCCGAGGCCGCGCACGCCGAGCTCGTCGAACCCGAGGTGGTGGGCCAGCTCGTGGCGCACGGTGCGGACGACCTGATCGCGCAGCTCGTCGGGGTCGTGCCCGAAATCCCGGCGCAGGGTGTCGCGGAAGATGATGATCCGGTCGGGGTAGTCGTCGCGGGCCACGCCGTCGCCCTGGTAGAGGCCGTAGGCGCCCTCGCGGCGGCCGCGGTCCGAGATCACGACCGGGACACGGTCCAGCGCGCGGCGCGCCCAGTCGGGGAGGTCGTCGAGCGCATCGCGGACGAGCTCCTCGAACTCGTCGTCGTCGAAGGGGTCGAGCGCCATGAAGTCGGTCTCGTCGGGCTCGGCGGCCAGGTCGTCGCGGGCGAGCCGCTCGGACCGCCGCACGACGGCCTCGAACTCGGCCTCGGACTCGGGCGTGCTCCAGTTGCCCATCCGGACCGCGAGCCACACGAACGGGCCGCCGATGATCACCGCGCCGCAGACGAAGACCGCGATGCCTTGGGCGGCGCGCAGCGGGAACGAGCTGCTGAAGCCGTCGAAGAGCGCGATGAACGCCAGCCCGAAGCAGAGGCTCAGGGCGGCGGCGCCGGCGATGGCGCGCGGCGAGGGCGGGCGCATCCCGACATCCTACGCAGCGGTGCGCCGCGGCTGGTCAGCCCAGGGTGCGGGCGATCACGAGCCGCTGGATCTCGTTCGTGCCCTCGTAGATCTGGGTGATCTTCGCGTCGCGCATGAACCGCTCGACCGGGTACTCCTTGACGTAGCCGTAGCCGCCGAGCACCTGGACCGCCTCGACCGTGACCTCCATGGCGACGTCGGAGGCGAACAGCTTGGCCATCGAGCTGTACTTGCCCATGTCGCGGTCATGGCGGTCGACCTTCGCGCAGGCGGTGTAGAGCAGCTCGCGGGCGGCGGCCGTCTTGGTCTCCATGTCGGCGAGCTTGAACTGGATGCCCTGGAACGCCGCGATCGGCTTGCCGAACTGCTTGCGCTCCTGCGCGTAGGCGGCGGCGTAGTCGGTCGCGCCCTGCGCGATCCCGACCGCCTGCGCGGCGACACCGAGCCGCGAGTGGTCCAGCGTGCCCATCGCCACCTTGAACCCCTGGCCCTCCTCCCCGATGAGGTTGTCCGCGGGCACGCGGACCTCGTCGAAGATCGGCTGGCCGGTCGGCGAGCCGCGGATGCCGAGCTTGTGCTCGAGCTTGCCGACGCTGAAGCCGGGCCGGTCGGCCTCGACCACGAAGCACGAGATGCCCCGCGAGTGGCTCTGCTCGCGGTCGGTGACGGCGAACACGCAGTAGAAGTCGGCGATCCCCAGGTTCGAGATCCAATTCTTCGTGCCGTTGATGACCCACTCGCCGCCGTCGCGGACGGCGGTCGTGAGCATGCCGCCCGGGTCCGACCCAGCCTCGGGCTCGGAGAGGGCAAAGGCCGGGGTCCACTCGCCCGTGGCGCACTTCGGGAGCCAGCGCTGCTGCTGCTCGGCGGTGCCGAACAGGCGGATGGGCAGCGTCCCGAGCTCCTGGACCATCAGCATCAGCGCGGTCGAGGCGCAGGCCTTGGACACCTCCTCGACCGCGATGTTGAGCATCAGGCAGCCGGTCCCGGTGCCGCCGTGCTCGGGCTCGAACGGGAGGCCGAAGAGGTCCTGCTCTGCGAAGAGCTGGCGCAGATCGTGCGGATACGCGGCCGCCTCGTCGATCTCGGCGGCGCGCGGTGCGACCCGCTCGGTGACGATCTGGCGGATCGTGTCGCGGAAGTCGATGAACTCCTGCGGCAGCTCGTACATGCCGGGGGCAGCAGTGGCCATGCGGCCGCCGATCCTAGATCATCCGCGGCCATGCCCACCGGCCCGAACATCTTCGATCCCGCCTTCGACCGCTCCCGCGACGAGCCGCCGTACCGCTGGCGCCGCGCCTTCGTCGGCCGCCAGGCCGGGTCCGAGCAGCTCGGCGCCTCGCTGTTCGAGGTCGAGCCCGGCGCCGCGACCTTCCCGCTGCACGCGCACTTCCACAACGAAGAGCTCCTGATCGTGCTCGAGGGCGCCCCGACGCTGCGGACCCTGGAGGGGACCCGCGAGCTCGTGCCCGGCGAGGTCGTGGCCTTCCCGGCAGGCCGGTCCGGCGCGCACGAACTGACGAACCGGACCGCCGGCCGCGTGCGGATCATG
The DNA here is from genome assembly GCA_046330225.1 of Solirubrobacteraceae bacterium. Lineage (GTDB taxonomy): Bacteria > Actinomycetota > Thermoleophilia > Solirubrobacterales > Solirubrobacteraceae > CANJIV01. The sequence continues at coordinate 373,233 of JAXLTD010000001.1, read as the reverse complement.
ATCGTCAGCACGATGCTCGCGCCGGAGATCAACGAGTTCCCGGACACCGGCGAGCTGTGGGTCCGGGACTACGTCCCCGGCACCGACCCGCCGCCAGGCGCGCTGGACGAGCACCGCCCGGCGCCGTAGGCGGGCGGGCCGAGCGACGGCTCGGTGCCGCCGGCGGGATGCCGCGGCCCGCCGGGCCCGACCCCGTTCCTGCGCACACCAGCCACCGATCCGGTGGCTCACACGCACGAGATCGCCGAGCCGCGAGCCCGACCCCGTTCCTGCGCACACCAGCCACCGATCCGGTGGCTCACACGCACGAGATCGCCGAGCCGCCGCAGCGTCCCGGCCCGACCCCCTCGGTGCGCCGTTCCCCGCGGCCCCGGTCGCCATACGCGCCAGCACGGACCGCCACCGCCACCGGCCCCGACGCCCGCGGGCCCCGCCCGCTACGCCGGGCCTACGCCGCCTGGGTTCCGGGCGGCGGCGTCCGCCCTGGCAGCCGCGGCGCACCGCGGGAGGGCCGGCCGTCGGGCGCCCCGACCCGCCGCCAGGCCGCGATGCGGCCGTTCCGAATGAGGAACGCCGTGTACGCGCGCTGGCCGACCCCGGCGCCGCACCCGGCGCCTGGCCCGCGCCGGGCCGTCAGCTCGAACGTGGCGGTGACGTAGCGGCCGACGTCGAGCACGCGGACGACCCTTGCGCCGCACGGGAGGGTGATGTTGAAGACGGCGACCTCGTCGGCGGATCGCAGCGTGATCGGTGGCCCGCTGTTGCTCACGACGACCGGCAGCGCGAAGGCGCTCGTCGCCTTGGAGATCCGCCCCGCCCGCAGCGCCGCGGCCCAGCGGCGGATCACGGCAGTGTCGGCGGCCGCGGCCGCGGGGCGAGCGGGCGAGGCGCGAGGAGCCGTCGGGGCCGGGACCGTCCGGGCGCCGGGGCCGGGCGCGGCAGCCGAGCCGGCGGTGGAGCCCGGCCCGCCCGTGGAGCCGCCGCAGCCGGCGACGAGGGCGGCCACCGCGGCCGCCGGCGCCGCGACGGAAGCCGTCCAGGTGCGCGCACGCCGCCGCCTCACCGAGCCATCATGGCACCCGCGAGCGCCGCGGCCGGCGCGACGTTGAGGTTGCCCGGCCAGAGCGGCCGAACCGCGCCCTCACCCGGGCCGGCCGTGCGGGGCGGGCACGCGCCAAGAACGCGGGCGCACGTCCGAGGTTGAGGTTCGGCCGGCCAGAGCGGCCGAACCGCGCCCTCACCCGTCGGGCCAGGCCGGTGCTACAGCCCGCGCGGGTGCCGGGCGATGAAGCCCGAGCCCCATGACCGCGGCCGGGCCGACCAGCGCGAGCCGTTCTCGCGCTGGGCGGAGGTGTCGAATCGCACCCCCGCGATCGTCATGTAGACGTGCGAGCTGTTGATGTAGACGGTGATCCAGCGCCCGTGGCCAGCGGCGCCGTAGCTGCGGAACTCGCCCGCCAGCGGCGTGCTGAGCAGCTTGCCGCCATGCAGCGCGAAGGACACCGAGCCCGAGCAGTCATAGCCGGAGTCGAACCAGTGGCCGTGGCCGCCGCCCCACAGGTACGGCTTCTTGGCGATCTGGTTGCCGGCGAGGATCGCGCGCTTGACGGCAAGCGGGGCGTCGCTCGGCGGGATGGCCAGGCCGCTGGCCGTGATGCGGGCCTTGCTGCCGGCGACTGACGGCAGCCCGCTGTCGGCCTGGCTGGGGTTCAGGCCGCCCGTGGCGCCCTGAGCGCCGGGACTCGTGCTGCGCTTGGTGGTCTTCGACCCGGGCGTGATCGCGCCGGTGGCCGCAGCGGCGTCCCCGGCGGCGACGCCGAGCAGGAACGCGGCCGCGCCGACGACGAGGGCCGCCAGCAGGAGGGCGATGGGCACGCGGCCCCGAGGCGGGGCGGAACGGCGAATCTGGTGTGCAGGCACGGACAACCTTTCTCCTTCGTGCGCCTACGGGGTTAGCTGACGGGCTCGTGCGGAAAGAGTCGCGCTACGCAGCGGGCCGAAGCCCTGATTCGCGATTCGCCCCAAGCCGCCATTCGGCGGCCACTGGTTCCCCCGTTTCCCGCCATCGGAGCTGGCAGGAACTCGGCGTTTCCATGGACTGAGCTGACCACGATAACGGATTCATAAGCCGGAGCGCGGCGGGCAGCGCGGCGCAGGGACCGAGATCGGCGCCGCGCCAGCGAGAACGAGGTTCGGCCGGCCCGGGCGGCTCAGCCTCGGCTTCGGCGCCGCAGGCGTAGATTCCTCGCCATGACCTGGCAGCCGGAGCTGGACGAGCTGCGCCGCCGCGAGGCGCTGGCGCGCGAGATGGGCGGCGCCGAGCGCGTGGCCCGCCAGCACGCCTCCGGGCGCCTGACGGTCCGCGAGCGGATCGCGAAGCTGTTCGACGACGGCACGTTCCACGAGACCGGGGCGCTGGCCGGCAAGGCGACGTACGGCCCCGACGGCGAGCTCGAGAGCTTCCTCCCGGCCAACATGGTCGTCGGGCAGGGCCGGATCGCCGGGCGCCGGGCGGTCGTGCAGGGCGACGACTTCACGGTCCGCGGCGGGGCCGCGGATGCGGCGATCTGGGAGAAGATGGTCTACGCCGAGCGGATGGCCCACGACCTGCGGGTGCCGCTCGTCCGGCTCGTGGACGGGACGGGCGGCGGCGGGTCGGTCAAGACGCTGGAGACCATGGGCTTCAGCTACGTGCCGCCCCTGCCGGGCTTCGAGCTCACCGCCGGGCTGCTCTCGATCGTGCCCGTCGCGAGCGCCGCGCTCGGCCCGGTCGCCGGGCTCGGGGCCGCCCGGGTGGTGTGCTCGCACTTCTCGGTGATCGTCAAGGGCAGCGCCCAGCTCTTCGTGGCCGGCCCGCCGGTCGTCGCCGCCGCGATGGGCGAGTCGCCCGACAAGGAGGCGCTCGGCGGCGCCCGCACGCAGGCGCGGGCGGGCGCCGTGGACACCATCGCCGCCGACGAGGACGACGCCCTGGACCAGCTGCGGCGCTTCCTCTCCTACCTCCCCGACAACGTGTGGGAGGCGCCGCCAACCGTGCCCGGCACGGACCCGCCGGACCGCCGGGAGGAGGCGCTGCTCTCCGTCGTGCCCCGCGACGCGCGCCAGCCCTACGCCATGCGCGACATCCTCGCCGCGGTGTTCGACCGCGGCTCGGTGTTCGAGGCCGGCGCGCAGTTCGGGCGCTCGCTCATCACCGCCCTGGCCCGCCTCGACGGCCGGCCGGTCGGCGTGCTCGCCTCGGACCCCAAGCACTACGGCGGCGGGCTGACCGCGGCGGCGTCGGACAAGCTCGCCCGGTTCGTGGACACCTGCGACCAGTTCCACCTCCCCGTCGTCAACCTCGTCGACCAGCCCGGCTTCGTCATCGGGTCCGAGAGCGAGCGCCAGGGCACGATCCGCCACGGCGCCCGGGCGCTGGCGTCGGTCTACCAGGCGACAGTCCCGTGGGTGTCGATCCTGGTCCGCAAGGTCTACGGCGTTGCCGGGGCCGGCCACGGGGACGGCTCGCGCCTGAACCTCCGCTACGCCTGGCCGTCGGGCGCGTGGGGCTCCCTCCCGATCGCGGGCGGGCTCGAGGCGGCCTACCGCCGCGAACTCGAGGCCGCCGCCGACCCCGTCGCGCTGCGGGCCGAGATCGAGGCGCGGCTCGAAGCGGTCCTCTCCCCCTTCCGGACCGCCGAGCGCTTCTCGGTCGAGGAGATCATCGATCCGCGCGACACCCGGCCGCTGCTGTGTGACTGGGCGCAGCGGGCCCACGAGCTGATCCGCCACGAGCTCGCCGCCGGCCCGAAGGCGCGCGGCCTGCGGCCGTAGCGGCGGCCACCCGCGCTACCGCGGCGGGTGGGTGACCCAGGCGTCGGGGTCGCCGGTCAGCGCCTCGACCTCCGGCGGCAGCGTGCCCGACGCCACGTCGGCCAGCGTCACGTGCTCGAGCACGCCCCGCAGCGCGGCGCGCACGGCCACCCACACCTCGCGCAGCGGCGCGGCCACGCCCTCGTACTCGAGATCCTGGGGACGGCGGCCCTGGACGCCGGCCAGCGGGCCGTCGATCGCGCGGATGAAATCGGCGAGCGTGATCTCCTCGGGCGGGCGGGCGAGCAGATACCCGCCTTCGGGCCCGCGCCGCGACTCGACCAGGCCGGCGTGGCGCAGCGAGGCCAGGATGTTCTCGAGGAACTTCAGCGGCACCTTCTGGGCGTCGGCGAGACGCTCAGCCTTGACCGGCACGCCGGGCTCGGCGGCGGCCAGCTCCACGGCGGCGCGCAGGGCGTAGTCGGTGCGGGCGGTGATGCGCACAGCGCCATTGAACCCGAGTCGGCGGCGTCGCGCTCGCTATGCGGCGGCGAACACCCGCGATCGGAAGGGCCGGACGTGGACGATCTGGCCCTCCTCGAGCCCCAGCCCGTCCGCCTCGTCGCGAGTGATCTGGGCGCCCAGCTCGGTGCCGTCGGCGAGCTCCAGCGCCACACGGACCTCGAACCCGAGCCGCGCGATGCGCCGCACGAGCGCCTCGGCGCTCCCGTCGCGGGGCTCGAGGAGCAGCTCGACGTCGTGCGGGCGGATCCAGGCCTCCCCCATCCGGCTCACCGGGCCGACGAAGCTCATCACGAACGGATTCGCGGGCGCCTCGTAGAGCTCGCGCGGCGGCCCGGCCTGCTCGACCCTGCCGGCGTTGAGCACGACGATCTGCTCGGCGATCTCCATCGCCTCCTCCTGGTCGTGCGTGACGAAGATCGTCGTCACGTGGACCTCGTCGTGCAGCCGCCGCAGCCAGTCGCGCAAGTCCTGGCGCACGCGGGCGTCAAGCGCCCCGAACGGCTCGTCGAGCAGGAGCACCCGCGGCTGGACCGCGAGCGCGCGGGCCAGGGCCATGCGCTGGCGCTGGCCGCCGGAGAGCTGCGACGGGTAGCGGTCGGCCAGGCCGCCGAGCTGAACGAGGTCCAGGAGCTCGTCGACCCGGGCGGCGGTCTCGGACTTCGCGCGGCGGCGGATCCGCATCCCGAAGCCGACGTTGTCGCGCACGGTCATGTGCCGGAAGGCGGCGTAGTGCTGGAACACGAAGCCGACCCCGCGCTTGCGGGCCGGGACCTGGGTCACGTCCTCCCCGTCGATGCGGACGGCGCCGGCGTCGGGGACCTCCAGGCCGGCGATCACGCGCAGCAGCGTGGACTTCCCGCCGCCGCTCGGCCCCAGCAGCGCGGCGAGGGCGCCCTCCGGCACCGAGACGCTCACGTCATCCAGGGCGACGTAGTCGCCGAAGCGCTTCGAGATGCGCTGGGCCTCGATGGCCATCAGGCGGTCCTCCTCCGGTCCAGCAGGGTCAGGGACAGAATCACGAGCAGCGCGAGGACCGCCAGGACGACCGACGCGGCGTAGGCGCCGGTGAGGTCGAAGGCCTGAAAGCGGTCCTCGACCTGCAGCGTCAGCGTCTCGGTCTGGCCGGCCAGCTTGCCCGACACGACGCTGACGGCGCCGAACTCGCCGAGCGCCCGGGCCGTCGTGAGGATCACGCCGTAGGCCACGCCCCAGCGGATCGCCGGCAGCGTGATGCGCCAGAAGGTCTGCCAGCCCGACGCGCCGAGCGTGCGGGCGGCCTGCTCCTGCTCGGTGCCGACCTCGCGCAGGACGGGCACGACCTCGCGGACGACGAACGGGAGCGACACGAAGATCGTGGCCAGCACCATTCCAGGCACCGAGAAGATGACCTGGATGCCGTGGTCGGCGAGCCAGCCGCCGGCCCAGCCCTCCTGCCCGTAGACGAGGATCAGCGCCAGCCCGACCACGATCGGCGAGATGGCGAAGGGGATGTCGACGACGGCGCCGAGGATCGCCTTGCCGCGCATCCGGGTGCGGACGAGCAGCAGCGCGCACCCCACGCCGAACACCGTGTTCACCGGCACGGCGATGGCGACCATCAGGAGCGTGAGCTTGAAGGCACTGATCGCCTCGGGGGTCGTGACCGACGCCCAGGCGGCCGCGAGGCCGTGCTCGAAGCTGCGGTAGAAGACGAGCGCGACCGGAGCCGCGAGCAGCACGAACAGGTAGCCCAGGGCGGCGAAGCGCAGGCCGTAGCGCGAGGCCTTGGACGCGTTAGCCGGCATGCCGGCTCCAGCGGCTCGACAGCGCGCCGATCCCGAGCAGCAGCGCGAACGAGAACGCCAGCAGCACCACCGATACCGCGGCGGCGCCCGGGAGGTTGTCGCTCTGGATCTGCCCGTAGACCCACACCGACGCGACCTCGGTCTTGAATGGCAGGTTGCCCGAGATCAGCACGAGCGAGCCGAACTCGCCCAGCGACCGGGCGAAGGCGAGCCCGGCGCCGGCGAGAATCGCCGGCCGCAGCGCCGGCAGGATGATCCGGCGAAAGGTCGTCACGGTGCCCGCGCCGAGCGTCGCCGCGGCCTCTTCCTGCTCGCGGTCGAGGGCGAGCAGCACCGGCTGCACCGAGCGCACCACGAACGGGAGCGTCACGAACAGCAGGGCGAGCAGGACCGCGCCGCGGGTGTAGGCAACGTCGATGCCCACCGGGCCCTTGGGCCCGTAGAGCGCGAGCAGGGTCAGGCCGGCCACGATCGTCGGGAGGGCGAACGGCAGGTCGATCATCGCGTTCACGATCCGCTTGCCGGGGAACTCGTCGCGGACGAGCACCCACGCGATGACGGTCCCGGCCGCCACGTTCACCGCGGCCACCGCCAAGGAGACGAGCACGGTGAACCGCAGCGCCGCCCACGCCTGGGGCGAGGTCACCGTGTCCCAGAAGCCGGCCCAGCCGCCCTTGGTGGACTCCGCGACCACCGCGGCGATGGGCACGAGGACGACGAGGCTCAGGAACGCGACGGCGGCGGCGCCGCCCGCGGCGGTCGGCAGCCCGCCGCCGCGGCGCGCCCGGGCCGCCCGGGGCAGGCGCCCGGCCGTGGCCTCACTTGGCGGTGGAGACACCGAGGCCCTGCTCGATCTTCGCCACGACGCTGTCCTGCGGATCGAAGAACTTCTTGGTGACCACGTCCCAGCCGCCGAGCTTGGCGATGGTGAAGAGGCCCTGCGGCTTCGGGTACTCCTTCGGATCGTTCAGCGCCGGCAGCACGGACCGGTAGCCCTTGGCGACGAACACCTTCTGGGCCGCCGGGGTCCAGAGGTAGTCGACGAACGCCTGCGCCTTCGCGGGGCTCTTCGTGGTGGCGGCCACCGGATTCTCGATCAGGATCGTCTGGGGCGGGATGACGTACTCGACGTCCTGGCTCTTCTGCTGGGCGGTGATCGCCTCGTTCTCGTAGGAGATGAGCACGTCGCCCTTGCCGCCGACAAACGTCTGCAGCGCCTCGCGGGCGCTCTTGTCCTGCACCGGCACGTTGGCGAACAGGCGCCTGAGGTAGTCGGTGGCCTGATCGGGGGTCTTGCCCTGCTCGAGCTGGGCCCCGTAGGCCGCCATCACGTTCCAACGGGCGCCGCCCGACGTGAACGGATTGGGCTCGATCACCTCGGTGCCCTTCTTCACGAGGTCGTCCCAGGTGCGGATCCCCTTCGGGTTGCCCTTGCGCACGACGAACACGACGACCGAGTTCGTGACGAAGCCCCGGTGCGGGTTGTCCTGCCAGGTCTTGGCGACCTTGCCCTTGTCGACGAGCTTCTCCACGTCGGGCGCGAGCGAGAGCGCGACGACATCGGCAGGCAGCCCGGCCTGCACTGCGCGCGACTGGTCGCCCGATGGCCCGTAGGACTGCGTGAACGTGACACCGGTCCCGGCGCTCGTCTTCTGGAAGGCCGGGATGATCTCCTGGTAGGCCTCCTTTGGCGTGGAGTACGCGACGAGCGAGAGCTTGGCGCTGTCGCCGCCGCTGGAGTCCGAGCCGCAGGCCTGGACGGCCACGGCAACGAGGGCCGCGGCCGCGAGCGCCGCGGCGCGCTGAATGAGAGTGGGCATGGGGTCGGGATGGCTCCTTCGGGGTTGGAGCGCCCGGATACTACAGAACCCCGATCGGTTTATCGGCTTTTACCGGCCCGCGGCGGGATGGCGGCCGTCGGACCAGGACGGTGGACAGGCTCGCCCGCGCAGGAGTAGCCTCGCGCTGCGTCGGGGGGGCGTGCGCCCGCGGGCTGCGGGCGAATCATGGGTGGGGCCGGGCACCTCCCCCCATTCCCGCAGCTGCTCGGCCCCGCCCGCCTGGATGAACCCGCCGCCCGGTCCGAAGTCGCGGCCGGCCGCTAGCCTGTCGCGGAATGGAGTCGAGCCCGAGCCCGTTCGCCCACCTCGGCGACGAGCTGACGCCGCAGGAGGTCGCGGACGCGGTCGCGACCGGGACCGTCCAGCTCGTCGACGTGCGCGAGCCCTACGAGCGCGAGGCCGGCTACATCGACGGCAGCCGCCACATCGAGCTCGAGCGCCTCGCCGCGCAGGCGACGACGATCGATCGCGACCGCCCGGTCATCTTCTACTGCCGCCTCGGCGCCCGCTCGGGCATGGCGACCCAGGCCTTCCGCGGTGCCGGCTACGACGCCCGCAACCTGTCAGGCGGTATCGCCGCGTGGGCCGCCGCCGGGCTGCCCGTAGCGCCCGACGGCGGCTACGTCGCGGACCACTGAGGACGGCCGCGGGTGAGCGGCCTGCCCGGCGGGTCCGCTTCGCGCCGTGCCGCTGGTCCTGTGAAGGATCGTGGGGGCCAGGGCCCGCACGATCCTTCGCGGTTCAGTCGGTGAAGAACGGCGCGTAGGTGAGCTCGCCGGCCTGGATCCGGGCATGCAGCGCGGCGAGCCGGGCCCGGAGCTCGAGCGGATCGGCGGCCACCGCCGCCGGCCAGCCGTAAGCAGCCGCCACGGCGGCGTCGAGGGCGGCGTGAGCGTCGCGAACCTCCGTCCAGGCGCCCTCGTCGACCTCGTTGTAGAGCTCGGTGAGGCCGATCTCGCGGTCGACGCAGATCGCCGTGCGGGCCGCGAGCAGCGCGGCGGCGAGGCGGCCGATCTCGTCCCGGACCGCGGATGGCGGCTGGGGCCAGGGGAACGTGGCGAAACAGGAGGTCGGCGTGTAGCGCAGGTCGACGCGCAGGGTGGACGCCTCCGCGCGCGCCCACGCCTGGTGAGCCGAGGATGTGAGCACGCCCATCGCGTAGTCGTCGTCGAAGGCGAAGACGTTGGTGAGGTTGCTCGGGCAGGTCCCGAGATCAGCCCAGCAGAACAGGAACCGCTTCCCCTGTGCATTGCCGGCGATGTAGCGGCGCAGCGGCGCGATGGCCTCGCGCATCTCGCCCCGCGGCCGCCCGAATCGCCACCAGTACCGGCGGAAGTTGGCGTCGTTGTTCGTCTCGCGCTCGGGCTTGACCCGCTCGCGCACGAGGTCGAGCGCGGCCGGATACGCCATCGCCGCCTCCAGCGGCATTGCGGCGAAGTCGACGATCCACCGCCGGGGCTCCTGGAAGGGATCCTCGGTGATGTCGTCCCCGACGAGATACGGGCGCACGACCTCGGCGTAGCTGGCGTCGCCACGATCGAGCAGCCCGCGCGCCTCGCCGGGCTCCAGGTAGAAGCTGCCAGCCGGGATCGGCCCCTGGAACGCGCGGCCCGCGTTGGCCGGCAGCGGCGCGAACTCCTCGACCGGGACGAGCGACTCGTGCAGGCGTGTGCTGATGCCCGCCACCTCGCGCCCGTCGAGCACGAACCGCGCCGGCGGCTCGGCCGGCTGCTTCACCCAGTTGACGATGCTGACGTTCACGACCGCCTCGCCCGGCCACCGCTGGCGGGAGACGGCATCGGTGATCACGCCGCCGTGCTCGACGACGTAGTTGAGGCTGGCGCCACGGGCGCGGTTCTGCGAGATGGAGTTGGTGCCGACCAGGCCGGCGCGACCGCCCCGCTCGAGGCGGTCGGCCGCCTTGCGGAACCAGTAGACGCACAGGTCCTGCACGCCGCAGCCGAACTCCTCGCCGAGCCACTCGAGGTACTCGGCGCCGTAGATCCCGCGCAGGTGCTGGGAGCCGTGGTAGGGCGGATTGCCGATGATCGCGTCGGCGCGCGGCCACGGGTGGCGCAGCGCGTCCTGGACGACGATGCCGGAGAGATCGGCGAGCGGGAGCGTGCTCTCGTCCAAGCCGAGTTCCTCGACCGCCAGCCGGTGGCCCATCCACAGCGTGACGCGGGCGAGGGCCACGGCGAAGCGCTCGATCTCGATGCCGCGGATGTTCGCCAGGGGGAAGAACAGCGCCAGCGACTCCGGGGCCGGCTGGCCGGCCGCCCGGCGCAGCTCGGAGAGACGGTCCGCCAGGCGGCGCTCGATCCGGCGCAGCTCGCGGTAGGCGACGTAGAGGAAGTTGCCGCACCCGCACGCGGGGTCCAGGACGACGTAGCCCATCAGGTCCGCCTGGGCCTGCGCCGCCTCGGCGGGCGTCTCGAGGTTCTCGATGCGCTCCCGCCACGGCCGCACGATCGTGGGCTGGACGATCTTCTGGATCTCGGGCTCGTGGGTGTAGTGCGCGCCGACCTCCCACTGGCGGTCGTGCCCGAGCGCGCCCTCGAGCAGGTTCCCGAAGATCTGGGGCTGCACCTCGCGCCAGTTCTGCTCGCAGGCGGCGCGGAGAACCTCGAGCTCTTCCCGGACGAGGTGCAGGCGGGCGGGGCGGCGGAACAGCGCCCCGTTCGCGTACGGCGTCCCCGCATACATGCCGTGCTCGGGCCGCTGCGGGGAGGGATCGTCGAGGTACTCGAAGAAGCGGCCCAAGTCGTCCGCGCTGGAGCGGTCCGGGTTGGCGATCAGCCCTTCGAGGACCCGGGTGAACCGGTGCCCAGGGATCTGGCCGAGATCCTCGGCGAACATGCACCACACCGTCTGCAGGAGGAAGTCGCGCCGCTCGTCGGGGCCGCCGACCCGGCGATCGGCGAGCATGGCGTTCAGGGAGCCGAGGCGCCGGACGGCGTTGACCGTCACCGCGGCCTGGCCGCCCTGGAAGACGGGCGTGTCGCCGGCGAGGAAGAGCAGCGCGTCGTAGGCGTCGGGCAGCTCGGCCAAGGAGAACGCCGTGCGCGGCTCGGTCGGGAACAGGCCGGGCTCCCAGACCTCGAACGCGTGGAATGCACACAGCACGACGTAGCGCGCGGCCGGCACCCCGGCGCCGGGATCTGCCGATTCACGCCAGTAGTCGAGCGCCTGGCGGCGGTGGTGCGAGAGCCGGCGGGCCTCGCCGGGCGCCTTCATCTCGAAGAGACAGCGACCGGGCCACAGCAGGTCCACGAACCCGCCGCCCTGGTGGACCTCGAAGCCCGCAACCGTCTCGCGGCCCACTCCATAGCAGTCGAACAGCTCGTTGAGGAACGTCTGCGCCTCCGCGCGCTCGGTCCCCTGGTAGAGGCTCCACTTGGCCGCGAACGCCGACAGGCGCGCGCGAATCTCCTCGCCGGTCACCGGCCCGGTCAGACGGCCAGCTTGTCCTGGCCCGGCACCGCGTAGTAGGTGCCCTGCATGAGCCGGCGATGCTCGGCCCGCATGGCATCCTCTGCCGTCCGGAGCGCGGCGATCAGGTGCGGCTCGGCGCCGGCCTTCTCCAGCGCCACGCGGGCCTTGCCCGCCCGCTCCCGGGCCTCCGAGATGTAGAGCAGCGTCCGCTCGATCTCGTCGAAGTGGTCCTCGTTCATCGCTCCCGCACCGTAGCGGGCGCACCTGACGGCATTCGACACCGGACGCGCAAACTGCGGGCGCGACTTTGGCACGTCGCTGCGCAGGCCGGGCAGGGCCGAAGCTAGATGACCTCCCGCAGGTTGCCCGTCTCGACCTCGTAGACGAAGCCGCGCACGCTCTCCTTCTTGGGGATGAACGGGCTGGCCTTGACGCGGTTGAGCGACTGGCGGACGTCGGCGTCGACGTCGGGGAACGACTCGGCGGCCCACTCGGGCTTGATTCCCGTCTCCTCCAGGATCGACTGCTTGAAGCCGTCGTCCGTGAAGGTGAGCATCCCGCAGTCGGTGTGGTGGATGAGCACGATCTCCTCGGTGCCGAGCAGCCGCTGCGAGATCGCCAGCGAGCGGATCTCATCGTCGGTGATGACGCCGCCGGCGTTGCGGATCACGTGGGCGTCGCCCTCCTGCAGCCCGAGCAGGCCGTAGGGGTTCAGGCGGGCGTCCATGCAGGCCACGATCGCGATCTTGCGGCCCGGCGGCATCGGCAGGCCGCCTTTGTCGAAGCCGGCGGCATAGGACTTCGCAGCTTCCAGCAGTTCGTCGGTCACGGTCATGCGGGCCCCTCTCTCGGACGATCGATTGGTTCCAACATAAACTACACAAAACCTACAGACTTACTTGCTTTTCCCGGTCCGGTCGGCCGATCGCGGACCGGCGTAGGCTGACCGGGTGCTCCGCGGGCCCCATCTCGTCGCCGCCCTGGCTGCCGCCGCACCCCTGCTCGGCGCCTGTGGCTCGTCGGACAGCGGCTCGTCGGCCTCGACGGCGCCGGCCCCGGCGACCGCGGCCCGCCCCGCCCACCGCGCCCTGGCCGTCACGAGCCCGGCGTTCGCCAGCGGCGGGCGGATCCCAGTCCGCTTCACCTGCGACGGGAACGGCTCCTCCCCGCCGCTGCGCTGGTCAGCGGCGCCGCGCGGCACGAAGTCCATCGCCGTCGTGATGACCGACCCCGACGCGCCCGGGGGCACGTTCGTGCACTGGGCCGTGTGGGGCCTGCCCGCGTCGGCACGCGGACTGCCCGCCGCGGCCAAGCCAGCGCTCCTGCGCGCCGGGCGCGGCACCTCGGGCCGGGTCGGCTACGAGCCGCCGTGCCCGCCGAAGGGCGCCGGCCCGCACCGGTACGCCTTCACCGTCACCGCGCTGCGCTCCGACGTGCCCGCCGCCTACGGCGCTGCCGCCGGCCCGGTGCGCGGCCAGATCGCGCGGCGGACGCTCGCCCGCGGCCAGGTCGTCGGCCGCTACGGGCGCTGAGCGCCGCGGACTCCGGCCGGCGCGGCCGCGCGCGGAGCGGCGTCCGCGCGGCGTGACGCCGGCCTTGCGCGCCGACCGCCCGGCCGGTGGCATCCTGGGCCCGTGCGCCGATTCGCCGTCCTCGCCGCCGCCCTCGCCGCCGGTGTCATCGCCGCCGCCCCCGCGTGGGCGGCCTCGCGGGCCGTGGGCTCGCCGTCCCACGGCCGGCTGATCGGCGGAGTGCCGCTGGCCGGCGAGAGCCCGTGGTGGTTCACGTGGCACTTCGCCGACCGCGCCTCGCCCAACCCGGCCTGGCGCCGGTACGGCACCGAGCGCCTGATCGCGACCGTCGAGCGCGTGCTGACCGCCTACGAGCAGGCGCACCCGGACGCCGCGCGCATCGGCGTCGGCGACCTCTCCCCGAAGGGCGGCGGCCCGTTCCCGCCCGAGCCGGGCAGCGTCGGCCACAGCTCGCACCAGAACGGCCTGGACGCCGACGTGCTCTTCCCGCGGCGCGACGGGTGCGAGTGCGCGCCCGACACCGCCGCCGACGTCGACCGTGCCCTGGCCCAGGACCTGGTCGACCGTTTCGCGGCCGCCGGCGGCGTCCAGTACCTCTTCGTCGGCCCGTCGCTGCGCCTGCGCGGCCCCCGCGGCCTGGTCATCCCGCTGCGCTACCACGACACGCACGTGCACGTGCGGGTGTTCCGCGGCCCGGCGCCGGCCGGGTGGACGCCGTGGCGCCCGGCCCCGCCGGCGCTCACGCCGGTGGCGCCCGGCGGGACGCCCATTCTGCGCTGATCAGTCCGAGACGTCGGCCAGCGCGAGGGTCCGGACCGGCGTGAGGCGCACGAGCCACTCCTCGGGCACGGCGTTGCGGCGGCCGAACTCCTCGGCGCGGTCGGCACCCATGTAGCGGCCGCCGATGCGCGTCGCCCAGGCGAGCATCGCGTCGAGATCGTCGCTGAGCGTCGCCGTCGCCTCGATCGTCACGAACGAGTACGGCGGCGCCTGATCGTCGACGCACAGGGACGCGCGGCCTTCGCGGGCGAGCGCCCGGCCCTTCACGGTCTCGCGCCCGGTCGTGAGGATGACGTCGTCGCCGTCGAGGACGAACCAGATCGGCACGACGTGCGGCCGGCCGTCCTTGCGGGTGGTGGCGAGCTTGCCCGTGCGGGTCCCCTCCATGAGGAAGGCCCGGCGCTCGTCGTCGGTCATCGGGCGGGCCATCAGTCCTCCTCCGCGGTGAGCGCCACCCGCGCGGCCTCCAGCGCGTCGCGCTCGGACTCCGGCAGCGTCGGATAGGCCGGATTCAGGTCGCGCAGGTGATGGGTGACGATCCCCCCGACGGCCGCGCGCATGTACCACTTGTGATCGGCCGGGATGGCGTACCAGCGGCCATGGGCCGTGCTCGTCGCGCGCAGCATCTCGTCGTAGGCCGCCTGGTAGGCGTCCCAGGAGGCGCGCTCGCGCACATCGGCAGAGGAGAACTTCCAGTTCTTCTCCGGGTCCTCGATGCGCTGGAGGAACCGGCGCTTCTGCTCCTCCTTGGAGACGTGGAGGAAGAACTTGACCACGCGGGTGCCGTTGCGGGCCAGATGGGCCTCGAAGGCGTTGATGTCCTCGAAGCGCTTGCGCCAGATGCCCGGGTCCTGCGCGTCGACGCCCGGCTGGCGCGCCAGCAGCTCCGGATGGACGCGCACCACGAGGACCTCCTCGTAGTAGGAGCGGTTGAAGATCCCGATGCGGCCGCGCTCGGGGAGCCGGACCTGGCAGCGCCACAGGAAGTCGTGGTCGAGCTCGAGCGCCGTGGGCGCCTTGAACGCGTGCACGTCGCAGCCCTGCGGGTTCACGCCCGACATCACGTGGGCGATCGTCCCGTCCTTGCCCGCAGCGTCGAGCGCCTGGAACACGAGCAGCAGCGAGCGCTCGTTCTCCGCCCACAGCCGGTCCTGCAGCGCGCGCAGCTCCGCGAGCTGGTGCTCGTGCAGCGCGGCAGCGCCGGCCTTGTCAAGCCGGCCGGTGTCGCCGGGATCCGCCGCGGCCAGCCGGAAGTGCTTGGGGCGCACGCGCAGGCGGCGCTCGAAGTCGGGGCCGTGGGCCATGACGGGCGCGAGCCTACCTCGCCGGGCCGTAGGGTTGGTGTCAACCATGGCCGGCCCGCCCGAGATCACGATCCGCACGCTCACGGACGGCGGCCAGCAGCCGCCGGCGATCGCCGACGCGATCGTCGCCTTCGTCGGCGCCGCGCGGCGCACGCTCGACCTGGCCCTCTATGACGTGCGGCTGCCGGGCGAGATCGGCGACCGCGTCGCGGCGGCCCTCACGGCGGCCGCGGGCCGCGGCGTGGCGATCCGGCTGATCTACAACTACGACGACGCCTACCGGGTTCCGGTGCCTCCGCCCCCGCAGACCGTGCCGGAGATCATCGAGGCGCTGGGCCTCCCCACCCGCGCGATCCCGGGCAAGCCGGACCTCATGCACCACAAGTACCTCGTGCGCGACGGCGAGGCGGTGTGGACCGGATCGACCAACTGGACGCTGGACTCCTGGACCCGCGAGGAGAACGTGATCGTCACGGTCGCCTCGCCAGAGCTCGCCGCCGCCTTCACCGAGGACTTCCGCCAGCTCTGGGAGAAGGGCGACGTCGAGCGCAGCGGGTTCGTCGAGCCCGCACCCGTCGCCGTCGGCGACGCGACCGTGCGGGCCTGGTTCTCCCCCGGGCGCGGCACCGCGCTCTCGCACCGCATCGCCGCGGCGATCGACCGGGCGACGCGGCTGCGCATCGCCTCGCCAGTCATCACCGCCGCGCCGATCCTCGCCACGCTCGCCGAGACCGTCTCGGAGCCTGGCACCGACCTCGCCGGCGTCGTCGACCACACCCAGATGCTCCAGGTCGTCGGCCAGTGGCACGCGAACGGCAACGCCTCCTGGAAAGTGCCGCTCCTGGAGCGCGTGCTCGAATGGGGCGGGTTCAGCGGCAAGCGGTCGACGCCCTATGCGCCGGGCGCCGTCCACGACTACATGCACGCGAAGGTCACGGTGGCCGACGACACGGTGTTCGTCGGGTCCTACAACCTCTCGCGGGCCGGCACCTTGAACGCGGAGAACGTGCTGGAAATCGAGCACGGGGGCATCGCCGGCGAGCTCGCCGCGTTCATCGACGAGGTGCGGGCGCGCTACCCGAAGGCCGACATCCCCGGAGACCACGGCGGCGAGGATCCCGCCGCGCCGCTGCCGGGCCCGCCGGCCCGGTAGCTCAAAAGCCGACCGGCGGTGCGGGCGGGCGGGGCTGCAGGCCCTGCTTCGCCGCGCCGCTCGCGACGATCCGGACCGCCTCCTCGGGATCGTCGGTGATCTCGACTTCCTCGACGTCGACGGCGGTGATGAAGCCCGAGCCCAGGACGCTGCCGTGCAGCCAGTCCCGCAGGCCCGACCAGAACTCGGTGCCCACGAGCACGACCGGGAAGTGCTGGGCCTTGCCGGTCTGGATCAGGCAGAGCGCCTCGAACATCTCGTCGAGCGTGCCGTATCCCCCGGGCATGACGACGAAGCCGCAGGCGTAGCGGACGAACATGAGCTTGCGGGTGAAGAAGTAGTGGAAGTCCAGGGGCAGCCCGACCCAGTCGTTCGTGCGCTGCTCGAACGGCAGCTCGATGTTCAGCCCGACCGACGTGGCTCCCGCCTCGCTCGCGCCCCGGTTGGCGGCCTCCATGACGCCGGGCCCGCCGCCGGTGATCACGGCGAACCCGGCCTCTCCGAACCGGCGGGCGGTCTCCTGGGCCAGCGCGTAGGTCGGCGAGCCAGGCGGCGTGCGGGCCGAGCCGAAGATCGAGACCGCCGGGCCCAGCTTCCCCAGGGCGGTGAAGCCGGCGCTGAGCTCGCGCACAACGAGGGAGATGCGCTCGACGTCGGTGAGCTCGGTCTCGATCGCCGGCGTCTGGGAGGCGATCATCTCCTCGTCGCGGGTGGCCGGAGGGCGCGGGAGGAAGGCCATGGCCGCGAGTATCGCATCGGGCCGCACCGGCCGATACCAGGGGCGTGGACCGCCCGCTGACCGTCCTCGCCGCCGCCGCGGCCCTCGTGTTCCCGGGCGTCGCAGCCGCCGCGCCGGTCCCCGCCTCGGTGGCCGCCGCGCCGGTCGTCCCGCGCCTCGACGGCCCGGTCGCCGCCCGGATCGCCGACCTGCGCGCGCAGGGCCGCCGGCTGGGCGCCCGGCCCGGCGTGTTCGCCAAGGCCGGGGATTCGATCACCGAATCGGCGTCCTTCCTCCAGGACATCGGCTGCGGAGCCGGGAGCCTTGGCGCCCACCGCGCGCTCGCGCCGACGATCGCATACTTCCGCCGCACGCGCTTCGATCCGGGCCTGACGTCGGCGTGGTGCGAGGTGGCCAACTCCTTCACCCGCGCGAGCGCCGCGGCGGTCGCCGGCTGGGACGCCGGGGCGGCGCTGGCCCCCGCCCGCGGGCTGCCCGGGTGCCCGGGAGCGGTCGCGCCGATCGACTGCGAGCTTCGCCGCCTGCGCCCGGCGACCGTGCTGATCGAGTTCGGGACGAACGACCTCGAGCGCTTCGGCGATCGCCGGCGCTTCCGCGGCGACCTGGGCGCGATCGTCCGGCGGGTCGCCGCCCGGGGCGCGGTGCCGGTGCTCTTCACGATCCCGCCGCGCCGCGACCGGGCCGTGTTCGCCGCCCGGGTCGGCTCCTACAACGCCGAGATCGTGGCGCTCGGCGCCCGCGAGCGCATCCCGGTCGCGAACTACTGGCGGGCGCTGGCGCTCGGCGGGGTGCCGGGCGACGGGCTCGACGCCGACGGGATCCACCCGAGCCTGTGCGGGACAAGCGCCGCCGACTTCACCCCGGCGGGGCTGCGGTGCGGCTACAACGTGCGCAACCTCGTCGCGCTCGAGGCGCTCGCCGCGCTGCGGCGCCGGTAGGCTGGCTGTCATGGGGCGCACCGTCGTGGTGATCGGGGGCGGCGTGGTCGGGGCGGCGTCGGCCCTGGCGCTGGCCCGCCGCGGCGCCGAGGTCGTCCTCCTCGAGGCCCAGCCCGAGCTCGCGCTCGGCGCGAGCGGAACCAACTCCGGGATCCTGCACTCGGGGTTCGACTCGCACCCCGGCGAGCTCGAGACGCAGCTCATCCTGCGGTCGGCGGCGCTGCGCGACGGCGTGCTGCGGACGCTCGACGTTCCGGTCCAGCGGACCGGCGCCGTGCTGCGGGCGCGCGACGAGTCCCAGCTCGAGGCGATCGGCGCGCTCGAGGCCAACGCGCGGATCAACGGCGTGCAGGCCGACCTCGACGGCCACGAGCTGCTCGTGCCAGGGGAGTGGGTCACGGATCCGGTCGCCTACACGCTGGCGCTCGCCGCCGCCGCCCAGGCCCACGGCGCGACGGTCCGTGCCGGCGCCCAGGTCGTGGGCGTCAGCCGCGCCAGCGCGCGGGCCCTGGCGGTGCAGCTCGCGAGCGGCGAGGCGGTCGAGGCCGATGCCGCGGTGAACGCCGCCGGGCTGCACGCCGACGAGATCGCCGCTGGCGCCGGGGACCGCGCGGCGTTTCGCATCTACCCGCGCAAGGGCGAGTTCTTCGTGTTCGAGCCGCCCGCCGGGGAGCCGCTGGACCGGATCCTGCTGCCGATCCCGGACCGGCAGACGAAGGGCGTCCTCGTCTTCCCCACATTGGACGGGAAGGTCGTCGCCGGCCCGACCGCCGTCGACCAGGAGGACAAGGGCGACTGGACGGTGCGCCCCGAGGCGCAGGCCGAGGTCACCGCGAAGGCCGCCGAGCTGCTGCCGGGCCTGGCCGGCGCGGCGCCGGAGGCGCACTACGCGGGCCTGCGGCCGGCCGGCGAAGGGGTCAACTACGTGATCGAGCCGGCCAGCGCGCTGCCCGAGCTCCTGCATGCGGCGGCGATCCGCTCGACCGGCCTGTCGGCGGCGCTCGGCATCGCCGAGCTCGTCGCGCAGCGGCTGGCGTCGCGGGGGCTGGAGCTCGGGGACGAGGCGCCGCTCCAGGCTGGCGATCCGCCGGCACTCGCCGGTCCCTGGTGGCAGCGATCCGCCGCCCACTGGGCCGGCACCTAGCGCGCCCGCCTGCGCCCGCGCCCCGTCCTGCGGCGCACGCGTTCTCGTGCGCCTGAACCACCGATTCGGTGGCTCACACGCACACGTTCGGAGAGGGACCACCACACCCGCGTTCTCGCGCACCTGAACCACCGATCCGGTGGCTCACACGCACACGTTCGGAGAGGGACCACCACACCCGCGTTCTCGCGCGCCCGGACCACCGATCCGGTGGCTGAGGCGCACAGGTTCGGACGGAGGGCCGGTCCCCACGGAGGGCCGGTCCCCACGGAGGGCCGGTCCCCACGGAGGGCCGGTCCCCACGGAGGGCCGGTCCCCGCGGGTGCCGGCGGCCTACCGCTTCTTCACGAGCCAGCGGTACTTGCCGGCCTTGTCGTAGGACGCCTCGGCCGCGAGCTGCTGGATGCCGATCGCCACCGTCGGGTAGACGTGCACGAGGCTGGCGAGCTCGTCGAGCTTCATGCCCTGGGAGATCGCCAGCGCGAGCTCGTGGATCATCTCGCCCGCCGCCGGCGCGAGGATGTGGGCGCCGACGACCCGCTGCTTCGCGGTCACGATGAGGATCGCGCCCTCGGCCTGCCCGTCGGCCCGGGCCCGGTCGGAGTGGACGAGGTCCTGGCGCCAGAGCTCGCACGCGTCCGCGCCGTGCTCGGCCTGCGCCTCGGCGAGCGTGAGGCCGGCGTGCGCGAGCTCCGGATCGGTGAAGGTCGCCCAGGGCACGAAGCTCGGCGCCTTCGCCGAGCCGGGGAAGAACATCGTCCGAACGGCGCCCGCCGCCTCGGCGCCGGCCGAATGCGTGAAGAGGAAGCGCCCGACGAGGTCGCCGCAGGCGTAGACCGACGGGACGCTCGTGCGCAGCCGCGCGTCGACCTTGACGTGGCCGGAAGCCGTGAGCTCAACCCCGGCCGCCTCGAGGCCGAGGCCGTCGGTGTTCGGACGCCGGCCAGCCGCGACGAACAGCTCGTGCGCCTGGAAGATCCGCTCCGTCTCCCCGCCAACCGTGGCGTGGACCGCCTTGAGGCCATCCGCGGCTTCGACCCGCGTGACGGCGGCGTCGCAGATGATCTCGACGCCCTCGGCCTCGAGCACGCCAGCCAGCGCGGCGACGAGCACGGGCTCGTCCTTGGGGAGGATGCCGGGATCGCGCTGCAGCACCGTGGTCGGAATGCCGAGCCGGGTGAACGCCTGCGACAGCTCGATGGCGATTGGCCCGCCTCCGATGGCGATGAGGCTCTCGGGCGCCCGCTCCAGCTCGAAGACGCTCTCGCTCGTCAGAAACCCGGCGGCCTCGAGGCCCTCGATCGGCGGGATCGCCGGGCGGCTGCCCGTGCAGAGCAGCACGTTCCGGGTCTGGAGCTCGCGGTCGCCGGCGGTCAGGCTCGTCGGACTGGTGAGGCGGGCGGGCCCCCGGATGAGCTCGACGCCCATCGCTTCGAAGCGCTCAGGACTGTCGTCGGTCGCCGCGATCTCCTGCTGCACGGCCTTGATGCGCGCCCACACCCGGGCCGTGTCGATGGCCGGTTCGGTGGCCGGGAGGCCCCAGCGATCCGCGTGGCGAATGTGGTGGGCCGCCTTCGCCGAGGCCAGGAGCGCCTTGCTCGGCACGCAGCCGGTCCACAGGCAGTCGCCGCCCACCTTGTCGCGCTCGACGGCTGCGACGCGGAGTCCGAGGCGGCTGGCGAACTCGGCCGCGGTCAGGCCGGCAGAGCCCATTCCGACGATCACCAGGTCGTACTGCGTGGCCATCTCGCTCTCCTCGTCCGGGACGTGGCGCCCGCGGACGCCACCCGCCAACCCTAGGCGCCGGCCCCGCGCCGCCGGATCACGCCGGCGGCGCGGCCATGAACTCGACCCGGTGTCCGGCGGGGCTCCGGACGTAGGCTCGCGGGGCGCCCCAGTGCTCGGCCCGCCGGTCGACGGCGTGGCCGGCGGCCGCCAGCGCGGCGGCGGTGGCATCGAACTCCGGGGCGAGCACCGCGACGTGCCCCTCGCGGGGCGGCGCCGGAGCATCGGCGTAGAGCAGATGCACCTGGGTCGGCCCGGATTGCAGCCACGTCGCCCGGTCGCGCAGCGAGGCCGGCGCCGGCACCCGGCGGAACCCCAGCAGCTCCCAGAACGCCGCCTCGGGCTCCGCATCGCCGCGGGCGATCTCCAGCGCCGCGTGCTGGATCACGGGGCGTCGTCGGCCGCGTTGCGAGCGAGGAAGGTCACCCACGAGCGGAACGGGCGCCAGCCCTCGGAGATCTCGGCCAGGGCGGCGTCGTCGATCTCGTCCGCCGGCCGCCCGTACATGCGGGCGACCGCCGGCCCCATCAGGCGGGCCGACACCGGCGCGACGTCCGGGTGGCCGGCACCGCGGACGAGCACGAGCGCCGCCGACCAGGGCCCCAGGCCCGGCAGCGCCTGCAACTGGGCAAGCGCCTCCTCGGCCGGCACAGCCCGCAGCGCCTGGGGATCGAGCGCCCCGCCCATGGCGGCGCGGGCAAGCTCCCGGAGGCGGCCGGCCTTCGTGGGCCACAGCCCCGGGAACTCCTCGAGCTCCGCGATCGCGGACGGCGCCGGGAACGGGGAGAGCCGCTCGCCGTCCACGACGAGCGTGGCGCCGAGCTGCCGGGCGAGCTCGTGCTTGACCTTCGCCGCCTGGGCCATCTGCACGCGCTGGGACAGGACCGCCCAGGCCGCCGCCTCGAACGGCGTGCCGAAGCAGACCGGGCGGCGCCCCGGGTAGCGCTC
This sequence comes from Solirubrobacteraceae bacterium, assembly GCA_046330225.1. GTDB lineage: Bacteria > Actinomycetota > Thermoleophilia > Solirubrobacterales > Solirubrobacteraceae > CANJIV01. The sequence goes on along the minus strand of JAXLTD010000001.1, from coordinate 351,533 downwards.
CAGGAGCGCCTGGACCGCCGGATCGCGCCGGCCGACATCGGCCAGCCCGTGGGCGTCGACGTCGAGCGAGAGGATCCGCGCCACGTGCCGGGCCAGCGCCTCCTCGCTCAGGCGCGTGGTGCCCTCGGCGAAGATCCCGTGGGGCTCCTGGCTGACGCACACGCCGGCCGGGAAGCCGGCGTCGTCGGTGAAGGCGATGCGCAGCCGGCCGTCGTCGCACGAGCCGGCGCCGAGGGGGTCGAAGCGCGACAGGAAGGCGATGCTCTGCGCCAGCGAGAACGGGCCGAGCGTCTCGATTTCGATCCGGACGGCGCTCACGCCCTCGACCCTACCGCCCCGTACGATCGCCAGGATGGACGATCCGATGCCTCTCGGCCGCGGCGCCGCGATTCCGCTCGCGGAGGTCACCGTGCGCGCCTCCCGGTCCGGCGGGCCCGGGGGCCAGCACGCGAACGTGACGGCGTCGCGCATCGAGGCCAGCTTCGACGTCTTCGCCTCCCGGGCGCTGCGGCCCGACCAGCAGCGCCGGATCGCTGCCAAGCTCGGGCCGCGGGTGACGGCCGTCGCCCAGGACGCCCGCAGTCAGGCCCGCAACCGCGAACTCGCGCTGGCCCGCCTCCAGGCCCGCCTGACCCAGGCACTCCACGTGCCCCGGCCCCGGCGGCCCACGGCGCCGAGCGGCGCGGCGCGGCGCCGCCGGCTCGAGGCCAAGCGCCGGCAGGCGCAGCGCAAGCGCGACCGCCGCCCGCCGCCCGACAGCGACTGACGGCCTCGGAGCGCGGTCAGCGGCGCGCCGCGGCGCGGCGCACGATCGGCAGCGAGATCCGCACGAACGGCTTCGGCCGCACCGAGCGGCTGTAGCCGGGCCGCAGGTCGAACTGCAGCCGCCAGCGCCCCGCCGTGGGCACGAAGGGGAAGAGCTGGCGGCGGGCAGAGACCAGGCCGCACGGGCCGGAGGTGCGGCCGAGGCTCACGGTCGCGCGCACCGTCCCGTTGGGCCGGATGTAGTGCACGTAGGCGGTCGTGAAGCGCCGCAGCATCCCGCGGACCGTGAACGTCACGCGGCTGCGGATGCTCTTCGGGAGCCGCGGGGCGAAGTCCGCCGACAGGGCCGTGACGTAGATGCGGCTCACCGCCGTGCGGGCGCCGTCGGTGACCCGCAGCACGTAGCCCCGCTGCCCGGTCGCCCGGGAGATCCGCGGAAGCCGGATCAGGCCGGCGATGTCGCCGGTGGTCGTCGTGCGGGCGCTCAGGACGATTCTGCCGTTCATCGTGAACCGATACGGGACGTCCTTGCGATAGCCGGTGCCGGCGAAGTTGACGGTCTGGCGCGAGTAGGCGCACTGGCGGGTGACGTCGAGCGTCGGCGCCGCCAGGGCGGGCGCCGCAGCGGCGGCGCTGGCGGCGAGCGCGAGGGCGGCGGCGGCGATCCTCCTCCACATGCGGGGCAGGGTAGAGCCTGCCGGGGCCGGGCGCGCCGCCCCGCCGGCGGCCCGGTCGCGGGCGGTACAGTCGCAGCCATGCCCGTGACCTGGAACGACGACGTCGACGACGTCCTCGGCGGCGACCTGACCGCCGCCCTCGCCTATGTCACTCCGGCCGGCGGCGCCGTGGTGACCCCGGTGGCCCCGATCGGCCTGCGCGACCGCGAGGCCGGGACCGTCACCTTCACGACCTCGCTGGGCTTCGGCCGCAAGCTCGACCGGATTCGCGCCGAGCCGCGCGTGGCGCTGGCCTATCACGCCCGCGAGCACGGATTCTCGACCCGGCGCCTCTTCGTGCTCGTCCAGGGCACCGCCACGATCACCGAGGAGCCCAGCCAGGCCTACCTCGAGGACGTGATCGGACCGCAGGCGACGCGGTTCATGGGCGCGCCCAAGCGGGGCTTCGGCTGGGACTGGCTCCTGCGGGAGTACTACGCCGACCGCGTGCCCGTGACCGTGACCGTCGACCGGATCGTGGCCTGGCCCGATCTCGCGTGCGCCGGCGCGCCGGAGGTGACGGGGGACCCGCGTCCCGCGCAGCCGCCGCCGCCCCAGGCCGAGCCGAAGAAGGGCGCCGGGCCGCGGATGGACAGCGCCCGGGCCGCCCGCGCGCTGCGGGCGCTCCCCCACCAGCTCGTGGCCTTCCGGGAGGCCGACGGCTACCCGGCGGCCGTCCCGGTCACCGTGGGCGCCGGCGACCGGCGCGGGATCGTGCTCGACGCCGCGGCGCCGGGGCTCCTGCCTCCGGGCGGCCGGCGCGCCGGCCTGCTCGGCCACAGTTACAACGCCCAGCTCATCGGGCTCGCCGCGCGCCAGCACACCGGCTGGCTCGACGTCGGCGGCGACGGGATCGCGCGGTACGCCGCGCACACGAAGAGCGGCTTCCGCGCGCCGCCGAACAAGACACTGCTGCTGATCGGCAACGGGCTCATGGCCAAGCAGGGGCTGCGCACAGCGCGCAAGGCCGCCGCGCAGTAGCCCGCCCGCCGCTACGGCATCGCGTCGCGCCCCACGCCCGTCCGGCGGCGCACGGATTCGGAGTAGGCGTGGGTGCGGGCGTGGAGGATCGGATCGTCGGGGCAGCGGATCCCGTCCGGGACCCGGGTGGGGTCGAAGACGAGGACGTCGCCGTCGCGCTCGCGATCAGTGGCGATCCCCGTGAGCTCGAGCCGGCCCAGCGTCACGCGGTCGCGGTCGCCCCAGAGGGCCGTCGGATCGGTGAGCGGGTCGCCGTCGCGCGCGAGTTCAGCCTCGAGACGAAACGCGGCCGGACCGGCGCCGAGGCGCTCAGCCAGGTCGGCCTGGAGGAAGTCGGCGGCGCGGCCCGCGGCCTCGTCGTCGCTGAGCGTGGCGACGCCGGCCTCGGGCACCCAGTGGAACTTGACCCAGGCCGTCTCCCCGTCGGGCGACTCCAGCCCGAAGGCGTGCACGGCGTGAAAGGCGGTCTGCAGGTAGCTGGCGGCCGGCTCGGCGGCCAGCTGAGTCTGAATCGGCCCGACGGACTCCGGGTGGGCCTCCAGGAATGCACCGATGCGCGCGAAGTCCGGCTGGCCGGTCTGCGGGTCGGGACGGCGAGCCGCCATGAGCTCGAGGAAGTCCTCGGGCGTCCGCACGAAGAACGTCTCGCGGCTGATCGCCACGAGGTCCGCGGTCCCCCCGTCCGGCAGCAGGAACTTCGTCGCCATCCCGCGCCCGTCGCGAGCGCCGTCGCGGGCACCCGGATCGCCTGAGCCGTTGGAGAACCGGACCCGGACCTCGACGGGCGCTCCCTGGAACGGCACGGCGCGGGTCAGCCGAGCCGCGGCTGGATCGGCCATGAACGTGCCGGCGCAGACCGTGCCCTTCGCGTGCAGCGCCCGGCATCCCGCATGCGCGCCGTACACGCCGTGGGCCGCGTCGATCATGCGGGCCGCCAGCGCTTCGGCGTCGGCGGGGGAGGCGTCCGGGGCCATGGCGGACGAACCTACCGGTCGTCGCCGCGGTGCGGCAAGCGCGCCGGGGAGAGCCAGCCCGGCCCTACCCGACGATGCGAACCGTGCGGACCTGCGGGGCGCCGCGGCGGCCTGCGGCGTCCGTCGCCGTCGCGGTCAGCGTTGCGCGGACCACGCGCCGGGCCGCCAGGGCCGCCAGGGCCGCCCGCCGCTGGGCCGCCGTACACGGAATCCGCAGGTCGCGGACCTGGCGGGCCGACACCAGGCGGCCCGCCCGGCTGGAGCGCGCCCGCAGCCGGCGGCCAGCTGCCGTGAAGATGTCGATGCGGACGCCCACGGTCACCCGGCAAGCGGCGGGGCAGCCCGCCCGCGCGGCGATCCCGCCCGCCTGCAGGGCACGTTGAACGGGGCGCGCCGTGAACGAAAGGGCCGGCCCGGAGGTGCCGGGCGCAGCCGTGACGAACGGCGAGGCCGCCGAGACCGCTTGCGCCTGCTGGCTGCCGGCCGTCGCGACCTCCTTCACGCGGATCGTGGCGCCGACGTCGGTCGCGGTCAGCCGGTAGGCGGCCCCGGACGCGCCGGGGATCGCCTCGCACCAGTCGCCGGACTCGTCGCAGCGCAGCCAGGACCGCGACAGCGACACGTCCGGACGCGACCACGCAGCGGGCACCGCCTGCAGGACCTGCCCCTGCACCGGGCGGCCGCTGACCGAGGGCGGCGACACGGCGGCCAGCCCCGTCCCGGGCGGCGGCGCGGCGCTGCCGCAGCCGGGCAGCGCCGGTGCCGGCGCCGACGCGACCGCTACGGCGGCGCGGGCGTCGAGGCGGCCGCCGGCGACCGTCACGCCGGCGAAGGCGGGACGGCGCTTGGCGCTGGACACGATCCGGGCGCGGACGTCGGCCGGCGCCTGCCCGGGCGCCCGGGCGAGCATGAGGGCCGCTGTCCCGGCGACGTGCGGCGCGGCCATCGAGGTGCCCGAGTACGTCGCGTAGCCGCCGGGCACCGTGCTGAGGATCCCGACGCCCGGCGCGGCGAGGTCGACCGAGCAGGCGCCCCGGTTCGAGAACGGCGCGAGGGCGTCGTTCCGGTCCGAGGCGGCCACGGAGATCACGCTCGGGAGGTCGTAGTCCGCCGGGTAGTCCGGTGACGCGTCGGTGTTGGCGCCGTCGTTCCCCGCGGCGGCCACGAACACGATGCCGGCCTGGCCGGCCTGCAGGATCGCCCGGCGCAGGGCCTCGCTGTAGCCCCCTCCGCCCCAGCTCGCGTTGATCACCTGGGCGCCGTGCGCCTGCGCGTAGGCGATCGCCGTGATCGCCGCGCTCGTGTAGCCGCTGCCGCCGGAGTCCATGAACTTCAGGGGCATCACGCGGGCGCCGGGCGCCACGCCGGCCACGCCGACGCCGTTGCCGGCCGCCGCCGCGATCGTTCCGGCCACGTGCGTGCCGTGCCCGTTGTCGTCCGCTGGCGAGCCGTCGCCGTTGGCGGCGTCGATGCCGTGCACGTCGTCGATCCAGCCGTCGTGGTCATCGTCGAGGCCGTTGCCCGCGATCTCGCCCGGATTCGTCCAGAGGTTCGCGGCCAGGTCCGGATGGGCGAGGTCGGCCCCCGTGTCGGTCGTGGCCACGATCACGCCGGCGCCCGTGCTGAGGGCCCAGGCCCCTGGGGCGTCGATGTCCGCGCCCGGCACGCCGCCGCTGGCTCCGAGGTTCTGGAGCGCCCACTGCGATGCGAAGAGCGGATCGTTGGTGACGGCCGTCGCGGTGACGCGGTAGTCGGGCTCGGCGAACGCGACGGCCGGGCTGCGATCGAGCCCGCGCTCGGCACTCGTGCGCGTCACGCCGGCGTCGAGGCGCACGAGGGCGGCGCCGGCCCCGGGCAGCCGGCGCACCGGCGTGACCCCGGCGGCGTCGAGCGCCGCCGCTTCCTGCCGGGGGGCCGCCGCCGGATCGAAGCCGACGATGAGCCGTCCGGCGGCCGCCGCGGGCGCCGCGGCAGCTGTGCGCGCCTCCATGGCGCTGATGGCACAGGCAACCGCCGCGATGGCCAGCGCCATCGCGGACAGGCGCCCGCGCCTGGCGGGGACCCGGCTGGGCCCCTGACCGTGGGTCATCCGTGACTCCGATCAAAGGGGAATTGTCGTCCTGCTCACGTGAATTCGGCACGAGGCCGGCCGGGACGCAATCCCGAGGCGCCAGGTGGACGGCTATCGGGCCGGCGCCGGCGCCTACGCGGGGGCCTGGCCGGGGCGCCGGGCGAGCAGGACCGCGAGCGTCGCCACGCAGGCCCCGGCCAGGATCCCGTAGGCGACCGCATCTGCGGTCGCCGCGGCGATCGCCGCGCCAGCCAGGGAGCCGATGGCCTGGCCCCCGCCCCACGCGAGGTTCGAGAACCCCGGCACGAACTCCGCGGGGAGCCCTGCCGCCTCGCTCTCGTCGGCCACGAGCGCGGACGACGGGGTCCAGAAGAAGGCCATCCCGCCCCAGAAGGCGACGATCAGGGCGGCGAGCAGCACCGGTGCCGTGGGCACGGGCAGCAGGACGAGGATCGCCACGACCATGCCCAGCGCCATCCGGATCGGCGCGAAGCGTCCGCGGCGGTCTGCGAAGCGTCCCACCCCGCGGCTGAGGACCATCTCCGCCGCCGAGGCCATGAGGAACACCCCGCCGATCGCGGTCGTCGTCGCACCCAGGGCGCTGAGCCGCAGCGGCGTGAGCACCTCGACGGCGCCGGCGAGCAGCGACGGCAGCACGAGCAGCCACATCGCGCCGACGACGCGCGGCGTCCGCAGGGCGCGGCCGATGTCGCGGATCGGCGGCGCGCCCGGCGGGGCGCCGACGGGAGTGCGCGTCGCGATCACTGCGAGCCCGGTCGCGATCGCCGCCACCGCCCCGAACACGATCCCGGGGCTCGCGGCGGCCGCCACGCCGCCGAGCACCGGGCCCACGATCATGCCGCCCACCGCGGCCGCGAGCGCCGTGCCGATCATCTCGCCGCGCTGCTCGCGCGGGCCTTCGCCGAGGATCCAGCCGAGCGCCCCCGCCCACATGCAGGTGCCGGCGGCGCCCTGGAGGAACCGCGCCAGGTCCAGGACGGCGATGTTCCGGGCCAGCCCGAAGGCCAGCGTCGCGGCGGCCATGACGAGCAGGCCCCCGACGGCGGTCCGGCGCGGGCCGACCGCCGACGACAGCCAGCCGCCGGGCAGCGCGAACAGCACCGTCCCCGCTGGATAGGCGCCCGCGAGCACGCCCGCAGCCGACTTGCTCAGGTCCAGCCGGGCTTCGTAGTACGGGAGGAGCGGGGCGATCGCCCCGTAGAACATCGTGTCCACGAACACGATGGCGCCAGCCAGGATGAGGACGCGACGCACGGCAGCATCAGTCGCGCGGGAGGCCGAGGCGGGCGAGGCCCTCGTGGATCTCGACGACGCGGCGCCGCACCGGATCGTCCTCTGGACGGTCGTGCACGAGGTCCCACGTCTTGTCGGCGACATCCCGGGCCGTCGCTGGCACCGCGCCCGCGTAGAGCATGTCGACGAGTGCGAGCTCGAACTGCGTCAGCTGCTGCGCGGGATCGCCGGGCGGGAGCTTCGGCAAGGGGTCGTCGGTGCTCTCACGCCACATTCCCGTGGCGACGAGGAGGCGGTTGCGGAGCAGGGCCGGATCCATGCGGCGGCAAGCGTACCCGGGAGCGGGGGCGTCAGTCGCCCGGGCGGGCGAGACGGCGGCGCAGCCCGACGCCGCCGGCGAGCAGCAGCAGGCCGGCCAGCGCGAGGAGCGCGGAGTCCGAGCCGGTCGACGCGAGCGAACCGGAGTCCGACGAGCCCGTGGACGTCGAGTCCACGGCGCTGCCCGAGCCGTCGGTGAAGGTCGGCGCGGCGGTCGTGTCCCCGGTGGACCCCTCCGTGCCGGTGGTGTCCGTCGTGCCCGACGAGGCCGCCGCCACGACGACCTTGCCCTTCATGAACGGATGGGGCGTGCAGATGTAGGTGTACGTCCCGCCCTCTTCGAACGTGTGCGAGCCGCTCTTCCCCTTGGCCAGCAGCCCGGTGTCCCAGGCGCCCTGGTCGGAGGTGGAGCTGTGCTGGGTCGGGCCGTCGTTCTTCCAGACCACCGTGTCGCCGACCGTGATGTTGATCGTCGGCGGCGTGAACTCGAAGTCCTTGATCGTGACGGTCGTCGTTCCGGCCGCCGAGGCGATCGGCACGGCAGCGTCCGGGGTCCGCTCCTTCGTGGCGACGGCGGTGCCCTGCGCGGGCGCGGCGGCGGGCGCTGCCGTGGCCGGCGGCGCGCTCGGCTGGGCCGGGGAGGGCGCCGGGTCGGTGGCGGTCGTCGTCGGCGCCGGGGGCGCTGCCGGGTCGGTCGTCACGGCGGTGTCCGGAACCGTCCCGGCCGGCTGGGAGTCGTCGGCCCAGATCGCCGCGGGCGCCGCCAGCGCGGCAACGAGCGTCCAGGCGAGCGCGACGAAGCGAAACCCCCTCATGTGGCGATGGTATCGGTCGCCGGCGGAGGGTCCTGCACTTCCGGCACCGCAGGCTCAGCGCGCTCGGACCAGTAGTCGCGCAGGACGAGCTGGATGAGCGCCGCCGCCGGGATCGCCAGCAGGGCCCCCAGGATGCCGAGGAGGCTCGCCCCCACGAGGACCGCCACGATCGCCAGGAGCGGATGCATCTGGAGCGTGCGCCGGTAGATCTGGGGCCCGATGAGGTGGGTCTCGGCCTGCTGATAGGCGACGAACAGGGCCAGCCAGAGCAGGACCGTCGTGGGGAAGTCCTCGAAGCACGCGACGATCGCGATCGCAATCGCCCCGATCGCCGACCCGACGAGCGGGATGAGGGCGAAGAACGCCATCTGGACGGCGAGGGGCACCGCGAACGGGATCCCCAGGATGGTCATGATCACGAACGACGCGAGCCCGGCCGCCAGCGAGATGCACAGCACGCCGGCGACGTAGCCGCCGACCGCCCGGGCGGCCTCGCTGGTCAGCCGCCGCGCCCGGGCCTGATCGCGCGGCCGCAGCAGTCCGATGAGGAAGCGCAGCCACCGTCCGCCGTCCAGCAGCAGGAAGAACGCGATCACGAGCACGGCGATGAGCTCGACGATCCGGCGGAACACCCCGACGGTGACGGACTCGAGCTCGGCGGCCGCGCCCTCGAGCGTCCCGGGCAGCTTGTTCGCCTGGGCCTCGAGCTTGGCGGTGATCCGGTAGCGGCGGTCGTACTCGCGCAAGGCGCGCGAATCGCGGATGTCGCGCACGTAGCGCGGCACCTCGTGCGCGAACTGGTTCACCTCCTTGACCACCGGCGGCACGAGGACCGCCCCGATCCCGAGGACCGCGGCCAGCAGGCCGAGGTAGACGAGGACGATGGCGGGCGCCCGGCGCATGTGCGGGATCCGCTGCACCTGGCGGACCGCCGGCGCGAGCGCGATCGACAGAACGAGGGCGATGACCAGCAGCTCGACCACCGTCCGCAGCCGCCAGACGAGGTAGAGGGCACCGAGGACCGCCAGCGCGGCCAGCAGGTTGCGCGCGACCTGGCGCGGCGTCATGGTGCCGGCCCCGCCGAGGCCGGCGCCCCCGCCGCGCGGCCGGTCGTGGCCCGCCCGGACGGAACGAGGAAGCGCCCGACGACCGGAATGGTGAGGAAGCCCTCCACGCTTGCGAACAGGATGCCGACGTGGGCGGCCTGGCTCGCATCCTCGATGACGATCGAGCGCGGGAGCCAGAACGGCTGGAACTTCTGGTTGAACGCGAAGAGCGACTCGATCTGGAAGAACGGGTTGAGCGCCGTCAGGCCGCGCCGGGCGAGCCGCTCCCACCAGTGCAGGCCAGCGTCGCCCTGGAACAGCCGCCCCCAGGCGGCGAAGTTCAGCGACAGCCGCCGGAATCCCTGCTCCCCCAGCCCGAGCGCGGCGTTGGCGATGAGGTACTCGGTGATCCCGTTGGCCGCCGCCGGCCGGCGCCGCATGAGGTCGAGCGAGTAGCCCGGGTCGCTGCCGTAGCAGGGCACGAGCCGCAGGAACGCCACCGCGCGGTCGTCACGATCGAAGGCGACCGCGAGCAGGAAGTCGGGGTTCGCACCCTCCACCTCGCGGCCGAGCTCCATGGTGAACCCGCGCTCGGCCGCCTTTCCCCGCCACTCCCGCGAGATCTCGTTGAGGTCGTGCACCAGCGCCGGCGACGCATCGGCCTCGCGCATCAGGCGAAACCGATGGTGCTTGTCGACCCGGTTCACAGCGGACCGCACCGGCTTCATCGCCCCGCCGTGGAGCGAGAACGTGTCACAGCGGATGATCGCCTCGTCCCCCAGGTAGACGCTGTTGAACCCCCGGGCCTTGTAGCGCGGGACGTCGGCCTCCCGCACGGAGAGGAACGCGGCGCGCCAGGCGCGATCGCGGCAGAAGTCCAGGAACTCGTCGAGCACGACGGGCAGCGATTCCGGGCGGCCGATGGGGTCTCCCGCCACGAGCGCGTAGCCGTTGGTGTAGGCGTAGGCGATCATCGCCTCGCCGTCGCTGGCGAAGAAGTAGCTCTTGTCCGAGCGCAGCGAGAAGTAGGCGAGCGTGTCCCAGCCGTACTCGCGCACGAGGCGGCGGGCGTGCTCGCGATCCGGGGTCGACGGCCCGCCGCGCTCGACCAGCGGACGGAAGAGCAGGAAGGCGGCGATCAGCAGCCCGAGCACGCCGAGCACCAGGAGCGAGTCCGGGAAGAAGGCTTCGAAGAACCGCCCGCGGTACGTGTAGGGCCCCGACAGCCCGACCATCCCGCCGTACACGGTCTCGAGCATCCCGGCGAAGGTGAGGTCGGGGGTGATCCGGTGCTGCTCGGCCAGCAGCGTGGCGAACCCGTACACGCCGACGGCGAGCAGGTAGGCCGGAACGAACCGCACGAACTCGAGCAGCGAGTGCGGGTCGCCGCGGGCCGGGAAGCCCTTCCGCGTCGCCACGAGCGCGGCCACCATCCCGGCGTTGAAGACGACGAGGACCGGGTCGGGGCCGCGCAGCGTCGCCAGGATCGCCGCGGCGCCGAACAGCACGATCGCGGCCTGCCAGGCGGCGTGCTTGCGGCGGTGCAGCTGGCGAGCGACCAGCAGCAGGAGGATCCCCACGACGACCGAGGCCACCGTCGAGTTCGCCCGGCCGGTGCGGGCCAGGAACGGCTCCGAGAAGAAGCCGAGGTCCTCGGCCACGCCCGGCAGGAACGGCAGGATCTGCAGCAGCCCGCTGAGCGCCGTCAGCACCGAGATCCAGCGAACGGCCCCGGCGAACGGCAGCGGCGCGGGCGGACGGGCCGCGGCGACCTGAACCGGGAGCAGGGCCTGCTGCTCCGGAGGCTCGCCGGGCGGCCGCGGGACCTCTTCGTCGGCGCCGACCTCGCCGGCCGCCGGCGTCGGCGCGAGCGGGCGGATCGCGGCGGCGGCCGCCGCCGGAAGCACCGCAGGCGCTGGCGGCGGGACCCCGAGCGACGCGGCGGTCGGCAGCGGCGAAGCCACCGCCCACTTGCGCCGCTGCTGGGCACCGCCCTCCGGGCGCAACGTCGGGAAGAGGATGACCTCGCGAATGGAGTCGACCCCTGACAGGAGCATCACGAGCCGGTCGACGCCGATGCCCAGGCCGCCGGTCGGCGGCAGCCCGAACTCGAGGGCACGGATGTAGTCCTCGTCGATGTCCTGGGCCTCGTCATCCCCGGCGGCCTTCAGCTCGGCCTGGCGCTCGAAGCGCTCGCGCTGGTCGACCGGATCGTTGAGCTCCGAGTAGGCGTTGGCGAGCTCGCGCCCGGCGATGATGAGCTCGAAGCGCTCGGTCAGCTCGGGGTCGTCGCGGTGCGCGCGGGCGAGCGGCGAGATCTCCCGCGGATGGTCCATGACGAATGTCGGCTCGATGAGCTCGTCCTCGACCGTCGCGTCGTAGACCTCGCTCATCATGCGCCCCACGCCCCAGGCCGGCTCGACGTCGACCCCGAACCGCGCGCACAGCGCCGCCGCCTCCTCGCGCGGCATCGAGGGGTGCATGCGCACCTTCGCGTGGCGCTCGATGAGCTCCCCCATGCTCGCGCGGGCGAACGGGCGGGCCAGGTCGATCTCGCGGCCGTCGACCGTCACGACCGTGGTGCCCAGGCTGTCGCGCGCCGCCCGCCGGATCAGGTCCTCGACGAGATCCATCATGTCGCCGTAGTCCGCGAGCGCCTGGTAGGCCTCCAGGAGCGTGAACTCCGGGTTGTGCGTCAGGTCGATCCCCTCGTTGCGGAAGACCGACGCCATCTCGAACACTCGCTCGAGCCCGCCGACCACGAGCCGCTTGAGGTGCAGCTCGAGCGCGATCCGCATGTACATCTCGAGGTCGAGCGCGTTGTGGTGAGTGATGAACGGCCGGGCGGCGGCGCCGCCCGCCGCCGTGTCGAGCACCGGGGTCTCCACTTCGACGAAGCCGCGCTCGGCGAGGTTCGCGCGGATCGAGGCGATGATCTTGAAGCGGATGTTGAAGATGCGGCGCGGGTCGTCGTTGACCACGAGGTCGAGGTAGCGCTGGCGAAATCGGACCTCGACGTCGGCCAGGCCGTGGGCCTTGTCCGGCAGGGACCGCAGGGTCTTGGCCAGCAGCTGCACGCTCGTCACGAGCACCGAGAGCTCGCCGCGCCGGCTCGTGACGACCTCTCCCTCGGCCCCGACCCAGTCGCCGAGGTCCAGCGCGTTGACGTCGGCCAGGCCTTCCGCGCCGATCGTGTCGGCGGAGGCCAGGAGCTGGATCGTCCCGCTGCCATCCCGGAGGTCCGCGAAGGTGACCTGGCCGTGGCGGCGGATGAGCATCACGCGCCCGGCCACGCGGACGACGTCCCCGGTGCGGGTGTCAGGGCCGAGGGAGCCGTGCCGGGCGCGGACCTCGGCACACGACGCCGAGCGGTCGAAGCGGACCGGATAGGGGTCGCGGTCGCGCGCGCGCAGGGCATCGAGCTTCGCGAGCCGCCGCGCGCGCTGCGCGGCCACGAAGGCTCCCGAGCGGTCGGCCCCTGGCGCGTCCGAGTCCTCGGGATCGGCGGAGCCGGGCGCCGCCGCCTCCGGCCCGGGGTCTTCGGTCGTGCTCACCGGCGCCATGCTCACCTACCGGCGCCCGGATGGTCAAGGCCGGCCTGGACCGGCCCCCGAGTCCGGCCGCTCGCGTCCGGTCACCGGCGCTTGCGGGCGTAGACCGCCTCAGCGACGGCCTGGAGGTCGGCGAGCAGGCCGCCCTGAGCGCGGTGGATCGAGGCCAGTCCGAGACGCTGCTCGAAATCGCCAAGCTCGCCGCCATCCGCGCCCGCCACCCAGCGGACGGCCTCCGTGGCGATGGTGAGGGACACAGTGCGCGCGTTCACGCGACTCACGGCGGCCAGCGCATCGGCGCGCAGGCCCCGCGCGGCCTTCGGGTGCAACTGCTTGGTGGCCGCCCGCTGCGCACGCCGGGCGAGTGCTGCCGCCCCCTCCGCCTGCGCGATCAAGGCACCGAGGCGAAGCAGGACGTGCTGGTGGCGGGTGAGCTTCTCCACGCGGCAGCGCTCGAGCAGCTCCGCCAGCGCCCGCTGGGCCATCGCCGCGACATCGGCGCCGACCGCGGGATGCTCGGCATGGATCGCATCGAGCTCGCGCGCGCGGGCGTGGTAGTAGTCGCCGCCGGACTTCAGATGCTCCTGCCAGCGCCCGCGGGCGATCGTCATCTCCATGATCTCCGAGGTGCCCTCGTAGATCCTGGTGATGCGAACGTCCCGCTTGATCTTCTCGACCATGTAGTCGTGGGTGTAGCCGTAGCCGCCATGGGCCTGGATCGCGGCGTCGGCCGCGGCGTCGCCGGCCTCGCTGGCCAGGAACTTGGCCACCGCCCCTTCGACGTTGAGCTGCGGCTCGCCCGCATCCAGGCGCTCGGCGGTCTCCTCGATCGCCGCTCTCGACGCCTCGAGGGCCACGACGTGCGGAACGATCAGCTTGTGGGTGAAGCCCGGCTTCTCCGACAGCGGGCCGCCCGCCTGGATGCGCTTGCGCGAGTACGCGATCGCCCGGTCGAGGGCCGCCGAGCCGGCGCCGAGCCCAAACGCGGCAACCATGAGCCGGGTGTAGCCGAACACCTGCTGGGCCTGGACGAGGCCCTGGCCTTCGACGCCGCCGATGAGCCGATCGGTGTCGACGTACACCTTCTCGAGGAACAGCGCCGCCGTGTTGCTCAGCCGGATTCCGTGCTTGTCCTCGTGCTCGCCGTGGGTGAAGCCCTCGGTCCCGGCGTCGATCACGAACCAGCTCGGGCCGCCCGGGGCCATCGCGAGGACGGTGTAGTAGTCGGCGACGCCGCCGTTGCTGATCCACTGCTTGGCGCCGGTGATCCGGTAGCCGGTCACCGCCCCGTCGTCCAGGACCGGCTCGGCCTTCGTCTTCAGGGCGCCGAGGTCGCTGCCGGCCTCGGCCTCGGTGGCGCCGTAGGCGAAGAGCACACCGTCTTGGGCGATCCGGCTCATGTAGGTGCGCTTCTGCTCCTCGGTGCCGCCGACCCTGATCGGGTCGCTGCCGAGGAACGTCGCGAGCTCCGAGGTCGCCAGCCCCAGATCGATCGATGCCATCCGCTCGCAGATGCGCGTGACGTCGAACGCGCCGCCTCCCATGCCCCCGTATTCGAAGGGCACGAACAGCAACGGGATCCCGAGCCCGTCGCTGGACGACATCTGCTGCACCAGCTCGGCCGGGAACTCGTCCCGCTCGTCGAGTTCGATCAGCAGCGAATCGGGAAGCTCGCGCTTCGCGAAGTCGTCGATCGACGCCAGGGCGACCTTCAGCACCTCGGGTTCAAGCTCGTTTGCCACGGATCCTCCTTCGCCTCCACTCGGTCACGGAAGCATGAGACATCGGCGCCCCCCGGCCATCGGCCCCTTGCCCGCGCGCGAGCGTGGAAACTACGGGTTCGAGGCCGTGAATGCCTGAGGGCATCCGCCGCAGATTCTGCGGGACTTTCCCCGCGACGCCGGCGTTCGATTCGCAGTAACGTCAGCGCCGGCGGCCGGCCCGGCCGGTGCGCCTCGAGACCGAACGAGCCGAAAGGAGCCGCACCGGGATGTGCAGGCAAGATTTCGTCGGGCCCGCCGGGGTGCGGCCATGAACATCGCGGTCCCGATCCGGCTGATGCCGAAAGCCGGCGACGAGCTCGAGGTGGACGCCGACGGCAGGGACATCGATCGTGAGTTCGTCGACATGGTCATCAGCGAGTTCGACGACCAGGCGCTCGAGGAGGCGGTGCTCATCAAGGAGGCCACCGGTGCCACGGTGACCGCGGTGGGTGTCCAGTCGGAGGGCATCGAGCAGGCGCTGCGAGTGGCGTTTGCCCGCGGCGCGGACCGCGTGGTCGTGGTCGACGCGGGCGAGATCGACCCGTACGACGCCCGGACCTCGGCGCTCGCGCTGGCGGCGGCGCTGCGCGACCTGGCCCCCGACCTGGTGCTGACCGGCGTCCAGACGCCCTATGACGTGTTCGGCCAGGCCGCGCCACTGCTGGGCGCGGCGCTCGGCTGGCCGCACGCGACCGTCGCGGTCGGCGTGACCCTCGTCGACGGGGCCGCGCACGTGACGCAGGAGTACGGCGGCGGCCGGCTCGCCGTGCTCGGCCTCGAGCTGCCGGCGGTGGTCGGGGTGCAGTCCGCGAGCTCGCCCCCGCGGTACGTCTCGATGAGCCGCCTGCGCCAGGCGATGACCGAGGCGACCACCGAGACGCTCCAGGCCAGCGTGCAGGCCCCGAGCGTCGCGCCGAAGCTCGTCTCGCTCGCCCGGCCCGAGACGCAGGCCGGCGCGACGATGCTCGACGGAGACGCGGCCGAGGTGGCCGCGAAGATTGCGGCAGTGCTGCGCGAACGAGGAGTGGTGAGCTGATGGGAGATGTCCTGGTCTATGTGGACCTGCCGGTGAACGAGCGCCTGCTCGCCTTCGCGCGGCCGCTGGCCGACGCCGCCGGCGGCGCGCTCGTGGCCCTGGTGCCCGGCAGCGAGCCGGCCGACGCCGGCCAGCTCGCGGCGGCGGACGTGGTGCTGGAGGTGACGCACCCCGCGCTCTCGCCGTACCTCCCGGAGGCGCACCAGGCCGTGCTGGCGGCGGCGATCGAGGCGCGCACGCCGGACCTCGTCCTGCTCGAGAACACCACGGCCGGGTATGACCTCGCGGCTGCCGCCGCGGCGGCAGCCGGCCTCCCGTTCGTCGGCGCCTGCGTCGGCCTTTCGGTCGAGGGCCGCGAGGCGCAGGCGGTCAGCGCCATCTACGGCGGGCAGCTGCACGCCACCGTGCAGGCCCCCCTCCCGGCCGTGGTCGCCGTCAACCCGGCGGCCCTGCACGAGGAGCCGCGGGCCGACGGCCGGGGCGAGCGCGCCGAGCTCCCGGCGCCTCCCGAGCTCGAGCGGCTGGGGACGACGTTCGTGGAAGCGGTGACCCCGTCCGACGACGGCGTGGACCTGACCGCCGCCGACCTGATCGTGTGCGCCGGCCGCGGCATCGGCGGCGCCGAGAACGTCGAGATCGCGGAGGAGCTGGCCGAGGCGCTCGGCGCCGAGCTCGCGGCCTCGCGGCCCGTCATCGATTCGGGCTGGGTGCCGAAGGCACGCCAGGTCGGGAAGTCGGGAGCGACGGTCACGCCCAAGCTGTATCTCGCGCTCGGCGTCTCCGGCGCCCCTGAGCACGTGGAGGGCATGCAGGGGTCCGAGCTGATCATCGCCGTCAACACCGACCCCGGTGCGGCGATCTTCAACGTCGCCCACTACGGAGCGGTCGCCGATCTCTTCGACGTCGCCGACGAGCTGACGAGCCTCGTCGGCGGCTGAGCGGCGCGGCGGCCCCGCGGTCATGAGCGAGGTTCTGTTCCCGGTCCTCTGGGCGATCGGGCTGCTGGTGTTCGTCGGGATCCTGGCCGGCAGGGCCCGGATCCTGCTGGCGGCGCGACCGTCGGCGCGCTTCGATCGGATCCCGGAGCGCCTCCGGCGGGCGCTCGTCTACGGGCTCGGGCAGAAGAAGTTCTTCGCCGGCGAGCAGCCGGCCGGGATCATGCACGCGCTGGTGTTCTGGGGCTTCGTCGTCCTGATCATCCAGGTGATCATCCTGTTCGGCCGGACGTTCGACGCCAGCTGGGACATCCCCGGGTTCGGACCGGACCAGCCGCTCGGGCCGCCCTTCCTCATCCTCCGCGACCTGGTCGAGGCCGTCGTGATCGTCGGCGTCAGCTACATGCTCTGGCGCCGGGTGGTCCTGCACACCCCGCGCCTGTTCGGCATCGGCGGCGCGGAGCAGCGCTTCCGCGACGCTCCGCATTGGGAGGGCGTCCTGATCCTCGTCTTCATCCTGCTCATCATGGTGGGCGGGCTGCTCTACGACGCCGGACGCCTGGTCGAGTACGACATCCACGGCAACGAGCGGAACTTCGCGCCGGTGACGGCACTGGTGGCCGCGGGGCTCGGGGGCCTCAGCCGGTCCTCGGCGCACACGATCAGCGAGGCCGGGTGGTGGCTGCACTGCGTCACGATCCTGGTCTTCCTGTGCCTGCTGCCGCTGTCCAAGCACTTCCACATCATCACCGCGATCCCCAACGTGTTCTTCGGGAAGCTCCCGCCGCGCGGCACCGCGCGGCCACTGGCGGTCACGCAGGTGCCGGCTGCCCCGGTCGCCGCCCTCGACCCGGCGCCGGAGGGCCTCGTCGGCGTCGCGGCGCTGGCCGATCTGAGCTGGAAGCAGGCGCTCGACGCGTTCTCGTGCACCGAGTGCGGCCGCTGCACGGCGGCCTGCCCGGCCACCGCCGGCGGCACGCCGCTGGCTCCGCGGCAGCTGATCCTCGACCTCCGTGACCGCCTGTACGGCCACGCCGGCGAGCCGGCAGGGGACAACGGCGCCGAGCCCCTGATCCCCGATGCGGTCCTATGGTCGTGCACGACCTGCATGGCGTGCGTGGAGGCGTGCCCGGTGGGAATCGAGCACGTGCCGACGATCGTCGACATGCGCCGGGCGCTGGTCGACGAGGGCCGCATGGACCCGCTGCTTCAGCAGACGCTCGAGCATTACGCCCAGCAGGGGAACTCCTACGGCAAGTCGTCCCGCATGCGCGCCCGCTGGACCAAGGGCCTGGACTTCAAGATCCCCGATGCCCGCAAGGAGCCCGTGGAGTACGTGTGGTTCGTCGGCGACTTCGCCTCGTTCGACGAGCGCGTGCAGCACGCCTCCCAGTCCATCGCGCGGATCCTGCACGACGCGGGCGTGTCCTTCGGCCTCCTGTACGAGGGCGAGCGCAACGCCGGCAACGACGTGCGACGGATCGGCGAGGAGGGGCTGTTCGAGCTGCTGGCGGAGCAGAACCTGGCGGCGTTTGCCGAGGCGCAGTTCGAGGCGATCTTCACCACCGATCCGCACTCGCTCAACACGCTGCGCAACGAGTACCCGCAGCTCGGCCTCGACAAGCCGGTCTACCACTACACCGAGCTGCTGGCCGACCTCGTCGCGCGGAACGCGGTCTCGCTGCGAACGCCGCTCACCGGGACGCGCGTGACCTACCACGACCCGTGCTATCTCGCGCGGTACAACCGGATCACCGAAGCGCCGCGCACGCTCATCGAAGCGACCGGCGCCGAGCTGGTCGAGATGCCCCGGCACGGGACGAACACCTTCTGCTGCGGCGCCGGCGGCGGCAGGATGTGGATGAAGGACGGGCCGGAGAGCGAGGAGCGCCCGAGCGAGCAGCGGATCCGGGAGGCGCAGCAGCTCGGGGGCCTCGACTACTTCCTCGTGAGCTGCCCGAAGGACCTGGCGATGTACTCGGACGCGGTGAAGGTCGTCGGCGCCGACTTCGAGGTCGCGGAGATGACCGTGCTCATCGAGCGGGCGCTCGCCGACGCCCAGCCCGTCCCGTCCGGAGCCGGCGGCGTGGAGGCCTGAACTCCGCCGGGCGGCGGCCGCGAGTCAGAGCCGCGGCGCACCCTCGAGCGCCGGCGTCCCGCCGTCCGCGACCGCGTCCGCTGCCGGCCGGCTGCTCGCGAGGGCGACCAGCCCGGCGACGATGAGGGCGCCGGCTGCCGTGCAACCGGCGACGGCCAGCGGCGTGGCGTTCAGCGTCTCGTGGAACACGAGAATGCCGAGCGGAACGGCCGCGATCGGATCCAGCGCCATCTGGGTCGCGATGGCCGGCGCCAGCGCCCCCGTCTGGAGCGAGATCTGGCTGAGGCTCATGCTCACGTAGCCGACGGCGATCAGGCCGTAGAGGTGCCAGTCGGTCACGAGATGCCCGATCCCATCCCCGAGCTGGTCGACGGTCGCCTTCGTGAGCGCCGCGCTGAGCGCGAACAGGATTCCGGTGGCCGTGCCGAACAGCGCCGCCTTGACCCGCGGGCGCGCCGCCCGGATCGCCCCGAGCACCAAGAGGCTGCAGATCGCCGCGATGACGGCTCCGGCGACGAGCCATGCCCTCAGCGGAGCGTCGTCGCGGCCGCCGGAGGGATCGCCGATCGCGAGGAACGCCGCGATCCCGGCGGTCACGGCCACGGCTCCGATCACGTCGCGGCGGGTGACGTGCTGGTCGGTGATCCGCGCGCCCAGCGGCAGCGCGAAGACCACCGTGGCCGCCAGGAGCGGCTGGACCACCACGAGGCGCCCGACGCCCAGCGCCCAGGCCTGGAAGACGAAGCCCAGCGCGTCGACGCTCAGCCCGGCGACCCAGACCGGCCGCCGCGCGAGCCGCAGGAGGAACCCCGCCCGCAGGGCCTCGGCCTCGCTGCTGTCGACCGCCGCCTTCTGCTGCAGCACGGTCCCCAGGGCGAAGCAGAACGCCGCGGCGAGGGCGAGCAGGATGTCCATCGCCCGCGAGCGTACCCGCCGGCCCGGCTCCGGGCCCGGCGTCGCCGGGCCCGGAGCCCGCGAGCTAGCGGGCCGCGCCGGTGAACGCCGGAGTGGGGCGGCTCCCCGTCGACAGGGTGAGCGGATTGCGGATCACGAGCTCCACGTTGCGGTCCCTGCGGCTGCCGGTCCCGCCGCCGCTCGTGTCGTCCTTGGACTGCGGGTCGTTCGCGGCCAGCAGCCGGGAGATCGACGGGAGCTGGGCCGTCGTGAAGGCCGTGGTCCCGGCCTTCGGCACGTTCACCGGCGCCGCGGTGTTGAGGATCGTCCCGAAGAACGAGAGGGTCCCGTCCCGGTTGTCCATGATCTCGATCTGCCGGCTCTGCTGCGGGTAGTCGACGTGCGACGCCGTGTTGATCTGCCAGAGGCCGGTGCGGCCGCGGCGGTAGGCGTTCACTGCGTTGTGATGGGTGTGGCCCACGACCGCGAGCACCACGTTCGGATAGGTCAGGAGGAGGTCGCGGTAGCTGTCCTTGCCGGTCAGCCCCAGGTGGATGGGCCGCGAGTTGCGCGGGTCGGCGTCGCACCCGGCCTCGTTGGGCTGCGTGCACTTCCCGGCCGCCTCGTCCGGCGTCGGGTTGTCCATCGTCTCGAGCGTGTGGTGGTGGTAGACGACGATGAGCTTGTCGGGGTCGCCGTCGCGCACGAGGCGGCCGTTGCGGTACTCGAGCGACGAGTTGGCGTCCAGCACGCGCTTGAGCCACTGGTACTGCGGGTTGTCGAGGTTGCCGTTCGCGCCACCGCCCTCGGCGACCGTGTCGAGAGAGATGAAGAGGATCCCCTTTGCCGGGGAGAACGCGTAGTAGCTCGCCGTGCCGTTCGACGCCCGGTTCTGGGCGGGGTCGACGTAGCCGAATCCGTGGCTGCGATCCGCGCCGGTCGCGAGCTTCTTGTACTCCTGCTTGGACACGAAGCGGCGCGACGGGTCGGGCGGCGTCAGGCCGGCCCCGCTCAGGAGCGAGGCGATGAACGTCGGATTGCCGAGCTTCTTGAAGAGCGCCGTCGGCGAGAGCCCGCGGAAGTCCGCCGGGTTCACAGCCTGGCTGGGGAAGACCTTCAGGCAGCTCGTGGCGATCGCCTTGAAGAGCGCGTTGGACGCCGGCGCGTTGCCCTGGATCAGGCCGTCGTGGTTGCCGCGCGAGATGTACCACGGCACGCTGGCGCCCTGGGGCGTGAACGGCCGCTGGGCCGCATCGAGGATGCCGGGATAGCGCGGGAAGGCCGCATAGAGGCTCTTCGGGGCCGCCGGCGGCGCCTGATTGGGGTCCCAGTAGCCGCCCCAGCGCTGCGGCACGTCGTAGTCGCGGTAGTCCTGGACGCCGGTGTAGGTCCGGGCGGCCACGTCGGCGTTCAGCGTGGCGGCCTCGGCGGCGGTCAGCGGCGGCTTGACGATGCCGCAGCTCTGCCCGGCAGCGACCGTCGTGCCCGAGAACGGATCGACCCGCCGGCCGTTGAGGACGTCCATGAACCAGCGCGTCTCGTTCAGCTGCTGGTTGTCCGCGAGATCTCCCGTCGTGATGATGAAGCCCATCCGGCGGCGCGCCCCGCTGGCCTGGCGCACGGGGCTGCGCGGGTTGGCGTTGAGGTTGCGGATCGTCGCATCGAACGTCTGGGCCCCGAAGGCCTCCTGGGGGCGCCACGACGCGCTGACCGATCCGCCCGCCGGATCGACGAACTCGACGCGCGCCGGCGACATCTCGTCGGCGATCTGCGGATCGGTGAGCTGGCCGAAGAAGGCCAGCGAGCGGCGGGTCCGGGTCCGCGAGCGCCGGGCGGACGCGAACCCGTTGGTCCGCAGCACGTAGGACTCGCCGGGGCCGGCCACGAGCGGGCGGAAGGCGCCGGCGCGGCTGGTGATCGTCTCCTGCAGCGTGGTCTTCCCAGCCGGATTGGCCTGCGCGCCGGGGGCGGCGGCCAGCCCGGCGGCAGCGACGGCGGCGACGGCGCCCAGCGCGGTGCGGTGGCGGATGCTCATGCGGTGCGGCTGTCCTTCCTGTGGTCGGGTGGCGGCGGGCGCGGACGCTACCCGCCGCCGCGGCGGCGGGCAACCGTCGTGGCCGGCCTCACGGCTCGGGCCGGCTGCAGAGGCGCTGCTGGTCGTCCTGGCAGAGGTCGTAGGCCACCTGGGGCGCGACCTGGACGCGCGACTGGACGGCGTACGGAATCTCGGCCTGCGGTCCCGATCCGATCTTCACGACGTAGAACGCGCCGGTCGTCCAGGCCGGGAAGTTGCCAAGCGCCGTGGCCGCTCCGTCGCGGACGCCGGTCGCCTGCCCTTGGACCCGCCCTTGCTCGAGGCCCGCGCGCTTCCCGGCGGCCTGCCCCTGGGCCTCGCCCTTCGCGGCGCCTTCCGCCTGGCCCTTGATGCGGCCCTGCGAGTACCCCTCGTCGAAGATGGCGCGATAGCGGAGCTTGCCCGGCTTGTACTGGTTCAGGACGAAGCTCTGGCCCGCGGCATTGCCGCGATCGTAGGCGGCGGGCGCGTCGGCCGCTGAGTGGCCGATGGCGTAGCCGATCGCCCCGACGGCCGCGAGCGCCAGCACCGCGATGAACCCGAACACGGCCGGGCTCGGGCGCCGGCGGCGCGGGGCAGGCGGGCCGGCGCCCCCGGGGTCCGCCGCTGCCGTGGCCGCACCGGCGCCGGCCAGCGGGGGCTCGCTTGCGGCGGGCTCCGGCCCGGCCTCCTCGGACAGCGACTCCATCTCGGGCCAGGGCTCGATCCGGCGTGCCGCGCGATCCGACGCGGGCACGGGAGCCGGGCCCGCCGCCGCCGGCGGGTCGGCGGCGATCGGATCGGGCTCGGGCTCGGGGATCGGCTCCGGCTCGGGCTCCGGCTCGGGCTCGGGCTCAGGTTCCGGCTCGGGCTCGGGCTCGGGCTCCGGCTCAATCTCCGGCTCCGGCTCGGGCACGAGCTCCGGCTCCGGCTCCGGCTCGGGAATAGGCTCGGGCTCGGGCACGAGCTCCGGCTCGGGCTCGGGCACGAGCTCCGGTTCCGGCTCGGGAATCGGCTCGAGCTCCGGCTCGGGCTCCGGCTCGGGCTCCGGCTCAGACTCCGCAGCGGCCACCGGCGTCGGCTCGGGCTCAGGCGTCGGCTCGGCCTCGGCTTCGGGCGGCGGAGGGGACTCGCCGGCCGCGGGCTTCGTGTCCGCCCGCTCACCGTCCGCGGCTGCCGCGGCGGCCACCGCGGCCGCGGCGGCCGCGGCATCGGCAGCGGCCCGCGACGAGCGGGCGCGAGGCGTGCGCTTGGGCGGCCGGGCTGGCGCCTCCTCGGGAGACTCCGGCCCGGGCGCAACCGCGTCGGCCTCCTCTGGAATCAATGGCTCCTGCCCCTCGGGGGCCGGCTTGGGCGCGGCCTTCGGCGCCCGGCGGCGCTGGCTCGACCGCCGGCGCCCGGAGCCCGACGCGCCGGATCCGCCGGACCGGCCGCTCCCGCCGCCGCTGCCCGAACCGCCCGAGGACCGGCCGCCCCCGCCGCCCGATCCGCGCGACCCCCCGGACGACCGAGCCCGCTCCCGCTGCCGCTCCGGCCGGCCCCGCCGCCGCCGGAGCCGCCGGCCGCCCCGCCCCGCGCCCCGGAGCCGCCGGCTCCGGACCGGCCGGCGCCAGCGCCGGAGCCGCCCGCACGCCGCCGGCGCGGCGTTCCGCCGCCCTGCCCGCCGCTCCCTGATCCGCTGTCCGCCATGCCGCCGCCCCTCGTCGTCGAATCCGTCGTCGGCGCCATCGAACCCGCGCCGACCCTCCCGTGTCAACCAGTCCGCACCGTCACGGCCAGCCGGCGGGCATCTCGAACTGCTCCTCGCCGATCGCCAGCACGAGCGGATCGCCCGTGCGCGCGGCCACCGTGAAGGGCACCGCGGCATCGGTCGTGGCAAACCGCGCGGTCGCCACCCCGCGTCCGTGCAGGACGCCAGCCAGTCCGCGCACGGCGTCGGCCAGCGCCGCCACCGCGCCGAACGGGGCAGCGATTTCGCCGGCCGCGGCGTCGACCTCGAGCGCCGGCAGGCGGCGCACCCGGTCGAGCCCGCCCGGCAGCGGCAGCGGCTCGACCGCCGCGCCAGCCACATCGAGGCTCCACGCGTCTTCGCCGACCGAGACCACGGCCGGCGCGCCCGGCGTGCACTCGATCAGCGCCGGCGGGGCCGCCTCCCCCCGGTCGACGAGCGCAATCGCCGCCTCGGCCCCCGTCCGGGCCACGAACGCCGCGAGCGTGGCGGCAGCGGCCGCCACCTGGGGCTCGTCGGCCGGAGCAGAATCCATGCCGACCGTTCTAGCAGGCGCTGGCCGGCGGGCCCGGTCAGGCGAGCCGAACCGGCGGCTCGTGCCCGTCGACGGCGACGGCGAGGATGAAGTCGCCGTCCTGCCGCCACCAGCCGTCGGTTGCCTCGCCGGCCTCCGGCCAGGTCACGTGCAGCGGGCCCCAGCCGTCGCGTCCGGGCGGCTGCACGTCGACGTCGGCTTGCCGCACGTCGAGTCGCAGACCCTCCCGCCGGGCCTTCGCCGCCGCCTCCTTGGCCGACCAGACGAGATTGGCCAGTCGCGGGCGGTCGCTGGGCGGCGCCCCGCCGACCAGCGCCTGCTCGGCCGGCCCAAGCCAGGTCTCCACGAAGCCGTCGCTGCGCGGCTCGATCAGCTCGAGGTCGCACCCCAAGCGCGCGCCCGGATCGCCGACCAGCGCGGCCGCGTGGCCCGCCCGGTGCGACAGCGAGACCACGGCGGGGGCGGGCGCGCCGTCGAGGCGGGCCTCTGGCGCGCCGTCGGGCGCGGCGACGATCTCGACCCGGTCCAGATCGCAGCCGAGCCAGGAGGCAACGGCCCGCTTCGCCGCCCAGCGCCCGAGCCGCCAGTCCGAGCGGCGCTTGAGAAAGCTCATCGCGCCGAGCACGTCACGCTCGCCCGGGCTCAGCCAGCCCGATCCGGTCGGCACCTCGGCCTGCAGCGCCGTCAGCCACCCCGGGCGCATCAGCCCGCCGCGGGGTCGGAGACGCGGCCATCGCTGCTCGCGCGCGCGCCCTCGACGCGGCGAATGCCGCGCTCGACGGCGGCGATGAGCGCCGGCCGCAGCGCGGCGGGCTCGATGATCTCGTGGATCGAGCCCATGTCCTTCGCGCGCTGGACCGAGTGCACCGCGTCGAACTCGGCCGCGACGACGCCCAGGTGCTCGGAGCGGGCGTGCGCCCGGACTTCCGCGAGCTTGGCCCGCAGCTCCTGGCGGGCGGGCCCCGC
Source organism: Solirubrobacteraceae bacterium (assembly GCA_046330225.1). Taxonomy (GTDB): domain Bacteria; phylum Actinomycetota; class Thermoleophilia; order Solirubrobacterales; family Solirubrobacteraceae; genus CANJIV01. Next base: position 327,033 of record JAXLTD010000001.1, on the reverse strand, counting down.
GGCGGCCTCGAGCTCGGCCTCGACGGCCACCACGCGCGGGTCCTGACGGGTGCGGGCATCGACGTCGCGGGTGAAGACGACCGCCGCGGCCGCGGACCCCCCGATCACCGAGGCGTGGGCCCCGTCGAGGGCCAGCGCCTCGATCTGATCGTTGAGCTTGGTCGAGAACACCACGAACGCGCCGCCGTGGTAGCGCGAGATCACGCAGAACACGATCGGGCCGTCGAAGTTCACGACCGCGCGCCCGATCTCGGCGCCGAACTCGAGCTGGAGGGACCGCATGGACTCGGGCGACCCGTCGAACCCGGACAGGTTGGCCAGCACGACGAGCGGCCGGCTCCCGCTCGCCGCGTTGACGGCACGGGCGATCTTCTTGGCCGACCGCGGGAACAGCGTTCCGGCGGTCCACTGGTCGGGGCCGTCGGCGGGCACCGGACCGAACCGCGGCAGCGGGGTCGACTCGAACGCGACCATGCACACCGGCCAGCCGCCGAGGTGCGCATCCCAGACGACGGAGGCCTCGGCATCGGACATGCCGACCCATCGCTCCGAGGGCTCGTGGTCCTGGTCCCGGACCGCGTGCATGACCGAGCGGATGTCGAACGGCTGCTTGCGCCCGGGATTCGTGTCCTCCGAGAAGATCGCGCCGACGGTCGGCAGCGCGGTGCCATCGGCCCGATGAACCGAGGCCTGGACGTCGCGGTCGGCGGGGTCGGTGGTGTCCGCCCGGCGGGGAAAGCGCTCGCCCGGCGCGACGTAGGCGTGGTCGTAGTGGGCCAGCAGGATCCGGCAGGCGCCGGCCAGATCCGGCGCCCAGAACTGCGCCTGCCCGTTGGGGCCCATGATCCGCTCGTACCCGCCGATGCCGAAGTTGTTCTCGGCCGACACCCCGCCGGCGTAGTCGAGGGCCTGCTTGCCGGTCAGCACCATCGCCGAGTCCGGCGTCATCACGAGGATGCCCTTGCAGTGCATGAGCATCGTCGCCTCGGCGTTCCAGTACGGCTGGGCCCCGACGTTGATGCCCGCCACGACGACGTTGATCTCCCCGCCGCCCTGCGTGAACTCGATGATGCGGCGCAGGACGGCCGCGACCCAGTCCATGTTCTCCGTCCCGGAGTCCATCGCGATCTTCGCCCCGGCCGACAGTGCGAACCACTCGACCGGGACCCCCAGCCGCTCGGCCAGGTCCAGCGCCGCGTTGATCCGCCGGCACTCGGGCTCGGCGAGCGACCCGAGCGCGCGGGTCGGGTCCCCGAACAGCGTCACCCGGGCCATGCCCTCGGGGTAGCGGGAGGTGAAGCTCCGCACGACGCCGGCGATGATCCCCGCCTCGTTGCGACCGGGCGGCCGATCGACCGGCACGAGCCGGCCCGCCTCATCGAGGTCGTGCTCGACCCACTCCCCGGCCGGCAGGTCGGCACGTCCCTCGCCGCGCGGCGGGGCGAGCATCCGCACGAGCTCGTACGGGTAGACGGCGCCCCGCCGGCGGGACTGGACGACCTTGATCGCATAGTCGTCGAGCGGGCGGATCGGCCGGTCGGCCGGCTCGTCGATGTCGACGACCAGCCCGCTTCCGGCCAGCCACGAGAAGCGCAGCAGGCGTTCGCGCAGGTCGCCGCCCGGCTCGTGGTGCTGCCCGCGCAGGAGCACGGTCTCGATCCCCAGCTCGGGGTTCTCGAGCCCGAGGCCGCCGAACACCGAGCGCAGGTCGTCGGGGTCGAGGTCGATCAACGGCCAGGCGTGCAGGACGATCCGGTTCCAGCGCAGCCGCTCCCGAGGCGGGCGGTGCGCCTGGTAGCGCCGGATGCCCTCGATCGCCTCCCCGGCCATCCGCTCGAGCTCGGGGACCGCCACGAGCCGCCCGTCGGCGTTCCGGACCGGGGTGAGGTCGCGGACCTCGGCGAGCGCGACGAGCCGCACGTCCTTGGGGTTCTCACGCGCCGTTGCCTTGAACAGGTAGACGTCCTCGGCCGACGGCAGGCGCTCGAGCTCGAAGCTGTCCAGGCGCCACAGGTGCAGCCGCTTGGCCATCATCGGGTGCAGCCCGCGGAGGACGAGGTCCTCGGCGAAGGCGCCGTCCTCGCCGCGGCGGAAGGTGTGCAGGCTCACCGCCGACATGCCCTGGCCGCGGGCCGGATCGGCCACCGCCACGACGACGCGATCCAGCGGCTTCGGGAGCCCCGCCGCCTGGATCTCCGCCAGCAGCGCCGCTCCCTCCTCGTCGGGATCGGCCGGGAGGCCGGCGACGTAGATGTCGGCCACGACCCGGTCCTCGGCGTCCGCGCCCTCGGCCTGCGCCGCGATGGCCCGCACGGCCGCCGCGAACCCGTCGAGCGGCACGAACGCCGCGAAGAGGTGGTGCCGGCGGGCCCGGTGGAAGTACGACGAGGCCAGGACGGCGACGTGCTCGCCGTCCACGTCGACGAAGGGGTCGAGCGCTCTGACCCGGTAGTAGCGCCGGCACATCACCTCGAGCAGGACGCGGCGCAGCTCGCTCGAGGCCGCGGCCAGCCGCGCGGTCAGCATCGGAGCGAGCGGCTGCGGGCCCTCGACGAGCGCCCGGATCGCCTCCTCGCGATCGTCGCGGCCCGGATCGGCCTCGAGCGCCTTCAGGTGCCCGTCCATCTCGGCGTAGGTTGCGGCGCGCGCGTCCAGGACGACCGGCTCGTCGATCATGCGGTAGGCCACCTCGCGGGCGAGATCGGCCAGGACGGGGTCGCGGGCCTCCGCGCCGGCCACGAGCCGGCCGAGCACATCGCGCGCGGCGTCCCCCGCCGACCCGCGCAGGGCGTCGGCCTGGTCCAGCCAGCGGTCGAGGATCGCCTGGACCGCGCCGCGCGCGTCGCGGGAGCGCTGCTCGGCGACGAAGATGCGGTGCAGCGCCGCCTCCAGCGCCCACGTTCGGTCCAGGCCCGGGACGCCGTAGTGCGCCGCGGCGCGCTGGAGCCGCTCCACGTCGGCGTCGCCGAGGCCCTCGGTCTCGGCGTCGAACGAGCGCAGGAACGCATGGAACTGCTGTTCGGGGCTGCGGACCCGCTTGGTCATGTCGGCGTCCGCGTCGTGGTGGGGCCGGGTCAGCGCGCGCAGGTCGGCGTAGCGGCTGAGGACCCGCAGCTCGCCAGCCAGGCGGTCCGGGTCGTCCGGCGCGAGGCCGAGGCCGCCGAGCTCGGCCAGCAGCTGCTCGGCCTCGTCTGCCGCAATGTCGTAGCCGAGGGCGAGCCAGCCAAGGCGCCGCAGTGCGAGCGCGGCGCGCGCCTCTGCGCCGGCGGGTGCAGCGGGGTCGCCTCGGAAGAGCACGCAGCGCGGAGACTCGGACTCGTCGGCGACTGCGCCGTCGGGATCGAGCTGCACCAGCGGCTGCTGGGCGTCGACCTGCACGTTCGCGCCGGCGAGGACCGCCCGCACCTGCCCGCCGAACGGCGCCGTCAGCGACAGCTCCATCTTCATGCTCTCGACCACGGCGACGACGTCGCCGGCCTCCACGACATCCCCGGGCTCGACCGGGATCGCGACGACGACGGCCGGCGCCGGGCTGCGGACGATCGCGCCGTCGTCGCGGGAGATGCGGTGGGCGGCACCGTCGACCTCGACGAGGACGTCGTCCGGCTGGACCGACACGATCGAGCGATACGTGACGCCGGCGTAGGTGAGCCGGCGCTCGTACGTCCCGAGGCGCTCGACGGTCGCCTGGATCGTGCGGTCGAGCACGTCGAGGTCATACGCGCCCGGTCCGGCCTGGCGCACGGTGATCCGGTAGGCCACCCCCTCGTAGCGCAGGTCCACGGTGACCCCGACCGTGGCGTCCGCCTGCGGCCGGCCCCGGCCCGCCCAGGCGTAGAAGCGGGCGCGCTGGACCGCGGCGGCCTGGTCGGCCAGCTCGATCGCCGCCTGGACGATCGCCGCGTCGGCCCGCCGGCCGGAGGTGATCTCGCCCCGCTCGCGCAGGCGGTCGATCCAGCCGGTGTCGATCTGGCCGGACGCCGTCTCGGGGCGGTCGAGCAGCTCGAGCAGGAAGCCGCGATTCGTCGTGCCGCCCTCGACCACGACCGCGGTCTCGTCCAGCGCCCGCCGCAGGCGGGCGAGCGCCTCGGACCTCGTGGCCCCCCACGCGATCACCTTGGCGATCATCGAGTCGAACTCCGCCGGGATGCGGTCGCCCTCGGCCACGCCCGCGTCGACGCGAATGCCGGGCCCGGATGGCAGGCGCAGGAGCCGGATGCGCCCCGGAGCCGGCGCGAAGTCGCGCCCCGGGTCCTCGGCGTTCAGCCGCGCCTCGACGGCGTGACCGGCCACGGCGGGCGGTTCGCCCTCGAGGCGGTGGCCGGCGGCGACGTGGAGCTGGAGCTTGACGAGATCGATGCCCGTGGCCATCTCGGTCACGGGGTGCTCGACCTGCAGCCGGGCGTTGACCTCCATGAACGAGAAGCGCTGCTCGGCGGGCTCGTAGAGGAACTCGACGGTGGCCGCGCCGCAGTAGCCGGCCTGGGAGATCAGGCGGGCCGCCGCCGCACGGATCTCCCGGTCCTGCTCGGGCGAGAGGACCGGGCAGGACGACTCCTCGAGCACCTTCTGGTTGCGCCGCTGGAACGAGCAGTCGCGCACGCCGGCTGCCCAAGCCGTGCCGGCGCTGTCAGCGATGACCTGGACCTCGACGTGGCGCGCCGGCGTCACGAGGCGCTCGAGCAGCACGCGCCCGTCCCCGAAGGCCTGCAGGGCCTCGGCCCGGGCGCTCTCGAAGGCCGCGGGCAGGGCGTCGAGCGTGTCGACCCGGCGGATGCCGCGCCCGCCACCTCCAGCCGTCGCCTTGACCATCAGGGGCAGGCCGATGCGACGGGCGTCGGAGACCGCGTGCTCGACGGTCTCGACCGCGCCGCCGCTCCATGCCGCGACCGGCACGCCGGCGCGCTCCGCGAGCAGCTTGGAGTTGATCTTGTCCCCGACGCGGCGCATGACGTCGGCGTCGGGGCCGGCGAACGTGATGCCCAGGCGCGCACAGAGCTCCGGGAACTCCGGCTGCTCGGCCACGAAACCCCAGCCCACCCAGGCGATGTCGGCCTCGGAAGCCACGAGCGCGCGCTCCAGCGCGTCGTAGTCGAGGTAGCCGCTCTTGCGCTCGCCGTCACGCGGATCGACGAACGTCGCCGGCCCGAGGCAGATCGCCTCGTCGGCGGCGCGGACGAACTGCGCGCGGCGCTCCGGCTCGGTGCAGAGCGCGATCACGGCGATCGGGTCGCCGCCCTCGGCGTTGAGGTCGCGCACAGCGTGGATCGCCCGCATCGCGGCCTCCCCGCGGTTGACGATCGCGAGCCGGCGGAACGGCAGCACCGCGCTCACTCCCGGATCGCGGCGCGAATCGGCGCCAGCGCGTCGGCCTCCAGGCCGCCCGGGAGCTCGATCGTCCGGTAGCCGTCGAGCCGCACGGCGACGTGGCCCTCGGCGTCGCGCACCTCGGCGCTCACGCCCGTCTCCGAAGGAACGACGACCGCGTGCAGCCCGTCGGCCTCGGCAGCGCCCGGGTCCACCGTCACCCGGTCGATTCCAGCCGGCAGGGCCATGCGCCCGGTGGTCCCGATCTCCCAGATCCCGGCGGTCTGGAAGCAGAGCTCGATGAGGCGGGGGGCGAACCGCAGCCCGTCGCCGGACGGCGCATGGTTCGGCGGCAGGCCGCCAGCGAGGCGACCGACGACGGTGCCATCCGCCGGCCAGGCGGCGTCGAGCACCTGGTACGCCGGGCCGTGGAAGTACACGCCGTAGACGGCTTCGCGGTCGACCACCGCCCCGTCCGGGCCGGCCGGCGGGGCAGAGGCAGGAGCCGGATCGGCCGCCGGGGCGCACCGCACGGTGGCCGTGAAGTGCTCGGTCTCCTGCACGTCGCCCGACGGCAGCGGGCGGCGGCCGAGCAGGCGGCAGCGGGCGACGACGGTGCCATCTCCGCCGTCACGCAGGGCGACCCGGATGTCGAGCTCGCGGGGCTCGTCGCGGTAGAACTTGAACGGAGCCAGGAAGGCAACGTCCTCTGCAGCGACGGGCACCCAGCCGGGCAGGAGGACGGTCGCCGCCTCCGCGAATGCCTCGATGCCCATGACGCCCGGCAGCACCGGCGTCCCCTCGATCCGGTGGTCGGCGAGGAAGCCGTGTTCGGCGGGGTCGAGCGTGGTCAGGATGCGCAGCTCCCCGGCCGACGTCATTCCTGCCGGCGCGCCGAGCATCGGGCCGCCGGCCGCGACCGGCCCGGCGGCGGCTTCGAGATCGAGACCGCCGGCGGGGTCGCGCTCGTCCAGCAGGACGCCGAGCGCACCGGCGACGAGCACCTCGCCGCCGGGACCCTCCGCCTCGAGCTCCCGGCGCACGGCCGGGATCCCCTCCGCGGGCGGAAGCATGTCGATGCCCGCCAGCTCCATCATCTTCGGAATCGATCCGCGCGCGGCCATGCCGATGTCGGCCCAGGCGGTCCAGTCGATCGTGATGCCGCGCGTGCCGGGCCGGTCCCGGCGGAAGGCGGCCACGCTCTTGCACAGCAGGTCGTTCGCCGCCGCGTAGTCCGTCTGCCCGGCGTTCCCGAACCGGCCGGCGATCGAGGAGAAGCCGACCGCGGTCCCGACGTCGGCATCACGGAGGGCCGCCAGCAGGTTGATCCAGCCGTGCGCCTTGACGTCGAACACGAGATCCCACTCGGCCTGGGTCTTGTCGGGCAGGAAGTGGCTGATCTCCAGCCCCGCGCAATGCAGCAGGACGTCGATGCGCGGCGAGTCCGCCAGCGCCGCCGCGACCGCCGCCTGCACCTGCTCCGGATCGGTGAGATCGGCCTGATGCCACGTGGCGGTGCCGCCCGCGGCCTGGATGGCGTCGATCGCGTCCTGCGCGGCGCGCGCCCGCTCGATCACCGCCAGTTCGCGCTCGACGAGCTTCGGTGTCGCCTTCTCACCGCGGGAACGGATCCGGTCGGCCAGGTCGCGCTTGAGGCCGTCGCGGTCTTCGGCGAACCGCCGCAGGTCGGGATCGCCGGGATCGGGGGCGGGCACGCGATCGAGCAGATGGAACGTGCCGCCCGAGGCCGCGGCGAGGTCGGCGGTGATCGCCGAGACGATCGATCCGGCCGCACCGGTCACCAGGAACGTCGTGTCCGCACTCAGCGCGCGTGCGGGATCGGGGACCGCATCCGTCTCGGCGAGGGCCACGGCCCAGCGGAGGCCGTCGGCGTGGCCGACCTCGACCGCGCCCGGGTCGCGCTCGGTCTCCTCGATGAGCAGGTCGGCGAGCGCCGCCGTCTTCCGCGAGGGGGCGAAGTCGACCGCCTTGATCGTCGCGGCCTCTCGCTCCCGCGCCAGGGCCTTCGTGAAGCCGGTCACGGCCCCGCCGAACGTCGACGCCGCGCCATCGGCCCCCGCCCCGTGCCGGCCGCCGAGTCGCGTGGCGGCCACCAGGAACGTGCCGGCGGCGTCGACGTGGCCGGCCAGCGCCCGCATCGCGACGGCCAGGAGCTTCACCCGGACCCGCAGCGCCTCCGCGGCGGCCGCGGGATCCAGGCCGGCGAGCGGACCTTCGGCGTCGAGGGCCGGAAGCCAGTAGACGCCGCGGATCGGGCCCTCGGCGGCCCAGGCCTCGAGCTGGGCCTCGAGCGCTGCCGCCTCCGGTGCGCCGTCGATGGCGAGCACCTCGGCGCCGCGGGCCTCCAGCCGTGCCGCGAGGGCCGTGCCGACGCCGCCGCCGTCGGGCATCAGGACGATGCGGGCTCCCGCTCCGACCTCGACGCCCGTGGGCGCGCACAGTCCGAGCGCCGGCCGCAGGACCGGGACCGGGACGCGGCGCGGATACCCGGCCGGCGCGCCGTCCCCGGCGGGGACGGCAGCTCCGGCCGGGTCCGGCGCATCGCCGTCCGCGGACGCGCCCGCCTCAGGAGCTCCCAGGCTTGCGCGCTCGCGGACGAACCCCACGACGTGATTGAGCGTCGGATAGTCCCGCAGCTTCAGCGAATCGTCACGCTCGATCCCGTACTGCTCCCGGATCGCCGCAAACACCTCCGCCTGCTTGACCGTGTCGATCCCCAGATCCGCCTCCAGATCCAGATCCATGTCCAGCAGATCCTCCGGATACCCCGTCTGCCCCGCCACCACCGCCAGCACCGCCGCCGACACGCCGTCGTCGGAGTCCGCGGCGGGCGGCGTGCCGCCATCCCCGGGAGGCGCGGCGTCCGCTGGAGCTGCAGGGTCCGGCACGTCGGCGCGCTCGCGGACGAACCCCACGACGTGATTGAGCGTCGGGTAGTCGCGCAGCTTCAGCGAATCGTCCCGCTCGATCCCGTACTGCTCCCGGATCGCCGCGAACACCTCCGCCTGCTTGACCGTGTCGATCCCCAGATCCGCCTCCAGATCCAGATCCATGTCCAGCAGATCCTCCGGATACCCCGTCTGCTCCGCCACCACCGCCAGCACCTGGCCGGCGACGCCGTCGTCGGCGGGAACCGGCGCGGGCGCGGGAGCCGGCTCGGGAGCCGGAGCCGCCGGCGCGGGAGCCGGAACCGGCGCGGGCGCGGGAGCCGGAGCCGCCGGCGGGGCGGCCGCTGGCGGGGCGGCGGCCGGCGCGGCCGTGAGCGCCGCCGGCCCGCGGTCGACGACCCGCAGGCGGCGCGTGACGACCTCGAGTTCGGGCTGCTCCTGGCCGCTGATCGCCTGCAGCCACCGGGCCCACGCCGACGGGTCGGCGATCCGGTAGGCGTAGCCGAGCTCCTCCGGGTTGCGGTGGCGGCCGTCGGCCACCGGCGTCCAGCGCAGCAGCATCATCGCGATCTGGGAGCCGAATCCGGCAGCCAGCCGCAGCGCGTGGCGAATCGGGTAGGCGCCGCCCTTCGAGAGGTTCAGCTCGCCCAGCTCCGGGTCGACCTCCTTGAAGTTCGGCACGGCGGGCACGAGGCCCGTCTCGAGCGACTTGACGGCCACGACGTCCTCGATGCCGACGCCCATCGGATGCCCGGTGAGGCCCTTCGTGTTCGCGATCACGAGGCGGTCGGCGTCGGCGCCGAACGTCTCCCGCAGCGCGTGGATCTCCGCCGAGGCACTTCCGCCCCGGGCGGGCGTGTAGGTCTCGTGCGAGATGAAGACGGTCTCGGCGGCGATCGCGTGGCGGTCCACCCCACGGGCCTCGGCCTGGCCGAGGACCTCCTCCATCACCTGGCCGATGTGACTGACGTCCAGGCGGGTCCCGTGGAAGGCGCTGTTGGCGGTGACGGCGCCGAGCACCTCGCAGATCGGGCGAATCCCGCGGTCGCGCGCCGCGGCAGCCGACTCGACGACGAGGGCCGCGGCGCCCATGCCCAGCAGCATCCCGTGCCGGCGCTGGTCGAAGGGCAGCGCGGCCTCCTCGACGACCTCGTCGGTGGCGGCGGCACCCGAAGCGAGGAAGCCGGCACCGATCCAGCTCAGCATCGTGTCGGACGTGGCGTCGTCGCTGGCGACCACGATCACCCGGGCGCAGCGCCCGGCGCGGATCCAGTCCTCGGCGATCGCCACGGCCTGCGTGGTGCTCGCGCAGGCCGCGTTGACCTGCGTGTTCGGGCCGCGGGCCCCGATGAGCTCGGCGAACTGCGAATGGCCCATCGAGAGGACGCGGAAGAGGAAGCGCCGGTCGAACGTGTAGCCGTCGGACTCCAGCTCGAGCCGGAGGTCGTGGATGCGGCGCTGCACCTCTGCGACCGCGACCGAATCCTCGCCGTCGACCTCGGCCAGCCGGGCCCGGAGTGACTCGAGCGAGGTGAGCTGCTCCCGGCGGCTGTGGTCCTGCCAGAACCGCGTGACCTCGGACGTCATCTCCTCCAGGCCGGGGAAGGCCGAGGCGAAGATGATTCCGGTGCCATCGCGCAGGCGCTCGGGCAGCATCCAGCGGTCCGGGAGCTGCGAGCCGGTCGTCGTCGTCTTGTAGTGCTGGACGAGCGGGATCCCGGCGTCGCGCAGCGCATCGATCCCGGCGGCCACGGCGAGCTGCGTGGCCCGGCCAAGCGCGCCGATCCGGCCGTCCTCGACCCCGAACTCGGTCGCGAGGTCGAACTCGCCAGCCCGGGCCGCGAGCTTGATGACGTCCTCGAGACGGTCGATGGTCTCGAAGCCGGCGCTCCCGTCGTCGGACTTCACGAGGCGGGTGATGTGCTTGTCGAGGATCTCGTGGCGCTGGCGCTGCGGGATCACGTCGATGAACTGCTCGCCGTGGAGGATGCGCGCGACGTTGCCGTCGTCGAACAGCCGCTCGGTGCCCGGGAGCCCGAGCGCCGCGCCGGTGATCACGACCGGCTCGGCCGCGGCCGGCGCCCCGCCGGTGCCGTCGCCGACGAGCGCGCGGCCCCGCTCGAGCACGTCCGCGAGGAGGTGGCCGAGCTCGGCGTATGTGGCGTCGGTGAGCGGTCCGGACGGTGCGGCCGGGCCGGGCGTCGCCGCTGCCGCGGGGCGCGCCGCCGGAGCCGCGGCTGGCGCCGCGGGGACCGCCGAGGCCGGAGCCGCCGGAGCCGGCGCCGGCTCGGCGCCCGCGCCCAGGCCGGCGGCGTAGAGCCCGCACAGCGCCTGGCTGAACGACGGGACGTCGCCGAGCTTCGGATGGTTCGACGACACGCTGAGCACGGCGTCGTCCCCGAGCACGTCGGAGGCAAACGTGGCGAGCGCCCGCTTGGGGCCGACCTCGACGAAGACGCGGGCGCCGGCGTCGTACAGCGTGTGCAGTCCCTTCACGAACTGGACCGGCGAGGCGACCTGGCGGGCGAGGATGTCGAGCATCTGCTCGGTCACGTCGCCGTCGGACGGGTAGAACTCGCCGTCGACGTTCGCCACGATCGGCAGGCGCGGAGGCCGGAGGCCGAGCCGCTGGAGCGTCGCGCGCAGCGGCGCGCTCGCACCCGCCACGATCGACGTGTGGAAGGCGTGGCTGACCGGCAGCGGGATCGCCGTGTGCCCGCGCTCCTGCAGGATCGCCACGGCCTGCCCGACGGCCTCGGTCGCGCCCCCGATCACGACCTGCGAGGTCGAGTTGACGTTCGCGATCACCGCGTAGCCGTCGATGGAGTCCAGCAGCTCGGCGACCTCCTCCGGAGTTGGCCCGCCGACGGCCGCCATCGCTCCCGGGTCCTCCGGCTGGACGTTGACCATCTCGCGGCCCCGCGCGCTGACGGCTTCGAGCGCCGCCTCGAACGACAGGGCGCCGGCGGCCACCAGGGCGCCGTACTCGCCGAGGCTGTGGCCCATCACGAGGTCGGGCCGGATCCCGTAGGCGTCGAGCAGCGCGGTGAGGGCGATGTCCGTGGCCAGCACCGCCGGCTGGGTGATCTCGGTGTGGCGCAGCTCCTCCTCCGCCCGGGCGACCGCGTCGGGATCGTCGCGGTCGACGAAGATGATGTCGCTGAGCTTCCGGCCCTCGAGCAGGGGCGCCATGATCCGGTCGGCCTCGTCGAAGACCGCCGCCACCGCAGGCTCGGACCCGCGCAGGTCGGCGAGCATGTTGGCGTACTGGGATCCCTGGCCGGTGTAGAGGAACGCCACCTTCCCCGGGGAGCCGCTTCCGCGGAAGATCCCGCGCCCGCGCAGCGCCAGCCACGTTGCCGGATTGGGCGACTGCAGCGCCTTGCGCGCCAGCGCCGCCTTCGCCGCCAGGTCGTCGGCGTCGGCGTAGTCGATGGCGATCCGCTCCGGTGCGCGCAGGGCGGCCGCGGCGGGGGCGGCGGGCGGGCCGGCGGCCGCCGCCTCCACGGCCGCGTCGAGCGCGGCGGCGAGCGACTCGGCGTCGGGCGCCCCTGCCACGAGCGCCCCGCGCAGCGGCGCCTTCGGGGGCTCCGCGGGCGGGGCGCCTCCGTCGCCCGAACCCGCCGGAACGGCGATCGACGCCCGCCCGTTCCCGGCGCCCTCGAAGCGGCCGGGCACGTGCTCCTCCAGCACGGCGTGGAAGTTCGTGCCGCCGAACCCGAACGCGCTCACGCCCGCAGTGCGGACCCGGCCGGCGGGGACGTCCCAGTCCCGCAGCTCGGTGTTGACCCGAAACGGCGAGGCCGACCAGTCGAGGTTGGGGTTGGGCCGCTCGAAGTTGATGCTCGGCGGCAGGACCTTGGCGTCGAGCGCCAGCACGGCCTTGAGGAGGCCGGCGGCCCCGGCGGCGCCCTTGAGGTGGCCGATGTTGGACTTCACCGAGCCGAGCGCCACCGACCCGGGCGCGAGGCCGGCCCCGGCAAAGGAGTCCATGAGGCTCGTGACCTCGACGACGTCGCCCACGCGGGTCGAGGTGCCATGGCCCTCGACGAGGGTGCACTCGGCCGGAGAGAGGCCGGCGGCGGCCCAGGCCCGCTCGACGGCGAAGCGCTGGCCGACGGGGTTCGGCGCCGTGATGCCCTTGCCCTTGCCGTCGCTCGAGCCGGCGATGGCCCGCACGACGGCGTAGATGCGGTCGCCGTCGCGCTCAGCATCGGCCAGGCGCTTGAGGACGAAGAGCGCCGCGCCCTCCCCCATGACGAAGCCGTCGGCGCCGTCGGCGTAGGGACGAGTTCCGGTCGCCGAGAGCGCGCCGATCGCGCAGAACTTCACGAAGCTCGAGGCGCCCATGTTGCGGTCGACGCCGCCGGTCACCACCGCGTCGAACTCGTGCTCGACGAGCCCCTCGATCGCCGCATCCATCGCGGCCATCGCCGAAGCGCAGGCGGCATCGGTGATGAAGTTCGGCCCGTGGAGGTCGAAGACGTTCGCGACCCGGCCCGCCATGACGTTCCCCAGCTCGCCGGGCATCGTGTCCTCGGTGATCTCGGGCAGCCAGGCCTCGAGGTTGGCGTGCAGCTCGGCTTCGATCTTCGCCCGCGTGTCCGCCGGCAGGGCCCCGAACGTGCCGGCGGCCTCGAGCTCTCGGGCGATCTCGGGGAACGAGATCCGCAGAGCCGTGAGGTAGTGCTTCTCCCCTGACATCGCGCTGCCGATGATCACGCCCGTGCGATCGCGGTCGAGGTCGCGCTCGGGCCAGCCGTAGTCCAGCAGCGCCATCCGCGTGCAGGCGACGGCCCACTTCTGACCGTCGTCCATCGCGTCGGAGACCTTGGGCGGGATCGGCAGCTTCCAGCCGAGGGGGTTCCACTCCCAGTCCCGCACCCAGCCGCCGATCTTCGAGTAGGTCTTCGCCGGCGCTGCCGGATCCGGGTCGAAGTAGAGCGCCGGATCCCACCGGGCGGGATCGACGTCAGTGATCGAGTAGCGGCCCTCGGTCACGTTCCGCCAGAAGGCGGCCGCATCCGGCGCATCTGGAAGCAGTGCGCCGACGCCGACGACTGCCACGGGCTCATAGGTCAACGCAAGCTCCCCGCAGCACTAATCATCCCCACATCCTCTCGTCCCGGATCCTCTGGGCCGGATGCTGCCAGCCTGCATCGGCGCTGCCATCGGGGTCGCCACCGATTCGGGTGCGGCATCCTCGCGCGCGCGATGCGGGAAATCCCGGAGGCGGCCAGCGCCGCGAGCTGCCCTGCCCCTGGCCTCGGCCGGCGGCGGGAACGCCGCCGCGAGGCTCTACGGTGTGCCGATGCCCGCCGCGCCGCTGCCCGGCCCCGAGCGTCCGGCCGCTCCGGCCCCCGGCCCCGAGCGCGTGACGCCTCCCGGCGCCGAGATCGCCCTCGGCGTGCGCGGCGCCGCCGCTGTCCAGGCTCCGCGCAGCCGGCGGCGGGCGCTCCAGATCCTCGGCGGGCTGCTGCTCCTGCTGGCCCTGCTCGTCGTGCTGCTGCTGGCCGGGCTCGACGTCGGCCCCGTGGCGCTGGCCACCGGCCTGGTCCTCGCCGTCGTCCCCGTCCCCGTCTACGTCTGGCTCGCGCTGCGCGTCGACCGCTTCGAGCCCGAGCCGCTCCCGATGCTGGCCTGGGCCTTCGTCTGGGGCGCGTCGGGCGCCGCCTTCATCGCGCTGGTCGTCAACACGGCCGGCCAGGCGATCATCGGCGACAGCTTCGGATCCGACGTCGGCGAGCTCTACGGATCCTCGATCTCGGCGCCCGTCGTCGAGGAGTCGGCCAAGGCCGCGATCCTGTTCGGCATCTACCGGTGGCGGCGCGCCGAGTTCGACGGGATCCTGGACGGCATCGTCTACGCGGCGATGGTCGGCCTGGGGTTCGCGATGACCGAGAACGTCCTCTACTACGGCCACGCGGCGGCCGAGGGCGGCGTCCCGCTGGCGGCGACGTTCTTCCTCCGCGGCGTGATGGCGCCGTTCGTGCACCCGGTCTTCACGGCCATGACGGGGATCGGCCTCGGCATCGCCGCCACGTCGACCCGGCGCGGGGTGCGCCTCGCGGCGCCCGCCGCCGGCCTGCTCGCCGCGATCGCGCTCCACAGCCTCTGGAACACGGCGGCCGGCGTGTCGGACGGGACCGCCTTCTTCGGCGTCTACGGGCTCGTGATGCTCCCGATCCTCGGGCTCCTCGTGGTCGTCGTCGTCCTGCAGCTCAAGCGCGAGGGGCAGGCCGTCGCGCTGTGGCTGTCGCCGGAGGTCGCCGCGGGCGTGCTGACGGCCGCCGACGTGGTGACGCTGTCCTCGCTGCGCGAGCGCCGCCGCGCCGCTCGGGCGGCCCGCCGGGCCGGCGGGCGGGCGCTCCTGCGCGAGCGCCGGACCTTCGACGCCGTGGCGACCACGCTGGCCTTCCGGCGGGCGCGCGGCGCCAAGGGCCTGCCGCTCGACGTCGACGATCCGGCTGCCGCGGACGCGGCGGGCGTTGCCCGCCTCGCCGAGCTCAAGGCGGCCCTGCCGGCCCCGCCCGTGCCGCGAAGCCTCGCCGCGGCGCCGTGGCCGGCAGCGGCCCCGGGCGCGGGCGCCGCCGCTGGCGGCGCTGCCGGGGCGGCCCGCCGCGCCCGCGCCGGCGCAGTTCCACGCGCCGCCGGGGTGGTACCCCGATCCGTGGCGCGCCGCGGCCTGGCGCTGGTGGGACGGCCGCCAGTGGACGGGCTACGCGGGCTGATCCGGCCCGGCAGCCTGACGCTGGTAGCGGGCCTTCCACTCCTCGTAGGGCATGCCGTACACGAGCGCGCGGGCGTCGGCGTCGGCGAGGTCGATCCCGCGGTCCGCGGCGGCCTCCCGGTACCACCGTGACAGGCAATTGCGGCAGAACCCGGACAGCTCCATCAGGTCGATGTTCTGCACGTCGGTCCGCTCGCGCAGGTGCGCGACGAGGCGCCGGTACGCGGCGGCCTCCAGCTCGGTGCGGGTGGCGTCATCCAGCTCAGGCGTGCTCATGCGATCGTCTCCCAGACGGGGGCGAGGCGCGGGCCCTCCGGGCGCCGCTCGATTTCGGCGAAGGCGGCGGTGCTGCTCCCGCCCACGTGGCCGACGATGATCCGCAGCACCTCGCGGGCCTGCGGGTGCTCGGCTGTCCCGTCGGGCGAGGCGTGCCACGGCGTGGCGAGCGCGAAGGCGTCGGCGTCGAACTGGTGCAGGAGCGAGCCGGCGACCCGGTTCGTGCCGTCGGGAGTCGCGAGGTGCTCGGCGACGCCGTCCAGGAGGACGGGAACGAGGCCGCGGGCGGTGTGCACGACGGCGAACGGCTCGATCTCGGCGTCGGGGCCCCGGAGGTCGCCCACGCGCTCGGCGGCCAGGCTGCGGGCGGCGTTCAGGACCGTCTCGAGGGCGCTGGCGTCGGAGCTGGGACGGACGGGCGGCACGGCGACACCGTAGCGAGGGACCGCCGCCAGGTCAGGCGTCAAGGACGGCGGCGGCCACGGCGAGCGCCACCTCCGCCCGGCTGCGCAGCGAGTCGCGCAGCACGTACTCGCCCGGCGTGTGGGCGCCACCGCCGCGCGGGCCGAGCCCGTCGACGGTCAGCGGGACGGTCGTCGCGAGGTGCGAGGCGTCGCTCGCCCCGCCGCGCCCGACGCCGATCACGGCACGGCCGAGCCGGGCCGAGGCCGAGGCCAGCGCGCCCGCCGCCGCCTCGCGGGTGTCCATGCCGGGCCAGCGGCGCAGCTGCGTCGACTCGATCGACACGCCCTCGTGCTCGGACGGCACGTCGGCCAGGACCGGCTCGAACGCCGGCAGCGTCCGGGCGCGCAGGTCGCAGAAGAGCTCGCCATGGGGCGGCACGACGTTCATCGCGCTGCCCGCGCGCAGGATCGTCGGGACCGCCGTGAGCTCGTCGGGGCCGTCGGGATCGTGGTGCGACGCCACGCGCAGGGCCACCGCGGCAAGCGCCACGAGGGCGTTGCGGCCGCGCTCGGGCGCCGATCCGGAGTGCGCAGCGGCGCCGCGGGCCTCGACGTGCAGCGTGCCGGCGGCCTTGCGGGTGCAGACAACGCCCTCCTCCCCGCCCGGCCCGCGCTCGCCGGCCTCGAAGCACAGGCAGGCGTCCCACCCGGCAAAGCGCTGGGCGTGCGCGAAGTCGTGGGTGCGCCACTCCTCGTCGTTCACGAGAAGGAGCCCGGCCTCGGCGAACGCCGCCGGGCCGGCGGCCAGTGCGCGCAGCACCCCGAGGGCGAGCACGTCGCCGCCCTTCATGTCGACGGTCCCGGGCCCGTAGAGCCGGTCGCCCGCGACGCGCAGGGGCCCGTGGCCGGCGTGGTCGACCACCGTGTCCAGGTGCCCGAGGAGGAGGATCCGCCGGGATCCCGTCCCCCGCACGATCGCCAGCAGGTCGTCGGCGTGGTCCGGGGTCGAGCACGGCAGCCGCGTGACCGCCGCCGCGTCGGGCAGCAGGGCCGTCGTGATCGCGACCGCCTCCTCGGCCCCCGCGCGGTCGCCGGACGGCGTCGAGACGCCCACCAGCGCGTCGAGCTCGCGCTCGGCACGGCGGGCGATCTCCTCGGCGTGCGTGGCGACCCAGGCGTCCATGGCGGCGCGGATGCTACCCGCGGCTGCGAGGATTCCTCTCGTGCGCACCGCCGCCGCTGTGGTCTTGGCCTTCGCCGCGCTCGCCCTCGTGGCCTGCGGGAAGAGCGACGGCGCGGGTGCCGCCTCGGTCGTGGCGCTGCCGCCTGCCGCGGCAGGCCTCGGCCCCGCCACCGCGACGGTCGCCGCGGCCGGCGACATCGCCTGCGCGCCAGGCGAGCCGGCGACTGCCGACGGCTGCCAGCACGCGGCAACCGCGCGCCTGGTCCGGCGGCTGAACCCCGCCACCGTCCTCGCGCTCGGCGACCTGCAGTACGGCAGCTCGTCGCTGGCCGAGTTCCAGGGCAGCTACAGCCCGACGTGGGGCACCTTCAAGGCGCGCACGCTCCCGATCGTCGGGAACCACGAGTACGGCACCGCCGACGCCGCCGGCTACTTCGGCTACTGGGGCGCGCAGGCCGGCGCGCGGGGCGCCGGCTGGTACGCCCGGACCGTCGGCGGCTGGCGGGTGATCGCACTGAACTCCAACTGCGGCCAGGTCGGCGGCTGCGGCCCAGGATCGCCCCAGTACGCCTGGCTGGCCCGCGAGCTGCGCACCCATCGGGCCCGCTGCACGCTGGCGATGTGGCACCACCCGCGGTTCAGCTCGGGCGAGCACGGCTCGGACCCCATCACCGCGCCGCTGTGGGCGGCGCTTGCGCGCGCGGGCACCGACGTGATCCTGAGCGGCCACGACCACGACTACGAGCGCTTCGCGCCCCAGACGAGCACGGGCCAGCCGCGCGCCGCGGGGCCGCGGGAGTTCGTCGTCGGCACCGGCGGGCGCTCGTCCTACGAGTTCCTCAGTCGCGCGCGCAACAGCGTCGTGCGCCGCACGCACACCTTCGGCGTCCTGGCGCTCACGCTGCACCAGCGCGGCTACGCCTGGAGCTTCGCCCGCGCTGCCGGCGCACCCGCGGCAGACCGCGGCCAGGCCGCCTGCCGCTGATCAGGCCGCCGCGGCCAGCGGGCCGTGGGCCCGGTCCTTGCCGTCGATCTTCGCCACGTGCAGCGCGAGATCGGCGGCAGCGAGAAGGTCGTCGACCGTGTCGCCGTTGCCCGGGGCCAGGGCCCAGCCGACGCTGCACGACAGCCGGAAGCCCGGCATGGCGAGGCGGGCATCGGCGGCCCGGATGTGCTCGACGACGCGGGCGGCGAGCGCCTGCATGCCGTCCGGCGTCGGGTTCCGGGCCACGATGGCGAACTCGTCGCCTCCGAGCCGTCCGACGAGATCCGAGGCCCGCGCACAGGTGACGAGCGTGTCGGCGGCCGTGCACAGCACGCGGTCGCCGCCGGGATGGCCGAAGCGGGTGTTGGCCTCCTTGAAGGTGTCGAGGTCCACGACGAGCAGGCCGACCGCATCGGCGGCGCGGCCGCTGGCGAGCGCCTCGCCGAGCCGCTCGACGATGGCGCGCCGATTGGCCAGGCCCGTCAGCGCATCGGTCAGCGAGAGCCGCACCGCGTCGGTCCGCAGCCCGATGAGCAGGCCCTTGGCGACCATGATCGTGAAGCCGATCGCGCCGTAGGCCGGGATCAGCACGATGAGCTCGGCCACCGCGCCGGAGCCGACCGCGTCCGGGTCGTAGGCGAGGGGGAGGGCGAGCACGAGGACGCAGCCGGCGAGGTACGGGATCGCCTCGCGCGGCGGATAGAAGTAGGACGCGTAGAGCACGACGAACAGGAGCCCGGCGCGCGCCGGCGACGCCGCCCCGCCGGTGGCGGCCATCGCGATGGCCGTGGCCGGCAGCCCGCAGGCAGTGGAGGCGTGGGAGACGAGCGGGCTCGCCTTCTGCCAGTCCACCACAGTCAGGCAGGCGAGGCCCCAGGCGATCGCGAGACCGCCGAGGCTGATCACCGTCGTGCGGTTGGCGATCGTGACGCCGGGCGCGAGGAGCAGGGCGAGGAACGAGCCGCCGGCGGTCAGGTAGAGGATCCCCGCCACGCGCCCGGCCATGTCCCGCTCCTCCTGGACGTCGAGGGCCTTGAGCCGGCGGTAGTCCAGGGCGCGCGGAAGGCTCACGCCGACCCGTCCACGGGCCGCCCGTCGTTCCACGACCACAGCACCGGCGTCTCGCGCTCGTACCCGAGCACGCTGACCGTCGCCGTGCTGAGCGCGAGGATCGAGCCGCGCTGCGGCGGCAGGCCGGCCCAGCGGGCGCCGAACACACGCAGCACGTGCCCGTGCGCGAAGACCGCGGCGTCGCCCTTCAGGCCGCGCAGGCGCTCGATCACGCGGTCCACCCGGGCGCCGACGGCGGCAGCGTCCTCCCCGCCCGGGCAGCCGTCCCGCCACAGCGTCCAGCCGGGGCGATCCGCCCGGATCTGCGCCGTCGTGAGCCCCTCGTAGTCCCCGTAGTCCCACTCGCGCAGGTCGTCCGTGAGCTCGGGGTCGGGGTGCCCGGCGATCCGGGCGGTCTCGCGGGCGCGCCGCAGCGGGCTCGAGAGGACGGCCACGAACGGGCGGCCGCCGAGCTTGCGGGCAGCCTCCTCGGCCTCCTCGCGCCCATGCGCGGTGAGCTCGAGGTCGGTCCGGCCGGTGTGCTGGCCGCTGCGGCTCCACTCGGTCTCTCCGTGGCGCACGAGCACGACTTCAGGCAGGCGGGACGCAGGCACGATCGGGCGATCGTAGGGGCAGGGCAGGCGGCAGCCGCACGCCTCCCAGGATGCGCGGGCCGCCGCGGAAGGGACGAGGTTCCCGCGGCACACGCGCGGAATCGGCGCCACGCCGCTCAGGGATGCGCGCGGCGGGCGAGCCTGGACCGATGTGCGAGCGCCGGGCCCGGGCTGCCGATGGCGTAGCGTGAGCCCGGCATGCGGCTCGTCACCTGGAACGTCAATTCGCTTCCGGCCCGGCTCCCGCGGGTGCTCGAGCTCCTGGCCGAGCACGAGCCCGACGTCGTGTGCCTCCAGGAAACCAAGGTCGGCGCCGCGGGCTTCCCCCACGACGAGCTCGCCGCCGCCGGCTATGCCGCCGCCGAGCACGGCAGCGGCGGCCGCGAGGGCGTGGCGATCCTCGCCCCGGCCGGCGCGCCGCCCGCCGACGTCGCCGCCGGCCTTCCGGGCGAGCCGAACCCCGCGCAGGCACGCTGGATCGAGGCGACCGTGGCCGGCGTGCGGGTCGTCAGCGTCTACGTCCCCAACGGGCAGGCGGTCGGCACCCCGCCCTACGCCGACAAGCTCGCGTTCCTGCAGGCCGCCGCCCGCCGGGCGGCCAGCGTGGCCGGTGCCGACCTGGCGATCTGCGGCGACATGAACGTGGCGCCCGCCGACGGCGACGTGTACGACCCGGCGGCCTTCGCCGGCTCGACCCACGTGCAGCCCGAGGAGCGGGCCGCCCTCGCGGCCGTGCGCGACGCCGCGGACCTGACCGACGCCTACCGCGCGCTGCGGCCCGCCGAGCCCGGGTTCACCTGGTGGGACTACCGCCAGGGCCACTTCCACAAGGGGCTGGGCCTGCGCATCGACCACGCGCTCGTCGGCCCGGCGCTCGCCGCCCGGCTCGTCGCCTGCGGCGCCGACCGGGCCTACCGCAAGGGCACCAAGCCATCGGACCACGCCCCCCTCCTGGTCGAGTTCGCGCCCGCCGGCGAGCGCCCGCCGGGCATGGTCCAGGGCCCGCATCGCGAACGGCTCAGAGCGGCGGTCGCGCTCGAGGCCGAGGGCCAGCGCCTCCTGCTCGACGGGCAGGCGCGGGCCGGCCGGGCGAAGCTGAAGGACGCCTCCCGCCGCTACCAGGAGTCCTGGGACCTGGCTCCGCCGGCCAGCTACGGGCGCCTCGTGGGGATGCTCAAGGCCGCGATCATCGCCGGCGAGGGGCCGCGCGAGGCGGCGCTCGTCCGGGCGGCGCTCGCCGCGCCCGGCGGGATGGCGCCGGATCCGGCGTCCCTGTCCCCGCCGGCGGCCTACGCGCTGGCCCTCGCGGCGCTCGAGCAGGGCGACGACGGGCTCGCGGCCGCCGCCGCGAATCGGATGCGCGACGGCGGCGAGGCGTTCGCCCGCGCGGCGGACGCGATCGCCGCGCTCGGGTCGGGCGACGGGGCCGCCTACGGTGCGGCGGTCGCGGCGATCGTCGCCGACTTCGCCGCCCGGGACGAGCACCTCACCGGCGTGCCGATCGCCGACACCGCGCTCATGCTCGAGCGCCTCGCGGCGGCGCGCGGGCTGGCGGCTGGGATCACGTCGCCGCTCCTGCCGGCGTAGCCGGAAGCGGTCGCGCCGGGTGCCCGCGGGCCGGCGGCGGCGCGCGCGGCCGAGGTCACCGGCCCGGGCCGGGCTCGCCGAGCAGGTGCCGGGACAGGAAGGCCGCCTGGTCGGCGACGGCGCGCTCGAACAGCGGCGGAACGTAGATGTCGAAGTGCCCGCCTGGATAGCGGCGCAGCTCGCCGCGGGGGGCGCGGGCCGCGGCCTTGGCGGCCGCGGCCGGCGGCGTGACCACGTCCTCGTTGCAGACGCAGACGAGCAGCGGGCAGCCGATCCGCTTCGCCGCCGTGATCGGGCGGCAGAGCCCCACCCGCAGGGCGATGCGCGCGGCCACCGCGTTGACCCACTCGTCGCCGGGGGCAAACAGGGCGCGGTAGCCCGGCTCCGCGTCGGGGGAGGTCATGACCCCGACCGTCCCGGGCGGGCCGACAGCGGGGATCGTGACCGGCGGCTCGCCGCGCCGGGCCGCCCGCTCGTCGCGCAGGCCGGCGGCCGTCACCTTGGCCAGGGTCGCCGGCGGAATGATGCGCAGGTTGACCGCGCCGTCCACGAAGGGCGTCTGGGCGACGATGGCGGCGATCCGGGGGTCCTCGGCGCCGAGGGCCAGCACATGGCCGCCGCTGAACGACGTCCCCCACAGCGCGATCCGGCCCGGATCGACGCCCTCGAGGCCGCGGGCGCAGGCGATCGCGGCCCGCCAGTCCTCCTTTTGGCTGCGGATGTCCAGCAGCTGCCGGGGCTCGCCCTCGCTGTCGCCGAAGTGGCGGTAGTCGAACACGAGCGCGCCGAGGCCGGCTTCGGCGAAGCGCTCGGCGTAGGCGCCGAGCCGGGCCAGGCGCGTCCCCGCGAAGCCGTGGGCGAGAACCACGCACGGGTGCGGCCCGGCGCCGGCGGGACGATAGCGCCAGGCCGCCAGGCGGTCGCCGGCGACGGTGAACGTGACGTCTTCGCGGTCCATGGGCCCACGATAGCGGCGCCCCGCCGCTCGCCCATCTAGGATCGCGTCGGCACCGCCGCCGGCCGGGTCCCCTGCCCGGCGGAGCCGTTTCGATCCTGGAGGACTGGAGGCAACGTGGCTGGACGCACACTGACCCTGCTGCTCGTGCTGATCTCAACGGTGGCCCTCGCCGCCTGCGGCGGCAACAGCAGCGAGGACAAGACGAAGGACTTCGCGAAGCAGTTCGAGCCGATCAATACGCAGCTGCTGGCCACGGGCGCCGCGCTCGGGAAGGAGCTGCAGACGGCCCAGGGCAAGTCGAACGCCGAGATCGCCACGGCCTTCTCCGCCCTCGCGACCAAGGTCGACACCCAGCTCACGGCGCTCAAGGCCACCACGCCGCCTGACGATCTCCAGCCGACCGTCGATGCGCTCGAGGCCGGCCTGACCTCCGCGAAGCAGGACCTCACTGACATCGCCGACGGCGCAACGGCCAACGACGTGGCCAAGGTCCGGGCCGCCACGGTGAAGCTCCTGAAGGACTCGCAGACCGGCATCCGGGATCCCCGGCGCAAGCTGGTCAAGGCGACCGGCATCAAGTCCGCCTCCTGACGGCGCCCCGGCGGCGAAGCCGTCCGCCCGGCCCGGCTCAGCGCCGGGCCGCGGCGGCCAGCGCCCGCAGATCCGGGAGGTCGCCGGCATGGGCCGGCAGGTGCACGGCGCAGATCCTGCCGTCCGCGCCGACGGCGAACGCGCCGGCGCCCTGCCAGCGGGTGCCGTCGGCGGCGGTGTTGCGGACACCGCGGCGGGCGAGCCGCCCGACCGCGCGCAGCGACCGCGCGCCCGCGAAATGGCGCACGGACGTCCGGCCGAGCCCCCAGGCCGCGTAGGCCCGCCGCGCGGGATCGCTCACGAGCTGGGCCGCGCCGAGCCCGCCGGAGCGTTCCGCCCACGCGGCGGCGACCGCCGGCTCCGAGTGCGTCACGGCCACGCACTGCACGCCGGGCTCCGCGGTTGCCGTCTCGCGCAGCGACCGGAGCGTGGCCTCGGCGAACGGACAGCCGACGTGCCGCAGGAACGCGACGAGCCACGGCCGGCCGGCGTCCAGCTCGGCCCCGGGCAGCATCGGCGCCGCCTCCCCGACGGCCGGGGGCGCCGCCCCGCCGCCCGCCGGGGGGCGCCGCAGGCTCCGGGCCTCGCCGGCGAGGCTCATGCCGGCTCCCGGTTCACGCCCGCTCCAGCCCTGCCTGGGCGCAGCCGTCGGCCAGCGCGTCGAGCCCGAACGCCTCGACCGGCCCGAGGGCGCCGGTGCCGGTGATCTCCCCGGCCAGCGCCCGCTCGGCGCCCCAGGCCAGGATCTGGGCCGTGAAGTCATAGGGGTTGCCGCCCCGCAGGTGGACGTCGGAGAGCTGCGTCCCGGCGGCGTCGTACGCGCACGCCGTCACGTGCGCGCCGGTGCCGGCCCGGGCGGCGGCATCCGGGCCGCCCGTCGATCCCTTCACGAGCCGGCGGGTCACGGCGCCGAGCGCCTCCCGCACGCCTGGCACCTTCGTGATGATCGCGCCGCCCGCGGTGGCCGCCTGCAGGGGGCGCGTGAGCGGCCCGAACCCGCCGAGATACACGTTGACCTCGCGCAGCTGCGGGGTCACGCGCGGGAGCCCGAAGTGCTCGCTTCCCGCGACCGACGCGGCCGGACGCTCCGCGGATCCCGTCCGGAAGCTGCGCACGCGCTCGGCCAGCCGCACGGTCCGCAGCACCCCGTCGCGAAAGGCGAAGCCGGGCTCGGCGATCACGCCGGCCAGGGAGGCCGCCGTGCCACCACTGGTCCCGGCCCGGAGATCGCCGAGCGCGAAATACCCGATGTCGACCCGCACCGCCGCCTCCCCCGCCTCCCGCAGCGCGAGCGCCCCGGCGAGGTTCCCGGGAACCCAGTCGTAGCCGAAGGCCGTGAGCAGCGCGCAGCCTGCGGCCTGCGCGCCGCCGCCGTAGCGCTCGAAGACCGCCCGGATGAACGGGGGCTCGCCCGTCGAGTCCAGGTACGCGGCGCCGGCTGCGATCGCGGCCTGCACCGCCGGGGCGCCCCAGCGCACGAACGGTCCGACGGTGCTCACGAGCACGTCCCCGCGCGTGACGAGCGCCCGCACGCTGTCGGGACGGCCGACGTCGGCGACCGCCACGTCGAGGCCCCCCAGCCGGGCAGCGAGCGCCTGTGCCGTGTCCCGGCTGCGCGCCGCGAGCACCGGGGCGGCGCCGCGCTCGGCGAGCGCCACGGCGGTCAGCTCGCCGGTGTACCCCGTGGCGCCGAAGAGGACGATGCGGCCGGCCATGGCGCCAGTCTAGAGCGGAGGTTGCGCCGTCCCGAGCCCCCCCTGCAGCCCGGATGCGCGATCCTCCCCGCGATGGCCGACACCCCAGCCGACAGCTCGCGCCGCCGGCGCCCCCGGGCCGATGGCGTCGTCGCCGGCGTGGCCCTCGCGATCGCGGCGGCCGCCGGGGCCGGAGCGCTCGTGCTGAGCGCCGATTCCCCGGAACGCCAAGCGTCGGCCGCCGCTCAGACGGTCGCCCGGCTCGAGCCCGAGCAGCAGCCGCTGCTCGTCCCGCGGCGGCGCAGCCGCCCGCAGGTGGTGGAGCCGGTCGCCGGCGAGCCCGCGGCATCGCGGCCGGACGCCCCGCTGCCCGCGATCGATGCCGGGCCGGCGCCCCCGCCACCTTCCGACGCCGAGATCAAGGCCGAGCTGTCGCAGCTCAAGGCGGTCGAGGCCAAGTACGACTTCCAGCAGCTGGACTTCAGCGGGACCCTCCTCGGCGCCGGGAGCCTGCCGCGCTCCGGCTGGCAGCAGAGCATCGCGTCGGTCTACACGGACTACGGGCTGCCGATCGCCTGCGGCGGCCGCCTCAAGCCCGAGCAGCTCGGCGTCGCGCACAAGTCGCTGCCCTGCGGCACGATGGTGACGATCCGCTACGGGAACCGGGCGATCCGCGTCCCGGTGATCGACCGCGGCCCGTACATCGCCGGGCGCGTCTGGGATCTCACCGGCGCGACGGCCGCGGCCCTGAAGTTCCCCGGCCTCGGCGTCGTGCAGTGGACGCTGGACGCCTGATCAGCCGCCCTGCAGGCAGGACTGGATCTCGACGACGTCCCCGTTGGCCTTGCGCACGCAGTCGGCGAGCTTCTGAGCGTCCTGCGCCGTCTTCGGCGGGCTCGACGGCGCAACCGGCTTCCCCGGCTCGATGACGCGCTTGCCGTTGGCCTTCGCGACGTAGAACCGCGGCGATCCCGACTTCAGGAACACGGACCAGGTTGGCGCCAGCGAGCCGGTGCCGGTGATGACCATGTAGTCGATGTCGTCGGCCACCGCGGTCGAGGAGCGATGCTGGCGCTCGGCGATTCCGCTGATGATCCGCTGCGGGGCCAGCGGGTTGAGCGTCGGCGGCGCGAAGCCGTCGCCGGTGTTCGTCGACGAGGTCGTGATGACCTGCGCCTCCGTGCCGTCGCGCCCGATCGTGATCAGGCGCGCGCCGTCGGTCCCGCGGTAGACCTGGGTGTTGATCCGGCCGGGGGCGAGGCGGACGTAGGCGATCGTGCGGGCCGCGCCAGCCTCACCAGCGATCGTGCGCACGGCCTTGCGGAAGTTCTCGGTCTGCAGCAGGGAGTCGCTCGCGCTCCCCTTCACGTCGTCGGAGACCTGGCTGGAGCCGCCCGAGGAGGACCCGCCGCTGTCGCTCGGCGACGCGAGGTTGTCCGGCGTCCAGGAGCCCATGAACTGGTACGAGAAGAAGCCAGCTACGGCGATGGTGGCGAGCGGGACGAGCAGGTTGAGCGCGCGGGTCACAGTTCGGAGATGATCTTGGCCTTCGCGGCCTCGAACTCGGCGTCGGTGAGAACGCCCTTGGCCTTCAGCGCCGCGAGGCGCTCGAGCTTGGCGGCCGGATCGCCGCCGCCGCGGAGCGCCGCCGGCGGGCTCGACGACAGGCCGGCGAATCCCGGGGCCGGCTGGGGCGCCGCCGAGGACGGCGGCGGAATCGCGCCGGGCGACGACAGGCCGCCCGACCACGGGGAGGCGTCACTGCTGCTCGTGCCGAAGACGGCGGCGGCCGTGTCGCTCACCGACGAGGAGGCCGCGGGCCCGGCGGTCGACATCGTCGGCGTGCCGAGACCGCCGCCCGACGACGGGGCCGGCGGCGCGGACGGGCCGAGGCCGCCGGGGCCGCTCGCGCGCCGCTCCTTGAGCTTCGAACCCGCGCCGACCAGCATGCCGATGAGCGGCAGCAGCCCCATGGGCACGAACACGGCTCCGACGATGATTCCCGCGGTCTTCGCGCCGGGGCCAGGATCCGCGTCCGGCCCCAGCACCGCCCACAGGCAGGTGAGCCCGCCGCCGAGGAAGAGCCCCGACCAGGCGACGATGCCGGCGCTGATCACGTTGGCTCCGGAGCTGCCCCCGCCCGATCCCGGCGCCGGTCCGCGGGCGCCCCAGATCGCGGTCCCGAGGAGCCCGGTGAAGACGCTGAGCACGAGCGTCACGATGATCTTGCCGGCGGAGTCGGGGCACTCCCGCGCCGAGATGTACGGGCCGCCCGAGGCACACGTGCCGATCTGGAGGACCTGGTAGAGCGAGTAGCAGAACGCGACGAGGCTGGCCGTGAGGATGCCGAGTCCGATGACCGTCCTGACGTAGTACTTCACTGGCGCTTCTCCTCCGTCCGTGCCGCGACGGCCCGCCACGCTAGCAGGCCTTCCCGAGGGCACAGCGCCGGCCGCTCGCGCGCTACGCTGGCCGCGACCGTGGCCGCCACCGCCCGCTTCACCCCCACCCGGCAGCCCTATCCGCACCTGCCGCCGGGGCACGAGCCCGGTCCGCAGACGCGCCGCCGCGGCGCCGGCGCCGTGATCGGCCGCAGCGTCGGGACCGTGGTCGGCCTCGGCTGCCTCGGCGTCCTCTACATCCCGATCGCAATCGTGGCCGCCGCCGGGGTCCTGGGGATCCTGCGCAACGGCTTCTCCGGGATCGCCTCGCTCATCGCGCTGGCCTGCCTGGCGCTCGCCGTCGGCATTCCGGCCGGGGCGTGGATCGCCTACCGCCGCGCCCGGGGGGCGAAGCCTGGCTTCGACCTCGCGGCCCGCCCGATCGAGGCGCAGCGCGGCCAGGACATCGAGGCCGCGATCCGGATCACCGATCCCGCCGCAGCGAGCGGAGACGTCGAGATCGGCCTCGTGTGCACCGCGTACTACGACCGCTGGGCGCGCGAGGCCAGCGGCGACGCGGCGCGCCGCCGGGTCACTGCCGAAGGCATCGCCTACGAGGACTGGCGCGAGGTGCCTGCGACGCTCGGCGCGCAGCAGGTGCGCTTCGCGATTCCGCCCGACGCCCCCTTCTCCCACGAGGGGGAGTGCCTGTCCTTCGCCTGGCGGGTGACCGCCCGCACGCACGCCGCGCTGGCCCGCGACCCGCACCACGACGTGGCCCTCTGGGTGTCGCCGTGACGATCGAGGTCGAGCTTCCCCGGACGCGCTACCGCGCGGGCGAGCAGCTCAGCGGGCGGGTCCTCGTGCACGAGCGGGGCGAGGTGCGCTCGCTCGAGGTCACCGTGCGCTACGAGGAGCGCAGCATCGATTTCGGCCACACCTGGGTCGAGCTGCGCACGGGGTCGCTGCACGCGGGCGATCTGCCGTCCGGCGCCGCCGTGCCCTTCACGGTGGCCTTGCCGCCGGAGGCCCTCCCGGAGTGCGTCTCGCCGTTCGGCGAGCTGGCCTGGGAGGTCGAGGCCCGGGCCGATGTCCCCGGCCGTCCTGACGCGCACCACGCCGTGGCCATCGACGTCGAGCCCGCCGAGCCCGCTGGCGCGACGGCGGCGCCACCGAAGGGCTGGTACCCGGACCCCGCCGGCGACGCCCGCCTGCGCTGGTGGAACGGGAGCGCCTGGACCGACCACGTGGCCTGAGAGCTGGATGCGGTGTGTCATCGGTGGGCCGCCGTGCCGGGGGCGCTGGCTCGGGGTCGCGTGCCGGGCCGGGCGCTGGCTTGGGGTCGCGTGCCGGGCCGGGCGGGTCGCCTGGGGAGGGCGGCTCGGGGCCGCGCGTTCGCGCGGGCGCGAGGTCCGCTGAGGCTAGTGCGGCGTGGCAGGGCCGGCGCCGGATCGCGGGAGGGGCGCCGCGGCGCGTGGGGCTCCGGCCCGGCCCGCCAACCTGCGCGTCTCAGCCACCGAATCGGTGGCCCAGGCGCACGAGAACGCTCGCCGTCCGGCCCAGCCCGCCAACCTGCGCGTCTCAGCCACCGAATCGGTGGCCCAGGCGCACCAGAACGGAGGCGCCCGCGCCGCGCCCGCGCCCGCGCGCCGCGGCGGCCGGCCGCTGGGCTCTAGCCCGGGCGCGGTGCCGGGCTGGCAGCCGGCGCCCGCCCGGCGCCCACGAGCTTCCCCATCCCCACGAGGTGTCCCATGGTGTCGAGGGCGTCGACCATTCGGTCCGTCTGCTCGACGAGGAAGTCGCGCGACCGGCGTGCGGTCGCGAGGTCGGTCTGCGCCCTGCGCAGCGGGGGGAGGCCGCCCCCCGGGCGGCCGGACCGCTCGGCGGCGGCGATCGCCTCGAGCGCGCCGTCCGCCACCGCCGCAAAGCTGGCGGCCTCCGGCGCCGGGTGCCGGTCGCCCTCGGCGAGGCGGCTCTCGAGGGCGAGCGCCGCCGCGGCGTACCGGCGCGACGCCGCCAGCAGGCCGAGCGCGGCGTCGGCGTCGCGACGCTGGCGCGCGGGCTCCGAGAGCCACCGCTCGATCGATGCCTCGGCGGTCGTCCGGGCCCGCCGGGCGGCCCGGCGCGCCTTGCCGATGGTTCCTGGCTGCGCCGCGGCCGGGTCCACGATCGCGCCGAGCACCGCCGTCGCGTAGCGCCGGTCAGCCTCGAGCAGGTCGGCGACGGTGACCGGAACCCGGCCGGCCTCCCACGTCGGCCACACCGCGTACGCGAGCAGGGCGAGCGCCGCGCCGATCGCGGTGTCGAGCGCGCGATCGAGGATCGCCGTGTACTCGTCCACGCCTGAGAACGCGACCACGAACACGATGCAGGCCGTGATCGACGCCGTGAACAGGGCGTAGTTGGCATAGAAGAACGTGTAGACGCCGGCCGCGAAGACCGTGGCGAGGGCGACGAGGACGTAGTCGCCGGGCGCGAGCAGGGCTGTCAGCGCGGTCGCGGCCACGGCGCCGATCGCGGTGCCGCCGTAGCGCGCAACCCCGCGCATGAACGTGGAGCCGAAGTCCGGCCGCAGCACGAACAGCACCGTCAGCGGCACCCAGTAGCCGCGGGGCAGCCCCGCGATCCGATCGATCGCCACGCCCACGGCCAGCGTCGTGCCGAGCCGGACCGCGTGCCGGCAGGCGGGCGACGAGAGCGTGAGGTTGGCCCGGATGATCGCCAGCGGAGCGAAGGGGGCGCGGTCGGCCCGCGGGACCGGCGAGGGCCCCGAGCCCGTCCCGTCCGCTGCCGGGCGCGAGCACGCCGCGACGAGGTCGGCGACGCCGCCGAGCTGCCCGCACAGCCCGCGGACCCGGGCCGCGAGCTCGCGCCGGCGCGTGCGACCCGGCTCCTCCGCCTCTGCGGCGCCCTCCTCGATCGCCGCGGCCGCCGCGTCGATGCGGGCGCGGATCGCATCGTGCACGTCCGGCGCCTCCCGTGCCTCGAGGGCCGCCGCGTCGCGGCGCAGCGCGTCGGCGGCGGCGGCGACCACCGCCTCGGCCTGAGCCGCGGCAGGGTCGCCAGCCTCGGCAAGGGGGCGGCGCTCGGCCTCGATCGCCGCGAACTCGGCACTGATGCGCTCGGCCTCCACGAGCAGGCCGCGCAGGCCCTCCCCGAGCGGCGTGTGGGCGCCGGCCCGCCCCACGCTTTCGGACAAGACGGTGTCGGCGGCGCCCAGCGCCTCCGTCACGTCGGGGTGGAGCGGCTCGCGGGGACGGCCGGCCAGGGCGCGGTACACGGCGCCGATCGCCGTGCGCTCCGGGCGCGTGGGCCGCAGCGGCCAGACGCCGACCGCCAGCAGGCTCTGGAGCGCGCCCCCAGCCAGCACGAGCGCCGTGCGCTGCAGCGACTCGCTCAGCGTCGCGGTCGCGTCGAGCGTCAGGATCATGCCGAGCGAGCCCTGGAGGCCGATGAAGGAGGCGGGAACCGACACGGCCATCGTGATCGCACCGCAGAACCCGACCACGCCCATGAGGAGAACCGAGGCGACGTCGCTCGACCCCGTGATCGAGCCGAGGAAGGCGCCCAAGGCGACGGACACGCTCGCAAGCAGCATGGTCCGCAGGCGCCCGAGGTAGGCCCCGCCGAGATCGGCGAAGCCCGCGGCCAGCGCGCCGAGCGAGCCGGCCACACCCTCGGCGATGTGATCGGTCGCCACGCCGGCCAGCAGGCAGATGCCGATGCCGGCGGCGAGCCGCACGCCCTGCCGGAACGCGAGCTTGGACTGGTCGACGCGCAGAGCCGAGGCCACGATCCGGCGCGGCGCCGAGGCGGAGGCCGCGGTCATGCCGGCTTCGCCCCGGCCGTCCGCGCCGGCATCAGCCCGGCAGCGCCTGCTGGATCGCGTTCGAGGCCCGCGTGATCTGCTTCAGCGAGGCCGAGGACTCCGTGGCGAGCCGTTGGGACTCGCGCTTCAGCGCCTTCGGGTCGCCGTTCTGGGCGTCCTGGACGGCATCGCCGATCTCGACCGCCAGGCGCTTGTAGCCGTCCACGAGCTGCTCGTGGTCGTTGCGCACCTCAGGCGGCGGATCGAGCGCCGCGAGGTCCTCGCCCGCCTGGCTCACGGCGGCCTGGAGCTGGATGAAGCGCTCGATCACCGCGTCGGTCGAGCCGGTCGCGCCGCCCCGCTTCTCGAGGGCGTCGGCCTCCTGGTTGAGCTTCACGAGGGCCGCGCCGGTGGCGTCCTCGTACTGGGCCGGAGTGAGCGGCTTTGCGACCGTCGACGCCGTCGTCGTCGCGGCCGTCTTCTCCCCGCCGGAGGCGACGATGATCACGACCACGGCGATCGCGGCGATGAAGCCGGCGGCCGCCGCGGCGATGAGCCCGAGGCGCCGGCGGCGGGGGCTCGGCGGCGGCACGAGCGGCGGGCTGGCGCTGCCGGGCGCGGCGATGCCCATCGCCGCGCGTGCCGCCGCGGCCAGCTCGCCCGCACTCGCGAACCGATCGGCCGGGTCCTTCGCCATCGCCCGGTCGATCACGGGCTGGACGTCGCCGGGCAGGTCCGAGCGGTGCTCGGAGACCTTCGGCGCCGGCTCCTTCAGGTGCGCGAACAGGACCTCCGAGGGCGACTCGCCGACGTACGGCTGGCGGGCGGTGAGCATGGCGTACAGGAGGCAGCCCAGCGCGTAGACGTCCGTGCGGGCGCTGAGGTCGCCGTGGTCGATCTGCTCGGGGGCGGCCCACTCGATCGTGCCCATGAACTCCCCGGCATACGTGATGCCCTTGTCTTCCTCGAAGCGCCGGGTGAGCCCGAAGTCGGTCAGGTAGGCCTTGTCCCCGTCCATGAGGACGTTGGACGGCTTGACGTCGCGGTGCACGAGCCCCGCCGCGTGGGCGGCGTCGAGCGCCGCCGCGACCTGGTCGAGCACGTCCAGCGCCCGCGCCGCGTCCAGCGGCCCCTCCTCCACCAGGACATCGTGCAAGTCGCGCCCGGTGACGAACTGCATCGCGATGTAGGCGGTGTCCTCGGCCTCGCCGGCGTCGTAGACCGTGACGATGTTGGGGTGGTCGAGCGTCGCCGCCAGGCGCGACTCCCGCACGAACCGCTCGCGGGCGCGCGGGTTGCCCTGCAGCCAGGCCCCGAGCACCTTGACCGCCGCCTCGCGCTCGAGGAAGTCGTGGCGGGCCCGGAACACGACGCCCATGCCGCCCTCCCCCACCTTCGACTCGATCTTGTAGCCGGCGATCTCATCGCCGACGTCGAAGGTTCGGCTCACGGGCGGCTACTGCGCGTTCTCGATCACGGCCTTGGCCTCGGCCAGGCCCATCCCGGTCTCGGCCCGCAGCTGCTTGATCGCCTCGAGCACGTCCCCCCGGCTGACGGCCTCCTGGACGGCGGGCGACAGGCCGCCGCGCCGCTCCGAGTAGAGCTCGAAGGGAAGGTCGAGCATCGACGTGACGGCGTCGAGACGCCGTTCGATCTCGGCGAGCCGTGTGCTGAGTCGCTGGACGTCGTTCCGGGCCTGGAAGTCGGTGTCGCTCATGGCGGCCGACCCTACCGGGCGCCTGCCGGACGGACAACCGCGCACCCGCGACAATGCCGGGATGCCCGCCGCCGGCCGCTTCGCCCCGTCCCCCTCGGGCCCGTTGCACGTCGGCAACCTCCGCACGGCCCTGCTCGCCTGGCTCTTCGCCCGCTCGGCGGGCGCTCCGTTCCGGCTGCGGATCGAGGACCTCGACCCGCAGCGCTCGCGCCCCGAGCACGAGCGCGGACAGCTCGCCGACCTCGCGGCGATCGGGCTCGACTGGGACGGCCCGGTGCCCCGCCAGTCCGAGCGGGCCGAGGCCTACCGGGCCGCGGTCGCCGACCTCGAGGCGGCCGGCCGGGTCTATCCCTGCTGGTGCACCCGCGCCGAGATCCGGGCGGCGGCCTCCGCGCCGCACGGCGAGGGCCCGCAAGGCCGGTACCCGGGCACGTGCCGGAACCTCACGGCGGTCGAGCGGGCCGAGCGGGCCCGGTCAGGGCGCGTGCCGGCGCTGCGCCTGGACGCGCGGCGCGCCGTGGTGGGGTTCGCCGACCGCCTGCGCGGCCCGGTCGAGGCCGAGGTCGACGACTTCGTGCTCTGGCGCGGCGACGGGACGGCGGCCTACAACCTGGCGGTGGTGGTCGACGACGCCGAGCAGGGCATCGGCGAGGTCGTGCGCGGCGACGATCTGCTCGAGACGACCCCGCGCCAGCTCCTGCTCTGCCGCCTGCTCGGGCTGCCCGCCCCCCGCCACGCGCACGTGCCGCTCGTGCTCGGGCCCGACGGCCAGCGCCTGGCCAAGCGGCACGGCGCCGTGACGCTCGCCGACCGGGCGGCCGCCGGCGAGCCAGTCGCGGAGACCGTCGCGTGGATGGCCGCCAGCGTCGGGCTGGCGGAGCCGGGCGAGCCGGTGGCCGCCGCGGACCTCGTGGCGCGGTTTGACCCCGGCGCGCTGCCGCTGGCCCCCACGGCCCTCGCGGCAGCCGACCTGGCGCCCCCAGGCCGATGCTGAGGTTCGGCCGGCCGGCCCGGCCCAGCCGCGCCCCGGCGCCGCGCGCCCGGCCCGGTGCGGCCCGCCGCGGCGGTACGTTGTCGCGGTGCCGAGCGTCCGGCTGACCCTCCCGAGCGACCCGCGGGCCGTGCCGATCGCCGTCGGCGTGGCCGATGCCTTCGGTGCGGTCCGGGAGCTCGCCCCGGCCGACGCGGCCAACGTGGCCGCCGTCACCCGCGGCCTCCTGGCCGCCGTGCTCCTGCACTGCTACCCCGGCGACCCGGACGGGACGGTCGAGCTGGAACTCGACGCCGACCTCACGACGGTCACCGTCGCCATCCACGACTGGGGGCGTCCGATCGCCGCCCTGGACCCGAACGCCCTCCCGCCCGGACTCGAGGAGCTGGCGGGGCTGGTGTCGGACCTGCGCCTGGTCAACCTCGGGGCCGACGGGAAGCGCACGACCGCCGTCCTGGAGATCGCCGCGCCGGCCGCAGACGCCCCGCCGGCCGAGCACGCGCTCGACCTCCCGCCTCCCACGGCGCCGGGCGCCGCAGACGTCCGCGAGCACCTGGTGATCCGCGACCTGCGGGCCGACGACCTCGCCGAGGTCGAGGCGGTCTCGCAGCTCCTCTACGCGAACTACGGCCTGACCTACGGGCACCCGGACTTCTACACGCCGCGCTGGCTTGCCGCCCAGGTCCAGTCCGGCGCCGTGCTGTCGACGGTCGCGGTGCACGACGGCGAGATCGTCGGGCACCACGCGCTTCTGCGCGAGGAGGGCTGGGCGGCCGCCGAGAGCGGGGTCGCCGTCGTGCATCCGGCCTACCGCGGACTGGGCATCTTCGACCGCCTGTTCACCCGCACCGTCGAGCGCGCCACGGACGCGGGCCTGCCGGCGATGTTCGGCCGCGCGGTCACCGTGCACCCCTACAGCCAGCGCTCCGAGCTCGCGCACGGCTACCGCGAGGCCGCGCTCCTGCTCGGCATGGTGCCGGCGAAGATGACCATGGCCGGGATCGCTGAGGACGGCGGCGTCCGGACCGCATCGCTCGTGTCCTACCGCATCCTGCGCCCGACCCCGCGGGCGGTCACGCTCCCATCGCTGTACCGCGACCGGCTCGTGGCGACCTACGCCCACCTCGGGCTCGAGCTCACCGCGCCGACGGCCGACGCCGCGCTCGCCGGCCCGCCGGTGAGCTGGACCGCCGACGCGGAGCGGGCGACCGGCACCCTGCGCGTCGCCGGCTGGAGCCCGGCGGCCGCCGAGCGCACGGTCCACGGCGCCCGTGCGCTGCTGCGCGACCATCCCGATGTGGTGTTCGCCGACCTCGACCTCCATGCCCTCGCCGATCCCGACCCCGCGGTGGACCTGCTCAACTCGCTCGGGTTCTCGTACGCGGGACTGCTGCCCTTCGGGCCCGGCGGCCACGACCTGCTGCGACTGCAGCGGGTGACCGCGGCGGCGGTCGAGATGCGGCGCATCGCGACGGCCTCGCGCTTCGGGGCCGAGCTCAAGGCCGAGGTCCTCACCGATCGGGAGCGCGTCGATGCCTGACCGCGAGAGCCCGGGGGCCGCTGCGGCGGACGCCCACGCCGCGGCGCTGGTCGACTGGCTGGCCTGTGCCGCGGCCGGCGCCGGCGAGCCCGCGGCCGTCGCCGCCCGGCGCGCCGGCGACGGCGGCGTGCTCGGCACCGCCGCGTGGCTCGGCGCCGCCGGCCACGTCCTGGACTTCGACGACACCTACCTTCCCGGCCTTGCCCACCTCAGCGCGCCCACCGCAGCGGCCGCGCTCGCCGCCGGGGCCGCGCTCGGTGCCACGACCGGCGAGGTCGTCGCGGCGCACGCCGCCGGCTTCGAGGCGATGGCGGCGCTCGCGCGGGCCAGCCACCCTGAGCTCTACGAGCGCGGCTGGCACCCAACCGCAGTGTGCGGCGGCGCCGGCGCCGCCGTGGCCGCCGGGACGCTCCTCGGCCTCGACGCCCGCGGGCGGCGGGACGCGGCCGGCCTGGCCGCCCTGCGCGCTGGCGGCCTGCGCTCGGCGTTCGGATCCGACGGCAAGGCCCTGCAGGTCGGCATGGCGGCGGCCGACGGCGTCTTCGCCGCCCGGGCCGTGGCCGCCGGGGCGCGCGTGCCCCACGACACCGCCGTGCGCGGCCGCGACGGGTTCGAGGCCGTGCTGGGCGGCGCCTGGGAGGAGCCGCGGGACCGCCCGGCCGTCCTGGACAACTGGATCAAGCCCTGGCCATGCTGCCTCATGGCCCACAGCACGATCGAGGCGATGCTTCGCCTCCGGGAGGCGGACGGCGACCCGGGCGGACCGATCGAGATCGCGGTGCACCCGCGTGCCCGCCAGGCCGCGGCGTACGACGACGCAGCCAGCGGCCTGGAGGCGAAGTTCTCCATCCCGTACCTCGCCGCGTTCACGCTGCTGCACGGCGCGCCCGATGTCGCCAGCCTGCGCGGCGTCGACGGCGCCGCGCGCGCGCTGGCGGCGAGCCGCATCCGCGTCGTCACCGATCCGGGCCTCGGCGAAACCGAGGCGGTGGCGTCGGCGGGCGGGCGCGAGCGGGCCCGGGTCCCGGCTTCGCTGGGATCGCCGGGCCGGCCGCTGACCGCCGCGGCACTCGCGGCGAAGGCCAGCGCCCTCGCCGGCGAGCGCCTGCGCGGCGCCCTCGACGATCCCGCCCGCCCCGCCAAGGACCTCGTGGCCGCAATCGCCGCCCCGGAGGCCGCCGCCTGATGCGCCGGGCCCTGCCGATCGCTGCGCTCGTCGCCGTCGCCGGCCTGGCGGTCGGCGCGATCGTCAGCTCGCTCGGCGGCAGCGGGGGCGGCACGGGCGGCGGCGCCACGACGGCCACCGCGCGGACGCAGACGCGGGCGGCGGTGCCGGCGCAGCCGGCGCTCTGCGCCGGGAGGATCGACGATGCGACGCTCGGGAAGGTCAGCGGCGTGCAGGCGCTGGAGATCTCCGGGCTGGTCGCGAGCCGCACACAGGCGGGCCTGCTCTGGGCGATCGAGGACTCGGGCAACTCGGCCCGGCTCATCGCCGTGCGCGACACCGGCGAGGCGGCCGGCACGGTCACCGTGACCGGCGCCCAGAACACCGACTGGGAGGACATCGCCACCGGCCCCGCCCCTGGCGGCGGCGCGTTCCTCTACGTCGCCGACATCGGGGACAACGACGCGAAGCGCAGCCAGATCACGGTCTGGCGGGTGCCGGAACCGAAGCCCGGCGACGCGTCGACCGCTGCTGCCGACCGCATCGATCTCGCCTACCCGGACGGCGCCCACGACGCCGAGACGCTGCTGGTCGATCCCCGCAGCCGCGCGCTCGTGGTCGTGACCAAGGTGCTGGGCGGGAGCTCGGGGATGTACACGGGCACGGCGCCGGCGTCGGGCGGCGGCCAGGTGGCGCTGAAGGAGGCCGGCAGCCTGGACTTCGGCCTCGGAGGGCTGGCCACCGGCGGGAGCATCACGCCGTCCGGCACGCTTGCGGCGATCCGGACCTACACCGGGGTCTCCCTCTGGACCCGCCGGCCGGGCGAGGCGCTCGCGGCCGCGCTGGCCCGGCCGCCCTGCGAGGCGAAGGTCGACCTCGCCGGCGAGGGCCAGGGCGAGTCGATCGCGCTGACGGCCACGGGGCGGGCGTTCTTCACGATCGCCGAGGGCGCGGATCCGCCGCTGCGCCGCTACCGCGCCGCGGGCTGACTGCGCCGCTCAGCGGCCGCGGCGCAGGGCGCGCCGGTACGTCGCCTCGAGGATCCGGCGGACCATCGGCGCGGTGGTGCCCCAGCCAGGGCAGCACGGCGAGCTCGAGCCGGCCTCCGAGATCCCGAACTCGATGTGCGGCGCCGAGGAGATCCCCACGATGCCGCAGCCGATCCGGGCGATCGGCTGCCCGGCGCTGACCTTCTGGCCCTTGCGCACGAGCGCGGGCTGGGCGTGGCCGTAGTAGACGAACCGCCCGCGGAACGGGCCGCTGTCGATCCGCATGATCGGCGACTGCGATCCGAAGCCGCCGATGCCGACCGCCACGATCGTCCCGTCGGCGACCGCGAGCTCCGAGGTGGAGCGGCCGCACTGGCCGCCGAGGAACGAGATGTCGACGCCCTGATCGTTGGACCAGTAGCTGATCGGGGCCACACGCCGCACCGGGGTCAGCGGGAACGGCCAGGTCGCAATCGCATCCTGGATCGCCGACTCGTCCTTGACCACCGCGATGAGCGCCTTGATGGTCTTCCTGGTCGCGACGCCGGATCCGGAGAGGTTGTGGGCGCGCTGGAACTGGCGCAGTGCGCGCTGCGTGGCGGCGTCGAAGACGCCGCTGCGCTTGAGGTCGTAGCCGGCGAGCTTCAGCGCCCGCTGCAGCGCCGAGACCTCGGCCCCGGCATCGCCGAGCCGCAGGGACTGGCCGCGCAGCAGGTCGGCCGGGTTGATCGTGGCGCTTCCGCCCGAGCCGGGCGCGGTGCCGCCGGTGGCGGTGTTCTGCGGCTGCGTGCCGCCCGCTTCGGGCGTCACAGCTCCGCTGGCGGCCCCGGCGACCGCAGGGGCCGCGGCCACGGCAGCGAGCGCAGCCGCGAGCCAAAGCGTCGCCGGGCGAATGTGACGGGGAATCCGGGTCATCCTGGTGCGCCTGCGGGGTTAGCTGACGGGCTGGCGCTCGAGTCGAGCGCCGGGCGCAGACCACTGCGCCCTTCGCCCCAACGTGTGGGTCCCCCGCTCCTCCCGAAGGAGAATTCGGCGTGGGCCGACCCTAGCAGCCCCCGGCGGTTCGGCGCGCGGACACCCGCGCCCGGTCACGCCGGGACCGGGCCGTGCGGGGCGATGGGTCCCGGATCGCCTCCGGAGCCCGCATCCGGGCCATTGGGCTCGGGCGGATCCGCGCGTCCGGCGACCGACTCCTGGCGGAAGAGCCACCACTCGCGGATCGAGATGTCGATCGCCGCAGCCACCGGCACGGCGAGCAGCGCGCCCACGACCCCGAACAGCGCGCTGCCGAAGAGCACGGCCACGAGGATGAAGAACGGCTCGATCGACACCGCCTTCTTCTGGATCTGGGGCTGGATGATGTTGTTCTCGATCTGCTGGTAGGCGATCGCCCAGATCGCCCAGATGATCGTCGCCGTCGGGAAGTCGGTGAAAAGCGTCACGACGCCAACGAACACCGCGGCGATCGTCGCGCCCACGAGCGGGAGGAGATCGAAGAGGCCCACGAGCACCGCGAGCGGCCCGGCGAAGTCCACGCCGAGAATCGTGAGCACGATGAACGTCGTCACGCCGGCAATCGTGCCCTGCACCACCGCCCCGGCGACGTAGTTGCCCACCGCGTCGGCGATCCGGGAGAGGGTCCGGCGGACCCGCTCGGCGCGTTCGGGTGCCTGCAATCGCAGCAGCCCTTCGAGCCAGCGCTCGCCCCCCGCGATCATGAAGATCGAGAGGAACAGGATCGTGATGCCGGCGAACAGGGAGTCGACGATCCCCACGCCGAGGTCGCGGACGGTGCTGGCGGCGCTGCCGATGTCGCTCGGAAGCGTCGCGGCCTGCTTCTCGAGGGTGCCGGTGATGTCGTACTTCTTCTCGAGATCGTTGAGCGTCTTGTTCTCGCGCACGAACTTCGTGACGTCGTTCACGTAGCCGGGCACGTTGTTCACGAACGTGTTCGCCTGCTGCACGACTGACGGCACGATCAGGGCGGCCAGCGCGATCGGGATGAGGATCAGGCCCAGATACACGAGCGCGATGGCAACCCCGCGCTTCATGTAGCGCCCGAGGAAGTTCACCGGGCCCGAGAGGGCGACGGCCAGGAACAGCGCGATGAAGATCCAGGCGATCGGCTGGCGCAGGAGGTACAGCAGCCACACCGTGCCGACCACGGTCATGACGATCACCATGATCCGCACGATCTGGCGCGTGCCCGGCAGGGACTCCGACCGCATGGGCCCGGATGCTGCCCGGCCTGCCGGACGGAGCCCGCCCCGCTACCGCATGGGCGGCGGGGGCGGCGGCCGGCGATCCTGCCCGGCGTTGCGGGCGTTCATCTGGTCATAGACGAACGTGAGGATGAGCGCGGCGACGCCGGCGATCATCAGGATGACGCCGACGGTCTGCAGGTCCACGCCGGCGACCGATGCGGTGACGGCGAACTTCAGGATGGCGCCGATCGCGATGAGCGTGACGCAGGAGGCGATCTTCATGGCCCGATCATTCCACGGCGGGGCGATGGCCCCTGCCGGTCAGCGGCGCCGGCGCGGACGGCGCCGCTCGGCCGCGGCGGCGACGATCCCGCCGGCCACCGCGCCGATGAGGCTGCCCGCCGCCACGTCGCCCGGGTAGTGCACCCCGGTGTGAATGCGCGAATATGCGACCGTGCCAGCCATGATGTGCAGAGGGAGCGAGGCGAGCGGGTATTCGTGGCCGGCAGCCGTGGCAAACGCGAACGCGGAGGCAGAGTGACCAGAGGGGAACGACGTGGAGCCGGGCATGTCGACGTGGCGGGCAGCGGGGACCCCGTGGCCCTCACGGTCGGGACGGCGGCGGCGCAGGAACGGCTTGAAGCCGAGATTGACCGCCGTCGAGGCGACGCCAATCGCCGCGAGGCCGACGACCGCCCCGCGACGGCCGCTGCGGGTGCCGCCGGCGGCCATCACCGCCGCGACCGCCGCCCAGAGCTTCGAGTGGTCAGCGATGTCCGACAGGCGCCCGAGGTCCCGGTCCAGCGTCGGCGTCGGCGACCGGGCGACCGCCTCGTAGATCGCCACGTCGAGCGCCTCGAGTTCGCCGAGCACGGTTCGCAGCGCGGCGCGCGACGGGCGCTGGCGGGACAGGCGGCGAGGCGGAGGCGGAGGGCCGGGCACGGTGGGCAGGATGCCAGACGGCCCGCAGGCCGGACGCCGGGCCAGTGCTGCTTCGGGCGCGGAGGCCGGTCATGACCGCGCACCGCGCCCATCCGGTCCGCCGCCGCGGCGCGGCGCTGATCGCGCTGCTCGCCGCCGGCCTGGCGCTGCTGACGGCCGTCACCTTCCCGTTCATCCACTTCCCGTCGGGCATCTTCGCCTTCGTCCTGGCGGTCATCGCCGTGCCGCTCGTGTGGTCGGCCGTGACCCGCAGCGGGGCGACGCGCTGGCTGGCGGCCGCCGCCGCGGTCCTCGCCCTCGGCGGCGCGATCGCGATCCTCGTGCACGACCACGCCGTGCTGGACCTCATCGCCTTCATCGCCTTCGCCGTGATCGCCGCGGCCGCGGCCCGGGTCGCCGTGATCAGCGACCGCCATGCGGTCGAGGCGGCGCGGCCCGCTCTCACCGACGCGGGCAAGGCAAGCCGGGGCGTGCTGCTCATGAACCCGTGGTCGGGCGGCGGCAAGGTCGCGAAGTTCGACCTCCCGGCTGAGGCCCGCGCACGCGGAATCGAGCCGATCGTGCTCGAGAAGGGCCAGGACCTCACCGAACTCGCGACGGCGGCGCTCGACGGCGGCGCCGACGTGATCGGCATGGCCGGCGGCGACGGATCGCAGGCGCTCGTCGCCGCGCTCGCCGCCGAGCGGGGCATCCCGTACGTGTGCGTCCCGGCCGGCACCCGCAACCACCTCGCCCTGGACCTCGGCGTCGACCGCAACGACGTCGTGGGGGCGCTCGACGCCTACGTGGCCGGCCGCGAGCGGACGGTCGATCTCGCGACGGTCAACGGCCGGGTGTTCGTGAACAACGTGTCGCTGGGCGTGTACGCGAAGATCGTGCAGTCCGACGAGTACCGCGACGCGAAGATCGAAACCGCCGCGCGCCTGCTGCCGGAGATGCTGGGGCCGGAGGCCAAGCCGTTCGACCTCCAGTTCGCCGGGCCGCAGGGCACGGCGCACGACGGGGCGATCGTGATCCTCGTCTCGAACAACCCCTACCGCTTCGCGCCGGGCGGATTCGGCACCCGGCCCTCCATGAGCGGCGGCGTGCTCGGCATCATCGCCGCGGCGGAGATCGCGCCCGGGGAGACGGAGACGCGCGGCCCCGGCGTGCGCCCCATTCCCGGGCCGTTCGGCTGGCTGGAGTGGTCCGCGCCGACGTTCGAAGTCGCATCGAGCGGCCCGGTGGAAGCGGGGATCGACGGCGAGGCACTCGTCCTCGACGCGCCCCTGCGCTTCGAGACCCGGCCCCACGCCCTGCGCGTGCGGATCGCCCCCGGCCACCTCGGCATCTCGCCGGCAGCGATCACCGAGGCGATGTCGGCGCGGTCGCTGGCGCGCATCGCCTTCGGGCGCGAGGCGCCGCCAGCGTCCGATCCGGTGCCGGCGAGGTAGGGACGTTGATGCCGGCACGCCAGGCGTGCCCCCGTCCGGCCCCGGGTCGAAGCTGAGGTTCGGCCGGCTGGAGCGGCCGAATCGCGGTCTCGGCCCCGGGCGGTGCGGTCAGGCTCCGGCGGCGCCGGGCGCCCCGGGCCCGTCGGGCGCCCCGGACCCGTCGGGCGCCCCAGCGGCCCCGGGCGCCTCGGGCTCGTCGCCGGCGCCGCCGGGCCGGCGCAGCCGGCCGCCGACGAACAGCGTCGCGACGAGGAACCCGCCGAACGCGAGCAGCGCGTCGAAGCGGAATCCCCAGCTCATCCCGTGGGTGAAGGCGTTGCGGATGATCTCGACGAGCTGGTCCGCCACGGTGCGGCTGAAGCGGGCGATGACCTGGGCCGCCGAGTCCGTGCCGGAGAGGACCCCCTCCACGGCGTTGCGGTCGGCGCTGCTCAGCCCAGCCTTCGCGGTGGCGACATCGGACTTGAACTTGCTCTGCGAGGCCGTGATGAAGACGGTCGTGGTGAGCCCGAGGCCGACCGACCCGCCGGCGATCTGGAACATGTAGACGATCCCGCCGGCCAGGCTAGCCCGGGACGGATCGAGCGCCGTGACGCCTGCCGTCGTGATCGCGGAGTAGAAGAGCCCGATCCCGATGCCG
The DNA here is from genome assembly GCA_046330225.1 of Solirubrobacteraceae bacterium. Taxonomy (GTDB): domain Bacteria; phylum Actinomycetota; class Thermoleophilia; order Solirubrobacterales; family Solirubrobacteraceae; genus CANJIV01. The sequence continues at coordinate 284,935 of JAXLTD010000001.1, read as the reverse complement.
AGCACGATCATGCCCGGGAGGAGCGCCGTGTAGGTCGAGCCGGTCTGGATGAGCGACAGCAGCACCATGCCGACCGTCAGGCAGCCGGCCCCGGTCGCGATGACGAGCTTGGCCCCGACGCGGTTGTAGAGCGGCCCGGCGGCGAACGAGACGATCGCGAACGTCGCCATCATCGGGAGCAGGCCGGCGCCGGCCTGCAAGGGCGAGTAGCCGAGGATCTTCTGCATGAACTGCGGCAGGTACAGCAGCGCGGCGAAGAACGTGGCCGACAGGAGCAGCACCGCGATGCAGGCCGAGCGGAACTCCCGGTTGGCCATCACGTCGCGGGGGATCAGCGCGCGGCTGCCGGCGCGGCGCTCGATGACGGCGAACATCGCCAGCAGGACGACGAAGAGCGCGAACAGCCCGATCGTGCGCGGATCGCCCCAGCCGTAGTCGGGAGCCTGGTCCAGCGCGACGAGCAGCGCGATCAGCGACACCGAAAGGGTGGCGATGCCGGCATAGTCGATCCGCTCGCGTTCCTGATCCTCGGGCTGGTGGATCGCGCGCCAGGTGGCCAGGCAGGCCACCGCCGCGATCGGGAGGTTGAGGAAGAGCACCCATTCCCAGCCGAACGTGTCGGTGATGAAGCCTCCGAGCAAGGGCCCGGCGGCGTTGCCGAACCCGGCCGCACCGATGATCAGGCCTCCCGCCAGCCCGGCCTTGTCCTCGGGCAGGGCGGCGTAGGTCATGCCGAGCACCGCCGGCCACATCATCGCCCCGCCGATGCCCATGAGCGCGCGCGAGACGATGAGCGCATCGACCGACTGGCTCAGGCCGCCGGCGAGGGAGAAGAGCGCGAAGATCGCCGACCCGATGAAGAAGATCCGCTTGCGGCCGAACATGTCGGCCAGGCGCCCGCCGGTGACGATCAGGACGCCGAAGATCAGCGCGTAGGCGTTGATGACCCACTGGACCGTCGAGACGTCGGCGTCGAAGTCCTTCTCGATGTTCGGCAGCGCGACGCTGAGCGCGGTCACGTCGTTGGCGATCACGAAGACCGCGAGGCCCATCGCCAGCAGGGCGACGATGACCCCGCGCGTGAGTTCGCGTTCCGGCTGGGCTGTCGGCTGTGCGCTCAACGTGCCTGGCCCCTGGCCTCCCGGCCGCCTCCGGCCGCGCGAGGCGGCCGGAGGCGGAGCGGAGCCGCAGGATCGATCAGTTCGCGGAGACGCCGATCACGACGCCGGCCACGATGAACACGAAGCCCAGGACGATCGTCACCCAGTCGATCGCGTACATCGGGGCGTTCTGCGCCTGGCCGCCGGAGCCGGCGCGGAACGCGTCGTTCATCTTCCCCTGGACGACGCAGTACAGAATGATGTTCACGATCGGGATGAAGGACCCGATGAAGTACAGGACGAGCGGGAAGTCCGACGTGCCGACCTGCTTGCAGTACTTCTCGATGTCGCGCCAGGAGAAGTACAGGACGAACCAGTTGACGATCGGGATGAACATGCCCACGACCCGCAGGCCGGGCGACGTGTCCTCCTTGCCGCGGCCGTCCTCGCCGACCTCCCGCGCGGTGTGGTAGATCCACGCCGCGCCCCACAGCCCGCCGCTGACCAGCAGGGAGAGGAAGCAGCGGCCGACGCTGCGGATGACGCCGGGGCCGGCGCCCGCGGGCCCGGGAATGGCTGGGTTGGCACTCACTGCGATTGCACCTCGATGGTCGGTGGTTGATCTCCTGGCGGCGCTTCTCCGTGCAGCGCGAAAGTCCTTCCCGCCCGCGGCCGATGCTGGCCAGACGCCGATAGGATCGGAGACGACGCCGAAACCGAGGAATCATGGGAACCAGCAGGGCGGCTACCCGCGCCGGACCGGTTGACGCCGGACAGAGACTGATTCATCGTGTCCGGCTCGGAGCCTGACCGGCGGCCACGGACGCGCAGCCGGACGCAATGACACCTGACGAGACCGATATCGACCCGCGGTCGCTCGCGCAAGCGCAGCGCGCGATCGATGCCGGCCTGCGCTCGGACCGGGACGGGGATGACGCGATCCGGTCGATCGCCAGGCAGCTCGGACGCGCGCTCGGGGCGAGCGCGGTCGTCGTGTGGGCGGCCACGCGGGACGGCCGCACCCTCGAGCCCGCCGGCAGCTGGGCCAAGAAGCGCGTCCGGCAGGCCCTGGCCGCGGGGGGCGACGACCCCCGGCCGGTCGCCGGCGCCGGGCCCGCGGAGGCGGCCTTCCGCGAGCGGCGCGCCCGGTGGGGGCCGCTCGGGGCCGACGACCCGCGCGCCCTGCACCTGACGGCCGCCGGCGCCGGGCAATGCGTGGGCATTCCGCTCGTGCTCGGCGGCGATCCGGTCGGCGTCGCCGAGTTCATCGGCGGCGAGATCCGCCGCTACGGCCCGGCCACGCGCGCGTTCCTGGACGCCGGCTGCTCACAGCTCGCGCTCGCGCTCGAGGCGCGCCGGCACGCCGGCACGCTCGCGCGCTACGAGACCGCGCTGGAGGCGGCCGGGACGAGCATGCTGATCCACGACTGGCGCCAGCGCGGCCGGGTCGTGTACTGCTCGCCGGGGTTCGCCGCCACGGCCGGCGTCAGCGCCGAGGAGGCGCTCGGGGCCATCGGGCCGGAGCTCATCGGCCTCGACGCCCGCGACCCGGACATCGCCCGCCTGCGCGACGCGGCCCGCCGCGGCCGCCGCGCCCATGCGGTGCTGCAGGCCCGCCGGCCCGACGGGTCCTCGTGGTGGTGCGATCTGCAGGTGGCCCCGGTCCTCGACCCCGACGGCCAGGTCCGCGAGGTCATCTCGGTGATCCACGACGTCACCGCCCGGGAGAGCGCGATCCAGCGGCTGGCCGACGCCGAGGAGCGCTACCGGGCGCTCGTCGAGCGGATTCCGCTCATCACCTACGTCTGCGACCTCGACGACAAGGCGACCGTCCGCTGGATCAGCCCGCAGGTCGAGGACCTCCTCGGCTACCCGCCCGAGGCGTTCTACGACGACCAGGACCTGTGGGCCTCCCTCATCCTCCCCGAGGACATCCCCGGCTACGAGTCCGAGATCCAGCGCCAGCTCGCCGACGGCGGGGCGTTCGACGCGACGTACCGCATCCGCACGGCCGACGGCGACCTGCGGTGGGTGATCGACCGCGACGAGGTCCTCAGCACGGGGGCGCGCGCCGGCACGACCCTCGGCCTCGTGATCGACGTCACCGCGCTCCGCGAGGCCCGCACGCAGCTGCAGGAGTCCGAGGAGTTCCACCGCACCGTGCTCGGCGCCCTGTCGGAGGGCATCGTCGTCCAGGAACCGAACGGCCGCATCGTGTCCGCGAACGCGGCGGCGGCGCGCCTCGTCGGCGCGCCGGGTCCCGACAGCATGGTCGGCACGAGCCCGCAGGACTGGATCGAGATGTCCGGCCGGGCGGCGCGCGTGCCCGAGGACGCCACGCCGCGGCGGCTCGCGCTGCGCGACGGCACGGCCCAGCGCGCCGAGATCACGGTCGTTCGGCGCCTCGACGGCGCGCGGCGGACGATCTCCCTCGTCTACGAGCCGCTGCGGGCCGCCGATGGGACCACGACCGGCACGGTGCTCACGGCGGCCGACGTCACCCGCGAGCGGACGGCCGAGCAGCTCCTGCGCGCCGAGCACGACCGCGCCACCCGCTACCTGGCCCTCGCGGGCGCCGTGATCATCGCGCTCGACGCGCACGGCGTGGTCACCATGGCCAACCCGGCGGCGTGCGAGGCGCTCGCCCGGCGCGAAGACGAGATCGTCGGACGCCCCTGGGTGCAGTTCCTCGCGGCGGACGCGGCGGACCCCGGCCAGCGCCTGGCCGCGGCCGTCCGGCCGGGCGCGGAGTCCCGCATCCTGCGCCCGGACGGGTCGGTGCGCATCATCGCCTGGCGCGAGGCAGCGGCCTCGGACGCCGAGCTGCACGCGGACGGCACGCTCATGTCGGGGCTCGACGTGACCGAGCGGCGCGAGGCCGAGGAGCGCATCGAGTGGCTCGCGTACCACGACTCGCTCACCGGCCTCCCGAACCGGCCGGCCCTCCGCGAGGCGCTCGAGTCCGCCATCGACGACGCCCGCGGCGCGGGCCGGGGCGTGGCCCTGCTCTACTGCGACCTCGACGGCTTCAAGCAGGTCAACGACACGCTCGGCCACGACGGCGGCGATCTCGTGCTCCAGGCCATCGCCCACCGCCTGCGGGCCGCCTGCCGGTCCGGGGAGCTCGTGGCCCGGCCGGGGGGCGACGAGTTCCTCGTGCTCCTGCGTGACCTGCACCTCCCGACGGCCGGCGAGACCGCGCGCACTGCCGCCCAGCGGATCGCCGGCGCGCTGCGCGAGCCGGTCGGCGTCGAGGGCCTGACCGTCGAGCTGGCGGTGAGCGTCGGCGCCTCGGTCTTCCCGGACGACGCGACCGACGTCGACGAGATGCTCAAGCAGGCCGATGCCGCGATGTACACGGCCAAGGCCGCGGCCTCGCCGATCGCCCCCGGCCCCGCCCCCGCGAGCATCCAGCACTCCCGCGACGCCGCGCGCCAGTTCCGCACCGCGCTCGAGGAGAAGCGGTTCGTGCTCCACTGGCAGCCGGTCGTCAGCCTCGAGGACGGCCGCACCGTCGGGCAGGAGGCGCTCGTCCGCTGGGACGATCCGAGCCGGGGCGTCCTGCCCCCGTCGGAGTTCATCGGGTTCGCCGAGCAGACCAGCCTGATCGTCCCGCTCGGCGAATGGGCGCTCGAGGAGGCCGTGCGCCAGGCCGCCACCTGGGCCGCGCAGGGCTCCATGAACGACTGGTACCTCAACGTCTCGGGCCGCCAGCTCGAGCGGCCCGGCTTCGCCGACGCCGTCATCGACACGATCAAGGCCGCCGGGCTCCCGCCGGTCCGGTTCACGCTCGAGGTGTCCGAGGGCGTCCTCGGCGCCAACGGGTCTGCCGCGACGGCCCAGTCCCGCGAGAACGTCGCCGCGCTGTCCGGCGCCGGCGTGCGGATCGCGGTCGACGACTTCGGCGCCGGCCAGAGCTCGCTGGCCCGGCTCCGGGACCTGCCGCTCGACGTGCTGAAGATCGACGGGTCGCTCCTCAACGGCGTGCCCGAGAGCCGGGCCGCCCGCACGGTCTTCCGCGGCGTTCTCTCGCTGGCCGAATCGCTCGGGCTCGAGACCGTCGCCGAAGGCGTGGAGACCGAGGAGCAGCGCATCTTCCTCTCGCACGCCGGCTGCCAGCTGGCCCAGGGTTTCCGCTTCTCGCGCCCCGTCCCCGCGCACGACGTGGACGCCGGCGGCCGGGTGCCGCCCCTCGCGCCCCCGCCCGCCGGGCCCTGAACGGCTCGCCGATGCGGCACGGCCGGGCAGAATCCCGGGCGATGGGCGATCTGACCCCAGGCACCGTGCTGGCCGGCTGTCGCCTCGAAGGCGTCTCGGGCCGCGGCGGCATGGGCGTGATCTACCGCGCGACCGAGCTGCACCTCGACCGGCCGGTCGCGGTGAAGCTGATCGCCGTCGAGCGGGCCGCCGACCCCGAGTTTCGCGAGCGCTTCGAGCGCGAGGCGCGCCTCACCGCGGCCATCGACCACCCCAACGTGATCCCGATCTACGCCGCCGGCGAGGAGGGCGGCCAGCTCTACCTCGTGATGCGCTGGGTCGAGGGGACCGACCTGCAGGCGCTCATCCGCACCGAAGCCCCGCTGGCCCCCGGGCGGGCCGCCGCGCTCATCGGCCAGGTCGCGGCCGGGCTCGACGCCGCCCACGCCGCCGGGCTCGTGCACCGCGACGTCAAGCCGGCCAACGTCCTGATCTCCGGCGGGGGCGCCGACGAGCACGTCTACCTGTCGGACTTCGGGATCGTGCTCGTCGCGGACGCCCAGACCCGCATCACCGAAACCGGCGACTGGGTCGGCACGGTCGACTTCATGGCGCCCGAGCACCTGCGCGGCGATCCGGCGACCGCGCAGTCGGATGTCTACTCGCTCGGCGGGGTGCTGCACGCGGCGCTCACCGGCGCGGCGCCGTTTCGCCGAGGGACCGTTCCGGCCACGATCCAGGCGCACCTCAACGAGCCGCCGCCCCGCCCGTCTGCCACGGGCGGCGTGCCCGCCGCGTTCGACCTCGTCATCGCCCGCGCCCTCGCCAAGCGCCCCGAGGACCGCTACCCGACGGCGGGCGACCTCGCCGCGGCGGCCGCGGCGGCCGCCGCCGGGGCGCCGCTCGATGCCACCGGCGCGCCTCCGGCCGCCGCGGGCACCCGTGTGTCCGGGCCGCCGCCCGGCGGCCCGGCAGCGCCAGCGCGGCCCGTGGCCGCCGCGGGCGCACCGGATCCGGCCGGCGTGACGTCCGTGCGCCCCGCCGTGCACGCGGCGGACGGCACGACCGCGCACACGCGCGTCGTGCCCGCCGAGGCGGCCGCCACCGTGCGCCAGCCGCCCGAGGAGCGCACACGCGTCGCCGGCGGCGCCGCACCCGCCGCAGGTCCGGAGGCCGTGCCGGCGCCGGCGCCGCCCCCGCCCCAGCCGCCTCCGGGCCCCGCGGGACGCCCGGCCGGCGCCGCCGCGCCGCCGGTCAAGGTGCACCGGCGCCGCCGGGCGCTGGCCGCCGGTCTCGTCGCCACGGCGGCGGTCGCCGGCGTGGCCGTGGCCGCGGCGCTCACGAGCGGCGGCACGGCCCGCTCGAACGGGCCGCTCACCGCCGGAGAGGTCCGCCAGGCGGCGCAGGAGTTCGCCGCCGCCTACGGCGCCGAGGACGCCTCAGCGCTCGCTCGAGTCCTCACGCCCGCCGTCGAGCGGGTGGCGCCGGGCGGCGTCCAGCGCGGGCGCCGGGAGGTGCTCGCCGAGTACCGCCGCCAGTTCAAGGCCAGTGATGTCCGCGAGTACCGGCTGGACGGCCTGCGCGCCACCGGCGGGCCCGTGGGCCGGGCGACCGGCGACTACACCGTCACCCGCTCCGGCCGGCCGCCGATCGTCGGAAGCGTCGTGCTCGGCGTCGTGCGCCGCAACGGGACCGCCCGGATCGGCCTCATCGCCGCCGAGCCACGGGCCTGAGCGCGGCGCGGCGCCGGCTCAGCAGATCTTCGCCGTGACGAACGTGACCGTCGACCCGCGGTCGACCTGGGTCCCCGCCTTCGGGTCTTGCTCGCACACCTGCGGCGACCCGGGGAAGAGATCGTCGAAGGTCCCGCCGCCGTCGCGCTGCGACGGCACGAGGCCCGCGGCGCGCAGGGCCGCCGATGCCTCCTCGGCCGAGTCGCCGCCGACGTCCGGCACGGCGACGGTCACCTGGCGCGTGACCCGGACCGCCGTGAGCGCCGGGGAGCGGTTGGGCGCCGAGGCGAGGATGTCGATCACGTTGGCGCCCGCGTCGAGCGACACCGTCGCCGAGAACGAGCCGCCGCTCACCGCGGCCCGGCTGCCGCGGACCAGGACCGCGGCGCCGGCCGGGCGCACCTGGCCGCGCACCTCCACCGACCCGTCCCGCACGACGGCGCCGTCGGCCGGCGCGTCGACGCTGAGCCGCACGAGCGGCGGCGGCGGAGCGGGCGCATCGGCACCGCACGCGGCCACGGCCGGCAGGGCCGCCGCCAGGGCAGCGGCGAGCGCCACTCGGATCACGCCGGCCGGAGGCATGCCGGCGAGTATCCCAACCGTGCCCGCGAGAGCGCGGCGAGCGGCGCGCGACGGAGGCACGCGGCGGTAGATTCACCCGATGCGCGCCTCCCCCGCCCGAACCGCCCGCCTCCGCTGGGCCGCCGCGGTCGCCGCGACGGCCCTCGCCGCCGTGGCCGCAACGGCGGCGCCCGCGGGTGCGGCGGGGCGCGCCGGCTTCCCGAAGGGCTTCCTCTGGGGCACGGCGAACGCCGGGTTCCAGTACGAGATGGGCGGGGCGCATCCAAACGTGGACCGGGGCACCGACTGGTTCGCCTGGACCCACGACCCCGCCACGATCGCGGCGAAGCAGGTGACAGCCGACCGGCCCGAGCGCAGTGCCGGGCACTGGCAGCTCTACGCCACGGACATCGCCCTCGCGAAGGGGCTCGGGTCCAACGCCTATCGGCTCGGCGTCGAGTGGAGCCGCATCTTCCCGCGCTCGACCGCGGGCGTGCACACGGGAACCGCCGTCACCCTGGCCCAGCTCCGGGCGCTGGACCGGCTGGCTGACCAGCGGGCCGTGCGCCACTACCGCGACGAGCTCGCGCTGATCCGGGCCAAGGGAATGACGCCGTTCCTCACGGTGAACCACTTCACGCTGCCGTCGTGGCTGCACGATCCGATCGCCGTGCGGGCCGCCTTCGCGGGCCGCGGGCCCGACGCGCCCCTCCCCTCGGGCCTGCGGCGCAGCGGCTGGCTCGACCGCGCCACGGTCGCCGAGTTCCGCAAGTTCTCCGCCTACCTGGCCTGGAAGTACGGCGGCCTCGTCGACCACTGGACGCCGCTGAACGAGCCGATGGTCGTCGCCACCAACGGGTACGTGAACGTGCCCGGAGCCTTCGCCGGCTATTTCCCGCCCGGGGTGTTCAGCTACAGCGCCGTGATCGCGGCGCTGCAGAACCTCGTCCTCGCGAACGCCGCCAGCTACGACGCGATCAAGGCCCGTGACCGGTCCGACGCGGACGGAGACGGCGCCGCGGCGCGGGTCGGCCTCGTCCAGAACCTCGTCGCGTTCACGCCCTCCGACCCGGCGAAGGCGGCCGACCGCGCAGCCGCCGGGCACGCGGACTACCTCTTCAACCGCCTGTTCCTCGACGGGGCGGTCAAGGGCATCGTTGACGCGAACGCCAACGGGGTCGTCGATCCGGGCGAGCGGCACCCCGCCCTGCGCAGCAAGGCCGACTTCATCGGCGTGAACTACTACTTCCGCGGGCGGGTCACGGGGCTCGGAAGCGCGCTGTCGTCGCGGATCCCGATCCTCGACTTCCTCCCGTCCACCAGCTACCGCTGGGCCCTGAACCCGTCGGGCGCGCCGTGCCCGACGGAGTGCAGCGACTTCGGCTCGGAGCTGTACCCCGCGGGATTCCTCGCCGTGCTGAAGACGGCGGGGTCCTACCGCAAGCCGATCTACATCACCGAGAACGGGATCGCCGACGCCGCCGACGCGAAGCGGCTGCGGTTCACCGTCCAGCACCTCCAGCAGGCGCGCACGGCCATCCGCACGAAGGCCGCCGACATCCGCGGGTACTTCCACTGGTCGCTGATCGACAACTTCGAGTGGTCGTCCGGATACGAGCCGAGGTTCGGGCTCTACCGGTTCGACCCGCGCACCCTGGCGCGGACGCCGCGCCCGAGCGTCGCGTCGATCCGCCGGATCTTCACGGGCAACGCGATCCCGGCGGACCTCGGGCGCCGCTTCGGCGGATGACTGATTCCGTGCCGGCCATCTGAGCGGGCGCCGCGCCGCCGTCGGCCCGTGCCGCCGGGGTCCTGCGCGTGCAAGTTCCCCTGCAACCGGCGGGCCTGCAACGGGCCGCTGCTACCGTGGCGGCCCTCCCGGGCAGCGCACGGCGGACCCCTCCGCTCGCCGCCCGCGCACGATGCCCTCCACCCGCCGATTCCGCCTGCCCGCCCTCGCCCTGGCCCTGCCGGTGGCCGCCGCGCTCGCCCTCTGGGCGGCGAGCCCGATCGCCTCGCACGCCGCCAGCCAGGGCGACCTGCAGGGCAAGATCGACAGTGCGCAGTCCCGCGAGCAGTCCCTGAGCGCCGATGCCGCCACGTTCGGGCGCATCGCGGCACGGCTGGCCGTGCAGGTCTCGCTCCTGCAGCGCCGCGAGGCCGCGGTGCAGGCCCAGCTCGACCGCGAGCGGGCCCGCCTGGCGCGCACGCGCGCGGCCCTGCGGCGCGAGCGCGCCCGCCTCGCGCGCCTCAAGCGGCGGCTCGCGCGGTCCAAGCACATCCTCGCGCTGCGCCTCGTGGACCGCTACAAGACCGGCACGCCGGACCTCATGACCGTCATCTTCTCGGCCCGCGGCTTCGCTGAGCTCGTCGAGACCGGCGAGTACCTCCAGCGGATCAACCAGCAGGACCAGGACATCATCACCGGCGTGCGCCGCGCCCGGAACGCCTCGCGCCGCGCCACTACCCGCCTCGCCCGGCTCCAGGCGGCACAGGCCCGGAGCGCGGCAGCGGTCGAGGCCCAGCGCAACGCGCTGGCGGCGATGGGCGCCCAGGTCGCGGCCAAGCAGGCGAGCGCCGCCCGGGCCCGAGAGGCCCGGCTCGAGGCCCTCCAGGCGACGAAGGCCAACCGCCGCAAGCTCCAGAAGCAGCTCGAGAAGCTCCAGGCCGAGCAGAACAGCGGCGGCGGCCAGGCCGGCCCCGGCCCGTTCGGGAACTGGGCGATCCCGTGGCCGATCGTCCAGTGCGAGTCCGGCGGCCAGAACCTGCCGCCGAACTGGGCCGGCGCCTCCGGCTACTACCAGATCATCCCGAGCACCTGGAGCGGCTTTGGCGGAAAGGGCCCCGCGGCCTACCTGCAGCCCAAGAGCGAGCAGGACCGGGTCGCGCGCCTCATCTGGGCGGGCGGGTCCGGCGCCCGCAACTGGGACTGCTGGAAGATCCTCAACGGCATCCCCCTCGGGTAGCCGCCGCGGCGATGCTGCCGCTCACCGCCCGCACCGCGCATCCCGAGGCGCGCGAGATCGTCCCCTCGGCCCACTGCATCGCCCGCTTCCGCGAGCGGATGCCGATCCGCTCGCCGGGCCGGGACGCCGTCGACGCAGCGGTGATCGCGGCGCTCGAGGCCGCCGACGTCAGCGGCTGGCCGCCCGGCTGGGCGGTCACCGACACGCCGGCCGAGCTGTGGGCCCTGGCGGGCGACCTGGCCTTCCCGCTCGTGCGGACGCCGCAAGCCGGCCGCTGGCTGGCCGTGACCTGCCTGCGGCGCGAGTGACCCGCGCCGTATCGTTGCCCGCCCAGCGGACGCGGAGGCCTGGCGGATGAGCGAACACGTGACGGTGCGGCGCGATGGAGCGGTCGTCGAGATCGAGATCGACCGCCCGCCCGTGAACGCCCTGGACGCCGCGGCCTCCCAGGCGCTCGGCGAGGCGATCGATGCCGCCGACCGCGACCCGGGCGTCGCGGCGGTGATCCTCACCGGAGCCGGCGACCGCTGCTTCTGCGCCGGCGCCGACCTCAACGAGCCCGATCCGCCCTCCGGGGCGGCGCCGCCGGACCCTCCCGGCGGGTGGGGCGGCATGCTGAGCCGCCACGACGCGGTCACCCCGGTGATCGCCGCCGTGAACGGCCACGCAGTGGGGGGCGGATTCGAGCTCGCGCTCGCCTGCGACCTGATCGTCGCCGCCGAGCAGGCCGAGTTCTGGCTGCCCGAGGTCGCGCTCGGCATCGCGCCGGACCCGGACTCCCTCCCCCGCCTGTTCGCCCGGCTGCCGCGCACCGTCGGCATGGAGCTGCTGCTGACGGGCCGCCGGATGACCGCCGCCGAGGCGGCCCGGCGGGGCCTGGCCTGCGCGGTCGCGCCCCGCGGCGGCGCGGCGGCCGCGGCCCGCGAGCTCGCCCAGCCAATCGCCGCGGCGCCGGCCGGATCGGTCGCCGAGGTCCTCAGGCTCGCCCGCGGCTGACCCGATGGCCGGCGCGCGCCATCCCGTGCTCGAGCTGCTGTCCGCCCGCGCGCGGGGCACGGGCACGCCCGGCCGCCACGGCGACGGCGCCCGGCTCGCGCTCGTGATCGAGGGCGGCGGGATGCGCGGCGCCGTCTCGGCCGGAATGATGGTGGTCTTGCACGAGCGCGGGCTCGTGCGCTGCTTCGATGCCGCCTACGGCTCCTCGGCCGGGGCGCTGGGCGCCGCCTGGATGCTCACCGGCTCGGCCGCCGAGGGCATGTCGACCTACCTCGACCAGGGCCTCATCAGCCAGGTCATCGAACCGAAGCGGGCACTGCGGCGCTCGGGACCGGCGGTCGTGGACATGGACCGGCTCGTCGGGGAGATCTACGAATCGGTGGCGCCGGGCTTCTTCGCCCGCGTGCTCGCGCACCCCATGGAACTGCACCCGATCGCCACCGATGCGGACACTGGCGAGACGGTCGACCTGCACGCCACGATCCGGGACGAGGAGTCGCTGCGCCAGGCGCTGCTGGCCTCCTCGCGCCTGCCGGGCGTCGCCGGCCCGCCGGTGGTGATCGGGGGGCGCCGCTACCTCGATGCCGGGGTCTCCTCGGCGATCCCGTTCCCCTCCGCGCTCGCCGGCGGCGCGACGCACGTGCTCGTCCTCCGGTCCCGCCAGGCCGGGGATCGCGCCGCGCCGCCCGGCTCCGCCGGCCGGCGCATCGTCGCCCCCATGCTCGCCCGCATCGGCCCGAAGGTCGCCGAGCTCTACCTCTCCCGCAGCGAGCGCGAGGGCGCCGACGAGGACGTGCTGGACCGCCACGACGCCGACCCCGCCCTGCGCCCGCCGATCCTGTCGATCCGCCCGGCGCCGGGCGCGCCGACCGTCTCACGGCTCGAGCGCGACGCCGCGAAGATGGGGCCCGCGCTCGGCGCCGGCCGGGCGGCGGCGGTGCGCGCGCTGCTCGACGTGCCCGCTGGGTGATGCCGGGCAGCGGTGGCGCCGGCGCCGCGCTACCCGCCCGCGACGTCCCGCCGCAGGAACACCAGGAACGCGGCGACGAGGCAGGGAATCGCGTAGAGCGCGCAGACCCACGCGGCCCGAACGATCGGCGCCCAGTCGGTCGGCTCGCGCAGCAGCCCCTGCCAGGCGTCGAACTGCGAGGGCAGGAGATAGGGACGCAGCCCTTCGAGCCCGGGGAGGATCGTGATGAGCTGCAGGATGAGCGCGACCATCAGCGTGCCGACGACGGCCGCCGCGCTGTTGCGCGTGATCGTGGAGAGCAGCAGGCCGATGCAGGCGACGGTGAGCATCGGGACGAGGTAGACCGCGAGGCTCGCCGCCACGAGCCCAAGCGCCGTCCCCGCCGACACCGTCGACCCCGAGAGCGTCGTGAGCGGGTTGAAGCCCGATTTCAGCGTGCCGGCGACGATCGCCACGGTGCCCATGAGGGCGAGCGCCGCGGCGGTGTAGGTCGCCGTGGCCAGGGCCTTGGCCGCGAAGATCTGGCCGCGGTCGGCCGAGCGCGTCAGGATCGTCTTCAGGGTCCCGTTGTGGTCTTCGGAGGCGAAGATGTCGCCGGCCACGAGCGCCGTCACGAGCGGGAAGAGCCAGATCGACCCGAAGACGAGCATGACGAGCGGGATCGCGAGGCCGCTGTCACGGACGTAGCGGCCGAAGGCGACCGCGTCGGGCTGCCCTGCGCGCAGGCTGAGCGCCACGACGAAGATCAGCGGCATGATCACCGCGATGCCGAGGCCGAGGTAGGTCCGCTTCTGCGAGCGCAGCTTGCGCAGCTCCCAGCGGTAGATCGTGCGCAGCCGCGCCCGCGCGGCGCGCGGCGCCGCGGCGAGGGCCGGGGACGCGGCAGCCGGCGCGCTCATCGGGCGGCCTCCGGCGCCGGCTCCGGCGCGGCGGGCTCGGCCTCAGCGGGCCCGGGCTCGGACGCAGCGGCGTCGCCCTCGGTCATGCGGAAGAAGAGGTCCTCGAGCGTCGCGTGCTCGGGAACCAGAGCATGCAGCTCGACGCCGGCCTCGACGAGCGCCACGCTCAGCCGGCCGACCGCGGCCTGGTCGCCCCGGAAGGAGATCTCGCCGCTCAGCGCGGCCGCCCGGTCGATCCCGGGCTGCGCCTGGCAGACCGCCAGGGCGCGCTCGTCGTTGCTCGTCCGCAGCCGGAAGGCGCCCGAGGACGCCTGGGCGCGCAGGTCGGCGAGCCCGCCCTCGAACACCATCCGCCCCGACCGCACGATCGCCACGCGGTCGCAGAGCTCCTCGACCTCGTCCATGAGATGGCTGGAAAGGAGGACCGTCATCCCGCCGTCGGCCAGGCGCCGCACGAGCAGGCGCATGTCGCGCATGCCCGCCGGATCGAGCCCGGTGGTCGGCTCGTCGAGCAGCAGCAGCCGGGGCTCCCGGATCAGCGCCCCCGCGATGCCCAGGCGCTGGCGCATGCCGTGGGAGTAGCCGCCAACCTTGTCCTTGGCGCGGTCCGCAAGGTCGACGGTGTCGAGGGCCTCATCGATCCTCCCGGCCGCATCGCCGCCGTCCAGCCCGGCCAGCAGCTCGAGGTTCGTGCGCCCGCTCAGGTACGGGTAGAAGCGCGGGGCCTCGACGAACCCGGCAACGCCCTGAAGCGCCCGGGCGCCGTCGATGAGCGGATCGCGCCCGAACAGCTCGGCCCGCCCGGCGGTCGGCCGGATGAGCCCGAGCAGCATCCGCAGCGAGGTCGTCTTCCCCGCGCCGTTGGGCCCGAGGTAGCCGTACACGTCGCCGGCCTGCACGGTGAGGTCGATCCCGTCGACCGCCGCGAGGTCGCCGTAGCGCTTGACCAGGCCGCGCGCCCGGACGGGGGGCGCCTCCCCGTCCGGCTGGCCGCTGCCCGGCGCCGGGCTCAGAAGAGCTCCCGCGCCGCGGCCTCGGCCGCGTTGGGCGGCACGGAGCCGATCACGGTGTAGGAGACGCCGTTGCGCTCGAACGTCAGGGCCGTGCCGAGCGCCGTCGCCAGCTCGCGGCCCGTCACCCCGTCGATCGAGATGGTGGGGAGGCTGGGGCCGCGATCCTTCCCCCCGCGCGTCGCACTGGCCTTGGCCGGCGACTGGGTCTGGATGACGGCGATTCCGCCCAGGCCCTTCCCGTAGGTCACGATCGCGCCGCGGGTCCGGTCTCCCTGGATGAGCCGCACCGACTGGCGCGGAAGGCCGACGAGGGCCTTCGGGGCCACGATGGTGAACGGCACCTTGGCCTGCACCGCGCCGAGCCCGGCCACGCGCTTCGTGCGCTGGGCGCGCTTGGCCGCGGCGGCGCCGTCGCCGCGCGGCAGGGACACCTTCACGACCTTGGCGTCGGACGGCGCGCTGATCGCGAACGTCGAGGCCGGGACGGCGCCATAGCTGATGTCGGTCGCCTTGAGCTCGAGCACCGGATCGCTCTGGCCGTCGGCGTAGACGGCGGCGCGCAGCGGCACGCCGCGGGCGGCGTCCCAGGCGAGCTGGGCGCCCCCGAGCAGGCCGGCATCGTGCTTCGGCGAGATCTCGACCGTGTAGGCCGGCTGCCCGGCCACGTTGCTGGGGATCGCCCGGGAGAGATCGGCGTTGCGGGCCAGCTGCTTCAGGCCGCGGCGGATCTCGGCCAGGGTCGGCGGGCCGGGCCGCTTGCGGTCCTTCCGGGCCGCCTTCGCCCGGTCCTTCGCGGGCACGGCGAGCCGGTAGACGGTGTTGGCGCTGGCGTCGTAGAGCCACGCTGTCGTGCCGTCGTAGACGATCTGCGCGTCCCGGCCATCGCTGCCTTGCAGCTCGAGCCGGACCTTGCCACCGGCGCTGGCCCAGAGCCGCCCGGTGGCGCCGGTGAGGATCGGGTCGCGGCCGGCCAGGCTCGACCCGTCGATGAGCTTGTTCGTGAACTCGATCCGCGCCGTGACCCCCGGCACCTCGCCGGCGCTCAGGCCCTGCTTCAGCGCCTGCGCGAGCGGCTTGGGCGGGGGCGTCGGGCCGTCGCCGTTCAGAGCCGCGACCGCGATCGCGGCGCCCGCGCCGAGCACGACGAGCGCAGCGGCGATGAGGGCCAGCAGGCGGGAGAGGGGCAGGCGGCGGAACAGGTTCACGGGGAGACTCCTGATTCAGGGTACGGGGTGACCGTACGCGGGGAGCTTGAGAGAAGCGTGAGAGTCACGCGCGGCCGCCCGCGCCCCCGGCCAGCGGCAGCACGAGCGTCACCGCCGCCCCGGCGATCTCCACCGAGCCCCCGTGGCGCTCGGCGGTGGCGCGCACGATCGCCAGGCCCAGGCCGGTGCCCGGCCGGTCGGCGGCCTCGGCGGCCCGCCAGAATCGGGTGAGGGCCCGCTCGGCGTCGCCGGGCGCGATCCCCGGGCCCTCGTCGGTCACCGACAGCCGGGCCGACCCGCCGTCGACCGCGAGCGCGACCGTCACCGTGCCGGCAGGCGGCCCGTGCACCCGCGCGTTCTCGACGAGGTTGGCGAGGGCGCGCTCGAGCGCGCGCCGCTCCCCGCGCACGGTGGCCGGGTCGCAGCGCCCCGCCTGCACCCGCTCGCCGCGGGCCGCCTCCGCCACGAGCGCGGCGAGGTCGACCGCCTCGGCCGGCGGCGCGCCCGCCTCCTCGCGCTCGAGGGCCAGGAGGTCTTCGAGCAGCGCGCTCAGCCGCGCCGCGTCGGCCTCGATGTCGGCGAGCACCTCCGGGTCGGCGCCGTGCCGGGCGACGTACGCGGCGTTCCCCCGCAGCGATGTGAGCGGGGTGCGCAGCTCGTGCGAGGCGTCGGCCAGGAAGCGCCGCTCGGTCGCCTGGGCCCGCTCGAGGGAGCCGAGCATCCGGTTCAGCGTCGCCGCGAGCCGGGCGATCTCGTCGTGCGTCGGCGGCTCCGGCAGGCGCCGGCTCGGATCCCCAGTCGCCTCGATCGCGGCCGCGGCGCCGGACAGGCGGCGCAGCGGGCGCATGCCGCGGGCGGTGAGCAGCGCCGCCGCGAGCGCGCCGAGCCCGGCCGCCACGAGCGCGCTGATCGCGACGAGGCGGCGCAGGTCGTCCACCGTCCGCTCGATCTCGGCGGTGCTGGACGCGACGAGGACCGCGCCGCCGCGCGCGTCGCCGCCACCGGCGGCCGGCAGCGGGGCCACGTAGAGGCGGATCGGCCCGCCGCTCAGGACGGCGTCACGGTAGCCGTCGGCGCCGCGGGCGATGGCCGCGGTCTCGAGGCGGCCGCCCTCGAGGATCCGGCCGCCCAGCGCCGCCGACCGGGCGACGATCCGTCCGCGGCTGTCGACGATCTGCACGGTGAGCTGGCGGCCGGACAGCGACGCGTCGAGAGCGCCGGGGCGGGCGAGCAGCGCCGGCGCCGAGGCGCTGAGCCGCGCCACGTCGGAGGCGCGCTGGCGCAGCGTCTCGTCCAGGGCCGAGCGCAGCTCACGGTCCAGCAGCACGCTGACCGCGCCGCCGAGCAGCGCGATCGCCAGGACGATCGCCAGCGACGAGGCGCCGACCAGGCGGGCGCGCAGGCTCAGCCGGCTCACGGGCGCAGCACGAACCCCACGCCGCGCACCGTGTGGATCAGCGGCGGGTCGCCGAGCTTGCGGCGCAGGTAGGCGACGTAGCGGTCGACCGCGTTGGCCGCCACGTCCCCGCCCCACACGAGGTCGAGCGCCTGATCGCGGGAGACCACGGCACGCGCGTTGCGCAGCAGGAGCTCGAGCAGGTCGGCCTCGCGCGCGGTCAGCTCGATCTCCCGGTTCCCGCGACGCGCGGTGCGCGTCGAGACGTCGAGCGCGAGGTCGCCCGCGGCCAGGCGCTCGCCCGCGGGCTGGCGGCGGCGCAGGTGCGCCCGCAGCCGGGCCAGGAGCTCGTCGGTGGCCACGGGCTTGACCACGTAGTCGTCGGCGCCGGCATCCAGGCCGGCCACGCGGTCCGACACGGCGTCCCGGGCGGTGAGGAGCAGGATCGGCGCGGCCAGCCCGTTGGCCCGCAGCCGCCGGCAGACCGCCAGGCCGTCCATCCCCGGCAGCCCGACGTCGAGGACCACCGCGTCCGGCGCGGCGCGCTCGGCCGCGGCGAGCGCCTGCCCGCCGTCGGCGGCGACGGTCACCTCATATCCCCCGGCGGTGAGCGTCCGCGCGAGCATCCGCCGCACGGGGGCGTCGTCGTCGACCACCAGGACGTGCTCGGCCATCGCGTCGCAGGATGGCAGACCGGCTGGCCCGCGCCGGGGGCGCCGGCCGGCGGCCTCGCCGCCCGGGCGCCTGGGCTCAGCCGTCCGAGCGGAGCCCGGCCTGGACGTGGTCCTTGGCCGCACGCCGGGCACTGACGTCGGCTGCCCGCTCCCGCGGGGGGCCGCCGTTCTGCGCCGCGGACACGACCGTGTCGCGGCCGGCCGCCTTGGCGGCATAGAGGCGATCGTCGGCGGCGCTGAGCAGGTCCTCGAGCCGCTCGGCGTCCGCGGTGTCGGCGATGCCGACCGACACGGTGAACGCCGGCGTCGAGCCGGCGGCCAGCGACGCATCGAGGGCAGCCCGGACGCGCTCGAACGCGGCAGCCGCCTCGACCGCCCCCAGGCCGGGGAGCAGCACGCCGAACTCCTCGCCGCCGATGCGACCGATCACGTCGTCGCTGCGCAGCCCGTCGCGCAGGACCGCCGCGAAGTGGCTGAGCGCCCGGTCCCCGGCGGCGTGGCCGTGCGTGTCGTTGAGATTCTTGAACCAGTCGAGGTCGGCGATCGCGACCGCCGCGGTCCCGCCCGTGGCGAGGACGTCGCGGGCACGGTTCTCGAACGTGCGGCGGTTCGCGAGGCCGGTGAGGCTGTCGGTCGAAGCCTGCAGCTGCGTCTGGGCGAAGGCGCGAACCGTGCCGATGCGGTTCCCGGCCTGCTCGGCCAGCTCGGCCAGCTGCGCGGTGACCGGCGCGTCGACCGGCGCGCCCTCCGGGCCGGTCACGTGCAGCACGCCGAGGGCGCGGCCCATGAACGAGAGGGGGACGCAGGTCGCCGAGCAGCCCCGGCCGAGCAGGTGCGGGCACGCGTTGAGCGCCCCGCTCTCCTCGAAGACAGCCGGCGTGCCGCGCCGGACGGCCACGCAGTCGTAGGGCGACTCCACGCCGCAGCCCGGCGCGCCGCCGGTGGGGCTTGACGCGACAGACTCGAGGTGGGCCCGGCTCGAGTCGGCGAGGAGCAGCTCCATCGGCGCGTCGGCCTCGATCTCGACCATCGCCCGCCGCACGACGGCGTGGGCGGAGGCCTCGTCGTCGGCCATCTCGAACGCTTCGCCCAGGCGCCGGCCGAACGCGTGGCGGTCGGCCTCGGACTCGATGCGCGACACGAACCCGGTGAGGCTGTCGGCCATGTCGTTGACCGACTGGGCCAGGCTGCCGATCTCGTCCGAGGACGTGACCACCGTGCGGGCATCGAGGTCGCCGGCCACGATGCGCCGGGCCGTCCGCGACACGCGCCGCAGGGAGCGCACGATCGAGCGGCCGAGGAGGAAGGAGAGGCCGACGAGCAGCACGACCGCCAGGGCGGTGCCGATGAGCACGCGGGTCGTCGCCGCACGCCGGGCTTCGTCCTCCTGCGCCCGGGCGGAGTCGGCGGCGCGGGTCAGGCTCGCGGTCAGGCGGGCCTGCTGCACCTCGAGGCGCGCGAACCGGGCCTCGACCGCCTGGAGCGCCACCCGCGTCCGGGCTGGGTCGGTGCGGGCGAACTGGGTCACGTCGTCGACGGACCGGACGAACGGCCCGATGCCCTGCCGGACGTCGGCGATGCGGGCGGCCACCGGCCCCGGCAGCTCGCGGAGATCGATCGCCTCGAGGTCGTTCAGCCACCGGCGCTCGGCCCGGGCCGCCTCGCGCTGCGCGCCCCCGAGCGTCTCGCCCATGCGGCCGTGCAGCGCCGCCGCGTAGGCCACCGCGCGCAGCTCGTCGTGGACCATGTCCCCGTCCTGGATCCTGGTCCGGGCGGCATTCAGCCCGTCGTCGTTCGTGCTGGCTCCGATCTGGCGGAAGCCGCTCAGCGCCGCTCCGGCGACGCCAAGCGAGAGCACCACGCCGACGAGCGCGATGCTGAGCAGCCGGGTGCGGACCGAGACGCTGGCGATGCGGGCGCGCATCCCGCGGGGACGGGCCAGGCCGCCGGGGAGCCTGGCGCCGGCCTTCGCTTCCTTCGACAGCTCCGCCATTACGCCGAAGTAGTCGGCGCCGGTCCGCGGACCTTGACGGGCGGCGCCCGTCGCGGCCCGCGGACCCGCCCGCCGGCGCGCGGCGGGGCGGCGGTCAGTGCAGCGGCGGCTCCCAGCCTTCGAGCACTGTCGGCTTGTAGTCGGTGCCGACCGTCTTCGAACTCTCGACCCAGGGGCCGAGCTCAGGCTGAGGGAACTTCGTGTAGCGGTCCTTCAGCGCAATGCCGTAGGAGTTCCCGCTCTGCAGGTGGGTCATGAGCACCTTGCGCGCGATCTCGTCCTCGCGTCCTTCCGGGATCTTGAAGTAGATCTTGATGAACGAGTTCGAGTAGCGGTCGAACACCGCCGGGGTCCCCTCCTCCTCGAGCAGCTCGATGTCCTCGAGCCAGTTGAGGTCCTCACCGGGCGTCGAGGCCTCGAGGTCGACGCCCTCGACCAGTGCGATGTCCTCCTGGTAGGGGAAGCGCTTGCCGGAGAGGTACTCCGCATCGATCGACTGGATCTTCTCTGGTTCCTTGGGCAGGCTCACGACACTCCCTCCCGGGTCTCGGACTCGCCGGCGAAGAGCTGCAGCCGGTCCTCGAGGTGCTTCTCGAGCATCCCGCGGATCTCCACGAGGGTGTTCTCCTCGGTGACGCCGGGGACGTAGTTGGTGCCGGCCAGCGGCACCTTGGCCATGGCGGCCGCCTCCATCGTCAGCGCGCACAGGTCCTCGGGCTCGAGGCTGTGGACGTTGGTCTTCCCGCAGGCCCGTGCCAGCACCTGGAGCTCCAGGGTCAGCGTGTGGAGGAAGTTGTAGACGCGGGTGGCCGCGTCCTCCACGTGGAGCCGCTTGCGCAGCTCCGGGTCCTGGGTGGTGATGCCCACCGGGCAGCGGCCGGAGTGGCAGTGGTAGCACTGCCCCGCGGGGACGCCGATCGTGCCCTCGTAGTCGGTGACGCCCGGGATCTCCTTGTTGCAGTTGAGCGCCATCATCGCCGAGTGGCCGATGGCCACGGCCTTGGCGCCCAGCGCGATCGCCTTGGCGACGTCGCCGCCGTTGCGGATGCCGCCCGCGACGACGAGGTCGATCTCGTCGGCCAGCCCGACGTCCTCGAGCGCGCGCCGCGCCTCGGGGATCGCCGCCATGAGCGGGATGCCCGTCTCCTCGGTGGCGATGTGCGGGCCGGCGCCGGTGCCGCCCTCCGCGCCGTCGAGGTAGATGATGTCCGGCCCGCACTTCGCCGCCATGCGCACGTCGTCGTAGACGCGCGCCGCGCCAAGCTTGAGCTGGATCGGCACTTGGTAGTTCGTCGCCTCGCGGACCTCCTGGATCTTCAGGGAGAGGTCGTCAGGGCCCAGCCAGTCCGGATGCCGGGCCGGCGAGCGCTGGTCGATGCCGGCCGGCAGCGAGCGCATCTCGGCGACCTGCTCGGTGACCTTCTGGCCCATGAGGTGCCCGCCGAGGCCGACCTTGCAGCCCTGGCCGATGAAGAACTCGACGCCGTCGGCCAGCATCAGGTGGTGCGGGTTGAACCCGTACCGGCTCTGGATGACCTGGTAGTACCACTTGGTCGACAGGTCTCGCTCGGGCGGGATCATGCCGCCCTCGCCCGAGCACGTGGCCGTCCCGGCCATCGACGCGCCCTTCGCGAGGGCCATCTTCGCTTCGAGCGACAGGGCGCCGAAGCTCATCCCGGTGATGTAGATCGGGATGTCGAGGACCATCGGATTCTTCGCGAAGCGCGCGCCGAGCACCGTCTTGGTCTCGCACTTCTCGCGGTAGCCCTCGATGACGAACCGGGTCAGCGTGCCCGGCATGAACATGAGCTCGTCCCAGTGGGGGATCTTCTTGAACATCGAGAAGCCCCGCATGCGGTAGCGGCCCAGCTCGGCCTTCATGTGGATGTCGTTGACGACCTCCGGCGTGAAGATCTTGCTGCGCCCGAGCTGGTTCTCGGGGGAGGGTGCGGTTTCGTCAGCCATGGTCCCCTCCTAGAGGACGAGCTTGCGCTCGGAAGGCTCGAGGTTGTCGTAGTTGTAGAGCTGCTTGCCGCAGACGTACTTCTGCAGCTCCGGCGGCTCGCCGAAGCCGTAGATCTTCAGCTTGCGCGTGACGAACTCCGTGTCGGCGTCGGTCCACTCCCCGGGCACGCAGTCGACCCCGAGCGACTTGACCTTGCCCGCGACGTAGATCGTCCCGTCGTACATCGAGTCCCCGAGGCCGGGGCCGACGTTGCCGAGCAGGATCTGGCGGCCGCGCTGCATCATGAACCCGGTCATCGACCCGGCGTCGCCGCCGATGATGATGGTGCCGCCCTTCTGGTCGATGCCCGTGCGGGCGCCGACCCGGCCGCGGACGACGAGGTCGCCGCCGCGGATGGCCGCGCCGGTGAGCGAGCCGGCGTTGCCGTCGATGACGACGACGCCGGACATCTGGTTCTCGCAGGCCGACCAGCCGACGCGCCCGGTCACGTGGACCTCGGGCCCGTCGATCATGCCGAGCCCGAAGTAGCCCAGGCTGCCCTCGATCGTGATCTTGCAGCGGGTGAGGATGCCGACGCCGATCGAGTGGCGCGCGCCCGGGTTGAGGATCGTCACGTCGGTGATCCCCTGCTCGTAGACGAGCGAGCGCAGCTCGAGGTTGATCTTGCGCGTCGTGAGGTCCTTGGCGTCGATGGTCGCCTTGCCGTCCTCGATGACGGCGACGCCGAGGACGGTGTCGTCGACCTCGACGAGGCCGCGGGCGTCGTAGCTGATGCGGCTCTCGCCGGCTACCGCTTCCATACGAGGACCTCCCCTTCGAACGGATCGTAGGTGTCGATCTCGCGGTCCAGCACCGCCCGGATCGCGATCTCCTCGGACGCGAGGGCGACGACGTCGTCGCCCTCGTAGAGCACGAGCGGCTTGGCCGCCAGCTCGTCCTTGGCGACGCCGAGGCCGTCCTCGGTGACGCAGATGTAGGTGAACACGCCGTCGAGATCCAGCAGGCTCTGGCGCATCGCGGCCTCGAGGTCCAGGCCCTCGGCCATCTTCTCGGCGATGTAGACGGCGATGATCTCCGAGTCGCACTCGCTCTGGAACCGGTGCCCCGAGCGCTCCAGGCGCCGGCGCCACTGGTGGTAGTTCGTGAGCTGGCCGTTGTGAACGACGGCGACGTCGGCGAACGGGTACGCCCAGTAGGGGTGGGCGCCCGCGATGTCGACGTCGGACTCGGTCGCCATCCGGACGTGGCCGATGCCATGGGTCCCGACGAAGCGGTCCAGGTGGTACTGGCCGGCGACCGTCTCGGCGTCCCCGAGATCCTTGACGATCTCGAGCGTGTGCCCGAGCGACAGCACCTCGGCGTCCTTGACCGCCTCGACCCGGTCGGTCAGCGGCTTGAGGTCGCCGGCGTAGTCGAGCGTGACCGACATCGTGTACTCGTTCGGCTCGGCCACCGCGGTCACGGTCGCGCCGGCGTGGCGCAGCCGCCCCTCGACCTCGGCCCGGCGCCGCGCGAGGCGGTCGCCGAAGTCGAAGTCGCGCGGCGTGTTGGCGTCCGCGAGCTTCACCCGCATCGTGAAGTCGGTCCGCGGCGGGCCGTACAGCGCGTAGCCGGTGGAGTCGGGGCCCCGGTGCTTCATGGACTGCAGCATCCGGGTCATGTCCGAGCCGAGAGGGTGGTCGCCCGCCTCCCGGTAGATGATCCCTGCGATTCCGCACATGGCGTGGTCTCTTTCGTGGTTCGGGGAGTCGGCGCTACGGGAGGTACTCGAGGTACTCGTCGCGCTCCCAGTCGGTGACCGACGAGAGGTAGCGCTCCCATTCGTCCTGCTTGTAATGGCGGAAGACCTCGTAGAGCCGCCCGGGCATGGCCGAGCGCACGATGTCGTCCTTCGCGAGCTCCTTCAGCGCGTCGCCGAGGTTGTCCGGGACCTTCTCGATCTCGACGCCCTCCTGCAGGAGGTCGTAGGTGTTGCCCTCCTGCGGCGGGCCGGGGTCGATCTCGCGGCGCAGGCCGTCGAGGCCCGCGTTCAGCAGGGTCGCCACGGTGAGGTAGGGGTTGCAGGACGAGTCGACGCCGCGGTACTCGAAGCGGCCGCCGCTCGCGACGCGCACGGTGCAGGTGCGGTTCTGCCAGCCCCAGTTCTTGTAGATCGGCGCCCAGAAGCCCGTGTCCCACATGCGGACGTAGGAGTTGACCGTCGGGTTGCCGACGCACATGAGCGCGTGGAAGTGCTCGAGGAGGCCGCCGAGAAAGAACCGGCCCTTGTCCGAGAGCGACGCGGGGCCGTCGGGGTCGTGGAACACGTTGTTGCCGTCGTCGTCCACCAGCGTGAAGTGGTGGTGGTGGCCGTTGGCCGACACGCCCGTGAACGGCTTGGGCATGAAGGTGCCGAGCAGGCCGTGCTTGCGGCCGACCGCGGCGATGATCTGCCGGTAGGTCGTGATGTTGTCCGCGGTCGTGACCGGCCGGTCGAAGCGGAAGTTCAGCTCGAGCTGGCCCGGCGCGTCCTCGTGGTCGCCGTAGCTCATGTCCAGGCCCAGCGCCTGGCCGTAGTCGACCACGTCCATGAGGACCGGACGGAGCTCCTCGAACTGGTGGATGTGGTAGCAGTAGGGCTTCGTGACGCCCTCGGGGATCTCGTCGCCCTCGGGCTTCTTGAGCCACATCATCTCCGGCTCGATCCCGATGAGGAAGTTGAGCCCGAGCTCCTTCTCGAAGGCGTCCACGACCTGCTTGAGGTTCTGGCGCGGATCCGCGTCGAACCGCTCCCCCGTCTCGGTGTCGTAGCAGTCGCAGAACACCCGCGCGACGCGGTTGTCCCACGGGAGCACCTCGAAGGTGTCGAGGTCGGCGATCGCCGCGAGCTCCGAGTCGTTGGGCGCGAAGCCGATGTAGTTGCCCAGGCGGTCGGTGAACAGGTTGGCCGTGGCGCCGTAGACGAGCTGGTAGCCGCGCTCGGCGACCTGCGGGAAGAAGGAGGCCACGACGCCCTTGCCCATCACGCGGCCGGTGACCGAGACCTGCTGGAAGAAGATGTACTTGATGCCCTCGGACTCGATCCGGCGGGTCAGCTCCTCGATCTTCTCGCGGCGGCCGGGCGCGGTGCGCGCCTCTTCGAGCGTGGCCGGCGGCGACACGGCGCGCGGCGTGGTCAGGACGGTGTCGACGGTGCCGCCGAACGTGTGGCTGGACATGCGGTGGGCTCTCCCCTCTCGTGGCTTCCCCTCGGAAGCGCCGACCATACCCGAAGTGGACAAATAGGTACAACCGAATCGCCGGGTCGCGGCGCCGCGGCGGCTCGCGGCGTCAGGAGGCGGCTAGGCCCGGACCGCGATGCGGCGCTGGACCGTCGAGGCCCGGGCGCCCGGGCGGGCGACCCGGAGCCGCACGACGGCGGTCCGGATGCCGGAGTCCCGCAGGCGGCGAACGGCGGCGCGGCTGAGCCGGAGCGCCACCGCGTGGCGGCCGCGCGGCAGGCGGCTGAGCCGCTGCACGGCGACCACGGTGCGGCCGGCCAGCAGCGCGATCTCGGCGCGCGCGTTGGCCGCCGGCACGTCGAAGGCGACTTCGAGGCCCCGCCGGGCGACCGTGGCGAGCGACAGCGACGCCGGCACGGTCGGTGCCCCGGACAGCGAGCGCGGCTGGCAGTCCGGCAGCCATCCGGTCCGGGTGTCGCCCTCGGGGAAGTGGTCGAGCGGCGTGAGGGCGGTGACGTAGGTGCCGAAGAACCGCTCCCGGTCCATGCCCAGGCCGCCGTCCCCGGTTCCGAAGAGCGGGTCGGTCGACTCCGGGCCCGGCAGCGACATCACGAACGGGTCGGTGATGGTCCCCGCGCCGCTGCGCGAGCCGAACGCGGTGATCGTGTAGTCGCTGGCGCGCCACGGCCGGCGGGCGTACATCGCGCTGGCCGGCAGGTTGGCGAAGGGGTACCAGCACTTGAAGTAGACGAGGCCGGCGTAGCGGGCGTTGGGCGAGGAGTACTGGCTCGCCGGCAGCCGCCAGGCTGTGTACTTCGCCGGCAGCAGCTCCCCGTAGGCGGTGAGGCGCGCCGCCGCGCGGATGCCGCCGGCGGCCTCCTTCTGGTCGGCCGACGTGAAGGTCCAGCCCGCGTGGTCGAAGGGGCAGTCGGCCCAGTCGGCGGCGAGCTTGGACCCGCAGGCGCCAACGACGCGCAGGCGGTCGTAGTCGGAGGCGATCGCGTCCGGGAGGTAGCCCGTCATGAACGACTGGGCGGCCTCGAAACGCCGGCGCAGCCCTTCGCCGGCCCGGCCGACCGTGGTGTCGAAGTCGCTCTCGGCCGGCTCGCCGTTGAGCTTGCCCAGCTCGGTGGCCCAGTCCCAGTAGGCGTCGAAGGTCTCGAACGCCTTGCCGACCAGCGGCAGCTCCGAGGCCAGCGCGACAGCGAGCTTGAATCCGGCCTCGGTCTGCACGCGGAGCGACTTGCCGTCGTCCTGGAGGTGGATGTCGCCCTTGATCGTGTTGACGATGCTCTCGAAGCTCGCCCAGCTCGAGAACTGGCTGCTCGCGAAGGGCGAGGCGAGGTCGTCGATGTGCGAGTGCACCCAGAAGAGCCAGCCGATCTCCTTGGCCAGCTCGGCCTTCGCCCAGGCCAGATCCTGCGCGGTGTAGTCCGCCGGCGCCGGGGACGGATACGTCTGAGCGGCGATCGCGGCCTTGATGCGGTCCCAGTCGGCGGACTTGTAGGGCAGCGTCCAGTACTGGGACCGCGGGTCGTCGGTGCCGAGCACCGCGAGGCCGAGGGCCTTGACGGCCGCCGTCCGGCCGGCGTTGCCCTCCTCCGGCCACGGCACCTTCGGGCGGTCGAGCGTCCCGATCAGCTCGGCGGCGCCGGCGAGCTTCGGCCCGCCGCTGGCGGCGAACGGATCGGTCGTCCCGAGCTCCCAGTGGTCGTAGAGCCCGCTGCGGGCCAGCAGGGCCTCCTGCGGGGCGGGGTTGAGGGCCATCGTTCCGTCGGGCGGGCGCGTCGTGCCGATGGTCACGCTCGACTGGAGCGGCCGGCCGGCCGTGGCCACCATCGTGATCGTCTTCGCGTCCTTGGACCCGACGTGGTCGGCGTCGAGCTGGGCGAGCTGCTCCGGGCTCACGCCCCACGCCGCCAGCTCGTCGAGCAGCTCGCTGCGGCCCACCGTGAGCTGGGCCCACGGGTCGCCCCGGGTCGTGAGGATCACGACCGGCGCCACGCCGAACGGACGCGGCGCGGCCTGCCGCAGGGCGCGCAGCGCGGCGACGATCGAGAGCACCCGGTCGCCGGGCTCGCGGCCGCCGCTGGAGAGGTTCTCGAAGTACTCCGTGGTGCTGAGGTCGCGCGGGTCGACGACGACGACGTGCAGCGCGCCGCCGGCCCACAGCCCGGCGCCGCCGCTGACCAGCACTCGCGAGAAGACCTTGTCGCCGATCCGGATCACCGAGCGGCTCGCGTCCGAGCCGGCGGCCTGGGTCTGGACCGCCGCCCGGCCGGCGCCGGCCACGTCGTAGCGCTTCTCGTTGTCACGGACGAGGTTGGCGGTGATGGCCCCGGTTCCGACCTGTCGCAGATCCTTGGCCGGATGCTCGACGATCAGCGACGGGCGCCCCGGGACGCCGATCGCCGAGAACGTCCCGCCCGGGAGCCCGACATTGAGGTCGAAGCCGTCGGTGCTGTACCAGTTCCACGGCACGACGCCGATCCGCTTGAGCGCGAGCCACACGCCCACCGGCGGGCGCACGGCGACCGGCCCGGAGCCCGCGGGCGAGGACGCGACGACGAGGTCGTCGTCCGAGAGCTTCGCCAGGTCGGCGTCGACGGTGGCGGCGCAGGCCTTGGCCTCACCCGGGATGCGGCCTCCCGTGATGTCGTCGGGCCGGAAGAAGCACGGGTAGGTCCGATTCGAGACCAGCGAGAGGTCGTCGCGGCGCAGCACCACCACCTGCAGCCAGGCGTACCGCGCGTCGTCGGCCGCGTAGAACGCGCTCGTGGCGTCGTTGGGGCCCGCGAGCGCGACGCCGCGACGGCCGTTGCGGACGGCCTGTGTCTCCACCCGCACGACGGGCGGCGGGTCGGCCTCCACCTGGACGAGGTCGGACCCGCTGCGGCCGTCGGGGCCGGTCACGGTGAGGCGGACGGTGACGCTGCCGGTCCGCGGGACGAGGATGCGCGGGTCCGGGGTCCCGCTGCCGGCGAGCACGGGCCGGGTGCCGCGCGGGAGGCCCCGGGCCGACACGACCGTCCAGCGGTAGCGCAGCGCGCCCTGGCCGCGCGCCGGCGGATGCAGGAGCGAGCGAGCGCCGTCGAGGCGCACGCGCGCGCCGGCGATGGCCATGCGGTCGACTCCGGCAGCAGCGAGCGGCCGGGTGGCGGCGACGCGGAAGCTGCGGGACTCGACGATCCGCCGGCCGCCGCGGCGAATCGACACGCGCACGACGTTGCGGCCGAACCGCAGCCCGTGGGTCGGCGACACCA
The DNA here is from genome assembly GCA_046330225.1 of Solirubrobacteraceae bacterium. GTDB lineage: Bacteria > Actinomycetota > Thermoleophilia > Solirubrobacterales > Solirubrobacteraceae > CANJIV01. The sequence continues at coordinate 256,803 of JAXLTD010000001.1, read as the reverse complement.
GGATGGCCCGGACGCCACGGTGCGGCGCCGAGAAGCGGTCGGTCACCAGCCGCCCGTTGAGGCGGACGGTCAGGCCGGCCCCCGCCCGCACCCTGATCGTCACCGGGCCGGCGGCCACGAGGCGCGGCGCAGGCGACAGGATCAGCGACGGGGAGGCTGCGGCGGCGGGGCCGCCCGGGGTCGCCAGCGCGGCGATGGCGGCAGCCCCCGCCAGGGCGGCAGTCGGGACGGCGAGGCGGCGGCAGGTCGGCGGCATCTGGGCGGGCGCGGCGGCATCCGGGCCGCCATTCGGCCGGCATCGTTGCACACGCCGCGCAGGTGCGGTGCCGGTTCGGATGCGGCGCCGCCGCGCCCCGCGGGGCGCCGCCCGCCGGGACTGCGGACGGCCCGAGTGGACAAATAGGTACAAGTTTGTTTACGCTCTCCCTCCGCCCGGCCCGTGCCGGGCGTGCCGGTGTTCCGACCGCCCCGACGACCCGAGAGCGCTTCCCCCGTGTCCTACCTGCTGACCTGTCCCAACTGCGGCGTGCGCGAGGTCACCGACTTCGGCTTTGGCGGCGAGGTGACGCCGCGCCCCACGGGCTCGCCGTCCTGGCGCGAGCTCAACACCTACAACTACTTCCGCGAGAACGTTGCCGGCCGCCAGCGCGAATGGTGGTACCACCGGTCGGGCTGCCGCGCGTGGTTCATCGCCGAGCGCGACACGACCACCAACGAGGTCTTCTTCACCGCCCTGCCCCAGGATGCGCCGCCCCGTGGCGGCCAGGAGGACGCCGCATGAGCCGCCTGCCCGAGCGCCCCGGCGAGCGGATCGACCGCTCGCGCCGGGTTGCCTTCACGTTCGACGGATCCCCGGTCGAGGGCTTCGCCGGCGACACCATCGCCTCGGCGCTCTTCGCCGGCGGCCAGCGCGTCTTCTCGCGCAGCTTCAAGTACCACCGGCCCCGGGGACTCCTCTCGGTCGCCGGCCAGGACTCCAGCGCGCTCGTCGACGTCGACGGGGCCCCGGGCATCCGCGCCGACACCGAGGTGGCGCGCGACGGCATGACGGTCACGCACCAGAACGCGTGGCCGAACCTGAAGTTCGACGTCATGCGGGCCACCGACCTCTTCGGCGGGCCGTTCACGCCGCCGGGCTTCTACTACAAGACCTTCATCCGCCCGCGCCGCGCCTGGCCCCTGTACGAGAAGGTGCTGCGCGGCGCTGCCGGGCTCGGCACGCTGCCCCACGACCAGCCTGAGCGGGAGTGGCGTACCGAGTACCGCCGCCGCCACTGCGACGTGCTCGTCATCGGCGGCGGGATCGCGGGGCTCTCCGCGGCCCTGCAGGCCGCCCAGCTCGGCGCCGACGTCGTGCTCGCCGACGACGACATCGAACCGGGCGGCGCCCTCCTGCACGAAGGCGGCTTCGAGCGCGCCCGCGCCCTCGCCGCGCAGGTCCGCGACGCCGGCGTCGAGGTCCTCTCCAAGGCACCCGCGCTGGGGTACTTCGACGGGCTCATCCCCGTGTGGCAGGGGGGCACCCTGCACCAGGTCCGCGCCGCCCGCAGCGTCGCAGCCACCGGGACGATCGAGCAGACGCTCGTCTTCCCGGACAACGACCTCCCCGGCGTGATGCTCGCCTCGGGCGCCCGCCGGCTCGCGGCGCTCTACTCCCTCAAGCCCGGCGACACCGCCGTCGTGGCCACGACCGGCGACCGCGGGCTCGACGCCGCGCTCGCGCTCCAGGAGGCCGGCGTCCAGATCGCCGCGATTGCCGACCTGCGCCCGGGTGCCGGGCACGGCGAGCTCGCCGAGCGGGTGAAGGCGGCCCGCATCCCCCTCCTCGACGAAGCGACCGTCGTGCGCGCCTCGGGCCGCGGCGGCGTGGAGCGTGCGAGCATCGCGCGCGTCGGCGCCGACGGCGTGGCGATCGACGGCACGCTCCAGGAGCTCGAGTGCGACCTCGTCGCGGTCTCGGGCGGGACGATCCCGGCCAGCTCCCTGCTCCTCCAAGCGGGGGCGAAGGCCCGCTACGACGAGGCCACCGGGCGCTTCGTGGCCGACGCGATCCCGGCGGGCGTCCACGCCGCCGGCGCCGTCGCCGGCTACGACACCGCCGAGGCCGCGGAGCTGTCCGGCACCGTCGCCGGCGCCGAGGCCGCCCTGGCCCTCGGCTTCGGGGACGACGCCGCCCGGTCCGCCGCCGCCGAGGCGCGCAGCCGGCTCGAGGCGCTCGAGGCGCCGGTCGTGGCCACGCCGCCGGCCGTCGCGAAGGACGGCCGCCGCGGCGGCAAGGCCTTCGTCGACCTCGACGAGGACGTGACCGCCAAGGACATCGCCCACGCGGTGGCCGAGGGCTACGACTCGCTCGAGCTCTCCAAGCGCTACACGACCGTGACGATGGGGCCGTCGCAGGGCCGCTTCTCGCAGCTGCCGTCGGCGCGCGTCCTCGCCGCCCAGACCGGGATGCCGATGTCCGAGGTCGGCGTCACCACGGCCCGCCCGCCCTGGTCGACCGTGCCGATGGGCGCCCTCGCCGGGCGGCCCTTCGAGCCCGCGAAGCGCTCGGCGATCCACTGGCGCCACCGGGCGCTCGGCGCCCGCGTCCTGTGGGCCGGCGACTGGCGCCGCGCCTACGACTACGGCGACCCGCCCGCGGAGGCCAAGGCCGTCCACGAGTCCGCGGGGCTCATCGACGTCTCGACGCTCGGCAAGCTCATCGTCCGCGGCCCGCAGGCCGGCGAGTTCCTGGACCGCATGTACCCGAACCGGTTCTCGAACCTCAAGCCCGGGCGGATTCGCTACGGCGTCCTCACCTCCGACGCCGGGCGCATCACCGACGACGGCACCGTCTGCCGCCTCGACGACGACACGTTCTACGTGACGACGACGTCGAGCGGCGCGGGCGCCGTGGAGCAGTGGTTCTCCTGGTGGCTGGCCGACTGGCACATGGACGTGCGGATGACCGACGTCACCCAGGGCCTCGGCGCCATCAACCTCGCCGGCCCTCGCGCGCGAGAGATCATGGCGAAGGTCACGGGCCTGGACTGCTCGAACGAGGCGTTCACGTACCTCGACGGCAAGCGGGCGCCCATCGCCGGCGTGCCGTGCCTGATCCTCCGGATCGGCTTCGTCGGGGAGCTCGGGTACGAGATCCACTTCCCGACCGCCCACGGCGAGCACGTCTGGGATGCGCTCATGGCCGCGGGCGCCGACCACGGGATTCGCCCGTTCGGGCTCGAGCCCCAGCGGATCCTGCGCCTGCAGAAGATGCACATCCTCGTCGGCCAGGACACCGACTCCGAGTCGACGCCGTTCGGCGCGGCGATGCCGTGGATCGTCAAGCTCGACAAGGAGGAGGACTTCATCGGCAAGTGGGCGCTCGAGCACTACCAGGACGGCCCGCTCGAGACCACGATGGTCGGCTTCACGATGGCCAACGGCCACGTCCCGACCGAAGGCTCGGTCGTCGTCCAGGACGGCAAGCCCGCCGGGCAGGTGACGAGCGCCCGCACGTCCGAGCGCGTCGGCAAGGTCATCGGGCTGGCCTGGGTGCCCGCCGCGCTGGCCAGCGACAACAGCCGGATCGAGATCTCGGACAACGGCGCGACGTACACCGCCACGGTCCAGACCGCCCCCTTCTACGACCCCGATGGAGAGGTGCTGCGCTCGTGAGCTACGAGTTCCTCGCCCCAGACCAGACCACGCCCGACGCGGACTTCGCGCCGCTCGCGCGCGGCGCCATGGCCCACGACGCCGAGCAGGCCGGCGCGACCTTCGAGGAGGCTGGCGGCTGGCTGGTCCCGTCGGCCTACGCCGGCGCCGAGGCCGAGTCGGCCGCGGCGCGCGACGCCGTCGCCTGGGCGGAGGCGTCGCACCTGGGCAAGTTCGAGATCCAGGGCAGCGCCGCGGACGTCGCGGCGATCGTCGCCGAGGCGTCCGGCGGCGCCGCACCGGCGCTCGGCAGTGCGGCCCGGGCCCGCGACGCCTGGTGGTGTCCGGCCACGCCCGAGCGCGCGCTCGTGCTCGCCGACCTCACGGCGACGCCGTCCCTGCGCGACGCCATCGCCAAGGCGGCCGCCGGGACGCCGGGCGCGACGAGCGTCGTCGAGGTCACGACGACCCTGGGCGCGATCGTCATCGCCGGCCCGCAGGCCCGCGAGACCTTCGCCCGCTTCTGCGCGCTCGATCTCCGCGACGGGGCGACTCCCGTCGGGGCCTTCCGGCCCGGCTCGGTCGCCCGGACGCCCGGCTACGTCCTGCGGGAGGGCCCCGACCGGTATCTCGCGCTCTTCGGTTGGGCGCTCGGCCACTACCTCTGGACCGTGGTGGCCGACGCGGCGGCCAGCCTCGGCGGCGCCCCGGCCGCGCTCACCTCGCTCCCCCCGATCGCCGCGCCGCAGGAGGCCGCCCATGCGTGACATCTTCCGCAAGCGCCGGATGTGGAACTTCGCGTCCGAGCTCAAGGACAGCTACGACGTCGTGATCATCGGCGGGGGCTCCCACGGCCTCGCCACCGCGTACTACCTGCGCGAGCACGGGATCACGAACGTCGCGGTCATCGAGAAGAACTACATCGGGTACGGCGCTGCGGGCCGCAACACGACGATCCTGCGGTCGAACTACAAGACGCCAGAGGGCGCGAAGTTCTACGACCAGAGCGTGAAGCTCTACGAGGGCCTCTCGGAGGACCTCAACTTCAACATGCTCTTCTCCCAGTGCGGCCACCTCACGCTGGCCCACTCCGACCGGGCGATGTTCGTCATGGCGAACCGGGCGGAGGTCAACCGCCTCAACGGGATCGACTCGCGGCTGATCTCCCCGGCCGAGGTCAAGGAGCTCGCGCCGGCGATGCAGGTCACCGACGATGCGGTCTACCCGATCCAGGGCGCGCTCTACCACCCGCCGGGCGGGATCATCCGCCACGACGCCGTCGTCTGGGGCTACGCGCGCGGGGCCGACGAGGGCGGCGCCGAGATCCACCCCTACACCGAGGTCACCGGGATCGACGTCGAGAACGGCAAGGTCACCGGCGTCCGCACGAACAAGGGCAGCGTGAAGGCCGGCGTGGTCCTGAACTGCACCGCGGGCTGGAGCTCGATCATCAGCGAGATGGCCGGCGTCCCGATGCCGATCACCACGCACATCCTCCAGGCGTGCGTGACCGAGCCGGTCAAGCCGCTCCTCGACGTGGTGATCGTCTCCTCCCAGATGCACGTCTACATCTCGCAGTCGGACCGCGGCGAGTTCGTGATGGGCGCCGAGATCGAGCCGTGGACGACCTACCGGATGCAGGGCACGCTGAACTTCCTCCAGGAGGTCTCGCGCCACGTCCTCGAGCTGTTCCCGCAGCTCGAACACGCCCGCATGATGCGCAGCTGGGCCGGCCTGTGCGACCTGAGCCCCGACTACAGTCCCATCCTGGGGATGACCGAAGTGGAGAACTTCCACGTCTCGTCGGGCTGGGGCACGTACGGCTTCAAGGCCGCGCCCATCGTCGGCAAGACGCTGGCCGAGCTCGCGGCGACCGGCAAGCAGCCGGAGCTCATCCAGCCGTTCGCCCTCGAGCGCTTCTACGAGGACAAGCTGGTGTCCGAGCTCGCCGCGGCTGCGGTGAGCCACTAGGGGGTCGGGCGACCTGGCCGCCGAGCCTGCCGCGGAGCGCCGCGTCTCCCTCGTCGACAGCGCCGAGGAGGCCCTGCGCAACTGGCTGGCCCCTGGCCGGCACCGGGTCGGCGACCGGCTGCCGCCCGAGCACGAGCTCGCGTCGATGCTCGGCGTCTCGCGCGGCACGCTGCGCACGGCGCTCCAGCGGCTCGAGGAGACCGGCGAGATCGCCCGCCGCCAGGGCAGCGGGACCTTCGTCGCCCGCGTCGAGGGGACCGCGGCCCTCCAGGAAGGCCTCGAGCGGCTCGTGCCCTACTCCGTGCTCGCCCGCGAGCGCGGCGTGCGCCTGGCCGTCGAGAACCTGGAGGTGGCCTCCGCGCCGATCGGCGCCGACGTCGCCGAGGCCTTCTCCCTGCCGCCGGGCACGCCGGCGCTGACGGCGTCACGGCTGCTCCTCGCCAACGGCGAGCCGGCGGCGCTCATGCTCGACGTCGTGCACCCCCACGTCGAGCTGCCGAGCGCCGCGGCGCTGCGCCGGACGCTCGAGGGCGGCGGCATGGTGCTCGACGCGCTGCTCGAGGCAGGCGTCCCGGTGGCGAACGCCGAGACGCGCGTGCTGCCGCGCCTCGTCGCGCCCCGCTCCCGGACGGGCCGCGCCCTGGGGCTCCAGCGCACCACGGCGGTCCTCGAGCTGCTCGAGACGATGCGCCTGACCGGGGGCGAGCCGGTCCAGTTCTCCCGCGACATCTTTGCGCCAGACCACCTGGAGCTGCGGGTGCTGCGCTGGATGGAGGCCGCGCCGGCGCTCGTCGCGCCGCGGGCCGAGTAGCGCGCCGGCCATTCTTGCGCACGTGGACCACCGAATCGGTGGTCCAGGCGCACCAGTTCGCCGCGCCGGGGCCCGCTCTCCATCTCGAGCGCCTCAGCCACCGAATCGGTGGTCCAGGCGCACCAGTTCGCCGCGCCGGGGCCCGCTCTCCATCTCGAGCGCCTCAGCCACCGAATCGGTGGTCCAGGCGCACGGGTTCGCGGGCGCCGATCGCGCGCGCTCCCCCGGCCGGTCGCGGCAGCGCCCGGCGCCACGCGGCCGGACCCTGCCCGCCCCGTTCACCAAATCGCCACCCCACCGCCCCGGCTCCAGCTGAAAGGATGCGCGCATGCGCATCGGACTCCTCACCGGGGGCGGCGACTGCCCCGGACTCAACGCAGTGATTCGGGCCGTCGTCCGCAAGGGCATCAAGGCCTACGGCCACGAGTTCGTCGGCTTCCGCTATGGGTGGGCTGGCGTGCTCGACGCCAACACGGTCGACCTCGACGAGAACAACACCAGCGGGCTGCTGCCCCGCGGCGGCACGATCCTCGGAACCTCCCGGACGAACCCGTACAAGGAGGGCGGCGGCGGGACCGCCGCCATCGTGGCCGGCCTGGAGCAGGCCGGGGTCGATGCGCTGATCCCGATCGGCGGCGAGGACACCCTCGGCGTCGCGGACAAGCTCGCGGCCGACGGCGTCAACGTCGTCGGCGTGCCGAAGACGATCGACAACGACCTGGCCGGCACCGACGTGACCTTCGGGTTCCACACCGCGGTCCAGATCGCCACCGACGCGATCGACCGCCTCCACACGACGGCGGAGTCGCACAACCGGGTGATCGTCGTGGAGGTCATGGGCCGCCACGCCGGCTGGATCGCCGCCTCGGCAGGCCTGGCCGGCGGCGCCGACCTCATCCTCGTGCCCGAGCGCCCATTCGACGTCGACGAGTGCTGCGAGCTCATCCGCCACCGCCACGACCGCGGGCGCACGTTCTCGATCGTCGTGGCCTCGGAGGGCGCCGTGCCGAAGGACGGCACCGGGCTGACGACCTCGAGCGCCGGAGTCGACGCCTTCGGGCACCCCCGGCTCGGCGGCATCGCGGTGATGCTCGAGAAGGAGATCGAGCAACGGACCCGCTACGAGACCCGCATGACGATCCTCGGCCACGTGCAGCGCGGCGGCACGCCGACGGCCTTCGACCGCATCCTGGCCACGCGCTACGGCGTCGGCGCGATCGACGCGGTTGCCGCGGGCGACTTCGGCACGATGGTGGCGCTGCGCGGCACGGACATCGTCCAGACCCCGCTGTCCGACGCGCTCGCCGCGCCCAAGCTGCTGGACCGCGAGCTGTACGAGACCGCCGAGGTCTTCTTCGGCTGAGCCGACCGTTTCGGGCCGCCGGGGCCGGCCCGGCGGCGGCGGCCCCAGGTCCGCGCCTTCAAGGCGCGGACCCCAAGCGCCGAAGGTGCAGGCATGGGCCACCTCCTGGGCCTGATCGCGCCGCTCGCCGTCGGCGCGGCGCTCAGCCCGACCATCCTCGGCGTCATCGTGCTCGTGCTCGGCAGCCCGCATGGCCGCGCCCGGGCGGCGGTGTTCCTGGCCGGGAACGTGCTCGTGGTCGGCGCGCTGGGCACGGCGATCCTCGTCCTCTGCCGCCACGCCGCCGCCTCGGGCACCAAGGGCCAGGTGTCGGCGGCCTCGGCGGGGGTCGACGTGGCGCTCGGCGTGATCCTCCTGCTCCTGGCCGTCCGGGCCGTGCTGCACCACGGCGGCGACCGCACGCGCCACCCCTCGCCGCACCCCGAGCCGCGGCTCGGCCGGTATCTCGGCTACGGCGTCGGCATGATGCTCGTGAACATCAGCACGCTCGCGCTCTTCATCCCGGCGGTGAAGGACGTCGCGGTGGCCAAGGTCGGGCTCGGCAACGAGGTGCTCACGCTCGCCGGCCTCGTCGTCGTCGTGACCGTGACCGCCTGGGGCCCGCTGCTGCTGTCGCTGGTCGCGCCCGCCACCGCCGACCGGGTGCTGGCAGCGATCAGCGGCTTCGTCGGGCGCCACGGCAGCGCGATCGCCGCCGCCGTGCTGGCCGTCTTCGGGACCTACCTGCTCGTCAAGGGCCTGAACGCCTGGCCGGGATAGGCGGGCGGCGGGCCGTCGCGGCCTGCCCGCCGGCCTTCCGATGTTGTACCGCCTAGCAGGTACAACTCTGTACCTTCTTTCAGTACAGTGCTGAGTCGTGGCCGGCGCGCTGAACCCGTTCGTGTGGGACCGCCCCATCGATGACCCGTCGAAGATCGTCGGGATGGACGCGTTCGCGCGCGAGGTCGCGATCACGCTGAAGGGCCAGACCAACGTCGCCCTCTTCGGCCCGCGCGATACCGGGAAGACGACCTTCGTCAACCAGCTCGCGCTCGAGCTGGCCAAGCGTCACGGCGACGATGCCCCGCCCTTCGACGTCGTGAGGATCAACCTCCAGCGCGTCATGAGCATTCCCGGCTTCATCGGCTGCGTGCACGACGCGATGGTCGACCACCCGGAGAAGCGGGTGCGGCGGGCGGCTCAGCGCCAGATCGGGCTGCTCGAGCAGCAGATCGGCTTCGACGTGAAGGTGGTCAAGGGATCGGTGAAGCGGGGAGCCGCGCGGCCCGAGCAGAACGCCGAGGCCCTGCACGCCCAGCTCGCGGCGATCCGGTCGCTGTCCGACCACGTCGTGGTCGTCTTCGACGAGTTCCAGCGTCTGCGGCACTGCCCCGGCGATCCGCTGGCGATCATCCGGTCGGCGCTCATGAGCTCGGGCGCGAACCACGTGTCGCTGCTGTTCACCGGCTCGATCCGCAACGCGCTGCAGATGATGCTCGAGGACTCCCACCAGCCCCTCTTCGGCGAAGCCTCGAGCATGCAGCTGCCGACGATCAGCCGGGCAGACTTCCTGGAGTACCTCGACTACCAGTTCGAGGCGACCGGCAAGCCGGCCGACGAGCAGGCGCTGGACTACCTGCTCGGCGTCACGAGCTCACACCCGCGCAGCACCCAGCAGATCGCGTGGGAGTGCTGGGCGGCGACCTCGGCGGGCGAGGGCGTCAGCCTCGACACCGCGATCCGCGCGCACGAGCGCCTCGTGCGGACCATCGAGCGCTCCGAGTTCGCCTCGGTCATCAACGTCCTCGTGAGCGGCGACGAGAGCGAGGTCAACGAGGTCCGGGCGTTGCAGCTCCTGGCCGACCGCGGCGGCGACAACGTCACGAGCCGGCCCTCGGCGGCCCTGTACGGGTTCTCGAGCCATTCGCGGGTGCGCCCGGCCCTCGAGCGCCTGCGCGGCCGCGGGCTCGTGGACGAGCGCGACGGCTCGTGGTACATCGTCGATCCGCTGTTCGACGAGTGGCTGCGGCGCGCCTCCCCGCTCGCCGATCGGTAGCGCGCACCGGGTCGGAGTGCCGCCGGCACCGGCGCGTGGCCCGCACGCCCGCCGGCCCCGCCCCCTCAAATCGTCTCGGGCTCCATCGTGATCGCCCCGCACGGGCACTCGGCCACGCAGATCCCGCAGCCCTTGCAGTAGTCGTAGTCGATCGCATACTGCTCGGCCGGCGTGCCGATCTCGCCCGGCGTGCCGATCTTCAGCACCGCGTTGTCCGGGCAGACGCCGTAGCAGTTGTCACAGCCGAAGCAGTTGCCGCACGACAGGCACCGGCGCGCCTCGAACAGCGCGGTGTCCTCGTCCAGGCCGCCGACCGTCTCCTCGAACGTCGAGGCCCGCCGGGCCAGCTCCAGCTCGGGCTGCACGGTCCGCGGCGCGTCGGCGTAGTAGGCGGCTCGCCTCGCGGCGCTTGACAGCCGAAAGGGGGGGTGTCCCTATGGGTTTGTCAAGTTGGGGGGGTCAGGCGGCGGCGGGGGCGGGCGGGCGGGTCTTGCCGGCGGGGAGTTCGCCGTAGGACTGGCCGGTGGTGAGCATCTTGTGGATGAGGTCGCAGCGGCGTCGGGCGAGGCAGAGGATGGCGGCGTTGTGCTTCTTGCCTTCGGAGCGTTTGCGGGCGTAGTAGTCGCGTGCTGGCGGGTGGTGCAGGCTGCAGAATGCTGAGAGCCAGAGGGCGTTCTTGAGGCGGTGGTTGCCGCGCCGTGACTTGTGCTGGGCGTTGATCGAGCTGCCGGACTGCTTGGTGACGGGCGCCAGGCCGGCGTAGGCGGCGAGGTGGCCGGCGGTCGGGAATCGGGCGGCGTCACCGATCTCGGTGAGGATCCGTGCTCCGGTCCGTGCCCCGATTCCCGGGATGCTCAGCAGGACCGGCGCCTGAGGGTGGCGCCTGAACACCGCCTCGATCTCGCCGGCGAGCCGCTCGCGCGCGGCGGCCAGCCGCGAGAGCTCCCGGGCGAGATCACGGATGACGCGTCCGATCGTCTCCTCGGCGGGGACGGTCACGGTCTGGGCCTCGAGCGCCGCGAGGAGCTCGTCGACGAGCCGGGCGCCCATCCGCGGCGCGAGCCCGGCGACCACGCGCTGCAGGCGCCGGCGGCCGGCGGCGCGCATCGCCGACGGGGCCGGGTAGCGCTCCAGCAGCGCGCGCACCGCCGGGTGCTCGAGCCTGGGCCCCAGGACCCGCTCGACTGCGGGGGAGGCCTGCAGCAGCAGGTCGCGCAGCCGGTTGGCGGTGCGGGTGCGGTCATGGGCGAGGTCGTCGTCGTGGCCGCCGAGCACGCGCAGCTCTTCGAGCAGCTCGTCGCCAACAGCCAGCCAGTGCACCCGGGCCTGATGGATCCGCGCGGTGTCGGCGATCACGAAGCTGTCACGCCGGTCGGTCTTGCCCTCGCCCGGATAGAGCTCAGACGCGCGGCGCATCACCAGGCCCGGCACATAGGCGACGGGGATCCCGCGCCGCCTGGCGACAGCCACCGCGAGCGTGCCGATCGATCCGGGCTGATCGATTACCAGCGCCGCGTCCGGGCCGGCCTGATCGAGCAGCCCCTCGATCGCCCGCTCGTCATTGCACACGCCGCAGGCCAGCAGCACCGTGCCTGCACCGTCAACGACGGTGGCGTGGTGATCTGCCTTGCCGACGTCCAGCCCGATCCAGGACCGGATCCCGTCCATCCCCTGCTCCCTTCGGTCGCCTCGCTCGATGGCCGGGCCCGACGGGCACCTCAGCCGCATCCACCTTACGAATGAGCCCCCGGCGGGCAGGTCCCTATCAGCGGCACGAGGCGCCCGACGAGCCAGGTGGCAACACCCCCAGATCCAACAGACAGGGGCAACAGCCCTGCCCGACCCGCCGAGCCCTACAAGACGAAAACCGTAAGGGGGGAGTAGGTTCGTCTCTCAAGCCCGGCTGGCCCCGGAGTGACGCAGGGAGGGAGCCGAGAATGGCGCAGTTCCGGCGGCGTTTGAGCGCGGGGGTGAAGATCGCGGATCTCACTGGCGTCGGGAGCCGTCACCGCACCACCGGCAGAAGTGCGCGCGCTCGCACGGCGAGCAGAATCGCCAGTCTCGCTTGTTGGGCAGCGGCGGCGTGCTTGGCCGTCCCGATGTCATCGGCCTCGGCATCGAGCTCGGAGCTGGCACTCTCAGGCGATCTCGCGTCGTATGACGGCGCGTACCTCGCCCCGGAGGAGTATCAGCTGACTATCCAGGCGTCGGTCGACGCGTCACAGGCAGCGGTCCGCGTCAGCCATGGCGACGCAGTGCTGGCAACGAGGCCGTTGAGTTGCGATGGCCAGTCATGCTCGGTCTCTGACGATGTGAGCGTTCCGCTTGCGAGTCTGCCTGCCGGCCCAGCGCAGCTCGCCGTCGAGGTGGTCGCCGATGGCGTGACCGTGCAGCGCCGAGCCCTGGACATTCAGGTGGATCGGAGTGGGCCTGCACTGCACCTCAGCGGAACCCTTCGTGAAGCCGGAGCAACGAACGAAAGCCTGTCCGGCGACAGCTACGAGCTGGAGATCACGGCGCTGGATGCTGGCCTGGGCGATAGCGGACCTTTCCAAGTCGAGGTGTCAGTCGACGGCTGGCAAGCCGCCCTCTACGACTCGAAGTGCAGCCCACGGCGTTGCGCGATGAACGAGAGGTTCGTGTATCGCAATGGCGCGTTCGGACAGGGCGCGCACACCGTGCTCGTCACCGCCACCGACGGGGTCGGGCACCGCAGCTCGGAGACCTTCAAGGTGCAAGACGCCACCATCGCAAGCGAGTGCACGGGGGGTGCCACCGTTACGTCCGGCGGGCAGCCCTGCGCCCCCGACTACAGCCCGTGCACTGATCAGCGCGGAAGCCTCGGACGTCCGGGACACGACTCGCACACCAGCGAGGACGCACTCGCGCTGGCCCAGGCTGCTCAGCCTGATCTGTTCCAGGCGAACCGGGCTGAGCGGCTGGATGGGCATACCGTGGATCCGGCGCTCGAGTCCGACGACGACGCGCTCGTCCTCAACCAAGCCCAAAGCTCTGCCGCCGTCTCAAAAGCCGCAGACGGAGGCATGGCGCTGGGGCTCGGCCATGGCGCGCCCTGCGCCGTCCCCGACGGGACGTCTCCGGGCGCAGACGCTCCAGTCCTCTCCGGCGACACCGCCGTCTATGGCGAAACGGAGCCGGGCACTGACACGCTGATCCGTCCGGTGTCAGCAGGATTCGAACTGTTCAAGGAGATCCGCAACTCTGGCGCCCCGGAGGAGTTCTCGTGGACGGTGAAGCTCCTTGACGGACAGAGCCTTCAGCAGCTCGACGAGCACACCGTCGCAGTCGCCAGCACCACATCGCATCAGGCCAGGAACGGCCTCGAGGCGGCTGCGGGTGATGGCACCACCGTGGACGACCCCGGCGACGTGGGCGGCCAGGTGGACGCCGCGCAGGCCTTGCAGCGAACGGCAGAGAAGGCCTCAGGGGCGCCGGTACGGGCGGTGGTGACCGCCGACTGGGCACGCGACGCGAACGGCAAGCAGGTGCCCGTCACGGTTCGAGCCGCGGGCGACCGCGTGACCATGACGGTGAAGCACCGCTCCACCGGGATCGCCTACCCGCTCCTCGTGGACCCCACATTCCTCAACTACTACGTGGTGAGAACGACCACCTACAACATTCTCGCCAACTCCGCGCCTCGCGCAGCCTACGGCTACCCGGCTTTTGATGCAGCCACGATCGGCAACAACCTGGCCCGGGCCTACTCGCAGAGCTGGCGCGTCGACTGCACCGGACAGCAAATCGATCCGGATAGCTGCGAAGATCTGGTGGTCGGCATTCAGGAGGCGTGCAGCGAGGTGATGGGCGCCGTAACCAGCCAGATGGCCCTGTGGGGGCTGCACATGCGGATCAGCGGCCTCGCACCAGTCCACAAGTACGACTCCAGCACCAACTGCCATTCGGGCATGGTCACGCTCACACCGAGCTACTACGCGGCCAGCACCGGCTCGAGCTGCATCATCAACCAAACCGAGAACACGGGCGCCACCTGTACGACGGGCGGATCCCCGCCTGACAGCACAACCAACTACGCCCGCCTGCAGCCAACGACGATCTCCTTCCCCGGAGTCACTCTGCGGGTCTTCAACGCCCACCTCCGGCACCCCAACCCCCGCAGGCCATCTGGACCTACGAGAACGTCGCGAGCATCGTGGGCAGCGACCCGCTCAGCTGGAAGAAGGTGATCCTCGGCGACTTCAACCTCCCCCACCACCTGACGAACTGCTGGAACATCGCGCCAAGCGCGGGCACGCTTCTCCAGCGCTACTACCAGACTATGGGACTCACCGAAGTCGACAACTCATCCGGCAACCGCGACACCGCAACATCGCGCCGCGTGCCATGCCAGCTCTCCCAACCGAAGCAGCCCGTCCTCGGGCCGATCACCTCCATGGCAAAGCTCGACTACATCTTCGTCGCGCCCGGCATCCCGGTGAGCGACGTAACCGTTCGCACGGAGGACGCTCACTCAGACCACTGGCCGCTCTCGGCGACGCTCGCCGTTCCGAAGAACTGATGACACGGCTGCGGCTCACCGGGAAGGTAGTTGCGCGGCGGGCGACCGTCGGCGGCATTCTGATCTTCTTCCTCATCCTCCTCGGCTACGCCGAGGGGCAGACCTCGGGCAGCGCCACAGCCGCCCCTATGTCACTTAGGAGCGACCCGGTCGCCACTCGCGAGGCGGTGAGCTTCCTGCGCCGATCGGACTTTACGAGCGTCCTCAACAGGGGTCGGACCCGCAACTACATGTTTGTCCCGACCGGGACCGAGCGGACGGCGAAATACAGGTTCTTGAGCCTCGATGACTCGCAGGCTTTCGTGTGCGCATCGGCGACGCTGTTCGAGGACGGTCAGATCAAGATCCGACCGTTCGTGTCGGGCCGTGGGTTCGTGAAGGTGACGCTGCGGCCTGGCCAGACGTACCGGCTCCTCGTTCAGTCGACGAGTGAGTGCGATGGCCCACCGCATTTCCGGGTCACGATCACCAAGCTCGCGCCCATTGCGAGCACGGCCTGCCTGATCAGCAGCCGTACGGCCATCAGGCGATACGACGCCCTCCAGGCCGCCCGCGCCAAGGCGCGCCGGAACCCCACCGCCGCGAACCGCCGAGCCGTCGCCCGGGCCCTCTCCGCCGCCCGCAGCGCCCTGCACGCCCAGGCCCGCGCCTGCCGGACCTGACGCAACCCCTCGCCGGCAGCATCGGAGCCCGGCCGGCAACCGACCCCGGCCCCGCCCCCTCAGATCGTCTCGGGCTCCATCGTGATCGCCCCGCACGGGCATTCGGCCACGCAGATCCCGCAGCCCTTGCAGTAGTCGTAGTCGATCGCGTACTGCTCGGCCGGCGTGCCGATCTCGCCCGGCGTGCCGATCTTCAGCACCGCGTTGTCCGGGCAGACGCCGTAGCAGTTGTCACAGCCGAAGCAGTTGCCGCACGACAGGCACCGGCGCGCCTCGAACAGCGCGGTGTCCTCGTCCAGGCCGCCGACCGTCTCCTCGAACGTCGAGGCCCGCCGGGCCAGCTCCAGCTCGGGCTGCACGGTCCGCGGCGCGTCGGCGTAGTACCAGGTGTTGAGCTTGTCGAAGGTCGCCAGCTCGCGCTCGGGCTCCTCGGCGACGGCCTGCTGGCGCAGGTAGGCGTCGACGCACTGGGCGGCGCGGCGCCCGTGGCCGACGCCGACCGTCACGGTCCGTTCGGCGGGCACCATGTCGCCGCCCGCGAAGATCCCGGGGTGCCCGGTCATCATGGTGCGGTCGACCTGCACGACGCCGTCCTCGATCTCGAGGCCGGGCACGCCGTCCAGCAGCGAGAGGTCGGCCTCCTGCCCGAGGGCCAGGACGACCGAGTCGGCCTCGAGCTCCTCCAGCTCGCCGGTGGGCTGGGGGAACCCGGTGTCGTCGAGCTCCATCTTCTCGAGCACGAGCTTGCCCTCGTCGGCGCGCTTGATGGTGGAGAGCCACTTCATCATCACGCCCTCGGCCTCGGCGGCCTCGACCTCGAACTCGTGGGCCGGCATCGCCTCGCGCACGCGCCGGTAGACGATGATCGCCTCCTCGGCACCCAGGCGCTTGGCGGTGCGGGCGGCGTCGATCGCGGTGTTCCCGCCGCCGTAGATGACCACGCGGCGGCCGAGCATCGGCTTCTCCTCGCCCTCCATGCTGCGCAGCATCGAGACGGCGTCCACGATGCGGGCGGCCTCACCGGCGGGGATGTAGGCGCGCTTGCCGATGTGGGCGCCGACGGCCAGGAACGCGGCGTGATATCCGCCCTCCTCCATCGTCTCGAGGATGTTCGTCACCTTCGCCTCGAGCTCGAGCGTGACCCCGAGGTCCAGGATCCGCTGGACCTCGGCGTCGAGCACGTCGCGCGGGAGCCGGTAGGTGGGGATCCCGAAGCGCATCATGCCGCCGGCCAGCGGCCCGGCCTCGCGGATCGTCACGTCGTGGCCGAGCCGGGCCAGGTGGTAGGCGGCCGACAGCCCCGACGGGCCGGCGCCGACGACGAGCACGCGCTGGCCGGAGGGCGGCGCGAGCGGCTCGACGGTCCAGCCGTGCTCGATCGCCTGGTCCCCGAGGAAGCGCTCGACCGAGTTGATGCCGACCGCCTCGTCGAGCTGCCCGCGGTTGCAGGAGGTCTCGCAGGGGTGGTAGCAGACCCGCCCCATGATCGCCGGGAGCGGGTTGGTCTCCATGATCTTGCGCCAGGCCCGCTCGTAGCCCTCGCCGCCGGACTCGGCCTCGTAGAGCCAGCCCTGGATGTCCTCGCCCGCTGGGCAGGCGTGGTTGCACGGCGGCTGGCGCTCGAGGTAGACGGCGCGCTCGGTGCGCCACGTGCCGGTCTTGTTCGCGAGGCTCGAGCCGACGTCCAGCGTGATGGCGAAGGGCTTGTCCATCACTGGGGCCCCCGCGGCGCAGCCGCAATCGTGCCGAGCAGGCCCGGGCCGGGCGTCGAGCCGGACGGCGGCCTCGCGCTCCGGGCTCGGCTCGTCGCCCGCCGCTGCGGCCGCGACGTCGGCCAGGCCGGCGGCCGCGCTCGCCTCGCCGGGCAGGCCCGGCTGCTCGCCGCCCTCGGGCAGCAGGCCGAAGCGGCGGATGTTGCGGTCGGCCATCGCCTGGATGCGGGCGAGGACCTCCTCGTTGCGCTGCGGCTTGAACAGGTGCGCGTAGCGGCGCTGGAGCGAGAGGTACTCCTCCACGGGGACCTGGCGGCGGATCTTCGACACCGCGGTCACCTCGCCGTCGCGGGCCTCGAACACGGGGAAGAGCCCGGTCTCCTTCACGAGCCGGGCCAGGCGGATCGTGTCGTGCGAGGCGGCGCCCCACCCCAGCGGGCAGGGGACGAAGACGTGCAGGTAGCGGGCCCCGCGGAACTCCATCGCCGTCGTCACCTTCGCCTCGAGGTCGCGCAGGTCGGCCACGGTCGCGGTGGCGACGTAGGGGATCTCGTGGGCCATCGCGATGAGCGGGGCGTTCTTGCCCTGGCCGAACACGTTGCCCCCGGCCCCGTCGACCGGCTTGGTCGTCGCGGTCCGGGCCGCCGGCGGGGTCGCGCCCGAGCGCTGGACCCCGGTGTTCATGTACGCCTCGTTGTCGTAGCAGATGAAGAGCACGTCGTCGTTGCGCTCGAACATCCCCGACAGGCAGCCGAAGCCGATGTCGACGGTGCCGCCGTCGCCGCCCTGGCCGACCACGCGGATGTCCTCGCGCCCCTTGGCCCGCAGGGCCGCCGCGATCCCCGTGGCGACCGCCGGCGCGTTGCCGAACAGCGAGTGGATCCAGGGCATCTGCCAGGACGACTCGGGATACGGCGTCGAGAAGACCTCGAGGCAGCCGGTCGCGTTGGCGGCGATGAGCTGCCCCTTGGTCGCCGCCATCGCGGCGTCGAGGGCGTAGCGGGCGCCCAGCGCCTCGCCGCAGCCCTGGCAGGCCCGGTGGCCGGAGGTGAGCGAGTTCGAGCGCTCGGTGTGCGCCTGGACGGTGCGCTCGTCGGGGCTGAGCAGCCGGTTGCCAACCGCGAAGCTGCCGGCCTGGTAGAAGCGGATCGTCTGGGTCTGGGCGTCGGCGTCGGGCATGTCCGTCTCCTAATGCGACCGCGACGCGATGGCGCCGACGTCGCGCAGCATGTTCTCCGCATGGGGCCCGGAGCGGCCCGATTCCCGCATGCGCTGCAGCTCGCGCTCGACGCGCTCCCAGTCCAGGTCGAGGAACTCGAGCTGCCCGAGCTCGTCGCGCGTCGCCCGCAGGAAGAGGTCCCGCAGCGATGCCGCCGTGATCGGGCGCCCGCCGAGGCCGGCCACGACGGTGGACCCGTGCAGCGCGATGCCCGACAGCGCCATGCGCACGTTGGCCGAGACGATGCCGCCGACCCCGACGGCGAGCGCCTTCTCGAGAACGACCACGCGCTTGGCGTGCTCCAGCGCGGCGCGGACCTCCTCCATCGGGAACGGCCGGAAGGACTTCAGGCCGACCGCGCCGATGCTCACGCCCTCCTCCCGCAGCTCGTCCACGACGTCCTCGATCGTGCCGAGCACCGAGCCGAGCGCCAGCACCACGGTCTCGGCGTCGTCGGAGCGGTAGCGGCGCAGCAGCCCGCCCGAGCGCCGGTGAAGGCGGCCTCGAACTCATCGGCGATCTGGGGGATGAGGTCGAGCGCCTGCATCTGCTTGGCGTGCGCGAGGTAGCGGACCTCCATGAACGCCTCGGGGCCGACCATCGCGCCGATCGTCACCGGCTCTGACGGATCGAGCACCTGGCGGGGCACGAACGGCGGCAGGAAGGCGTCGACCTGGTCGGGGCGCGGCAGGTCCACCCGCTCGTACGCGTGCGTGAGGATGAAGCCGTCCATGCACACCATGACCGGCAGCGAGACCTCCTCGGCGAGCCGGTAGGCCTGGACGTGGAGGTCGGCGGCCTCCTGGTTGGTCTCGGCGTAGAGCTGGATCCAGCCCGAGTCGCGCTGCGACATCGAGTCCGAGTGGTCGTTCCAGATGTTGATCGGCGCACCGATAGCCCGGTTGGCCACCGTCATCACGATCGGCAGCCCCAGGCCGGAGGCGTTGAAGAGCGCCTCGGCCATGAAGAGCAGCCCCTGGCTGGCCGTGGCGGTGTACGCCCGCGCTCCGGCGGCCGACGCCCCGATCGCCACCGACATCGCGCCGAACTCGGACTCGACGTTGATGTACTCGCAGGGTTCGAGCTTCCCCGAGCGCACCAGGTCCGACAGCGCCTCGACGATGTGGGTCTGCGGGGAGATCGGGTAGGCGCAGATCACCTCGGGGCGGCAGGCCGCCACGGCCCGGGCCACGGCCTGGGAGCCCTCGATCTGCTCAAGCACTGGCAAGCTCCTTCAGTTGGGCGGCGACGAGGTCGTGGGCGCGCTGGGCGGCGCGGACGTTGCCGTCGCCCACGGGGCCGGCGAAGCGCTCCCGGATGGCCGCGGCGACCGAGTCGATGGTGATGAGGCCGCTGAGCGCGGCGAGGCCGCCGAGCAGCGCGGCGTTCGGCAGCGGCCGGCCGAACTCCTCGCGGGCGATCTCGGTCGCCGGAACGGTGACCAGCCGCTCGCGCCGGAAGCGGGCGGCGAACTCCCCGATGCCGAGCTCCTCGAAGGTGCGCGACGAGTTGATGAGCACGTAGCCGTCGGGCTTCAGTCCGCCGAACACGTCGACCTGGTGCAGCAGCGTGGGGTCCTGGACGATCACGGCATCGGGCTCGGAGATCGGCTCACGGGCGCGGATCTCGTGGTCGTCGATGCGGCAGAACGAGGTGACGGGTGCGCCGGTCCGCTCGGACCCGAAGGTCGGGAACGCCTGGGCGTGGCGGCCTTCGCGGAAGGCGGCGACGGAGAGCAGCTCGGCGGCGGTGACCACGCCTTGGCCTCCGCGGCCGTGGAGACGGACTTCGAACACGGTCAGTCCATCTTGGCGCACTGCGCGAGCGGTGTCATGCCAGCCGGTCCGAGCCGGTAGCCTCCGCGCCGCCGGCGGATCGCCCACTCGGCCGGCGCGCCCTCGGGCGTGCAGCCGGGCCCCGCGCCGGCCTCGCGCCGGCGGCCAGTCCCGGTGGCCGGGAGTGTCGACGCCACCCAGGCATGACACGAAGTCCTGGGACGTAGCAGTGCAGTGGCGATCCATGACCGGCCGGTGTGCGGGCGGGCCGTTCGCGGCCCGCCTGCCCCGCCGGCCTCGGCGCGGACCGCGCTCACGCCGGGACCCGGCCCGGGGGGATCGGCTCGCCGGACAGCAGCGCCTGGATGAGCGAGAAATACTGCGAGAGGTGGCGCGGCCCGAGGAAGTGGTCGCGAACGCGCAGCTCCGCCTCCCCGCCGATGCCCGCGGCGAGGCTCGGATGGTCCAGCAGCCGGCACACCGCCGCGCCCATCTCGGTCAGGTCGAGCGGGTCGACGAGCAGGCCGCTCACGCCGTCCTCGATCTGGTCCTGGATGCCGCCGATCCGGCTCGCCACGACCGGGCGGCCCTTCCACATCGCCTCGGCCACGGTGAGCCCGAAGCCTTCGGCGAGGCTCTTCTGGATCACGACGGTCGAGTGGCGCTGCAGCGCGTTCACGATGACAGCGTTCTCCTCCGGGTCTTCCATCGGCAGGGCCGCGAGGTGGATCTGGCGCTGGAGATCGAACGGCAGCGAGTCGAAGAAGCCGCAGGTCTGGTGCCAGACCTCCAGGCCCTCCGGATCGTCGCTGACCGCGGCGACCGCCGGCCCGGCGAGCACGAGGTGCGCCGTGCTGTGCGGCAGCACGTGCTCGACGAACCCGCGCATGACGCCGATCGGGTCCTTGAGCTTGTCCCACCGCGACACCTGCGTGACGATCCGGTCGTCGGGGCCCATGGGCGCCCCCTCGATGATCTCGGCGCGGCGGTCAACACGGCCCGGCGTGCCGTCCCGGCGGGCGAACGTCGGGTCGCCGTACTCCCCTTCGTCGAGCAGCCCCGCGGCGTTCAGCACGCCGAGGACGTGCGGCGGCGTGAGGCCGATGTTCTTGGCCGAGAAGGCGTCGATCGACGGCGGGATGATCGTGATCTTGTCCTCGGGCAGCCCTTCCCACACGTAGGCGCTGCGTGAGAAGACGAACGCGTCGGCGTTCACCACGTACGGGATCAGGAAGTCCCAGGCGTTCCGGGCGATGTCGTTCGGGAGGTCCAGCCCGATGTGGGCCCGCCAGATCACCTTCGCGCCGCGCTCCTTGACGGCGTCGACAAGGCCCGCGGTCTGCGGATCGTGCAGCAGCACGATGTCCTGCGGGCGGATCAGCTTGGCGAGGTCGGAGGCATTGGCGGCCAGCGTGCGCTCGTAGATCGCGTGCTCGGCCGGGCCGAGCTCGCCGCCGTCGCCGGCGTGGCCGTGGAGGTGATTGTGGATCCGCTTCGTGACGTGGAAGAAGTCCGGGTCGCCCTCGATGACTGCCCAGCGAGAGTCCACGCCCGCGCCGCGCGCGTAGGCCGTGAGCGACAGGAGCATCTCGGCCACCCCGCCGCGGGCGGTGGAGTTCACGCTCCAGATCACCCGGCCGCGCAGGGCCTCGCCCGCACGGTTGATCAGGTCTTCGAACTCCGCCCACTGCTCAGCCCCGGCCACCGTGGCGAACCGCTCCGGCGGCATCGCGACGATCGGCACCCGCTGGACCTTGGAGGTCCCCATCCCTCACTCCACCCCGCTTCGTGTTGGCAACAGCGGTGACGACGGTAGGGCGGCCTGCCCGCCCCGCATCCGCCGCCCGCACCGGGTTCGATCCGTGGTTCCCCGGGGCCCGCGCGGGCCGGGGCAAACTACGGATGGGCCGGCGTCTTGATGCCTTCTTCATGCCGCGGAGCCGGATTCCCACGCCGGGCTCATGGCAGGCCGCCTAGCGTCGCCGCGAATGGCCAAGCTCGTCGAGCGGGGACTCCGGCGGACGGTGGGCGTCCCGGGGCTCTTTGCGACCGCGTACGGAAACGTCGGCTCGTCGATCTACTACGCCCTCGGGCTCGTGGCCGCCCACGCGCTCGGGCTCACCCCGGTTGTCTTCATGCTGGCCGGCGGGCTGTTCGCCCTCACGGCCAAGACGTACGCCGAGGGCGCGTCGATGTACCCGGAGGCTGGCGGCTCGTCGTCCTTTGCCCGCCATGCCTTCAACGAGCTGGCCTCGTTCTTTGCCGGCTGGGCGCTCACCCTCGACTACATCATCACGGTCGCCATCTCGGCCTTTTTCGTGCCGCACTACCTCGGCGCGTTCTTCCCGGCCTTGAGCCACGGCCCGGGCGACGTGATCGGCGGGATCGTCGTGGTCGTGCTCCTCGCCGGCCTCAACATCCGCGGCCTCGGCGAGTCGGCGAAGCTCAACCTCGTCCTGGCCGCGGTGGACCTCGGCACGCAGGTGCTGCTCGTGATCGTCGGCTTCGTGCTCGTCCTCGATCCGTCGCTGCTCCTGAGCCAGGTCCACCTCGGGACGGCGCCGAGCTACACCGAGATGATCTTTGCGCTTTCGGTGGCCATGGTCGCCTACACCGGAATCGAGACGGTCTCGAACATGGCCGAGGAGGCCAAGGATCCCGGGAAGGACGTGCCCAAGGCAGTCAACCTCGTCCTCGTCGCGGTCCTGGGCGTCTACGCCGGCATCTCGGTCGTCGCGCTCTCCGCGCTTCCGGTCACCGAGAAGGCGGGGACGTTCACCACCCAGCTCGGCACCGTCTACAAGGACGACCCGGTGCTTGGGATCGTCGACAATCTCGGGCTGAGCGGGTCCCTCCTGGATCTGTCGCGTGGGTACGTCGGCATCCTCGCTGCGACGATCCTGCTCATCGCCACCAACGCGGGGATGATCGGCATCTCGCGGCTCTCGTGGTCGCTGTCCGAGCACCGCCAGCTCCCGGGCATCTTCGCGCGCCTGCACCCGCGATTCCGGACACCGTGGTTCACGATCATCTTCTTCTCGATCCTGGCCGCCCTGCTCATCGTGCCCGGCGAGACGGACTTCCTCGGCAACCTCTACTCGTTCGGCGCGATGCTCTCATTCACCACCGCGCACCTCGCGGTCATCGCGCTCCGGTACAAGGAGCCAGACCGCCCCCGCCCCTACCGGATGCCGTGGAGCGTCCGCTTCCGCGGCGGTGACCTGCCGCTCACCGCGGTGCTCGGCGCCCTCGGCACCTTCGCCGCGTGGCTGTCGGTGATCGTGCTGCACGTGGAGGCGCGGACCGTCGGCATCGCCTGGATGGTCGCCGGGATGGTCGGCTACGTGGTCTACCGCCGTCGCGCCGGCCTGGACCTGACGAGCCAGCACGTGGCTCCCCGGTCCGAACCCCGGTGGCGTTCCGCGCGCTCGACTACCGCTCGGCGGTCGTTCCGATCTTCGGCAACGACGTCGACGCGTCGGTGATGGCCGAGGCCGCCAAGCTCGTCGGCGAGGGCGCGGTGATCGATGCCGTGTACGTCATCGACGTCCCGAGCCAGCTGCCGATTGACGCCGGGCTGTTCGAGGAGGAGGCGATGGGCCAGTCGGTGCTCGAGAGCGCGAAGCTGCGAGGGCGCAAGCGGGGACTGCGGGTCGAGGGGCGGATCATCCGGACCCGCAATCCCGGCGCGGCGATCGTTGAGGAGGCGCGGCGCACGCGGGCGGAGATCATCTACCTCGCGACGTCCCATGCCCCGCCGACCGAGCAGGGCCTCGGGCCGACGGCCCGCTACGTCCTCGCCGAGCGTCCCTGCCGCGTGATGGTCGAGACGGGCGGGGCGCACCGCAACGGAGCCGCAACCGTGCCGGAACTCGCTCGGGTGGCCGTCTAGCGCGCGCGGCCCATCCCGTAGGGAATCTTGAACGCGGGGCCGATGCGCTTGCGGTCGAGCGCCAGTGCGCCAGCTGCGGTCGCGAGCCGCTCGAGCAGCCACAGGTCGTAGATCCAGCCGCTCACGAAGTCGTCGAACTGCGGGCGCTGCGCGACGATGCCCTCCGGCCCGGCCACGATCTGGAGCCTGCGCCACACGTCGGGCGCCGGCTCGAGCGAGACGATCGCCGCGGCCACGCCGCCGGGCAGCGGGCCCGTGCCGTCGGCGGGCTCCACCCTGCCGCCGTCGCCGACGAGCGCAAACGGCGGGAACTGCGCGCGCACGAGGGTCACCTCGATCAGGCGCCGGTTCGTGGTCAGCATCCCGCCTTCGAGCTTCTCGTCGGCTCCGAGGCGGATGAGCACCTGGCGGCCGTGCCGCTCGCCCCAGTAGACGTGCGGCTCCGACGGGCCGGTCCCGCTCGACATCCGGGACTTCAGGCCGAGCATCGTGCCCGCCCAGCCCTCGTCGTGGGGCATCCCGCCGGCCGGGCCGTGGTCTTCCGGCCGGACCGCGAGCGCCTCGAGCAGGTTCTCCCATGGCACCTGCCCGCCGTCGGCGATGCGGTCGGCGGAGCCGAGCGGGATTCCGTCGACGCGGCGCGCGAGCCGGCCGGCGCGAATCCGCTCCTGCCGGGCCCGCAGACGGATGCCGCGGATCAGGAGGAACGCCATGATCACCACCGGGATGGCGAGGATCAGGAGGACCGCCCACTGCGGGACGCTGCCCTCGCGGCTGAAGGCCAGCACCGGCGCGGCGCCGCTCACGCCAGCGACCAGGACTCCGACTGCTCCCCGTTGAGCCGCGCGTCGAGCCGCACCGCCGCGTTGATCAGGGCGAGATGCGTGAAGGCCTGCGGGAAGTTTCCAAGCTGCTCCCCGGTCGGCCCGATCTCCTCGGAGTAGAGCCCGAGGTGGTTGGCGTAGGTGAGCATCTTCTCGAAGGTCAGGCGGGCCTCGTTCAGGCGCCCGGCCCGGGCGAGCGCGTCGACGTACCAGAACGTGCAGAGCGAGAACGTGCCCTCGTCGCCCTCCAGCCCGTCGGGCGAGGCCGAGGGGTTGTACCGGTAGACCAGGCTGTCGGAGACGATCTCCTGCGCCATCCGGTCCAGCGTCGAGAGCCAGATCGGGTCCTGCGGCGCGATGAACCCGACGAGCGGCATCTTCAGCACCGCCGCGTCGAGCACGTCGGTCCCGTAGTGCTGGACGAAGGCGCCCTGCTCGGCGTCGTAGCCCTGCTCCATCACCTGGCGGTAGATGGCGTCGCGCGCGGTGCGCCACGCCACCCGGTCGCCGGGCAGGCCGCGCATCGCGCCGATGCGCAGCGCCCGGTCGAACGCCACCCACGACATGATCCGCGAGTAGACGAACGCCTGGCGGCCGCCGCGCGTCTCCCACACGCCTTCGTCGGGCTGGTCCCAGTTGTCGGCGAGCCAGTCGACGATGTCGCAGAGCCGCCCCCAGGCGTTCCAGGACAGGGAGCGGCCGAGCATCACCGCGCTGTGGATCGCGTCGATCGCCTCGCCGTAGATGTCCAGCTGGAGCTGGTCCGCCGCGCCGTTGCCGATGCGGACGGGCCGCGAGCCCTTGTATCCCTCGAGGTGGCCGAGCTCCTGCTCGTCGAGGTCTGAGGAGCCATCGACCCGGTACATGATCTTGAGCGGGCCGGACTCGTCGCCGGCCTGCTCGTGCACGCGGTCGGCCAGCCAGGCCAGGAACGCCTCGGCCTCGCTGGTGAACCCGAGGTTCATGAGCGCCGACAGCGAGAACGAGGCGTCGCGAATCCAGGTGAAGCGGTAGTCCCAGTTGCGCTCGCCGCCGACCTGCTCGGGGAGCGCCGCCGTCGGCGCCGCCACCAGCGCGCCCGACGGCGCATAGGTCATGAGCTTGAGCGTGATCGCGGAGCGCGCGACCATCTCCCGCCAGCGGCCGGTGTAGGTCGACTGTCCGATCCACTCGCGCCAGAAGCGGATCGTCTGGTCGAAGTACGTCCCCACCCGCTGGCGGCCCAGCGCGCCCTCCGGGAAGTCGGTGTCCCCGGTGGCGAAGATCGCGCCGGCCACCTGGTCGGCCTCGAGCCGGAACTCCGCGGTCACGTCCTGGCCGTCCTGCGTGAGCGGCGCGGTGGAGTGCAGCGCGACCTCGGTCTGGGGGCTGGTGAACGTGGCGTGGTGCTCGGTGAGCTCCAGGCCGTGCTGCTGGCGGCCGTAGTCCAGCCGCGGGGCGCAGCGCATCCGGTAGGTCAGCTCGCCCCGCACGGTGCGCACGATCCGGACGATCCGGTGCACGTCCGACGCCACCTCCGGAGCGTGGATCGGCATGAAGTCCATCACCTCGCCCACCCCGTCCTCGGTGAGGAAGCGGGTGACCAGCACGGCCGTGTCCGGCAGGTAGAGCTGCTTGACGACGCAGTTCTCCACGACCGGGGCGATCGCGAAGTGGCCGCCCTTTTCGGAGTCGAGGAGCGCGGCGAAGATGCTCGGGGAGTCGAAGCGGGGGGCGCAGAACCAGTCGATGCTCCCGTTCCGAGCGACCAGCGCCGTGGTCTGGAGGTCGCCGATCAGGCCGTGGTCCTCGATGGGCGGGTAGGCGGAGGCGGGCATGCGGCGCACCGTACCGGGCCGCGCGGCGATCCCCTACCCCTTCGCGCGCTTCTCCAGCTCCCGCCCGAATGCCCGCTCGACGCCGCGCGTCATGCGCTGGTTGAACACGGCGACGAACGCCTCGCTCACGAGCGGGCGCAGGGTCTCGAGGGTGCGGCTGACCTCGGGCCATTCGGCCTCGGGGCGTCCGGCCTCCTCGAACGGGCGCCACACCTGCGCGAGGAACAGCTTCACGAACGTCTCGCTCACGCTGTCGGCGTGGCGGGTCATGCGCTCGGCGATCTCGAGCGCCTTGCCAAGGGGACGCCGATCGCGATGAGCGCCTCCCCCGCGCTCAGGACCGCGGGGCTGGGCACCTCGTAGCGGTCGTCGCCCAGCGGGAGGACCAGGCCGAGCCGCTCCGCCTTGGCGAGCAGCTTGCCGCCGGGATCGCGGCCGAAGCGCTGCGCCAGCTCGGACAGCTCGACGATCTCGGGCTGCTCGGTCTCGAACGGTGCGAGCAGGGTGGCGGCGAAGCGCATGACGTCCTCCGTCGAGCCGTCCGCGCGGCCGAGAAGGTGCTTGATCGCGGCGAGGTTGTAGCCGTTGCCCTGCAGCTCCTGGATCAGCCGCAGCCGGGCGACGTGGTCGGGCCCGTAGTAGCCGGTGCGGGCGCGCACCTCGGGCGGCGGGAGCAGGCCGCGGGACTGGTGGGCGCGGATGTTGCGCACGGTCATCCCGGACTCGCGAGCGAGCTCGTCGATGGTCATGCCGAGGGCGTCGGAGCTGGCCATGGGGGGATTCTACGCTGTTTCATGTGACGTTGATCGGTGTATCATCGTCCAATGCCATCTCCTTCCACGGGACCGCGCGCCGCGGGCCAGTCCCGCCGCATCCGTCTCCACGGGCACGAGGTCTCCTACCGGATCCTTGGCGAGGGCCCGCCGCTGCTCCTCCTCCACGGCATCACCTCGAGCTCGGAGAGCTGGAGCGACGTGCTCCCCGGCCTGGCCGAGCGCCACACGGTGATCGCGCCCGACCTGCTCGGCCACGGCGAGTCCGCCAAGCCGATGGGCGACTACTCGCTCGGCGCCTACGCCAGCGGCGTCCGCGACCTGATGATCGCGCTGGGCCACGAGCACGCGACCGTCGTCGGCCACTCGCTGGGCGGCGGGATCGCGATGCAGTTCTCCTACCAGTTCCCCGAGCGGACCGAGCGCCTGGTCCTGGTGTCGAGCGGCGGGCTCGGGCGCGAGGTGCACCTCATGCTGCGCGCGGCCACGCTGCCTGGCTCGGACTGGGTCCTGCCGGCCCTGGCCAGCACCGGCCTCCTCGGCGCCGGCGCGGCGGCCGGCCGGTTCCTGGGCCGCTTCGGCCTGCGCCCGAGCCCTGACATCAGCGGGATCGCCGACGGCTTCGCCACGCTGGAGGACGCCGACGCGCTGCGCGCATTCCTCCACACCGCCCGCTCGATCATCGACCCGGGCGGCCAGCGCGTCAACGCGCGCGACCGTCTCTACCTCGCCGCCGAGATGCCCACGCTGATCATCTGGGGGGCGCGCGATCCCATGATCCCGGTCGCCCACGGGCGCGCGGCCCACGAGCTCATGCCCCACAGCCGCCTGGTCGTCTTCGACGACGCCGGGCACTTCCCGTTCCGCGACGAGCCGGCAGCATTCGTGGCCGCCGTGAACGAGTTCATCGCCGGCAGCGAGCCGGCGCACGTCGACGAGGGCCGTGTCCGGCGCCTGATGAAGGCGCAGGCCGCGGCATGAGCCGGGCGCACGATCTCGCGGCCCGCCTGGGCCAGCCCCGGCTGCGCGGCGTCTCGCACGCGTACGCCTCGGTTGCGGCGATCGCCGTCGCCGTGACCGTGGTGGCCCTCGCGCCGGCCGGGCTCCCCGGGCCGCGGCGATCGTCTACGGCGCCGGCCTGTGCGCGCTGTTCGCCGGCAGCGGCCTCTACCACCGCTGGCGCTGGGACGTGCGCTGGCGCCCGCTCCTCCAGCGCATCGACCACAGCACGATCTTCGTGTTCATCGCGGCGAGCTACACGCCGATCGCCCTCCTCGTGCTGCACGGCACCACGCAGGCGGCGGTCCTCATCGGCGTCTGGGCCGGCGCCATCGCCGGCGTGCTCCTCTCGGTGCTGTGGATCGGCGCGCCGCGCTGGCTCACGGCGGCGACCTACCTCTCGCTCGGATGGGCGGCGCTGCTCGCGCTCCCGCAGCTCATCTCCGGGCTGCCGCTGTGGCCGCTGCTGCTTCTGGGGCTCGGCGGGCTGCTCTACTCGGCCGGCGCGGTCATCTACGCCACCCAGCGGCCGAATCCGTGGCCCGCCACGTTCGGCTTCCACGAGGTCTTCCACGTGCTCGTCATCGCCGCCGCCGCGGCGCACGCCGCCGCGATGGCGGGCTGGGTGCTGCCGGCGGGGTAGCGGGGCGCGCTCCCTCGAGGGGGTGTGGTCGATCGACCCGGACATGGATGGTCCAGTGCCCACACCCCCCGCCCGGCGCGGCGCCCCGCGGTCCCTCGCCAGCGCCCCGGCTCCGCCCGTCCCTACGCCGCCGGGCGGCCCTCGTAGCCGGCCACCAGCAGCTCCACCAGCTCGCCCAGCAGCGGGATGCGCGGGTTGGTCCGCATGCTGGCGTCGGTGAACGCCGCCCGCGCGAGATCCGGCAGCGCGGCGTCGAACTCCTCGCGCGCGATCCCCATCGCCGCCAGCGACGGCGGGATCCCCACGGTCTCCAGCAGGTCGTCGACCCGGGCGAACAGCGTCTCGCGGCGCGCGGCCTCGTCGCGCCCGCCGACGCCGAGGACCCAGGCGGCCTGGGCGTACTTCTCCGGCGCGACGTAGGCCGAGTAGCCCGGCGCGGGCATGAACTTCGACGGCAGCGACGCGTTGTAGCGCAGCACGTGCGGCAGGAAGATCCCGCAGGCGCGCCCGTGCGCGATCCCGAACCGGGCCCCGACGGCGTGGGCCAGGGCGTGATCGACGCCGACGAACGCGTTCGAGAAGGCCAGCCCGGCGATGGTCGCGGCGTTCGCCATCGCGGTCCGCGCCGCGAGGTCCGAGCCGTCGGCGACGGCCCGGGGCAGGGCGTCCAGGATCAGGTTGATCGCCTGCATGCAGAACGCGTCGGTGAACGGCGAGGCGAAGATCGACACCGCCGCCTCGAGGGCGTGGGTGAGCGCGTCGACCCCGGTGTCGGCGGTCATGTCCGGCGGCATCGACAGCGTGAGCTTCGGCTCGACGATCGCCATGTCCGGAACCAGCGAGTAGTCCACCAGGGTCACCTTGCGGCCGTCGGCCGTGAGCACGGCGGCCGGGGACACCTCGGACCCGGTCCCCGACGTCGTCGGGATCGCGACCAGGCGGGCCGCGTGCTGCACCTGCGGGTACTGGGCGACCCGCTTGCGGGCGTCCAGGAACGGCAGCGAGAGCTCGCGCATCGTGAGCTCCGGGCTCTCGGGAACAGCCGGATCGCCTTGGCGGCGTCGAGCACCGAGCCCCCGCCCACGGCGACCACGAGGTCGGGATTCAGCTCGTCGAGCACCGCGACGCCCGCCCGGATCTCCGACTCCGGCGGCTCGGGGGAGATCGCCGAGAAGACGTGGACGGACGCGCCGTCGGCCAGGTGGGCCCGCACCTCGTCGGTCGTGCCGCGCTGCTCCGTGCCCGGGTCGGTGACGATCACGACCTGGCGCGCCTGCACCGTGCGCAGGCTGTCGAGCGACCCGGCGTTGAAGTACGTGTCGGACGGGACGCGGAACCACTGCGGCGGGGCCTGCCGGCGCGAGACCGTCTTGATGTTGAGGAGGTTGCGGTAGTTGACGTTGTCGGTGGTCATGGAGCCGCCCCAGGTGCCGCAGCCGAGCGAGAACGTCGGCGTCATCGAGTTGTAGACCCCGCCGAGCGCCCCGACCGCGGTGGGGGCGTTGACGAGGATGCGACCGGTCCGGACCGCCTGCGCGAAGCGGTCGACGACATCGTCGTCTCGGGCGTACACCGCGGACGTGTGCCCGAGGCCGTCGTGCTCGGTCACGAGCACGCAGGCGTCGATGCCGTGCCGCACCGATGGCGAGCGCACGAGGCCGAGCACCGGCATGAGCTTCTCGGCGATGAAGGGGTGCTCGGCGAGGTCGCCGAGATCGGACGGGAGCGCCGCGAGCAGGACCTTGTCGCGGGCGTCGGCCGGGATATCCGCAAGCGAGGCGAGATCCACGCAGGAGCGGCCGAGCGCCGCAAGCTCCATCGTGCCGTCGTCGGTCATGGTCGCCCCGGCCAGCCGGTCGGTTTCGTCCTCGGTCAGCAGGCGGGCGCCCATGCGCTCGAACTCCGCCACGACGTCGTCGTAGATCGCCTCGTCGACCACGCAGGTCTGCTCGGCGGGGCAGATCACCGAGGAGTCGAACGTCTTGGACACGAGGATGTCGACGACCGCCATCGGGACGTCGGCGGACTGGTGCAAATAGACGGGCGCATTCCCGGAGCCGACGCTGATGCACGGCTTGCCGGCGGCGTTCGCCGCGGCCACGGCCTTCGGGCCGCCGGTGGTCCAGATGAAGTCGACCCCGTCGTGGTGGAACAGGTACTGCGAGATGTCGAGGGTCGGGTCGGGGATCACCTGCAGCGCGTGCGGCGGCAGGCCGGCCTCCTCGCCGGCGGCCTGGAGCACCTCGACCGCCCGCAGCGCGCAGCGCGCGGCCCGGGCCGACGGCCGGAACAGCATCGCGTTGCGGGTCTTGGCCCCGACGATCGACTTGAAGAGCGCCGTGGACGTCGGGTTGGTGATCGGCAGCAGGGCCAGCACGACGCCGATCGGCTCGGCGACCTCCTGGATCCCGCGCTCGCGATCCTCGGCGATCACGCCGACTGACTTCTTGTCCTTCAGGTAGTCGAACAGGAACTCGGTCGCGATGTAGTTCTTGACCACCTTGTCCTCGAACACGCCAAAGCCGGTCTCCTCCATGGCGAGCTCGGCCAGCTCGATCGCGTGCTCGAGCCCGGCCACGACCATCGCCCACACGATGCGGTCGACGGCCTCCTGGTCGAGCGCGCGGAACGCCGTCGCCGCGGCCTGCGCCCGGGCGACGTAGTCGTCCATGCGGGCGGCGGAGGCCTCGTCGAGGCGAGCGGTTGCGGACTCCGGGGCAGGAGCCGCCGTGGTGCCGGTCATAGGATCTCCTCCCTCGGGTGCACGGGCACGCCCGAGCATGCCCGCCGCGGCGGGGCGCTGCCACCGGAGTCAGGGCGGACGCGGGTCCGGGGCGACTACGGGGTTCGCGCGTGCCGGGCCGCCGTGACGGTGAGCTACGGTGGCCGCATGGAGCTCGTCCCCGGTCGCCCGAACGTCGAGCTGCGCCCGGGTGCCGGCGGCGAGCCGGTCGTCGTGCTCGCCTTCCCCTACGACGCGAAGATCGTCGACGCGGTCCGCACGATCCCCTACCGGCGCTTCGACTGGGACACCCGCGAGTGGTGGGCGCCCGCCGACGACTGGGCCGGCGCGCACGTCGCCGAGATCCTGCGGCGCTTCCCGGAGCTGACGGCCAGCGACGAGGTTGCGGCCTGGCTGAACGGGGTCGGCGGGCGCTGGGTCGGGCACGTGAAGACCGCGCGCCACGCGGGCCGCGGCTGGTGGGTCCTGGAGACCCGGGCCGGCACCGTCCCGGCCGCGCTCGCCGCGGACGCCGAGGCGCACGACGGACGGCTGCTCGTGCCGTTCAGCCGCGCGGCGGCCCGGGAGCTGCGCGCGCTGGACGCCGCCCGCCTGGACGCCGCCGCCGACCGCTGCCTCGTCGCCGCCGAGCACGGCGACGACCCGCCGCCGGCGCGCCTCGCGCTCGTCGAGCGGCTGACCGGCGACTTCTTCGAGCTCGACGTGCTCTGGGACCGGGACGCCGCCGCCGCCTTCCGGGCCCTGCCGGCCTCCGGCGGGGAGCGGTCGCTGCCGCTCGACCCGTGGCTCGTCGACCAGCTCGACGGCTTCCTCGCCGCGCACGGCGTGGTCCCCACCGCCGCGGCCGCCGGCGCCCTGGACGCCCTGCGGGCCGAGGCGGCGCAGGCCGCGGCGGCGGTGCGCCGGTCCCGCGCCACCGCCGCCGACCCGATCGACGCCGCCGCCGCCGAGCTGGGCGGCACGCTCGAGCCGTTCCAGTGGGCCGCCGTCCGCTACGCGCTCGACGCGCGGCGCACCTTCCTCGCCGACGAGCAGGGCCTCGGGAAGACGGTCGAGGCGCTCGCCACGCTCGAGGCCGACGGCGCCTACCCGGCGGTGGTGGTCTGCCCCGCCTCGCTGAAGCTGAACTGGCGCCGCGAGACCGAGCGGTGGCTCCCGCACCGGTCGGTCGCGGTGGTCACCGGCCGGGGGGCGCTCTCGGCCCCGGCCGACATCACGCTCCTGAACTACGAGATCGTCGCGGCCCACCGCGAGGCCTTGGCCCGCCGGCGGCCCCGTGCGCTCGTCGTCGACGAGTCCCACTACTGCAAGAACCCGCAGGCCAAGCGGACCCAGGCGGTGCGGCGGCTCGCCGCTGCGGTCCCGGACGACGGGCTGCGCCTGGCCCTCACCGGCACGCCCGTGCTCAACCACGCCGACGAGCTCATCGCCCAGCTGCGCGTGCTCGGACGCCTGGAGGACTTCGGCTCGGGCGCGCGCTTCTCGCGCCAGTTCCAGGGGAGCCAGAGCGAGGAGCGCCTGCACTGGCACCTGCGCCGGCGCTGCTTCGTGCGCCGCCGCAAGTCCGAGGTGCTCCCGCAGCTGCCGGCCAAGCGCCAGGTCGTCGTCCCGATCGCCCTCGACAACGAGCCCGAGTACCGGCTCGCCGAGCGCGACGTCATCGCCTGGCTGCGCGAGCAGCCGCTGGACCTGTCCGAGCTCGACGCCCGCATCGCCGCGACGCTGCGCGCCGAGCGCCTGGCCCAGCTCACCGCGCTCGGCCGGCTCGCCGCGCGCGGGAAGCTCGCGGGCGCGCTGGCCTGGATTCACGACTTCCTCGCCTCCGGAGAGCCGCTCGTCGTCTTCGCCCGTCACGTCGAGGTCCAGCGCGCGGTGCTCGAGCGGTTTCCGGCGGCGCTGCACATCCTGGGCGCCGATTCGGCCGAGCGCCGCGAGGGGGCGGTGCGCGAGTTCCAGGCCGGGGAGGGATCGCCCCTGCTGGTGGCCGCGACCCGGGTGGCTGGCCAGGGCATCACGCTGACCCGCGCCTCGAACGTCGCCTTCCTCGAGCTCGAGTGGACGCCCGCCCTGCACGACCAGGCCGAGGACCGCTGCCACCGGATCGGCCAGCGCGACGCGGTCACCGCCTGGTACCTCCTCGCCGCCGAGACGATCGACGAAACGATGGCCGCCCTCATCGCCCGCAAGCGCGAGATCGTCGCGGCCGTGACCGACGGCCGCCGCGACGACGGCGACGGCATGGTGGACGCCGTCGTGAAGGCCCTGCGCGACGGCGAGCCCTTCCGCCGGCTGCGGCCAGTTGCCTGAGGCGCCGCGCCCGGCCGCACCCGTTCACCGGCCCGACACACCGGCCGCGCCGGCCGGGCTAGGATCACCCGCGATGATCTCCCGCCGCCATGCCGCCACCCTCGCCGCCGCCGTGGCCGCAAGCGCCACCGCCGCCGTCGCCGTTGCCGCCGTCAGCACCAACCAGGTCGGGCCCCGGTCCGGCCTGCTCGGGAACGGCCGGCTGCTCCGGCCCGCCGGACGCCTCAGCCCGCCGCTCGGGAATTTCCCGACGGGCGCGGCGCTCACGCCGGACGGCCGCTTCTACTGGACCGTCTCGACCGGGCGGGGCCGCAACGACGTGCGCATCGTCGCCGTGGCCACCCGGCGCGTCGTGCAGATCCTGCCGGTGCCGGGTGCGAGCGGCGGCGTGGCGATGGATCCGAAGCGGCGCGTCGCGTACGTGTCGGGCGTCGCCGACTCCGGGCACGCCGACCAGGCCCGCCCCGGCCTGCCGGGGCGCGACGGCGACGTCATCCACGTGTTCTCCTACGCCGCCGGCGGCCGCGCCGCAGAGACCGGGACGATCGCCGTGCCGCCACCCGCCAGCGCCACCGTGCCGCAGGCCTTCCCCCCGCTCAGCGCGAATCCGAAGAACCTCGTCGCCTGGCCCGACCGCCTCGCGGTGGCGCCCGACGGCTCGCGCCTGCTCGTGCCGCTCAACCTCGCCGATGCGGCAGCGATCGTCGACACCGCCACGCGCGCCGTGCGCTACGTGCCGACCGGCGATTACCCCTACGGCGCGGCGATCACGCGCAACGGGCGCTACGGCCTGGTCTCGAACGAGGCGCCGGGCACCGTTTCGGTCATCGACCTCGCGGCTGGAACCAAGGTCAAGGACATCAAGGTCGGCGCGCAGTTCTCGCACCCCGAAGGCATCGCGCTCGACCCCAAGGCGGACCGCGCCTACGTCGCGATCGCCAACTCCGACCAGGTGGCGGTGCTCGACACGAAGGCGCTGCGCCTGCTCCGGACCCTGTCCGTCGAGCGCCCGCAGGGCCTCGGGACCTCGCCGGTCGACGTCGCGGTCACGCCGGACGGCACGCGCCTGTGGGTCGCCGAGGCGGGCGGCGACGAGCTGGCCGCCTTCGCCCTCCCCGCCGCCCGCCGGCCCAAGGGCAGCCCGCGGGCGTGGTCGCTGATCGGGCGGATCCCGACGGCCGAGTACCCGGCTGCAGTCGTCGCGACGCCAGCCGCGTTCCCCTGCGACGCCCGCCGCGGCGCGCGCTGCTCCAAGCTCGTGTGGCTGGCGGCCAAGGGGCTCGGCGTCGGGCCCAACCCGCGCGGCCCCAACCCGGAGAGCCCGCGCAACAACGACAACCAGATCGGCTCGTTCCAGTACCTGCCACTGCTCGTCACGGGGCGCGCCGGCGTCCTGGACCTCCCCAGCGACGCGCGAATCCGCGCGCTCACGCCGGCGGCGTCGCGCCAGATCACGCCCTCGAACGCCCAGCGGCCGCCCAAGGGCACGCCGCTGCGCGCCGGCGGGCCGATCAAGTACGTCTTCTACGTCGTCCGTGAGAACCGGACCTACGACCAGATCCTCGGCGACGTCAGCCGCGGCGACGGCGACCGCAAGCTGTCCTTGTTCGGACGCGCGGTCACGCCCAACTTCCACGCGCTGGTCGACCGCTTCCCGCTCCTGGACCACGTGTTCGCCAACTCCGAAGCGTCGATCGACGGCCACTTCTGGGCCTCGGCGGGTGCCGTGTCGGACTACGTCCACAAGAACTGGTTCCAGAACTACGCGGACCGCAAGCGCCCGTACGACTTCGGCGTCTACGGCGTCACCTGGCCCGGGAGCGGCTTCCTGTTCGACCAGGCCGAGCGCCAGAAGATCTCCTACTTCAACTACGGCGAGGCCGTGGCCGGCGTCGTGCCGAAGAAGATCATCCCCGACAAGGACGTTCCGGTCAGCTCGCCGGCCGGCCAGCTCGTGGAGCGCAAGTTCGAGAAGTCCGACCTGGGCAACCCGTTCGGGTGCTATCCGAACGACGCCTACATCGGGCGCAACGCGATCTCGGGCAACCCGGTCTGGGACACGAAGCTCCCTGCGGGCGCCGAGTCCAAGGCCGAGTCACGGTACGAGTGCTTCGAGAAGCGCTTCCAGTCCCAGCTGGCGGCCAACGCGGTCCCGCGGTTCACGTACCTGACGCTCACCTCGGACCACACGAACGGCACCGACCCCGGCCGGCGCACGCCGAAGGCGATGATCGCCGACAACGACGACGCCCTGGGCCGCATCGTGGACCTCGTGTCGCATTCGAAGATCTGGCGCCAATCGGCGATCTTCGTGATCGAGGACGACTCCCAGGACGGCGCGGACCACGTCGACGCCCACCGCATCCCGGCCGCGGTCATCAGCCCGTTCGCCAAGCGGCGCGCGGTCATCCACACGCGCTACGACTTCCTGTCGGTCATCCGCTCCATGGAGCTCATCCTCGGGATGCGGCCGCTCGGGCTCGCCGACCGGCTGGCCACGCCGATGTACGACGCCTTCGACACGTCGGCGAGGAACGCGGCGCCGTACGCGCTCGTGCCGCCGCAGGTCGACCTGCTCGCCCGCAACCCGGCCACGGCCGCGAACGCCCGGCTGTCCCATTCGCTGAACCTCGACAAGCCCGACCAGGTCACCCAGCACGTCCTCGACCGGATCCTGTGGCAGTCGGAGCACGGCCGCAAGGCCGCCCCGCCGCCGCCGGGGCCCAACGCCGTGGCTGAGCGCGACGCCGACGGGTAGCCGCCGGGTAGCCGCCGCGCCGCGCGCGGCTCAGGACCGGTCTCAGTCGGCGGCCAGGGCCGCGGCCAGCTCGCGCCGCGAGCGGATGCCGAGCTTGCGGTAAGCGTTGGAGAGGTGGACCTCGACGGTCTTGGGCGTGACGAAGAGCGCCTGGGCGATGTCGCGGTTCGTGTCGCCCGAGGCCGCGCGGTCCGCGACGCGCCGCTCGCTGGGCGTCAGCGCGTCGGGGCCGCTGAGCGCGTCGCGCCGGGGCCGCAGGCCGGAGGCCCGCAGCTCGGTCCGGACGTGCTCGGCCAGGCCGTCGGCGCCGCACACGCTGGCGAGCTCGAGGGCCTGGCGCAGGGGCTCCCGGGCCGCGTCGATCTGCTTCGAGCGCCGCCGGGCCGCCCCGAGCGCTGCCAGCGCCTTGGCGAGCTCGAGGCGGGCGGCCGATCCGGCGAGGACGTCGACCGCCGCGCGCAGGTCGTCGATGCCGTCCTCGCGCTTCATCGCCCCGAGGATGCGCAGCGTCGTGCCGACGGCGCCCGGCGCGCCCCAGTGGCGCGCCGCCTCGAGCTCCGCCTCGACCAGCGCGATCGCCTCCTCGCGGCGGCCGAGCGCGTCGAGCGCCTGTGCCTTGGCCGAGCGCCAGCGCGCGTACGCCGGGTTGAGGTAGTGGGGGTAGCGGGCCGCGAAGACGTCCGCCCGCTCGGCCGCCTCGTCCCACCGGCCCTCGGCGACGAGCAGCTCGAGCTCGGCGTTGACCCAGTAGCGGGCGCCGTCGGACCGGTCCCCGGCATCGCGCGAGCGCTGCAGCGCGGCGCGCGCGCCCGCCAGATCGCCGCGCTCGAGCCGCACCGAGGAGAGGAACGCCGAGGTGTACCGGACCGCCTGGGCCCCGAAGCCCCAGAGGTCGAGCTCGGATTCGGCCGTCGTGAGCTGGGCCTCCGCCTCGGTCAGGTCGCCCCGGCGGCAGAGGACGAAGCCCTGCCACAGGTGCAGGCCGGCGATCGTGAAGAGCGAGCCGTGGCGGTAGCCGACGGCGAGCGCGGCATCGAGCGCCTCGACTGCCTCGTCACGGTCGGCGAGCGCCAGGACGATGATCGGCGCGATCGCCCCGAGGCCGGGATCGGCCGCGGCCAGCAGGCCGTCCTCGAGCGACGCCAGGGCCAGGGCGACGCAGTCGTCGGCCCGTCCGCCGCCGTAGGCCCACGACATCGCGGCCACGGCCTGGAGCATGCGGGCGCCCGGCCCGTCGGTCGCCGTCTCGGTGCGCGCCCGCTCCAGCGGCGCGGCGACGTCCTCCGGCTCGCCGGCCCCGAAGAGCACGACCATCGCCTCGAACGCCGTGAGGGCGAGGGCCATGTCCTGGAGCTCGGCGGGCAGGTCGGCGGCCGCCCGCCGCGCCACGGCAGCCGCCGCCGGAGGATCGCCGGTGAACATGAGGATGCGCGCGAGCAGGCCGGCAGCCACCCCCCGCGCGACCGGGTCCGCGAGGGCGTCGTAGGCCTCCCGGAGGTGCTCGCCGGCAGCGAGGCCGTTGGTGCTCGCCTCGGCGCCGCCCAGCTCGAACAGGATCGCGGCC
This sequence comes from Solirubrobacteraceae bacterium, assembly GCA_046330225.1. GTDB lineage: Bacteria > Actinomycetota > Thermoleophilia > Solirubrobacterales > Solirubrobacteraceae > CANJIV01. The sequence continues at coordinate 218,759 of JAXLTD010000001.1, read as the reverse complement.
CGCCGGTCATCCGCCGGCGGCTCCTCGAGCGCCCGGCGCAGATAGGCGGCGGCGCTGTCGGGCGCCCCGGAGCGCAGGGCCGCGCGACCGGCGTGATGCAGCACGCGCGCCACCTCGGGATCCCCAGCGGGCGGAACCGCGAGCAGGTGCGTGGCCACCTGCTCGGCGGCCGCCCCGGCATCCATCAGCATTCGCGCCGCGCGTCCGTGCTGGAGTTCGCGATCACCCGGCGCGAGATCCCGATAGATCGCGTCGCGGACGAGCGGATGCACGAAGCTCAGCGGCGTCTCGGAGCGCAGGATCTCGGCGCGAGCGAGGGCGCCAGTCGCCGCCGCCACGTCGGCCTCGTCGAGGCTGGTGAGCGCAGCGACGGGCGCGACGTGGGCGGCGTCACCGAGGACGGCGACGGCCTGGGCGACCCGAACGGCCGCGTCGGGCAGGCGGGCCAGGCGCAGCAGCACCGCGCTGGAGAGCGCGCGGGGCCCGATCTCGCGCACCGTCGCGGCGCTGGCAGCCGTGGCGTCGATGCCGTCGGCGGCCAGCGCCGCCAGGAGCTGGCCGAGGAGCAGCGGGTTGCCGCCGGCCACCTCGTGGCAGGCGGCGGCGAACGCGGGGTCGGGATCCGCGCCGAGACGGTCGCGCACCAGGTCGGACGCCGCGGTCGCGGACAGCGGGGCCGGCCGCAGCACGGTCGCCGCCGGGTCCTGCACGATCTCGGCGAGCAGCCGCTCGTCGGCGCCCGGCTCGTTCGTGCGGACCGTCGCGATCACGAGCACCGGCGCCCCCTCGAGCCGGTGCGCGAGATAGGCGAGGAAGCGCAGCGACGGCGCGTCGGTCCAGTGCAGGTCGTCGACGGCAAGGACGAGCGGGCCGTCTGCGGCCAGGTTGAGCGTCAGCCAGTAGAGGCCGTGGAGCATCGCGAAGCTCCCGGCCTGGTCGTCGGCGGCCTCCGGCGCCGCCGGCGCCCCGAAGACGGCCCGGCACGGCGCCGCAGCCCCAACGAAGGCGCTGTCCCCCTCCGGCCCGGTCACGGCCGCCTCAAAGAGCTGGCGGACGACGCCGAACGGAAACTCGCGCTCGAGCTCGGCGGCGCGGGCAGCCAGGACAGTGCCGTGCTCGGCCGCCGCCCGGCGGGCCGCCTGGAGCAGCGAGGTCTTTCCGATGCCGGCAGGGGCGTCGATCACGACCAGCCCCCCGTCCCCGGCAGCCGCCGCCGCGATCGCGGCGTCGAGCCGTTCGATCTCGCGACTCCGTTCGTGCAGAATCCCGGCGGCCATCGGCGCGCATCCTACGGTCGCGCGCGGCGCGCGTCAGGCCGGCTGGCGGCCCAGGCTGGAAGCGCCCGTCCCGCCGGAGCGCGCGGCTACTTGCCGGCGGCCTGGGACACGTAGGCCGCCACCGCCGCTGCGTCGGCCCCGGTGACGATGTCCTTCGGCATCGTCCCGCTGCCGGCGCCGCCCTTGGCGATCGCCGCGAGCACTGCCGCCTTGGTCGGCTTGAGCTGGTCGAGGTTGGGCCCGACCGTCCCGCTGGTGCCGGCGTCCTTGAGCGTGTGGCAGGCGCCGCAGTTGTCCGTGAAGAGCTGCTTGCCCTTGTCGGCAACCGTCGTCCCGCCGCCTCCGCCGCCCCCGCCCCCTCCGCCGGTGTCCTTGGCGCCCTGGTCCACCGCGAAGGCCACCGAGGAGGCCCCCAGCGCGAGCACGGCGACGACGCCGGTCACCGCGAACGAGTTGCGGACCGTCTCCCGGGCCGGGGCGCGCTTGGCGCCCTGCAGCGTGCGGATGAGGTTGTAGAGGAAGACGAGCTGCCCGAGCGCCATGAGGAGCACGAACGGCAGCGTCAAGCGGGTGAGGCCCTCGTACTTGTCGGGCAGGACGGCGTAGCGCCGCGGCGCCCCGTCGAGGCCCTGGATCAGCATGGGGATGAGCATCCCGTAGCCGCCGATCGTCGTCATCCACAGATGCGAGTTGGCCAGCTTGTCCGAGTACCACTCCTTGCCGGCCAGCTTCGGGATGAAGGCGTAGATGGCGGCGAAGATCACCAGGCCGATGTTCAGCAGGGCCATGTTGTGGAAGTGCCCGACGATCCACATCGTGTTGTGGACCACGACGTCGAAGGCGATCGTCGCGTTGATGACCCCGGACATGCCCGCCACGAGCCAGCTCAGCATGGCGACGGCGAGGAACTTGGCCGCTGGCGTCCACTGGAAGTTCGAGCGCCAGACCGTCGCCGAGAGGCTGTAGAGGCTGATGGCCGACGGCGCGACGATCGTGAAGGTCAGGGGCTGCATCGCGACGTTGATCGCGCCCTGGACCGTCTCCTGCGGATAGTCGAGATAGATGTGGTGCGCCCAGACGATGACGTTGACGACCACGGCGATGAACCAGGCGAACGCCACGATCTTGCCGGCGACGAGCTCGCGGCCGGCGTAGCGCGGCACGAGCAGGTAGTAGATCGCCACGGCCGGGAACAGCAGCAGGTAGACCACCGGATGGCCGAACCACCACAGCATGTTCTTGGCGAGCAGCGGGTCGACGGTGACGCTGGGGTCCGCCGACTGGATGACCATGAAGACGAGCAGGACGGCCAGCGGCAGCGTCGCGATGACCATGTCGATCCCGATGACGGCGAGCGGGATGACCGGGTAGGGCAGGTTGCGGTCCATCGGGAAGCGCTTGGGCGAGATGTAGCCGAACCCGAGCGAGCAGCCGATGCGGTTCAGGATGCCCGTCTTCTGCGCCCGCAGCCCCGGGCCGATCGCCGTGTGCACGATCGCGAGGCACCACGTGATGATCGAGAGGCCGACGAGCAGGACCGAGGCCGAGAAGATCCCCGTTGCCGCGTCGCTCCAGTCGCCGCTCGAGTTGAAGGGGAGCGGATACAGGAACACCCACGAGGCACCGAAGCCCATGAGGAGCGTCGTGACGACGATGCCGGCGACGCCGACGACCATGAGCCACCAGCTCGCCCACGCCAGGGAGAATCCGGCCCGGCGCATCGGGAAGTCGACCTCGTCGAGGACCCAGAAACTGATGCCCATCACGGCGAAGGCCGCCCAGGCGACAAAGGCGCCCAGGCCGTGGGCGGTCATGATCGCGTAGAAGAACTTCGGGTCGAGCGTCGCGAGGTTCGCCTGGCTCTCGCGCATCATCACGCCGAGCAGGCCGCTCACGAAGAAGAAGGCCGTGGAGGCGCCGACGTAGAAGAGGACGAGCTTCTTGACCCGGGCCTGGTCGATGACGCCGGCCGGCGCGGCGGTGATGGGGATCGATGCGCTTTCCATCAGCGGTAGGCGGTGATCGTGGTCTGCATGTTGTGGTGGTTGAACCCGCAGAACTCGAGGCAGCGGATCCGGTAGCGGCCGGGGCGGGTGAAGGTCAGCTTGAAGTCCTGGGTCACGCCCGGGAGGACGTTGACCTGCTTGATCAGCGTCCCGTTCGGGTTGTAGATGCCCGCGGCGTGGCTGACGTCCTTGACCGTGAAGCTGATGATGGTGGGGACACCGGCCTTCACGCGCGGGGGATCGACGGTGAACGCGTACTGCTGGCCGACGAGCTTGACCCGCTGGGCGCCCTTGGCGTCGGTGTTGAAGAAGTACGGGATCTGGAAGATGGTCAGCGCGAGGAGCGTGAGCATGAAGAGGCCGACGAGCAGGCCCCAGGCGGTCTCGCGCTGCGCGATCTCCTTCTCCTCGGCCGGCTCGGCCCGGAAGCCGGCGCGCGTCGACCGGAAGATGTAGAGCACGACCGCGGTCCCGATGAGGGCGAAGACCGCGTAGCCGACGAGGATGATCCAGGCGGTGCTGCTCATGCGCTCGCCGCCTGCGACTCGCCCTCGTTGGCGAAGATCGCATCCATCGGGACGCTCAGTTCCCGCTTGGCCATGGCGTAGGGACCCTCCTCGGTGTGGCGGCTCTCGTCGGAGTGCAGGACCCAGATGATCCCGTCGGGCTTCTTGGTGTTGACCGCCTCCTGGACGACCAGGAAGGCGGCGAACTCCTCGTCGGCTGACGAGATGTCGACCGGCACGATCTCGACATCGGGGTGGTGCTCGCCGTGGTGGGCACTCCAGTCATCGCCGCGAGCGCGGGTCGGAGCGTCGCTGGAGACGACGAGCAGCGTGCGGGCACGCTCGAGCGTGCGGCGCCCGCCGATGTTGCCCTTGACCACGTCGGTCGAGAGCAGGATGAAGGCAATCGCGCCGAGCACGATGACCGCACCGATGATCAGCCCGATGGTCAGGCCCATGCTGTAACCCCAGAAGTCACGCGGCGCCATCCTTTCAGCGGGTCCGCGGGTGCCACATCAGGGTCCTGTACCGCAGGATCTGCGGGAAATTACGGAAGGGGATCTCCGCGGCGCGACGGCGGCCCGGCGACCGCAGCGGGGCCGCACTATGCTGCCGCCCGTGTCCGACCGCGTCGCCATCGAGATCTCCAACCACGTGGCCGTCGTCCGCCTCGCGCGCGGCGACAAGCACAACGCGCTGGACCGGGCCATGTTCGAGGGCATCCTGGCGGCGGCCGAGCGCCTGGCCGCAGAACCGGGCGTGCGTGCCGTCGTGCTCGGCGGCGAGGGTCCGAGCTTCTGCTCCGGCCTGGACATCGCCAGCCTCATGGCCGAGCCGGTCGGCCTCGACGCGCTGCTCGAGCGCGAGCCCGGGCAGGACGCGAACCTCTTCCAGCGCGTGGCAACCGAGTGGGGTCGCGTGCCCGTCCCGGTCATCGCGGCGCTCCACGGCGCCTGCTTCGGCGGCGGCATGCAGATCGCCCTCGGGGCCGACATCCGGATCGCGGCACCGGACGCCCGCCTGTCGATCATGGAGATCCGCTGGGGCCTCGTGCCCGACATGGGCATCACGGTCACGCTCCCGCCGCTCGTCCGGCTCGACGTCGCCAAGGAGCTCACGTTCACGGGGCGGGTCCTGTCCGGGAACGAGGCGCAGGCCGCGGGCCTCGTGACCCGCGTGGCCGCCGACCCGCTCGCCGCCGCGCTCGGGCTCGCGCACGACATCGCGGCGAAGTCGCCGGACGCCATCCGCGCCGGCAAGCGCCTGTACGCCGAGGCCTGGGACGGCGCCCGCGCCGACGGCCTGCGCCTCGAGAGCGAGCTCCAGGCCGCGCTCATCGGCTCGCCGAACCAGATCGCGGCGGTCACCGCCGGCCTCGCGAAGCAGCCGGCCGAGTTCTCGGACCCCGAGCCGTCCGGGACCTAGGTTCGGCCGGCCGGACCGGCCGAACCTCGGCGCCGCTCCGGCGCCGCCGTCACGGCGCGGCGGCCTCCGGGCGGTGGCGGCGGAGCTCCTGGCGGGCGATCGAGAGCTTGTGGACCTCGTCCGGGCCGTCCGCGAGCCGCAGCGTGCGGAGGTAGGCGTACATCGACGCGAGCGGGAAGTCGTCCGACACGCCACCGCCGCCGTGCACCTGGATGGCGCGGTCCACCACGCGCAGCGTGATCTCGGGGACGGCCACCTTGATCGCGGCGATCTCGGTGCGGGCGTGGCGGTTCCCGACCGTGTCCATGAGCCAGGCCGTCTTCATCACCAGCAGCCGCGCCATCTCGAGGTCGATCCGCGACTCGGCGATCCAGTCCCGGATGTTCGACCGCGAGCTGACCGGTTTGCCGAACGTCTCCCGCGCGTCCGCCCGCGCGCACATGAGCTCGAGCGCCCGTTCGGCCGCGCCGATCGCGCGCATGCAGTGGTGGATCCGTCCGGGTCCGAGCCGGGCCTGGGCGATGAGGAACCCGGCGCCCTCGCCGGCGAGGATGTTGTCGGCCGGCACGCGCACGTCCTCGAACGTGAGCTCCCCGTGGCCCTCCGTGTCGTGGTAGCCGAACACCGGCAGGCTGCGGACGACCGTCACGCCGGGGGTGTCGATCGGCACGAGCACCATCGATTGCTGCTGATAGGTCGCCGCCGCGGGGTCGGTCTTGCCCATGACGATCAGGATCCGGCAGTGCGGGTGCAGCGCCCCGGTCGTCCACCACTTCCGGCCGTTCAGGACGTACTCGTCGCCGTCGCGCTCGATCCGCATCGCGATGTTGGTGGCGTCGGCGCTGGCGACGTCGGGCTCGGTCATCGCAAACGCCGAGCGGATGTCGCCGTCCAGCAGCGGCCGCAGCCAGCGGTCCTTCTGCTCGGGGGTGCCGAAGTCGTGGAGGACCTCCATGTTCCCCGTGTCGGGGGCCGAGCAGTTGCAGGCTTCCGAGGCGATCTTCGTCCGGCCGAGGATCTCCGCCAGCGGGGCGTAGTCGGCGTTGGTCAGCCCCGCCCCGTGCTCGGCGTTCGGCAGGAAGAGGTTCCACAGCCCGCGACGGCGGGCCTCCTCCTTGAGTTCCTCGACGATGGGCGGCTGGAAGTGGATGTCGGGCGACGCGGCGACCTGCTCGGCCCAGACCGCCTCGGCCGGGTAGACCCGCTCGTCCATGAACGCCAGCAGGCGCTCGCGGAACTCGAGGGCGCGGTCGCTGAGGGCGAAGTCCATGGGGTCTCCTTCACGGTCGGGGGAGCGGCGCCCGCAGTATGGCCCTCGGCGGCCAGGCGCGCCCGCCGGCCGCCGCAGGACCGGTTTCCCCTGCGCCGGACGTCTGCTACGGTGCGCGACTCAACGCCGAGCCTCCGGACGAGCCGGAGGGCGGGGGACCCAGGTTGTTGGGGCGAATGTCGCGGTGATCCGCGACTAGCGTCTTCCTCGGAAGCCGCGAGCCCGTCAGCTAACCCCGTAGGCGCGAACGGAAGGCGAGACTGTGACGCGCACGCGCGACGCGGGGACGACGACCACACCGACGGCGGGCCGGCTGGCCGCAGCCGTGGCGGGCCTCCTGGCCGCGGCCGCCGTGGCCGCGCCGGCCGCGCACGCCTCCGGCGCCGCGGCGTCCGCGAGCAGCACCGGCGGGCTCACCCCGTCGAGTGCCACCACCCCTGCGTCCTCGTCGGCGTCCGCCTACCGGGCCGCCATGCTCGGCACCCGCCCGCTGCGCCGCGGCGCGACGGGCGCGAGCGTGCGCATCCTCCAGCGCTGGCTCGCTGCGCTCGGCGCCTCGATCGACGTCGACGGCCAGTTCGGCCCGGCCACCGGCCAGGCCTTGAAGCGCTTCCAGCGGGGCCATGGCCTGACGGCGAGCGGCATCCTCGACTTCGCCACCCGCCGCGCGCTGGCCGGCGCGATGAACAAGCTCCAGATCGGCGCCACGCCGGTCGTGCAGCCCGCCACGCCGGGTGCTGCCGCCGGCGTGCGCTCGTCGATCGTCAACGTGATGCGCGGCGAGCTCGGCACGTCCGAGCGGCCGCTCGGGTCCAACTGCACGCCTTACGGTCCCTGTGAGGCCTGGTGCGCGGACTTCGCCACGTGGGTGTGGCGCCACGCCGGCGTCTCGAACATCGGGCGCATCGCCTACGTCCCGAATCTCGTCCTGTGGGCCAAGCAGCACGGGAGCTGGAAGCCCGGCTCCGGGAACGACCCCCAGCCGGGCGACATGGTGATCTTCTCCGGACTGCACGTCGGCATCGTGGAGCGCGTGAGCGCCTCGGGCGCGATCACGATCATCGCCGGGAACACCGGGACGATGAACGTGGCGCGGCGCGGCCCCGCGCAGCCCTCGAACGGCTACGCGATGGGGCCCGCTCCGATCTCGGGCTACGTCTCCCCCGTGCCGCTGAGCGGGCACCGCGTGACGGCCGGCGCCGCGAGCCTGCCGGTCCCGACGGCCGCCCAGATGGCCCGGCAGGACCCGCAGGACCGCAATCCGGCGCTCGACGGGGGCCCGGCCGCGCGGTAGGCCCCCGGCTCACGGACGCCGCCGGTCAAGCTTGGCGGCGGGCGTCCGAAGACCACGTGGACCCCCAAACCCCTTCCGGAGGATCCATGGCCACGCTTCGCCACCTCGCCGCCGGCGCGTCACTCGCTGCCGTCGCCGTCGCCGGGTGCGGATCGGACAGCGGTTCGACGACCGTCACCGAGACGACCCCCGCCCCCACGCCGTCCACGCCGGCGCCGGCCGCGCCCGCCACGAAGACGGTGAACGTTCCCGCCACCGCCTCGGGCGCCGGGTCGCTCGCGCAGCTCACGCCGCCATCCGGCGCCCAGCTGCTCAGCGCCTCGAAGTACAACGGGGTCGCGTTCTCCCGTTACAAGACGAGCGCGTCGCCGGCCTCGGTGATCTCGAGCTACCGCCAGGAGCTGGACACCGACGGCTGGACGGTCGTGAACGCCGGCGGCTCCGGCGGCGGCTGGGGCCCGTGGGGCGGCTCGAGCGCGGGCCTGAGCGCCCGCAAGGCCAGCGACTACTTCGACGTCCAGGCCGGCGGCTCCAAGCAGGGCGCCACGTACTTCGAGGTCTGCGCCGGCCCCGGCACCCGCGGGGCCTGCGAGCGCCAGAGCAACGAGTCCAACGCCTCGTCCGGCGGCAGCCAGCCGGGCAACGAGGACAACAACCGGACCAACACGAACGCGAGCTGAACGCCGCCATGGGCTTCAACCTGCGGTTCGAGGCGATGGGCACGCGCGCCCACGTGCTCGTCCGGGGCGGCGAGCCGCGCCTCGCCACGCTGGCGATGGAGCGGATCGCCGAGCTCGATGCGCGCTGGAGCCGGTTCCGGCCGGCCAGCGAAGTGTCTGCGCTCAACGCGGCGCCCGGGGTCGTCCGCCCGGTCTCTGCGGACACGCTCGAGCTCGTCGAGCGCTCGCTGGAGGCCTGGGAGCTCACGTGCGGGCGGTTCGACCCGGCGCTGCACGCCGCGATCGTCGCGGCGGGCTACGACCGCGACCTCGGCGAGCTCGCCACGGCGCCGGGCGAAGCGTCCCACCCGCCGGCCCCAATCCCGGCGGACTCCGGCGGTCCGCAGCTGCGCGTCGACCGGGCCGCGGGCACGGCGGCTGCCGGGCCCGGCGGCCTCGACTCGGGCGGCCTCGGGAAGGGGCTGGCAGCCGACCTGGTCGTGCGCGACCTCCTCGCGTCCGGCGCCGGCGGGGCGCTCGTCAGCCTCGGCGGCGACCTGCGCTGCGGCGGCAAGGCACCTCCAGCCGGATGGCTCATCGAGCTCGACGACCCCTACGACCCGGAGGCGCTCCCGCTCGGGAAGCTGCGCCTGGACGCTGGCGCCGTCGCCACGAGCTCCCAGCTCGTGCGCCGGTGGTTCCAGGGCGCCCAGGAGCGCCACCACCTCCTCGACCCGCGCACCGGCGCCCCGGCCCGGTCTGACGTGGCCGCGGTCACCGTGCTCACGGATGCGGGCTGGCAGGCCGAGGCCCTCGCCACGGCCGCCTTCCTCGCCGGGGCGGCGGGCGCACTCGACCTGCTCGCAGCCCAGGGCGCCACGGGCGTGGTGTGCGCCCTCGACGGCCGCGTGCACGTCGGCCCGGATCTCGACGGGCGGCTGACGTTGCGCGGCGACCTGCGCCGGCGCACCGAGCGGCCCGCCGCCGTGCGCCTGCACGCCGGGGACCGGCGCATGACGGTGCGGCTTCCTGCCGGCCGCGCCGCGGCATAGGCGCCGCGGACCGCGCCGCGGCGCAGGTCCTACTCGACGCGCGACTCGACGAGCCGCCGGATGGCGTCGAGCGTGCCCATGACCTCGTGGTCAGAGGCGTCGCCGTGGACGGTGGCCAGGAACAGGGTGAGCCGCGAGCCCTCGCCGTCGGGGTCGGCCTGGATCCAGCCGTGGTAGCCGCTGCCCTCGGCGCCCCACTCGATGCGGCGCGTCGCGGCGTCGGCTCTGAACCAGCCGGTGCCGCGCTGCACGTGGCCCCCGTACCTGGCCTCGATCACGACCTCCTCCCCGTCGCCGGGCTCGACCGCGGTCACCTGCGGGATGAACTGGGCGAGGCTCGCCGGATCGCTCAGCGCTGCGAAGACGCGGTCGGCGTCGGCGGCGACGTGCTCGGTGTGCTCGTGCTCCACGGCGGACTCCTCACGGGGCGCAGGGACGGGGTCGGCGCGTAGCCTACGCGCGACGCCGGGCAGGGCGCGAGCGCCGGGGAAGCGCGGTCGAGCGCGACGCGGGTGCAGGCGTCCGTGCCAAGATGCGGCGCCATGGCCCGTCCGCTCTCCCCTGCCGCCGCCGCTCTCGCCGCCGCCGCGCTCCTCGCCGCCGCTGCCCCGGCCGCGGCCGCGCCGCAGGTCCACCTCCGCGGCACGGCCTACGAGTTCAACAACGTCAAGGTCAGGCTCGGCGGCGCGACGATCCGGGTCGCCGAGTTTCCGGCGCTGCGGGCGACGGTGCGCGCCGACGGCACCTACGACCTGCGCGTGCCCGACCGCGCCCAGGTCACGCCGTACATCCAGGCCGCGGGGCACCACACGATCTACCTGCAGACGTTCGCAACGGCCGGAGAGGACCTGGCGAACGTGAACTTCCAGACTCCGTCGGACCCGATCTACCGGGCCCTGGCCGGGCTGCTCGCAGTCCCGCTCGACGCGAACGGCGAACTCGCCCAGTGCGCCATCGTGTCCACGTTCAGCACCCGCAACGTCCGCGACCTCCCGTTCGACGACTTCACGGCCTACGGGGCCCACGGCGTGGCCGGCGCCACGGCATCCGCCTCGCCTGGCCTCCCGAAGCCCACGTACTTCAACGCCAACGTGATCCCCGATCCGGCCCAGCCGCTGTCCTCGAAGGACGGCGGCGTCATCTGGACCAAGGTCCCGGCGGGCCGGTACACGATCACGGCCCGCAGCCCGTCGACCCGGTTCGCCAGCTTCGTGGCCACGTGCCGGCCCGGCCGGGTCGTCAACGCCAACCCGCCGTGGGGCCTGCACGAGCTCGGCCTGCGCAACCCGGCCCGCATCTCCGGAACCTGGGCCGTGCGGTCGGGCGTCCCGGTGCTCACCTCCCTGCGCGCGCGCAGCCTCCCGCCAGCGGCCGTGGTCCGGCTGCGCTGCACCGGCCGCGGCTGCCCGTTCAGAACGAGGACGCTCGCCCCGGGCGCGACGTCGGCCGACCTGCGCGCCGCGCTCCCGCGCCGTGGCGCCGGACTGCGGGCCGGGCAGACGCTCGAGGTCGCCGTGACGGCTCACGCCTACGACGGCAGCGTCGTCCGGTGGGCGCTGCGACCGGGCCGCGCGCTCCGCGTGGCCACGCTCTGCATTCCGCTGGGGAACACGCGGGCCCGCGCGCACTGCTGAGGCGCGAGCGCCGCCGCGCCTCGTCCCCATCGGGGGATGCGGGCGGCACCGCATTCTGGTTGGATCGGCGCCATGACCTCTTCAGAGCACGATCCCCTCGCCGGACTCTCCGAGCGCGTCGCCGAAGCGCAGGCGCGCGGCCTGCCGCATGACGACCTCCCCACCAACGGCCTCGGCGGCGAGATCGCCTACGACCTGATCTCGAACGAGCTGCTGCTCGACGGCAGCGCCAGGCTCAACCTCGCCACGTTCGTCACGACGTGGATGCCGTCGCACGGCGCGAAGCTGATGGCGGACACCGCCGACAAGAACATGATCGACAAGGATGAGTACCCGCAGACCGCGGCGATCGAGGCGCGCTGCGTGAACATCCTCAGCCACCTGTGGAACTCGCCGGATCCGGACCACCCGACGGGGACGTCGACGACCGGCTCCAGCGAGGCGGCGATGCTGTCGGGGCTGGCCCTGAAGTGGGCCTGGCGCGATCGCCAGAAGGCGGCGGGCCGGCCGCACGACGCGCCGAACCTCGTGATGGGCGCCAACGTCCAGGTCTGCTGGGAGAAGTTCTGCCGCTACTGGGAGATCGAGCCGCGGCTGGTCCCGATGGAGGGCGACCGCTACCACCTGACGGCCGAGGAGGCCGTGAAGCACTGCGACGAGAACACGATCGGCGTCGTCGCCATCCTGGGCTCCACGTTCGACGGCAGCTACGAGCCGGTGGCCGAGATCTCGGCGGCCCTCGACGAGCTCGCCGCCGGCGGCGGGCCCGACGTCCCGGTCCACGTCGACGCCGCATCGGGCGGGTTCATCGCGCCGTTCGTGCAGCCGGATCTCGTGTGGGACTTCCGCGTCCCGCGCGTGCGATCCATCAACGCATCCGGGCACAAGTACGGCCTGGTGTACCCCGGCGTCGGGTGGGCGATCTGGCGGGACCAGTCGGCGCTGCACCCCGATCTCGTGTTCAACGTCAACTACCTCGGCGGCTCGATGCCGACCTTCGCCCTGAACTTCTCCCGGCCCGGCAGCGAGGTGATCGCGCAGTACTACAACTTCGTGAGCCTCGGACGCAGCGGCTTCGAGCTGGTCCAGCGCAACACCAGCGACGTCGCGCAGCACCTGGCCCGGGAGATCGCGAAGATCGGTCCGTACTGGTGCCTCACCGACGGCAGCGAGCTGCCCGTCTTCGCCTTTGCGCTCAAGGACGAGGTGAAGAACTACTCCGTCTACGACGTCTCGGACCGCCTGCGCGAGCGCGGGTGGCTCGTGCCGGCGTACAGCTTCCCCGAGAACCGCCAGGACCTGTCCGTCCTGCGGATCGTCGTGCGGACCGGCATGACGATCGACATGGCCGACCTCCTGCTCGCCGACCTGCGGGAGCAGACGAAGGAGCTCGAGGCGCTCACGGTGGCGCTGCCGGACCGCCAGCAGGACGCCCGGCAGGCGTTCTCGCACTAGGCGGCTGGCTCCGGGGCGGCGCGGACGGCTGCTGCCGCGCCGCCTCGGGCAGAAGCAGCACCGCGGCGATCAGGAAGCCCAGGGCCCCGAGCGCGGTGCCCGCATTCGCGAGCGCGGCGTTCACCGGCTCGGCGTCGCTGGGCTCGATGAGCGCGCCGATCGCCGAGGCCCCGAAGGCGATCGACCCGGCGAGGTTCAGCGCCACGATCCACCAGGACAGCGAGCGCCGGCGAAAGCAGATCCAGCGCCGGCAGACCTCCGCGTAGGCGAGCACGGTCGAGAGCAGGAAGCAGACCGACCCCACCGCGTCCGGCGCCCACACGCGCAGGTTCGTCTGCCGCGTGTCCAACCCCTTCTTCATCGCCTCGAAGGTGCTGACGTTGAAGGCGAGCGTGCCGGCGAACTGGATGACCGCCGAGAGCCAGTCGATCCGCTTCGGCTCCCACGAGACGGGCCGCAGCCGCCGCCGCAGCGACCCGGTGAGCGGGCCGTGGGGCACGTTGACCGCCTGCCAGTACTGCCCGTACGCGGCGCTCGTGAAGAAGATCGATCCGACGAAGTAGGTGACGCCGATCGCGGCCGGGTCGGCCGCAGCTCCCCACTGGGAGGCGACGGCGGCCACGAGAAAGCACGTCGACCCGATCGCGAACAGCACCCCGATCCACCACGACAGGCGGTCCGGGCGCCACCACACGCCGGTGCGCTCCGAGGCGACGCGGGCGGCCTTGCGGTGGGCGCGGGAGCTCCACTCGACGACCGTGCCGTCGGGGCGGCGCAGCCGCTCGGCGGTGACGAACGGCCACGGCCCGGCGGAGCGGACGCGCTCCCATCCGGCGGGAAGATCGAGGTAGCTGCTCCGGGCGCGGGCAGTGGCTGGCGGCGGCATCGGCCGCAATCATGCCTGCTGCCCGGCGGGCGCGGCGCCGACTGGCCCCCTCAGGCGGCGGGCGCCAGCGGGCCCAGCCGCACCGGCAGCGTCCGCAGCTGATTCACGAAGCCCGACACGACCCACTCGGGCGTGCCGTCCAGCGCCATCTGCGGATAGCGCTTCAGCGTCTCCTCGAAGAGGATCCTCAGCTCGAGCCGCGCCAGCGCCGTCCCGAGGCAGTGATGCCGGCCGCCGGCGCCGAACGCCTGGTGCTCGGGGTTGCGCTCGACGTCGAACCGGTCCGGATCGTCGTAGCGCGTCTCGTCCCGGTTGGACGAGACGTACCAGAGCACGACCTTGTCGCCCTCGCGAATCGGCGTGCCGTTGAGCTCCGTGTCGTGGGTGGCGGTGCGGCGGAAGTGCGCGAAGGCCGGGAACATCCGCAGCGACTCCTCCACCGCAGACGGAATCAGCGACGGGTCGTCAAGCAGCTTCTGGCGCTCCTCGGGATGCTGGAGCAGGGCCGCCATCCCGCTGCAGTAGGTCGCCTTCGTGCTGTCGTTGCCCGCGGCCATCAGGAGGAAGAACCCCATGACGATCTCGTGCTCCTCGAGCTTCTCGCCGCCCACCTCGGCGTGGACGAGCACGCTGGTCAGGTCGTCGGTGGGGTGCGCGCGCCGGTCGGCGATCAGCTCGCTGCAGCGCCGGAACACCTCCGGGACATCGCGCTCCATCACCGTCTGCACGCCCTCCGGATTGATCTCCGGATCGCCGGCGGCCAGGATCGTGTTCATCAGGTTCGCCCAGATCGCGTCGTCCTCCGGCGGCAGCCCCATGAAGCTCCCGATCACGCGCGAGACGACCGGCTGGGCGACGTCCTCGATGAGGTCGCACGTCTCGCGGCCGGCGAGCCCATCGAGCACGTCGACGGCGATCGCGCGGATCGCGTCCTCGTGCTCGGCGATCCGCTTCGGCGTGAACCCGCGCTGGAAGAGCGCCTTGATCCGGTCGTGCTTGGGCGGATCCATCCCGATGAACATCGCCCGGATGAGCTCGACCGGCATGACCGAGTCGGTCACCGCCGTGATCCCGCCCCGCTCCGACGAGTACGTCTGCCAGTCGCGGCTGACCGTGTACACGTCGTCGGCCGTCGTCACCGACCAGAACCCCGCTTCCTCGGGGTAGTCGGGGATGTGCTTGGAGAAGTGCACCGGGCAGCTCTGGCGCAGCTGCTTGAAGAGCTCGTGGGGCGGCCCCTCCTGCCAGATCTCGGGCTCGAAGACGATCACGTCGTCGAAGTCGGATCGGCTGGCCGGGGCGGCGGACGCGGGCGCGGGCGGCGCGGGCGGCGTGGGCGGAACGTCAGGGCGGGCGGACATGCGCCCGAGAGTACCGGTTGGCTGGCCAGCCAGTCCAGTCTTTGGCGACGCCGCGGCGTGACCGCCGCGCCATGGCCGGCGGGCGCCGGCCCAGGCCGCCCTGCGTCCGAACCACTAAGGTCGCGCGATGGCTCGGATCGTGGTCCTCGGCGGCGCCGGCGGCATCGGCAGCGTCGCCGGACGCGCGCTGGCCACGTTCGCGGAGGTCGACGACCTCGTGCTGGCCGACGTCGACCTCGAGGCGGCCCAGTCGGCGGCGGCGCGCCTTGGAAGCGGACGGGCATCCGCGATCGCGGCGGACGCCGATGATGCCGCCAGCCTCGCCGCCGCCGTGCGCGGCGCCGACGTCGTGCTCAACTGCGTCGGCCCCTTCTACCGGTTCGGCCCGCCGATCCTCAGCGCCGCGATCGCCGCGGGCGCCGACTACGTCGACGTGTGCGACGACCTCGACGCGACCGTCGCGATGCTCGGCCTCGACGCGGCGGCGCGGTCGGCGGGGGTGCGGGCGCTCGTCGGCATGGGCAACTCCCCCGGGCTGGCCAACGTCCTGGTCCGCTTCTGCTCCGACCACCTGCTCGACCGCGTCGAGTCCGCCGACATCATGCACGTCCACGGCGGCGAGCCCGACGAGGGCCCTGGAGTCCTCAAGCACCGCATCCACGCCATGACGAGCGACGTGCCGCTCTTCCTCGACGGCGAGTTCATCACCGTCCGGATGCTCGAGCCCAGCGGACGGGCGCACGCGCAGGAAACCGAGTTCCCGGACGTCGGGACCTGCACCGTGCATCCCTACCCGCATCCGGAGACGGTCACGCTCCCGCGGCACATCCCCGGCCTGCGCCGGGCGACGAACCTCGGGGCCGTCGTGCCTGCCGAGTACTTCGCCCTGACGATGGAGGCGGTGCGCATGGGGATCTGCGCCGACGAGCCCATCGACGTCGGCGGCGTGCCCGTCGCGCCGATCGACTTCACGGTGGCCTACCTGCGCGCCCGGCGACCGGGCCTCCTGGCCGCTGCCGGCCTCACCGCGCCGCGCGGATGCCTCAAGGTGGAGGTGTCGGGGGAGAAGGACGGCGAGCCGCACCAGTTCGTCTTCTCGATGTCCTCCGGCGCCGCCGGCGCCGGCGAGGGAACCGGGATCCCGGCGGCGCTCGGCGCGATCCTCACGCTGCGGGGGCAGGCGGGCGGCCCCGGCGTGCTCCCGCCGGAAGCCGCCGTCGACCCGGTCGCGCTCATCGGCCTGGCCCGCGAGGTGGTGCCGCACTTCGGGATGGGCGGCGGCCTGCCGCTGACGCTCGAGCACCGCGAGCCCTCCGGGGCGGTCAGCCGGGTCGACCTGCCGCTGTGAGCCCGGCCCCGCTCTTCGTCGGGCACGACGTCGGCACAGGGGGCGTCAAGACGGTGCTCGCTGACGCGGACGGCGCCGTCCACGCCGAGGCCTTCGCCCCGTATCCGCTCGCCGAGCCGCGGGCCGGCTGGGCCGAGCAGGATCCCGAGGACTGGTGGCGGGCGGTCGCCGCGACGACCGCCGCCGTGCTCGACCAGGCCGGGGAGCCCGGCGCGCGCGTGGGCGGCGTGGCCTTCGCCGGCCAGATGCTGGCGCTCGTGCCGCTCGACGCCGCCGGCCGCCCGGTGCGGTCCGCGATCTCCTGGCTCGATGGCCGCGCCGAGGCGCAGGCGGACCGGCTCGTCCGGCGGCTCGGCGGACGCCGCATGGTCGGGGCGATCATCGGGGCACTCCCGTCCGGAAAGGACGTCGTCTGCAAGATCGCCTGGGTGCGGGAGCGCGAGCCGGCCGTCTTCGCCCGGACCCGGGTGTTCGCCGACGCCACCGGCTGTCTCGTGGCCCGGTCCACGGGCCGGCTCTGCATCGATCCGACCGGCGCCGCCGGCACGGGCCTGCTCGACCGCCGGCGCCGGCGCTGGTCGCGCCCGCTGGCCCGCCTCGCCGGCGTGCCGCTGTCCGTCCTGCCCCCCGTCGTGCCGTGCACGGCGATCCCCGGGGGCCTGACGCCCGCGGCGGCAGCGGACCTGCGCCTGCTCCCCGGCACGCCGGTCGTGGCCGGCCTCGGCGACGTGCCCGCGGCGGCGCTCGGCTCCGGCGCCCTCGGGCCCGGCGACGCCCACGTCTGCCTCGGGACGTCGTCGTGGCTGGGCGCCTGCGCCGCCCGGCTGCACGACCTGCCGCACGCCGGGATCTACGCGCTCCCGTCTCCCAGCCCGGCGGGCTTCCTCATGGTTGGCGAGTCCGAGACGGCAGGCGCCTGCCTCGACTGGGTCGCGCGCCTGCTCGGCACGGTCGGCGACGAGGGCCGGACCGATCACGCTGCGCTCGAGGCCCTGGCCGCCCAGGCCGCGCCCGGAGCGGACGGCCTCGTGTTCGCGCCGTGGCTGGCCGGCGAGCGCGCTCCGGTCCCGGACGCGACCGTGCGCGGCGCCTTCGCAGGCCTGACCCTCCAGCACGGACGCCCGGAGATGGCGCGTGCGGTCTACGAGGGAGTCGCGACGAACCTCCGCTGGCTGGCCGGCGCCTTCGGGGACCACCTCGCTCCCGGCCGTCCGCTCCGCGCGGTCGGCGGGGGCGCCCGCAGCGCGGCCTGGGTTCAGGCGCTCGCCGACGCCACCGGGCGCCGCATCGAGGTCGTCGAACGGCCGCAGGTGGCCGGCGCGCTCGGCGCAGCGCTGCTCGCTGCGGCGGGCACGGGCGCGCTGCCCGGCGTGCCGTCGATCGCCGGCGCCGTGCGGGTGGCACGCGTCGCCGACCCGGAGCCGCGGCGGGCCGCATCCTTCGCCCGCCTCGAGGCGCAGCTGCGCGACCTGCAGCCGGCGTTGTCGCAGGCCGGACGGCGCTGAAGCCAGTGCGAGTGGACAGCCCGGGCCCGGGAGATTACGGTCCTTCAGACCGGGAGCGGGGATGCCGACGGAAGGAGTCGCGATGGCGACCTTCGAAGTGCGCAGTGCCGAGAGCCCAGACGAGACGCGCGCGTTCCAGGCCCATGGCGGCGTCGCGATGGTCAGCGTTGCCGGTCGCACGGTCGGGCGCGGGACGTTCGAGCCGGGCTGGCGGTGGTCGCAGGACGTCAAGCCGATCGCCGGCACGGACACCTGCCAGACCGCCCACTTCGGCTACGTCCTGTCCGGACGGATGCACGTGGTCATGGACGACGGCACCGAAGGCGAGATCGGCCCCGGCGACGTCGTGGTCATCCCGCCAGGCCACGATGCCTGGACGGTCGGCGACGAGGCCTGCGTGATGGTCGACTTCGGCGACGTCGAGACCTACGCGCGCCGAAGCTGAGGAGCCGGCTGCCCTCGGAGGGCCCGGATCCGGGCCCTCCGGCGGGGCGCCGGCCTATGCCGCGCCGGCGCGCGGGCCGAGCCGAACCGGCAGCGTCTTGAGCTGGTTGGCGAACGGCGACTCGACGTAGGCCGGCCGGCCTGCGAGCTCCATCGCCGGGTAGCGCGCGAGCGTCTCCTCGAAGAGGACCTTCAGCTCCAGGCGCGCCAGCGCAGTCCCCAGGCAGTAGTGGCGGCCGCCGGCGCCGAACGCCTGGTGCTCGGGGTTGCGCTCCACGTCGAACCGGTCCGGATCGTCGTAGCGCGTCTCGTCCCGGTTGGAGGAGACGTACCACATGACCACCTTCTCGCCCTCGCGGATGGCCTGGCCGTGCAGCTCGGTGTCGTGCGTGGCCGTGCGGCGGAAGTGCGCGAAGGCCGGGAACATCCGCAGCGACTCCTCCACCGCAGACGGAATCAGCGACGGGTCGTCGAGGACCTTCTGGCGCTCGGCCGGGTGCTCCAGGAGGGCGCGCATCCCGCTGCAGTACGTCGCCTTGGTGCTGTCGTTGCCCGCGGCCATCAGGAGGAAGAACCCCATGACGATCTCGTGCTCCTCGAGCTTCTCGCCGTCCACCTCGGCGTGGACGAGCACGCTGGTCAGGTCGTCGGTGGGGTGCGCGCGCCGGTCGGCGATCAGCTCGCTGCAGCGGCGGAACACCTCCGGGACCTCGCGCTCCATCACGGTCTCGGTGCCTTCCGGCGTGCGGTCCGGATCGCCGGCGCCGAGGATCGTGTTCATCAAGTTCGCCCAGATCGCGTCGTCCTCCGGCGGCAGCCCCATGAAGCTCCCGATCACGCGGGCCACCACCGGCTGGGCGACGTCGTCGACCAGGTCGCACTCCTCGCGGCCCTCGAGGCCGTCGAGCACTTCGGTCACGATCGCGCGGATCGCGTCCTCGTGCTCGGCGATGCGCTTCGGCGTGAACCCGCGCTGGAAGAGCGCCTTGATCCGGTCGTGCTTGGGCGGATCCATCCCGATGAACATCGCCTGCTGGAGCTCGAGCGGCAGGATCGAGTGGGTGAGCGCCGTCATGCCGCCTCGCTCGGACGAGTACGTCTGCCAATCACGGCTGACCTCGTAGACGTCGTCGGCCGTGGTGACCGACCAGAACCCGGCCTCGGTCGGGTACTCGGGCAGCTCCGGGGACCAGTGCACCGGGCAGCCGGCGCGCAGACGCTTGAACAGCTCGTGCGGCGGACCGTCAAGCCAGCGCTCGCGCTCGATGACGAGCGTCTCCTCGAGCGACCGCTCCGCGGCGGCGTCGGCGGTGGGCGGGTCGGGCGCAGAGGACATGGAGGCGAGGGTAACCCAACCCTCCGCGCCCCGCCTTGCCGCCGGCGCGGTAGCGTCGCGTCCATGACGCCGACGACCCAGGAGCTCGCCGCCGCCGTCGAGGCGCAGCGGCCGTGGATGGAAGACCTGCTCGTGCGCCTCGTGGAGGCGCCCACGACGCTCGGCCGCGAGGAGCCGGGGCAGGCGATCATGGCCGACGCCTTCGCCGACGCCGGACTCGCGCCGCGCGACGTGCCGCTCGACGGCGAGGCGCTGCGCCGGCATCCGAACGCCTCGCCGTTCAGCTGGGACGTGGCCGGCAAGCGCTGCGTCGTGGCCGACTGGCCGGGCGCCGGGACCGGCGGCCGCTCGCTGATCCTGGGCGGCCACGTCGATGTCGTGCCCCCGGCGGCCGAGGAGCTGTGGACGCATCCGCCGTTCCAGGCCGTCCGCGACGGCGACTGGCTGTACGGCCGCGGCGGCGGCGACATGAAGGCCGGGCTGGTCGCGATGACCGGGGCCGCGCGGGCGGTGGCCGGGCTCGGCCTGCGCCCCCAGGCGCGCGTGCAGCTCCAGTCGGTCGTCGAGGAGGAGTGCACCGGGAACGGGGCGCTGCAATGCGTGCTCAGCGAGCCGCCCGCCGACGCCTGCGTGATCACCGAGCCGCACCCGGATCACTTCACCATCGCGCAGGTGGGCGTCCTCTGGTTCCACGTCGACATCCTCGGCGTGCCCGCCCACGCGGCCCGGGCGAGCACGCTTGGCACCAACGCCATCGACGCCGCCACGCGGATCACGGCCGCGCTGCGGGAGCTCGAGCGCGAGCTCAACGCCGACCCGCCGGCCCCGTATGACCGCTTCGAGCACCCGATCAACCTGAACCCGGGCATCATCGCGGGCGGCGACTGGACCTCGACGGTGGCCGCGCACTGCACGGTCTCCTACCGCCTGGCCTGCTACCCAGACGACGACCCGGCGGAGCTGCGCCGCCAGGTCGAGAACTGCGTCGCCGCAGCGGCGCGCGACGACGCCTTCCTCGCGGGGACGCCGCCCCGCGTGCGCTTCGAGGGATTCAGCTGCGAGGGGTTCGTGGTCTCCGAGTCCGAGCCGGTGATCGCGTCGCTCGCCGGCGCCTACGAGGCGGTGCTCGGCGTCCCGCCCGAGCTCGTGCCGACGACCGCCACGACGGACGCCCGCCACTACGTTCGCAGCGGAATCCCCACGATCTGCTTCGGCCCGCGAGCCGAAGAGATCCACGGCATCGACGAGCGCGTCTCGCTGAGCTCGCTTGGCCAGACCGCGACCGTGCTGGCGCTGTTCCTGCGCGACTGGTGCGGGCTGGCCTGAGCCCGAGATCGGGCGGGGCGTCACCTCCAGCACCCAGCCGCTCCCGGCGCGCCCTCGCCATTCTCGTGCGCCTCAGCCACCGAAACGGTGGCTGAAGCGCGCAAGTTCGCGTGCGGGGCGGCGCCTACGCCGGCGCCTGCGCCGGCTCCTCCGCCGGCGCGAGCATCACGCCCTTCGTCTCCAGGCTGCGCTGCTCGGAGTCGATCGCCGCCTGGTCGAAGCGGAAGTACGAGCGGGGCGGCAGCGGGCCCCAGGTGTTCGAGGAGAAGCGGTCGTCGGGCCACACCCGGGCCACGTGGTCGGCCTGCAGCTGCTCCATGTCGCAGTAGAGCTCGACGAAGCACTCCTCTTCGACGATCCGCATGTACGTCGCGATGTTGCCGCCGACGCCGTGGCGCGTCGGGCCCCAGCCGGCCCAGCGGCCGTGCTGCGCGAGGTTGTCGAGCATCAGGCGCATCTGGCCGATGTCGATGACGTCGAAGGCGAGGTGGTGCAGATGGGAGTACCCGACGTCCACGAGCGCCATCACGTGGTGGTCGGAGTTCACGTAGAACCAGACGCCCGCGTCGCCGAGCCAGTCCGCGAGGCCGAAGCCGAGCACCTCCGTGTAGAACGCCGCGCCCTCCTGGATCCGGGCCGTCAGGAAGTTCATGTGGCCGAGCTTGCGCGGCCGGCCGGGACGCAGGGTGCTCGTCGGGCGGGCGTGCGGCACCCAGCGGACCTCGGGCTCGCGGTACGGGAGCACCTGGATGCGGTTGCCCTCGGGATCCGCGACCCACAGGCTTCCCTCGGCCTCGTCGAAGTCCACGCCCTTGGCCTCGAACTCCGCGGCGGCCTGCTCCAGCGGGCACTCGGGGGCCAGCTCGAATCCGGTGTGGTCGTGGCCCGGCGTGCCCTCCGCGATCAGCTCCAGGCAGTGGGGCTCGAAGTCGCAGGCGAGGAACGCGCGGTTGCCGTCGCGGCGGCGCTCGAACAGGCCGAACTGCACTTGCCAGCGCTGCGAGGCCTCATCGAGGTCGGCAACCCGCAGGGCAACGTGATCGAGGCGATGGAACTTCATGGCGATGTCCTTCCTTCTTCGACTTGACGCTCGGCCTCGTCCTCGGGGATGGCGAGCGCCACGTGCAGGGTCTGGGCCGACACCTCGGGCTGGTCGCCCGGGCCGTCGGGATCCGCGTCGAGTTCGACGACGGTGTTCGTGAGGCGGCCGACACCGTCGATCTCGACCTCGACGACGTCGCCCGCCTCCATCGGGCGGGAGTTGGCCGGCGTGCCGGTCAGCACGACATCGCCGGGCTCGAGCGTGATCGAGCGGGCGAGGTCGGCGAGCTGGTAGCGCCAGTCCCAGATGATGTCCTCGGCGGTCGCCTCCTGGACGACCGCGCCGTTGAGATACGTCCGCAGCGTGTAGCCGCCGTCGGGGGTCCACTCGTCGGGCGACACGAGGGCCGGGCCGAGCGGGAGGAACCCGTCCTGGCCCTTGACCCGGAGCATCGAGCCGCGGTCCGCGTGGCGGTAGTCGTGCATCCCGACGTCGTTGGCGCACGTGAAGCCGGCCACGTGCTCGTGGGCGCGCTCGGGCGCGATGCCTTTCGCCGCGGTGCCGATGACGACCGCGAGCTCGCCCTCGTAGTTGAGGAAGCGCGCCGCCGGCGGCTTCGGGATCGCCCCGAGATGGCCGTTGAGCGCCGACGGCGGCTTCATGAAGTACGACGGCGCGGGCGGCGTTGCGGCGGCGTACTCGTCGATCCGGCTCTGGTACGTGAGGTGGACCGCGATGATCTTCGTCGGCTCCGCGGGCGCGAGCCAGCGCACCGCTCCGGCACCGAGGACGGCCCCGCTGTCGAGGCGGATCTCCCCGCCCTCGAGCCGGCCCCATGCCGGCGCTCCTTCGTGTTCAACCCGGACCCGCCGCACCCGATCTCCTCTTTCGCGACTACGTGTGGTTACTATAGGGAACGGCTCGTCCCCTGTCACGGTAGGGTCCCCGCCCGATGACCGAGCACCTCTCCGCGCTCGCGGCCAACGTCAAGCGCCTGCGCGAGTCCCACGGACTCTCGCTCGCGCAGCTTGCCGACCGCACCGGCGTGGCGAAGGCCACGCTGTTCAAGATCGAATCTCAGCGGACGAACCCGACGCTGTCGACCCTCACCTCGCTCTCAACGGCGTTCTCGGTCCCGGTCGCGCAGCTCATCACGCCGCCGGGAGCCGACGAGATCGACGTCGTGCGCGAGGGCGATGGCCTCCAGCTCGACAACAGCCCGGCCCGCGCCGTCCTGCGCAAGAGCATGCTCATCGGCCAGACGCTCGTGGAGATCCTCGACCTCCACATCGAGCCCGGCGACGCGGACGTGACCGTCACCCACGGCCCCGGCGCGCGCGAGCACGTCCTCGTCCGGTCCGGCCACATGATCGTCGGGCCGATCGGCGCCCAGGTGAACCTCGGCCCGGGCGACTACGCCACCTATCCGTCGGACCGCCCCCACCAATGGGTGGCCGCTGGCGACGAGCTCGCCCGCGCGTGGGTGGTGCACACGTTCGTGCGCCCCATCACCGGCGGCTGACGCGCGCCGGTCACTTGACGCCTACGGCTGTTCGCGCGTAGCGTCCGCGCATGACCGCAGATCTCGACGCCATCGACCTCACCAGCAACGACACCTTCGAAGCGGGAATCCCCTTCGACTGGTTCTCCACCCTCCGGCGCGAGGACCCCGTCCACTGGCAGGAGGAAGAGGGCGGGCCCGGCTTCTGGTGCGTGACCCGCCACGCCGACGTGCGCACGGTGCACCGCGACCCGAAGACGTTCTCGTCCCAGCTCGGCGGCACGTCACTGGAGGACCCGACCCCCGAGCACCTGGAGCAGCGCCGCTCGCTGATCGACACCGACCCGCCGGAGCACGGGAAGCTGCGCGCGATCATCGGCGGGGCCTTCACCCCGCGCGCCGTGCGCGAGCACGCCGACGCGATTCGCGCCATGTCGATCGAGGTGATCGAGCGGGCGCTCGAGGCACGGGACGTGGACTTCGTCGAGGCGGTGGCCGCCGAGATCCCCATGGGCGTGTTCTGCGAGCTGCTCGGCGCTCCGCAGGCCGACCGCCGCAAGATCGTCGACCTCGGCGACCGGCTCCTGGGGGTCACCGACCCCGAGCTCGTCGACCCGGCCGAGCGCGAAGGCCTCGGCCACCTCCCGTTCTCGAGCCCGGCGGCCCTCGAGTTCTTCGAGTACGGGCGGGCGCTGGCCGAGCAGCGGCGGGCCGACCCGCGCGACGACGTGGTCACCCGCCTGGTCCAGGGCACGATCGACGGGCGGCCGCTGACCCAGCGCGAATACGACGTCTACTTCGTGATGCTGGCCACGGCCGGCAACGAGACCGCCCGCCACACGATCTCGCACGCGCTCCTCGCGTTCATCGAGAACCCCGAGGAGCGTCAGAAGCTCCTCCGGGACCCCTCGCTGGCGGATCGCGTCGTGGAGGAGTCGCTGCGGTGGGCCACGCCGGTGATCCACTTCCGGCGCACGGTGACGACCGACGTCGAGTTCGGCGGCCGCCAGCTGAAGCGCGGCGACAAGCTGACGACCTGGCTCATCTCGGCCAACCGGGACGAGACGGTCTTCGACCGGCCCGATGAGTTCCTGATCGAGCGGACGCCGAACCCGCACGTGAGCTTCGGGCCCGGCGGCCCGCACTTCTGCATCGGGGCCGGCCTCGCCCGGCTGGAGCTCAGCATCGTGTTCGAGGAGCTGCTGACCCGGGTCGGGGACGTCGAGCTCACGGGCCCCGTCGACCGCCTGCGCTCGAACTTCTTCAACGCGATCAAGCGCATGCCGGTCCGGCTGACGCCCGCCTGATCCTCCCCGGTGCTGAGTTTACTTTCGCACTACGGTTGGTTATTCTGCGCGCACGCCGGGTCCGGGGAGGGCACCGGCACGTTCGTGCAGGCTTGAGGAGAGGAGTCGTACCGTGGCCACGTCAGAGGCGGCCGAGTCCGCCATCCCGCCCACCGCCGAGTCCGGGCAGCTTCACCGCAAGTCGCTGGGCGTCCCGGACATCGTCTTCTTCATCGTGGCTGCGGCGGCCCCGCTCACCGCGGTGGCCGG
Organism: Solirubrobacteraceae bacterium; assembly: GCA_046330225.1. Taxonomy (GTDB): domain Bacteria; phylum Actinomycetota; class Thermoleophilia; order Solirubrobacterales; family Solirubrobacteraceae; genus CANJIV01. The sequence continues at coordinate 193,876 of JAXLTD010000001.1, read as the reverse complement.
CGGGCAGGCCGTCTCGTACCTGGTCACCGGAAACCAGGCGATTCCGTTCTTCTACCTGCCCTTCGCGATCATCCTGATCCTGTTCGTGCTCGGGTACGCGGCCATGAGCCGCCACGTCGCGAACGCCGGGGCGTTCTACTCCTACGTCGCGCGCGGCATGAGCCGGGTCGGCGGCGTCGGGACTGCGTTCGTCGCGTTCATCTCCTACAACGCGATGCAGGTCGGCATCTACGGCCTGTTCGGCGTCGCCTTCGGCGCCTTCATGGCCGACAAGGCCGGCATCACGATGGACTGGTACTGGTGGTGCTTCATCGCCTGGGGCATCATCGCCCTGCTCGGCGTGCTGCAGATCGACCTGAACGCCAAGGTCCTCGCCGTGCTGCTGTGCCTCGAGATCCTCGTCGTCTTCCTCTACGACGTGGCGATCGCCGCCGACCCCGGCCCCGGCGGCATCACGCTCACCGGCTTCGACCCGAGCATCGCGTTCGCCGGCGCCGTCGGCGCGTCGCTCGCCTTCGTCATGGCGGCCTTCACCGGCTTCGAATCGGCAGCCCTCTACAGCGAGGAGGCCAAGGACCCCAAGCGGACCGTGGCACGCGCGACGTTCATCGGCGTCGGCATCGTCGCTGGCTTCTACGCCATCTCGAGCTGGCTGCTGGGGATCTCCGTCGGGCCCGAGGTCATCACCGATCCGGCGGCGCTGGTGAAGGGCGGGTTCGTGGGGATCGACCCCAAGGTCCCGGACCCGACGACCGTGCTCTTCATCACGGGCGCCGACCGCCTGGGGGCGTTCTGGGGCGATGCCGCCACGCTGCTCTTCGCCACGAGCCTCTTCGCCGCGCTGATCTCGTTCCACAACGCGGTCGCGCGCTACACCTTCGCGCTCGGCCGCGAGCGGATCCTCCCGCGCGTGTTCGACAAGGTCTCGGCGCGCACGGGCGCGCCGTGGGTCGGCTCGCTCACCCAGACGCTCATCGCGTTCACCGTGCTCTTGATCTTCGCGGTGTCGAACGAGGACCCGATCCTCAAGCTGTTCACGTGGTTCACGAATCTCGGAGCCACCGGCGTGCTGCTGCTGCTCGCGGTCACGTCGTTTGCGATCGTCGGCTTCTTCCGCAAGCACCCCGAGGACCAGACCGACGCCGGGAAGATCGCGACGCTCTGGGCGCCCGCGATCGCCGGCATCGCGCTGAGCGTGATCTTCGTCGTCGTGCTCCTGAACTTCAACGTGCTCATCACGAGCGCGCAGGACGCGCCGACCGACAAGATGTCGATCATTCTTCCCGCCGTCCTCATCGGGGGTGGCATCATCGGGATCATCTACGGGCTCTACCTGAAGTCCGCCAAGCCCGAGGTCTACGAGTGGATCGGGCAGGGCCCGCGGGCCGAAGTGCACACGGCGAGCGCCCACGCCACGGCCGAGGACTAGGCCGCACGACGGGGCACTGGCCGACGCGCAACCGACAGGGAGAGGGTGGGATGACTGAGGACGCACGAGCGAGAACGGCATTGCGAGCGTCCGCGCCGGCAGGGCCGGCCGACGATCGGCAGGTCTCGGCCGCCGACTTTGCCGACCGGTTCCGCGCCGACGGGGCCCGCCTCGTGCGAGTCATGCACGCCGACCTCTACGGCAAGGCGCGCTCCAAGCAGTTCCCGATCCGGGATGTGGCCTCGCTGCTCGACGGCGTGGGCTACTGCAAGGCCAGCCTCGTCGAGTCCCTCGAGGGCGTGCCGCTGGAGGGGGACGGGTTCCCGGCCGACCTCGGCTACCCGGACGTGATCGCCGTGCCCGACCCGGATTCGGTGCGGACGATTCCCTGGGAGCCCGACGTGCTCTGGCTCCTGGCCGACCTCGTCGAGGACGGGAAGCCGTCGGACCTGTGCTGCCGCGGCGCGCTGCGGGGGATCACCGAGCGCATCTCGGGGGCCGGCTACCAGGCAATCTCCGCGCCCGAGCCGGAGTTCTACCTCCTGGTGCCGGACCCGCAGGGCGGCCGCCACATCCCCTACTCCAGCCAGACCGGCATGGCCTACACGGCGGGCCTGCGTGCCGATCCCCTCGGGGTGCTCGGGCGCATCCAGCGGGGCATGATCGACCTCGGGATCCAGGTGAGCGCGGCCCACCGCGAGTTCTCGCCGGGCCAGTTCGAGGTCAACATGCGCCACGCGCCGGCGCTGGCGGCTGCCGACTACGGCTTCCTGTTCAAGGAGGCCGTGAAGGAGCTGGCGGTCCACGAAGGGATGATGGCGACGTTCATGCCGATGCCGTTTGCGGAGCACGCCGGCAGCAGCTGCCACGTCCACGTGTCCCTGTGGGACGACAACGGCAACTGCTTCGACGACGGCGCCGGCGGGATCACCGACCTGTGCCGCAGCTTCATGGCCGGGATCGCCGAGCACGCGCCAGCACTGACGGCGTTCGCGTCGCCCACCGTGAATTCGTACAAGCGGACGGCCGCGGGCGGCCTCGCGCCCACGCGCGTGCGGGTGTCCGGCGACGACCGCGAGTCGTACCTGCGCGTGCCGGGCGAGCGCGGGGCCGCCACCCGGGTGGAGGTCCGCGGCGGCGATGCCTCGGCCAACCCCTACCTGCTCACCGGCGCCATCCTGGTGGCCGGGCTCGACGGGATCGAGCGGTCGCTGCAGCCCCAGGACGAGCCGCGCGAGCTCCCGACCCGGCTCGGGCTGGCCCTCGACGAGCTCGAGCGCAGCGACGTGATGAAGGAGGGGTTCGGCGAGGAGCTCATCCGCGTGTTCGTCGCCCTGAAGCGCGGCGAGTGCGACCGCTACGCGTCGATCGTCACCGACTGGGAGTGGGAGGAGTACGGCTTCCATGCCTGACGGACTCAGCGGCTACTCCCTGCCCCGCTCGCCGGAGGGCCGGGCGTCGCTCGTCCCGCCGCCGCCGTGGCACTACGTCGGCGACTTCCTCGTCATCGAGTACTGGGCCGATCCGGACGCCGTCGCCGCGGTGCTCCCCCCGGGCCTGGAGCCCTACGCCGACGACCCGGGCCGGGCCGCCGCGCTGTTCGTCGACTGGCAGTCCTGCACGAGCGGGCAGGCGGAGCTGCTCGATCCGGCGCGCAGCCAGTACAAGGAGTTCTTTATCGTCGTGAACGCCACGCTGGACGGCGAGCTCATCACGAGCTGCCCCTACATCTGGGTCGACCAGGACTTCGCGCTCGTGCGGGGCTGGATCCAGGGGTTCCCCAAGAAGCTCGGCTCGATCCAGATGACCCGGACGTTCGGCCTGGACTGCCTGGCGGACCCGGGGATCAAGCCCGGCGCGGCCTACGGCGGGACCGTCGCGGCCAACGACCGGCGGCTGGCGGAGGGCACGGTGACGCTCGAGCGGCGGTCCGAGTCCGGCCCGACGCACAACGACCCGCCGCTCCACAACGTCCGCCACTTCCCGCGCCTGGCCGCCGGCCGGCACGGCGAGCCGGCGGTTCACGAGCTCGTGCGCGCCGCGAGCACGAACCGCAGCAGCTCCGAGATCTGGGCCGGGCCGGCCACGCTGGAGTTCTTCGGCGCGCCGAACGAAGAGCACGATCGCCTCGCCCCGGTCCGCGTGGGCGACGGCTTCCGCTTCACCTTTGCCTACACCGTGGAGGATCTCGTGACCGTGAGGGAGCTGTGAGCACCGCCGAGGCATCCCGGGTCGCGGTCGTCGCCGGCGTGCGCGTCAGCACCGAGCACTTCATCGGCGGGCGCCGCGCCGGCAGCGCCGACACGTTCGAGGACCGCTCCCCCATCGACGGATCCGCGCTGGCCCGCATCGCCCGCGGGGGCGCCGCGGAGGCCGACGCCGCCGTGCAGGCCGCCCACGAGGCCTTCCCGGCCTGGGCGGCGCTCGGGCCCGCGGGCCGGCAGCCGTACCTGCACCGCCTCGCCGAGCTCATCGACGCCAACGTGGACCGGCTCGCAGCCGTCGAGTGCGCCGACATGGCGATGCTCCTGCGCTCGCTGCGGGCACGGGTGATCAGCCGCGGCGCCCGCAACTACCGCTCCTACGCCGACCTCGCCGTGGCCTACGAGGAGCGCGACTGGCGCTCGAACGGCACCTGGAACCGGGTGCAGCGGATGCCGTCGGGGCCGGCCGTGGTCATCACGCCCTGGAACGCGCCGTTCATGCTCTCGACGTGGAAGACGGCGCCGGCGCTGGCCGCCGGCTGCACGGTCGTCCTCAAGCCCGCCGAGTGGTCGCCGCTGTCCTGCTCGGTGCTGGCCGACCTCGTGGCCGAGGCCGGGTTCCCGCCCGGCGTCTTCAACATCGTCCAGGGCCTGGGCTCGGAGATCGGCTCGGCGCTGACGGCGCATCCGCTCGTGCGCCGCATCTCGTTCACGGGCTCGCCGCCGACGGCCCGGCTCATCGGGGTCGCTGCCGCCCAGAACCTCGTCCCGTTCACAGCCGAGCTGGGCGGGAAGAACCCGCTGATCGTGTTCGACGACGCGGACCTCGACGCCGCGGCCGAGAAGGCGGCGGGCCAGTACGACGACGGCGGCCAGGTCTGCCTTTCCGGCACGCGCATCCTCGTCCAGTCCTCGGTGCTCGAGCCCTTCCTCGAGCGCTTCCGGGCTGCGGCGGACCGTCACGTGCTCGGCGACCCGCGCGACGACGCCACCACGGTCTCCCCGCTGATCCACCCCGACCACCTCGCCCGGGTCGCCGGCTTCGTCGACCGGGCCCGCGAGCACGGCGACGAGATCGTCTTCGGCGGCGGGCAGCCGGACATCGGCGGCGGCTGGTTCTACGAGCCGACCCTCATCCGTCCGCGATCCAACGACTCCGAGGTCGTCCAGCGCGAGATCTTCGGGCCGGTCCTCTGCCTGCAGACGTTCGGCGACGAGGCCGAGGCCGTCGCCCTGGCCAACTCGACGGAGTACGGGCTCTCGGGGATCGTGTACACGGGCTCGCTCGGACGGGCCGACCGGATCGGGCGGGCCGTGCGGGCCGGCACCGTGTGGGTCAACTGCTTCCTCGTCCGCGACCTCACGGCGCCGTTTGGCGGGATCGGGATCTCGGGCATGGGCCGCGAGGGCGGCGACTACGCGCTGGACTTCTACTCGGACCTCAAGACCCTGCAGATCAAGGACGGGACGACGGCGTAGCCGCCCGCGGCGCCGTCGCGGGTGCCAGGCTGGCCCACAGCGCGTGGGTCGCGTAGCTGCGCCACGGCGCCCAGGCCGCGCCGCGACGGGCGATCGCCGCGGGGGCAGCGTCACCGCCGGCGGCCTGGATCGCCCGGCGCACCCCGAGGTCGGCCTCGAGCAGGACGTCGGGATCGCCCAGCGCCCGCATGAGCACGTACCCCGCGGTCCACGGCCCGATGCCGGGCAGGCCGAGCAGGCCGGCCCGCGCTGCCGCGAGGTCCGCGCCGGGATCGAGCGCGACGCGGCCGTCCGCCACGGCCGTGGCGAGGGCGACAAGCGCCCGCCCGCGGGCCCGCGGCATCGGAAGCGACGCGGAGTCGACGGCGGCCAGCGCGGCGGACGCCGGAAAGCAGCGGGTGAGCGCCGGGTCTCCGGGGCCGGCCGGCTCGCCGTGCGCCTCGGCCAGGCGGCCGAGGATCGTGCGCGCCCCGGCGACGCTGATCTGCTGGCCGACGAGCGCCCGGATCGCGACCTCGCCGCCGTCCACGGTGCCCGGGGACCGCAGGCCCCGGCGGCCGCGCAGGGCGCCGGCGAGCAGCGGGTCGGGCGCGAGGGCCGCCGCGATCGCCCGCGCGTCGGCGTCGGCGTCCGTGAGCCGGCGGGCCATCGCGAGCCCGGCGGCCAGGCCCGCCGGGTCCGGGGCGTCGACCGTGGCCACCGCCCGCCCCCGGCCCAGGTCGAGATCGAGCACGCCGGGACCGCCCGCGAGACGCACCGTGCGCCGGTAGCGGCTCCCCGCGACCGCCTCGACCCCGGGGACCGCGCGGGCGCCAAGGAACGCGAGCAGCCCTGCCCCGTCGAAGGGACGCCGGACGACGAGGGCAACCGTCGCGCGTGCACGCCCCGCCGGCTCCGCCTCCGGCAGCGCCGCGTCCGGGCGGCAGCGCCGGCACGCCCGGTAGCCGGCGGCACGCGCCGCCGCGGCCGACGGGAGCGCCGCGACGTTCTCGGGGAGCGGCCGCGCCCCGCAGGACGGCAGGCAGTAGATCCCGGTCGTGCGGACGGCCTGCACCGCGGTCATGCCCCGGCCTCCAGCCCGAGCAGGAAGCGCTTGCGCGGCAGGCCGCCGCCGTAGCCGGTGAGGCTGCCGTCGGCCCCGATCACGCGGTGGCACGGGACCACGATCGCGATCGGGTTGCGCCCGTTTGCCAGCCCCACTGCCCGGCTCGCGCCGGGCCGCCCGATCGCCGCCGCCAGCTCGCCGTAGCTGCGGGTCTCGCCGTACGGGATCGCGCGCAGCGCGTCCCAGACCGCCCGCTGAAACGGGGTGCCCGCCGCGCCGAGCGGCAGGTCGAACTCCGTCCGTGCGCCGCCGAAGTAGGCGTCCAGCTGGGCGCGCGCGGCGATCAGCACGGCGTCGCGATCGTCGCGGCGCGCCCCGTCCGGCGGCGCCGCGGGCGCCATCCGCAGGGACGCCAGGCGTCCGCCCTCGGCAGTGAGCAGCAGCGGCCCGATCGGGCAGTCGATCTCGGTCCAGGCAGTCGGCACGGCGCCTCCTCGCGGCATCTCAGCAGGTCTGCGGTGAGGACGGCACGGGGCGCCGAAGCGTGAGATCCGCCCGGGCCGCCCGCCGCGGGCACGACGGCGTATGGTTGCGCCGGCAATCAATCCCTCGGAGGAGACCCATGGCCGCCCCCGCCCCGCAGGGCAACGTCGTCCCCATCGTCGCCGCCCAGGACCCCATCGACCCCGGCGTGACGGTCGGCCACGTCCACCTGCGCACGGCCGACATCGACCGCGTGCGCGACTTCTATGTCGGCGTGCTCGGCTTCGACGTCGTGGCGGAGGGGCGCGACGTCCCCGGCTGGGGCGGCACCGGCGACGTCCTCTTCCTGTCCGCCGGCGGATACCACCACCACCTTGGCTTCAACACCTGGAAGTCGGCCGGCGGGCCGCCCCAGCCCGACGGCGTGGCCGGCCTGCATCACGTGGCACTGCGCTACCCGACCCGGGCCGGGCTGGCCAACGCCTACCGCCGGCTCGAGGCGGCGAACTGGCCGGTGCGCCAGCTCTCCGACCACGGCACGCACGAGGCGATCTACCTCAGCGACCCGGACGGGAACGGGCTCGAGCTCATGTGGGACCGGCCGCCCGAGGCCTGGCCGCGCGATGCGGACGGACGGCTGAACGCCGAGCTCGGCCCCGAGCTCGATCTCGCCAGCCTGCTGGCCGAGCTGGACGGGGATGCGCAATGACCGCGCCGGCCCTCCGGGAGCGCCGCGAAGCGGTCGTCCGCGAGCACATGGAGTCCGAGAACCGCCACGAGTTCGACGTTGCGCTGGGCACCTTCGACCACCCCCGCTACGAGCTCATCGCCACCGGCGAGGTCTTCGACGGGCCGGAGGAAGTCGCCGGCTACTACCGCGCGAGCCGCACGGCGTTCCCGGACCAGCGCAACGAGAACGTCGTGATGCACGTCGCCGACGACGCGATCATCGTCGAGTTCGACCTGCTCGGGACCCACGAAGGCGAGCTGCGCGGGATCGCGCCGACCGGGCGCAGCTTCCGGGCCCGGATGTGCGCGCTCTTCCTGTTCGAGCCCGGCGGCGACCGGATCGTCTGCGAGCGCATCTACTTCGACCAGGCGACGATCGCCCAGCAGCTGCTCGGGGACGGGGCGGTGCCGCCCGCCGGGTAACGGGCCCGGCCCGGCGGGCCTGCTCCGGGGCCCGGGTGGTACCGTCCCCGACTATGCCAACTGTCATAGAGCCGGATCCTGCCGCGGCGGCGGCCGCGTGGCACACCACCGCCTGCATCCTGTGCAGCATCAATTGCGGGATCGAGGTCAAGCTCGACGGGCGCCGCTTTGCGGCCATCCGCGGCGACAAGGCCAACGCCCGGTCCCGGGGCTACGCGTGCGAGAAGGCCCAGCGGCTCGATCACTACCAGTCCGACCCGGGGCGCCTGCTGCGCCCGCTGCGCCGCCGCGCCGACGGCGGCTACGAGGAGATCGGCTGGGACACCGCGATCCGCGAGGTGGCCGAGCGCCTCGGCGCGATCCGCGACGAGCACGGCGGCGCCTCGATCTTCTACTACGGGGGCGGCGGCCAGGCGAACCACCTCGGGGGCGCCCACGCCCAGTCCACCCGCGCAGCGTTCGGCGTCCGGTACGCCTCGAACGCGCTCGCCCAGGAGAAGACCGGCGAGTTCTGGGTCGACGGCCAGCTGTTCGGGCGGTCGCGCTGCCACACGACACCGGACTTCGAGCGCGCGGAGGTCGCGGTGTTCGTCGGCAAGAACCCGTGGCACTCGCACGGCTTCCCGCGCACGCGGATCGTGCTGAAGGAGATCGCCAAGGATCCGGGCCGGTCCCTCGTCGTGATCGATCCCCGCCGGACCGCTACCGCCGAACTGGCCGACCATCACCTCCAAGTCCGGCCGGGGACCGACGCCTACTGCCTCTCCGCGCTCGCTGCGACGCTCGTGCAGGAGGGCCGGGTCGACGCCGAGTTCCTGGCCGAGCGCGTCCGCGACGCCGACGGCCTCGTGGAGCGCCTCGAGGCCATCGACGTCGACGCCTACGCCCGGCGGGCGGGCCTGGACCCGGCGCACGTGCGCGCCGTCGCGCGCCGCCTGGCCGACGCGCGGAGCGTCTCGATTCTCGAGGACCTCGGGATCCAGCAGGCGCCGCACTCCACGCTCAACAGCTACCTCGAGAAGGTGCTCGTGATCCTGACGGGCAACCTCGGAGTCCCGGGCGGGATGAACATCCACTCGGGCCTGGCGAGCCTCGGCGGCGACAACCGGGCGGACCGGGCCACGCCGGTGAGCGGCGCCCGCATCATCACCGGCCTGACCCCTGGGAACGCGATTCCGGACGAGATCCTGACCGACGACCCGGGGCGGCTGCGGGCCATGATCGTCGAGAGCTCGAATCCCGCCCACTCGCTCGCCGACTCCCCCCGCATGCGCGAGGCCCTCGGCGCGCTGGACCTGCTCGTCGTCATGGACGTCGCGATGACCGAGACGGCGCGGCTGGCCGACTACGTGCTCCCCTCCCCCACCCAGTTCGAGAAGTGGGAGGCGAGCTTCTTCACGCTGGAGTTTCCGGAGAACTTCTTCCACCTCCGGCGGCCGGTGCTGGATCCGCCTCCGGGCAGCGACCTGCTCGGCGAGGCCGAGATCCACGCCCGCCTCGTGCAGGCGAGCGGCGCGCTGGACGGCGTCGACCTCGCCAGCCTGCGCGCCGCGGCACAGCGCGACCGCGGCGAGTTCGCACTCGCCCTGTTCGGCCTGATCGGCGAGCGGCCGGAGCTGCGCCCGTTCCTGCCCGTGATCGCCTACGAGACGCTCGGACGCACGCTGCCGGACGGCGCCGCGCCAGCGGCCATGCTGTGGATCCAGTGCCAGGGCGTCGCGCAGCTCATGCCCGACTCGGTGCGGCGGGCCGGGCACGCTGGCGAGGGCGTCGACCTCGGCAACGCGCTCTTCGACGCGATCCTCGCCGCCCCGGCGGGCGTCGTCTTCACCGCCGACGGCTACGAGGAGACGATCGCCCGGATCGCCAACCCGGACCGGCGGGTCTCGCTCGACATCCCGGAGCTCCTCGCCGAGCTCGACGGCCTGCCGGCGGAGGCGCCGCGCACGGATGGCGAGTACCCGTTCGTCCTGTCGGCCGGTGAGCGCCGGTCCCACACCGCCAACACGATCTACCGGGACCCGGCATGGCGCAAGAGCGACCCCGACGGCGCACTGCGCATCCACCCCCACGACGCCGGGCGGCTCGGGATCGCCGACGGCGGGCGGGCCCGCGTGACGACGCGCCGCGGGAGCGCCGAGGCGGTGGTCGAAGTCACCGACACCATGCAGCCGGGCCACGTCAGCCTCCCGAACGGGTTCGGCCTCGCCCCGCCTGGCGCCGGCGCCGGCGACGCCATGCGCGGCGTGGCCCCCAACGAGCTCACCGCCGGCGACGACCGCGACTGGCTGGCCGGCACGCCGCACCACAAGCACGTGCCGGCGCGAATCGAGGCCGTGGCGGCCTGACGCGAGCTGGCCGAAAGGGCCCGTCCGCACGGGTGCGCCAGGCGGGTAGGCTCGGCCCGGCATGACCCGCATCGTGACCGCCGTGGCCGCCGCACTCGCCGTCGCGGCCTGCGCCGCTGCCATCGCCGGCTGCGGCAGCGACAGCGGGCAGTCCGGGCTGCGCGACCGGGTGACCGAACGCTTCGCCCAGGCAGGGGTGAAGCTGCACGACGCGTCGGGCATGTTCGGCCCCGGGGACGACATCGCGCTGGCGCCCGACAGCCGGGCGAGGTTCGGCGACTTCGTCGTCCACCTGCCGCAGAACGGCCACGGCTTCGAGATCGCCGAGGCGTCGGCCGGGCCGCCGGGCGCGGACGGCATCCGCTGGGACGACACGCTCGCCACGCACCAGCCGCCGTACTTCACGTCGTTCAAGCGCTACGGCGACGCCCTCGAGCTGCAGTGGTCGACGGAGCGGCGATCGGTCGACAGCCCGCAGTGGCGCCGGCTCGACGCGATCCTGCGCAGCCTTCGGTAGCCCCAGTCGCGGCGCGGAGCGGGCCGCCGCTAAGGTGAGCCCATGCCCGAAGACACGACCTCCTTTGACCTGTTCGGCGCCGAGCACGTCCGCCGCTACGTCGAGACCGACGGCGCGGTCGGCTACGACTGGAACGGCACGACGATCCTGATCCTCACGACGACCGGCCGCCGGTCCGGCGAGCCGCGCAGCACGCCGCTCATCTACACCCCGTACGGGGAGGCCTGCGTCGTGATCGCCTCCAAGGGCGGGGCCGACCAGCCGCCGGACTGGTTCCTGAACCTCGAAGCCGACCCGCACGTCGAGGTCCAGGTGAAGGGCGACCGCTTTGCGGCGACCGCACGCGTCGCCTCGCCGGCCGAGAAGCCCGCGCTCTGGGCGCAGATGACCGCCGTCTGGCCCGCGTACGACGAGTACCAGGCCAAGACCGAGCGCGAGATCCCGGTCGTCGTGCTCGAGCGCAGCTAGCGCCCCGGCCATTCTCGTGCTCGAGCGCAGCTAGCGCCCCAGCCATTCTCGTGCGCCTGCGCCACCGAATCGGTGGCTCACGTGCGCAGGTTCGCCCGAGGGGCTACTTCACGTCGGCGACGAGGTCGGCGATCGACTCGACGACGCGGGACGGGCGGTACGGATGACGGTCGACGTCATCGCGGGCGGTGACTCCGGTGAGCACGAGCACGGTCTCGAGGCCGGCCTCGAGACCCGCGACGATGTCGGTGTCCATCCGGTCGCCGACCATTGCCGTCGTCTCCGAGTGCGCGTCGATCGCGTTGAGCGCCGAGCGCATCATCAGGGGGTTCGGCTTGCCGACGAAGTAGGGAGCGACATCGGTCGCCTTGCTGATCAGCGCCGCGACGGCGCCGGTCGCGGGGAGCGGGCCGTCGGGCGTCGGGCCCGTCGGGTCCGGATTGGTCGCGATGAAGCGGGCGCCGCCCTCGATGAGCTGGATCGCCTTGGCGATCCGCTCGAAGCTGTACGTGCGCGTCTCCCCCAGGACGACGTAGTCCGGCGAGCGCTCGGTCATCGTGTACCCGGCGGAGTGCAGCGCGGTCGTGAGGCCGGCCTCGCCGATCACGAAGGCCGACCCGCCGGGACGCTGGTCGTCGAGGAACCCGGCGGTCGCGAGCGCGGAGGTCCAGATCGACTCCTCCGGAACGTCGAGCCCGCTGGCCGCCAGGCGCGCCGCGAGGTCCCGGCGCGTGTAGATGGAGTTGTTCGTGAGGAGCAGGAACGGGCGCCCGAGTTCGCGCAGGCGGGCCAGGAACTCGGCAGCACCGGGGATCGCGTGCTCCTCGCGCACGAGCACGCCATCCATGTCCATCAGCCACGAAGCGATCTCGCGCCGGCTCACCGCGCCAGCGTAGACGCTTCGGCCGCGCCGTCACCCGCCCCGGTGAACGGCGGTCACAACTGCGCGCGCGTCAGCGCCCGAGCGAGGACGCCAGCAGGATCGAGGCGGCGCTGTAGGCAAGGCCGATCTCGGAGGTCACGAAGTTCTCCCGCCGGTCCTCGTACTGGGCAAAGGGCGAGTTGAACACCTTGAACCGGCGCAGAGTCAGCTTCAGCCCCGAGCCGGCGAAGTCCGAGGCCCGGGCGATCCCGCCCTCGACGGCCCCGTTCACCAGCTTCGATGGCGGCCCCTTGAGGAACACGGGGCTGTGGGGGTTCTTGGCGTCGCGGCTGCCCGGCCCAACGACGAAGCTCGCGCCCCAAGGATTGCGCCCGAGCAGGTAGTCGCGGGCGCCGGCGCCCAGCGTCCTCCCGTCGGCGACCACCCGGGCCGTGCCGGCGGCCGCGGCGATCGCCCCGGCGCCGCCGTTGTCCTGGACCCAGCCGAAGGTGACGATTCCCGGGGTCCCGAACGCCGACTCACGCGCCCGGTCGCGCCCCGCCGCGACGACCTTGCGCACCCCGGCGCAGCCAGCCTGGCGAGCCGCCTCGCTCGGCGCGGGAGCGCCGAGGATCCCGCACAGGTCGGCGGCCACGATCGGCCCGACCGCCCCCACCACCGTGCCGGAGAAGAACATGCGGTCGTCGTCCCCGCGAGCGAAGAACGCGAGCGCATCGTCCAGGAAGCCTTGCTCGCCGGTGGCCCGGAAGAGCTCGAGGGCGCCAAAGGCCATGTCGTCGGTGAAGATGTTGTCCGGGTAGAAGTCCGAGACGTTCGGATCCTGGATCGGAACCAGCGCGTCGGCCGCCTTGCCTGCCGCGTACCACTCGCGGGCGGCAGCGATGAGCTGATCGCCCCCGGCCCCCGGGCTCTGGGCGCCGGCCAGGGCCAGCGCCGCGGCCACCGACCCGAGGATGTTCGAGCCGGTCGTGGGGTAGGCGAAGCGCACGCCGACCCCGGGCTGGGTGTTCGCATCGTCCGAGGCCGGATCGCGGAATCCCACGTGGTCGCGCTCGTCGCCGACGAGCGCGATGAACACGCCGGGCGCCGGGTGCGCCTTCTGCAGGAACCGGAGACCGACGCCGCTGGTGGCGCGCAGGGCCGCCGCATCGGCGGGATCCAGCCGCGCGGCGAGGTGCAGCAGCGCCACGGAGAACGCCGTCGTCGAGGCGAACTTCAGCTGATCTCCGGCGTCGCGCCAGCCGCCGGTCAGGTCGATCCGCTGCCCGTCGAGCGGCCCGCCCTTGACGATCGCGTCCTTCAGGTGGGCCGGCTTGAACACGGGGTTGGGCTCGTTCCCGTCGCTCTGCACGGCAAAGAGCCGCAGCATCCGGCGCACGAGCGCCGAGCGTGCGCCCGCGGAGACCGTCCACGACGGGGACGTGAGGCCGGCGGCGCGCACGCGGTAGCGGCCCGGCGCCTTGACGGCGCTGAGGTCGGCGGTCGCGGCGAACCGCCACGGGGCCGGAGTCCCGGCCGCCCGGCGCAGCGTTCCGCGCAGCACCGTCCGTCCCGAGGGCGTGACGACGGAGAACCGGCGGCCCGCCAGCGGCGTCCCGGCGGCGACCACGGCGACCTTGGAATCGCCGGGCGCGCTGGGGCCGCCGGTGCGGATCACGCTTGGCGGTGCCGCCGAGGCCGACGCAGCACAGACCAGCCACCCCAAGAGGGCGGCGACGCCGCCGCGGACCCCGCACCGTGCAATCACCACTCGGACGGTAGACCGTCGGCCGGGCCGGGCGCAAGCGGCAGGCGCAACGCATCCCGCCGCCGAAGTCCGTAGGCTGCGTGTCAGATGTCCGCCCAGGGTCTCGACGCATCCTTCTGGCGAGACCGTCTGGCCCCGTATCAGCAGCCCTCGGTTCCTCGGGCGATTGCGGACCTTGCCACCTCGGTCGTGCCCTACCTCGCGCTGACGGCGCTGATGTTTGCGCTGCTCGACGTCTCGTACCTCCTGGTGCTCGCCGTGGCCATCCCGGCCGCCGGCTTCCTCGTGCGGACGTTCATCGTCTTCCACGACTGCACCCACGGGTCGTTCCTGCCGTCCCGCCGCGCGAACGTCTGGGTCGGGACCGTCTGCGGCCTGCTCGTCTACACGCCGTTTCACGTGTGGCGCCACGAGCACAACGTTCACCACGCCACTGCCGGCGACCTCGACAAGCGCGGCCGGGGCGACGTCGAGACGCTCACGGTCACCGAGTACAACGCGCTGCCGCGCGGCAAGCGCCTCGAGTACCGGCTGTTCCGCAACCCCCTTGTGATGCTCGGCATCGGCCCCATCTGGGCCCTGCTCATCGAGCCCCGGCTGGTCCCCAGCTGGGCCAAGGAGCGCTTCGGGCGCTCGATCCTCCTCACCGACCTCGCCCTCGTCGTCATCATCGGCGGCCTCTGCGTCCTGCTCGGCTGGCAGGCCGTCCTCATGGTGCTGCTGCCGACCGCGATGCTCGCCGGCGCCGGCGGCATCTGGCTCTTCTACGTGCAGCACCAGTTCGAGGACGTCTACTGGGAGCGCAACGACGACTGGTCCTACGCCCAGGCGGCCCTGCAGGGCAGCTCCTATCTCAAGCTCCCCAAGGTGCTCCAGTTCTTCAGCGGCAACATCGGCTTGCACCACGTGCACCACCTGAGCACACGGGTCCCGAACTACAACCTCCAGCGCACGCACGACGAGATCGACGTCTTCCACGACGTGCCGACGCTCACGATGATGGACGGCCTGCGCTGCTTCCGGCTCAAGCTCATCGACGAGGACGCCGGCAAGCTCGTGACCTTCAAGGAAGCGCGCGCCGCGACGGCCGAGGCCGCCAGCCGCACGGTCGAGTCGGACGGCGGCCCGGGCACGCCACAGGCCGGCCGCACGGCCCCCGCCGGCTCCGCCGCCTGAGCCGCAACCTCCGCCCTACGGCACAACCGACAGGATGAGCGCCGACGGGCGCTCGGCGCTGTGGAACAGCTCCTGGTCCGCAGCGACGAGCCGGCGCGCCTCGGCGATCGGCTCGCCGGTGCCGGTGTTGCGCGCGTAACGCGGATGGGCCCCGGAGGAGACCTGCAAGCGCAGGCGGCGGCCTGGCGCGAAGCGGTACGCCGCCGGCCAGAGGTCGAACGCGACCCGCCGGACTCCGCCGGCATCGGGCTCGGGCTCGCCCGGCCCGACGCGCACCAGCGCATCGCAGACGTTCCACGACGCCCCGCCGGCCTCGACGTCGCACACGCGCGCGAACAGGTCGAAGTGGTCCAGGCTGGAGCGCACGTGCAGCTCGACGCGCACCGGCCCAATGACGGTGAGCGGCTCGGCCAGCGGGGCGGTCGTGAACGTGAGCACGTCCGCGCGGGCCTCGAGCGGGCGGTTGTCGACCACCGGCTCGCGGGAGAGCAGGACCGGCCCTCCGAGTGCCGGCGTCGGGTCGGCAGGGTCGTAGCGGTAGTGGCTCGGCGGGCCCGCGTCGCCGGGAGCCTGCGCCTCCAGGCGGCCGCCGGCGTGGAGGTGCAGGCGCTCTTCGCGCGCCCCGGGCGGCGGCCAGTCCTCGAGATCGCGCCAGCCACCGGCGGAGCCCGTGACGAAGGCGCGCACGGGCGCGCCGTGCAGCAGCCTGCGATCGCCGAGCAGGTGGGCACGCAGCCAGGCCGCCGCCTCCCGCAGGCTCATGGCCGTCAGGCCGGGCGACGTGTGCGTCCAGGGACCGATGATCAGCTGGGGCGCATGCCCGGCCTGGCGGAGGGCCACGAAGTCATCGATCATCCACGGCAGGAAGATGTCGTGCCAGCCGCCGACGAGCTGGGCCGCGGCCCGCACCTTCCCGACCCCGGCGGAGAAGTCGCGCGCGACCCAGTACGCATCCTCGCGCCCCGTGTGGGCGAGCGCCTCGCGGTACCACGGCAGCTGCATGCCGCTGGCCCGTTCGTCGAGGTCGCCGAGCGGGAGCTCGTCCAGCTGTCCCGGCAGCCGGCGCAGGGCGCGCAGCATGTGGACCGGCGCCAGCCTGCGCTCCTGGGCGGCCACGAGGACGAGCCACGAGGCAGCCGACTCCAGCGACAGGCTGCCGCCCCCGTAGGCCTGGCCGTGGAACTGCGACGCGGTGACCGACGGGGTGATGGCGAGGAGATCGTCGCCCGCCTCCGGCGCCACGGCCCACTGGACCAGCCCCAGGTAGCTGGGCCCGGTCATCCCGATCCCGCCGCGGTGCCACGGCTGGCCCCGAATCCAGGCGAGCGTCGCGAGCCCGTCCTCGCGCTCGTCGAACGGGCTGAACTCGCCCCCGGATCCGAACGTCCCGCGGACGCTCTGGATGACCACTTGGAGGCCCCGCTCAGCGAGCAGGCGCCCGAACAGCACTCCGAAGATCCCGCGGCGCCCGTACGGCGAGCGGACGAGCACAGTCGGCTGCGGCCCCGACCCGCGCGCGGCGTAGCGGTCGGCCAGCAGCACCGCGCCGTCGCCCGCCTCCATCGGCAGGTCGCGCTCGACCTCGATCTCGGTGGTCTGCGGGGCCGGCAGCCGCAGGCGGCGGGCCAGGACCTCAGTCGCGACGGTCACGCGACCGAAGGGTAGGGAGTGCGGCGCCGCCTGCTGCGCTTCAGCTGCCGGCGCTGGCGGCCGACGCTAGGACGGATGCCCTTCTCTGCGCTGTCTGTCCGGCTGGCCATGGCCGCGACCGCCGCCCTCCTCGCCGGGGGGCTCTCCTCGGCCTGCGGCAGCGCCGAGACCCCCGCCCGGGCTGCCGGGTTCCAAGCCCAGGTCCGGCACGTCCGGGTGAACGGCACGTCGCTGGCCTACTACGAGCGGGGCCGCGGGCCCGTGCTCCTGATGAACATGGGCAGCGCGTCGACCATGGCCGAGTGGGATCCGGCGCTCCTGCGGGCCTTGTCCGCGCGCCACCGGCTGATCCTCTACGACTACCGCGGTATCGGGCGTTCGTCCGCGAACGGCCTGCGCGGCCTGACGATGGCCCGCCTGGCCGACGACGCCGCCGCGCTCCTGCGGGCCCTGCACATCCGGCAGGCCAGCGTGCTCGGCTGGTCGCTCGGCGGGTTCGTCTCGCAGCAGCTGGCGATCCGGCATCCAGGGCTCGTCGCACGGCTCATCCTGGCCGGCACGAACCCGGGAGGATCGAAGGCCGTCCTCGGGCCCGAGTGGGCGCAGCGCATCGACAGCGAGCAGGGCGAGTCCGACGCGACCGCGCTCCGAGTCCTCTTTCCGCCAGGCGCCCGCGGGCGCGCGGCGGGCCGGCGCTTCCTGCAGCGCGTCGAGCGCGCCGCCGAGACCGGCGAGATCCCCGACGACTTCACGGTCCCGCGCCGGGGCTTCGAGGCCCAGCTCGCTGCCGAGGAGCGGTGGATGGCCAGCGACGCGAACCTGCGCGGACTCGCGCGCGTCCGGGCGCCCACGCTCGTGACCGGCGCCCGCCTCGACGTCCTCACGCCGCCCGCGAACGATGCCGTGATCGCCGGCGCGATCCCCGGGGCGCGGCGCGCCCTCTACCGCGACGGCGGCCACGCCTTCCTCTTCCAGTTCCACGGGCCGTTCGGCCGGTCCGCCAACCAGTTCCTGGCCGGCTGAGCCGGCGCTCGTGCCGGAGCGCCGCCCCGGCACGCGGCGCCCGCAGAACGAGCAACGGCCCGCATGCGCGGGCCGTTGCGTCCTGCAGATGCGGCGAGAGCTAGATGACCGAAACGTTGACGGCCTTGGGGCCCTTGTCTCCGGCCTCGGCGTCGTACGACACCTTGGCGCCCTCGGCGAGCGACTTGTAGCCCTCGCCGACGATGCCCTGGTGATGAACGAACAGGTCCTTGCCCGGCTCATCGGGAGTGATGAAGCCAAAGCCCTTCTCGTCGCTGAACCACTTGACGGTTCCAGTTGCCATTGCGGCTGTCCTCCATGTGCTGGCGAAACGCGGAGGATGCCGATGAAGCAACGACCTGCGGACGCGTGCACTACTTGGTGCCGGGCCCGTTGCCCGACGTGTGACACCGACTATAGCCGTCGGGCGGCGCGGGGTCGCCGGCCCCCGACCAGTAGCATGTGCGAATCGCCGCAAACGCCGAACCCGTGACCGCCGCCTCCTTCTTCGTCCCGGGCATCGCTGCCGAGCTGCAGGAACGTGAGTACGGCCGGCTCCAGGACTGCGCGCAGCGGGCGACGGGATGCAAGCCAGCCGCCAGCCGGATCCGCCAGCTCGCCTGCCGCATCGGGAGCCTGGACTGCACGCTCGAGGTGGGCCAGCCTGACCCCACGGGGTCCGGCGACGTGGTCGCGATCCTGGATCTCGGCCGCCACCAGCCCTACGGCGTGTTCACGACCGCGGACCCGGAAGCGCCGGCGTTCCTCGTCGGCAAACGGGTCTACGCAGTGACCACGTTCGCCTGACCAGGCGCCCCGCCACCGCGTAGAGTCGGCCCGGCGGCGACCGCCGACGACGATGCCGCCCCCGAGCTCCGGCCCATCCACCGTTCACCGCGCGGACGAGACCGTGCGCCTGGCACTCCCCGACGGCGCTGGCACGACGCTGCACGTCGCCCGCTGGCCGCTCGGGCGAACCCGCGTGCGCGTGGTGCGGATGCCCGCGCCGATGCGGCTCACGGACTGGTGCGAGCAGGCCGGCTGCCCCGACGCGATCGTGGGCGGCTTCTACACCCGGCCGGGCGGCGTGCCGCTGGGCGAGCTGCGGATCGGCGGGGTCGCACTGCCGAGCGTCCCCTTCGCCGCGCCCTGGCCGGCGGTGCGCGCGTGCCTGCACGTGGGCGAGGACGTCAGCATCGGCCCCCGCGAGGCCTTCGGTGCGAATCCCCCGGGCGACCTCCTCCAAGCCGGCCCGCTGCTCGTCCGCGACGGCGCTCCGGTCTGCCGGGACGGCGACGACGCCGAGGGCTTCTCGGTCTCGGCGCACCAGTTCGACTCCGACATCACGGCGGGACGCCACCCGCGAGCTGCGCTCGGCGCGGGCGGCGGCTGGGCGATCGGCGCCGTCTGCGATGGGCGGGCCGACGACGACGCCGGCCTCACGCTCGCCGAGCTGGCGGCGGCCATGGCCGGCCTCGGCGCCGCAGCGGCCCTGAACCTCGACGGCGGCGGCTCGGCGTCGCTCGTGTGCGACCGAGCGCTCCGCAACTCCCCGCGCGAGCGTCACAACGTCCCGGTGCCGGGCGGGCGGGCGATCGCCACGGCGGTCGCGTTCTTCCCCCGCTGAGCTGGCCTGCGCCGTGCGGCCCGCCGCCGCCTGCTAGAACAGCACCATCCCGTTCACACGCCGCCGCCGCGCCACCAGCGCGATCCTCTTCTCCCCCCGCGGGGGGTCCTCTCACGCGGCCCGTGAGTTCGCCTCCCGGCTGCCGGGCGCCGGCTGGCCGACGGCGCTGCTGGCCGGCTCGCGGCCGGACGCCGGCCGGCTCGCCGATGCCCGCGAGTTCTACCGCTCGGTCGGCGACCTGCACGTCGTGGACTTCTCCGATGCGCTGCGGGCCCCCGATCCGATGCGGCCGCCCGCCGGGACGCCCCCCATGCATCCCTCGTTCGAAGACCGCCCTGGCGCGCCGGACCGAGTCTTCGCCGTCCTGGACGATGCCGCCTACGCACGACAGGTCCAGGCCTGGGGCCCGGCGCTGCGCCGGGCCGGCAGCGACGAGGCCAGCGTGCTGCACCTGCATCACCTCACGCCGCTGAACGAGGCCGCCCGGCGCGCCGCGCCCGACGTCCCGGTCGTCGGACACCTCCACGGCACCGAGCTGCTGATGCTCGAAGCGATCGCCGCCGGGCCGCCGTCCGGCTGGGTGCATGCCGCCGCGTGGGCCCGGCGCCTGCGCCGATGGGCGGCGCAGGCCGACCGGCTCGTGGTGGCCACAGCGCGGGGCGCCGCCCGCGCCGAGCGACTGCTCGGCGCCGACCCGCAGCGCATCGTCGTCATCCCGAACGGCGTGGACCCCGACCGGTTCGCGCCCGGCCCGTCCGATCGCCAGGCGCTGTGGTCGCGGGTCCTGCTCGATGGCCCACAGGGCTGGCGCCCCGGCGGGCCGGTGGGAGGCTGGCGCGCGACCGCCGCCGACGTCGGCCGGCTCGCGGACGATCCCGTGTTCCTGTACGTCGGCCGCTTCACGGCGGTCAAGCGCGTGCCGCTGCTCATCGAGGCGTTTTCCCGCGCCCGTGAACGCCTGGGCGGCCGGGCGTCGCTCGTGATCGTGGGCGGCCACCCGGGCGAGTGGGAAGGCGAGCACCCTGCCGACACGATCGAGCGGACCGGCGCCCAGGGCGTCCTCCTGGCGGGCTGGCACGACCAGGCCGCCCTCCCCGACATGCTGCGGGCCAGCGACGTCGTCGTCCTGCCGTCCGTCAACGAGGCGTTCGGCCAGGTGCTGGTCGAGGGCATGGCGTGCGGGCGCCCAGCGATCGCGATCGACCGCGGCGGCCCGGCGGAGATCGTGCGGGACGGCGTCACCGGGTGGCTCGTGGCCGGTGACGATGCGTCCGCGCTCGAGGCCGCGATCGTCGCGGCCGCGCGCGACCCCGCCGAGCGCCGCCGCCGCGGCGGGCGCGGACGCCGGTCGGTACTCGCCCGCTACACCTGGGCCGCCCTGACCCGGCAGCTCGCGGACGTGTTCGACGCGGTCACCGCCGGCGCCGCGGAGCGCCCCGCGGCATGAACGCAGGCGGCCTGCCCAGGGCCCGTCGTCGCGCGCGCCGGCGACGCCCGCGGCGTCACGCCTGGTCCGGGGCCGCGGCGGCGATGACCCGCCCCTGGCCGTAGCGCGTGGCGTTGCCCATGAGGACCAGGCCGCAGGACTCGCGCGGCCAGATGCGCATGACGTTGTAGAAGCCGCCGCCCCCGCCGAGGTGCTCGAGGTGCGGCACGGTGCCCGCCGGCTCGCGCCGGCGCCGGAACCATCCGAGCCCCACGTCGAGGGTGCGGCCCCGGGCGTGGATCGCCTGCATCGCGGTCACGCTGGGCGCGGAGAGGATCTCGGTGCCGCCCGCCCGCCCTCCGTTGAGGTGGACGGCCATGAACCGGGCAGCGTCACGGGCGGAGCCGACGAGGCCGCCGTAGGCCGGACCGTCGACGCAGAAGCGGTGGAAGGCCAGAAAGCGGCCATGGGTCCCCGCCACCACTCCTGGCGGCAGCAGCAGCCGGAACAAGGGGGTCATCGGGCTCCAGCGGGACTGGTAGCCCGTCGCCGCGCTGGCCGCCATGTCCGGCCGGTAGGCGAAGTCGGTGCGGTCCATTCCGAGCGGCCGAAGGATCTGTTCGCGGACGTGGTCGGTGTACGGCTGCCCGGCGGCAGCCGTGACGACCTCGCCGAGCGCCAGGTAGCCGAGGTTGCTGTAGCTCGCCTTCGAGCCGGCGGGGAACCGCAGCTTGCCGTGGCGCTCGAGCAGCTCGAGCGTGAACGCGTGCGGCTCCCGCGCCGGCCGGTCCGCGGGATGCACCCACCGCACCGGCATGGGATTGGCAAGTCCCGCGCTGTGGCTCAGCAGGTGGCGCACCCTGACCGGGGGCCAGCCGGCCCGCGGCGTCGGAAACTCGGGAAGGTGGTCCGCGACCGGGTCGTCGAGCCCGAGCCGCCCGCGCTCCACGAGCTGCATCACGGCGGTCGCCGTGACGATCTTCGTCATCGAGAACCACAGGTAGACGGTGTCAGGTGCCGCCGGCTGGCCGGTCGAGATGTCCGCTCGCCCGGAGGCCCGCTCCTGAATCACGCGATCGCCGCGCATCACGACGGCGGACAGGCCCGGAACGCTGCCGCCGGCGAGGCCGTCAAGGGCAGCGCCGAGCATCGACGGGCGCCCGGAACGGGCGTGGGCGGCAGTCATCTCGCGGCAACCATCACGACGGCTGCGCGCATCATCCCGCACGCGGCGGCCCCGCGGGAGCCAGGTGAGTCGGAACACCCCGCCTGTCGCAGGTGCGACACTCCCGAAGTAGGCTTCCATCCATGCCGTCCGATGTGCCGACCGCGCCCCGCTTCCGCCGTCCGGCCCCTGCCGACGCCGTGGACGTCGCCCGCGAGCTGCTCGACGCCGGGGAGCGGGTCGACATCCAGGCCGTCGCCCGGGGCCTCGGCGTCTCGCGGGCCACGGTCCACCGCTGGTTCGGCACCCGCGACCAGCTGCTCACCGCGCTCTTCGAGCACCTGGCCGCCGAGTTCACCGAGGCCGCGGAGGCTGCCGCGCGCGGCAGCGGTGACGATCGCGCCTTCGACTTCGTGCGGCGAATCGCCGCCGCGACGGCGAGCTACCCGCCGCTCCGCATCACCGCCGCGCGCGAGCCGGCGGTGGTCCTGCGCCTCGTGCTGGCCGAGGATGGGCCGGTGCACGGCCGGGTCGTGGCCTCCCTCACCCGGCTGTTCGCTGCCTCCCGGACGCCGGCGCAGATGCGGCGCCTGGCCGGCACGATCGACACCTTCGCCGCCGCCGTGATCGCCCTGCACTGGGCGACGATCGCCGCGGGCGGCGAGCCCGACCTCGCGCGCTACGAGCAGATCGGGCGGGCGCTCCTGGCCGACGCGGCCGGCCCGGGCGCCCGCCGGCGCTGAGCGCGGTCAGGCGTCCAGCGCGACCGGGATCGAGCGGTACTGGTTCAGGAAGGTTGACGCGAGCCGGTCGCTCTCGCCGTCGAGCGCGAGGCTCGGGAAGCGCCGCAGCGTCTCCTCGATCCAGAGCTTGAGCTCCAGCCGGGCCAGCCCGGCCCCGAGGCAGAAGTGCCGCCCTCCGCCGCCGAAGCCTTGATGCGGGTTCGGATCGCGGCGCACGTCGAAGCGGTGCGGGTCGGAGAACACGGTGGCGTCCCGGTTGCCCGACACGTACCAGAGCGCCAGCTTGTCGCCGGCCTTGATCTCCGTGCCGGACATCTCGGTGTCGCGGGTGGCGGTCCGGCGCATGTAGGCGAAGGCGGGGTTGAAGCGGACGAACTCCTCGACGACCTGCTCGAGCGGCACCGCGCCGGAGCGCACGAGCTCCATTTGTTCCGGATCCTCGAGGAGGTTCTTCATCCCCGAGGTGAACACGGCGCGGGTCGAGTCGTTGCCCGCGACCATGAGGAGGAAGAAGAACATGAGGATCTCCTCGTGGCTGAGGTGGTCTCCGTCGATCTCGGCCTCGATGAACGCGGTCGTGAGGTCGTCGGTCGGGTGCGCGCGGCGCCTCTCGATCATCTCGTTGAGGTAGGGCACGAACTCCTCGAGCGCGCGCAGGACCTCGCCGAGATCCGGCACGAGCCGCGGGTCCTCGAACGCCGTGGTGCGGTTGGTCCAGTCGACCAGGCGCTCGGCGTCCTCCCGCGGCGCCCCGAGCATGTCGCCGATCACCATGGCCGGCACGTGCACGCCGACGTCCTGCACGAGGTCGATGCGCCCGTCCGGGTGCGCCGCGAGCGCCCGGTCCCACACGAGGTTGATGATCTCGCGCATGCGGTCGACGTGATCCTGCGCGCGCTTGGGCGTGAAGGCGCGCTGGACCAGGGCCTTCATGCGGTCGTGCCGCGGCGGGTCCTGGGAGATCATCATGTGCTGGGCGAGGTCCATCGGGTCCGGCACCTCGGGGTCCCAGGAGAGCTTGTCCACGAGGATGATGCTCCGGGCCGAGGAGAACGTCTCGTGGTCGCGGCCCACCGCGGCGATGTCGTCGAAGCGCACGACCGACCAGAAGCCGCGCTCCTGCTCGAAGTCGGCCAGCGGGCTCCAGTGCAGCCCCGGCTCGTCGCGCAGCCGCTCAAAGACCTCGTGCGGCGGCCCGTCGCGCCAGAGATCGAGGTTGCCGAGGTCGAGGCCGGCCGTGTCGGCGGGCGGAGCGATCGTGGTCATGCACGGACCCTAGCGGGCTCTGCGACATATTGCAACTAGTGTCGCACCTGCGGCTCGGCTCCGCTGCCGTCGCAGCGGAGCCGAGCCGCAGCCGGGTCATAGCGCGTTCTCCAGCGCGGTCACCCGGGTGTCGAGATCGTCGACAGGCAGCACGAGGTTCACCGGCGGGCAGCGATGCCGCGACCTCCCACGGCCGCGGACGGCGGGGTAGGCTCGCCCGGATGCCCGCCGCAATCGTCACCGGCGCCGGAACCGGCATCGGCGCCGCCTGCGCCCGCCGGCTGGCCGACGACGGCTACGGCATCGTGCTTTCAGGCCGCCGGCGCGAGCCGCTCGAGGCGGTCGCCTCCGCGCTCGGCCGCGCCGTCGTGGTCGCCGGCGACGTCGGCGACCCGGCGCACGCCGATGCCCTGGCGGCGGCGGCCCGGGAGGAGTTCGGCGGGACCGATGCCGTCGTCCTGTGCGCGGGCATCGGGGACTCGGCTCCGGCCGGCGACGACACGCCCGAGGCGTGGGACCGGACGGTGCGCACGAATCTCACGGGCGCGTTCCTCGTGGCCCGGGCCGCCCTGGCGCAGCTCGAGGAGCGCCGCGGCGCCCTCGTCGGCGTCGCCTCGATCAACGCGATGCGTGCCGGCCCCGGCTGGGCGTCGTACAGCGCGTCGAAGGCAGGGCTGGTGATGCTGTGCAAGACGATCGCCGCCGACTACGGCCCGCGGGGCGTGCGCGCCAACGCCGTCTGCCCCGGCTGGGTGCGCACGCCGATGGGCGATGCCGACATGGACGGGCTCGCCGCGCTGCGCGGCACCGACCGCGAGGGCGCCTACGCGCTCAGCCACGAGCACGTCCCGCTGCGCCGGCCCGCGGCGCCGGAGGAGGTCGCCGCGGCCGTCGCCTTCCTGCTCTCGGACGACGCGTCCTACGTCACCGGCGCCGAGCTGCCCGTCGACGGCGGCGCCGCCGTCGTCGACATCTCGGCCACCGCGTGGCCAGCACCCTGACCCCGGTGACCCGGCGCCCTCAGGGCCGCATCGCGTAGGCGCCCGCCAGCGCGGTCACCTGCGCGAACAGGCGCGCGAAGCGATCCGGGTCGACGACCGGGCCGCGGACGTGCTCGAGCGCCCAGGCCTGCTGGGCCGGCGTGGCCGTCGGCTTGCCGTGCAGGTCGACGGCGAACGCGGAGAAGTCGCGGACCATGACGTCGAAGATCTGGTCGACCAGGTCGCGGTCCTGGCCGGTCAGCTCGGCCTGCTCGAGGATGAGCTGGCCGTACACGACGAGCGTGAAGAGCTCGCCGAGGGTGAGCATGAACCCGAGGTCGCGCTGCTGGCCCTCGTCCGGGGGCGCGGACTGCAGGAGCGCCGGCAGGCCGGCGGCCTGCTCGGCGAACCGCGCCACGTTCGGGACGTCGGCCCAGCGCCCGTACGCGGCCTGCCAGTCGTGGAAGCGGATCTTCGAGAGCCCCCGGGCCGGGCCCTGGGCGAACAGGAACGGATCGTCGGCCGGCTCACGGCGCGACGGCACGGCGGGCAGGTCCTCCGGCGCGAAGAAGTACGCCGCCATGAACTTCAGGACGAGCGCCATGTTCACGTGAACGGTCCCCTCGAGCTTCGGGAGCGCGCGGATGTCGCGGGCGGCCATCTCGAAGTACGTGTCCTTCTCGAACCCGCGGGCGGCGATCACGTCCCACAGGAGGTCGATCACGCGCTCGCCCTCGGTCGTGACCTTCATCTTCGTGATCGGGTTGTAGAGGAGGTAGCGGCGGTCCTCGGCAGTCGCGGAGCGGAAGTAGTCGATGGACCGTTCGCCGAAGAGCTTCATTGCCAGCAGCCGCGCGTAGGCGTCGGTGAGCATCTGCTGCACGTGCGGGAACTCGGTGACCCGCTGGCCGTACAGGACGCGGCCGTGGGCGTGGGTGATCGCCTCGTAGAGCGCGTGCTCGCAGATGCCGATCGAGGCGAACCCGAGGTTGAACTTGCCGACGTTGACGGTGTTGAGGGCGGCGTCGAACGCCGCGCGGCCGGTGTGGAGCACGTCCGCGGCGCGGACCGGATGGCCGTTGAGGCGGAACTCGCTCACGTACATCTGCGCGCTGACGACGTTCTGGACCAGCTCGTAGGTCGGCGCCTGGCTGTCGGCGGCGAAGAAGACGTAGCCGTCAGGACCCTCGACGTCCGCACGCCGGCCGAAGACCGACACCATCCCGGCCAGGTTCCCGTTGCCGATGTAGTACTTGGCCCCGTTCGCGACGAAGCCGCCCTCCCCGTCGGGGGTGAGGACCATGTCGGTCGAGTAGATGTCGGCGCCGTGGGCCTGCTCGGACAGCCCGAACGCGAAGATCGCGCCGTCCTGCAGGAGCGCGGCGGCGCGGGCGCGGGCGACCGTGTTCTCGCTCTGCCAGATCGGCCCGAGGCCGAGGATCGAGACCTGCCACGTGTACCAGTAGGCCAGCCCGTAGAACGCGGTGATCTCGTTGAACGCGCAGATCCGGGCGGTGTCCCAGCGCGCCTCGGCGTCGTCTCCGTCGCGGGCGGGAGTGAGCAGCGTGGCGAACACGCGCTCCCGCGCGACGAAGTCCAGGAAGTCGGCGTACCAGGTGCGCTCGTGGTCGGCGTCCTTCAGCGCCGCCTTCCCGCGATCCTCGAACCACTCGACGGTCGCGAGCAGGATGCGGCGCGTCTCATCGTCGAAGCCGGCGCCGTCGAACGTGCGCGGGTTGAAGAGCGCCGTCGGGGCGGTGGATCCGGCCACCGACGAGCCGGTGAGAGCAGGCGTCTGGGTCATGCCCGGCAGCCTACGCGAGGCGCCCCGGCGAGGCGCGGGCGCCTGCCGCCCGCGCCGGCCAGCGCGGGCTCAGTCGCCCGTGTCGTACTTGAAGGAGATCGCCAGGCGGATCCGGAAGGCGGTCACGCCGCCGTCCTCGATCGTCACGTCCTGGCGCAGCACCTCGGCCACGCGCAAATCGCGGACCGACTTTCCGGCGGTCTCGACGGCCGACCGGGCCGCCGCCTCCCACGACTCGGAGCTCACCCCGATCACCTCGGTGACGCGGTACACGCTGTCAGCCATGTCCTGCTCCTCTCGCTTGGGGGTGAGCCGACTCTCCCACTCGGACGGCAGCGGCGCAAGCACGTCATGCGCAGCCGCGGTGCGTGACGCCCGCGAGGCGATCACGAACGCAGCCGTCGGCGACGTCGAGGCGAGCCCGCCGGCCGTCCGCGGCTACCGGTGCGCGGCCGCGGCCCAGTCGGGCGCGTGGCCGCCGCGGATGACGAGCTTCTCGGAGCCGCGGCACGTCGCGAGGCTGTAGCGGCCGACGTGGATCCCGTCCGCCTCCTGCCAGGCCAGCGCGCGGCCGGTCGGCGACCACGTGGGGCGGAAGTACGACCGGGCGCCTTCGATGTCGCAGCGAGCCTGCGGCGCGGCGGGGGGCCGTGCCGGCTGGGAGTAGAGCCGCAGGATGGCCTTCCCCCCGCCCGCCCGGGTGCCCGCGCCCGCGAAGCGCGTGCCGGACGCATCGAGCTCGCCGCCGCCGAGGTCGACGTCGGAATCCTGGATCCAATCGCTCAGGGCGCTGCCTGCGAGCGGATCGGTCTGCACGTCGGCGGCGCGGTCGGGCTCGAAGAGCCCGAGGGTGCCGGAGTTCACCCAGAACGGATTGATGTAGCCCGCGAGATCGCCGTACTTCTCCTTCGGCGTGCGCCGGGTGGCGTCCGTCACCGTGACGTGGAAGCCGGGCGTGAGGCTCGGGCCCACGTAGCTGTACATCAGGGCGACACGCCGCCCGTCGGGCGAGACGCGCGCATCGAACGGACCGGAGAAGAACGTGGCCGCCGGATCGAACGGGAAGAACGGCCGGCTGCGCAGGCGGCCGCGACGGTCGAGGCGGACCAGCTGGCGCGGCGGGACCGAGCGGCCCGCTGTCCGCACCTTGCGCAGCGCGACGATCGTGCCGTCGTTGGCCTGCGACGGCCGTTCGTAGCCGCCGCCGGAGGTGATCCGCACCTGGCGGGACCCGTTCGGCGCCGCGATCCAGATGTTGCCGCCCTTCTCGTAGACGATCGAGTCGGCGTTGGCGGGGACGGCCGCGCCGGCGAGGGCGGCGAGCGCCACGGCGCCCGCGGCGGCGATGCGAACCGGGTGCGAGGTCATCGGCCGGCGACAGTACCAGCGGCCTTCGGGGCTCTGCGCCAGTTGCGAGCCGGGGTGGTGTGTCGAGCCGGTGACAATGCGGGCATCGGGCCGCGAACGGTCGGCACCATCCCGGGCGGGCAGGATCGGCCCATGACCACACGCCGCCTGCGCCCCAAGCTCACCTACGCCAACGTCATGGCCACCGTCGCCCTGTTCATCGCCCTCGGCGGCGCCTCGTACGCCGCGGTGCGGCTGCCGGCCCGCAGCGTCGGGACGCCGCAGCTCAAGCTCAAGTCGGTTGGGCAGCCGCAGCTCAAGGCCGGCGCCGTCGGCACGCCGCAGCTCAAGGCCGGGAGCGTGAATGCCCCGCAGCTTGCCGCGAACGCGGTCGGGCCCGACTCGCTCCAAGGCAACGCCGTCGGCCCGGACCAGCTCGCTCCCGGAGCCGTCGGCGGCCGCGAGCTCAAGGACGGCGGGATCACCGAGCAGGACCTCGCCCGCGACGCCGCGGCCCCGCGCATCTTCGCCCACGTGAACGGGAGCGGGACGCTGGCGGAGTCCGCCCACGCCCTCAGCGCCAGGCGGATCTCCAAGGGCCATTTCTCGGTCGACTTCGACCGCTCGCTGCGCGGCTGTGTCGCCGTGGCCGGCGTCGGCTTCGGATTCGGGGGCGGCGTCGTCGGCGCCGGCGCCACCGCCCAGGCCCACATGAACCTCGACAACCAGGACTACCGGGTCGGAATCACCGTGTACCGCAATGGCTACACCTTTGCCGATGTCGAGGACGACAACATCAGCGTCATCGTGATGTGCTGAGGCGCCCCGGCGTGCGCGCGCCTCGAACCCGATAGCGTCGGGGGATGGCCACGAGCGACTCGTCCAAGAAGAAGTCCAAGAAGACCAAGAAGGCCAGCACGCGCCGGCGCGGCGTCCTGGACCTTCCAAAGGCGATCGAGCAGCGCCTCGCCGAGGGCCGCGCGGAGCGCGACGCGGCCCCGCTGGAGGCGCACGCCGAGTGGAGCGCTCCCGCCAGCCGCCAGGACCCGGTGGCGATCCTCGAGGGGCAGAACGCCGTCCGCGTCCCCGAGCTCGTGCCGATCCGGCACGGACGGATGATCGTCTCGCCGTTCACGTTCTACCGCGGCGGCGCCGCGATCATGGCTGCCGACCTCGCCGCAACCCCGACGACCGGCCTGCGCGTGCAGTGCTGCGGCGACGCCCACCTGTCGAACTTCGGGGTGTTCGCGGCGCCCGACCGCCGGCTGGTCTTCGACCTCAACGACTTCGACGAGACCCTCCCGGCGCCGTTCGAGTGGGACGTCAAGCGGCTGGTGGCCAGCTTTGTGGTCGCGGCTCGCGACAACGGGCACCGCCCCAAGGAGCAGCGTGCCGCCGCGCGTGCCGCCGCCGCCTCTTACCGCGACATCATCGCCCGGGCCGCGGGGATGCGCTTCCTCGACGTCTGGTACACGCGGATCGACGCCGAGCAGCTCCTGTCCGAGCTCGCGGCCACCACGAAGAAGTCCACGATCAAGGCCGCCCAGAAGAACCTGGCCAAGGCGCGCCGGAAGACGAGCCTCGGATCGCTGTCGAAGTTCGCACAGCAGGTCGACGGCGGCTACCGGATCACCCAGCAGCCGCCGGTCATCGTGCGCCCGCCGGAGTTTGCGCTCGACGAGGCCGAGCAGATCGTCCGCCAGGGCCTGCTCGACTACGCGCAGACGCTCACTCCCGATCGCCGCGTCGTGCTCGACCACTACCACTACGAGGACTTCGCCCGGAAGGTGGTGGGCGTGGGCTCGGTGGGCACGGAGGCGTTCATGGTGCTGCTCATGGGCGACCTCGAGGACGATCCCCTCTTCCTCCAGGTCAAGGAGGCGAGCACGTCGGTGCTCGCCCCGTACGCCGGCGCGAGCGAGTACGCCCACCAGGGCGAGCGCGTCGTGCAGGGCCAGCGGCTGATGTAGTCGGCCAGCGACCAGTTCCTCGGCTGGGTCACCGGCACCGGAGAGCGGCACCGCGAGTTCTACGTGCGCCAGCTGCGCGACATGAAGGGCTCCGCGGAGATCGAGACGCTCGACCCGGCGGCCCTCGCCCGCTACGGCGAGATCTGCGGCGCCGCGCTGGCCCGGGCGCACGCCCGCACCGGGGACGCGGCCAAGATCTCCGGCTACCTCGGCGACGACGACGCGTTCGACCGCGCGATGGCGAAGTTCGCGGTCGCCTACGCCGACCAGAACGACGCGGACTACGGCGCGTTCACCGCCGCCGCGGACAGCCAGCGGATCGCCGTGCAGCGCGGGGTCTAGGCGCGCCGCGGCCGGGGGACGCGCTCCCGGCCCGCTCAGCTCGGGCGCGCCCGGTGCAGCGCGACCTCGTAGGACTCCACGTCGGTCCTGACCCCGCCGGCTTGCGACATGGAGACGTGGCTGAGCGCCTTGTCCCCGCGGCGCAGGTCTTCCTCGGTGTCGAACATGACGATCACCTGCGCGCGCCCGTTCTCCCGGTCGACGAGCACCGTCACCTCACGGATCCCCTCCAGGCCCTCGGGCGGTGATTCGAGCTGGTCCTCGATTCGGCTCGTCCAGGCGTCGAGCGCCTGCTCGATCCCGGCCGAATCAGCTCCGCGGTAGGTCGCGACACGCGCATGCATCTGGATGGACTCCTGCGTCGGGGGAAGAGGAGCGACCCTACCGCGTGGCCGCCCCGTTTCCCGCCCGCCGGGGCGGGGGACGATCCGCGCCGCGCGCCGTCAGCCGCGCAGCAGCCGTGGCGACACGACTCGTCCCGCTGCCGTGACGCGGAACTGCACGCTCCGGGACGTCGAGCGGATCCGCCCGCTGCGCGTCAGCAGCCGGAACGTCAGCACGTAGGTTCCGGGTGTCAGGCGCCGGCCGCCGACGCGGAAGTTCCAGCGAAAGCGGTTGGTGCCGAGCACCGCGGCTCCGAGCGGAACCCGCCCGAGCGCGCGCAGCCGGGGCACTCGACGTCCGAGCACCCGGCGGCTTCCGGTCACGCGCGCGACGACGATGCCGATCGACCCGCCGGCTCCAGCCCCAGCCGTGCCTCCGGCGCCCGCTCCGGCGCTCGCGCCCGCGACCGCCGGGCTCAGTGCCGCGCCGGTCGCCGCCCCGACCCGGGCGCCGCCGAGGGCCGCCGCGCAGGCGGCGCCGCACGCGACGTTCGCCGCCCCCGGCAGCACGGCGCTGAGCGCCAGCGCTATCCCGCCCCAGACCTCGTGGAAGCGCCGCAGGGCACGGCTCGGCGTTGCGGCCCCGAGCGCGATGCCCGGGTTCACGACGGTCTGCAAGCCCGCCGTGAGATCGTAGACGAGCAGCGAGCGCACTCCCGTCGCGCCGTTGGTGCGCACGAACGCGAGCGTGGTGCCGTCCGGCCCCCACGCCGGCATGCGCTCGTCGGCGTCCGTGTCGATCGGGTCGGGTGCGGCATCTGCGCTGGCCTGGGACGCCAGCAGGATCGACTTGATGTCGCCGTGCGTGAGCCGCCCGCGCCTCACGTCCTGCTCGAACGCCGCGTAGCCGTCTCCGGCCCGCAGCGCGACGTGGCCCGCCGGAGCGATGGCGGAGCCAAACACCCGCGCGGGCGCATCGCCCGGCCCGTTGGGCTGGCGGGTGTCGACCACCACGCGGCTGTCGACCGGTGTGCCGGTCGCCGCGTCGAACCGCGCGACGGTGTATGCGCGCAGGCGCCCGGCGGACGAGCCGAGCAGAGCGCTCGCGTGAGGGAGGTCGATGAGATCGCCGCTCCCCAGCAGGCCGCTGACCAGGGCGAGCTGGCTCTGCGCGAGGTCGTCTCCGAGCGTCGAGGCGAACGTGGGCGGCGCGAGCCGCCCGACCTTGACGCCGGGCAGCCCTGCCGGATCGGCGGCGCCGGCCCGGGGACGGTGGCCGACGGCGAGCGTGTCCTGGCCGTTGGACCGGGGGTTGACCGTCGGGCCGGCACCGTCAGCCTCGAGTGTCGTGAGCGCCCCCGTCACGCGGTCCACGAGCTCCACCGTCCGATCCGCCGGCGGAATCACGTTCCCGTTGAGCTGCGGCTGCAGCTGCATGCGCGAGAAGACGAGGTAGCGCCCATCGGCCGAGAGGGCGGGATGGAGCTCGTCGGCGGCGGTGTTGACGCCGGCTGGAACGGTGATTGGCGCGCCCGTCCCGAGGTCCACCAGGCCGATCTGGAACCCCTTGCCGCTCACGTACGTGTCGTAGGCCGCAATCAGCGATGTCGCCCCTCGGGCCGGACCGGCGCCGGCCAGGGCGATCAGCACCCCCGTCGCCGCCATCGCCATCCATCGCATCCTCATCGTGGTGCTCCTCCTGGCCGAAACGGACCCTACTCCCCCTGGACGCCGGCGGGCGCGGGTTCCTTCCCTCCCGATCTCCACCCGCACGAGCAGTCCCGCGGCTCGAGTCCACGTTGGATCACGGCACCGCCGCCGGGGCGCCGATCGCTTCTGGACCGACTCCAGATTGGGATGGCATACTCCGGCCCGTGCCGGCTCCGGACCTCGAGCGACTGCTGCGTGACGCGTCTCTGCGCGTCACACGCCCCCGAGTTGCCGTGCTGAGCGCGGTGTACGAGCATCCGCACGCCGACACGGCCTCGATCACCGAGGCCGCCCGCGCCGATCTCGGCCAGGTGTCCAGCCAGGCCGTCTATGACGTGCTCAACGCCCTGACCGACGCGGGCCTGGTGCGGCGCATCCACCCGCCGGGCTCCGTTGCACGCTACGAGTCGCGCGTCGGCGACAACCACCACCACGTCGTGTGCCGGTCGTGCGGAGCCATCGCCGACGTCGACTGCGCCGTCGGCGCCGCGCCCTGCCTGACCCCGGATGACGGCCACGGCTACGTGATCGACGAGGCCGAGGTCGTCCACTGGGGCCTGTGCCCCGGATGCTCCGCCGAATCCGCTGCCCTTGAACCCACCCGCTGACCCCACGAGGAGATCCTGTGCCTGACAGTCCTGATGCCGTCGTCGGAGAGATGAACGAGGAAACCGGGAACGGCTGCCCGGTCGCGCACGAGCGCGCCCCCCATCCGACTCAGGGCGGCGACAACCGCGTCTGGTGGCCGGACCGGCTGAACCTGAAGATCCTCGCCAAGAACCCGCCCATGGCAAACCCGCTCGGCGAGGAGTTCGACTACGCCGAGGCGTTCAGCACGCTGGATCTCGCCGCGGTCAAGCAGGACATCGAGGACGTGCTGACGACCTCCCAGGACTGGTGGCCGGCGGACTTCGGCCACTACGGCCCGTTCATGATCCGCATGGCCTGGCACAGCGCCGGCACGTACCGCATCAGCGACGGCCGCGGCGGCGCCGGGGCCGGCCAGCAGCGGTTCGCCCCGCTCAACAGCTGGCCCGACAACGGGAACCTCGACAAGGCCCGCCGGCTGCTGTGGCCCGTGAAGCAGAAGTACGGCCAGGCGCTCTCGTGGGCGGACCTCATGGTCCTCGCGGGCAACGTCGCCTTGGAGTCGATGGGCTTCGCGACCTTCGGCTTCGCCGGCGGCCGCGAGGACGTGTGGGAGCCGGACGAGGACGTCTACTGGGGCCCGGAGACCACGTGGCTGGGCGACGAGCGCTACACGAGCGGCCGCAAGCTCGAGGAGCCGCTGGGCGCCGTCCAGATGGGCCTGATCTACGTCAATCCCGAGGGCCCGAACGGGGAGCCCGACCCGCTGGCGGCGGCGGTCGACATCCGCGAGACGTTCCGCCGCATGGCGATGAACGACGAGGAGACCGTCGCGCTGATCGCCGGGGGCCACACCTTCGGCAAGACCCACGGCGCCGCCGACCCGGAGCAGTACGTCGGCCCGGAGCCCGAGGCGGCCCCGCTCGAGGAGCAGGGCCTCGGCTGGAAGAACACGTTCCGCTCGGGCAAGGGCGAGGACGCGATCACCAGCGGCCTCGAGGTGACCTGGACGTCGACGCCGACGCGGTGGAGCGGCAACTTCTTCTGGAACCTGTTCGGGTACGAGTGGGAGCTGACGAAGAGCCCCGCCGGCGCGCACCAGTGGCAGCCGAAGGACGGCGCCGGCGCCGGCACGGTCCCCGGCCCCGCGCCGGACTCGCCGAAGCGGCCGCCGACGATGCTCACCACCGACCTGGCGCTGCGGATGGACCCGGCCTACGAGAAGATCTCGCGGCGGTTCTTCGAGAACCCCGACGAGTTCGCCGACGCCTTCGCCCGGGCCTGGTTCAAGCTGACCCACCGCGACATGGGCCCGGTCGCGCGCTACCTCGGGCCGGAGGTCCCGGACGAGGAGCTGGTGTGGCAGGACCCGATCCCCGCGGTGACGCACGAGCTCATCGACGCCGCCGACGCCGCCGCGCTCAAGCGCCAGATCCTCGGCACGGGGCTGCCGGTGTCCCAGCTCGTGTCGGCCGCCTGGGCGGCGGCCTCCTCGTTCCGCGGCAGCGACAAGCGCGGCGGGGCCAACGGCGGCCGCATCCGCCTCGAGCCGCAGCGCAGCTGGGAGGTCAACGACCCCGCCCGGCTCGCGGAAGTGCTCACCGCCCTCGAGGGCATCCAGGCCGGGTTCAACGGCGCCCAGGCCGGCGGCAAGCAGGTCTCGCTCGCCGACCTCGTCGTGCTCGCCGGCTCCGCGGCCGTCGAGCAGGCCGCCCGGGAGGCCGGCTTCGACGTGGAGGTCCCCTTCACGCCAGGCCGGGCCGACGCCACCCAGGAGCAGACCGACGTCGAGTCCTTCGCGGCGCTCGAGCCGGCGGCGGACGGATTCCGCAACTATCTCAGCGGGCAGGAGGAGCTGACCGCCGAGTACCTGCTCATCGACCGCGCGAACCTGCTGACGCTCAGCGCCCCCGAGATGACCGTTCTCGTCGGCGGCCTGCGCGTCCTGGGCGCGAACACGAAGCAGTCGCCGCTCGGGGTCTTCACGGAGCGGCCCGGATCCCTCACGAACGACTTCTTCGTGAACCTGCTCGACCTCGGCACGACGTGGTCGCCGGCGGCCGGGGACGCGGGCACGTTCGAGGGCCGCGACGCGGCCACGGGCGAGGCCAAGTGGACCGGCAGCCGCGTCGACCTCGTGTTCGGCTCGAACTCCGAGCTGCGCGCCCTGGCCGAGGTCTACGCCAGCGACGACGCCCGCGAGAAGTTCGTGCGCGACTTCGTGGCCGCGTGGGCGAAGGTCATGGACCTCGACCGGTTCGAGCTGGACTGAGGGCTCGGTGCCCAGGCCGGCCGCCCGCGGGGGCCGGCCTGGGCATCTTCGTGACCGCAGCCTTCAGCTCGCCCGGCGGTAGCGGATGTGCGTGGCCAGCGGCGAAGGCAGCACCTCGATGGGCTCCAGCCCGAAGGATTCGACGCCGTCGAAGATCCGCTCCCCGGACCCGAGCAGGACTGGCGCGAGGTCGAGCGTGAGCTCGTCGATGACCCCGGCGACGAGCGCCTGCCGCACAGTCGAGGCACCGCCCGCGATGTCCACGCCGCCGTCGCCGGCCGCCTCACGCGCCTGTGCGTAGGCGGCGTCGAAGCCGTCGGTGACGAAGTGGAAGGTCGTCCCGCCCTCCAGCTCGATCGGCTCGCGAGCGTGATGCGTGAGCACGAACACCGGCGCGTGGTAGGGCGGCTCGGGCCCCCACCACCCGCGCCAGTCCCCCTCCCACTCGCCGCGGATCGGCCCGAACATGTTGCGGCCCATGAGGTAGGCGCCGCGCGGGCGCATGAGCCAGCCGGCCGCCGTCGCGTCGGCCCCGGTGGCGCGTTCGTCGCCGAGGTGCCAGGCATGGAGCTCCCGTCCGCGCCTCCCGAGCGGATGCTCGCGGCTCTGGTCTGGCCCGGCGACGAAGCCATCGAGCGAGATCGACATGTGGCAGGTGGTGTCCGGCATCCGCGGCCCTTTCGGAGGTGATGGCGTTTGGCGTGCGGTGGCCCCGCACCGCGCCAAGGAAGCGTAGAAGCCTCTGGTGAGAGGGCTTGTGCCACGCCGACGGGCCGTCGGACCCGCCGGGTCAGCGCTCAGCCGCGGCGGCCCGCTGACAGTCCAGGCGTGACCGTGATGACCGAGTTCATCAGCGGGAGCGACCGGCGCTCGCGGCGCGACGGGCCGGCGATCACGAAGTTCGGGGCGACCGAGTCCGGGCTGACCGTTCCCTGCAACGTGTACCGGTCGATCTCGAACGGCAGGCTTTCGGACAGGAGGTCCGGACGGGCCTGGATGCCGAAGTGAAGGTGCGGACCGGTCGTGTTCCCGCTGTTCCCCACCCGGCCGATCATCTGCCCGGCCTGGACCCGCTGCCCGGGGCGGACCCGGACCGAGCCGGTTTGCAGGTGCGCGTAGCCCGCGTAGACGCCCGGCCGGATCCTGATTTGGACGTTGTTGCCCGGGTAGTCTTTGGGCCCGCGGAGGTTCGGATTCGCCGTGAACGGCGGGATGTCCGGCAAGCCATCGACGGCCGAGACGACCGTGCCGTCAGCCACGGCGTAGACGGGCGCGCCGTAGAAGTTCCAGTCGGTGTTGCGTGTGCCGTCGCCGCGGTGGGCCCGGCCGCCGGCCAGGCGGACCCAGTCGATCGCGAACATCTCCGGCGTCACGTAGGACCCGTTCCAGGCCAGGAGGGCGCTGCGGTGCGGCGACTCCGGATCGCCGCAGCACCCGTTGGAGTTCGCCCAGCCCGAGCCGCGCAGCGGCGACCCGATCACGATCGGGGCGCGCCGGTCCACGCGCAGGGCGGGGCCGTCAACGGTCGTGCTGCCGATGATCGACCGCGACGGAGCGTCCGCGGGAATCGCGTAGGAGATGCGGTGCGTCAGGCGGCGTGGCGCCGTGCGTCCGGCCGCGCGCGGCAGCACGAGGTCGACCTGCGTCACGACCGAGGACGCCGGCGCGATGACCAGCGTCGGCTGCGCGGCGAAGAGCGGGCGCGTCACCGCGGCCAGCCGGCCGCCCCGGAGCGTCAGCAGCCGCCTGCCATCGCCGCGCACCTCGAGCGATTTCAGGGTCGCCGCGCCGCTGAACGCAGCGGTGATCACGAGGTCGTACTCGACGTGCTCGCGCCCGTCGCTGCCGTGGACGCGCTGCGGCGCATGGGCCGCCTGGACCTGAAGTGCGGTCGTCGTGTCCGCGCCCGCCGGAGCTGCAGTGGCCAGCGGGACCGCGAGGGCCAACCCGGCAGCCGCGCCCCCGAGGCCGCGCACGTTCACTCCGCTCGGTCGGGTCGGCTCAGCAGGACCGCCAACGTAGCAGGGGGGCGCCCTCCGCAGCCAGCGTCATCCCCGTCCCCGCCCCAGGAAGAGCAAAAGCCCCCTGGCGAGAGGGGGCTTCTGCATAGCGGGGGCGGGATTCGAACCCGCGACCTTCGGGTTATGAGCCCGACGAGCTACCAGACTGCTCCACCCCGCGGCGGTCCGCTGATTCTAGCGAACCGGCGCCGCGGGGCTCAAGCCCCGGGCGGTTGCGGGCGGGGAGCAGATGCGGGAGGATCGCCCACGGGTGGAGCCGCTGCAGGGGACGAGGAGGCTGGCCATGGAGGGAATGGGCCGCAAGGTCCGGTACGCGGACGTCATGTCGACGGTCGCCGTCTTCCTCGCGCTGTGCGGCGGCGCGTGGGCGGTGCAGTCGCAGTCGTCAGCCACGCGGACGATTCGGGCGTGCGTGTCGAAGAAGTCCGGATCGGTCCGGGTGCTGGCGGCGGGTCGACGGTGCGCGCGGACCGAACGCACGCTGGCCTGGAACCAGCGCGGTCCCGCCGGTGCGCGCGGCCTCGCTGGCCCGCCCGGGCAGGCCGGAGCCACCGGGGCGCAGGGTCCCGCGGGCAGCGACGCCCAGTTCACCGGCGCGGCCGCCGGCGGCGCCCTGTCCGGCACCTATCCGAACCCGGTGCTCGCCGCGAACGCGGTGGGCACGAGCGCGCTGGCGGCCGGCGCCGTGACCGGCGCCAAGATCGCGAACTCCACGATCGCCAATGCCAACATCGCGCCGCTCACGATCACGGGCGGATCGCTCGCTAATGCGACGGTCACGGGTGCGAAGGTCGCGAGCAACACGCTGACCGGCACGCAGATCGACGAGTCGACGCTCACCGGGGTGCCGGCGGTCGGCAGCGCGGGCAACTCGACGCAGCTCGCCGCGAACAGCGGCCTGCAACCCCTGCTGACAGTGGCCGGCTCGAGTAGCGCGCAGGCCTCGTGCGGCGCGTCCGGGCAGTCGGCGACGGTCACGTACAAGAACGAGAGCGCGACCGGACAGATCGTCACGCAGGTCAGCCAGGTTCAGGGCAGCGCTCCGGCCCTGACGGGCGCCGAGGTCAGCGCTGGAGCGTCGACCGCGGCCGCCACGGCGGGCGCGACCGCCACGCCGGACCGCGCCCTCCGCGTGGTCTACACCGCCAGCCCGAACACCGACGGGACCTCCTCGGCGGCGACGGTAGTGGTGGTCGACGTTCGCGACCGCATCGGGTTGTTCACGGGAGCCCGCTGCTCAGCGGGATCGCGCCGAGCGTGGAGCTGCTGATCGTCTTCCGCCTGGCCCAGGGCTCGCCGCGGCGCTGATGA
Organism: Solirubrobacteraceae bacterium; assembly: GCA_046330225.1. Taxonomy (GTDB): domain Bacteria; phylum Actinomycetota; class Thermoleophilia; order Solirubrobacterales; family Solirubrobacteraceae; genus CANJIV01. The sequence continues at coordinate 155,377 of JAXLTD010000001.1, read as the reverse complement.
TCCCCAGGGCTTCGGCATCACCGATCGGCGTTCGCGACCGAGGATCTGCCCAAGGCGTTCGGCCTGTTCGGCCCGGTGATCGGCCTTGTGCGCCGTGCTCGGCCCCATCGTCGGCGGCGGGCGCTGGTCGGCGCCGATCTGTTCGACCGGCTGGCGGCTGATCTTCCTCATCAACCTGCCGCTGGGCATCCTCGCGCTCGCGGGCGCGCTGCGGGTGGTGCCGAGTCCAGGACGAGCGGAGCGACCGCACTCGACTGGCGGGGCGCGGTCCTCGTGGCGCTCGCCGCCGGTCTGCTGGTCTATCCCTGATCCAGGGGCGCGAGGCCGACTGGGCGCCGTGGACGTTCGCGATGATGGCGGCGAGCCTCGGCGCCCTGGGGCTCTTCGCCTGGTACCAGCTGCGGCGGGAGCGCACAGGGCGCGACCCGCTGGTCACCATGAGCTTGTTCGCCAAGCGCGCGTTCAACAGCGGCCTGGGCATCGTCGTCCTGTTCTTCGGCGCCTTCGTCGGCCTGATGCTCGCGATCACGCTCATGCAGCTCGGGCTCGGGTTCAGCGCGCTGCACGCCGGCCTCGGCCTGGGCCCGATCTGCCTCGGGATGGCGATCGGCGCGATGCTCGGCGGCGCGGTGCTGACCGAGCGGTTCGGCTGGCGGGTGCTGCATGCCGGCTTCGCGGTGATGATCGCCGGCGTCGCGGCGACCTGCGCGGTGATCGACGCGCACGCGATGGCCGTGACGAGCTGGCAGCTCGCCGGCCCGCTGCTCCTGGCCGGACTCGGCGTCGGGCCTGGTCGTCGCGCCGCTGTTCGGATTCGTCCTGGCGAGCCGTCGGCGACGAGGAGGTCGGCTCGGCCTCGGGCGTGCTCAACGCGGTGCAGCAGCTCGCCGCGGCGATCGGGGTCGCGGTGCTCGGCACCGTGTTCTTCGCGGCCCTGCCCTCCCCCGGCTACGTCGGCGCGCTCGAGCAGGTCCTGGTCATCGTCGCCGGGCTGGCCGTCGTCGCCATCCCCTCGCCCTGCTCCTCCCGCGCCACCCGCGGGAAGAGAAGCTGGGGTGACGAGGCATCCGGACGCACGCGCGCCCCGGACGCCGGTGTGATCCCAGCGCGGTCGGGCGACCGCCCCAGGAAGAGCAAAAGCCTCTGGCGAGAGGGGGCTTCTGCATAGCGGGCGGGATTCGAACCCGCGACCTTCGGGTTATGAGCCCGACGAGCTACCAGACTGCTCCACCCCGCGGCGGTCCGGTGATTCTAGCGAACTGGCGCTCCGGGGCTCAAGCCGGCACGGTTGCGGGCGGCGGGTGGATGCGGGACGATCGCGGTTGGCGGGAGCCACCGCGCGGGACGAGCTGGCCATGGAGGGGATGCGCCGCAGGGTCCGCTACGCGGACGTGATGTCGACGGTCGCCGTCTTTCTCGCGCTGTGCGGCGGGGCCTGGGCGGTGCAGTCGCAGTCCGCGGCCACGAAGACGATCCGGGCCTGCGTGTCGAAGAGATCGGGGTCGGTGCGGGTGCTGGCGACCGGGCGCCGGTGCGCGCGGACCGAGCGGGACGCTGGCCTGGAACCAGCGCGGGCCTGCTGGCGCCCGCGGCCTCGCCGGCGCCCAGGGGCAGGCCGGCGCCCCCGGCGCGCAGGGCCCGCGGGCAGCGACGCCCAGTTCACCGGCGCCGCGCTGGCGGGGCGCTGTCCGGGACCTACCTCGAACCCGGCGCTTGCCGCCGGCGCGGTGGGCACGAGCGCGCTGGCCGCCGGCGCGGTGACCGGCGCCAAGATCGCGAACGCCACGATCGCCAACGCCAACATCGCGCCGCTCACGATCACCGGCGGATCGCTCGCGAATGCGACGGTCACGGGTGCGAAGGTCGCGAACAACACGCTGACCGGCACGCTGATCGACGAGTCGACGCTGTCGGGCCTCGTCCCCGGATCAGGCAGCTCCAACGCCACTCAGCTAGCGGGCGGCGCCGGATCTACGACGATCCTCACAACCAACGGCGCCACCGCGCGGGTGAGCTGCACCCAGCCGGTGGCCGGCAGCCTTGGATCTTCGCTGGACTACCGAAACGACTCGGGCGCCTCACAACTCGTCATCGCCCAATCGCAGGTTGCCGCCGGAACCGCGACCATGACTTCCAACGAGGTGGCTTCAGGCGGATCGCTGACGAGTTCGGTCGTCGCGACAAGCGCCGCGAATCGCGGCGCACGCACGACGTTCACGATCAGCTCGGACAACGGCGACGTCACGACCCTCGTGGTCGAGGTCATCACGAGCTACTTCAGCGGCGGAACCTGCCTCGCCCGCGCAACCGGCTACACGCTCACGTAACCGAGGGTTCACCCCGCCCAGGACGTCGTCGGCTGCAGCACGGCCTCCTCGAGGCCTTCGGTGCGCAGGTGCGTGATCGCCTGGTACTCGGGGTTGAAGACCATGTCGAGGAACGCCTGGCGCGACGGGTAGCGGATGAGCAGGATCGCGTCCCAGTCGTGGCCGCTCGGCGCCACGGCGGCCGTCTGGCAGTCGCCCGCGTAGACGATCTCGCCGCCGACCGCCCTCAGGAACGGCACGACCGCGACGGCGTACTCGCCGTAGCGCTCGCGGCCGCCGTCGGGCTTGTAGCGCAGCAGGTTCAGCATGACGACCGGCTTGCCGTCGTCGTCGGCCTTGAAGCGGCGGATGTCGTCAGGAGTCGGGTCGACTGGCATGAGCAGCTTTCGGTTCGGGGGTGAGTGACGCGGAAGCGCGGGCAAGCCTAGCCGCGACGGCGCACATTCGGCCCGCAGCCGCGCCGCGAGCCGGTACGGTGATCCCGATGGGCCCGAAGGTGTTCCCCGGTCGCTACACCGCCGAGATCGACGGCGACTTCGTCGTCTTCCTGATCGGCATGCGCTTCAACCGCTTCCGGGACGTGAAGCGGTGGTGGCCGGTCTTCACCGCGATGCCGAAGATGCTGCGCTGGCTGGAGTCCCGGCCCGAGGCGGGGCTGCTCGGCACGCGCCAGGCGATCAGCGGCAAGACGCTCCTGCTCGTCCAGATCTGGCGGACGTTCGAGGACCTCGACCGCTTCGCCCGCGACGGCGACGCGCCGCACCTCGAGCCGTGGCGGGAGTTCAACCGCGCCGTGCGCGACTCCGGCGCCGTCGGGATCTGGCACGAGACCTACCGGGTCCGCGCCGGCGAGTACGAGACCGTCTACGGGAACATGCCGCGCGTCGGGCTCGCCGCCGCGGGCGAGCACGTGCCGGTGGGCTCGACGGCCAGGCGCCAGACCGCGGCGACGCGCATCGGCGCCCGCGAGGAGGACACCCCGCCGGTCGAGGGGTACTGAGGGCGCCCGCCGCGCGCCGCCCTGAGCGCGCCGGCCGCCCGCCCGGTCAGTCGGTGCAGAAGCCGGCGCCGGTGCGGTCCAGGCAGAGCAGGCCGCGCAGCGTGCGGCCGTCGGCGTCGACCACGGCGATGCGGCGGGTGCCGGCGGCCTCGAGCGCGGCGAGCGCCTCGGACATCGGGGCGTCGGGGCCGATGTGCGGCAGGTTGGCGGCAAGGTGGTCGCGCGCCGGCTCGCCGTCGGGCACCGAGGCCGGCACGGCGCCGGTGTCGATGGCGCCGGCGAGGGCGTCGCCGTCCACCAGCAGCGCGGTGCGGACCCGGGGGTTCTCGAACAGCGCCCGGACCTGGCCGACCGTGGCGTCGGCGGGCAAGGTCTTCGGGCGCTTGACCATCACGTCGGCCACCCGGCGCTCCTGCGCGGCGGGCAGCTCGACTCGGGGACTGGTGCAGCCGGACGATTCCATGGCGCCAGAGTAGCCAACCGGGCGCCAAGCACCAACGCTTGCATGCCTGGAAACTGGGCGCCGGAGCCCGGATACTGCCGGCCGATGGGAGATCGCTCGCCGCGCCGGGGACTGGCCCGGCTTCTCGCCGTGCTCTGCGGGCTGCTCGCCGCGGGTGCGGTCGCGGGCGCGGTCGCGCTCGCCACCCGGGGCCCGGCCGCGCCGACCACCACCGTCGCCGGCACGCCCGCGCCCGCCACGCGCACCGGCGCGGGCGAGACGTGGTCTGACCTGCACCGGGAGATGGAGGCGCGCGCCGCCGCCGCCCGGGCGCGCCGGGCCGCTGAGCGCAAGGCCGCCGAGGAGAAGGCCGCCGCCGCCAAGGCCGAAGCGCTGAAGCTCGAGCCCGGCGAGAAGGGGCCGCGAGTCCATCGGCTCCAGGACCGGCTCGTCTCCTGGAAGATGCTGCGCCCCGACCAGGCCGACGGCAACTACGGCGACGCCACCCAGGCGGCCGTCATGGCCTTCCAGAAGGCGGCGGGCATCGACCGGGACGGCATCGACGGCCCCAAGACGCAGAAGGCGATCGACGCCGGGATTCCGGCGCCGCAGCCGTTCAGCGACGGCGGCGGCGACCGCGTCGAGGTCTCCCTCTCCAAGCAGCTCGCCCAGATCGTCAAGCACGGCGAGGTGACGCGCGTCATCTCGATCTCGAGCGGCCGGCCCGGCTTCGACACGCCGACCGGACGCTTCGCGGTCTACCTCAAGGACCCGAACGCCTACTCGAAGAAGTACGACGCCCCGATGCCGCTCGCCTCGTTCTTCACCGGCTCCTACGGCCTCCATCAGTCCGCCGACGTGCCCGGCTACGCGGCGTCGCACGGCTGCGTGCGGATTCCCGCGGCCTTCGCCGGCGAGGTCTACGACTTCGCCGGGATGGGCACGCCGGTGGTCATCGTCTCCTAGCCGGGACCCCGTGGCCCGCGTCTTCGTCACCCGCGACCTCCCCGGCGACGCGATTGCCCGCGTGCGCGCCGAGCACGATGTGCGGGTCTGGCCGGCGCCCGACCCGCCCCCGCGGCCCGACCTGCTCGCCGGCGCCCGCGAGGCGGACGGCCTCCTCTGCCTCCTCACCGACCGGATCGACACCGAGCTGCTCGATGCCTCACCGGGGCTGCGCGTCGTCTCGAACATGGCCGTCGGCGTCGACAACATCGACCTCGCCGCCTGCGCGGCCCGGGGCATCCCGGTCGGCAACACGCCGGGGGTGCTGACCGAGGCGACCGCCGACCTGGCCTTCGCGCTCCTGCTCGCCGCCGCTCGGCGCCTGCCGGAGGGCATCGCCGCGGTGCGCGACGGCACCTGGGGCCCGTGGGATCCGGCCTGGCTGCTCGGCCTCGAGCTCAACGGCGCCGTCCTGGGCATCGTCGGGAAGGGCCGCATCGGCCAGGCCGTGGCGCGGCGGGCGCAGGCGTTCGGGATGGAGGTCATCCACACCGGCCGGTCCGACGGCGGGCTCCCCCTCACCGAGCTGCTGCGCCGGGCCGACGTCGTCTCCATCCACTGCCCGCTGACCGAGCAGACGCGCGGGCTCATCTCGACGGAGGCCTTCGCGCTCATGAAGCCCTCGGCGATCCTCGTGAACACGGCCCGCGGCCCGATCGTCGACCAGGATGCGCTCGGGGAGGCGCTGCGCTCCGGCCAGATCGCCGCCGCCGCGCTCGACGTGACCGACCCCGAGCCGCTCCCGCCGTCCGACCCGCTGCTCGGTGCGCCGAACCTCATCGTCCTTCCCCACCTCGGGTCGGCCACGCGGGCCACGCGGGCGAAGATGGCCGGGCTCGCCGCCGACAACCTCCTCGCCGGCCTCGCCGGCACGCCGCTGCCGCACGCGGTGTCGGCATAGGATCCGGCGCCGCAAGCGCGAATCTGACCGCAACCGAGGAGTCCCGATGGCTGCCGTGCCCCCGCCCCAGAACCAGATGGCCGCGCTCGCCGAGCAGGCGAAGCGCAGCCGCACGTTCCTGCTGGTCAGCGGCGTCCTGGCGATCCTGACCGGCTTCGTGGCGATCGTCATCCCGGCGGTCTTCTCCGTGGCCACGGCGATCATGGTGGGCGTCCTGCTCCTCGTCCTCGCCGGACTGCTGATCGGCTTCGCCTTCGCCGCCGAGGGCGGCTGGCAGGTGGCCATGCGGCTCGGCCTGGCGATCCTGGCGGCGATCGCCGGCGTCTACCTGCTCGCGGCGCCGCTCAAGGGCACGTTCACCCTGACCGTGATTCTCGCGGCCTGGTTCTTCGCAACCGGGATCCTGCGGCTCGTGACCTCCTACCACATGCGCGGCCAGCCGGGCGCGGGCCTCGTCGGGTTCAACGGCGCCGTGACGCTGCTGCTCGGCATCCTCATCGCGGTGAGCCTGCCGAGCTCGGCCGACTGGGCGATCGGCCTGCTCGTGGGCATCGACTTCCTCTTCTACGGCGTCACGGCCATCTCGCTGGCCGGCGCGATCAAGCGCGCCCCCCGGGCTTAGATGAGCGCGCCGGCCGCGGGGACAGCGCGGCCGCTGGCCCGCAGCGCGGTCGCCCTCGCCGCGCTCGGCGTCGTCTTCGGCGATATCGGGACGAGCCCGCTCTACACGGTCCAGACGATCTTCGACCCGAGCGACCCGCACCCGGTCGCGGTGAGCCGGGAGAGCGTGTACGGCGTGATCTCGCTCATCTTCTGGGCGGTCACGGCGATCGTCACGGTCCAGTACGTCATCCTGGTCATGCGGGCCGACAACGACGGGGAGGGCGGCATCATGGCCCTCATCGCGCTCGTGCGCCGGGCCGGAATGCCCGGCACGGCCCGGACGAAAGTCCTGCTGGCGGCACTGGGGATCTTCGGCGCGTCGCTCTTCTTCGGCGACAGCATGATCACGCCGGCAATCTCGGTGATGTCGGCCGTCGAGGGCCTCGACGTCGTCGCGCCGTCGCTCTCTGCCCTCATCGTCCCCATCACTGCCGTCGTGATCGTCGCGCTCTTCGCCGGCCAGCGGTTCGGGACCCACGCCGTCGGCCGGCTGTTCGGCCCGGTCATGCTCGTCTGGTTCAGCGCCATCGCCGCGTGCGGCCTGAACGGAGTCGTCAAGCACCCCGAGATCCTCGGTGCGCTCTCCCCCACGCACGCGATCACGTTCCTGTTCAGCAGCAGCGGCGTCGGCTTCTTCGCGCTCGCGGCGGTCGTGCTGGCCGTCACCGGCGCCGAGGCGCTCTACGCGGACATGGGCCACTTCGGCCGCGGCCCCATCACCCGCGCCTGGCTCTTCGTCGTCTTCCCGGCCTGCCTGCTCAGCTACCTCGGCCAGGGCGCGCTCGTGCTCCACGACCCGGGGGCGATCGCCAAGAACCCGTTCTTCGTGCTCATCCCGCACTGGGGCCGCGTGCCGATGATCCTGCTCGCCACGGCGGCCACGGTGATCGCCTCGCAGGCCGTGATCACCGGCGCCTTCTCGCTCACCCGCCAGGCCATCCAGCTGGGCTACCTGCCGCGCCTGCGTATCGAGCAGACCTCCGAGCACTCCTACGGGCAGATCTACGTGCCGTGGATCAACTGGGCCCTGCTCGTCTCGGTGCTCACCCTCGTCTTCACGTTCGAGTCCTCGACGAAGCTCGCCTTCGCCTACGGGACCGCGGTCACGGCGACGATCAGCATCACGGCGACGCTCTACTTCTACCTCGTGCGCCGCAAGTGGCGCCGGCCGCTGTGGCTGGTCATCGCGGGCGCCGTCGTGATCCTCAGCATCGACCTCGCCTTCTTCGCGGCCAACCTCACGAAGGTCTTCCACGGCGCCTGGCTGCCGCTGCTCATCGGCCTCGTCGTCTACCTCGTGATGTCGACGTGGCAGCAGGGCCGGCGCATCATCACGGCCGAGCGCGAGGGGGCGGAAGGCACGCTGCGCGAATTCGTCGACGAGATCGCGGCAATGGACCCGCCGCTCCTGCGCGTGCCGGGCACGGCCGTGTTCCTCAACCGGGCCCAGCACACGGCGCCGCTGGCGATGCGCACGAACGTCGAGCACAACAAGACGCTGCATCGACACGTCCTGATCCTGTCCCTCGAGACCCTGCCCGTGCCGTTCGTGGATGACGCCGACCGGCTGACGATCGACGACCTCGGGCACCGCGACGACGGCATCTCGCTCGTCAACGCCCGCTACGGATTCAAGGAGACGCCGAACGTCCCGCACGTGGTGCAGCTCGCCGCCAGCGCCGGCCTGGAGACGCCGCTCGAGATCGAGGACACCACGTACTACCTCTCGAAGATCGACATTCGCCCGTCGCACCGCCCCGGCATGGCGATGTGGCGCAAGCGGCTCTTCCACGCGACGTCGCGCATCACCTCGGACGCCTCGGACTACTTCGGCCTCCCCCGCGACCGCACGATCATCGTCGGGTCGCGGATCGAGTTCTGAACGGCGTCAGGCGCCCGGCGGGCGGACGACGATGCGCTGCACCATGCCGACCGGGTGCAGTTCGCAGAAGAACCGGTACGTGCCGGGGACGGTGAGCCGCTGAGAGTAGGTGCCGCCGTCCTTGAGCCGGTCCGAGGAGAAGCCGCGCGGGCCGCTGGCCAGCGTGACGTTGTGCAGGACGCTGTCGCCAAACCGCCAGGTCACGGTCGCGCCGGCCGGCACCGACAGGTTCCCGGCGGCGAAGAAGTTCGAGCCGACGCTGACGTCGGCGTCGCCGTTCGTGCGCACGGTGGCCCCGGGCGGGCCGGGAACGGTGATGCCGAGGCCGCCGGGGCCGAAGCCCGTGAGGGGGATCGTCACCCGCGGGGCGGCACTGCGGCCGGGAGTCGACGTCCTCAGCGTGCGGACGTCCCGCGGCAGCGGCCCGCAGCCGTCCGTCACGGCCGGGTCGGGCGCGAGGTACATGAGCAGCAGGCCCATGACGCGCGTGTGCGGCCGCGTGGTGTCGTAGCGCGAGCTGAGCTGCAGCGGCTGGCCGGCGGTCACGGGGATGCCCTGCCGCGAGGCGAACCGGCTCATGTCGATCGGCCCGGGCTCGTGGAGGACAGGGCGCACGTGGTAGAAGGGATGGCTCGCCAGCCCCCAGGTCGGGCGCGACCGGTAGATCACCCGGTTGCCGCACGTGGGCTGGGTGACGACGAGGTCCTTGGCGCCGCCGTGCACGTGCCCGAGGCCGGCGACGAGCCGGCCGGTGGCCGGGGCCAGCGTGCGGGCGGTGCGCACGTCGAGCGAGCCCGGGCGTCCCCCGCCCGCGACGTCGTAGACGAGCCCCTGGCGCCCGTGGGAGGCATCGAGCACGACCGGCACGACGGGCTTGAGCCGCGGATTCGTGTCGATCGTGACCGTGTAGCGGATCATCACCCGATCGCCGCGGTTGCGGTGGTTCATGAGCATCCAGACGATCGCCCAGCGGTCCGCTGCCCTGGTCGGGTACCCATAGCCGGGCGGCAGCTCCATCTTCGCCCGCTCCTCGCCGTCGCCGTAGAAGGGCTGCGGCGCCTTTCCCTCGCCGAGGGCGAACAGGTTGGCGAAGACGATGTGGTGCAGCATCACCCGCTGGATCGGGACGAGCTTGTGCGTCGCGGCGTCGACGACGTCCGTCTTCATCTTCGTGATGAACCCATCGACGTCGGGCTTCGGCACCAGGCCCGTGATCGACAGGGCGACCTTGTAGTTCGAGAGGTCGAACGGCCCCGCCTCGTACGACCGCACGACTGGCGCCGCGCTCGCCGGGGCGGCCAGCGCCAGCGCGGCCGCCGCCGCGATCCCCAGCCCGATCCTGCGTCCCGCCATGGCCGGGCAGGCTACTGCCCGGCGGGCCCGCCGCGCAAAGGACAGCCGCCGCGGGTGTGCGACGATCCGGAGCGTGGCCCTGTCCGTCTACCTCGCCGGCGAGATTCACACCGACTGGCGCGACCGCATCGCCGCCGGCGCGCACGCCGCCGGCCTGGACGTCGAGTTCAGCGCTCCCGTCACCGATCACGCCGCCAGCGACGAGTGCGGCGTGGCGATCCTCGGGCCCGAGCCCGACCGCGTCTGGAAGGACGCAAAGGGCGCCGGCCTCAACGCCATCCGGACGCGCACCCTCCTGCGCGGCGCCGACGTCGTCGTCGTGCGCTTCGACCAGGAGTACCGGCAGTGGAACGCGGCGTTCGACGCCGGGTTCGCCGCGGCACTCGGCACCCCGCTGATCGTCCTGCACCCGCCGGAGCTTGGCCACGCACTCAAGGAAGTCGACCGCGCCGCCCTCGCCGTGTGCGCGGAGCCCGAGCAGGTCGTCGCCGCCCTGCGGTATGTGCTGACCGGGGCGGTCCCCGGCTGACATGCGCGTCGCCGTCGTCGACATCGGCACGAACACGACCCGCCTGCTCGTTGCCGACGTCGACGGCCGCCGCGTCACCGAGGTCTACCGGCGCACCGAGATCACGAAGCTCGGCGAGGGCGTCGACCGCACCGGGCGCCTCTCCGAGGGCGCGATGGGCCGCGTCGCGGCCGTGCTGCGCACCTACCGCGAGGCGATCGACGCCGCAGGCGCCGACGCGACGATCGGGGCGATGACGAGCGCCACCCGCGACGCCGAGAACGGGCCGGAGTTCGTGGAGCGCGTCCGCCGCGACTTCGGCATCGACGCCCGCGCGATCGACGGCGAGACCGAGGCGCGGCTCAGCTTCCTCGGGGCCACGAGCGACCGGCCGCGCTCGCCCGATCCGGTCTTGGTGGTGGACATCGGCGGCGGCTCCACCGAGTTCGTCATCGGCACCGGCGACGACGTGAGCTTCCGAGTCTCCACCCAGGCCGGCGTCGTGCGCCAGACCGAGCGCCACCTCCACGACGATCCGCCAGCGCACGCCCAGCTCGAGGCGCTGGCCGGCGACGTGCGGGCGATCATCGACGTCTCAGTGCCCGCCGGGGTGCGGGCCGGCGTGCAGACTGCAATTGCGGTCGCCGGCACCGCCACGGCGTGCGCGGCGATCGCGCAGGAGCTCGACCCGTACGACCCCGCCCGGGTCCACGGCTACGCCCTGCAGAAGGCGCAGTGCGAGCTCATGCTGGCGGAGCTGGCCCAGATGGACCTGGCGCGCCGCGAGCGGGTCCCCGGGCTGCACCCGAAGCGGGCGCCGACGATCGTCGCGGGCGTCGTGATCCTCCTCGAGGCGATGCGGGCGTTCGGCCTCGACGAGGTCGAGGTCTCAGAGCACGACATCCTGTACGGCGCCGCGATCGAGCGCGCCGCCGCCGGGTAGGGCTCCGACCGCGGGCACGGGTGGCCGCATGTTCGATTGGCACCCCGCCGCCCGGTGAAGGAGACTCGCGGCACCGGCATGTGGCCGCCTCGGCGGCCTCCCCGCCTGCCGGGAACAGTCGGCCCCGCACGGACGCACCCCCGCTGATGTCCAGACCGGAGCCTGCGAAAGCCGCCGCCACGGCGGCTTTCGCGCGTCCGGGGCCCTACGCGAGGTTCGAGCGGCGCGGGTAGGCGACGTCGGGGTCGGTGAGCACGTTGACCAGCGCCGGCGCATCCGCCGCGAACGCGCGCTCGAGCGCGGGCCGCAGCTCAGCGGGCCGGGAGACGAGCTCGCCGTGGCCGCCGAGCGCCTCGACAACCTGGTCGTAGCGCGTCTCGGGCCGCAGCTTCGCGGCGACCGAGTAGCCGTAGAGGAACATCATCGGGTGGTGCTCCAGGGCCCAGATGCCGTTGTTGCCCATCACGCCGACGACGTTGACGCCATGGCGGGCGAGGGTGTCGTACTCCATCCCCGAGAACCCGAAGGCGCCGTCGCCGAGCAGGAGCACGACCTGGCGATCGGGATGGGCGAGCTTGGCGGCCAGGGCGTAGCCGGGCCCCGCCCCGAGGCAGCCATAGGGGCCGGGATCCAGCCAGCAGCCCGGCTGGAAGGAGTCGACGACCCGGCCCGCGTACGAGACGAAGTCGCCCCCGTCCCCGACGACGATCGCGTCGCGGTCGAGCATCCCGGCCAGTTCCCGGTAGATCCGCAGGGGATGCAGCGGCGCTCGGTCGTCGGAGAGCTCGGCCTGCTCGGCCGCGCGCTTCTCCTCCTCGTCGGCCCGCAGCCCTGAGGTCCAGGCCTCGGTGCGGCTCGCGCCGCCGCCGCCCCCGGCGGCCTCCGCCCGCAGGGCGTCCAGCGTGGCCGGCAGGGCACCGTAGAGCTCGGCGGTCACGGGGCGCGGGTGGGGGCGCTGCGGCGCTGCGACGTCGATCGCCACGATGGCGGTGTCCTCCCCGATCGAGGCGCCGAAGCCGAGCCGGAAGTCGAGCGGCACGCCGATGACCAGCGCCACGTCGGCGCCCTTCAGGCCCGCCGAGCGGGTCCGGGAGAAGAACAGCGGGTGGTCGGCGGGCACGCAGCCGCGCGCCAGGCCGTTGAGGTAGACGGGGATCCCGAGCGCTTCCGCGAGGTCGACGAGCGCCCGCTCGCCGTGGCCCCAGTAGAGGTTCGTGCCCGCCATGATCACGGGGCGCTCGGCGCCGGCGAGCAGCGCGGCGGCGCGCTCCACGGCGTCGGCGTCCGCGCCGGCGCCCTCCCACGCCGGCGGGCCCGGCTCCTGCGCCGCGGGCTCCTCCTCGACGTGCATGAAGACGACGTCGAGCGGGAAGTCCAGGAACGTCGGCCCGGGATGCGGCGCCGCGGCGACGCGAAAGGCCTCGTCGACCATGCCGGGGATGTCGGCGGTCGCCATCGGCGTGGCCGCGAGCTTCGTGAGCGGCGCCACGAACGGGACGTGGTCGATCTCCTGCAGCGAGCCCTGGCCCCAGCGCATCTGCGGCGCCCGGCCCCCGAGCACCACCATCGGCGAGTGGTTCATGAGCGCCGAGCCCAGCGCGCTCATCCCGTTCGTGACGCCGGGTCCCGCGGTGAGGGCGGCGACGCCGACCTCGCGCGTGACCTTCGCCCAGCCCTCGGCGGCGAAGGCGGCCGTCGCCTCGTGCCGGGTGTCGACGAGATCGATCCCTTCCTCGCGACAGCCGTCGTAGATCGAGAAGAGATGGCCGCCCGACAGCGTGAAGAGCTTCGTCACGCCGTGGGCCTTGAGGCGGCGGGCGATCAGGCGCCCGCCGTGCAGCTGGGTCTGGGGCTCGGTTTCGGTGGACATGCCGGGCAGGCTACTCGGCGGCGTCGGGGGCCGGGCTCCGGCCCGCCGGGGCCGGGAGGGCCCGTTCCACGGCCGGCGGTCGGCCGACCGCCGGCGGCGCCCACAGGCCCGCCAGCGCCGCCGGGGCGAAGAGCCGCACCGGCTCGGCCTTGCCGGGCAGGCCGTCGGTCTCGCGCTCCTCGAACACTCCGTGGTCGCCGGCCAGCATGCCGAGCGTCGCGCCGGTCACGAGCACGGGGTCGCCCGTCTCGCGCGTCACGGCCTCCACCCGGGACGCCGTGTTGACCGGATCGCCGATCACCGTGAAGTCGAGGCGGCCGCCGCCGCCGATCGTGCCGGCGATGACCGGGCCGGAGTTCACGCCGATGCCGACCCGCACGACGCCCCGGTAGCGCGTTCGCACCTCGCGCGCGATGTCGATCGCCGCGGCCACCGCGTGGTCGGCATGGCGCGGCAGCCGGTCCGGCGTGCCGAACACGCCGAGCAGCCCGTCGCCGATGAACTTGTTCGCATGGCCGCCGTGGCGGATGAGGATCGGCACGACGAGCTCCCAGAAGTCGTTCAGGCGCTGGACGACCTGGCGGGCGCTGGCCTGCTCGGCGAACGCGGTGAACCCTTGGATGTCGAGGAAGAGGACCGACACCACGACCTCCTCCCCTTCCAGCTCGACGCCTTGGGCGAGGATCTGCTCGGCGACCTCGGGATCGACGTAGGAGCCGAACGCCGCCCGCAGCCGCTCGCGCTCGGCGAGCCCGGCGACGGCGGCGTTGAACGACTGGGCGAGGGTGCCCGTCTCGTCCGTCGCCACGACCGGGACGCGCACGTCGAGGTCGCCCTCCGAGACCCGCCCGATCGCCGCGACGAGGTCGTCGATGGGATCGACGACCGACCGGCTGAGCAGCAGCGTCAGCTCCAGCGAGATGGTGAACGTGACGCCGATCGCGACGAGCACCGCGATGCCGAGCTCGTCCACGCCGTCATACCCGGGCGCCACGCCCGCCACGACGACCCCGGTGATGAGGTTGACCGTGGGCAGCCCGAGGAGCATCTTGCCGCGCAGCGTGAGCCCCGGCGGGCCGAGCGCGAACGCCTCGGGCAGGTCCGCGGAGATGTCCTCCAGCGGCGGGCGCATGCCGAGCTCGAGCACGAGGTAGCGCAGCCCGACTCCATACGCGACCGTCACCCCGCCGCCCACGATGAACAGCAGAGCCGAGTACCACTGGAGGCCGAGGTAGGCGGTCGCGACGATGCTCAGGGGAATCGCGGTGGCGACGAGCGGCGCGAGCCCCGCGGCATGGAGGTAGCGCTGCGGCAGGCCGGCCAGCGCGTGCCACGCGGCACTGGCCGGGCCCGGCCGCCGGTCGCCGCCCAGCCACGGATCGGCGGGCGCCGCGAACCGCCGGATCATCCGAACCTCGACGGCGTTCTCAGCCGCGACGAGCGCCTCGGCGACCAGGAGCAGGACGAGGAACTGGGTCGCGGTCATGTTCACGAACAGGAGCAGCAGGCCGAGCCCGGCCGCCACGACGAGGTGGGCCAGGAGCACGGCGCCCACGATCAGCCGCGGCACGTACCGGCTGCCCAGGCGCTGGTAGGCCTGCCGCAGGACCCGCGGAACCATCCGGGGATCCTATGCGGGCCCGGGCGCGCCCCCGTCGGCGAGCCCGGCGAGGCGCCGCTCGAGCAGGCGGCGCTCGGCGGCGTCGTCGGCGAGCGCGAGCGCCCGGCGGTACGCGTCGCGCGACTCGGCGGTGCGCCCGAGCCGGGCCAGCAGGTCGGCCCGGGTCGCATGGAGGTAGCGGTACCCGTCGAGCTCGAGCCGATTCACGATCGCGAGCCCGGCCGCGGGGCCGTCCGCCTCCGCGACGGCCACGGCGCGGCTCAGCTCGACGACCGGAGAGCCCGTAAGGCGGTGCAGCTCGCCATACAGCGCGGAGATCTGAAGCCAGTCCCGCGGCTCGTCGGCGTGCAAGGAGGCGATTGCCGCCTGCACGACGAACGGGCCGCGGCCGCCGAGCGCCAGCGCCCGGTCCAGCGCGGCCCGGCCCGCTGCCACCTGCCCGGCGTCCCAGCGCGAGCGGTCCTGGTCGGCCAGGAGCACGATCTCGCCGTCCTCGAAGCGGGCGGGCCGGCGGGCCTCGAGGAGCAGCATCAGCGCGAGGAGGCCGTGCACCTCGGCTTCGTCGGGCATGAGCTCTGCCAGCGCGCGCCCGAGCCGCAGCGCCTCGGCCGCCAGGTCGCCGCGGCCGCCGTAGCCCTCGTTGAAGATCAGGTACACGACGGCGAGCACCGCCGTGAGCCGCTCGGCCAGCAGATGCCGGTCAGGGATGCGGAACGGAATCCCGGCGGCCTTGATCTTGCGCTTGGCGCGCACGATCCGCTGGGCCATCGCGGGCTCGGCGACGAGGAACGCGCGGGCGATCTCCCCCGTCGTGAGGCCGCCGAGCGTCCGCAGCGTGAGGGCGACCTGCGCATCGATCGCCAGCGCCGGATGGCAGCAGGTGAAGATGAGCTCGAGGCGCTCGTCCGGGAAGGCGGTCTCGTCCACTGGGTCCTCGTGCACGGCGGGCGGGTCGAGCAGGCGGGTCTTGGCCGCGAGCGTCCGGTCGCGGCGGATCCGGTCGATCGCGCGGTTGCGCCCCGTGGCCACGAGCCAGGCCCCGGGGTGCTCGGGGACGCCGTCGCGCGGCCAGCGCTCGGCGGCGATGGCGAACGCCTCCTGGGCAGCCTCCTCGGCGAGATCGAGGTCGCCGAGGAAGCCGACCAGGACGGCCAGCACCCGCCCCCACTGGTCGCGGAAGGCCTGCTCGAGGATCGCTACCACTCCACGATCGGGCGCACCTCGATCGCGCCGCCGAGGCGCGCCGCCGGGATCCGGGCGGCCAGCGCAATCGCCGCATCCAGGTCATCGGCCTCGTACAGCAGCCAGCCGCCGACCGCCTCCTTGAGCTCGACGAAGGGGCCGTCGGTGACGAGCGTCTGCCCGTCCTGCACGCGCACGGTCGTCGCGGTCTCGGGAGGCTGGAGGTGCTGTCCCGGGGTCACGCCGGGGGTCGACGAGACCGCCTGATAGTCGCGTCCGATCGCCTCCCGCTCGGCCTCGGACAGCCGGTCCCACGCCTCCGACGGAGGCGTCGGGGTGGAGCCTTGGTGGATCAGCAGCAGGTACTTCATGGCGTCCTCCTTCTCGAATGGTCGCCGATGAGACGAACGGGACGCGAGGGAATCGACAGGCCCGTTCCGGCGCTCAGTTCGTCTCGAGCAGGTCGTAGTCCGGCGCAACCGCCGTGTAGGGCTCGGCGTTGTCCGGCGTGGCCTGGAAGGCGTCGTGCATCGGGACGGCGAGCGCGTCGTTGAGCCCGAGCGGGGCGAGGCCGAGGATCAGCTCCATCGAGCGCAGGACCGAGGCGGTGTCGTAGCGCGTCGAGACGACGGCGCCGCGGCGGGCGTAGGGGCTGATGACGAGGGCCGGCATCCGGTGGGCGTTGACGTGGTCGGCCCCGTTCTGGGCGTCGTCCTCGATGATGAAGATCGCCGTGTGCGGCCAGATCGGCGAGTGCGAGACCGTGTCCACGAGCTGGCCGACCGCCCAGTCGTTCTCCGCCACCATCGCGCGCGGGGTCCGCTGGCCGGGAATCGGGCCGCGCGTGTGGTCCGAGGGCAGGATCATGTACGTGAACCGGGGCGTCGTGCCCGTCGCGATCCACCGGTCCAGCGTCGTGCGGAAGCAGGCCATCCGGGAGATCGCCCGCAGGGAGGCGCCGACCGGCGGCGTCGAGTCGAAGATCGGGCGCACCTCGGCCTCGCCGAGGAGCTGGGCGATGTTGTTCGGGAAGCAGCCGTCGGGCGGGCCGAGGTCGGAGTGCGCCGCCTTGGCCTTCACGAGCGCGGTGAGCGCCGGCGTGCGGTCGCGGTCGGGGTGGGCGATGACGCCGGTCCGCGCCTCGCCGAGGTTCGCCCACGAGATCCCGTTGCGCTCGAGCGCGTCGAAGATGAACCCGCTCCCGGGCCACGAGATCGAGTACGAGTAGAAGTCGACCGGACGTCCGCGGCGCGCGTACGTCTGGGCCCAGACCCGCTGGACGTAGGGCGTGATCGTCGCGCCGGTCGTCCACTGGTGCCCGTCAGGCGAGGCATCGGAGTCGGCGAAGGTCCGGTCCAGCAGCGGGAAGCGCTGGACGAGTGCGTGGATGTTCGGCGTGATCTCCTTGCCGAGCAGCGCCAAGCCCGGCTCGCCGTCGCCGCGCGGGTCGTCGCCGAGCACCTGGTCGTAGGTCCGGTTCTGCTTCACGACGAAGATCACGTGCTGAATCGGGCCGTCGGGCCGCAGCGGGGTGTCGGGCGGGGCGGCAGCCACGGCGTTCGTCGGGATGAGCTCAGCGGCGGCCGCCTGCGTGAGGGAGGCCAGCGCGGCGCCGGACGGAAGGATGAGCGCGCCCACCCTCCCCTTGACGAGCTTGGCGGCGTACTCGTCGAGGTTCCCCGGATCGTCCCGGTACGGATTGGGCCCGAAGGGGTTCGGGCCGGTGCCGAACCCCTTCGCGGAAAGCCAGAGGATGCGGGTGCAGCGAGCCGGCGCCGCTCCGCGCTGCCGGCGGGCCGGCACCGCCGGGCTGCAGGCGCGCCCGCTCGCCGGCGCGGCGGACACGTCCATCGGGAAGGCCGCCGTGGGAATCCGGCCGGCCAGCGTGAACGCCGGCCCGGCCCCGCCCGGCAGGCGGAACACCGACACCGCGTCGGCCCCGGCCTCTGCGACGACGAGCCGATGCCCGTCCGGCGCCACCGAGGCCGCCACCGGATAGGCCCCGAGGCCCTCGGGCCGCCGGACCGACAGGCGGCGCAGCACGCGCAGGCGCCGCGCGTCGAGCACGACGACCTCGTCGGTGTTCGTGAGCGTCACGTAGGCGCGCCGGCCCGCCGGGTCCAGGGCGATCGCCGTCGGATGCGAGAGCGGCGGCCCGACAGCGAGGTCGCGGAGCTTGCGGCCGCGCCGCAGGTCGATCACCGAGACGGTGCCGGGCGCCTCGTTGGAGACCAGGCCGATCCGGGATCCGGGCAGGATCGCGGCGCCGTACGGGTAGTCGCCGGTCGATACGTGCCGCACCCGGCCCGACCGGACATCGACGATCGCGGCCACTCCGGCGAGGTTGAGGGGGACGAGCAGCGTCGCACCGTCCCGCGACACTGCGGGCATCTGCGGCCAGCCGACTCGCGTGGGCGCCTTCACCTTCGGGAAGTTCTGGACCGGCAGCGCGAAGCTCGGGGGGCGGACGGAGATGCGCCGCACGAGGCGGGCGCGGCCGGACGGGCCGTAGTCGTAGGCCCAGATGAGGTCGGCTTCGCGCCCCGCGGTGCCGACGCTCGCCTTGGCGCTCCCGGAGGCGGCGACGCCGGAGACGTAGGCCCGGCGCCGGGACGGGTCCATCGCCACGCCGCCCGAGGCGCCGGGCAGCGGCAGCGTCTGGATCACCTCGCCGCGCGCCACGTCGACGATGCGGACGTCGTTGGCTCCGCGCCCGCCCGACACCGTCCAGTAGAAGCGTCCGTCGGGCGTCGCCGCGGCGCCGAGCGGCAGGTTGCCGACCGTCGTGAGCCGCCCGGCCGGCCGCAGGAGGCGCCCGGACGGCATGAGCTTCTGGGCCGATCCGACGGTCAGCCGCGATGCGGTCTGCGCCCCGGCGGGCGCGGTGCCGAGCGCCGCGAGGCCTGCCGCGACGGCGAGCACGGCGCCGGCCCGCCAGCGGCGGACGGGGCCGGGCGGATGCGTCGGCCGGCGCACACCCCCGTAACCCGCGCGGGGGCCGAGCGATGCGCACGCGGCCCGGAAGCGGGTCGCGGCGTTCACCGGGCCATCGTAGAGGCGGGCGCGCCGGGGGCGCGCAACCGCGGCCGCACGGCCGGCCGCGGCGTCAGCCGGCCGACGTGGAGCCCAGGAGCCGCGCCCGCAGCTCGTCGAGCCCGAGCCCCTCCACCCGGACGACCTTGTCGCGCGAGGCGCGGCCCCGCACGACCGCGACGCGGCTCCGCGGCACGCCCGCCGCCGCGGCGACCAGGCGGCGCACCGCCGCGTTGGCCTTCCCGTCGACCGGCGGGGCGGCGACGCGAAGCAGCACGGCGCCCGCGCGCTCCCCGGCGACCTCGTCGCGCTTCGCGCGCGGCTGGACGCGGACCGGCAGGTCGGCATGCGGCGAGTCCACAGTGCCCGGGGTGGGAGTCGAACCCACATGCCCCGAGGGGCAGCCGGGTTTAAGCCGGCCGCGGTTGCCAGTTACGCCACCCGGGCGGGTGCGGGGCGAGTCTAGATGGTCGCCTGCCGGGCCCCGGGCCCTCGCGGGCGCGCCCGCGTACAAAGGATCCTGCGGAGCAGAACCGCAACTTCCGTACCGTTGTGGTGTCGGTATCAGCGAGGGACCGGACGTTCCATGGAAGTCTCCGCACTGAAAACCCCCGCCGTTGCGCGCCTGCCCGGGCGCTCTCCGCTGCTGCGCCTGCAGCCGGACGAGCGCCTGGTCGCCATGGTCCGCAAGGGCTCGAGCGGGGCCTTCGAGACGCTCGTGGCCCGCTACCAGGCCCGGCTCCTGTCGTTCTGCCGCCACATGCTGAACTCGCGGGAGGACGCGGAGGACGTCCTTCAGGAGGTCTTCGCGTCGGCCTACAACGCGATGATCGCCGACGAGCGGCCGATCAACGTGCGCCCGTGGCTCTACCGCATCGCGCGCAATCGGTGCCTGAACCACCTGCGCCGCCAGCAGCCCATCGGGGTCGACTCGATGGACGTCCACTTCGCCGACGCGGGGATGAGCACGGCCGACCAGGTTCACCGCCGTGAGGAGTTCCGCCAGCTCGTCGCCGACGTCCAGACGCTGCCCGAGACGCAGCGCACCGCGCTGCTTCTCCGCGAGATCGACGCGCTCACCTACGACCAGATCGCCGAGGCGATGGAGACGACGGTGCCCAGCGTCAAGTCGCTGCTGGTGCGGGCGCGCGTCTCGCTCGCCGAGGCCGCCGAAGCCCGGCTGCTCACCTGCGACGAGGTCCGCGCCGAGCTCGGCGAGGTCGCCGAGGGGCTCGTGAAGATGAGCCCGCCCGTCCGGCGCCACCTGCGCAGCTGCGACCGCTGCTCGGCCTTCCACAAGCAGCTCAAGCAGACGAACAAGGCGCTGGCCGCCATCTTCCCGGTCGCGCCCCTGCTGCTCATGAAGAAGTTCATCCTCACGCAGTTCGGCGCTTCGGCCAGCGCCGGAGGCAGCGCGGCCGCCGGCGGCGCTGCTGCAGCAGGCGGCGGCGCTGCCGCCAGCGGCGCCGCGGCCGCTGGCGCCGGCGCCAGCGCCCTCTCCGCCGGCCTGACGACCGTTGCCACGAAGGCCGCCGCCGGCCTCGCCGCGGCCGCGATCGTGACGGCCGGAGCCGTCGAGGCCAACCACGTCGTCAACGAGGCGCCGGCCCCCGCACCGGTCGCGGTCGCCTCGGTGCCGCCGGCCCCCGCCCCCACCGGCGGTGTCCAGGCGCGGCGGAAGGCCGCCGTCCCGGCTCCGCCCGCCGACGCCGCGACTCCCGCTCCGGCCGCCGTCGCCACCACGACAACGACGGCGCCGGCCCCCGCACCGGCCCCGGCCCCGGTCGCGACGACCCCGGCCCCCGCTCCGGCGCCCGCGCCGACCAAGAGCCAGACGATCGTCGACACGACCACGCTGCCGCCGGCCGAGACCGTCGAGCCGGTCGTGACCGCGCCGGCTTCCCCCGGCGTCGCGGTCCCGGGCGAGGACGCGCCGTCGGCGGACACGCCGCCTGCCGCGCCGCCGGCCGGCGAGGGCGGCACGCCGCCGTCCGAAGGCACGCCGCCGCCCGTGAGCACGCCGCCCGTCGACCCGGCCCCGTTGCCGCACGCCGACTCGTCGGTGGACGCGCCGGCGCCGGACGCCGCTCCGTAGGCACTGCGCGAGCGGCCCGGGACCGAGCGGGCTCGGTCACGCCGCCCGGCCCGCCCATTCGGGCCGCGGATATCCTGCCCGCCGTGGCGACGTTCGACGAGTTCATGGCGATCGACATGCGCGTCGGACGGGTGACGGGGGTCGACGACTTCCCCGAGGCCCGGAAGCCGGCGTGGAAGCTCACGGTGGACTTCGGGCCGCAGATCGGCACGAAGCGCTCCTCGGCGCAGATCACCTCCTACCCTCGCGAGGCGCTCCTCGGCCGGCTCGTCGTCGCCGTGGTCAACTTCCCCCCGCGCCAGATCGGGCCGTTCATGTCCGAGGTCCTCGTGCTCGGCGCCCTCAGCGACGAGCACGGCGTCGTGCTCCTGGCCCCCGACCGCGAGGTCGCGCTCGGCGACCGCATCGGCTGACCCGCCCGGGACCGGCCGGCGGCTACGGACCCGGCTCGCCGCCGACGACGAGGTTGGACTGCTGGCCCCCGTCCCCGCGGACGGGGTAGATGCCGGGCTGGAGCCCGGGCACGCGGGTCGAGGACGGCGCCCCGCTGGCCTCGGCGCCCACCCGGTAGATGTCGCCGCCCTTGACGACGACCGAGATGGTGTGCCGCTGCCCGTCGGTCGACTTCAGGCTCAGGTCGACCGCGACGAACGGGGGCACCGTCACCTGGACCGGCGTCATCTTCGACCCGCCGATCGAGAAGTCGGCGGAGGCCGCGACCGACGTCGAGCCGCCGTCGTCGGTCACCGTGCCGGCCGGCGTGCCCCCGGTGTCGCTCGTCGACGTCCCGGTCGTGGCGCCGCCCGCCCCCGGCGCCGTCGCGTCGGTCGGCGGCGGCTTCGCGTCGGGCGCGGAGGCGGTGGGGTTCGTCCCGGTGTCCGCCGTGGTCGCGCTGTCGCCGTCCGACCCGCAGCCGCCGGCGGCGAACGCCGCCCCGGCGCCGAGGGCCGCTGCGGCCAGAATGATCGTGGCGCGTCTCATTCGCCGATCGAGAAGAGCGCGTCGAGGTCGTGCTGCGAGAAGACCTCGAACGCGACCATGGTCTGGGTGCGGTCGACGCCCGGGAGCCGGCCGATCGTGCCGGTCACGACGTCGGCGAGCAGTTCGTGGCGCGGGACGCGGACGATCGCGACGAAGTCCCAGTCGCCGGTGACCGAGTAGGCCTCGGCCACGCCCTCGACGCCCGCGAGCGTCGCCCCGAGGTTGGGGATCTCCGTGCGCTCGCACTGGATGAGGACGATCGCGTGGGTCACGCGCTGTGCGTCTCCCCCGGGTCGAGCACGACGACCTGCGAGCTCGTGGCGCCCTCGACGTCGGCCTTGAACGCCTGGGCGTCGGTCTCGATCGGCGGGAAGGTGTTGTAGTGGCACGGGATGACGGTGCGCGCGCCGATGAAGTCGCACGCCGTGACCGCGTCGTGGCGATCCATCGTGTAGTGGCCGCCGATGCAGACGAGCGCCACGTCAACCGGCGTCTGGCGGGAAACGAGCTGCAGGTCGCTGAAGAGCGCGGTGTCGCCGAGGTGGTAGACCGTGACGCCGCCGATGTGGACGACCAGGCCCGCCGGGGTGTTCACCGTGCCCTTGGGTGTGGTGGAGGTGTGCCAGGCCGGCACGAGCTTGCACCAGCCCCAGTCGAAGTCGACCGTGCCGCCGAGGTTGGGGTCGTTGACCGCGACCCCCTCCTCGCCGATCTCGCCCGCCAGCTCAACGATCGCCGTGACGGCGGCTCCGGTGCGCTTCGACAGCGGCACGGAGTCGCCGATGTGGTCGGCGTGACCGTGGGTGAGCAGGATGGCGTCCGGGCTCAGGTCATCGGCGGCGACCGCGGCCTTGGGATTGCCGGTCAGGAACGGATCGATGAGGACGGACGTGCCCTCGTGCGAGAGCTCGAACGCGGAGTGGCCGAGAAAGCGAATGTCCATGGGGTGACTTACTCCTCCCCTGCTGTCGATTGCAGGTCGTGGGCGAGCTGGAAGCCGACGGTGACGCCGACGAGCATCCCCATCCGGGTCTCCTCGGCGACCAGCGTGCGGACCGCGGTGAGCCGCTCGTCGACGGCGGGGAGCCCCGCGGCCTCGAGCACCTTCGCGTCGTGAGCCTCGCCGAACCAGCCGCCGTCGTGCAGCGCAGCAGCGAGCACGGTCTGGAGCTGCGGCGCGACTTTCGCCACGAGGTCCTGGGCCGCGCGCAGGCGCTCGGGCTCGGAGAGCGCGGCCACCGCCGCGTCGACCTCCTCGTCGCTGTACGCACGCTCGGCGGGCATCGCGCGCCATCATACGGACGTGGCCGTCAAGCTCACGTCGCTCTCGCACGGCGCCGGCTGCGGCTGCAAGCTGCCAGCCGCAGCGCTCGGCCCGCTCGTCGCGGGGCTCCCGCGCAGCGAGGACCCGGATCTGCTCGTCGGGCACGAGACCGCCGACGACGCCGGCGTCTACCGCCTGCGCGCCGACCTGGCGATCGTCCAGACCGCCGACTTCTTCACCCCGATCGTCGACGACCCGTACGACTTCGGCCGCATCGCCGCCACCAACGCCCTCTCGGACGTCTACGCCATGGGCGGCGTGCCGATGACCGCGCTCAACCTCGTCGCCTGGCCGCTGGAGACCCTGGGCGGGGACCTGCTCCGCGACGTGCTCCGGGGCGGGCATGATGCCGTCGCGGCGGCGGGCGCGGTGCTCGTCGGCGGGCATTCGATCGACGACGCCGAGCCGAAGTACGGGCTGGCCGTGACCGGCACCGTGCATCCGGACCGGGTGCTCACCAACGCGGGCGGGCAGCCGGGCGACGTCCTCGTGCTCACCAAGCCGCTCGGCGCGGGCGCCGTCGCGACCGCCGCCAAGCGCGGGCTGGCCTCCGATGCGCTGGTCGCCCGTGCCGTGGCCGTGATGACCACGCTCAACCGCGACGCCGCGGCGGCCGCGGCGGCCGCCGGGGCCCACGCGATGACCGACGTCACGGGCTTCGGGCTCCTCGGCCACCTGCATGAGCTCGCACTGGCCAGCGGGCTGGCCGCGACGATCGAGGCCGCGGCGATTCCCGCGATCGACGGCGTCCTGGACCTGCTCGCCGACGACGCCGCGGTGTCCGGCGGCAGTCGCCGCAACGCCGGCCACGCGGCGGCCTTCGCCTCCGTCGCTCCCGGCCTCCCGCTCGCCCAGGTGCGCCTGGCCGCCGACGCCATGACGTCCGGCGGCCTGCTCGTGGCGCTCCCGCCCGGGCGGGAGGGCGAGGTCCCCGGCGCGGTGATCGGGCGCCTCGAGGCCGGGGCCCCGGGCAGGATCCAGCTCGCCTGAGGCGCCGAAGCCGAGGTTCGGCCGGCCGGGGCGGCCGAACCTCCTCGTCGGCCCGCGGCGCGACCGGTCCGGACCGCACCGCACTGGCGGCGCTCCGGGCCCGGCGCGGTGCCGGCTACTCGCCGCCGGCCTGATCGAGAACGACGCCCGCGAACACCCCGATGGCGGCGCCGCCCGCCCCGGCGAGCCAGCTCGCCTCGGTCGCCGCGAGCGGGATGAGGGCCACGACCGCGCCGATCGCAGCGGCGCCGAGCAGGTCGGCCTCCGTGTCCTCGCCGCGGCGCCGGGCCAGGAGCTCCGGCACCATCCAGGCGAGCAGCAGGGCGAGCGCGGCGCCGTTGGCCCCGGCGGCCACGGGAACTGCGGCGCCGTAGGCCTCGATGGCCCCGCCCGCCGCCGCTCCGGCGAAATAGATGAGGAGGACCGCGAACGGGCCGCGCCGGCGCTCGATGAGCCAGCCGAAGAGGGCGACCGCCACGAGCGCGGCCAGCTGATACCCGGCGTTGTCGTAGACGAACGAGTACGTGAGCAGCCGCCACCAGTCACCGCTGAGCGGCCCGATGATCGCCGCGTCGGCCTGGCTGAAGGCACCGCCCCGCCAGGCCAGCGACACCGCGAGGCTCGCCACGATCAGCGCGGCGGTCGCGTACGGGCGGGCATCGACGCGGATGCCGGGAATCTCGCCGCGCCGCAGCTTCGGGAGGGTGGGCCGCGCCGGCCCGCCGCGCTTCTTCTCTTCAGCGACGTTGCCGTCGCGGTCGAGCTTCGGCGCGCGCTTGCGCAGCCGGGTGCCGCAGTACGGGCACTCCGTGATGTACGGGCTCACCTCCGAACCGCAGTTCTTGCACACCACGAAGAGGTCGGCGCTCGACATCGCGGGCGATTCTACGCCCGCCGCGCCGGAGCACCCGCCGCCCGGCCAGCGCGGCCGCGGAACGGCCCGTCTGGACCGAACGTCTCGGCCCGCCCAGGCCCTACTCCCCCGTGACCTCGACGATCTCCGACACGACCTCGCGGAGGTCGTGGTTGGCCTCGTAGACCACCTGCTGGCGAGCGGCGCCGTTCCCGCGCTCGAGCAGGTCGGCGATCCCCTCGAGCTCGGCCGCCGAGCCGAGATCCTGCGCGTGCTCGCGGGCGCGGTCCAGCAGCCGGCGGGCGAGCTCCTTCGTCGGCACCCGCTCCTGCCGGGGCAGGTCGACGAGGTCGCCCTCGAGCCCGTGGCGGGCGGCGAGCCACTTGTTCTCGTCGATCATCTCGTACGGGTAGTCCGACAGCTGCTCGCCCGCCGTGAAGTGCTCGGCCAGCTCGCGGACCAGGGCCTGCGTGAGCGCCGCGAGCGCAAGCGTGTGCTCCACCCGGGTCTGCGCGTCGAACACGCGGATCTCGACGGTGCCGAAGTTCGGGTGCGGTCGCACGTCGTACCAGAGGTACGTGTAGTCCTCGATGACCCGGCTGTCGATCATGAAGCCGACGCGGCGGGCCCAGTCGTCCCAGCCGGCGTAGAACGGCGGAACCCCGACGCGCGGGAAGGCGCGGAAGATCGGCATGCGCGTCGAGGCCATCCCGGTGGCGTCGGCCCGCCAGAACGGCGAGTTGGCCGAGAGCGCGAGCAGCACCGGCAGGTGGACCCGCATCCCGTTGGCGACGTGCACGGCCTTGTCGGCGTCGTCGATCCCGACGTGCACGTGGACGCCGAAGATGATCTCCTGGCGCGCGACGAACCGCAGGGCGCTGATGAGGTCGCGGTACCGCGAGCGGCCGACGATCCGCTGGTCCTCCCACATCGCGAAGGGGTGCGTGCCCGACGACCCGATCGCCAGGCCCTTCGCTTCGGCCCGCTCCCGCACGTGACGCCGCAGCGCCCGCAGCTGCGTCGCGGCCGCGGCCGTGTTCGGGCACGGATCGGTCGAGATCTCGAGCACCGACTCCATCAGCTCCGGCTTGATCTCCCCGGCCGGTGCCGGCTCGAGCAGTCCCTCGATGGCGTTGGCGAGATCGAGCGTCCCGGCATCGAGGATCATGAGCTCCTCCTCGATGCCGATGGTGTAGCTCGGGCCAGCGAAGTTCGGGACGAGGTCCGCCATTGCGCGCGCAAGCGTACTCGCGCAGCGTGATCCGCCGCGCGGGCGCTGCGGTTTTTCGCGGTCGCAGCCCCGGCCTGGCGCGACTACACTGCCCGCGCGGCTCCGCGTGTCGGGGTCCGCCGCCACACTCTCTCGACCACGGAGTTGATGCACGCATGGGCCTTGGCTACGACGGCAAGCTCTTCATCCTCGCGTTCGACCATCGCGGGTCGTTCCAGAAGAAGATGTTCGGAATTCAGGGCGACCCCACGCCCGAGGAGACCGCCACGATCGCGGACGCCAAGCACCTGATCTACGAAGGCCTGGCCAAGGCGACCGAGCGCGGCGCGGATGCCACCGCCACCGGCGCGCTCGTCGACGAGCAGTTCGGCGGCGACATTCCGGCCCAGGCCAAGGCCAAGGGGCTCAAGCTCGCCATGCCGGTGGAGAAGAGCGGCCAGAACGAATTCGACTTCGAGTACGGCGAGGAGTTCGGCCAGCACATCCTCGACTTCGACCCGGACTTCTCCAAGGTGCTCGTCCGCTACAACCCCGACGGCGACGCCGGCATGAACGAGCGCCAGACCGCGCGGCTCAAGCGCCTGTCGGACTGGCTGCACGA
The DNA here is from genome assembly GCA_046330225.1 of Solirubrobacteraceae bacterium. GTDB lineage: Bacteria > Actinomycetota > Thermoleophilia > Solirubrobacterales > Solirubrobacteraceae > CANJIV01. Next base: position 128,572 of record JAXLTD010000001.1, on the reverse strand, counting down.
GAACGGGCGCAAGTTCCTGTTCGAGCTGCTCGTGCCCGCCGAGGAGGCCCAGCTCGCCTCGGTCGGCGGCGACACGGACCGCTACGACGCCGAGCTGCGGCCCGAGCTCATGCGCCGCGCCATCGCCGAGCTCCAGGACGCCGGCATCGAGTCCGACGTCTGGAAGATCGAAGGCGTCGACACCCGCGAAGACGCCGAGCGGATCGCCGCCCAGACGCGCGCGGGCGGCCGTGACGGCGTGGTCTGCGTGCTGCTCGGCCGTGGCGCCAACGACGACAAGGTCGATCACTGGCTGCGCCAGGCTGCGCCGGTGGAGGGCTTCGTCGGGTTCGCGATCGGACGGTCGATCTGGTGGGACAGCCTCAAGGGCTTCCTGGACGGGTCGCTGGAGCGCGATGCCGCGTCGGACCAGATCGCCGCGAACTACCTGCGCTTCGTCGACGTCTACACCTCCGCCGAGGCCGGGTCGGGCGTCACCGCCTGACCTCCGGTCCGGCGGTCGGACACGCCAGCCTGTCACGCCCGCGCACGCCGGAGGCGCGACGCCGACACGCGCCTGCACGGATCCGTTCACCGCGACCGGAGCCGGGCTAGCGTCCCGGGCATGACCTGGCGTCGCGCCTCGGCCTGGATTGCCCTCTTCGCTGCCCTGGCGGCGGTCGGAGGGGGCTGCGCCGACCAGCTCGCCGGACGCCACCGCGAGGATCCGTCCGAGCTGGCGCCCGGGGAGCGGCCGAACGCGACGCTGACAGGCGAGGTCGTGAAGATCACCGACGGCGACACGATCAAGGTCCGGCTCGACTCCGGGCGCACGGAGCGGGTCCGGTACATCGGCATGGACACGCCCGAGACGAAGAAGCCCGGCACCCCGGTGCAGTGCTTCGGGCGGGCCGCGACCGCGGCGAACACGCGGCTCGTCGAGCGCCGGCGGGTCCGGCTCCAGCTCGACACGGAGACCCGCGACCGCTACGGCCGGCTGCTGGCCTACGTGTACCGGCAGCCCGATGCGGCGTTCGTCAACGCGATCCTCGTCCGCGACGGCTTCGCGGTCCCGCTGACGATCCCTCCGAACGTCGCCCACGCCGATGAGTTCGCACGGCTGGCGCGCGCGGCCCGGGCGTCCGGCCGCGGGCTGTGGTCGGCCTGCGGCTGAGGACGGCGGTGACGCGGCGGCGGCCTGGGCAGACGGCCGCTAGCGGCAGCGCGGCACCGACAGCACCCCGGTGCGCCGCGCGCTGAGGCCCGTGTCGGTGTCGGTCACGGCCACCGCCCAGCGCACGCGGCCGGCCGCCCGGCACGGCCACCGCACGACGGCCCGGTAGGACGCAAAGACGCTGGGCCGGCTGAGGCTCCGGGAGACGAGCCGGCGCGCCCCCCGCCACGCCTGCAGGCGGGCACGAAAGCACAGATCCAGGCCTCCGACCGCGGCGCACGGGCCGAGCGTCGTGACCTCGAACAGGGTGCTGCGCGCCGCTGGCCCGCGACTGACGTCGACGGCCACTCGCGGGCCCGAATTCCCAGCGGCGGCGGGGCTTGCGGCCACGGACAGGACGGCTGCGGCGAGCACGGAGATGAGGGCGGCACGAGGCATCGCGATCCATCCTGGCACGCCAAGCCCGCCCCACACGCTGGTAGGCTTGGCAGACCTTATGCGCATGCGTCAGAGCATCGCGGAGATCGAACGTGCCTTCGTCGAGGAGATCGCCCTTGACCGGACGCGGCGCGAGCGGCTCCAAGAAACTACGCGCCACCGGTCCCGCCGGCGGTCCATCACGCGCGAGCGCAAGCGGTCGTCGGTGCGCTTCGGGGTCCTCATCTTCTCCATGATCGCGACGGCTGTGATCGTCACGATCGTGATGTTCAAGACCCTCGCGCTGCTGCTCGGCTAGCCGCGCACGGCCCGGCGCAGCGGCTCAGCTCAGGACGTGCCCTCGCCAAGGCGGCGCAGGGCGTCGTCGACCTGCTTGCGCACGCCGGGATCCTTGGCCGCGTCGCGGTCGCCGCGGGTGCCGGAGGCGCGCTCCTCTTGGATCTCGAGGTACACCTCGGTGCGGAACACCGGGATGTCGCGGGGAGCCTGGATCCCCAGCCGAACCTTCTCGCCCATCACCGAGAGCACGGTGACTTCGATGTCGTCACCGATCATGATGCTCTGGTTGGACTTTCGGGTCAGTACGAGCATGGTCGCCTTTCAGGGCGGCGGCTGGGCAGACAGCTGCAGCGGGCTGACGCCAGCGGCAGGGTGATCGGTCAGCATAGCGGCCCGGCTCCCCCGAGGCACCGAGTGTCCAGAGAACTCTGGCCGGTGGCCCGCCTGCGCGCCGCCGGCACCCGCGGACCGGGAATCGGGCGCCACGGCGGGTGCGCTAGGCTGCGGCGCGTTCATGGCACGAAAGTCACTTCGACCCCACTTCAACCAGATCCGCGCCTGGGCCCGCGAGGGCCGCACGGACGCCTGGATCGCTCATCAGCTCGACGTCACGGTCCAGCAGATCAACGCCTTCAAGCGTGAGAACGAACTCGCGCCCGAGGACGCCGACGGCAACGGCGCCGCCGCGGCCGCGGACGAGGAGATCGACCTGCGCGCCGAGGACGACGCCGCGATTGCCGCCGAGCTCGAAGAGGCCGAGGCCGCCCGTGCCGAAGCGGCCGCCGCCGCCGAGGCGGCTGCCGCGGCCCGCGCCGAGGCCGGCGACGACGAGGACGACGAGGGCGCCGAGAAGCGCCGCCGCGGCCGCCGCGGCGGCCGGCGCCGCAAGGCCGGCCCCCGTCCGCTGGAAGGGAGCTTCGACCACGGCGAGGAGGGGTACGGGCTCTGGCTCGACCCCGCGGTGGCCGACGATCCCATCTACGCCGAGCACTGGGCCGGGCACCGCCCCGTCGAGGTCACGATCGAAGAGGACCAGATCGTGATCCGCCGGACGGGCGCCGACGACGACTGATCGGGCGTCGCGGTGGGCGCGGACCCCGTCTACGCCCAGTCCCTGCGGTTCGAGGACACGCTCTGCGCGGCCCGCTGCGACCGGGCCGAGCCGTTCGGGCTGGGCGTCGCGATGCTCACCCCCAGCCTCCCGCTCGTGTACGACCTCAACTTCCTGAACGTGCACGATCCCGCCGGCCCGGTGACCGGCCCGGCCCTGCTGGCGGCCGCCGACCGCCTCCTGGGCGGAGCCGGGCTGGGCCACCGCTCCGTGTCGCTCGCCGGAGCGTCCGACAGCCCAGCGATCGGCTCCCCGCTGGCCGCCGCCGGGTGGGAGCCGTCCCCGCTCGTCACGATGGCGCTCCGCCGTGCGCCGGACCGTCCCCCCGGAGACCATCCGCGGGCTGAAGCCGTCGCGCTCGACGATCTCAGCGGGCTGTTCGCCGGCTCGCTGCGCGAGCACGAGGCGGCCGCCGAGGGGCTCGTCGGCCAGATCGCCGCGGCCGACCGGCGCTTGCTGGACGCCACCGACGCGCGGTTCTTCGGCGTCCGCGGGCCGGACGGGCACGTGGTCGCCGCGTGCCACCTCTACTCGGACGGGCGCACCGCCCAGATCGAGGACGTCGCCACGCTGCCGGCGCATCGTGGCCAGGGCGCGGCCCGGGCGGTCATCGGCGCGGCGATCGCGGCGGCCCAGGCGGCGGGCCACGAGCTCGTCTTCATCGTCGCCGAAGCCAGCGGCTGGCCGCGGGAGTTCTACGGCCGGCTCGGCTTCGACCCGATCGGGACCCGGACGAAATGGACGCTCGAAGCGGCCGCGTGAGCGGTCACGGGCCGGCTTGGATCCGCCGCCCGCCCGCGAAGTCGGCAGCCTCGCGCACGTAGCGGGCGAAGGCGGCATCGGCGACGACGTGCGAGTCCCAGGCGGACGGGTCCTCGGGCGCCGCGGCGATGGCGAGATCCAGGCACCAGTCGGTTCCGGCGTCGTAGAGGCCGGCGAGCTCCTCCACCGTGAACGCGCCGCCCAGGCGGCGCCGCAGCTCCTCGACGATCCGGCCGGTGACGAGCTCGAGCGCGCGCTGATGCTCCGCCGGTGCCGCCGCCAGGCGCCGGGTGCCCTCCTCCCACTGATGCCAGGCGGATTCGATGCTCACGGGCGCGCCAAGGTAGCAGCGCCGGACCGCGGGCCGGCCGTGACGGTCAGGATGCGGGCGCGGCGACCGCGTACGGGCGCTCGCCGGGCTTGACCATCCCGAGGCTGCGCGCCGCGCGCTCGAGCGTCACCGCGCGCTCGAGCTCGCGCTTGCGATCCAGGAGGCGGGCCCGCTCGGCCTCGAGGCGCGTCACCTCGGCCTTGCGTTCCTTCGACTCCTGCCACGTCGTCAAGTACGAGTGCAGCGGGCCCACGTACAGGGCGAGGATCAGCCCGAGCACGAGCAGCAGGGCGATGCGGCCCACCCGATCCCAGCGGATGCCGGGCCCCGCCGGTCGCCGCGGGCGGCCGCCCGAGGCGCGGCGGGCGTGGCCGCGGCGGGCGGCGGCTGAGGCGGTGGCGGCCATGCTCGCCCCGGCTTTCGCCCCGCCGCGGCGAAGTCCTCCCCGGCGGGCGGGACCGCCCGGACGGGGGATCTAGCCGCTGCGAAAGACCGACCGGCCGGGGAACGTCGCGGCGCTGCCGAGCGCCTCCTCGATCCGCAGGAGCTGGTTGTACTTCGCCACCCGATCGCTGCGGGACGGCGCCCCCGTCTTGATCTGCCCGCAGCCGGTGGCGACCGCCAGATCGGCGATCGTCGTGTCCTCGGTCTCGCCTGAGCGGTGCGACATCACGGCGGTGTAGCCGGCCTCGCGCGCGATCCGGATCGCCTCGAGGGTCTCGGTGAGCGTCCCGATCTGGTTGACCTTGATGAGAATCGAGTTCGCCACGCCCCGGTCGATGCCCTGGCGCAGGCGCTCGGGGTTGGTCACGAAGAGGTCGTCGCCGACGAGCTGCACGGTGGCGCCGAGCCGGTCGGTCAGGGCCTTCCAGCCGTCCCAGTCGTTCTCGTCCATGCCGTCCTCGAGGGACACGACGGGGTAGCGGCCCGCGACGTCGGCCCAGTAGGCGGCCATCTCGCCGGAGCTCAGCGACCGCCCCTCGCTGGCCAGGACGTAGGCGCCGTCCTCGTAGACCTCGCTCGTCGCCGGGTCCATGGCGATCGCGACGTCCTCCCCGGGTGCGTACCCGGCGGCCTCGATGCCGGCGACCAGCGCCTCGAGCGCCGCCTCGTTGGACGGGAGGTCGGGCGCGAAGCCGCCCTCGTCCCCGCCGGCCGTGCCGAGCCCGCGGTCGTGCAGCGTCCGCTTGAGGTGGTGGAAGACCTCGGCCCCCATGCGCAGACACTCCGAGAACGACGCCGCGCCGCACGGGACGATCATGAACTCCTGGAAATCCACGGCGTTGTCCGCGTGCACGCCCCCGTTGAGCACGTTCATCATCGGGACCGGCAGGACGTGCGCGTCCGGGCCGCCGAGGTGGCGCCACAGCGGCTGCCCAGCCTCGGCCGCTGCGGCCTTCGCCGTGCCCAGCGACACCGCGAGGATGGCGTTTGCGCCCAGCCGCGACTTGTTCGGCGTGCCGTCGAGATCGATGAGCGCCGCGTCGAGCCCGGGCTGATCCGCGGCGTCGCGCCCGGCCACCGCGGCGGCGATCTCGCCGTTGACGTTGCCGACCGCCGTGCCGACGCCCTTGCCAAGCCACGCGCTGCCGCCGTCGCGCAGCTCGGTCGCCTCGAACTCGCCGGTGGACGCGCCGGAGGGCACGGCCGCGCGCCCGGAGGCGCCCGAGGCGAGCGTGACGTCGGCTTCGACGGTCGGATTGCCGCGGCTGTCGAGGATCTGCCGGGCGTGGACGGACTCGATGGCGCTCATGGCTCCTGGGGCCTTTCGTCGGGGGTGGCGTCTCCCGCGGCAGCGCGGGCACGGTCGTAGTACTCGATTTGGCGTTCGGGCGGCAGCGCGGCCCACTCGGACCCGTCGGCGGCCGCGAGGCCGGCGGCCGCCTCGACCCGCCCGCGGAAGCGCCCGGAGGCGGCGCGCAGGGCGAGCTCGGGGTCGACCTTGAGCTTGCGGGCAACGTTGACGGCCGCGAACAGGAGGTCGCCGACCTCGTGAAACGCGGCGTCCCGGTCGCCGGCGGCCGCGGCGGCCTCGACCTCGCCGAGCTCCGCGGCGACGGAGGCGAGCGGGCCGGCGGCGTCGGGCCAGTCGAAGCCGCTCGTCGCCGCCCGGCGCTGGACCTTGCGGGCGTGGAGCGGGCCCGGCAGGTTCTCCGGGACCTCGCCGAAGATCCCCGGCTCGCGGCCCGGCTCGGTCTGCTTGATCCGGTCCCAGTTCTGAAGGACCTGGGCGGCCGTCGCGGCCTCGGTCTCTCCGAAGACGTGCGGGTGGCGGCGGATGAGCTTCTCGCGGCAGTGGTCAGCCACGGCCGCCAGATCGCCGGCCCCGCGCTCCTCGAGCAGCAGGGCGAGGAAATGCACCTGGAAGAGCACGTCGCCCAGCTCGTCCAGCAGCTTGGCGTCGTCCCCGCGCTGCGCGGCGTCGGCCAGCTCGTAGGCCTCCTCGACGGTGTGCGGGACGATCGAGCGCTCGTCCTGCTCGCGGTCCCACGGGCACTCGCGCCGCAGGCGCCGGGTCACGGCGTCGAGGCGTCCGAGGGCGGCCTCGCTGTCGGGCTGGCTCACCGGCGGGAGGCTACGGGGCGGTCTGCTGGCCCGCCGGCGCCTGCTGGGTGGCCCCGCCGGGCACTGTCTGTCCGCTCGTCGCCTGCTTGGGCTTCGGCGCGCCCTTGCAGCTCTGCACGACATAGCCCTTGCGACAGTCGGTGCGGTCCTGCCACTTCTTCTGGAAGTCCTTGACGAAGCTGTCGAGCGCCTTCTGCTGGTTCTGCTGGGCGACGAGCTGCTTGATCGTCGGGGTGGCCTGGGCCAGCGACTGCTGCGTGGCCTTCGTGATCTTGTCGACCTTGAAGACGTAGTAGCCGAACTGCGTCTTGACCGGGCCGAGGACCTGGCCGGTCGGCGCGGCGAACGCCGCCGCCTCCAGCGCCTTCTCCTGCTGGCCCTTCTGCACGCCGGGCAGCTTGCCGCCCTGGGCCTTGGAGGCATCGTCGATCGAGTACTGCTTGGCCACCGAGGCGAAGCTCTGGCCGGAGTCCAGCGCCGCCTTGGCCTGGTCGGCCTTGGCCTTGGTCTGGGTCTGCACGATGCTCAGGTCGCGCGTCTCGGGCTGCGAGAACTGCTGCTTGTTCTTGTCGTAGTACGCCTTGATCTGGGCCGCGGTGACCTTGGCCTTGCCCTTCGTCACCTTGTCGCGGATCTTGTTCGACAGCGTGTCGAGGCGCACCCGGAACAGGAGGTCCTCCTCGGTCATGCCCGAGGACTTCAGGAAGTCCTGGAACTGCTTGGTCGTCTGGAAGGACGCCTTCTTCTGCTTGGCGAACTCCTGCTGGACCTGCTTGTCGGTGAGCTTGATGCCGAGGTCCGACGCCTCGCCCTCGATCCACCGGGCCGAGATCAGGAACTGCATGACCTGGTCCTTGAGGTTGTCGTACTGCTGCTGGCAGGTCTTCTTGAACTGCGCGTCGGTCTGGCGCGGCTGGCCCTTGGCGGGAGCCGGCGCGGCCTTGCGCGCCGCGGCAATGCACTTCTTGAAGTCCGGGGCGTCCGGAACCGTCACCTTCGAGGCCTGCCCGGGGATCTGCTGCTGCGACGCCTTGGCCGCGACGAGCATCCACTTGTCGAAGTCCTTCTTCGTCACGGCGCCGTCCGAAACGTCCGAGACGTTGGCCACGGCGTTGCCGGGCACGCTGTCGCCGCACGCGGCGAACGCGATGGCGGCAAGAAAAACGGCGCCGAGCGCCGTGAGGATCCGGAAGGGACGGAACATCCGAGCGGCGATGGTAGCGGACCGGGGGCGAGGGCCGCGCCGCTAGGCGGCGTCCCCCGCGAGCGCCTGCGCCCGAACCGCCAGGAGGGCATCCGCGAGGTGCACGACGGCGGGGAACCGCTCGGCAGGCTCGGCGGGCACGGTGAGCGAGAGCGTGGCGCGACCGGGCTCGTACGTCGCGCCCGGCACCTCGGCCCGGAGCTGGCGGGCCTGCTCAGGGTCGAGATCGATCGGCGTGGCGGCGAGGCGGTCCCCGCGGAACGTCACGGCCTGCGCCCCGGCCGCGCCGAGCTTGATGCGCGCCCGCTGCAGGTCGATGAGGTTCGTCAGCGGCTCGGGCGGCTCGCCGAAGCGGTCGGCCAGCTCGGCCCGGAGGACCTCGAGGTCCGCCACCTCGCGGGCGCCGGCGATGCGCCGGTGCACGTCGATCTTGGCCTCCTCGTACGGGATGTAGTCCGCAGGCACGTACGCGTCGACGTTCACGTCGAGGCGCACGGGCTCCGGAGCGTCGTCCCCCTCGCCCTCCGCTCCGCGGCGGGCCACGGCCTCGTCGAGCATGCGCAGGTACAGCTCGAAGCCCAGGGCGGCGACGTGGCCGGACTGCTCGTCGCCGAGCAGGCTGCCGGCGCCGCGGATCTCCAAGTCGCGCAGCGCGACCTTCACTCCGGCGCCGAGCTCGGTGTAGTCCGCGAGCGCGGTGAGCCGCTGGGCTGCCTCGGGCGTGAGGGCCGCCGCGCTCGGGTACATGAGGTAGGCGTAGGCCCGGTCCCGGCTGCGGCCGACACGCCCGCGGATCTGGTAGAGCTGGGCGAGCCCGAAGTGGTCGGAGCGCTCGACGATCAGCGTGTTGGCCTGCGGGATGTCGATGCCCGACTCGATGATGCTCGTGCAGACGAGCACGTCGGCCTCGCCGCGCAGGAACGCGAGCATCCGCTCCTCGAGCACGGTCTCGTCGAGCTGCCCGTGGGCCACCGCGAAGCGCAGGTCCGGGCAGAGGCCGCGCAGGCGCTCGGCAGTCTCGTCGATGGTCTCGACCCGGTTGTGGAGGAAGAACGCCTGCCCGCTGCGGGTGTGCTCGCGCTCCAGCGCCGACTTCACGAGCGCCTCGTCGTACTCGCCGACGTACGTGCGCACCGGGCGCCGGCCCTCGGGCGGGGTCTCGAGCACCGAGAGGTCCCGGACGCCCGCGAGCGACATCTGCAGGGTGCGCGGGATCGGTGTCGCCGACATGGCGATCACGTCGACCCGGAGCTTGAGCTGGCGCAGGAGCTCCTTCTGCTTGACGCCGAAGCGCTGCTCCTCGTCGACGATCAGGAGGCCGAGATCCTTGGCGCGCACGTCGCGGGAGAGCAGGCGGTGCGTGCCGATGAGGATGTCGGCCTTCCCCTCGGCAAAGGCGGCCACCGCCGCCTTCTGCTCACGGGCCGGCCGGAACCGTGACACGTGCTCGACCGTGACCGGCCAGTCCCGCAGCCGCTCGGTGAACGTGCCGTAGTGCTGCTGGGCGAGGATCGTCGTCGGCACGAGCATCATCACCTGCTTGCCTTCGGCGGCGCACTTGAAGGCCGCGCGCAGCGCCACCTCGGTCTTCCCGTAGCCGACGTCGCCGCAGATCAGCCGGTCCATCGGGCGCGGCGCCTCCATGTCGGCCTTGACCTGCTCGATCGCCTCGCGCTGGTCGGCGGTCTCCGTGTGCGGGAACGCGTCCTCGAAGTCGCGCTGCCACTCGCCGTCGGGCGCGAACGCGTGGCCCGGGCGGCGCTTGCGCTCGGCGTAGAGCTCGAGCAGCTCGCCGGCCAGCTCCTGCGCGGCGCGGCGGGCCCGGGCCTTGAGCTGCGCCCAGCGGGTGCCGCCGAGCTTGCTGAGCGGCGGGTCGTCGCTGCCCGCGCCGACGTAGCGCGAGATCTTCGCCAGCTGCTCGGAGGGAACGAACACCCGGTCGGCCCCGGCGTACTCCAGGTAGAGGTAGTCCCGGGTCACGCCGGCGACGGTCTTGGTCTCGAAGCCCGCGAAGCGCCCGACCCCGTGGTCCTCGTGGACGACGATGTCGCCGGTGCGCAGGTCGGCAAAGGACCGCAGGCCGCCCGGCCGGGCGCGGCCCGGCTCGGCCCGGCGCCGCCGGATCAGGCGGTGCTCAGGGATCACCGCGAGCTGGAAGGGCGCGGCCACGAACCCGTCGCGCAGCCGGGCGTGGGCGAACGTGAGCCCGGCCGCAGCCGGCGCCGGCCCGTCGCCGCCCAGCCACGCGGGCGTCGAGCGGGCGAGGTTGTAGGCGGCCCGCTCCCCGTCGCCGCGCCGCGGCCAGGTCACGACCGTGCGGTACCCGGAGCGCACGAGCCGCTCGAGCTCGGGCTCGGCCTCCCGCAGCGAGCGCGCCGCGGTGTCAGCCGCCTGCGCCCGGAACGCCGGGCCGGCTCCGCCGTCGTCGAGGCTGCGGTCCACGCTCGTGAGCCGCAGCGACGCCCGGGCGTCGAGCGCCGAGCGCACGGCGTCCGGGGCAACGTAGAGGTGGTGGGCGTCCTGGTCGTGGAACGCCGCGGTGACGTCGTTCCACAGGTCGTCGAGCGCGGGGCCGATCTCCTCCTCGGCCGCGATCACCGCCGCCGTGCCGGCTGGCAGCAGATCGAGGATCGCGTGGAAGTCGTCAACGGGGAGCAGCTCGGCGACGTCGGGCCGGGCGTCCTCGTCGGCCTCGAGGGCCGCGAGCTCGGCGGCCAGCCGGTGATCCTCGTCCAGCTCGGCGCTCGGGGCGATCTCGACGCGCTCGGACTCCCCCAGCGACCGCTGGGTGAACGTGGAGAACCACCGCAGCGACTCGATCTCGTCGCCGAAGAGGTCGATGCGGACGGCCCGCTCCTCGGTCGCCGGGTAGACGTCGAGCAGGCCGCCGCGAACGGCGAACTGCCCGCGGTCCTCCACCTGGTCGACGCGCTCGTAGCCCGCGCCCGCCAGCCGCCCGGCCAGGCGGGCGAGGTCCACCCGCTCGCCGATCGCCAGCGCGAAGCCGTGCGGCCGCAGCGCCGGATCGGGCACCTTCTCCGACAGCGCCGCCGCGCCGGCGACGACGACCGGCGGGCCTGCCGCCGGATCCTCCTCGCCGAGCAGCGCGTCGAGCGCCGCCACCCGCAGGCCGACGAGATGCGCCGGCGGCGCGAGGTGGGACTCGTAGGCCACGCCGCGCGACGGATAGAAGCGCACGGGCCGCGGCGCGAGCCACGCCCGCAGGTCGGCGGCGAGGTCGCGGGCCGCGCGGTCGTCGCCGGCGACGACGAGCGCCGGCGCGGGCGACGGTGCGCCGTCCAGGAGCGCAGCCACGAGGTACGGCCGCAGGGCCGGGGAGACGTAGGCGCTGCCGCCGTCGCGAGCGAGCGTCGCGGCAGCCGGATCGTCGAGGGCGTGGGCGAGGAGCGGGCGGAGGGTCATCAGCGCAGGCAAAGCGACCGCGCGGCGGCGCGGCCTCGGCTCAGACCGATTCTAGGGCGGCGGCCGTTCCGGGTCGCGGCGGCGGCCCGAGACGTCCCGCGCGGACGCCCGAGACGTCCCGCGCGGACGGGTCAGGGCCGGGCCGGATCGTCGGCCGGAAGGACGTCGGCCGCCCAGTCGCGCCGCTTCCAGTCCGCAGCCGGAGCAGGGGCGGCGGGCCGCGGAACGAAGCGAGAGCGCTCCGCCAGCTCCATGCGATGGATGTAGCGCGGGCAGTTCGGGTACACGGTCATCGTCCGCACCCGCACGACGAACTGCGCGCCCGGAAGGTCCGCGGGCACGTCCCAGTCGATCTCAGCCATGCCCTCGATCCGCAGGCGGCGCTGGCGCTGCCAGTCGATGAAGAGGAGCCCGACCTGGGGATTCACGAGCACGTTGCCCCACGACAGGTACATGCCGTTCCCGTCGTAGTTCGGGAGCTCGAGCGTGCGGGGGTCCGGCACGCGGACGAAGCCGGGGTCGCCGCCCTTGTAGGAGCAGGTGGGCCGCCCGTCGGCGTCGGCGGTGGCGACGAAGACCATGTCGGCGGCGCGGACGAACGCGGCGTCGTCCTCGTCGAGGGCCTCCCGGACCTTCACGTCGTCGATGCGGTTGGCGAGCCGCCGCGTGTCGAAGCGCTCCTGCAGCCGCCGGCTGCCCTCGTGGTAGAGCCCGCTCACTCCGGCGAGGCTACTCCCGGCCGGGCCGAGTGTCACCCGCGCGGCTGCGCCGGGGTGCCTACGGCTCGCGCTCGCCGCGGACGATCGCCTCCGCGGCGTCGGCGGCGGCGGCACGCAGCTGCTCTACCTCGTCGTCGGGCTCGGCGAACGGCGCGAGCACGTAGCCCGCGACGATGTCGGGATCGGACGAGTCGGGGCGGCCGACGCCGGCCCGCACCCGCGGGAACTCGCGGCCGCCGCACTCCTGCACGAGCGACTTGAGCCCGTTGTGGCCGCCCAGCCCCCCTCCGAGGCGGGTCCGCACGTCGCCGAACGGCAGGTCGATCTCGTCGTGGACGACGAGCATCCGCTCCAGCGGCACCTTCAGGCTGCCGCGGGCCGGGCCGACCGAGCGCCCGGCCTCGTTCATGAACGTCTGGGGCTCCAGCAGCGCGACGCGCGGCCCCCCGCTGCCAGCCCGGCCCTCCCAGATCCGGCCGCGAAACCGCTCCGCGGGCCGGCCGAGCTGCCACCGGTCGGCGAGCTGCTCGGCGACGATGAACCCGACGTTGTGGCGGGTGGCCGCATAGCGGCGGCCCGGGTTGCCCAGGCCGACGATCAGCCAGTCGACGGGGGCGCCGGCGCGGCGCACTCGGCGCTACTCGCCGGCGTCGTCGCCGCTGTCGCCGCCGCCCTCGCCCTCGCCCTCGCCTTCGCCTTCGCCCTCGCCCACGACCTCGGTCTCCTCCTCGATCTCGGTCCCCTCCTCCTCCTGGAGGCGGGGCGGGCTCAGCGTGGCGACCGTGATCTCGGCCAGGTCGTCGATCAGCGTGACGCCCTCGGGCGGGACGACCTGATCCAGCGTGATCGTGTCGTTGATCTCCATGCCCGAGACGTCGAACTCGATGAAGTCGGGAATCGCGGTTGGGAGCGCCTCGATGTTCACTTCGCGAGTGACCTGCTCGAGAATGCCCCCCTCCTTCACGCCCGGGGCGTCGTCCCCTCCGACGAGCTCGATCACCGTCGTGGCCTGAATCGCCACGTCGAGGCGGACGCGAAGCAGATCGATGTGCGTCGTCACGCCCGTGACCGGGTGGCGCTGCTGATCCTTGAGCACGACCGACGTGCTCCCGGCGCCTTCGAGCGTCAGGTCGATGACCGCCCCGCCCCGCGCCAGGGCGGCGCGCAGCTCGCGGGCGTCGACGTCGAAGGTGAGCGGATCCTCACCGCCGCCGTAGACGACGCCGGGGATCCGGCCGGCGCGCCGGCCGCGGCGGACCGCCCGGGACCCGGCGGGGTCGCGCGGGGCGGCAGAGAGCGTGGTGGTGTCGGAACTGGCCATGGGCGACGGCGGATGGTAGCTGAGCGGGCGCAATGACGGTCGAATCGCAGCCCGGACCGCGCTACGCTCCCCTGGATGCCGTCGGACGCGAAGCTGCTGGCCTTGGTCGGGGTCCTGCATCTCGTGATGCTCGTCCTGGCCGGCATCATGCTCTTCCTGTTCATCCGCAGCGACACGAACGGCACCGTGCCGCCGCGGCCCGACGAGGGCGAGGGAGGCGGCGGCGGGAACGACCGGCTGCCGCCGCGGGCGCCCGCTGGCCCGCGCGACGGCGGGCTGCCGCTGCCCGACGCCGAGCCCGCCGCGGTCCGGCTCCGGGGGCCCGGCCGCCTGCGGGACACCCGGACGCGGCCGAGCCGCCGGCCAGCCCATCCGCCGGCGCCGCGGCGCACGCCGGCCCGCACGCCGCGCTAGCAGCTCGCCTGGCGACCGATCGGCGGGCTGACCCCCGTCACGGTCACCTCGAATCCGGTCAAGGGGTCGCCAGACCGCTTGAGCGACACGCACTGCACGACCGGAAGGGTGTCGCCGGCCTTCCACGCCACCCGGGCCACGGTGGTGCGCCCGAACGGCTCGAGCCCGCCGGTCCCGTCGACCCGGAGGATCTCGACCTTCCCCGGGCGCCGGACCCGGTGCACCACTCGCGCGACGCGGGCGGTGCAGGCGGCATCCGCGTCGCAGCCGTCGATCGCACCCGCCACCGCGGCGGTCGACCCGCGAGCCTCGTCCTGCACGACGTCGATCGCGGCGCTGCGCTCGGCGTTGCCGGCTGTCAGGACCCGGGCGAGCACGAAGCTCACGACGACGAACGCCAGCACGGCAAAGGCGATCACGGCGATGCGCTGGCCCCGGGTCACAGCCGCGGATGATGCCGGAACGGTGGCGCGGCTCGCGGGCGTGGCTCGCGGGCGGGCTGGTGCCCGGCCGAGGCAGGGCGGGCGTGAGGAGGCCGCGCCCGGGATGAACCCCGCTCGCGGCACGGCTGGTGCCCGGCGGTGGCAGGACGGGCGTGAGGAGGCCGCGCCCGGGATGAACCGTGGACTCGCGCGGCGGCGCGGGGCGGGGACGGGAGCCCCTTTGATCATCCCGCGACGGCCTCCTCACGCCCGTGATCCGCTCCGGAGGGCCGGAGGTCCCAAGGCCGCGGCGCTCACCGCCGCGCCGGTCGCGCCTCGAGCGCCTGCGCCGCGGCTGCGACGGTCGGGACGCACCAGCTGCGCGCCGGGTGCCGCGGCGGGGAGAGCCCGCGCCCAGCCCGGACTGCCGCCGCGGGTTCAGGGTGCGGGGAGGGCGTCCCTGGATAATCAAGGGGCTCCCGTCCGCAGCCCGCACTGCCACACGAGCCCACGGTTCATCCAGGGCCCGCCCGCCCCCCCCCCCCATGCCGCGGCAGGCCGCCCTCCCGCACCCCCCATGCCGCAGCCCGCCCTCCCGCACCCCATGCCGCGGACAGCCCGCCCTCCCCGCACCCCCCATGCCGCGGACAGCCCGCCCTCCCCGCACCCCCCATGCCGCGGACAGCCCGCCCTCCCCGCTCTCAGCCGGCTTCGGGAAGCTCCTCGTTGAGTTCGAGGAAGCGCTGCACGCTGGCCTCCTGGTGCTCGAGCCGGTCGGCCAGGGCGCGGGAGTGCGCGGCCACGGCGTCGAGGAAGTCGGCGAGGCAGCGCTCGGGATCGTCCGGAAGCGGGTAGACGCGGGCGACGTCCTGCTGGGCGCAGGCGATGCCCATCGGCGGCGCGCCCTCGGACAGGGTCCGCGCGCCGCAGACCGGCGCGACGACCATCCGGCGGTCGGGCGCGACGAGCGCCACCGGGAGCAGGCGGTGGGCGGGCACTGCGACGCTGAGGCCGACGGACCGGTCCACGGCGACCTCGGCCTCGACGAGCTCGCCGAGCGGCTCGCGCCAGACGGCCATCACAGTGTCCGCCGCCTCGATCGCGTCGCGAAGCCGGCGCGCCTGGTTGGCGTAGAGCAGCTCGGCCTCGTCGCGGTCGTCGGCGTCCGCGAGATCGAGGTCGCACGGAACCCGGAGCAGGTCACCCGGCCGCACCGCGCTCCCGGCGCCGTGGCCGCCGGGCGCCACGTAGGTGTGCAGCGTCCCGAGGTCGAGGCGGCCGTGGAAGATGACCGTCACCGTGTCGCTGAGCGGCAGGCCGCCGACCTTGAGCGCGACGGCGGCGGAGCTGTCCGCATCGACGAGGGCGCGCCGCAGCAGGTCGTCCGGGCTCTCGGCGTCTCGGTCACGCGGATCGGTCATTGCGCCTCACCTTCCCTCTGGGTCATCGGCACCGACGTCGCCATTCTGAACGCCGCGGCGGCCAGAAGCGCCGGACCGACGGTCCCGATCCCAGGCCGCTAGGCTCGACACCATGAAGGCGCTCTACAAGCCGTTCGGAGTCATCGTGGGGATCGTGGCGGGCCTGGCCGCCAAGAGCGCGTTTGCGCGCATCTGGGACAGGCTCGACGGCGACGAGGACGGTCCGCCGAAGCCCGAGGAGGCAGACGCGACGTTTGCCGCCGTCCTTGGTGCCGCGGTGCTCCAGGGCGCGGTCGTCGCGCTCGTGCGCACCGCGGTCAAGCGGAGCGGCGCCCATGCCTGGTGGAATCTCACCGGCACCTGGCCCGGTCCGCGGCGCAGCGAACGGGCCTAGGCGCCGCCGCCGCGCAGCACGAACCCGCGGTCCGCGAGGGACGCGAGGTCGTCCTCGAACGCCCCGAAGTCCCGGGCGAGGAGGTGGTCGAGGGGGACGCCGTGCGGGCCGGCGGCCCGGACCCACCGGCGCAGCACCGCCGGCGCCGCCTGCTCGGAGGCCTCGGCGAGGAGGTCGAGCAGGATGGGCAGTTCGGGCCGATGGTCGAGCTGGCCCGAGAGCAGCGTGAGGGGATCGGCGTCGAGGACCGTGCAGAGCTCCTCGTCGCGCAGGCCCAGCAGGTCCATGAGGCGGGCGGCGTCGGCGGCGGTCACGGCTTCGGGGCCAGGTGCGGCCGCGGCTACCCCTCGAGCAGGACGACGATCGTCTCGGGGCGGACGCCGTCGTGCTTCATCGCCTCCGCTGCCTCCTCCGTCTGCAGCGCGGCCTCCCAGGCGGCGAGGTCGGGGACCTCCGCGATCAAGCCGACCCGATTCGAGCCCGCCGGATCCCGGAACGTGCGCGCCGTCATGCCCAGCGGCCCGAAGAACTCATCCCGCTTCGTCGAAGCGAGCCAGTGGTCGACGTCGTCGACCTCGTGGAACACCAGCAGCGTTTCCATGCGCCTTCCCTTCCACGGCCACGCCGTGTGATGTCGGGCTGACCTGTGCCAGACGACCGTACCCGGCCGGGGGCGCTGACGAACAGCACGTTCCCGGCACGGAGGGGCGGGCGAGCCGGGTCCGGGTCAGCCGACGGGCGACGGGGGCGCTGCCAGCGCGTCCATCCCGCTGTCGGCGCACGCGTGGGCAAGCGCCTCGCGCAGGTCCGGCAGCACGGCGCGTGCGGCGGCGGTCCGGCCGCGGCCGGTGCCCTTCTCGACGAGCGTGACCGCTTCGTCCGGGTCGGCGTCGAGGTCGTAGAGCTCGTATTCGGGCGCGGCGCGCCCGGCCGGATCCACGTAGGCGGCGTACTTCCAGCGCTCGCCCCGGACCGCGCGGATCCGGTTGGGCTGCGGAACGGTGTCCTGCTGCGCCGTGGCCGCCTGGTGGTCGTCGAACGTGAAGAGCGCGTGGTCGCGCACGCCGTCGGCGGGCGCGGCGTCGAGCACGCCGCCGAAGTCCGCCCCGCTCGCGCTCACCGCCTCGGGCTCCGGCGCGGCGTGGCGGGCGAGCACGCCGCCGAGGCTCGCCCCGTCGATGGTGCCGCTGCGCGGCGCCCCGGCCAGGCCCAGCAGCGTCGGGACAACGTCGACGAGCGAGGCGGCGGTCGCCGACTCCGCGCCCTGGGGGAAGAGCAGCGGGTTGGAGATGACAAGCGGGACGCGGATCGTCTCCTCGTAGGCGTTGAACATCTTCTGCCGCAGGCCGCCGTGCGACAGCCCCATCTCCCCGTGGTCGGAGAACCGCGTCACGACCGTGCGCGCGCGCAGCGAGCGCGGGTCGTCCGGGTCGCCCAGCGCCGCCAGCAGCCGGCCGATCTTCGCGTCGACGAGCGTGTGCAGGTGGGCGTAGAAGCGCACGTAGTCCAGCTGCTCGGCCCGCGTGCGCAATGCCCCGAGGTACGAGGTCTGGCCGAGCTTGAGCATCGCGTGCGCCGTCGGCTTGTCCCGCAGGTTCTCGTCGATCGTTGCGGGCAGGCCGACCGGCAAGCCGGCGAACTCCTCGCGCCGGTAGCCGCCGGCCGCGTAGGACGAGGGGTAGCCGAGCACGTCGTGCGGGTTGACCAGCGACACGATCAGGCAGAACGGCTCGGGCAGGTTCTCGGCGGTGAGGAAGCGCTCGGCCTGGCGGGTGTAGTCCTCGTCGAAGCCCTCCTTCGAACTCCCGGCGGTGCCGCCCCCGAACCCGTCGGGATCGGTGTTCTCGCCCGCGTCGGGCGGCTCCCAGCCGGGCAGGCCGAAGTCGCGCTCCAGCCGCTCGCTGTCGGCCTGGCCCCAGGTGCCGGGCCCGGCGAGCGGCATCGTGAGGTGCCACTTGCCCTTGTAGGCGACGGTGTAGCCCGCGTCGCGCAGGCGCGAGCCGAGCGTCGGGATGCCGGCGGGCAGCTCGGGCTCGCCGCCGCCCTTGGGCCCGAGCCGCAGCGCCCCGCGGACGAACGACGAGGCGAGCGCGCGCGGCGGCACCTCCCCCCGCGCGGCGAGGCCGCCGATCTCCCGCAGCGTGGCGCCGAGGTGGCGCGGGTCGGGATGCAGGTCGCCCTCGGTGAGGGTGAGCGTCACGCCATGACGCGAGGGATACGTGCCCGTCAGGAAGCTCGCCCGGCTCGGGGAGCACATCGAGGTCGCCGTGCAGGCGCGGGAGAACGTCACGCCCGTGCGGCGCAGCTCGGCGTCGGCGGGCGCGAGCGCGTCGAGCCACCCCGGCTCGTCGGGCCAGTGCATCGGCGCCCGCTGCTGGTCGGTGACGATGACGAGAAGGTTCGGACGCGCGGCCACTGGGCGCGCTCAGAACAGCTGGTTCTCGCCGCCGAAGACCTCGCTCACCGAGTCGTCGGTGAAGATCCGGCGGATCGAGTCGGTGAGGAGGTCCGCGCAGGACAGCACACGGATGTTCGACGGCGCCCCGTCGGCGAGCGGGATCGTGTCGGTCACGATGATCTGCTCGAACCGCGACGAGGCGAGGTTCTCGTAGGCGTTGCCGGACAGGACCGGGTGGGTGGCCGCCGCGAACACGCGGCTGGCGCCCTCGTCGTAGACCGTCTGGGCCGCCGCCTTGAGCGTCCCCGCCGTGTCGATCATGTCGTCGATGATGACCGCGGTCTTGCCCTTCACGTCGCCGATCACGTAGCCGATCTCGGCGACCTGGTGGGCCGGGCGGTCCTTGTTGAGGATCGCGAGCTCGGCGCCGATCTTCGACGCGAACTTCTGCGCGAGCTTCACGCGGCCGGCGTCCGGGGCGACGACGACCAGGTCCTCGAGGCCGGCGTCCGAGAAGTACTGCGTCAGCAGGAAGAGCGCCGTCATGTGGTCGACCGGGTTCGCGAAGAACCCCTGGATCTGGCCGGCGTGGAGGTCCATCGTCAGGACGCGGTCGACGCCGACGGCCTCGAGCATCCGGGCGACGACGCGGGCGGAGATCGGCTCGCGCGGCGCCGACTTCTTGTCCTGGCGCGAGTAGCCGTACCACGGCATGACGGCGATCACGCGGTGCGCCGAGGCGCCGACGGCGGCGTCGGCCATGAGCAGGAGCTCGACGAGCGCGTCGTTGGCGTTGATGCCGGTGCGCGGATTCCCGCAGGTCGGCTGGACGATGAACACGTCGGCGCCGCGGATCGACTCCTCGTAGCGGCAGTAGGCCTCGCCGTTCGAGAACGTCTTGAGCGTGACCCCGCCGAGGTCGATGCCGAGCTTGCCGGCGATGCGGGCCGCGAGTTCCGGGTTCGCGCGCCCCGAGAACAGCATGAGCCGCTTGTCGTAGTCGATGCCGAGGCTCGTCGGGACCGCGTGCGGCTGCGTGACGCTCATGGCGGGGGCAGTCTAGTCGCGGGCCCGGCGGTCGTAGCCCTCGATGGTGCGCTGGCGCTCGCGCGCGACGCCGAGCGCCTCGTCGGGGACGTCGCTGACGATCACCGACCCGGCCGCGGTCCACGCGTCGTCGCCGAGCCGCACGGGAGCGACGAGCGACACGTGGATCCCGCCGTGGACCCGGCTTCCGATCGTCGTGCGGTGCTTGCGGCGCCCGTCGTAGTTCGCGGTGATCGTGCCCGCCCCGAGGTTGGACTGCTCGCCGACGTCGGCGTCCCCGAGGTAGGAGAGGTGCGGGACCTTGGTCCCGGCGCCGACCACGCTGTTCTTGACCTCGACGAACGTCCCGACCTTCACGCCCGGGCCGAGGACCGTGCCGGGGCGCAGGTAGGCGAACGGCCCGATCGTGGCGCCGTCGCCGGCCTGCGCCTGCACGCCGTGCACCGTGACCGCCGAGACGCCGTCGCCGAAGCGACAGTCGATGAGGGTGGTGTTCGGGCCTACGGTGCAGCCCGAGCCAATCGCGGTGGCGCCGCGCAGGTAGGTGCCCGGCTCGAGCACGGTGTCGGCGCCGATGGCCACGTCGGCCTCGATCACCGTCGAGGGCGGGTTGACGATCGTCACGCCGGCGGCCATGTGCTCGCCCTGGATCCGCTGCTGGGCCAGCGCGGTGACCGCGGCGAGATCCGCGCGGTCGTTGACCCCGTGGGTCACGGCGGGGTCGTCGACGACGTGCGCCGCGACCGGATGGCCGGCGCCACGGAGGATCGTGAGGACCTCCGGGAGGTAGTACTCCCCTTGGGCGTTGTCGGCGCGCAGGTGCTCGAGCGCGTCGAGGAGCGGCGCGCCGTCGAACGCGTACAGGCCGGTGTTGACCTCCTGGATGGCCAGCTCGGCCTCGGTGGCGTCCCCCTCGCCCTTCGCTTCGACCACCCGCTCGACCGAGCCGTCGGGGCCGCGGACGACGCGCCCGTAGTCGCCGGGGTCGGGGAGGATCATGGTCGCCATCGTGGCGGGCGCGCCGCCGTGCGCGTGGGCGGCGGCCAGCTCGGCGATCGCTTCGGAGGTGATGAGGGGCAGGTCGCCGTTGAGGACCAGGACGGTGTCGCCGGCGCCGAGGAACGGCGCGGCGGCCCGGACGGCGTCGCCGGTGCCGCGCGCCTGCTCCTGAACGGCCAGCTCGACGCCGCCCGGCAGGACGTCGGCCAGCGCGCGGTCGGGGCCGCCGACGACGACGACCCGATCGGCTCCCGCGGCCAGGGCCGCGCGGACCGGCCACAGCACCATCGGCAGGCCGCAGATCGGGTGCAGCACCTTGGGCGTGGCGGACTTCATGCGGGTCCCTTGCCCGGCAGCCATGATCACGGCGGTCGTCGGCACGCGCCGGATCGTATCCGCGCGCCGCACCTACAATCGGGCCCGCCGCGCCCCTGGGGGGTCGTCTAATGGCAAGACACCGGTTTTTGGTGCCGGGTATCGGGGTTCGAGTCCCTGCCCCCCAGCTGCCCGATCCTGCGCGCCTGAGCCACCGAATCGGTGGCTCAGGCGCTCGAGAACGCGGCGCGCGCCGGCACGCCTCCATCCTGCGCGCATCCGCCACCGAATCGGTGGCTCAGGCGCTCGAGAACGCGGGCGGGGAGGCGCCATGGCGGCGGCCCCAGCTCGGGGGCGCGGCGTGCGGGATCAGTCCTCGAGTGCGGCCTGCGGGATCACCACGACCGGCCGGTCCGCGAGGTGCAGCACCTCGTGCGACGTGCTCCCGAGCGCGGCGCGCAGGCGGCTGAACCCGCGCGACCCGACCACGATCTCGTCGGCGTGCCGGGCCTTCGCGACGGCGACGATCGCCTCGGCCGGCGGGCCGCCGATGAGCTCGGTGATGTACTCGACATCCACGAGCTCGCTGCCCTCGAGGGGGATGGCATCCAGCACGGCCGCGCCGTGGCGCTGGCGCTCGATGAGCATCTCCTCGCTGGTCGGCATCCCGAGGAAGTCGGGCGGGAGCGCGTAGGAATGGACGACGACGACGGTGCCGCGCGGGCCGGCGCGGTCGGCGGCGAACTCGAGCCCGGCGCGTGCTGCCGGGGATCCGTCGTAGCCGACCACCACCGTGCGGCCCGCTGCCGGGTCTGGCGACGTGTCGGGCGAAACGGGCATCGGCTCACCCTACGGGCGGCTTCCGGAGGGCGCAACCGCGCCACGCCATGCCCCCTGTCCGGGGAAACCACGGACGCCGCTGCGGCTGCCCGCCGTTGCCGCGCGCCCCGATCGCCGCTAGCTTCCTGCGTTCCATGACCGCCTCCTTCCCGCCGATCGCGCCGGACGCCCGGGTCGTGATCGTAGGCGGCGGCGTTGCGGCGCTCGAGGCCACGCTGGCCCTGCGAGCGCTCGGCGCCGACCGGCTCGAGCTCGTCATCGTCAGCGCCGACCCGGTGTTCCGCTACCGGCCGCTGTCGGTGCTGACGCCGTTCGACCACGACCCCGCGCCCGAGGTGCCGCTCTCGGCCCTGGCCGCGAGCGAAGGCGCGGAGCTGATCGTCGGCGAGGTCTCCGCGGTCGACACCGACGCGCGAATCGTCCGCACGGCGCCGGGCGGCGTGATCCCCTACGACGTGCTCATCGCCTGCCTCGGCGCGGCGCCGATCATGGCCGTCCCGGGCGCCGTGACCTTTGGCGGGCCCCGGGACATCCCGGCCATCCAGGAGCTCCTCGCCGAGATCGACGCCGGCTCGGCGAACTCGATCGCCTTCGCCTACGGCGGCGGCCCGGCGTGGCCGTTCCCCCTGGCCGAGCTGGCGCTGCTGACGGCCACGCACGCCCGCCGCCGCGGGCTGCCGGCGGAGGTCGCGTTCGTGACGCCGGAGTCCGAGCCGCTCTCGATGCTCGGCCCGGCGGCCAGCGCGACCACGCGCGAACTCATGACCGGCCTGGGCATCACGATCCACACCGACCGCTACCCGGTGGCATTCTCGGGCGACCGGCTCTCGCTCGTCCCGCACGGCGAGCTCGCCGCCGACCGCTGCGTCTCGATCCCGCGCCTCGTCGGGCCCGGCCTGCCCGGCCTGCCCCAGGACGACATGGGCTTCATCCCCATCGGCCGCCATGCCGAGGTCATCGGGGTCAACGACGTGTTCGCCGCCGGCGACGCCACCACGTTCCCGCTCAAGCACGGCGGCATCGCCAGCCAGGAAGCCGACGCCGCGGCCGAGGTGATCGCGGCCCGCGCCGGCGCGCCGATCACGCCCCAGCCGTTCCGCCCCGTCGTGCGCGGCCTCCTCCTCGCCGGCCGCTTCGGCGCCCGGATGCAGACCGAGCTCTCGGGCGCCGGCGGCGATCCCGAGCCGCCCGAGCCCGTCACGCTCTGGTCGACCCCGGCGAAGCTCTACGGGCGGTTCATCGGCCCCTACCTCGAGCGTCACGCCGGGGTGCGCGCCACGGCGGACGAGCCCGGCGACGGCACGCTGGAGGTCGACGTCGAGATCGACCCGGCGGCCCAGCCGCTGCGCCCGGTCGGCTGAGCTAGCTCGCGGGAATCGGGTCCGACCGGCGGGCCGGGAGGTCGGCCTCGATCGTCGTGCCGCTGCCGGGCTGGGAGCTGACGGCGAGCGTGCCGCCCACCAAGTCGGTGCGCTCGGCCATACCGAGCAGCCCGAAGCCGCCGGCGGGCTCGTCCGGGTCAAAGCCGTCGCCATCGTCGCGGACGGTGACCCGGACCGTGCCGTCGCCCTCGACGACCTCGATCTGAACGGTCTGGGCGTTCGCGTGGCGGATCACGTTGCGCAGGCCCTCCTGCACGAGCCGGTAGATCGTGCTCTCGAGCTCGGGGGCGAGGCGGTCGTGGCCCTCGCCGGGCGGGTCGCGCAGCTCGAGCCGGGCGGTGACGTCGAACGGCTCGTTGGCCGTGGTGCGCGCGACGAGCGCCTCGAGGGCGGGAACGAGCCCCAGCTCGTCCAGGGAGGCGGGGCGCAGCTCGGTCACGAGCGCCCGGAGGTTCTCGATCTCGAGGTCGAGCTGCTCGAGGGCGTGGTCCACCGCCTCCTCGAGCCGTTCGCCCGAGCCGCTGGACCGGGCCGTCGACAGGACCAGCCGCAGGGCGCCGAGGCCCTGCAGGGTCTCGTCGTGCAGCTCGCGGGCCCAGCGCCGGCGCTCCTGCTCGGCCGCCTCGATGCTCTGGCTGAGCCGGGCCCGCTCGACGGTCTGGGCCGTGGCGACGGCCGTGGCAGCGCTGGCCGCAAATGACTCGAGCAGCCGCTCGTCGTCGAACGAGAAGTCGGGGCCGCCGACGAGCCGGTCGAAGGCGAAGAGCACGCCGAGCGGGCGGGCGCGGAAGACGAGCGGCGCGACGAGCGCCGTTTCAGCCTCGAGGCCGAGCGCCGCCTTCACGCCCGGAAGACGGTCGCCCACGTCGCTGATGCGCTCGGCCCGCCGGGAGCGCATGACCCGCTCCGCCGCCGTCCCGCCGAGGGCGATGCGCGTGCCGCGGACGCCGGCGCGCATCTCCCCCGCCGTGGCCGCGACGGCGCCATCCTCGTCGTCGGTCAGCACGATCACCAGGGCCCGGGCGTCGACGAGGGCGCGGCCGCGCTTGACGATCAGCTCGAGCACGCGCCCGAGATCGGTCTCCCCGCCGACGGCTCGTGCGATCGCCGCCGTGGTCTCGAGGCTGCGGACGGCCCGCTCGAGCTCGACCCGCCGGCGCTCGGCGTGCTGGTAGAGGCGTGCGTTGTCGATCGCGATCGCCGCCCACTCGGCCAGGCGCGACACGGCGATCTCGTCCGCCTCGTCGAAGTCGCCCGAGCGCTTCTCGGTGAGGTAGAGGTTCCCGAACGCCTCGCCCCGGATCACGATCGGCACGCCGAGAAACGAGCGCATCGTCGGATGGCCGATCGGCACGCCGTAGGAGCGCGGGTCGCGACCGACGTCATGGATGCGCAGGGGGCGGGGATCGTCGATCAGCACGCCGAGGATCCCGCGGCCGCGCGGCAGCTCGCCGATCTCTGTGCGCTGCTCCTCGGTCACGCCGACGGTGATGAACCGCTCGAGCTCGCGCTTGCGCTCGTCGAGGATGCCGAGGGCGGCGTAGCGGGCGTCGGTGATGTCCCGGGCGGCTTCGAGGACCCGGTGCAGGATCGTCTCCACGTCAAGATCTCCCGACACGACGACCGCGGCCTCGACGAGGCGGCGCAGCCGGGCTTCGTCGAGTCCTTTCAGCATCGCCGCTCCATGCTAGACCCCGCGTCCGGGTCGGGACCACGATTCGCGATTCCTGGTCTCGGCTATGACGACGCGATGAGCCCGCGATCGAGGGCATATCGGACCAGTTCGGCGCGCGTCGTGCGCCCCAGCTTGCGCTGGATGTGGGCCCGGTGCGACTCGACGGTGCGGACGGAGAGGTAGAGCTGCTGGCCGATCTCGGCATTCGTGTGACCGAGCGCGATCAGGCGCAGCACCTCGACCTCGCGCTCGGTGAGGTCGTCCGGCGGCCCGGGCGCCGCAGGCGGCTCGGCGGCCAGCCGGGCGCCGAGCTCGGGATTGAGGTACGTGCGCCCCGCGGCCGCGCTGCGGACCGCGTCCACGAGTTCGCTGTCGGCGGCCTCCTTGAGGACGTAGCCGACCGCACCGGCCCGGAGCGCCTCGCGGGCGAAGGCCGGGTCGCTCTGCATCGTCAGCACGACGATCTGGGTGTCGGGCGATGCCTCGCGCAGCTGCGGGATGGCGGGCAGGCTCGGCTCGCCCGGCATGTTCAAGTCGAGGATCAGGACATTCGGCTTGTGGCCGCGCACCGAGCGCAGGGTCGACGACACGTCGCCAGCCTCCGCGACGACCTCGAAGTCGTCCTCGGCATCGAGGAGCATCCGCAGGCCGCTGCGCACGACCGCGTGATCGTCGGCGACAAGGATGGTCGTGGTTTCGGCGGCAGTGTCCGGATCGGTCACGGCAGGCTTCGGTGCATCGATGGCAATCCCCATAGTCGATCGACGGTAGCCCCGCTGCCAGAGCGGAGCATCCGCCGACGCTACGGCGGGTCTGAGGGAAAACTACGGTAGCTGGACGGCCGGAGGGGCCAGATTGCACGGGCGCCGCGCGCCCGCCATGCTGCCCCGCGCCATGCCTGCGCCGCGCCCCATCCTGTTCGCCTACGACGGCTCAGCCGCCGCCGCGCACGCGATCCGGACGGCCGGAGAGCTCCTCGGCGGCGAGGGCCCCGCCGTGGTCGCCACCGCCTGGCAGCCGGTCGGCGGCACGTGGGCCGACAGTCCGATCGGCACCGCGCTGCGGAGCATCCAGCCGGCGGCGGGCGACGTCGACCGGGCGGCGGCCGCTCAGGCCCAGGCGACCGCCGAGCGGGGCGCCGCGCTCGCTGCCGAGGCGGGGTTCGCTCCCGACGCCGTCGCCATCCGCGCCGACGGGCCGGTCGACGGCGCCCTCGCCCGCCTGGCGTCCGAGCGCGGGGCGCGCGTGGCCGTGGTCGGGTCGCGCGGACAGTCGGCGATCCGCTCGGCGCTGCTCGGCACGGTGTCCAGCGGGCTGATCGGGCGCCTGGATCTGCCCGTCCTGGTCGTCGGCGCCCGCGCCAATCCCGCCAGGGGGACGCCGGTCGAGCTGCCGGGCGGCGAGCGCATCGTGGTCCGGCCCATCGAGCCTGGCGACAAGGCCACGCTGGCCGAGGGCATGCGCCGCCTCAGCCCCGAGTCTCGCTACCGGCGGTTCCTGAGCCCGCGCGACACGCTGAGCGAGTCGGAGCTCGCGTACCTCACCGAGGTCGACCACACCCGTCACGAGGCCCTTCTCGCCCTCGATCCCGACACCGGAGAGGGCGTGGGGGTGGCCCGGTTCGTGCGCATCGACGACCGGCCCGGCGCGGCCGAAGTCGCCACGACCGTCGTCGACGACTGGCAGGGCAAGGGCGTCGGCAGCGCGCTGCTGACCCGCCTGACCGACCGGGCCCGCGAGGAAGGCGTCCGGACGTTCGTCGGCATCGTGCTCGAGGACAACGCCGCCATGCAGACCCTGCTCGCGGACCTCGGTCCGACCGAGGTCGTGCAGCGCGGCTCCGGCACGGTCGAGCTCTCGACGGCCCTGCCGGCAGAGGGCGCCGGTGCGGTCACCGACTGGCTCCGAGCCGCCGCACGTGGCACCCTTCGTCTCCGGGCTCCATGGCACACGAAATGGGCGGACACGAAATGAGCGGACAACTACTGAGCGCGTATCGAAGTCGCGGCGGATGCGACACGATCGGCGCACCGTTTCAATCCAGGGCGTTGTGACGATCGTGGCCTCCGAGTCCATCCCCGCACCGGAGACCACCGGGACCGCCCTCGGGAACCGCCCCGAGGGCGGTCCAGTCTTCATCGTCGGCTACGACGGATCGGACACCGCGCGCGTGGCGCTGGACTACGCCGCGCGGCGGGCCCGCGCCGGCGGCCGGCTCGTCGTCGTCAACGCCTACGCCCCGCCCGCGTCCTGGTTCGGCGCGGCCAGCTACCAGCGCCCCGACGACAGCAAGGCGGCGGCCGACCAGGGGCACTCCGTGCTCGAGGAGATCCATCCCGATCTCCTCGCCGGCATCGAGGTCGAGCGCGAGGACGTCCGCGCCTCACCCCCGCGCGCGATCCTCGACGCGGCGCACCGTCACGGGGCGGACGAGATCGTGGTCGGCGCCCACGGCCGCTGGCCGATGCGTCCCGGGCTCGGGAGCGTCGCGAGCGCGGTCGTCTCCCAGGCGAAGATCCCCGTCGTCGTCGTCCCCTCCTCGTAGCGTCCCCGGGCGCCGCCGAGTCGGCGCGCCCCCGACGCGCCCGCACCGCCTATCGCACCGGCCGGTAGAGCCGGGCCAGCCGGTCGGCGGGCACGCCCGCGAGGTAGAGCCACCGGATCGCCACCCACGCGGCGAGGGTGCGCGGCAGCCCGGCCTGCTGCCAGCGGCGGGCCGACGTCACAGCGGGCCCGCGCAGGCACGCGGTGCGGCCCCGGCGTTCCAGCCGGCGGACGAAGTCGTAGTCGTCCATGATCGGCAGCGGCGTGAAGCCGCCGAGCTCGGCGAACGTCTCGCGCCGGACCCACAGGACCGAGTCGCCGTAGTAGACGCCGAGGCGGCGCTGGACCGCGTACCAGGCCGTCAGGATCCGCGAGAAGCGGTCGCCGCCGCCAAAGCGCAGCGCGAAGTTGCCGCCCTCGATCTCCGGCTGGCGCAGCGCCGTGCAGAGGGCCGCGTGGGCGCCGCGCGGCAGGGCCGTGTCGGCGTGGAGGAAGACGAGCGCATCGCCAGCGGCAATGGCCGCCGCCGCGTTGAGCTGGCGGGCGCGCCCGCCCGCCTGCTCGACGACGGCCGGCGCCAGCGGATGCGCCTCGGCGATCGCGGCAGTCCCGTCGCCAGACCCGCCGTCGGCCACGATGACCTCGAACCGCCCGGGCAGCGCGGCCAGACGGTCGAGCGCTGCCGGCAGCTCGGCGGCCTCGTTCAGCGTCGGGACCACGACCGTCACGAGCGGCGTGCGCCCGGGCCCGGACGGGCTCACGGCGTCAGGCAGGCCGCGATCGCCGCCGGACAGGCCGGATCGGCCCGCCAGGCGCGGGCGTCCTCGGGCGTGTCGAGATCGCGCTCGAGGTCGATGAGCCCGATCTCGAGGCCCGCGGCACCGGCGGCCTCGAGGCTCGCGCGCAGGACCGCGGGCCCGCCCCAGTCGTCGGCGGCCAGGGCGAAGATCCCGGGGCGCGGACGGTCGAGGCCCACGAGGTAGTAGCCGCCGTCGAACGCCGGCCCGAACACGGCCTGGCAGCCGGCGGCGAGATCGTCGAGGGCCGCGCTGGCGTGGCGGCGGCTCAGCGAGGGCGCGTCGGTCCCGACGACGAGCAGCGGCCCGTCGTGGTGGGCGAAGACGCGCGCCGTCGCGGCAGCCAGCCGGGCGCCGAGATCGCCGTCCGCCTGAGGGAACAGGTCGGTTCCCGCCGGCACGAGCCCGCCGACGTCCTCCAGTCCGTCGTCCGGATCGAAGGCGACGAACGCCGCCTGCGGCGCCACGGCGTGGGCCCAGGCGGCAGCGTGCCGGATCAGCACGGCCTGCAGGCGCGCGCACCCCTCCGGCCCCAGCAGCGGCTCGAGCCGCGTCTTGCAGGCCCCCGGCCGCGGGGCGCGGGCCATCACGAGCGCCGCGGGCGCGGCCGCCGCGCTCACGCCTCGAACCGGAAGACGGTCCCGGGCGGCGTGAGCGTCGCGGTATCGAGAACCGGCAGCGTCGCCGCCAGCACGGCAGCGAAGGTCCCGGTGCTCTCGCCCATGAGCCGCAGGAGCTCCGCGACCGGCGTGGGCTCGGGGCTCACGCCGTTGGCGTAGTCGGTCGCGTAGCCCATGAGGGCGTAGGGCAGCTCTGCCTCCCCGCACAGGACTGCCTCCGGGCCCCCCGTCTGGCTCACGGCGGTCACGCCCGCCTGCGCGAGCTGCCGGATCTCGGTCACCGTGTTGAAGCGCGGCCCGTCGACGTGGCCGTAGACGCCGCCGTCGCCGTGGACGTGGATGCCGGCGCGCTTCGCACCGTCACGCAGGGCCTCTCGCAGCCCGGCGGAGAAGGGCGGCCCGATGATCCAGTGGCCCCGGTCGCGGTGTCCGGCCTCGCCGAAGAGCGTGCAGAGCGAGCCGTCGGGCAGCCGGTTGGAGATGAAGTGCAGGTCGTCGAACACGATGAGCCCGCCGAGGCTGACCTGCCGGTCGACCGCCCCGCAGGCCGTGCACCCGATCACCGCCGCGGCGCCGAGCTCGCGGAGCGCCCAGACGTTGGCCCGATGGTTGACGTGATTCGACAGGCGGGCGTGACCTTCGCCGTGGCGCGAGACGTGGAGCACGTCGGTGCCGGCGAAGGCCCCGGCGGTCACGAGGGCCGGGCCATAGGGCGTCTCCACGTCGTGCGCCGCCCCGGCCTCGAAGTCCGGGAGCGCGTAGGTCCCGGAGCCCGTGATGATGGCGACGGCCATGGCGGGCGATCCTCTCAGATGGCGCAGTGGAAGGCCGCGGGAAGGGAGCCATCGGCCTGGCGCAGCGCCAGGAACCGTTCGGTGATCAGGCGCTTGGCGTCGGCCAGGGCCACCCGCCCCGCGGCGACGAGCAGGTCGGGGCTCGCGCCGATGTCGCCCCCGATCGGATGCCAGTGGACGCCGTCGGCGGTCACGGTGAGCTCGGGCACCGTGTCGGCGTCAGCGACCTCCGCGCCGGCGGTGCCGCTCGCGAACCCGCGGGCGACCAGCGGCCGGACCGCGAACGCATCGCCCGCGATGCCCAGCGAGGCGAGCAGGGCCCGCAGCTCCGGAACCTCGTCGCGGTTCTCCGGCGTCTCGGTCATCGCCACGCGCAGCGGGAGGCCGAGGTCGCGGGCGCAGCGGAGGCCCTCCAGCGCCCGCGCGAACGATCCCGCCCCGCGCCAGGCGTCGTGGGTCTGCGGCCTCGCGCCGTCGAGCGAGCTCTGCACCACGAGGTTCGGGCGGCCGGCGAGCCGGGCGAGCTCTGCCCGGCGCCGGCCCGTGAAGAGCATCGCGTTCGTCAGGACGACGGTCGGCAGGCGGCTGGAGGCGTATTCGAGCATCGGCACGATGGCGGGCTCGACGAACGGCTCGCCGCCGGTGACGTAGAGCTCGGCGAAGCCCTCGGCCACCGCCTCGTCGACGAGCTCCGCGAACCGCTCCGGCCCGAGCGAGCGCTTGCGCGCCCGGGGCGACGAGGCCACGACGCAGTAGTCGCAGGCCAGATTGCAGTGGAAGTTCGTGTAGATCCACAGGCGGGGCGGGAACGCCGCGGTCCCGAAGAGCGGGACGACCGGGAGCCCGTCGTCGGCCGGCGCGGGGGCGTCGGCCCAGCCGATGCCGTCCGCGGCGAAGCCGTCAGGGACCGCCTCGCGGTAGACCTGGTAGCGCCCCCGCGCCCGCTCCCGCGGCGGCACGACCTCCAGGCACGTCGTCCACCACCCGGTCTCGATCGTCTCGACGAACGGCTCGGGCAGGCCGGCGGCGCGCATCGAGCCGGCCTGCGCCCGCCAGTCGTACTCGAGGGCGGCCAGCTCGGCCGACGGCACCCCGCCGGCGAGGTCGACGAGCGCGTACCAGGTGCCGGGGCGGCCGTCGTTCGCGGGCCGCCCCACGGCGCCGACGTTCACGACGAGCGTGCCGTCGACCCGGCGCTGCCAGGGGAGCCCGGTGTGGGTGCACAAGAGGACATCGGGCGGCCCGCCCGCGCAGGCCGCGAGGCGCCGGCGCACCTCGTCGTCGTCGAGCGACTCCCACAGGAAGTCGTTGACGGCCAGGGGCGAGCCGTGGACGCAGTGGACGTCGCAGCCGCCGATCGTCTCGCGCCGCTCGAGCGGCAGGGCGCGCATCCAGGCCGCGAACTCCGGCCCGGTGCGCGCCCGGGTGGCGTCGTACATGACCTGGGCGAACGCGTTGTCGCGCGGATCGCGGTAGCCGCACCCGCAGTCCTCGTCGCCGCGACCGATCGCGAGATCGTAGTTGCCCGCGATGCACTCGACGCCGGCGCCGGTGAGGATCGGCCAGATCGCGTCGCACTCGGCGCCGAATCCGCCGAGGTCGCCGAGACAGAGGAGCCGGTCGGCGCCCCGGGCGCGGGCGTCGGCCACCCACGCGCGCAGCGCGAACGGGTTCGCGTAGGGGCCGCCGCAGACAGCCAGCCGGGTCATCGGCGAGACGGTATCCGGGCCATTGCCGTCACATGCGCCCGGATCGCCCCGGCGGATCACCTCGTCGATGCGTCCGCCCGCGCCGGCCGTTCGCCTCCAATGCGGCAGGGTTCGAGACCCGAAAGGAGAACCAACCCGTCATGCAACGAAAGCTCGACATCGGCACGACCATCAGCCAGGTCTTCGCGACCTACGGCGCCCAGGCCGCGGTGCTCCTCCCCGCGGCGGCGGTGATCTTCATCCCGCTGGCGATCATCAGCGGCATCCTGCGCAACAACGGGAGCATCATCCTCGGGCTGCTCGCCACGCTCGTGAGCATCGTCGGGACCTACTGGTACGCGGGGATCGTCGTGAACGCTGTGCGCGACATCCGCGACGGGCGGCGCGACCTCTCCCTCGGCGAGCTGTTCGCGGCCTCGGCCCCGTACATCCTCCCGCTGTTCGGCGCCGCGGTCATCTTCGGCATCTGCGTCTTCGTGAGCGCGATCTTCTTCGTCATCCCCGGGATCGTCCTCGGCGTCTTCTGGTGCCTGTTCGCGCCGGCGATCGTCGTCGAGCGCGTCGGCGTGTTCCGCTCGTTCGGGCGCAGCATCGAGCTCGTCAAGGGGAACTGGTGGGCGATCTTCGCCGTGTTCCTCCTGTTCCTGCTGATGCTGATCGTCGCCGCGATCGTGCTCGGCGCGATCTTCTTCGCGATCATCGACTCGGTGGCGGGCCGGATCATCGCGGACGCCATCACGAACATCCTGTTCGCTCCGCTGTCGGCGATCGTCGTGTCGGTGATCTACTTCAACATCGCCGGCGACGGCCAGGCCGCCGGCCCCGGCCCGGGCGCCGCGCCGGCCCCGGCCGGCCTGCCCGGCGCTCCGTCGCCGGGTCCGGAGATGCCCGGCATTCCAGGCGATCCGCCCAGCATCCCGGGCGGCCCGCCGCCGAGCACGCCGCCGCCCAGCGCCCCGCCGCCGGGCAGCTAGCCGACGTCACGCCCTCCGAAGCTCCGACGGGGCCGCTGCCAGCGCAGCGGCCCCGTCGCCGTTCTGCGGCCGGGCCCGTCAGCCCGGGAGCGAGCCCGGGGCCTCCGGGCCCGGAGGCGGTCCGGCCGGCGGCGCGGACGGAGCCGGCGGCGGCGGGCCGGTCGGGGCGGCAGACACGGCGCCGCCGCCGGCGGCCTGGGCCAGCACCGCGGTGTTCTCGTAGATCCGGAAGATGACCATGACGAGCTCGAAGAGCACGCGGTAGAGCAGCGTGTAGAAGAACAGCATCAGCGGGCCGCCGATGAACACGAAGAGCAGCCCGGCGCCCGTGTTGCTCGTGTCCTTCGTCGTGACCTGCCCGCCCTCGATGGTGACCTCGCTCCCGCCCGACGAGAAGATCGAGATCGCGATCACGACGTAGGCGATCACCAGGATGACCAGCGTCAGGACGAACAGGATCCTGATGAGCTTCGGTGTGACGAACGACGTAAACGACAGATCGAACAGCGATCCGAAGAAGCCCTTTTGTTTCATCGGCACCCCTTGGTTGCCGGAGGCCCCCGTGACCTCCGTGCTGGCACCGCACGGTAGACCGGACGGCGGTCGTCCCGGCGCGACCGCAGGCTGGCGAGCGGCGGCCGGGCCGGATACCGTCGCACGCGAGCGATCCAAACCGTCCGGTCGTGCGAAGAGACCGGGGAACCGTCCGGCCGAACGACCCAGCCAGGAGCCGCCGCCATGCCCCAGTCCCCGCTTCGCGTTGCCATCCTCGGCGCCGGCCCGACCGGCCTGGAGGCTGCACTCGCGTGCGCGGAGCGCGGGCTGCCCTGCACGCTGTACGAGGCGGCGCCGACCGTGGCGGGCCACGTCCGCCGCTGGGGGCACGTCCGCGTCTTCACGCCGTGGGCCCTGAACGTCTCGCCGCGGATGGCCGCCGCCCTCGGCGCCGCCGGCGCCGAGGTGCCGGCGGGATCCGAGATCCCGACCGGGCACGAGCTGGCCGAGCGGCTCTACGAGCCCGTGGCCGGGCTGCCGGCCATTGCGCCGCGCCTGCGGCTCGGCACGCGCGTGCTGGCCGTCGGGCGGGAGGGGCTGCTCAAGCACGAGGAGATCGGCACCAGGGCCCGGGCCGCGCATCCGTTCCGCATCCTCGTGGCCGGGCCCGGCGGCGAGGAGCGCCTCGAGCAGGCCGACGTCGTGCTCGACGCGACCGGGACCTACGGCAATCCCAACGCGCTCGGCGACGGCGGGATCCCCGCCCCCGGCGAGCGGGCGCACGCCGGCCGGATCTCCCACGAGATTCCCGACGTCGCCGGGGCGCCGGAGGCCTGGGCCGGACGGACCGTCCTGCTCACCGGCACCGGCCACTCGGCCCAGACCGCAGCGCGGTCGCTCGCCCAGCTGGCCCGCGAGGCGCCAGGCACCCGGGTCATCTGGGCGATGCGGGAGGCGGCGCCCAGCCTCGCCCCGAGCGCCGGCGATCCGCTGCCCGGGCGCGCTGCGCTCAACCGCGCCGCCGCCGAGCTCGCCGCCGGCGCCTCGGATGCGGTCGAGCCCCGGCCTGGCCGGGTGACCGAAGCGGTCGCCGGGCGCGACGGGCGCCTCGCCGTCACGCTGCGCAACGGCCAGCCGGAGGAGGCGGTCGTCGACACGGTGCTGGCGCTGAACGGGGGCGTCGGCGACTTCACGATCTACCGGCAGCTCCAGGTGCACGAGTGCTACGCGACGGCCGGGCCGATGAACCTCGCCGCCGCCCTGCTCGGCGCCGCGGGGGGCGACTGCCTCGCCCAGCAGCCCCACGGCCCCGAGACGCTCGTCAATCCCGAGCCGGGGTTCTTCCTCATCGGCGCCAAGTCCTACGGCCGCAACTCCCAGTTCCTGCTGCGCATCGGCTGGTCGCAGGTCGACGACGTCTTCGGACTGCTCGACGGGGGGCGCGCCTGATGGCCCGCGGCCTGCGGGCCCGCCTCGCGGAGCTGGAGGCGGCGACACGCCCGGTGCACCCCGAGACCGAGGCCGCGCTCGCCCGCCGCTGGGCCGAGCTGCCCGCCCACGTCAAGACGCCGAACCAGGCGCTCGGGCGCCGCACCGCCGGCTGCGAGGGCACCCACGGGGTCTTCCCCCGCTGCAACCTGGCCTGCACCCCGTGCTACCACTCGCGCGACGCCAACCGCGTCCGGGCGGATGGCGGCCACACCGTCGCCGAGGTCGACCGCCAGATGGCCTTCTTGCGCTCCCAGCGCGGCATGGGCCAGTACGCCCAGCTCATCGGCGGCGAGGTCACGCTGCTCTCCCCCGCCGACCACGCCGCCGCGCTCGAGGCGATGCGCCGCCACGGCCGCAAGCCGATGTCGATGTCGCACGGCGACTTCGACTACGACTACCTCGTCGCGCTCGCGATCCGGCCCGACGGCACCCGGCGCTTCGACCAGCTCTCCTTCGCCGGGCACTTCGACTCGATGATGTTCGGGCGCCGCGGCTACCGGCGCGTGCGCGACGAGGCGCAGCTCACGCCGGCGCGGGCCCGGTTCTGCGCGATGTTCGACCGCCTGGAGCGCGAGCACGGCGTCCGCAGCTACCTCGCCCACAACATGACCGTCACGCCGCGCAACGTCGGCCAGGTGGCGCAGGTGATCCGCGACTGCCGAAACCTCGGGTTCCGGATGTTCTCGTTCCAGCCCGCCGCGTTCGTGGGCAACGAGAACCGCTGGAAGGACGACTACGCCGAGCTGACCGGCGACCGCGTGTGGGCGCAGATCGAGGCCGGCGCCGGCGGCCACCTGGCGTGGCACGCCTTCCAGATCGGCGACGAGCGCTGCAACCGCACCGCCCACGGCGCCTACGCCGGCGAGCGCTATGTCCAGCTCCTGGACGATCGCGACCCGCGGGACCTGGCCGTGCGCGACGCGTTCTTCGCCACCTTCGGCGGCATGGACTTCGAGCACCCGCCGGCGCTGCTGGCCGCGAAGCTCGCCCGGGCGTTCGGGGCCAATCCCGGTGCGCTCCGGCTGGCGGCCCAGTGGGCGGCGCGGTTCGTCGCGCGCTGCGGCGGCCCGACCGCCGTGGCCCGCCACCGCGTGCGGCCGATCACGTTCGTCATGCACTCGTTCATGGACGCGCGGGACGTGCGGCCCGCCTGGGAGCAGCTCCAGCGCGGCGAGCGCAGCGGCGACCCGGCGATCCGGGCGGCCCAGGAGCGCCTCCAGGCCTGCTCGTACGCCATGGCTCACCCGGAGTCCGGCGAGCTCGTGCCGGCCTGCGTCCAGCACTCCGTGCTCGACCCGCAGGAGAACCTCGCCCTCGCCCGCCTGCTGCCCCTCGCCGCGGGTGCGGAGCGCCCCGTGCGCGCGGCGGAGGCGACGGCGTGACCGGCGCCTGGCACGTTCCGGGCGCGCGCCTGCTCGGCAGTGACGGCCGGGACCGCTGGGTCGCGGACGGCGTCATCCGGGACGCCCCGGTCCCGGGGGCCGTCCGGCTGGAGGGGTGGGTGCTGCCCGGGCTCGTCGACGCCCATGTGCACCTCTCGTTCGAGGCTCACGGAGCCCGCGGCCCGGCGCGGGGCAGCCGGGAGCTCATCGCGCTGCAGCTCGGCGACCACCCGCCGGCGGGCGTGCTGGCGGTCCGCGACGCCGGGGTCCTGCCGGGAGTGCGGCTCCCCGCGACGCAGCCCGGCGAAGCGCGCATCGTGCCGATCGGCCCCTTCCTGGCGCCGCCGGACTTCTTCATCCCCCATCTCTACGAGGGCCGGACCGCCGCCGCGGCCGTGGCCGAAGCCGAGCGCCAGGCCGCCGCCGGCCTGCCGTGGATCAAGGTGATCGCCGACTACCCCGGCCCGGACGGCAACTGGTTCGCCCCGCGGATCGGCTACCCGCCGGAGGTGCTGCGCGAGATCGTGGCCGCCGCCCATGCCCACGGCGCGCGCGTGGCCGCTCACGTGTCCAGTGCGTTCGCCTCCGAGGTCGTCGCGGCAGGCGTCGACTCGCTCGAGCACGCCCCCCTGCTCACTGCCAGCGACCTGCACGCCATGGCGGTCGCCGGTCAGGCCTGGACCCCCACCCTCTCCACCGTCGGCGCCGGGCTGGAGCAGCTCGCCGGCGCCGGCGTGCCGCCGGCCCGCGCCGCGTTGGACGGCCTGCGGGACACCCTCCCGCTCGCGGCGGAGCTGGGCGTCACGGTCCTGGCCGGGACCGACGAGCGCCCGCACGGCAGCCTCGCGGAGGAGGCGGCCTGGCTGCACCGCTGCGGCCTGCCCGCCGAGGCGGTCCTCGCCGCGGTGTCGTGGGGCGCGCGGGCCTACCTCGGGCTGCCCGGCCTCGAGCCGGGCGCGCCGGCCGACCTCGTCGCGTTCGCGGCCGACCCGCGGGAGGACATCGGCGTGCTCGCGCGCCCGGCCACGGTCCTGCTCGGGGGCACGCCGGTGGGTGGCGCCGGCGCGGCCGAGGTTCGGCGGGCCGGGGCGGCCGAACCGCTGCCTCGGCCCTAGCTCTCGCCCGTCTCGCCCGTCCCGTCCGGGACGATCGCGACGACGCGCGCGGGGGCGCCGCTGGCGCCGACGAGCTTCAGCGGCAGGCAGGAGACGGTGAACCCCGTCGGCGGAAGCGCGGCGAGATTCACGAGCCGCTCGATCTGCGAGTAGGCCAGATCGGCCTGGTGGGCGGCCCAGAACACGCCGGGCTCATCGCGCTCGAGCGCCGCCTGCGCCTGGAGGTGCAGGGGGCGGTCCCACCCCCAGGCGTCGATGCCCATGACCCGCACGCCGCGGTCGTAGAGCCAGTGGGTCGCCTCGGCCGTGACGCCCGGCCCGCGAGCGATGTAGTCCAGCTCGCCGTAGAACTCGTCGCGCCCGGTCCGGACCAGCACGACGTCGCGGGGCGCCAAGTCGTGGCCGATCCGGTGAAGCTCGGCCGCGATCTCGTCCGGCGTGACGGCGTCCCCGTCGGCCTTGGCCGTCATGTCGAGGACGACGCCGGGCGCGACGAACCAGTCGAGCGGCAGCTCGTCGATCGTCGGCGCCGGCGCGCCGCCGATCGTCGAGTTGTAGTGCCATGGCGCGTCGACATGGGTGGAGTTGTGCGTTCCAAAGCGCCGGAACTCCTCCACCGCCCAGCCCTCCCCGTCGCGCAGGAGCCGGGATGGCACGCCGAACATCGCCTCGATCTGGGCCGCGCCCTCGGCGTGGCCGTGGAAGGCGATCTCGGTGCGCAGCAGGTCCGGCAGGTCCGGCGAGCTCGGCGTGATCGGCGCGGACAGGTCGACGATCGGCATCGGCTCACCCTACCCTCTGGCCGATGCTGCCTGGCCGCCCCCGCTCCGCACCGTCCGGGCCGCGGGCCGAGGCGGTGCTCGCCCGGGTGCGGGCCGTCCCGCCGGGCTTCGTGCGCACCTACGGCGACGTCTCGCCGGGCGCTCCGCGGTTCGCCGGGGCGGTGCTCGCCGCCTGCGAGGACCCCGGGGTCCCCTGGCATCGCATCGTCCGGGCCGACGGCACGCTGGCTGCCGGCGCCCGCCAGTGCGAGCGGCTGCGGGCCGAAGGGGTGCCGTTCCGGGGCGCGCGCGTCGACCTGCGGCGCGCGCGCCTCCCGGAGTGACTACGCCGCCCGGCGCGCCGCCGCGATCACCGCATCGGCCGACGGACGATCGTCGGGCCCGGCGCTGCGGTAGATCCAGGCGATGCGCCCGTCGGGCCCGATGACCACGTCCCCGCCGAGCTGGAGCGAGTCGTGCTCGAGCCCGGCGGTCTCCCAGCCGGCGCGCAGCAGCCGCAGGTAGCGGGCCCAGACCCGCGGGTGCAGCCACACGCGGGCCACCGACCCGCGCCCGAAGCCCAGCGCCTGGTAGGCCTCCCGGCCGGGGTCGCAGAAGCAGGCGAGGCCGTCCTCGAGCCCGAGACCGCGGACGTACGGGAGCAGCGACTCGGGGCCGGTGAACGTCACGCACGCCAGCGGGCCCGGCAGCTCGGCCCGTCGTTGCCACACCTGCACGAGGTGCTCACGGCAGGGCAGTCAGCCGAGGTGGCGGAGGAAGATCAGCGTCGTCGCCTCGCCGGCGAAGGCGGACAGGGGCACGCGGGCGCCGTCCGGCGCGAGGACCGCGAGGTCCCCCGCGGAGTCGCCGGGCCCGCGCGTCATGGGGCCGAGCGGCCCCCGGGTCGCGGCACCCGGCCCCCTTCGGCGCCGGTTTCGGTCGCCGGGCCGCGCGGCGCCGCGATCCCGAGCACGCGCATCGACTTCAGGCCGAGCGACAGCTTCTCCCGCCCGTCCGAGGAGCCGACGTCCAGGCCGCTCAGGTCCCGGACGCGCTCGAGGCGGTAGCGCACGGTGTGGCGGTGCGTGTAGAGCCGCTGGGCCGTCTGGGCCACGTTGCCGTCGCACTCGAGGAAGGTCTCGAGGGTCTGGACGAGGTCGGTCTCGTACTGCTCGTCGTAGGCGATGAGCGGCTCGAGCGTCTCGGCGAAGAAGCGCTCCAGCTCCTCCGGGTGCTCGCTCATCGCCGGAAGCAGCAGCCGGTAGGCCCCGGTCTCCTCGAACGCCAGTGCTGCCGGGCCGCCATCGGCGTCGGCCACGTTGGCGGCGAGCAGCGCCTCGCTGCCGGCGCGGTGCAGGTCCTGCGGGCCCTCGGCTCCGCGGCTGCGCCCGACCGCGAACGTGAAACCCGGAAGCGCCGCTTCGAGCTCTCGCACCACGCCGGCAGCCACGCGCTGGCCGGTCCGCTCGTCCGCGTCGGGCACGAGGATCACGACCTCCCCGCCGGCGGTGTTCGGGCCCGCCCCCGGACCGGCGATCGACGCGGCCACCGTCGCCCGGGCCGCTCGTTCGCAGGCCGCCAGGACCCGCGGGCGCCAGTCATCGTCGGTGGCGACGTGGGGATGGGCGCGGACGACGAGGACCGTGCCGCCGGCCTCCAGCGGGATCCCCACCTCGGCGCCCGCCGCGACGATCTCGTCCGCGTCGCGCAGCGTCCGGGTGAGCACGGCGGCGAGGAGGCCCGCGGCGGCCTCCCGCGACGCCGCGGCCGGCGCCTGCTGGCGCCCGACCTCGGAGGCGATGAGCGCCCGCAGCAGGCCCAGGAGCGTCGGGGAGGGCGCGGCGCCGCGCAGGCGCAGGCGCAGCCGCCCGACCGGCTCCTCGGCGACCCGCAGTTCAACGACCTCGACGCCGGCGTCGGTCTCGAGCAGCGCGCGCTCGTCGGCCGGCGACCGGGCTGAGACCGCCACGACCGTCCCGGCGCTGTCGATCAGCGCCGCACTGGCGTCCAGCGCCCGCGCGAGGGCCCGGACGATCTCGGGCAGGCCGGCGCCCGACTCCACTGCCGCGGAGACCGCATCGAGCGCGCCAAGGTCTGATCCGGCCGGCGCATCCTCAGGTGGCGCGAGGGCGGTGGGGCGCCGGGCCGACGCGGAGGACATCTGGACTTCAGTGTAGGCGGCAGGCCCCGCCAGCGCACCCGCGGGCGCGGCGCGGCCGCTCCCCGGAACGCTCAGCAGCTGCCCCGAAACCCGGGGCCGGCGCTACAGCCGGTCGTACTCGTAGATGACCAGGGCGCCGAGCGCGATGCCAGCGCCGACGAACGTCGCGAGCACGTAGAGCGACAGCAGCGTGGCCCCCACTCGGGGCCAGAATCGGTCGTACGCCTTCCACGCGGGCACGAGGATCAGGCCGATGAAGGCCGCGAGCCCGAGCACGGCAGCGCATCCGGCAACGAGGTAGGCGATCTGTTCGTTCGTCATGGCGGCGGGGCGTCCGGCGGGACCGGCGCCGGCGCGCCCCCATTGTTGCGGAGATGGGTGACGACGAGAGCCGCCATCCCGCACGTCGCGAAGACGGCGGCGCCCAGCGCCCAGCCGGCCACCACGTCCGAGAGGTAGTGGACCTGGAGGTAGACGCGGGAGAGGCCGATGGCAGCGGACAGGGCGACCGCCACGCTCACGAGCACCGTGCGGCTCACGAACCCGCGCAGCAGCGGCGCAGTCGCGACGGCCGCAGCCACGTAGGCGACCGAGTAGGCCGCATGGCCGGACGGGAAGCTCGAGCCGGCCGCCTCGACGATCATCGTCGGCGGGCGCAGGCGGCCCTCGGCCGCCTTCGTGATCTGGACGGCGGCGAAGGTCAGCAGGCCTCCCGCGATCAGCGTGGCCGCCTCGGCGGCCCGGCCCTTGCGGGCCAGGAAGACCGCCGCGGCCAGCAGGCCGGCGCCGGCCACCGCCGTCGCGCCGAAGAACGTGACGACCTTCACGGCGCCGACGGCGGCGGCGTCGCGCAGGTCGCGCGCGGTGCCCAGGGCATCGCCGTCCGGCCCGAACAGCTTGCCCGTGTCGAGCAGCGACGCGATGCCCCCGAACAGGAACCACCCGACGAGGGCGACCGCGAGCAGGGTCGTCAGCTCGAGCCCGAGTTCGCCGGGCGTGAGGCGGTTCCAGGCAAAGCGCAGCGCCGGCTCGGCCCGCCGCCAGAGCGGCACGAGGCCGCGAACCCAGGCGCGGCGGCCGAGCCGGATCGCGCTGCCGAGTCCGGGGGTGCGCTCATGGCCGGCCAGCCACTCCTCGAGGGCCGCGCGGTTCGCCTCGACCCGCAGGAACCGGTAGGCGGCGATGGCGCCGGCCACGACCACGATCACCGTCGCCAGCGCGAAGGCCCCCTGGCTCGCGAAAGCCGCAACCTGGTCGAAGCTGCGCCAGAACACGTAGCCGAGCAGCACGAAGGTCGTCCCCCACAGCCCGGCGCCGATGATGTCGTACGGGAGGAAGCGCCGGAACGGCATCTTCGACGCGCCGGCGATGAACGGCGCGAGCGCGCGAACGAGGCCGACGAACCGTCCGATGAGGATGGTCGGGCCTCCGTGGCGGGCGAAGAACCGCTCGACCTGCTCGAGCCGCGGCTCGGTGATCTTCACCCGGGCGCCGTGCCGGACGAGGAACTGCCGGCCGAGGCGCCGCCCGAGCAGGTAGCTCGTGACGTCGCCCGCGACCGCGCAGATCCAGACGATCCCGATGAGCACGACCACGTCGATCTCGCCCTGGCCGGCCACGACGCCGCCGACGAGGATCGCGGTCTCCCCCGGAGCGACGAGACCGACGAAGGCTCCGGTCTCCAGGAAGGCGAGCCCGCCGACGAGCAGGTACGTCCACGGCCCCAGCGACCGGCCGATGTCCTCGATGAGCCCCTTCAGGTCGGGGATCACGATCAGCCCGCTGCCGTAGGCCGCCGCCGCCGCGGCCAGCCCGAGGCCGATGGCGCGCTGTTCGCGAGAGAGGCGCCGCCAGCGCCACGCCGTGAGGGCGGCGAGGACCGCGGCGATCCCGAGCCAGAGCGGCTTCACGGGCCCGAAACCGCGACGGGATCGGCCACGCAGGCGCCCGGGAAGCGCCCGGCCAGCGCCGATGCCGCGGCCTCGAGCCCGGGCGCGGCGCCCGGGAAGAGGCCGACGACCGTCGGGCCCGACCCGCTGACGAGCGCCGCGGCGGCGCCGGCCTCGCGGGCGGCCGCGAGCGCGTCATCGATGGACGGGCACAGGGACCGCGCCGCCGGCTCGAGGTCGTTCGCGAGCAGCCCGAGCGGAAGCGGGGCG
This sequence comes from Solirubrobacteraceae bacterium, assembly GCA_046330225.1. Classification (GTDB taxonomy): domain Bacteria; phylum Actinomycetota; class Thermoleophilia; order Solirubrobacterales; family Solirubrobacteraceae; genus CANJIV01. Next base: position 86,957 of record JAXLTD010000001.1, on the reverse strand, counting down.
CCCGGCTGCGCGGCCGCCGCCAGCGCCGCAGCGCGGCGCGCCAGCTCCTCCGGGGGCCGGGCGAGCCCGAGGCGGTCGGCCTCACGGAACACGTCGGGGGTGGACAGGCGCGCCCGCGACGGGAGCACCAGGGCGCGGAAGGAGGCGAGCGGCGCGAGCGGACGGACCTCCTCGCCCGCCCCGCTGACGAGGCAGAGCCCGGGCGTGAGCAGCGCCGGGACATCGGACCCAAGGCCCGGCGCGAGCGCCGCGAGGCGGGGATCGCCCGGCTGCCCAGCGGCGCGGGCCGCGAGCCGCAGGGCGGCCGCCGCATCGCTGGACCCGCCGCCCATCCCAGCGGCGACCGGCACCCGCTTGGTGATGGTGAGCCGCTGGCCCGGCCCGTCCCAGCCGGACGCGGCCCGGTAGGCGGCGAGGGCATCCGCTGCGAGGTTGGGGCCCGGCACGCCGGGGCAGACGACCTCGTCGCGGGACCCGCCGGACGGCTCGAGCGTCACCTCGTCGGCCAGCGTCAGGGACTGGACGAGCGAGACGAGGGCGTGGAGCCCGTCCGCCCGCGTGTCCCCGAGGACGAGGCACAGGTTGACCTTGCCGGGCGCCGTGTCGCGCAGCACCGGGCCGCCTGCCGTCACGCCGGCGCCGCCTCCTGCGGCGCTGGCCAGGCGAGCCGCGCTGCCAAGCCGGCGAACTGCCCGGGAGCGAGCCGCTCGGCCCGCACGTCCTCGGGAAGCCCGAGGTCCGCCAGGGCGGCGCGCGCGGCCTCGCGCACGCCCGCAGGGGCGCCCGGAGCCAGGGACAGCGACCGGGCCAGGGCCTTGCGGCGGTGGGCGAAGGCGGCGTTCACGAGCGCGCGCGTCCCCGGCGCGGCGGCGGGGCCGCGGCGCTCGAGCTCGACGAGCACGGAGTCCACCCGCGGCACCGGGAAGAACACCGACCGCGACACCGCGCGCACGACGCGCACGTCGCAGGCAGCCTGCGCGAGCACCGAGGGGATGCCGTAGGCGCCGCTGCCCGGCGGTGCGGCAAGGCGCTCGCCCACCTCCCGCTGCACCATCGCCACCCAGCGGCGGGCGCCCGGGAGCTGCTCGATCGTGCGCAGGATCGCCGAGGCCGCGATCCCGTACGGGAGGTTCGCGACCACCTTGTCCGGGGCCGGGTGCAGCGTGCCGAAGTCGAGGCGCAGGGCGTCGGCGAACACGAGCGTGGCGTTCGCGTGCGGGTCGAGCGCGTCGCGCAGCGGAGCCTCGAGGCCGCGATCGACCTCGATGACGTGCACGCGGGCGACCCGGGCGGCGAGGTATTCGGACAGCACGCCCAGGCCGCCGCCGATCTCCAGCACGATGTCGCCCGGCTCGAGCCGGGCAGCGCGGCCGATCACCTCGAGCAGGTTCGAGTCCACCAGGAAGTTCTGCCCGAGCTCGCGGTTGGGCCGGATGCCGAACTCGCGCAGCCGGCGCACGCTGGGCTGGGCCGCGCGCCCGGCGCTCACCATCCGAACACCTCGGCCGCGTTGCGGTCGACGGCGGCCTCGAGGTCGCCGGGCTCCATCCCCCGGGCCGCGGCGACCGCAGCCGCCGTGTGGACCACCCAGGCCGGCTCGTTGCGCTCGCCGCGCCGGGGCACCGGCGCGAGGTACGGCGCGTCGGTCTCGACGAGCAGGCGGTCCAGCGGCACGCGAGCCGCGGCCGCGCGCAGCCCATCGGAGGCCGGGTAGGTCACGTTGCCGGCGAACGAGATCAGCCAGCCGTGGGCGATGCAGCGGTCGATCTCCTCCGGCATCGAGAAGCAGTGCAGGATCACCTCGATCCCGGCCGCCTCGCGCTCGAGCAGCGCGAGCGTGTCGGCTGCGGCCTCCCGCGTGTGGATGATCAGCGGCTTGGCCGTCTCCCGGGCCAAAGTGATGTGGGCCCGAAACGCCCGGGCCTGGTCCTCGGGCGTGGCGCCGGCGCGGTAGTAGTCCAGGCCGGTCTCGCCGATCGCGACGCACTGCTCGTGCGCGGCCAGGGCCCGCAGCTCGGCAAGGTCCGCGTCGTCGAAGCCGGTGGCGCTGTTCGGGTGCCGGCCGACGGCCGCGAAGACCTGCGGGAAGTCGGCGGCCACCGCGAGCGCGGTGCGGCAGTCGGCGCCGTCGAGGCCGACGGTGAGGATCCGGTGCACGCCGGCACTCGCGGCCTCGGCGACGAGCTCGGCGGCGGGCCGCGGGCAGCGGTGCAGGTGGCTGTGGCTGTCGATCACCGGCGGCGCCTCGCGCTCAGCGCTTGGGAAAGAGCGGGCCGGGCGAGGCCACCGTGGCGCCCGCCGCCGTCGTGCCGAGCTCGGCGTCGCCGAGGTCCAGGGACGGGCGGCCGAGCGCGGCCAGCAGGCGCTCCGACGTGGCGGGGAGATACGGGTGCAGGAGCACGGTCACTGCCCGCAGGCCCTCGGCGAGGCTGGCGAGCGTGACGTCGAGCTCGCCGGCGGCGGACTCGTCCTTGGCCTGCTGCCACGGGGCGCGTTCCTCCACGTAGCGGTTCAGCCGCCGGACGCGCACCCAGATCTCCTCGAGCGCGGCGGTCAGCTCCGCCCGGTCGAGCAGCTCGCAGACGCGCGCCGGCAGCCCGGCGAAATCGGGGCTGAGCACCGGATCTGGCTCGGCAGCGGGGACCACGCCGCCCCGGTAACGCTCGATCATGGCCAGGGTCCGGCTGGCCAGGTTGCCGTAGTCGTTGGCGAGCTCGGACTCGTAGCGCGCCTCGAACCCCGCCGTCGACACCGAGCCGTCCTGGCCGAACGAGACCTCCCGGCAGCAGTAGTAGCGCAGCGCGTCGGAGCCGTAGCGCTCCATGACCGCGAACGGGTCGAGCACGTTGCCGAGCGACTTGGACATCTTCTCGCCGTCCATGAGCAGGAAGCCGTGCACGAAGACGTGCTCGGGCAGCGGGAGGCCGGCGGCCATGAGCATCGCGGGCCAGAAAATCGTGTGGAACTTCAGGATGTCCTTGCCGATGAGGTGGTAGGTCGCCGGCCAGAAGGTGTCCGTGAGATCGTGCCCGGGCCGCGCGAAGGAGAGCGCGGTGTAGTAGTTCAGCAGCGCGTCGAACCAGACGTAGAACACCTGATCCTGGTCCCACGGGACCGGGATGCCCCAGGTGATGCGCGCCCGGGTGAGCGAGATGTCCTGGAGCCCCTGCGCAAGAAAGGAGCGGGCCTCGTTGAACCGGGTGGACGGCACCACGAAGTCGGGCTGGGAGTCGAACAGCGCCTCGAGCGGCTGCTGGAATGACGAGAGGCGAAAGAACCAGTTGTCCTCGCGCTCGCGGTCCAGCGGCGTCTTGTGGATCAGGCAGGTGTCGTCCGGGCCGATCTCCGAGTCGGTCTTGAAGTCGGCGCAGCGCGGGCAGTACCAGCCCTCGTAGGTGCCGGCGTACACGTGGCCGTTGTCCATGACCCGCTGGAGGACCTCCTGGACCCGCTCGACGTGGTGGGGATCCGACGTGCGGATGAAGAAGTCGTTGGAGGCGCCGAGCAGCGGCATGAGGTCCTGGAAGCGCTTCGCGTTGCGCTCGGCGAGCTCCGCGGGCGTCACGCCCTCGCGCTCGGCGGCCTGGGCCACCGGCTCGCCATGCTCGTCGGTCCCGGTGAGGAAGAAGACCTCCTCCCCGCGCTGGCGGTGGTGGCGGGCGAGCACGTCGGCGGCGATCGTCGAGTACGCGTGGCCCAAGTGCGGGGCCGCGTTGACGTAGAAGATCGGCGTGGTGACGTAGAAGGCCACGGCCGCCAAGGCTAGTGGAGTGCCAGGCAAGGGTTGCCGGGTCGGCGCTCGGCGGGGCTGGCCAGGCCGTGATAGCCGGGTGTGCTGGTGGCACAGCCGAGATCATGGCCGCCGCCAGGCGCGCCGAGCGCCCGTCCAACCCGGTGAACGTTGGCTGATGCTCCACGAGATGATGCGTCAGGCCGGCCGGCCGGGCTGGGAGGCCCGCGGCGCCGGCCGAGCGCCGCCGAACCCGGAGCGGCGCCGGGCCAGCCGCCAGGTCCCGCGCGCGGCCAGCGCGGCCAGCGCCGCCCCGGCCCAGGCCAGCGGCGGCACGTCCGGACCGCGGGCTGCTCGCGCCCAGGCGGCAGCCGGAGCCTGGCGGGCGGGCGGGCGGGCGGGAGCGGCACGGCGGGCCGCTGCCCCCGGCGCCGGCCCGAGCGGCGGCGCCACGCCGGGCCGGCGCCCGGGCCGTCCCAGCAGCGGACGCTCCCGCCTGCCGTTCGGGCTGCCCAGCAGCGTGAGGGGATCGACGTAGCTCCAGCGCCGGCCGGTCCGGCGCACGCCGAAATGAAGGTGCGCCGTCCGATGCCTGGGCGTGCCGGAGCGGCCGACCGTCCCGATCGGCGCGCCCGCAGCCAGGCGGTCGCCGCGGCCGACGGCGGTCGCGCCGAGATGGAGGTAGGTCGCCGTGAGGGCGCCGCACTGCACGGTCACCGTCAGGCCCGAGCGCCCCGCCGGGCCGGCGAACCGCACCGTGCCGGCGCAGGCGGCGCCAACCGGGGTGCCGAGGGGCGCGGCGATGTCGATGCCCCGGTGCTGGCCGGCCGCGAACGGATCGGGGCCGGCGCGGAACGCGCCCAGGACGCGCCCGCGCACCGGCCACGGCCACGGCGCGGCCGCGGCCGGCGGCGCCGGCAGCGCGAGGAGCAGGGCGAACCCGAACGGGGCGAGCAGGCGGGGCACCCGCTGACCGTACGCCCGGCCGCCTGGGCCTCCGAGGCGCCGCGGGCGTGTTGGCACGAACCCTGCGCAGAGTCCCGCCGGCTGGCGCCCAGCCCGGCACACTCGGGGTCCGTGCGGCGGACTGCGGACCAAGGCTCCGCACTCTCCCGAACGGGACTCCGTGATCGCAACTGATGGACCGCGGTCCGCTCGGGCATAGGGTGGCCGACATGCGCCCGCACGGCGCACCCTCCCCCGCTCGAAAGGACCTCCAATGACCGTTTCCGCCCTGCGCCTCCCTGCGCTGGCGGTCGCCACCGCGGGCCTCGCGCTCACCGCCGCCGCCTGCGGATCGAGCAGCTCGTCGTCGGACACGACCGCCGCGCCGACGACCACGGCCGCTCAGACGACCACCACGCCGCCCGCGAACGGCAACGCCGTCGGCGTCGTGCTGAAGGAGTTCACGCTCAAGCCGGCGCCCGCGAAGGCCAAGTCCGGCGAAGTCACCTTCAAGATCTCAAACCAGGGCAAGGTCAAGCACGAGTTCGTCGTCATCAAGACGCCGAAGCCGGCTGGCGACCTCCTGAAGGGCAACGAGGCCGACGAGGCCGGAGCCGTCGGCGAGGTCGGGGGCATCCAGCCCGGGAAGAACGCCACGCTGAAGCTCAAGCTCAGCGCGGGCCACTACGCCCTGATCTGCAACCTGCCCGGCCACTACAAGGCCGGCCAGTACGCGAACTTCCAGGTTTCGTAGCGGCAGGGCCGGCGTCATCCGCCAGCCGACGCGCTCGCATAGAGCGCGTTGGCTGGCACGCCGGTGAGGCCCGCGACCACCTTGGCCGCCGCGCGCGGCTTGGCACCCGCGGCGACGAGCGCCCGAACCGCCGCGGCAGCCCGATCCAGCTCGGCCGCGCCCTCGGGTGCGCCGCCGACCACGACGACGATCTCTCCGCGCGGCGCCTCGTCGGCGAACCGCCGGGCGACCTCGGCGGCGGTGCCGCGGACGACCTCCTCGTGGAGCTTGGTGAGCTCCCGGCAGACCGACACCGGCCGCTCGGGGTCGATGGCGGCGAGCACCTCCAGCGACGCCGCCAGCCGCCGCGGCGACTCGAACGCCACGAGCGTCTCCGCCGAGGCAAACGCCGCTTCGAGCTCACCGCGGCGCCGCGGCAGGAAGCCCGCGAACCGCCAGCGGTCCGCCGGCAGCGCGGACGCCACGAGCGCCGCGATCGCCGCCGACGGGCCCGGGAGCACGTCGACGGCCAGCCCGGCCGCCACGCATGCGGTCACGAGGACGTAGCCCGGGTCAGACACGAGGGGCATGCCCGCGTCCGAGACCAGCGCCACCACCTCTCCGGCCTGCATGCGCGCGACGAGCTCGCCGGACCGCTGCCGCTCGTTGTGCTCGTGGTAGGAGACGAGCGGCGCCTTGACGCCGTAGCGGTCCAGCAGGATCCGTGTGCGGCGCGTGTCCTCGCAGGCGACCACGTCGGCCTCGCGCAACGCCGCGAGCACCCGCAGCGTGACGTCCTCGAGGTTGCCGATCGGGGTCGGGCAGACGATGAGCCGGCCGGCCGGCCCCGTCATGTTCCGGCGGCGGCGGCCCGGTCCAGCGCGAGCGCTCCCGCGCCGACCATCCCGGCCTCGGCGCCGAAGTGGGCCCGGACGATCCGCGCCTCGCCGCGCGCGAACGGGAGCCCGTGGGCGGCCACGACGGCCCGGGCCGGGTCGAGGAGCAGGTCGCCCGCCGCGATCACCCCGCCGCCGACGACGATCACCTCCGGGTTGAGCAGGTTGATGAGCGAGATGAGCCCGAAGCCCAGCCAGCGGCCGATCGCTGCCACGGCATCGACGGCGGCGGCATCGCCGTCGGCCGCAAGCTCGGTCACGAGGGCGCCGGTGATCTCGCGCCCGTCTCCGGCCGCCCGCGCGAGCGCCGAGGCCGGATGCTTCCCGGCCAGGCGCGCGCCCTCGAGGCCGAGCGCCGGCCCTGAGACGTAGGCCTCCAGGCAGCCCCGGCCCGGGCAGGCGCCCGGGCACACCCGCCCGCCGGCGTCGATCACGACGTGGCCAAGCTCGCCAGCCCCGCCGAACGCGCCCCGGTACACCTCGCCGCCGAAGATCAGCCCGCCGGCGATGCCGGTGCCGATCGCGAGCACCACGGCGTCGCGGGCGTCGCGGGCGGCGCCGAAGCGCAGCTCGGCCAGCGCGGTGAGGTTGCCGTCGTTGTCCACGGCCACCGGGAGGCCGAGCCGCTCGGCGAGCGCCCCGGCCACGTCGACGCCGGCCAGCGGCAGGTGGTTGCTCTCGACGACGGCGCCGGTCCGCCGGTCGATGAGGCCCGGAACGCCGATCGCCGCCGCCCGCAAGGGCACGTCCTCGGCCGCCCGCAGCTCCTCGACGGCATCGACGATTGCGTCCAGCAGCTCCGCCCGGCCCAGATCCGCGACGACCCGGTGGGCGCGGTGGCGGACGCCGAGGTCCGGATCGAGTGCGCCAGCCAGGAGCTTCGTGCCCCCGAGATCCACGCCGATGACGCACCCGTCGGGCATGTGGGCCACGATACACCGGCCCCATGAGCGATCCGCGACCCCCCCGTCCCCCGCGCCAGCGCGGCGAGCCGCCCGGCGACCGGCCCAAGTACACGGTCTACCGGTCCCGGCCGCGCGCCCTCTCGTTCCTGGACCGCCGGACGTCGCCGTCCCGCGACGGCGGGCTGCGGAACCTGCGGGCCGAGGCACGGGCGGCCGATGCGCGCACGGCGCGCAGCCGGATCACGCCGAAGCGGGTGGTGCTCGCCGTCCTGGCCGCCGTGGCGGGCTGGCTGCTCCTCTCCCTCGTCCTGTTCCTCGTCAGCGCCCAGTTCGAGCAGGAGCAGGTCAGCGACGCCGCCCAGCGGACGCTCGACGGCGCGGGCCCGATGCCGTTCAGCGCAAACACGATCCTCGTCCTCGGCTCCGACGCCCGCCCGAAGGGGTCGAAGGAGGGCGGCGCCAACCCCGGCGGCCCCAGCCGGTCGGACACGATCATGCTCATCCGCACGGGCGGCGGCGCGGCGGCGCGCCTGTCGATTCCCCGCGACACGGTGGTCGACATTCCGGGGCACGGGCCGGACAAGATCAACGCGGCCTACGCCATCGGCGGGGCCGCACTCACGGTCACGACCATCAAGCGGTTCCTCGGCATCGAGATCAACCACCTCGTCGAGGTGAACTTCACGAAGTTCCCGGAGTTCATCGACGCCCTCGGCGGAGTGGACGTCACGACGGGCTGCGTGGTCTCGAACATCAACGGCGGAAAGAAGAACGGCGGGACCACCCTCATCCTCAAGCCCGGCACCCACACGCTCAACGGCACGCAGGCCCTCGCACTGGCCCGGACCCGCACCAACGAGTGCAACCCGGCCGAGGACGACCTGACCCGCGCCAAGCGCCAGCAGCAGATCCTCAGCGGGGTGAAGTCGGCGCTCCTGACGCCCCGGACGTTCTTCCACCTCCCCTGGGTGGCGTGGACCGCACCGCAGACCATCCGCAGCGACATGGGCGGCCCGACGCTGATGGGGCTCATGGCCTCCCAGGTGATCGGCGGAACGCCCCAGCCGCGCGTGCTCAAGCCCACGGGCTTCGTCACCCTGCCCGACGGCGGCGCCGGCCTCACCGTCAGCGACGACGTCAAGAAGCAGGAAGTGCAGCGCTTCCTCGACGGCTAGCTGTCCGCAGGAGGCTCGGCGCCGGCATCGAGCGCCAGCGCCTCCTCCGGCCCGGTGTGGGCGCTGCGCCGCGACGCGGCCAGCGCGACGCCGCCAAGGATGAGGACGAGGCCGGCGCCGGCCGCGACGGTCAGGTCTTCGCCGAGGGCGATGATGCCCCAGGCCAGCGAGACCGGCGGGATCAGGTATCCGACGAGCGTGGCCTTCTGCGGGCCGACCTCGGCGTAGAGGCGGAACATGATCACGAAGGCGAGGGCCGTGCCGCCGGCGCCGAGCACGGCGATCGCGGCGAGCGCCTCGGCCGTCGGGGCCGTCCAGTTCGCCGTCGCCACGCCGAGCGGCAGCGTGAGCGCCGTCGTCACGGCCACGGCGGCCAGCGACGTGGCCGGCGACGGGACGCCCGGGTACCAGCGGCGGACGACGAATCCGGAGGCTGCGTAGCACGCGGCTGCCCCGACCATCCCGAGGCCCCCGAGGAACTCTCCGACCGTCGAGATCGACTCGACGCCGACCACCAGGGCCACGCCGAGGAAGCCGAGCGCGACGCCCGCCACCTGCGCCGGGAGGACGGGCGTCCCGGGCTCGAACGCGCGCCCGAGCACGATCGCGAAGATCGGCGCCGGCGCGACGAGGATCGCCGTGAGGCCGGCGGGCACCGCGAGCTCGCCGTAGCTGATGAGCAGGAACGGCAGCGCGATCGCCACCGTGCCAAACGCCAGTGCCCGCCGAGGCCGTGCCGCGATCGCCCGCACCGCCGCGCGCGTCTGCGGCCCGCCGCCCCGCACGAACAGCACGAGCGTCGCCGTGCCGAGCAGGCCCCGCAGGAAGACGATCTCGCCGGGCGAGAAGCTCTCCAGCGCGTACTTGATGAGCGGGTAGGAGCTTCCCCACAGCAGCGCCAGGCCGGCGAGCATCCCCGCCTGGCGCGGCGTCACGTCAGTCCGACGACGAGGAGCCCGAGGACGACGATCCGGAGCCGGAGGAGCCCGAGGACGAGGACGAGCCCGACGACGAGGATGAGCCTCCTGAGGACTCCGTGCCCTTGCCCTTGCTCTTGTCCTTCGCCTTGGCGTCGTGCGTGTCGGCGCCCTTCTCGGCGGACTCCTTGAGCTCGCGGTTGCGCTTGCGCGTGCCGTAGTCGGTGTTGTGGAAGCCCTTGCCCTTGAAGTGGATGGCCACCGGGTGGAACACGCGCTGCACCGGCGCCCCGCAGACCTCGCATTCCGTGAGCGTGTCGTCGCTCATCGATTGCATGGCCTCGAAGATGTGGCCCTTGGCGCACTTGTACTCGTAGATCGGCACGGCGGCGAAGGATACGGCCCCGGGCCGCGGGCGCCTTCCCAGCCCGGACGACTACCATCCGCCGCCCGATGCCCGACGACGTCGTGACCATGGACAAGATCGTGGCGCTCTGCAAGCGCCGCGGCTTCGTGTTCCCCTCCTCGGAGATCTACGGGGGGCTCGGCTCGACGTACGACTACGGGCACTACGGCGTGCTCCTCAAGCAGAACGTCAAGGGCGAGTGGTGGCGCGCGATGGTCCAGGACCGCGACGACATCGTCGCGCTGGACTCCGCCATCCTCCAGCACCCCAAGGTCTGGGAGGCCAGCGGGCACCTCGCCGGCTTCACCGACCCGCTCGTCGACTGCCGCACGTGCACGCAGCGCTTCCGGGCCGACCATCTCGGCGACCTGCAGTGCCCGCGCAAGCCGTCAAAGCCGCCCGGCGAGGGCCCCGACTGCGACCTGACCGACGCCCGCGACTTCAACCTCATGTTCGAGACCCACGTCGGCCCGGTGAAGGAGTCCGCGTCGGTCGCCTACCTGCGCCCGGAGACCGCCCAGGGGATCTTCATCAACTTCAAGAACGTCCTGTCCTTCGCCCGGAAGAAGCCGCCGTTCGGGATCGCCCAAGTCGGCAAGTCCTTCCGGAACGAGATCACGCCGGGGAACTTCGTCTTCCGGACCCGTGAGTTCGAGCAGATGGAGATGGAGTTCTTCGTGCCGCCGGGCGAGGCCCAGCAGTGGTTCGACTACTGGCAGCAGGCCCGGTACGACTGGTACGTCGAGCTCGGCATCCGGCCCGACCACCTCGTCCTGCGCGCCCACGAGGCCGACGAGCTGTCGCACTACTCCAGCGGCACGAGCGACATCGAGTACCGGTTCCCGATCGGCTGGTCCGAGCTCGAGGGCGTCGCCAACCGCGGCGACTTCGACCTCAAGGCCCATGCCGAGCACTCCGGCGAGAAGCTCGAGTACTTCGACCAGGCGACCGGCGAGCGCTACGTCCCGCACGTGATCGAGCCCGCTGCCGGCGCCGACCGCGCCGCCCTGGCCTTCCTCGTCGACGCCTACGACGAGGAGGAGGTCGCCGGCGAGCAGCGCACGGTCCTGCGCCTGCATCCGCGCCTGGCCCCGGTCAAGGCCGCGGTGCTCCCGCTCGTCCGCAAGGACGGCCAGCCCGAGGTCGCGCGGGAGATCGTCGCGGCGCTGCGTCCGATCCTTGCCGTCGAGTACGACGAGGGCGGCTCGATCGGCAAGCGCTACCGCCGCCAGGACGAGATCGGCACGCCCTGGGGCATCACGGTCGACCACCAGACGCTCGAGGATCGCACCGTGACGCTGCGCGACCGCGACTCGCTCGCCCAGGAGCGGGTGGCGATCGACGAGCTGCCCGGCGTCCTGGCTCGCCGGCTGGCCGCGCCCTGGAGCTCGCCGAAGCTCGGCGCGGCGTAGCCTCCCCGGCATGGCCCGCGTCCTGATCGTCTACGGCACCACCGAGGGGCACACGGCGGCGATCGCCGAGACCATCGCGGAAGCCCTGGCCGAGGCGGGCCACGAGACGACGGCGCTGCGCGCCGGCGACCCGCCGCCCGACGTGCCCGGGGACGCCGACGGCGTGATCGTCGGCGCCTCGGTCCATCGCGAGCACCACCAGGCCGAGGTCGTGGACTTCGTGCGGCGCAACCTCGCCCGCCTGCAGGCCCTGCCGTCGGCGTTCTTCCAGGTCAGCCTCGCCGCCGCGGACGAGAGCTCGGAGGGCCAGACCGAGGTGCTCGGCCTCTACGAAGCCTTCGTCGAGGAGACCGGGTGGGATCCCCGCCAGCACGCCGCCTTCGCCGGCCGCCTGGCCTGGACCCAGTACGACCCGTTCACCCGGATCGTCATGCGGCTCATCCTCCGCGACCAGGGCCTCTCCTCCGAGGAGCTCGACCGCCGCCGCGACGTCGACTACACCGACTACGACGCGGTGCGGCGCTTCGCCCGGGAGTTCGCGGCGCGCCTGCCGGGCTGAGCACCGCCCGCGATGCTACCCCGCCGCCGGGGCCCCGGACGCCCGGCGCCGCCGGATCCGCGGCCACGCGGCGAGCACGGCGAGGACGACGACGATGGCGCTGGCGACCGCGAGCGCCGGAAACGCCAGGCCGGCGACCCCGATCGCCGCGATGATCGCGGCACCGACGAGGCGCGACCAGCCGACCGACCGGACCATGCTCCAGCGGAACGCGGCGTGGCCGAGCAGGTAGAGGGCCGGACCACCGGCCACCGCGGCGAGCTCGGCCGCGTGCAGGTGGGCGGTGGCGTGCGCGATGACGACCTCGTCGCCGACCGCCGCGACGATGATCCCGGCCACGATGGGGATGTGGCCGTAGGTGAAGCCGTCGCGCGCGAGCCGGCCCCGGTCGCGCGTCTCCGAGAGGTGGCGCTGGGACAGCCCGGCCACGTAGTCGAAGTAGATCCACCACAGGGCAGCGGTCCCGAGGAACGCCACGAGCATCGCGGCCACCACGCCGGCGTCGAGCACCTTCTCGGAGGCGGTGGCGCCCGTGACCACGATGGTCTCCCCGAGCGAGATGATCACGAACAGCTGGAAGCGCTCGGCGAACTGCGCCCCGTCGATCTGCCAGTCGTCGTAGGCCGAGCGTCCGAGTCCGGGCGTCCAGTACAGCAGCGCCGGCCCGCCGTAGTCGATGGCCAGCGCGGCGATCCACAGCCCGATCCGCAGGTCCTCGGAGGCCAGGCCGCCCGCGATCCAGAGCGCCCCGCTGGCCAGGCTCCAGACGAGGATGCGCTGGAACGTGCGGGCGAGGCTCGAGCCGTCGTGCCGGGTCGCCCAGACGTTGAAGAGATTGCGCCCGACTTGGAGCGCGACGTAGGCGCCCGCAAAGAGGATCGCCCGGTCGCCAAACGCGTCCGGGATCGCGATCGCCATGACCATCGAGGCGCCCATGACGCCGATGAGCACGACGCGCACGGTGACCGAGTCCGGGTCGAACCAGTTCGTCATCCAGGTCGTGTAGATCCAGGCCCACCAGACCACGAGGAGCAGGAAGCCAGTCTGCGCCGCCCCGGCCCACGTGAGGGCGCCCAGGAGGTGGTGCGAGAGCTGCGTGATCGCAAAGACGAAGACCAGGTCGAAGAACAGCTCCAGGTTCGTCGTCTGCTGCTCGCCGTCGGGGTCGCGGACGCGCAGGTGGCGCGACCACCCCGGACGCGCTGCCGCCGCAGGCGCTGCTTCGGTTCCCCCCGCCATCGCGGCCGGATCGTAGCGGGCCGCCGACGCGCTACCCTCGGCCCGATGCGCCCCGCCGATCCAGACGACGCGCTTCTGCGAGACCTGCTCGGGCCGCCCCCGCTCGGCGACGCCCGCGAGGCGGTCCAGTACTGGCGCGCCCGCCTGCGCCGCCTGCCGCGCCGCCGGATTCGGGCGCGTCGCGAGGCGCGGGCGATGCTCACCCGGTGGGAGCGCCGCGCCCTCGAGGCGCGCCTGGCCCTCGTGCCCGGCGAGTACCGCGACCGCGCGCTGGACCTCTGGTTCGACGGTCGCCGGCTCGTGCGCCGCGCGGGCGTCGGCGCGGTCGTCGCCGCGGGGGCCGTGGTGGCCGGGGTGTGGGCGCTCGTCGCGCTCGCCGCGCTGGCGATCCTGAGCTGACCCGGCCGGCCCGCCGGTTTCAGCTGTCGAAGCCCAGGCCGAGGCGGTCCAGCAGGTTCAGCCACGGGCCGCGCCGGCCGTCCCGGGCATCGGCCGTGGCCAGCGCGCGGCGCGTGACCTCGATGATGGGCCAGCGCAGGGGCTCGGGCGGGAACGGCAGCGGCCGGGTCCGCACGAGCCGCAAGCGGGTGCGCTCGGTGTCGCGACCGTCGAGGAGGTCGAGCGCGGCCCGGGCACCGAACCGCGTGGCGCCCACCCCAAGGCCCGTGTAGCCGACGGCGTAGACCGTCTTGCCGCCGTGCGCCGACCCGAACGTGACGCAGAAGCGGCTGCAGGTGTCGATGACCCCGCCCCAGGCGTGGCTGACCCGGAGCCCCTCGAGCTGCGGGAAGGTCTCGAACAGGTGCTCTGCGAGCAGGCCGAACACCTCGGGATTCGCGTCGCGGCGCCGGGAGATGTCGTTGCCGAAGTAGTAGACGGCCTCGAAGCCGCCGAACAGGATCCGGTCGTCGGGCGTGAGCCGGTAGTAGTGGAACTGGTTGCCGCTGTCGGCCAGCCCTTCCCGGCCCGCCCAGCCGATCTGCGCCCGCTGCTCAGTGCTGAGCGGCTCGGTCACGAGCACGTAGTCGAAGACCGGCGCGACCAGCCGCCGGATCGGCGCCAGGAGCGCCGAGTACCCGCCGCCGGCGAGCAGCACGCGCCGGGCCCGGGCGGTGCCGTTGGGCGTGGCCGCCGCCACCCGGTCGCCCTCGCCGCGCAGGCGGTCGACGCGCGTGCGGTCGCAGAACCGCACGCCGAGCTCGGCCGCCGCGCGGCGCAGGCCCCAGGCGAGGTGCGCCGGGTCCACCGTCCCGACACCCGTGCGCTGAAAAGCGCCGCCGAGGTAGGTCGGCGAATTCACCCGCGCCCGGACGGCCGGGCCGTCGAGCAGCTCGGCGTCGCCGCCGTGCTCGCGCTCGAGCCGGACGGTGTCGGCGAGATGCTGGAGCTGGTGAGGCTGAGTGGCGACCGTGATCATGCCCGCCGCCTCGTAGCGGGCGTCGATGCCATGGCGCTCGAGCGTGCCGAGCAGCCCGTCGAGGTTCTCGGCGGCGAGGCGCTCGAGGGTGTCGAGCTCGTCCGGGAAGCGCTCGATGCCATTGAGGATCCCGTGCGTGAGCGAGGCTTCGAGAAAGCCGCCGTTGCGCCCCGAGGCGCCGAAGGCAGCCGACTCGGCCTCGAGCACGAGGACGTCGCGGCCCGGGTCCTCTTCCTTGGCCTGCACCGCGGCCCACAGGCCCGTGAACCCGGAGCCGACAATGAGCAGGTCAGCGTCCGTGTCGCCCCGCAGCGGCGCAGTCGGCTCGGGAGCGTCGGGCGCGTCGAGCCAGAACGGGCGCAGGCTGGCGCCGTGGAGCGCCGGGTGGCCTCCGGTTTCCGCGGTGAGCCGGACGGTCATGCCGGCACGTCCGCGGTCCCGCTGATCATCGGCTTGAGAATGGGCGAGGCCTTCGGCATGCGTCCGCGCTGCACGGCTGCGATCGTCAGCGGCGATCGGTCGAGGGCCGCGAGCGTGTCGCGGTTCGGGTGACACCCGTCGGCGAGGAAGCCCCACGGGCGCTCGAGCCGGTCCTGCCAGCGGGCCACGCTCTCCTCGTCGGAGCGCACGTGCTCGAGAAACAGCAGCCGGCCGCCGGGCTTCAGCACCCTGGCGACCTCGGCCAGGGCGGCATCTGGATCGGGCACCGTGCAGAGCACGAGCGTGGCGACCGCGGTGTCGAACCGGCCATCCTCGAACGGGAGGCGCTCCGCCCCGGCCCGGACGATCCGCGCGTCGCGACCGCTGGCCGCCACCCGCGCCCCGAGCTTGCGCGCCATGTGCTCGCTGGGCTCGACGAGCACCAGTTCGGTCACGTCCGGCGGGTAGTGCTCGAGGTTCAGGCCCGTGCCGGCGCCGAGCTCGATCGTGGCGCCGTGCGCTTGCGCGAGCAGGTCGTGCCGGCGGGCCGCCAGGCCAGCGGCCTCGGAGACCGCGAGCACGCGGTCGTAGCCGGCGGCCATCGCCCGGCCCATCGTCGCGTCGTAGAGGGCGCCCATGCGGCAGGGACGGTACCGCGGCGACTGTGCGGTCGCGCACAGGCCCGCCGCCGTCCGGCCTGGCCCCGCTACGCTCGGCGCGACGCGCCGCCGCCGACCCGAGGAGGACCCATGGCCCCCGCTGCCGACGAGATCCTGGCCGACCAGGTCTCCTACGACGACCTGTACGCCCGCTGGGAGCACGGCAACTGGTCGGCGACCGGGATCGACCTCGACGAGGACCGGGCCCAGTGGCACGGGACCTTCAGCGACCTCGAGCGGCGCGCCGCGCTGTGGAACTACTCGCTGTTCCTGCACGGCGAGGACGCGGTCGCCGACAACCTCTCCCCCTACATCGACGCCGCGCCGCGCGAGGAGCAGAAGTACTTCCTCGCCACCCAGCAGGTCGACGAGGCCCGGCACGCCGTCTTCTTCGGCCGCTTCATGCAGGAGGTGGTCCGCACCGGCGCCACCATGGCCGACGCCCTCGCCGCCACCGAGCCCGAGCTGACCTGGGGGTTCCGCAAGGTCTTCGAGCGCCTCGACCGCATGGCCGGCGAGCTGCGCAAGGACCGCTCGGCGCCGCAGCTCGCCGCGGCGGTCACGCTCTACCACCTCGTCATCGAGGCGTCGCTCGCGCAGCCCGGCCAGCACTTCATCGAGGACTACCTCGTGGCCCGCGACGTGCTTCCGGGCTTCCGGTCCGGGATGCGCAACGTGGCCCTGGACGAGCAGCGCCACATCGCGTTCGGCGTCAAGCTGCTCGCCGATCTGCACCGCTCCGACCCGGACGTCAAGTTCGCCGTCGCCGAACTGCTCCGGGAGGTGATCCCGTGGGCCACGGCCGTATTCGTCCCGCCCGGGTGGGACGAGCGCTACGTCGAGTGCTTCGGGGCGACGATCGAGGAGGTGTTCGCCTCCGGCGCCTCGTCGCTGGAGCAGAAGCTGCGGGCGGCCGGGCTGCCGCCCGAGGAGCTTCCGGGCGGCGTGCCGATCCCCACCGACCTGTCCGACGCCGAGCGGGCCCGGCGCGGCGTGTCGATGCTCCGCGGCCGCTACCTGGGCGAGTCCGGCCCGGTCGACCGCAGCCCCGAGCTGCTCGCGACCTACTTCGACTCGATCAAGCGGGCCGTGGACCCGGCCGGGATCCCCGACGGGCCGCTCACGATCCAGTGGGCGTTCACGGACGCCGAGCCGTGGCACCTGCGCATCGACAACGGTTCCACCGACGTGGGGCCCGGGCGGCGCCCCGACGCCGACATCACCGTCGTCACGGCACTCGACGACTTCGTCGACGTCACCGCGGGCCGAGCCGATCCGCGCCAGCTGCTGCTCCGCGGACGCCTGCGGCCGAAGGGCCGCCCGGGCAGCCTGTGGCGGGCCCGCAAGCTGTTCGCGTAGGCGGCGATCCGCGCCCCAGCCGGCTCAGGCGGTTGTGCCGAGCGTGCCGGCGCTGATGCGCGCGGCCATCTCGGCCGACTCGGCCCGGTAGAAGGTCCCGTCCTCGAACTCGATCGCCGGCAGGAACTGCTGGCCGGTGGCCGCGATCAGGTCCTTGCGCCGGCCGCGGGGAAAGCCCCACTCCTTGGCGACGACGTAGTCGACTCCCTGCTCGTCGAGCGCCTTCTGGACCTTCCAGCAGGCGTCGAGGTCCGTATGCAGGAACGTGAAGGGGCAGCGGTGGAGCGTGACCGGCATGGTGCGTCCTTTCCTCGAATCAGGTGAGCAGGGCCCGGCCCGCGGTCATCGCGGCCCGCAGGGTCGCCCGGGCGTCGCGGTCGGGCTCGAGCAGGAGCCGCATCGAGAGCCCGTCGCCCAGGCAGAAGATGACGCTGGCGACGGCCTCGGGCTCGTCCCGCAGCGCGATGACGCCCTCCTCGTGCTTGGCCTGGAGCTGAGCGGCGACCCGCTCGCGCGTGCGGCGCGACAGCTCGGCGACCTCCGCGGCGATCTCCTCGTTGCGCCGGGCCGCATTGAACAGCTCGAACCACAGGCTCACGACGTCCGGATCGTGGTCGAGAAGATCCTCGAGGCTGCGCACGAGCGCCTCGATGAAGTCCTCGGCGCTGTGGGCCCCGGCGAGCGCCGCGTCCAGCGCGGCGATGCGGAGGTCGCTGTCGCGCCGGACGACCTCGACCAGGAGCCGCTCCTTCGTCCCGAAGTAGTAGTGGAGCAGCCCCCGCGAGACGCCCGCCTCCCGGGCGACGTGGTCGAACGTCGACCCGGCCGCGCCGCGCCGCGCCACGCTCGCGCGCATCGCGTCGACGATCCGCTGGGCCTTGTCCCCGGCGAGGTCCTTCGGGCGGCTGGAGGCGGCCTCCATGGCGGCGATGCTAGTGGTTGATTCCGTCATCCGCGTGTGCCGCGACATGGGATCGGTCATCTGAGCCGGAGCCGCCGGCCCGGAACGCAGCGAGGGCGCCCCGCAGGGCGCCCTCGGGCGGCACGTCGGTTGCCTGTGGTCAGGCGGAGGTCGTGGAGGACGCCGGCTCGGGCGTCGGCACGACCGGCGTCGTCGTGGAGGTGTAGTCGAACTCCTCCTCGGCGCCGAACAGCGCGTCGAGCAGCTTCTTGCGCAGGCCCTCGCTGAGCGCCAGCGCGGCGATCGCGCCGACGATGCCCACGAGGAGCAGGCGTCCGAGGCCGAAGCGGCGCTTGCGCTTCTTCGGGCCCTCGCGCAGCGCCAGGCCGGCATCGCGCAGCAGCTCGGCGGCATCGCGAAGCTCGCGCTGGAGCTTCTTGTCCTCCAGCAGCGCCTTGGTCGGCGGCTTGCCGTTGTTCAAGCGGCCGTAGGCCGACCGCGAGAGCTCGACGGCATCGCGGATCTCGTTGCGGACCTCGGCGTCCTGGATCAGGCGCTGGACCGCAGGATGGTTGCGGAGCGCCCGGGCGGCCTCGCCGGCCTGAGCGATTCGCTCTTGTGCTGCCATGACTCTCCCTCGAACCGGTTGCTGGAGTGGCGCTCAGTCTAGCCGTCTGCGCGCCGCGCGGCGGCCGCGGGCGCTGCGGGGCGCCGCGCCCGGGCCTTCCGGCGCCGGGCCGGAGCCGTGACCGGCGGCCCCGGCGGCGCCTCGAGCGCCGCGCCGAGCACCTCGCCGATCTCCTCCACGAAGACGAACTCGAGGTCGGCCCGGAGGTGCTCGGGGATCTCGTCGGCGTCGGCGCGATTGCGGGCCGGGGCGATCACCGTGGTCACCCCGTTGCGCTGGGCGGCCAGGGCCTTCTCCTTCAGCCCGCCGATCGCGAGCACCTGGCCGGTGAGCGTGATCTCGCCGGTCATCGCGACGTCATCGCGGACCGGCACGCCGGTGAGGAGCGACACGAGCGCGGTGGCCATCGTGACCCCGGCGCTCGGCCCGTCCTTGGGGATCGCGCCGGCCGGGACGTGGATGTGCAGGTCGTGGTCGGCGAACCAGCCGTCGGAGAGCTCGGGCGCGAGCTCGTGAGCATGGCCGCGCACGTACGAGAGAGCAGCCTGCGCCGACTCCTTCATCACGTCGCCGAGCTGGCCGGTGATCGTCAGGCGTCCCGATCCGGGCATCGCCGTGGCCTCGACGAACAGCACGTCGCCGCCGACGGGCGTCCAGGCCAGCCCGGTGGCCACGCCGGCCTGAGCGGTGCGCCGCCGCGCCTCGGACTGGAACCGGGGCTTGCCGAGTGCCTCGCGGGCCCGGGCTTCCGTCACGGTGATCCGGCCCCTGAGCCCGCCCTCGGCCGCGCGCCGGGCGAGCTTGCGGCACACCGCGCCGATCTCGCGCTCCAGCCCGCGGACGCCGGCCTCGCGCGTGTAGTCGGCGATGATCGTCCGCAGGGCCGGGTCGCCGATCCGGACCTGCGAGCGCTTGAGGCCGTTGCGCTCGATCTGGCGCGGGACGAGGTAGCGCTTGGCGATCTGGAGCTTCTCCTCCTCCGTGTAGCCGGCGAGCGGGATCACCTCCATGCGGTCGCGCAGCGGGCCGGGAATCGTGTCCAGCGTGTTCGCGGTCGTGATGAACATGACCCGCGAGAGGTCGAAGGGCACGTCGAGGTAGTGATCGCGGAACGTGGAGTTCTGCTCGGGGTCGAGGACCTCGAGCAGCGCGCTGGCCGGGTCACCGCGGTAGTCGGCCCCGAGCTTGTCGATCTCGTCGATCATGAACAGGGGGTTGTTCGAGCCGGCGTCGCGCAGCGCCCGGATGATCGTGCCGGGCATCGCGCCGATGTAGGTGCGCCGGTGGCCGCGAATCTCGGCCTCGTCGCGCACGCCCCCGGCGCTGATGCGCTCGAACGTGCGCCCGAGGGCGCGGGCGATGGAGCGGCCGAGCGACGTCTTGCCCACCCCGGGCGGGCCGACGAAGCACAGGATCGAGCCCCGCGCGTCCGGCTTGAGCTTCCGCACGGCGAGGAACTCCAGGATGCGGTCCTTGACCTGCTCGATGTCGTAGTGGTCCTCATCGAGCACCCTGCGGGCGTGGGCGAGGTCGAGGTTGTCCTCGGTGCTCGCCGACCAGGGGAGCGAGACGATCCACTCGAGCCAGGTCCGGATCACGCCGTGCTCGGCGGCCGCCGGCGGCAGGCGCTCGAGGCGCGAGAGCTCGCGGTCGGCCTGGCGCCGGACCTCCTCGGGGAGCTCGGCGGCCAGCACCTGCTCGCGCAGCTCGTTGGCCTCGGCCTGCTGCTCGTCAACCTCGCCGAGCTCCTCCTGGATTGCCTTGAGCTGCTGGCGCAGCATGTATTCGCGCTGGCCGGCCTCGAGCTCGGACTGCACCTGGGTCTGGATCTTCGTGCCGAGCGAGATGACCTCGAGCTCGCGCGCGAGGATGCGGGAGAGCAGACGCAGGCGCTTGGCCACGTCGAGCTCCTCCAGCAGCTCCTGCTTCTCGGCCACGGGAATCCGCAGCGACCCGGCGATGAGGTCGCTCAGCGCCACCGGGTCCTCGATGTTGGCGACTGCGAGCTGGAGCTCCTCGGGGAGGTACGGGACCTCCTCGACGATCCTCGAGAACGTCTGCTGGACGTTGCGGGCCAGCGCCGTCAGCTCCGTCGATGCCTCGACCACGTCGGGCGCCGCCGCGATCTCGGCCACCAGATAGGGCTGCTCGCGCACCCAGCTCGTGAGGCGCACGCGCTGCGCACCTTGGACGAGCACCCGCAGGGAGCCGTCGGGGACCTTCATCATCCGGGCGATCGTGCCCGCCACGCCCACGTCGTAGAGCTCGTCCGGGCCGGGGGCCTCGAGCTCCGGATCGCGGCTGGCAACCATCACGAGCATCCGGTCCCCCGCGAGCGCGTCGTTGACGAGCGCGACGCTGCGGTCCTGCCCGACCGCGAGCGGCGTCAGGAGGTCGGGGAACGCGACGGTCTCGCGCAGCGGCAGGACCGGCAGCGACGACGGCAGCAGCGTCTGGACGACCTCGATCTGCGGCGGGCCGCCGTTGGGATCCTCGGCCACGGCGCTACTCCGTGCCCGGCAGCTCGACCGGGACGGTCCGGGACGGCGGGCGCTGGGGTGGCGCGAGCGGCAGCTCGATCCGGAGCATCCCGTCCTCGTAGACGGCACGGGCCTCGTCGCCCCGCACGTCGGCCCCCAGCTCGACCACGCGCTTGAAGGCGCCGCGCTCGATTTCGAGCTGCTGGTAGATCCGCCCGGTGGCGGGGGCTGCGGTGCGCTCGCCGGCCAGGACGAGGCGGCGGCCCTGGACCTCGATCGACACCCGGGCGGGATCGATCCCGGGCAGCGCCGCCAGGACCACCGCCGTCGGGGGATCGTCGCGGTAGGACACATCGACCGCCGGCGCGAAGGCGCCGCCCCGCGCCACGAGGCCGGAGCGACCGAGGACGTCGCCGAACAGCTCGTCCATCTCCCGGCGGACCCGGTCGAAGTTGGCGAAGATGTCGCGCTCGGACATGCCCGCGGATCGTAGCCGTCCCGCCTTCCCGGTCAGGAACTCAGAGCTCGTACACGGCGCCGTCGGCCGCAACCTCGGCCGGGGCCCCGTAGGTCTTGGTGGCCTCGGCCTGCGCCCACTCGAGGTCGAGCTCGTCTGACACGTGGGTGATCACGAGGCGCTTGGCGGCGGCGCGCCGCCCGTGATCGCCAGCCTCGCCCGGGGTCAGGTGGCCGCGCAGGCCCTGGCGCTCGGGCCGGGGCAGGGTCGACTCGAGCATGAGCAGATCCGCCCCGTCGGCGAACTCCACGATCGCGTCGTTCGGCCGCGAGTCCGCCCCAAAAACGAACCGCGCGCCGTCTGGCGCGCGGACCTCGGTGGCGTGGGTGGCGATGTAGTGGGGGACGCGCCGGAACCGCACGGCGAGCCCCTCCACGTCGATGACGTCGTCGGGCTCGTACTCGGACACGGCGAAGGCCTTCTCCACCAGCTCCCGGTCGCCGAAGGCGCCGACCACCGTGCGAAAGATCTCCAGGCCGCCAAGCGGCAGGTGCAGGCGCGGGCGGGCCGGGGTGTCGGTGCCGGGCCAGCCGGCCACCGGAACCGGCTGCTGGCGCGGCGTGTAGATCAGCGCGTACGCGAACGGGATCACGTCGAAGAAGTGGTCGGCGTGCATGTGCGTGATGACCACGGCGTCCAGCGCGCAGTAGTCGATTCGCTCGCGCAGCTTCGCGAAGACGCCGCTCCCGCAGTCCAGGAGCAGGCTCGTGCCGCCCTCCTGCACGAGGTAGCCGCTGCAGGCGCCGCCGGCGTCCTGCCAGGCGGGGGACTTGCCCAGAACGGTGATGCGCACGTGAACCCTTGACCCTTTTGACCCTCGTTGGTTGCCCGCAGACTCTAGCCGCGGGACCCGCGCGGCCTGGACGTGCGGTTGCGCACAGATGGGCGGGCGCCGCCCGCACCGGCGCTCCCGGGCTCCGCCGCCGACGACGCGCCGCGCCACCCGGCTGCGCCGCGCCGGACGGTCGCGCCTACGCGTGCAGCGCCGCCTGCTCCTGGGCGGACGGGAAGGCCCAGGCCGCCTGCGCCCGGCGCTCCTGGCGGAAGGTGAAGCGCAGCTGCTGGGGCGGCCGCAGGCCCTCGGGCCGGTACGGGCGGAACGTGGCGCACGGCTCGTCGCCGGCCAGGGCGCAGAGCGCGTTGCGGCCGAAGAAGCACTCCTGGCACGACACCGTCGTCCCCCGACCAGCCCGCTGCGCCATTCGCGCTCCTCCCAAAGCTCGAGATTGCCCCTCCCTGCCCGTCGTCCAGCATCCAAGCACGTCGGCCGCCAGCCGTCAGGGCCATTCCCGCAAATCCCGCAGAAGTTCGCAAAAGTGCCGGAAACCGAGCCCTTTTGCGGATGACACAGGCGGAAGTGCCCGCAACCTGGGAACAATTCCCTCCGCGCCGCGTGGCCTGAAGGCCTCGCTGGCGCGTACCCCTCCGTCCCCATGCGCATCCTCGTCACCGGAGCCAGCGGGTACGTCGGCGGCGCGCTGCTGGAGCGCCTCGCCCGCGACCGCCACGACCTCGTCGCCTTCGCCCGCGACCGCCGCCGCGTCGGCGGCGGCGTCCGGGTCGTGGAGGGCGACGCCGTGACCGGCGCCGGCCTCGACGCCGCGCTCGACGGCGCGGAGGTCGCCTACTTCCTGATCCACTCGATGGAGGCCGGCGCGCCGGGCGCGTTCGTCGCCCGCGAGCAGGAGGCGGCCCGCCGCTTCGCCCGGGCCGCCGTGCGGGCAGGGACCCGGCGCGTCGTCTACCTCGGCGGCCTCGTGCCGGCCGGCGCCGCGCCCTCCGCCCACCTCGGGAGCCGGCTGGCGGTCGAGGAGACGCTGCTCGCGCAGGCACCGGATCCAGTGGCACTGCGGGCGTCGATCGTGATCGGCGCCGGCTCACGGTCGTTCCGGTTCCTCGTCCGCCTCGTCGAGCGCCTCCCGGTCCTCGCCCTGCCGGCCTGGCGCGACCGCCGCACGGCGCCGATCGACGGACGCGACGTCCTCGAGTACCTCGCGGCCGCCGCGACCGAGCCGGCGGCCGGCGGCCGGTCCCTCGACATCGCCGGGCCCGACGTTCTGACCTACGGCGAGATCGTCGAGCGGATCCGCGACCTGATGCTCGTCGGCCGGCCCTCAGTCGGGCTGCCGGTCTCGCTGACGCCGATCACCAGCCGGATCGGGGCAGTGATCGGCGGCGAGGACGCCAGCCTGATCCGGCCGCTCATGGACGGGCTCGCGACCGACCTGCTGCCCCGCACCGACGAGGCCCGGACGCTGTTCGGCGTGCGCCTGCACCGGTTCGCCGCCGCCGTCGAGCGGGCGCTGCGGGACTGGGAGGCCGTCGAGCCGGTGGCCGCCCGATGAGCCGCGTCGTCGCCTCGATCGATCTGCCGGTCCCGCCCCAGGCGGTGTGGGATGTGGTGATGGACCCGGCCCGGCTCGGCGACTGGGTGACCATCCATCGAAAGGCCGCGTGCGCGCAGAGCGGGCCGCTGGCTCTCGGCTCCACGCTCGACCAGGTCCTGATGATCCGCGGCACGCCGTTCAAGGTCCACTGGACGGTCGTGCAAGCCGACGCGCCCGCCATCGCCGTCTGGGAGGGCCGCGGCCCCGCCCGGTCCCGGGCCCGGACCGCCTACCGGCTGTCCCCCCGCCCCGGCGGCGGGACCCGTTTCGACTACGAGAACGACTTCCGGCCGCCGTTCGGCCCGCTCGGGGCGGTCGCCGGCCAGATGCTGGTCGGCGGCATCTCCGAACGCGAGGCGAAGGCGTCGCTGCGCAAGCTCAAGGCGCTCCTGGAGGGGTGACGGCGGCGCGGTCCCGCGCCAGCAGGCCTTCGACGAGCCCGACCAGGCCGTCGCGGCGCAGCGCCAGCGGGAACAGCGTCAGGATCCGCTCGCGCGCCTCGGCCCCGGCGCCCGGGCCGCGCTCCAGGGCCTCGCGCACGCCGGCGGCCACGGCCTCGGCGTCGCGGCCCGGGAGCAGGATCCCGGCGTCGCCGACGACTTCGGGGAGCGCGCCGGCGCGGCTCGCCACCGGGACGCAGCCGGCGAGCATCGCCTCGGCCACCGAGATCCCGAACCCCTCGTGCTGTGACGCCTGGACGTAGACGCTCGCCCGCCGGTACAGGTCGAGCAGGTCCTCGTGCGACACGAAGCCGGCGAGCCGGACGTTCGGCGTTGCGATCGCCCGCAGGCGGTCCGCGGCGGCCCCGATCCACTGCCCGACGACGACGAACTCGACGTCCGGCAGCGCGGCGGCAGCCTGCACGAACGCCCGCAGCCCCTTGCGCTCGAGGTTGGCCTCGTCGACGTTGCCGACCGTGAGCGCCAGGCGCTCCTTGGGCCCGGGCAGGGCGCCGAACATGTCAGGCACGCCGTGATGCACGACGGTGACACGGCTGGCCGGCAGGCCGACGTTGCGCGCGAACTCCTTGCGGCTGTACTCGGAGTTCGTCATGAGCGCGGTGGCCCGCCGCATGATCCAGCGGCTGAGGTGCTTGCGGGCGCCGCCGAGCTGGTAGCCGTAGCCGATGTCGCGCTCGGCGGCGATGTCGAAGCCGCCGATGATCAGGAGCGACGGCGTGCGCAGCAGCGGGGCGAGGGTGAACGGCCAGAACGTGTGCCACGACGCCCACCAGCCGACCACGACATCGGCCCGCCGCAGCAGCCCGAGGATCCGCAGCGGATTGCCCCAGCGCCCGGGCTGGTTCCAGTCGATCACGTCGTAGCGCTCGGCGAGCAGCTCCCGGTCGAGCTCGATGAACGTCGCCGGCCGGCTCCGCACGTACAGGACCGTGGTCATCGCGCCGTCACCGGCCCGGCCTTTGCAGAAATACTGTTACTGTCAGTTTCACTATCCACCACACCGAAAGGCAGAATGTGACTGATTTCCTCGCTGAGAAGCGTGCCGAAATCGAGCAGCGCCTCAGGGAGCTCAAGGAGGAGCAGCGGGCGCTCGAAGCCGCCGCCGCCGCCCTCGCCAGCGTCGAGTCGGGGCGCGGATCCGGTGCCCCGCGGGAGCGCACCAGCCCGCCGCGCCGCCGGCGCCGGGCCGCATCCGGCGCTCCGACGGGCCGCCGGCGGGGCCGGCCGCGCGGCTCGGGCACCCGCGGCAACCAGGCGCTCGCGCTCGTGCAGTCCAAGCCGGGGATCACGATTCCCGAATTGGCAGAGGCGATGGGCATCAAGCAGAACTACCTGTACCGCGTGATGCCCCAGCTCCAGGAGGACGGCAAGGTCGCCAAGCGCGGCCGCGGCTGGCATCCGGTCGACCCGACCGGCACGCCCGCGCCCGCCGTTCCCGCCCCAGAGGCCGCTCCGGCCTTTGAGATGCCCGGCACGCCCGGAGCGCCCGCCTAGCGGACGCCCGGCGCACCTCGTCCCGCCTCGCCGACCGGCGATGGGAGCTGCGGGACGCGGGTGCTCCACCGATCTAGATCAGCCCGAGCTTCGCGACCGTGTCGCGCTCGCCGGCCAGCTCGGCCACCGACGCATCGATGCGGGCCCGCGAGAAGTCGTCCACCTCGAGGCCCTGGACGATCGACCACGCCCCGCCCGCGGTCGTCACCGGAAAGGACGAGATCAGCCCCGGCTCCACGCCGTAGGAGCCGTCGGAGACGACGGCCATCGAGACCCAGTCGTCCGCCGGGGTGCCGAGCACCCAGTCGCGGATGTGATCGAGGGCGGCGCTGGCCGCCGACTTCGCGCTCGACGCTCCGCGCGCCTCGATGATCGCGGCGCCGCGCTGCTGAACGGTCGGGATGAAGTCCTCCTCGATCCAGGCCTGGTCGACGAGCTCCGTCGCCGGCGTGCCCTTCACCGTCGCGTGCGTGATGTCGGGGTACTGCGTCGCGGAGTGGTTGCCCCACACCGCCAGGTGGCGGATGTCGGTCGTGTGGGCCCCCGTCTTGGCGGCGAGCTGGGCGAGCGCCCGGTTGTGATCGAGCCGGGTCATGGCCGTGAATCGCTCGGCGGGAACGTCGGGCGCGTTGCGCTGCGCGATGAGCGCGTTCGTGTTCGCCGGGTTCCCGACCACGAGGACCTTCACGTCGTCGGCCGCGTGATCGTTGATCGCCTTGCCCTGCGGAACGAAGATCGCTCCGTTGGCCTCGAGCAGGTCGGCCCGCTCCATCCCCTTGGCCCGCGGACGCGCGCCGACGAGGATCGCCACGTTCGTGCCGTCGAAGGCGACGTTCGCGTCGTCGGAGATCTCGATGCCGCGCAGGAGCGGAAACGCCGAGTCCTCCAGCTCCATCACGACGCCAGCCACGGCCTTCAGGGCCGGCGTGATCTCCAGGAGCCGCAGCTCCACCGGGGTGTCGGGCCCGAGCAGCTGGCCCGAGGCGATGCGGGGAAGAATCGCGTAGCCGATCTGGCCGGCGGCGCCGGTCACGGTCACCTTCACAGGGGCGGGGGTCATCAGGCGTTCATCTCCTCGATCACGGCGTCGGCGAACTCGGAGGTGCCGACGGCGGTGGGGTCGTCACGGGTGGGCTTGAGGTCGTAGGTCACCTTGTCGCCGCGGGCGATCACGGCGGCGATCGCGCCTTCGAGCCGGTCGGCGGCTTCGCGCTCGCCGAGGTGGCGGAGCATGAGGACCCCGCTCAGCATGAGCGCGGTCGGGTTCACCTTGTTCAGCCCCTTGTACTTGGGAGCCGAGCCGTGCGTGGCCTCGAACATCGCGGCCGCCGTGCCGATGTTGGCGCCGGGGGCGAGCCCGAGGCCGCCGATCAGGCCGGCGCCGAGGTCCGACACGATGTCGCCGTAGAGGTTCGGCAGCACGACGACGTCGTACTCCTCGGGGCGCGACACGAGCTGGTTGCACAGGTTGTCGATGATCCGGTCCTCGAACTCGACATCGGGGTGGCGCTCGGCAACGCGCCGGGCCACCTCGAGGAACAGGCCGTCGGAGAACTTCATGATGTTGGCCTTGTGGGCGGCGGTGACCTTGCGGCGCCCGTTGGCCTTCGCGTACTCGAAGGCGTACTCCACGATTCGCTCCGAGCCGTGGACCGAGAGGTACTTCAGCGAGATGCCGCTGTCCTGCGGGATCTCGAAGCCCAGCCGCGCACACGTCGCGCGGACCTCGGCCTGCGGCTCGGTGCCGTTCTCGAACTCGATGCCGACGTACATGCCCTCGGTGTTCTCACGGACGATGACGATGTCGGTTTCGGGGAACCGGGTGCGCACGCCTTCGTAGGCCTTGCACGGGCGCACGCACGCGTAGAGATCGAGTTCCTTGCGCAGGAGCACGTTGACCGAGCGAAAGCCCGAGCCGACCGGCGTCGTCGTCGGCCCCTTGATGCCGACCGTGGTCCGGCGGATGGAGGCGAGGGTCCGGTCGGGGAAGGGGGTGCCTTCCTCGCGGTAGACGTCCTCGCCGGCAGGCTGCTCGTCCCAGGCGAACTGCACGCCGGTGGCCTCGAGCACGCGGCGGGTGGCCTCCGCGAGCTCGGGCCCGGTGCCGTCGCCGGGGATGAAGGTGACGTCGTGGGGCATGGGAGTCAGGTCCTTGGTTCGCAGTCGGGGGCGGGCAGCGGCGCACGGCGCCGCTGGCGCAGCGGGCGATGCTACTCGCGGCCTGCCCGCGAGGTCGGGCGCTGCGGACGCCGGCTACGCGGCCGCCGCGACGCCGGCGGCCTGCAGGTCGGCGCGGATCCGGTCGGCGAACCACGCCACGGCGACCTCGCGCGCCGACAGCGGCCCGGGCCGGTACTCGTCGATCTGAAGGCCGCGCTGCACGGCCTCGACGAGGTCGACGTCCTCGTCGAGCACGATCTCGTTGAGCCGGTTGTTCGCCCATTGCGCCAGCCGCGTGACCGGGCTGGCCCCGGCCGGCCGGTAGACGCCCCACGCGTCCTTCGTGGTCCCGACGCCGTCGGGCTCGAGGCGCCAGGTGTTGACCTGGTCCGGGTACAGGTCGATCGTCGTATTCGGGTAGATGAAGACGTAGCGCCAGATGTTGCGGTCGGCCTCGGAGAGCCCGGGCATCGGGCTCGCGAGCTTCTGGTAGAGGCGCTCGAGCCGGTTGTCGGAGGGCTTGTCGCGCAGCGGGGCGTCGAACCAGACCCAGTGCTCGTGGACTTCGGCGGTGTAGTTCTGATAGTCGAGCAGCCGCATGAGCCCGGGGTGCGCGATCGGCACGTGGTAGCCCTCGAGGTAGTTGTCGACCACCACCTTCCAGTTGGCCTGCTGGCGGCTGCCGCCGCCCGCGCTGGCCGGCGTGAGCTCGGGGATCCGGTAGCCGGCCAGGCGCTCCTCGAGGCCGGCGCACAGCTCGCGCAGCGGCGTCGCGTGCGGGTCGAGGTTCACGAACACCAGGCCGGCGAGCACCTCGGCCCGCGCGGGCAGCAGCGGCAGCTGTGCCTTGTCGAGGTTCGGAATCGTCCGGTGCTCGGGCACGCCGATGAGGGTCCCGTCGAACCGGTACGTCCACCCGTGGTAGCGGCAGCGGATGGCCCGCTTGCAGGTCCCGGTGCCCGTCAGCAGCTCCGACCCGCGGTGCCGGCACACGTTGCGGAAGGCGTGCAGCTCCCCGTCCTCGCCGCGGACCACGAGGACCGGGCGCCCGCCGGCATACGTCGTGAGGTAGCTCCCGGCTTGGGGGAGGTCCGCGACGTGCCCGGCGAGCTGCCAGGTGCGCGCGAAGATCGCCTCCTGCTCGGCCTCGAGCACGCCAGCGTCGGTGTAGAGCCGCGGCGCCAGGGCCGCGGACAGCGGCTGGAGCCGGGATTCCTCCTGCGGCGTCGGCCCGGCCTCGGTCTCACGCACATGCGCCTGATCCTGTGCCTCGGTCCCCGCCTTCATGCCTGATCCTCTCGCGTCGACCGCGCCCGTTCGACCGAATCGGACGCCCCTGACTTTGTAGTCAGTCGCATGATATCGTGGCCGGCCATGGGCTGGCGAGCCGCGTCCCGGGCCTGGCTGTCGCTCACGCCCGAGCCTGAGCGCGACCTCCCGCGCGCCCTCGCCACGCTCCGCGCCCTGGGCCCGCCCTCTGACACGGCGGTCGCCGCCGAGCACGACCGGGTGCAGGAGCTGATCCTCCACGGCAGCGAGCGCACCTGGCTGGCCTGGCTGCACGAGGCGCTCGAGCTCGCCGCGCCGCCGCCGCCGACGGACTCCCCGGCGATGGCCCGCGCCCGGGCCGTGGTCCTCGACGTGATCGACAACCACCACGGGCTTCTCCAGGGGCTGCCGGGGGGCGCCGCCGAGCGGGCCGCCGAGGACCGGCGCCGGCTCGCGGAGCTGCTCGCCGCGGACGCGCCGTCCGGGGCCTGACCCGACATCCGGCCATGCCTCACTCCGGGGCCAGCACGGGCAGGCCGTGCGCGACGGCGGCCGCTGTCAGGCGCCGGTCATAGGCGGGCACGGCGTCAGGCTCGACGCGCAGCGCGCTCGCCAAGTGGATGGCGCCGAGCGATCGCCGCGCCGGCGAGGCCAGCCGGGCCGCCGCCGCCAGCACTTCGTCGGACACCGCAACGAGCAGGCAGGCGTCGAGCACCTCGGCAGAGCGGCGCCGGGCGTCGGCCCGGTCCCGGGCGCAGGCCGCCGCCCGGGTGACCTCGACCCGCGCGATGGCGCTCGCCGCCATGGATACCCCGTCCACCGCGTCCCGCAGCGCCTCGGTCTCCGGCTCCTCGATCACCAGGTGGAACACTGTCCGCATGGCCGCCACCGACACTTCTCCTGACGCGCGCCTGGTCGCGCCGAACCAGCCGCCGCCGCTCGAAGGCCACAACGTCTTCCTGGCCGACGCGGCCCTCCGCGAGGCCCTGGACCGCGAGGGGGGCGGCTGGGCCCGCGACCGCGCCGCTGCCGCGGGCGCCGTCGCGGGCGACGGGGCGTGGATCGAGCGGGGGGCGCAGGCCAACGAGCACGGCCCGACGCTCGAGACCTTCGACCGCTTCGGCACCCGCATCGACGAGGTGGCCTTCCACCCCGCCTGGCACGAACTGCTCGCGCTCCACGTCGAGCACGGGACGCACGCCCTGGCCTGGCAGGACCCTCAGCCGGGCGCCCACGTGGCCCGGGCGGCGCTCTTCATCACGCTGTCGCAGCTCGAGGCAGGCGTCGGATGCCCGGTGTCGATGACCTACTCCGTCGTGCCGGCGCTGCGCCGCCAGCCCGAGCTGGCGCAGGCCTGGGAGCCCCGGCTGCGGGCCAGCACCTACGAGCCGCGCCTGGACCCGCCCGGCGGAAAGGCCAGCGCGCTGGCCGGCATGGCGATGACCGAGAAGCAGGGCGGGTCGGACGTGCGCGCGAACCTCACGGTCGCCGAGCCGCGCAACGGCGGGGGCCCCGGCGCCGAGTACGGGCTCACCGGCCACAAGTGGTTCTGCTCGGCGCCGATGTGCGACATGTTCCTGGTCCTCGCCCAGGCTCCGGGCGGGCTCACGTGCTTCCTCGTGCCGCGGATGCTGCCCGACGGCACGCGCAACGTCTTCCGGCTCCAGCGGCTCAAGGACAAGCTCGGCAACCGCTCGAACGCCTCCAGCGAGGTCGAATTCGACGGCACCGCAGCCTGGATGGTCGGCGAGGAGGGCCGCGGCGTCCCGACGATCATCGAGATGGTCAACCACACGCGACTGGACTGCGTGCTCGGCGCGGCCGCCGGGATGCGCCTGGGAACCGCCCAGGCGATCTGGCACGCCGCCCATCGCAGCGCCTTCGGCCGGACGCTGTCCGAGCAGCCGCTCATGGCCAACGTGCTCGCCGACCTCGCCGTCGAGTCCGAGGCCGCCACGGTCACGGCCCTGCGCCTCGCGCGGGCCTACGACGAGGCCGCCTCCGGCGACGACGAGGCCGCGGCGTTCCGTCGGCTGGCCACCGCGGTCGCCAAGTACTGGACCTGCAAGCGGGCCCCGATGCATGCGGCCGAAGCGCTCGAGTGCCTGGGCGGCAACGGCTACGTCGAGGCCTCGGGCATGCCCCGCCTCTTCCGGGAGAGCCCGCTGAACTCGATCTGGGAAGGCTCAGGGAACGTGCAGTGCCTCGACGTCCTGCGGGCGATGGCCGGCAGCCGGGGCGCGCTGGAGGCGCTGCTCATCGAGATCCGCTCCGCGCAGGGCGCCGACGCCCGGCTCGATGCCGCCTCGGCCAGCCTCGAGGGCGAGCTGCTGGACCTCGCCCACGCCGAGCCGCACGCCCGGCGGATCGTCGAGCGCATGGCCCTGGCCCTGCAGGGGTCGCTGCTCGTCCGCTATGGCGATCCCGCGGTCGCGGACGCGTTCTGCGCCTCGCGCCTGGGCGGCGACGGGTGCTTCGCCTTCGGCACGCTGCCGGTCGGCGTCGACACCGCTGCCATCGTCGCGCGGCATCTGCCCGCGGCGTAGCCGCAGCAAGGTCCGCCCGCGGGCGGCGGGCTGTGCGACCATTGGCTGAGATGTTCGGCGGCTCCGGCTCGATCAAGCTCGCAAGGATCTTCGGGATCCGCATCGGCGTGGACGCCTCCTGGTTCCTCGTCCTCTTCTTCTTCATCTTCATCGTGTCGGGGTCGTTCAAGAACGCCCTGGACACGTCGGACACCGTCGCCTACGGCACCGCGGTCGTCAGCGTGCTCCTGTTCTTCGTCTCGCTCGTGCTCCACGAGCTCGGGCATGCGCTCGTCGCGCGCCGCTCGGGCATCGAGATCACCGGGATCGACCTGTGGTTCTTCGGCGGCGTGGCGAAGCTCTCGCGGGACACCAAGTCGCCGGGCGAGGAGTTCAAGGTCGCGATCGCCGGGCCGCTCGTGACGCTGGTGATCGTCGGGATCTGCGTCGGGATCGGCGTCGCGCTGTACGGCCAGAACAGCTTCCTCGACGGTGCGACGCTCGCCTCGGGCTCCGGGCTGTCCCCGGTCGAGCTCCTGCTCGGCTGGCTGGCGACGATCAACGCCTTCCTGCTGGTCTTCAACCTCATCCCGGCCTTCCCGCTCGACGGCGGCCGCGTCGCCCGGGCGATCGCCTGGAAGCTCACGGGCGACCGCGGCAAGGCGACCCGCATCGCCGCCGGCCTCGGCCAGGGCTTCGCGTACATCCTCATCGGGCTGGGGCTGGCCGAACTGCTGTTCACCGGCTCGATCTTCGGCGCGCTGTGGCTCATGGTCCTCGGCTGGTTCCTGGCTCAGGCCGCCCGCGGCGCCGTGGCCCAGACCCGGTTCTCGGAGCAGCTCGAGGGCGTGACCGTGGCCGACATCATGGACCGCGAGCCCGTGGCGATCCCCGGAGACATGCCGGTCGCGCGGGCGCTGGACGAGTACTTCCTGCGCTACCGCTGGGACTGGTTCCCGGTCACGGACGAGCACGGCCGCTTCCTCGGGATCCTCCGCCAGGAGCGGGCCGACGGCGCCGCGAACTCGGCGAACGGCCACCAGTCCGCTGGATCCCTCGCCGACCCGGGCGAGGGCGAGGCGAAGGTCAGCGTGCAGCCCGACGCCACGGTCGAGTCGCTGCTCGGCTCCCCCGCCCTGCGCACGCTGGGCGCACTGTTCGCCGTCGACCCCGACGGGGTGCTGCGCGGCGTGGTGACCGTCGAGCAGGTCCGCCGCGCCGTCGCCTCGGCTGCCGCGCCCCGCCCGGCCGCCTGAGCCGGCGCCGCCGCACTCGGCGCGCCGGCGGCGCGGGCGTACCCCTGGCGAGAACGCCGTCCCCGCCGAGCAAGGAATAGGATCCGCCCATGCCCGCACACGACGTCCTGATCATCGGCGCCGGCCTCGCTGGTCAGCGCGCCGCCATCGCCGCCGCCGATGCCGGCGTCTCCGTGGCGATCATGAGCAAGGTCCACCCGGTCCGCTCCCACTCCAACGCCGCGGCTGGCGGGATCAACGCCGCACTGAACCCCGAGGACTCCTGGGAGTCCCACGCGTACGACACGATCAAGGGGTCGGACTACCTCGGCGACCAGGACGCCATCGAGATCATGTGCCGCGAGGCGCCGCACGAGATCCTCTGGCTCGAGCACCGCGGCGTGACGTTCCACCGCAACGACGAGGGCCGGCTGGGCACCCGCGCCTTCGGCGGGGCCTCGGCCGCCCGCACCTACTACGTCGCCGACATCACCGGCCAGGCGCTCCTGCACGTGCTCTACGAGCAGATGATGCGCTACCACGACAAGATCGACCGCTACGAGGAGTGGTTCACCACCCGCCTCGTGGTCGGGGACGACGGCGCGGTCGTCGGCGCCATCGCCCGCAACATCCGCGACGGGCGCATGGAGGTCTTCACCGCCAAGAACGTGATCCTCGCCACCGGCGGCGCCGGCCAGGCCTGGAAGCCCACCACGAACGCGCTCATCTGCACCGGCGACGGCATTGCGCAGGCCTACGAGATCGGGTGTCCGCTCATGGACATGGAGATGATCCAGTACCACCCGACGACGCTCGTCGAGAACGGCTTCCTCATCACCGAGGGCGCCCGCGGCGAAGGCGCGCACCTCTACAACGCCAACGGCGAGCGCTTCATGGAGAAGTACGCGCCGAACAAGATGGAGCTTGCCTCGCGCGACGTCGTCTCCCGCGCCGAGCAGACCGAGATCAACGAGGGCCGCGGCTTCCCCAACGGCGGAATCGCCCTGGACATCACCCTCGTGCCCAAGCGGCGGATCCTCGAGGCGCTGCGCGAAATCGTGAACGTCGGCCGCGACTTCGCGGGCGTGGACATCACGAAGGAACCGATCATGATCCGCCCGGGGCAGCACTACATCATGGGCGGCGTGAAGACCAACGCGGACGGCCAGACTCCCGTCGCGGGGCTCTACGCCGCCGGCGAGGTGGCCTGCATCTCCGTCCACGGCGGCAACCGCCTCGGCGCGAACTCGCTCCTCGACACGCTGATCTTCGGCCGGCGCTCGGGCGAGCACGCCGCCGCCCGCTCCCACGACGTCCCGATGCCGCGGATCGCGGACGGCCACGTGGCCGAGGAGCAGGCGATGATCGACGGCCTCATCGCGCGCGAGCGGACTGGGCGGCGGGTCTCGGAGATCAAGGACGAGCTCGGCATCGAGATGAACCAGAACTGCGCGGTGTTCCGGGACGCCGCCGGCCTGGCGCACTGCCTCGAGACGATCCAGCGGCTCGAGGAGGAGGCCAAGACCGCCTACATCGACGACCGCGGCACCGTCTTCAACCAGGACGTCCTCGGCGCGATCGAGCTCAGCTACATGCTCACGTGCGCGAAGGCGACGACGATGGCCGCGATCGAGCGCAAGGAGTCGCGCGGCGCCCAGTTCCGCACCGACTTCCCGTCCCGCAACGACGACGAATGGCTCAAGCACATCACGGTGTCGCGCAACGGCGGCGCCGATCCCGAGATCGCCTACTCCCCGGTGACCATCACCCAGTGGGAGCCCCAGGAGCGGACCTACTAGGAGCGAGCGAGACCCGATGCCCGAGTACAACCTCAAGATTCGCCGCTACTCCCCCGAGTCAGGGGAGGCGCCCTACTGGGACGAGTTCACCGTCGACCTCGAGGGCCACCGGTCCGTCCTCGAGGGGATCCTCACCGCCAAGGGCGAGCACGACGGCTCGATCGGCATCCGCTGCTCCTGCCGGGCCGCCATCTGCGGCTCGTGCGGCGTGCGCATCAACGGCAAGCCGGGCCTGGCCTGCCACCACCACCTCGACCACGCCGCCGAGACCTCGAGCGAGGGCGGGACGATCGTCGTCGAGCCAATGGGCAACATGCCGGTGATCAAGGACCTGATCGTCGACATGGACGAGGTGCACTGGAAGAAGATCCAGCGCGTCACGCCGTGGCTGATGCCTGAGGGCCCCGAGCCCGAGCGCGAGTACATCGTGCCCCACGAGAACATGGTCGACGTCACGCAGACGATGGCCTGCATCCAGTGCGGCGCCTGCGTGTCGGACTGCCTGTCGATGGAGGTCGACCCGCTCTTCATCGGGCCCGCCGCGCTCGCGAAGGCCTACCGCTTCGTCGGCGACCCGCGCGACGGCCACCAGTACGAGCGGCTGCACGACCTCTCCGAGGACCCGCACGGCATCTACGACTGCACCCACTGCTTCATGTGCATCGAGGCCTGCCCCAAGGGCGTCGCGCCGATGAGCCAGATCATGCGCCTGCGCCGCATCGCGGGGTCCGACCAGGACATCGAGGACCGCAACAACGGCCACCGCCACGAAGCCGCCTTCGGCACCCTGGTCAAGGACGGCGGCCTGCTTTGGGAGGCCGAGCTGCTCCCGCGCTCCTACGGCGGCGACTCGTTCTGGGGCAAGTTCAAGCCTGCCGCGGGCAAGGAGCTCGCCGAGTCACTGCCTGCGATCACCACCGCGCTGCTGCGGGGCAAGGTGACGCCGGCGGGGGCGCTGAAGCCGCACAAGCTCGCCAAGCCCGACCGCGCGCAAGTCAAGAACATCTTCGAGACCGTCGAAGGCCGCGACGAGCGCATCGAGCTGAACCTGTACATCACCGGCGTCGAGGACGAGCCCGTCGAGAAGGCCGCCGCCGAAGAGGAAAGGGGCCCGCACGAATGAAGGTCGCCTACTGGCCCGGCTGCGTGAGCCGCGGCTTCACCCCGGAGCTCCACGGATCGATGGCGAAGGTCGCCCCGCTGCTCGACCTCGAGCTGATCGAGCTCGACCGCGGCAACTGCTGCGGCGCCGGCGTCATCGCCGAGCACAACCAGGAGCTCGCCGACACCCTCAACGCGCGCACGTTCGCGCTCGCCCAGCAGACCGACGGCGAGCTCATGATGAACATCTGCTCGACCTGCCAGGGATCGCACAGCGAGTGCCAGGAGCGGCTGGACGCGAACACCGAGTACCGCGAGCTGGTCAACGGCACGCTCGCCGCCGACGGCCTGACGTACGAGCGCGGCATCGTGAACAAGAACTTCCTGTGGGTCCTCGTCGAGGACATCGGCCTGGACGAGCTGCGCACCCGCGTGAAGCGGCCGCTGACCAACCTCAAGGTCGGCCCCTTCTACGGGTGCTACATCGTGCGTCCGACCGACCGGCTCGGCATCGACTCCGCCAACCCGCGCGACGCGTACCTCGGCCAGGTCATCGAGGCGCTGGGCGGCACCGTGATCGACTACGCCGGATCCCACAAGTGCTGCGGGTTCCCCATCATCACGATGAACAAGCAGGCGTCGCTGACGCAGGCGGGGACGCATCTGGGCGACGCGATGGACGCCGACGCCGACTGCCTCGTCACGCCGTGCCCGCTGTGCCACCTCAACCTCGACCTCCAGCAGCCGCTGGCCGAACGGGTCGTGGGCCGTGAGCTCGAGATGCCCGTCCTGCACCTCCCTCAGCTCGTCGGCCTGGCCCTGGGGCTCGAGCCCAAGGAGCTGGGGATGAGCAAGCACGTCGTGAAGCCGACGTCGGTGATCGACTGGTCGCAGTCGGTCGTCGCCGCGGCGGCGGGCTGCGCGCGCGCGGCGCGGCGCGCGCGGCGGCGGCGCCGCGCGGCGCGGCGGCGCGCGGCGGGGCGGGGCGCCCCGAACCTGCGCGTCTCAGCCACCGGATCGGTGGCTGAAGCGCACGAGAATGCCGGCTCTCGCCCTCCACCCCGAACCTGCGCGTCACAGCCACCGGATCGGTGGCTGAAGCGCACGAGAATGCCGGCGCCGGGGCCGGCGCGCCCCGGCGGGGGGCGAAGTTCCCACTGGCCGCGCCTCCTGAAGGCAGTGGATGCCACCGGACATCGAGCGCAGTCGGCGGCTCGTCAGCTCTTGGCGGCGCACCACGGGGTCCTTTCGCGCCGCGAGGCGCTTGCTGCCGGCATTTCCCGCCGCCAGATCGACGTGCGGCTGCAACGCGGCGAGTGGATTCGCGTCCATCCAGGGACGTATCGGCACGCGACGTTCCCAGCCACCTGGCACCAGCAGCTCGCCGCCGCCCTGGCCTGGGCGGGCCAGGCGGCGGGCGCATCGCACCGGTCCGCGGTGGCCGCGATCGGTCTGCGCAGATTCCAGCCCCGGATCATCGAGATCTCGCGCCCGCGGGGCCGGCGGAACTCGCCCGCCGGCGTCATCGTGCACGAATCGGCCGATCTGGACGAGACGTCGATCCAGCTGCGAGACGGGGTGCGCGTGACCACCCCGGCACGCACGCTTGCCGACCTCGGTGCCGTCGTGCCGGAATGGCTCGTCGCCCGCTGCCTCGAAGAGTGGCTGGCCGACCGCGTCGTCACGGTCCTGCAGCTCCGCGCCGCCGTGGACGCCACCGCCCGGCGCGGCCGGCCGGGTCCGCGGGTGCTCCGGCATCTGCTCGACACGCGGATTCTCGGGGACGCGGTGGCGGACAGCGCGGCCGAGGCCGCGCTCGCCCGCCTCCTCGTCGCCCACGGGCTGCCGCAACCGGAACACCATCACGTCGTTGCGTCGAAGACCGGCCAGGTGATCGCCGAGCTCGACTATGCCTACCCAGCGCACCGCGTCGCGCTCGAGCTCGACGGGTACGGCGTCCACCTGCGCTCCCGCACGGCATTCGAGGGCGACCGCGTCCGCCAGAACGAGCTCGAGATCGCCGGGTGGCAGGTGCTCCGGTTCGCCGCCCGTCAGCTCTGGTCGGCCCCGGAGCTCGTGGCCAGCCAGGTCCGGAGGGTGCTGGCCGCGACGGAGCATCGCGCCCGCCGCCGGCGAGCCAACCGGCGCGCCTGAGCCACTGAATCGGTGGCTGGGACGCACGAGAACGGCGCGCGGGGGGGAGCGGCCCCGGCGGGGGGAGCGGCCCCGGCGGGGGGAGCGGCAGCGGCCTCGGCGGCGAAGCGGCGCCGCCGCCCGGGCGCCCTACGCCGCCGCGCCGACGAGCCCGCGGCGCACCGCGAGCTCGGCGAGCTGCACGGTGTTCAGCGCGGCGCCCTTGAGCAGGTTGTCGCCGACCACGAAGAAGTTGAGCGCGCAGTCGTCGCCGAGGTCGGCGCGCACGCGGCCGACGGCGGTGTCGTCGCGCCCGGCCCATTCGAGCGGCGTCGGCGCCGGCTCGAGGACGAGGTTGGGGAATGCCTCCAGCGCCGCGAGCGCGGCGCCGAGGTCGACCGGCTGGGCGAAGCGGGCCCGGACCTCGACGGCGTGGCCGACCATCACCGGCACGCGCACGCAGGTCGGGCTCATGCGCAGGTCGGGAATCCCCAGGATCTTGCGCGACTCGTTCTGAAGCTTCATCTCCTCGTCGGTGTAGCCGTTCTCCCCCACGGTCCCGAGCAGCGGCACGACGTTGTAGGCGAGCGTGTTCGCGTGGACCGAGGCCTCGTACTTGCGCGCCGCCGAGTGCCCGTCGTCGATCAGGAGGTCCAGCTCGGCGCCGACGACCGGGATCTGCTCGGCGAGCTCGTCGATCCCCTTGCGCCCGGCGCCGCCCGCGGCCTGGAAGCTCGTCGCCACCATCTCCGTCAGGCCGAAAGCGTCGTGCAGGGCCTTGGCCGGCAGCATCACGACCATCGTCGTGCAGTTCGGGTTGGCGACGACGCCCTTCGGCGCACGGTCGATCGCCTCGGGGTTGACCTCGGCGACGACGAGGGGAACATCCGGGTCCATCCGGAAGGCGGAGGAGTTGTCGATCACGATCGCCCCGGCGGCAGCGAAGCGCGGCGCCCACTCCCGCGAGGTCGACCCGCCCGCGGAGAAGAGCGCCAGGTCGAAGCCCTGGATCGTCTGGTCGTCGAGCGGCTGGATCGTCCCGTAGCCGGGCAGCTTGGAGCCCGCCGACCGGGCCGAGGCAAACGGCACGATCTCCCCGGCGTCGAAGCCGCGGCGCTCGAGCGTCCGGAGCATGATCTCGCCCACGGCGCCCGTCGCGCCGACCACCGCGAGCCGGCCGACGCTCACGCCGAGGCTCCGAACGGCTGCTCGGCCCGGATCGTGTTGGCTCCGAGCTCGAAAGCGGCGTGCAGTGCGCGCACGGCCTGGGGCACCTGGTCGCCCCGGATCACGCAGGAGATCTTGATCGGGGAGGTGGCGATCATCTCGATGTTGATGCCCTCCTCCCCCAGCGTCTGGAACACCTTGGCGGCCACGCCGGGGTGGGACTTCATGCCGGCGCCCACGATCGAGACCTTGCCCATCTCCTCGTCGGTAGCGACGCTGCCGATCCCGAGGCTCGCGAGCATCGACTCGAGCGTGGCCGTCGCGGTCGCGACGTCTGACCGCGGGACCGTGAACGACATGTCCGCCTGCTCCCCGTCGGAGACCGGCTCGTTCTGGATGATCATGTCGACGTTGACGTTCGCGTCGGCCAGCGTGGAGAAGATCCGGCCGGCGACGCCAGGCTCGTCGGGCACGCCGAGCAGCGTGACGCGCGCCTCGTCGGTCGAGTGGGTGACGGCAGTGATGAGGGGCTGTTCCATGGTCTCGCCTTCTCCGAGCACAACGGTACCGGGGCCGTCCTCGAAGCTGGACCGGCAGTGGATGCGCACGCCGTGGTTGCGGGCGTACTCGACCGAGCGCAGCTGGAGGACCTTGGCGCCCGACGCGGCCATCTCGAGCATCTCCTCGAACGAGACGACCGGGAGCTTGCGGGCGTCGGGCACGAGGCGCGGATCGGCGCTGAACACGCCCGCGACGTCGGTGTAGATCTCGCACACCTCGGCGTTGAGCGCGGCGGCGACGGCGACCGCGGTCGTGTCCGACCCGCCGCGGCCCAGCGTCGTCACGTCGTGGGCAGTGGACACGCCCTGGAACCCGGCGACGAGCACGATCGCGCCCTGGTCCAGGCCCTGCTGGATGCGGTCGGCCCGCACGTCGACGATCCGCGCCTTCGTGTGAGAGGTGTCGGTGACGATGCCCGCCTGGGACCCGGTGAGGGAGATCGCCTGGTGCCCGAGGTCCTTGAGGATCATCGCGCACAGCGCGCAGGAGATCCGCTCACCGGTGCTGAGCAGCATGTCCATCTCGCGCGGGTCGGGAAGCGGCGAGACCTCGTGGGCCATCGCGACGAGGTCGTCTGTGGTGGATCCGCGGGCCGAGAGGACCGCGACGACGCGCTCGCCGGCCTCCTTGTGGGCGACCATGCGCTCGGCGGCGCGCCGGAGGCGCTCCGCGCTGGCGACCGAGGTGCCGCCGAACTTCATGACGATCGTGCCGGGCATGAGCGGGCAAGGGTACCGAGGGCCGCCGCCCGCGCCGCGGCTCGGCCGGGGCGCACCTACGTCCCGGCTTCGGCCTCGGCCAGGCGGCCGGCGAGGTAGTCCCGCTCGACCGGATTGCCGGCCTGCGCGATCGCGTCCCGGTACGCGGCCGCCGCTTCGGAGGGGCGCCCAAGCCGGCGGAGGAAGTCGGCCCGCGCCGACGGGACGAGCCGCGCGCCGGCGAGGCGCCCCTGCGCCTCGAGCGCGTCGAGCAGCGCAAGCCCGGCCGCCGGGCCGTCGGCCATCCCGATCGCGACGGCCCGGTTCAGCTCGACCGCCGCACTTGGGACCGCCGCGGCCAGGCGCCCGTAGAGCCTGGCGATCCGCGGCCAGTCGGTCTCGCCGGCGGTCGCCGCGCGCGCGTGCTCGGCCGCGATCGCGGCCTGGAGCGCGTACGGGCCGGGTGGCCCGGCGCCGAGCGCCCGCTCGGTCAGGGCCAGCCCCTCGGCGATCCGTTCCCGATCCCAGCGGCCACGATCCTGGTGCTCGAGCGTGACGGCCCGGCCGTCCCGGCCGGTGCGGGCGGCGCGGCGCGCGTCCGTCAGCAGCATGAGCGCCAGCAGGCCTGCGGCCTCGGCCGCATCTGGGGCCAGGCCGAGCAGCATCCGGGCCAGGCGAATCGCCTCGCCGCTGAGGTCGGCGCGGATCAGGTCCGGCCCGCTGGTGGCGAAGTACCCCTCGTTGAAGACGAGGTAGAGCACGGCGAGGACCGCGTCGAGGCGCGCCGGGAGGGCGTCCGGGCCCGGGACCTCGAACGGGATGTTGGTGGCCCGGACCTTGCGCTTGGCGCGCACCAGCCGCTGGGCCATCGTCGCCTCGGGCACGAGGAAGGCCCGGGCGATCTCCTCCGTCGTGAGTCCGCCGAGCAGCCGCAGGGTCAGCGCCACCTGCGCCTCGCGGGAGAGGGCCGGATGGCAGCACGTGAACATCAGGCGCAGCCGGTCGTCGGGATAGGCGTCCACGTCAGGGTCGGCGTTGGCGAGGCCGTCGGGCCCGGGGGTCGAGAGCGTCTCGAGCGCGGCGAGCGCCGCCGCGGCGCGGGCCCCGGCCTGCACCCGGCGGATCCGATCGATCGCCCGCCGCCGGGCGGTCACGAGGATCCACGCCGCCGGATTCGGCGGCAGGCCGTCCCGAGGCCAGCGCTCCATCGCGACCACGAACGCGTCCTGCACGGCCTCCTCGGCGAGGTCGAGGTCGCCCGTGGCCCGGGCCAGCGTGGCGACCGCCCGTCCCGACTCCTCCCGGAACAGGCGGTCGCCGGCAGCGCGCGGGTCGGTCAGGAGGCCGCCCCCGCTGTGGCGTCCGCGGCGGGCGCCGGCATCTCGTCATAGATCATCACGGGCCGGACCTCCACGGCGCCGCCGGCGGCGTCGGGGATCCGCGCCGCCCAGGCGAGCGCGTCGTCGAGGCTCGCGACGTCGAGGATGTAGAAGCCGTTGAGCTGCTCCTTCGTCTCGGCGAACGGGCCGTCCGTGAGGAGCGTCTCGCCGTCGCGGACGCGCACGGTCGTCGCGGTGGAGGACGGCTGCAGGCCGTCGCCGGCGGACATGACGCCGGCCTCGGTGGCCGCGTCGGTGAAGCGCTGGTACGCGGCCATCCAGCCGCCGATCTCCTCCGGCGTGGCGCTTCCCCAGCGGGACTCGTCGGCGTGGATGGCGAGCATGTACTTCATGGGTGGACCTCCGATTCGGACGCAGCGCCGTTCGCCGCGTTCACTGACTCCACGGCTGACCTCAGCAGAATCGACCCTCCCGGTCCGGCCCGCAGAAAGTTGGCGCGTCAGAACTCGCGCCGGTGTGCGGAATTCGGGAGGGTTCTCGCGGGAGAGGGATACGTCGATCGGAGGGACCGCGAATGTCGTTCCCGCCGGCGGACTCGGCGCGCATGCCGACGGCCGCAGAGCGGTCACGGGAGCCCGTGCCGGCGGTGCGGCGCGTCGCTGCGGTGCTCGGCGCGGTGATCGCCACGCTCACCGCGTTGGGGATCGGCGCGATGACGGTCGACTTCGGGCCGCTCTGGATCTTCGATCTCGATCGCGAGTGGGTCGTCCCAGCCGTCTTCTCCGCAGGCGTGCTCGGCTGGGCGGCGTTCCTCGCCGCGCGTCTGGCCCGGGCCGGGCCGGCCTCCCGGCTGCGGCCCGTGTGGTGGTGGGCACTCGCCGTGCTCTTCGCGTTCATGTGCCTCGATGAGCTGACCTCGATCCACGAGCGGCTCGAGGCCGCCACCGGAGTCGACTGGCAGCTGCTCTATGCCCCGCTCGTCGCCGTGGCCGGGTTCGGGTGGCTGCGGGCGCTGTTCTCGTTCCGGAGCCGCAGCGGCTCCGTGCTGTGGGCGCTTGGAGCGGCGGCCTGGTTCGTCGCCCAAGTGTTCGAGTACCTCCAGTACGACGGCGACCGGCTGATTCACGCCTGGATGATCGTCCCGGAGGAGTCGCTGGAGATGACCGGATCCTCGCTGTGGGTGCTCGCGCTGCTCACCGCGCTGCATTCGCTGCCGGACCGGCGGCGTGACCAGGGGGAGCGCCGCCGGGCCCGGCGACTAGAGTCCGCCGGGTGACCGCCTCGTTCACGAGCGCCGTCGTGACCGGCGGCGCCGGCTTCATCGGCTCCAACCTCGTCGACGCGCTCGTCGCCCGCGGCGTCCGCGTGGCCATCGTCGACAACCTGTCCCGCGGCAGCCGCGCGAATCTCCAGTCGGCGCTCGGCGCCGGCGCGACCCTGTACGAGCTCGACATCACCGAGGCCAGCGCGATGCGCCACGTGATGTCGACCGAGCGGCCCGAGGCGGTCTTTCACCTCGCCGCCCAGATCGACGTCCACAGCTCGGTCGCCGACCCCGCCCGGGATGCGGCGGTCAACGTCGGCGGCACGGTCAACCTGCTCGAGGGCGCCCGGGCCGCCGGCGCCCAGCGGTTCGTCTTCGCCTCCACCGGCGGCGCGATCTACGGCGATCCGGACGTGATTCCCACGCCGGAGACTGCGCCAGCCCATCCGGTCTCGCCGTACGGGCAGAGCAAGTTCGCCGCCGAGGAGTACTGCCGCCTCTACGGCCGCATGCACGGCATCGCTCCGACCATCGTGCGCTACGCCAACGTCTACGGGCCCCGCCAGGATCCGCACGGCGAGGCCGGCGTGGTGGCGATCTTCGCCAGCTGCCTGCTCGAAGGCCGGACGCCGACGATCTTTGGGGACGGGCTGCAGACCCGCGACTACGTCTACGTCGGCGATGTCGTCGCGGCGACCCTCGCCGCGGCCGACGCCGGGCTCGAGGGGCCGTACAACGTCGGCTGCGGGCGCGAGACCTCGGTGCAGGGCCTGCTGGACGTGATCGCCGGCGCGGCCGGCGTGGAAGCCGAGCCGGAGTTCCGCCCCGGCTTCTCAGAGGGCGTGCGCCGCAGCTGCCTCGACGCCGGCCGGGCGCGCCGTGATCTGGGGTGGGTGCCGGCCACCGGCCTCGAAGCGGGCATCGCCGCGACCGTCGCGGCCCTCGCCGACGCCGCCTGATCACCAGGGCGCGTCGGGCAGAGGGGCTTACGCCGCCGCTGCGCCGGCGCCGTCCGGAGGCCCCATGGCCCGTGCGAGCGCCTGGATCGAGTACTCACGCTCGGCCAGGGCCCGGCCGGCCGGCCCGA
This sequence comes from Solirubrobacteraceae bacterium, assembly GCA_046330225.1. GTDB lineage: Bacteria > Actinomycetota > Thermoleophilia > Solirubrobacterales > Solirubrobacteraceae > CANJIV01. The sequence goes on along the minus strand of JAXLTD010000001.1, from coordinate 42,978 downwards.
TCCGCGGCGCCGCGCCCGCCAGGACGCGGGCGAGCGCCGCCGCGAAGGCGCCGGGATCGTCGGCTTCGAGGAAGTCGGTCCCGGCGGTGACTTCGAGGCCCGCCGCCGCGAGGGAGGTGCCGACGACCGGCATCCCGTAGGCGAGCGCCTCGATGAACTTCAGCGGCGAGCCCCCGCCCTCGAGGAGCGGCACGCAGACGCAGCCGGCCTCGGCGTAGGCGGCCGCGAGGTCGTCGACGAAGCCGGCAACCTCGATGCGCTCATCACCTCCGAAGCGGTCCGCCGCCAGGCCTTTCCCGACCAGCCGCAGCCGCGCGTCCCCGCGCTCGCGCCACAGCGCGGGCATGACCTGCCCGGCCATCCAATCGGCGCCCTGGATATTCGGCTCGTAGGTGTAGTCGGCGACCATCAGCACGGTGGCCGCCCCGGCCGCCGGCCCGGCCGGAGCGATCCCGGCCACGTCGACGGCGTTCGGGACGTAGCGGATGTCGGCGCCGGGGGCGAGGGCGCGGGCGCCGTCGAGGTCGGCCCGGCTCACCATCCACGTCTGGGCGGCCGCGGCAAAGAGCCGCTGCTCGAAGCGCCGCATGCGGGCCTGCCCCCGCGAGCGCTCGGGCCCGGTCATCTGGCGGCGCTGGGATTCGAGGTTCTGGGCGTTGTAGACGGCACGCATCGCCTGGCCCCGCTGCAGCAGGGCCGCGGCCCCGTGCATGTCGGCCACGACGCGGGAGTAGCCCCCTGCGGCTGCTGACCGGGCCGCGGCGACGAATTCGGGCGAGCATCCCCGAGCGAGCGGCTCCGGGGTGCCCGTCGCCACCATCCGTCCGTAGGCCAGGCCGCGGGCGGCCCCGCGCGAGGGCCGCACCGGGCGCAGCTCGACTCCCGGGATCGCGCGGTACTCCGGCGCCGGCTCGGCGCCGTCCGGATCGGCGTAGACGAAGTCCAGCGGCGCGAAACTCGCGAGCGCGCGGACGCACGTGTACGTCCGCATCGCCCGGCCGCTGCCGAGCGTGGGCGGGAACGCGCAGATGTACGCCTGTTTCATCGTGATGGTCCAACAGTCCGGAGCGCACCGGCCTGGAGCGGCCGCGGGCGGGCTCCCGCGGCGTCCGCGGCGCCCCGGAGAGGGCGGGCGACAGTATCATCGCCGCCCCCTGCCGGCGCCCGCCGCGGGAGCGCCATGAAGATCCTCGTCGTCTCCAACCGCTACCCGCCTGCCGTGGTCGGCGGGTACGAGGTCGAGTGCGCGCACGTGGTCAGCCATCTGCGCACGCGCCACGACGTCTACGTCCTCACGTCCGACGTCCGCCCGCATCCCGACGGCCCCGAGCCCGGCGTGCGCCGCGGCCTGCGGCTCTTCACGGCCGGCACGAAGGCCGAGTCCCTGCGGGCGCCGGCCGCCGCTCGCCCCGCGGCGGACCTCATGCGGGCGACGCTGCGCGGGTTCCGCCCCGACCTCGCCTTCGTGTGGAACGGCGCCGGCATCCCCCACGCCGCCCTGCGCGTGCTGGATGCCGAGCCGATCCCGCTGGCCTACCGGATCTGCGAGCACTGGTTCGGCCGCCTCTACACCGGGGATCTGTTCCTGCGCCACCTGCTCGGCGACGACGACGGCGTCCGCTGGGCCTGGGCGCAGTGCTGCCGGGCGGTGAACCGCCTCCCTGGTCTGCGGCTGGAGTTCGCGGCCCGCCGGCCGGTCGGCGTGCTGTGGAACAGCGAGTACATGAAGTCCACCGTCCCCGTGCCGGCGGTCTACGACGCCGTCCTGGAGGAGGTCCTCCTTCCCGTGACCCCCCGCGTCGACGCGCTGGACGGCATTCCGCGGGACCCGGACCCCGAACCCTCGATCATCTGCGTCGGCCGGGTCAGCCCCGAGAAGGGGCCCGACGTCGTCGCCACGGCCCAGGGCCTGCTCGCCTCCGACGGACTCGCCGTGCGGGTGCGGTTCGCGGGCCCGATCGATCCCGGGACGCGCTCCGAGGTGGAGGGCATCGCGGCCGCCGCGGGCGCCAGCGACCGGATCGAGTTCCTCGGGCCGCTCGACGAGCCCGCGCTGAAGGCCGCCATGGGCCGCGCGAGCCTCACGGTGATCGCCTCGGTGTGGGACGAGCCGGCGCCGATGACGGCGCTCGAGGCCGCACGAGCGCGCTTGCCGATCGTGGCCTCCCGGGTGGGCGGCATCCCCGAGGTGCTGCGCGACGGGCAGGACGCGCTGTTCTTCGAGCGGGCCGACGCTGCGGGGTGTGCCCGGGCGGTGGCCGAGACGCTGCGGGAGCCCGCCGCCGCCGCGAGCCGGGTGCAGAGCGCCTATGGCCGGGCGCGTGAGTTCACATTCCCGCGCTACCTCGAGGCCACCGACGCCTTCCTCGCCGCCGCGGCCAGCCTGCCGGTCGCCAGCTGACCCGGCTCAGGCGCGGCGCAGCCGCCGCCGCACGGCCTTCTCGGCGTGGCCGAGCGCCACGAGCGGCCGGTCGAACCCGAGGAGCTTTGCCTGCAGGCGCAAGCGGCCCGTGCTGGGGAGCATCGGCTCCCGGGGCGCCGCGAAGGGGGCCCAGTCGCCGGCGCCTTCGCAGGCCCAGGCCGTCCCGTATCCGGCGGCCCGGGCTGCCGCCTGCGTTTCGGCGTTGAACCGACCGTACGGATAGGCCAGGGCCGACACCGCACGGCCCGTGAGGTCCTCGAGCTCGGCCTGGCTGCGCCGCAGCTCGGCAAGCGCCTCGTCGTAGGACACCGTGGTGAGGTCGATGTGCGTCGGCGTGTGCGACCCGATCTGGACGCCCGCATCCGACAGGCTGCGCAGCTGCTCACGGCTGGCGATCATCGCCCGGAAGCCCAAGTGCGGGTGGGGCTGGCCGAGCAGCTCGCTGCAGGCGAACACGGTCATGGCGCCCCCGGCGCCGAGGATGAGCTCGGCGGCGAGGTCGATGCTCTCAGCGAGGGCGTCGTCGAACGTCAGCGCGACCGGGGGCCGGCCGGCAGCGGCGGGCTCCCGCACCCGCTCCCACAGCGCGTCGGCGGTGAGCAGGTCGCGGCCGGCGAGCATCGCCAGGTGCTCGCGAAAGCGGTCCGGGGCCAGGTAAAGGCCGTGCGGGTCCCCTCCGGCCGGCGGCACGCCCACCCCGTGGTAGCAGAGCGCCAGCGGGATTCGGCGCGCGGGGGCCGCCACGGCAGCGAGCCGCCGGAGCGGCCCGGGCCAGCCCCGCACCGGGCGGCCCCAGGGGTCAGCGGCCGCCGGGAGCCCGGGCGACGAAGTAGAGCCAGGTGTCACGCGAGTGGTCTCCATCCGCCTCCAGCGGGGCGCCGGTCAGGTTGCCGAACGCCTCGATGCCGACGAAGCCTGCCGCATCGAGCGCCCGAACCTCGGACGCGAGCGTCGTGAAGTGCACGAGCAGCGAGAACGCATTCGACGAGGAGACGAACATCCCTCGCTCGCCGCGATCCTGGACGAGCCGGCGCAGCCGCCGATAGTTCGTCAGCGCCCGGGGCATGCTCGCGAGCCGTTCCAGGCGGGCGTAGGCCGCCCGGGGAGCCGAGAGCGGCGCGAGCGGCCGGATGTGCCACGGCCGGTCGCGCCGGGCCGGGCCGTGGTAGCTGTGGGTCGAGTACACGAAGGCTCCCCCGGGGCACAGCACCCGCCGCATCGCGGCGAGAACCGCGGCGCGGCCAGTCTCGTCGGCCGCGTCGATCCCGTTGAAGCTGAAATAGGCCAGCGCGAACCTGCCGGCCGGCAGGCCGGCGAGGTCGCGGGCGTCGGCCACCTCGAACGCGGCGTCGGGGAACCGCCGGCGGGCCTGCACGATCATCTCCGGGGTGTAGTCGATGCCGAGGTAGTCGCTGGAGAGGAGCCGCAGGAGCGGCGTCGTCCGTCCGGCGCCGACGCCGACGTCGAGCACCGGGAGCCCGCGGGCCGAATCCGCCACGTGCAGCAGCACGGCCTGCTCGCCGGCGTCGAGCCACCCCTGGCTGCGGGCGAAGTCGGCCACAACCGCCGGATCCCGCCAGTTCGCGCGGTTGATGTCGTCGACCGACCTTCGCACTGCTGGGCTTCCTTCCCCTGACCGTCGCCGCCGTGACCCACATCCTGGCACGTTGGCGCTCCCGGCCGGCACCGGCCGGTTCGCACGCCGGCGCCGTCGCGCCGCGGCCGCGCCCTACGCTGCGGCCGCGGGCGCGCCCGCCCGGGCGCGTTCCATCGCGGCATCGACGAGGCCATGCACCTCGGCCTGGAGCCACAGCGGCTGCAGGGTGTGGGTGTCCGGGTGGCCGAGGATCAGCTCGACGTCGAGGTTGGGCCACCGGCCGAGCCGGCCCATGCGGCCGTCCCGCATCCACTGCTCGTGTAGGGGCTCCTCGCCCGTGAACAGGATCAGGCCCGGCACGCCGCGGTCGCGCAGGCGGTCGAAGGCGACGTCGAGGTCGTCCCCGCCGGACCGCTCGGCCGCCTGGCGCAGGGCTCGGCGGCGCGGCAGGCCGGCCAGCCATCGCCCCGCGCGAATCGGGAACGAGGCCACGAAGGCGGCCTGGCGGCGCCAGGACACCTCGCCGCCCAGGAGGCGGCGCCAGGCCTCGGCGCTGAAGGCGTTGCGGAACTTGCTGCGCGTCTCGCGGACGGAGTGCACCCACGCGTCCCAGATCAGCGCGCGCGGGTTCAGCAGGATCACCGAGGCCACCCGGTCGTCCTGGAGCGCGGTGTGGAAGGACCAGTAGGCGCCGGAGCACAGCCCGAGCAGGACGAAGCGCGGCGGCAGTCCGCGGTCCTCGAGCGTGTCGAGGACCGTGCGCACCTGGCCGACGAACGACGGCTCGTAGAGGGCGGCCACCTCGACGAACTCGCTGCTGTCGCCGTCGGCGTCGCCGATGCCGCCGAGGTCGACCCGGAGCGCCGGCACGCCCCGGCCGGCCCACCGGCGAGCGATCTCCACCCACATGCGATTGGGCCCGGTGCGCCGCTGGGGCCCGGCGTTCACGAGCACGAGCGTCACGGGCGACGTCACCGGGCCGGGCGGCTCGGCGAGGACGCCGAACAGGCTGTCCCCCGCGGGGCCGATCCGCAGCGGCGTCTCGTGCACGCCGTCCGCCGCGAGCCCCGGCGACGACTCCGGGGCGGCGCTGCCCGCCGGCGCGGCGCCGCCGGCGCCCCCGTCCCGCAGCCACGCGGACACGGGCGTGAAGACCTCCTCCGGCGGGCGGGAGATCTGGGGCTCGGCCATCATCGCGCCGTACCCCGGCCCGTCCGCCTGGGTGACCTCCGCTCCGGCGGCCGACGCCGCGGCGGCGAGGGCGCCGTCGGGCTCGATGCCGTCGCGGCCGAGGAGCAGGAGGCGCCGCGGGCCGCCGGGGGCCCGGTCGGAGAGGCTGATGGCCTCGACGTCGGCCACCGTCCCGGAGGTCATGAGATAGCCCGCGGCGACGACGGAGCCCTCCGGCGGCGCCGGCATCTCGGGCGCCCCGCCCGCCGACAGCCGGGACGCCTCGAGCCGGGCGAAGGCTTTGAGCTCGCGCACGAGCGTCCGCCCGCGGGCCGGCACGCCCCAGAGGACGAGGTCATCGACAGCGGCGCCGTCCGCGGCGGCCCGCGCGGCCAGCAGCCCGCCGAGCCCGATCCCGATCACGGCGATGCGGGCGCAGCCGAACTGCGCCCGCAGCCAATCTGCCGCCGCGGCGACCGTCGCCGTTCCCGCGGCGACCCGCCCCGGCAGCTGCGGGCCGCCGCTGCTGTCCCCGCTCCCCGGGAAGTCCAGGCGGAGGGCGGGATGCCCCTCCGCGGCCAGGTGCGCCGCCCAGGCCCGCCGGCTGCGGTAGGAGCACATGTCCTCCCAGCCGAAGGGCGGGCACAGGACAACTCCGGTCGCCTGCGGGGGGCCGGCGGGCGCGTGGCAGATCACGAACACGCTCTCGTCCCCGACCGCGAGGTACTGCGCGGCGCCGTCGGCAGGCGACGCCGTCACGGCGAGCCCGCCTCGACCGGCACACGCCCGCGCAGGTTTGCTGCGGTGAGCGCCCAGCCGCCGGGAGCGGGGGCGTCGGGGCGGGGCTGCAGGAGGATCTCACGGCGGCCTCCGGGCTCCACCGCAAAGGCGTCGTCCTGCGGGTCCCAGCCGGGCGCGTGGATGCGCACGCCGTAGGCGAGCCGCCGGCTCGTGACCACGAGGCGCTGGGCGCCGCCGGCGGGCGCCGCGCTCGCGGCCAGGCCGATCCGGTCGGGCGGCTCGGGCGCCAGCGGCCACCCGGCAGGGAACCGCACCGCCTGCGCGAGCGCCGGGCCGTCTCGTGCGTCGCCAGGCTCGAGGGTCACGACGATCGCATCCTGGGCGGCCGGACCGAACTTGTAGGCCCACGACGCGTCGACGAAGTGGCCGAGCACCGCCTCGAGGTCCAGCTCGGCCTGCGAGTGGGGGTCCAGCTCGATGGACGCCTCCCCCTGGCCGACGAGCTGCTCGAAGTCGCGGTACAGGGCCACCCGCACCGCGGCCTGCAGCGGCGCGGGCCCATCGTGGGCGACGTGGATCCGCACCCCGCCGAGCCCTTCGTCCACGGTCCACAGCGCGGTCGGCGCCAGCGCGCGCCGGAGATGGTGGTAGGCCGCCTTCGGCTCGCCGCGGTGGTCGAGCACGCCCCAGCCGGCGCCTGGGAGCAGGTCGCGCAGCCAGAGGATCAGCCCGCCGCCGCAGGGCGAGCCGGCCCGCCGCCACTCGCCGAACACCGCGGCCATCGCCTCGCCGGTCACGAGGCGCGAGAGCTCCAGGTACCGCGCGTGGTCGACGCGGCGGGCCGCGCCGGGATCGACGCCGAAGATCGCGCCGAGATAGTGGTCGCGGACGTCGTCGAAGTCCCAGCCGGTGCCGGCATCGCGCGGAACGCCGGCCTTCCAGCGCGGGTGATGCACCACGAGGTCCTGAGGCGCCTCGGGAAGCAGGGCCGCAAGCGCCTCGTCCTCGGGCACGTTGGCGAACGCCAGGCACTCGGCGGCAAAGCGCACGCCCGCCGCGCGCACGTCCGCCAGGGGCCGGCGGTAGCCGCCCACCCCGTAGTAGTTGGCGACGCCCGCCCCGGGCACGAAGGGGCGCACGCCGCCGCACGGCGCCGACGGGACATACGGGACGTCCGCGCCCGCGGCGGCCGCGGCGGCGGGAAGCAGCTCGCCGAACAGCTCTCCCCGGCCGAGCGCCGGATCGAGGCCGAGCATCGCGACCTGCTGCTCGATCTCGCTGTTGCCGCAGAGCACGGCGAGGCTCGGGCGGCCGGCCAGCTCCGCGAGCACCGCATCGGCCTCGCGCTCGACCGTGGCCCGGAAGGCGTCGTCGGCCAGCGGGTAGTCGAGGTTGGCGAACATGAAGTCCTGCCAGACGAGGATCCCGAGCTCGTCGCAGGCGTCGTGAAACTCCGGGGACTCGTAGGCGCCCGTGCCGGGGATCCGCAGCATGTTCATCCCCGCCGCGCAGACGTGCCCGAGCGCCGTCCGGAGCGCGGCGTCGCTCGGCGCCAGGCCGATCGGATCCGCCGGCGTCCAGACCGCGCCTCGCGCGAACACCGGCACCCCGTTGACCTCGAGCGGCAGGCCGCCCGCCTCGGCGTCGTGGCCCGGGCCGGGCGCGAGAGCGCGGAAGCCGGCGCGGCCGGCTGCCACACCGACGGCTTCGCCGTCGAGCGTCACGGACAGCCGGACGTCGTGCAGCGCGGGCGCGCCGTGGGTGTGCGGCCACCACGGCGCCGCGCCGGGCACCCGCAGCTCGCCCCGGGCCCGGACGCCGAGGTCCGCGGGCGCGAGCTCGAGCGAGGCGGCGTGGTCCCCGGACGGGCCCGACAGCTGCACCTCGGCGGCCTCGACGGCCCGCCCGCCGAGCGGCCGCAGGAGCACGTCGACCGCGAGCACGCCGTTGCTGCCCTCCAGGCGAGGGCGCAGCCGCAGGCCGTCGACGGAAAGCCGCCGGCGGCGCTCGAGCCACACGGGGCGCCAGGGGCCCACGGGAGCGGGACCGGGCGCGAAGCCCGGCGCCCGGCCGAGGATCGCGGTGCGGAAGAAGCGGAGATTCCCGCTCGACACCAGGCGCGTGCGCCACCGGGCGCGCGGCTTGCGCCGCGCCTGCAGCAGCGGCGCCAGCGCCCGGCAGCGGATCTCGAGCTCGTTGTCCCCGCTCAGCCGGCTGCCGACCTCGATGGCGTGGGCGGCGAACATCGAGTCGCTCTCGAGAATCAGCTCGCCGTTCAGGCGGACCTCGGCCACGGTCGCGATCCCGTCGAGGCGCAGGACCGCCTCCTCGCCAGCGGCGGCGGGGCCGGCCGCGAAGCGGGTCCGGAACCGCCAGTCCTGGGCGTCGAGGTCGCTCGGCTCACCGGGACCCCAGTGCCCGGCGTCCGCCAGCGCCGCCGCGGCCGTGCCCGGCACGCGCGCCGGAAGCCACGACCCGGGCTCGGCCCCGGGCGCCGCGGCCGCGGCCTCCCACCCGTCGTCCAGCTCGAGCCGCTCGTGCCCGTCGACGGCGACGCGGCGGCCGGCCGGCCCGCGGTCAGTCAGCGAGTCCATCGAGCCCTGCCATGGCGGCGTCCCAGGCCTCGGCGAGGCCGGCGACTGCAGGGGCGGGGTCGAACGGGCGCCGGCGGGCGAGCTTGAACGACAGCAGCTTGCAGCCCTCGACGATCGTGCGGAGAGCGTCCGTGATGACGGGGTCGGCGTCGGGCGCGAGCCAGTCGATGTGCGAGGCGCAGATCTCGAAGGCCGAGCCGGCCATGCGGACGGTGGCGAAGGCGTAGTCGTGGTAGGTCTGGGCGTCGCCCTCGAGCAGGCCGGGGAGCGCCTCGCGCAGCTGGCTGCCGAAGCGGACGAACGGGTTCGTGACCGGGCGCAGGGCGAGATGGCGGCGCAGCCGCTCACGGGCGGCGGCCCGCAGCTCCTCGCCGGCCAGCCGGGGCCCGGCGTCGAACCGGACGAGCTCGGTGTACGGCGGCAGCACGTCCTCGGACCAGCCGTCGCCGGTGCGGAAGACGCCCCGGTAGTCCTCGCCCTCGAGCTCGTAGAGCCCCGCGTTGTGGAAGTAGCGCAGCCGCTGGGCGCCAGGGTCGATGCCCTCCATCACCACCGACGTCTTGACGTGCTCGGTGCGGTAGCTCGTCGCCGCCGTGTCCGGCAGGTACCAGGAGTCCAGCTCGACGATCATCGTGCGCCCGGCCGCGAGCTGCTCGGAGATCTGGATCGGCAGCGGACGGTAGGGCTGCATCTCGTGGATGTCGATCCCGAACAGCCGCTCGAGGTCTTCCGGCGGCGGCTTGAAGAACGTCCACTGGTCGCCCTCGAAATCCATGCGGACCGTGAACCCCATCGCGGCCAGCGGATCGTCCCCGCGGGCGTGGAGCAGCTCGATGAGGATGTCGCTGTAGCAGTTGGTCTCGACGTAGGTGCGCTCGCCCGTGTGCAGGCTCGACGCCTCGTACGCCGCGGGGTCGAGCCCGAGCAGGCTGACCATGCCCGTCGTCGCGGCGGTCACGAGCCCCAGAGCTCCGCGCGGGCGTCGGCCGGCCAGCGGTCGGGCTCGAGCCCGTGGCGCCGGAACAGCGCCAGCGTGATCCGCTCCAGCCCAAACCCGAGGCAGGCGGTGTGGGCGATGCCGCCGTCGGCGAGCTCGAGGCCGTAGGTCGAGGAGAAGTGGTCGTGGTGGTAGTTGAACGACGCCACCGCGGTGCGCTCGGGGCTCGCGATCGGCACGAGCACCTCGAACTTCAAGGCCTGCTCGCGCTGGCTGCGGGCCAGCATCCGTCCGCTGCGGCCGAAGAACGGGTCCGAGGCGACGTCGAAGTCGGCCTCGAGCCCCACGCCCCGCAGCAGCCCCACGGCCCGGTCGCGCCAGGACTCGCGCCACGCGGCCACCGCGTCGGGCTCGCCGATGCGCACGATTTCGCGCTGGTGGAACATCTGCAGCCGGGCCGGGTCGCCGGATGGCTCGCTGCGGAAGACGTAGGCGCCGCCGGCGTCGACCGTCACCCCGCCCGCGGGCAGCGGCCCGCGCGCGGCGATCGCCGGGTACACCGGGTAGCACGCCGCCGGCACCAGGACGAGATCGCTCATCGACTGAAAGCCGCTCCAGTCCTCGTGCCGGCAGGCAACCTCGTACTGCTCGGCCGCGTCGGCCTCGGTGCCGTCGAACCCGAAGATGCTGCCGGCCAGGTGCGGGAAGGACTTGAGGTAGCCGATCGACTCGAGCTGCCGGCGCGGGAGGATCGGCGGGAAGCGCAGCGCCTCGGCCCCGTCGGGCGCGGCCGCGCGGGTCACGAGGCCGTCGACGGCCAGCCGCACGTCCTCGAACACGGCGCTGCGGCCGAACACCCCGGGCACGCCGCTGGGCAGGAGCAGGCCCGCGGCGAGCAGCTCGTCGCGGTACGCAGCCTCCTCCTCGGTCGGCGGGCGGTAGTCGGCCATCAGACGTCCTTGGCGATGAGCAGCAGGCTCGCGTTCGTCTGATGGATGCGCTCGTTCGCCACCATCAGGCTTGCGGACATCGCATCGCGCAGGTGGCGTCCGCAGCTGAACGGAGTGTCGTTCTTGAAGCCGACGATGCCGCACACGCCCATCGCGCCCTGGCAGATGCGGGGCGCCTGGTCGGAGGCGGCGATCTTCAGGTTGTTGAACCGCAGGATCACCGACATGGTCGACAGCCGGCTGCGGTCCTCCTCGGCCTCGACGAACTCGCGCAGCGCGAGCTCGACCTCGGCCCGCAGGAGCGACAGCTCGCTCATGACATGCGACAGGCGGGCCGCCGTGGGAGGCGTCTCGCCGGGGCTGCGCTTGGCCTGCGCGCGGACGAACGCCCGGGCCCGGTCGAACGCGTCGGTGGCGATCCCGAGCCAGAGCTGCGACCACAGGATGTGGGTGATCGGCACCATCGACTCGGGCATCACCGTCGCGAAGGGCGCGCCGGTGAAGACCTGCTCCTCCGGGAACTCGGCGCGCACGACGTAGCCGGGCGAGCAGGTCCCGCGCATGCCCATCGGGTCCCAGGTGCCGGTGAGCTCGAGCTCGGTCTGCTCCTTCGACGTGAGGACGAGGACCTGATCCGAGCGCTCGGCATCGGGTCCGCGGCGGACCGTGGTGAAGAGGTCGTCGCCGTAGGCGCCGTAGCTGACCACGGGCGCCTGCTTCTCGAACGAGCACATCCCCCCGCCCTTCGGCTCGACCGCGGCGATCGACGCGCCCATGTCGCCGCCCGTGCCGACCTCGGACGTCACCGAGGCGATGAGGCGCTGGCCCGCGGACAGCTCGCGCAGGTAGCTCTCGTACCACGAGCCCGGCTCGAGGTGGCGGACGATGCTCGCGACCTGAATCTGGTGCATCGCGAAGACCATGGCCGTGGCGCCGCAGCGCCGGCCGAGCTCGAAGCACGCCTCGGCGAGCGCGGCGAAGGAGACGCCGCCGCCGCCGAGCTCGGCCGGCACGAAGGCCGACAGCGCCCGCGCCTCGCGAAGCGCGTCGATGGCCTCGATCGGGAAGCGGGCCTCGCGGTCGACCTCGTCGGCGTGTTCCGCAGCGACGCCGGCGGCGATGCGGCGGACCTCCTCGAGGAAGGCGGTGTCCTGGCTCACGGCGATGCTCATGCGGCCTCCTCGGCCTGGATCTCCCCGATCGCGGCTGCCATCGCCGCGATGCTCTCGAAGACGCTGCGGGTCAGCATGCTGTCGGGAAACTCGATGTCGAACGCGTCCTCGAGCCCCAGCATCACGTTGACGCTGGCGTGGGACGTCATTCCGGCCTGGTAGAGGTCGGCGTCGTCGGCGATGGTGTCCACGTCGACCGGGAGGCGGCCGTGCTCCCTGATGATCTGGCGGATCTTCTCGTTCACAAATCCCTCTATCGGTCGGTCACGCCGGTTCCTTCACCGGGGAGCGTAGTTGTTCGGATGCGCCCTCCACGGCGGCCACCACGACGGCGGCCGCGACTCCGCCCTCGTGCGTGATGCTGACGGTGAAGTCGCCCGCCCCGGCAGCCGCGGCCAGCGCCGCCGCCTCGCCGTGCAGATCGAGCCCGACCCAGCCGCCGCAGTGGCGCCGAACCTCGATCGAGGGCCACGGGACCGGCTGGTCCGGCCCCGGACGCAGGACCTTGATCGCCGCCTCCTTGGCGGCGAACCGCGCCGCCAGCCGGACCGGGTCCGGCGCGTCCGCGCCGGCACAGTCGGCGACCTCGGCCTCCGTGTACACGCGTTCGAGATAGCGCCGGCCGTGCGCGGCCAGGGACTCGCGCACGGCGGTCACGGAGACGAGGTCGATGCCGACACGGAGGGCCATGGGGGGAGCGTCCGTCCAACCCGGTGAACGTTGGCTGATGCTCCACTAGGCCGGTTCGACGGTGCTGCCGGGGTCCCTTTCCGGCGGGCGCCCGCGCCCGCGCGCGATCTCGGCCACAACCGCCTCGGCGCCGGCCCCAGGCGCGGGGGTGGCCATCCCGCGTCCGGCGGCCCGGAAGGGCCTGAGCCCGAGCCGGGCCCCGCGGTCGAAGGCGACGACGGCGTCGATCGGCCGCACCTGCTGCTCGGCGTCGAGCGCCTGGAGCAGGCCGACGAGCGAGCGGCGCCCGAGGGGCCGCACCCGCACCCCCGGCCCGCCCGGGGGCGGCGCCACGAGCGCGACGTCGGCGCCGGCGGCCGCCGCACTCTGCAGCCAGGCCGCGGCGGCCCGCCCGCCGCGCGCCGTGGACGCGACGCCGACGATCCGCGGGCTGCCATGCCGCGGCGGCGCCGGGTCCGCCCCCGCCTCGGGCGGACGGGCCGGCCCCCGCTCCCGGCCACGGCGCAGCCAGATCATCGCGTCGGTCGCGCAGTCCAGGCCGATGCGCACCGCGCCGCGCCAGCCGTCGCGCCAGCCGCCCTCGAGCACCATGCGGTAGCCGAACTTCACGAGCGGGCGGACGACCCCCTGGCGCACGACGGCGGCACCGCTCGCCGGGCCGAGCTGATCGGCGTCGAGGCGCGCGTAGTTCCAGGCGTCGCGCCAGGCCTCGCGGAACGTGCTGGCGAGCACGTGATCCAGGGCGCCCGCGAACACCCAGACCCGGTCGTGCGGCCAGAGCCCCTCGTGCACGAGCCGGGCGTCGTCGAACCGGTAGCCGGCGCGCGTGAACACGCGCATGCGATAGCGGGGGTATTTGGCCGAGGGACCGAGCGGGCCGCCGAGGAAGTGGTCGCGGAGCGGCACCATGCCGGCGTCGAAGCCCGCCGGCGGATCGGTCGCGAACCGCACGAGCTCGTCCTGCAGCGCTGGCGTGACGCGCTCGTCGGCGTCGATCTGGAGGATCCACTCGCCGCTCGCGTGATCGAGCGCGACGTTGCGCTGGCGGGCGAAGCCCGGGAACGGGTTCTCGACGACGATCGCCCCGGTCGCGCGGGCGAGCTTGACCGTGGCGTCGCGCGAGCCCCCGTCGACCACGACGACCTCGTCGCAGAAGGCGAGGCTGGCCAGGCAGGCGGGCAGCCGCTCGGCCTCGTCCTGGGCGATGATGCAGGCGGAGATCCGCGGCGGGTGCGCGGCGCCCGCGGGCAGGTCAGCGCCGGCCATCGGCCGCCTCGAGCAGGATCCGCTCGACCTCGTCCGAGAGCCGTTCGGGGTCGTGACGCTCGAGCGCCAGCGCCCGGCCCGCGGCGCCGTCGCGGGCCCGCCGCTCGGGATCGTCGCGGTAGGCCGCGAAGGCGGCGGCAACCGCCGCGGGATCGTTGGGCGGGGACGCCACGATCCCCGTTCCGGGCGGAACCATCTCGGGGATCGCGCCCGAGGGCGCCGTCGCGACCACCGGTCGCCCGACGAGGTGGCCGAGGGCGACGGCCCGCGGCGCGCCCTCGGTGGCCTGCGGCGCCACGACCGCGACGTCGGCGGCCGACAGGAGCTGCTCCACGTAGCCGCGCGGGTTCGGCAGGAAGCGGACTCGGTCGCCGAGATCGGCGGCGAGCGCGCGCAGCGGCGCCTCCTGGTCCCCGTCGCCGGCAAACACGAGGAGCGTGTCGCCGCCGAGGCGGCGGACGGCGTCGATCACCACGTCGTTGCGCTTCTTGCGGTCCAGCCGCGTCACGCAGAGCAGGACGAGGGTCCCCTCCCCCGCGCCCCATTCGCCCCGCACCCGCGCGCGCGCGCCGGGATCGAAGCGCACGACGTCCACCTCGACCGGCGGCGGCACGGTCGTCACCTTGCGGGGATCGACGCCGGCTGCCACGACGGAGTCCCGCGTGTTGTCCGACACGGCGATGACCGCCCGCGCGCGGCGGGACGCCGCCGCGTAGGCGAGGCGCCCAGGCCCGTGCGCGAGCTGGTCGGGCACCGGCCCCCACTCGGCCCACACCGTCGCGGCCGCGAGCGACGGCGGCAGTGCGCCGGCCATGAGCTGCTCCTTCTTGAAGTGCAGGAGCAGCACGTCGTATGGCTGCTCGCGGCGCAGGGCGGCGGCGAGGCGGGCCTGATGCCGGGGGGCCGCGCGCAGCAGCGGGCGCCAGGTGCGGCTCGACAGCTTGGGACCGAGGCTGAGCGGGCGCACGACGAGGTCCAGCCCCGCGCCGAGCTCGGGCTCGTTCGTGAGCAGGACGGCCTCGTGGCCGCGCCGGGCCATCCCGTCGAGGAGCTCTGCCGCGGCGAACTCCCCGCCGCCGCGCGCGTCGGAGGTGAGCACCGAGACGATCCGCAGGCGCCGCATCGCGTGAGGGTAGGCGCTGCCGCGGGCGGCCGCCGTCACGGCTGCCCGGCGGTGGTCGGGCGGCCAGCCACGATCGGGGCGAGCGCGGCGTCGATCTCGGCGATCCGGGCGGTCCACGAACGGGCGGCGGCACGGGCGGACCGCTCCGCGCGGGCAGCCGGCCCGTCCTGCGCGAGCGCCGCGTCCAGCTCGGCGGCGAATGCCTGCGCATCGGCGGCGACCGCGAGATCCGGGACTCCGGCGAGCGCCGGGAGGGGCGTCGCCACGACGGGGAGCCCGGCCGCGAGGTACTCGTTGACCTTCATCGGGAAGATGCTCGCGGTCAGGCGGTTGATCGCGTAGGGAATCATCGCGGCGTCGGCGCCGCGCAGGACGGCGGGCAGCTCGCCGTAGGCCCGGCCCCCGAGCAGCGCGACGTTCGGGAGCGCCGCGAGCGCCGAGACGTCCGTCGTGGGGTCGCCCTCGCCAACCGGCCCGACGAGGGCGATCGTCCACTCGGGGCGGCTGCGGGCCAGCCCGGCCAGGAGCTCGAGGTCGAGCTTCGTGGCCACGACAGCGCCCGTGAACACGATCCGCGGACGGGGCAGCGCTGCCAGCGCCGGGTCGACCGGCCCAGGCTCCAGCGCGGTGGCGAACAGCTCGGTGTCCGCCACGTTCGGGGCGTACAGGACGTTCGGGTTGAGCGCCCGCATGCGCTCCGCGAGCGCGGGCGCGCTCGCGAGCACGAGGTCGGCGCGGGCCGCGAAGCGCCGCTCGGCCGCCTGGAAGGCCTCGCCGTCCACGCCCCGCTGCGCGGCGATGTCGTCCACACAGTGATAGATCACGAGCTCCGGGGCCAGCGGGGCCAGCAGCGCTTCGGCCTGCGGGACGTAGCCCCACAGCAGCGGCCGGCGGAAGCCCAGGCCGCGGGCCGCCCGCCTGACCTGCAGCGCGAGCAGGCGGCGATTGGCCCGCTGGATGGCCGGCACGTCGTGGCGGGGGATGACCAGCGGCGACAGGACGGCGACGCCGTCGTGGGTCCGCGCGCCGCGCGCGGCGCGCAGGACGCGGCGGCCCATCCGCGAGAGGTCGCGCGAGCTGATCGTCGGGCGCCGCAGGCCCAGCGACTCGACGAAGAGCACGCGGTTGGCCGCCGCCAGGCGCGACATGAGGTGCTGCTGATTGGTCCAGAGCGGCTGGTCCCAGTCCGCGAACCCGACGCAGGCGATGTCCCAGCCGCGCAGCACGCGCGGCGCCGCGGCCTCCTCGGGATCTCCGTTCGGGTCTCCGGACACTCATCTAGTATCGCCCGGCCCGCGGATCGGGGGAGGCGCCGCGGCCGGCCCGCCATGACCACCGACCCGACCGACGCCCAGCGCACGGCCCGCCTCGTCTTCGACCGCGAGCTCGCCGCCGGCACGATCAGCGCCGCAGCGCTGGACGATGCCGCGGCGCGGCTCGCACCCGCGCCGTTCCCGGGCCGCGCCCGCGCGGCGGCAGCGCGCATCGCCCTCAAGGCCGGCGTGCGGAGCTTCACCGCCGCGACGCTCGAGCACTATCGCGACGTCCGGCGGCGCGCGCTCGGGCGGGCCGCCGACGGCCCGCCCCGCCTGCTCATCCGGGTCGACGAGTTCCCCTACGGCACGAGCTTCGACGAGCCGGAGCGCTACGGGGCGCCGGCCGCCGCCGCCTTCCACGCGGCGCTCGCCGATGCCGGCGTTCCCTACCTCATGGCGGTCGTGCCCCAGCTCACGCACCGGCCGTTCGACCCTGCCGCGAGCGGCGGCCGCCCGCTCGGCGATGCCGAGCTCGCGCTGCTGCACCGGATGCGGGCCGAGGGCGTCACCTTCGCGCTTCACGGCCTCACCCACCGGACCCGGTACGCCGCGGCCCAGCAGCGCTCCGAGCTCGGGGGGCTCGCCGGCCCGGAGCTGCTGGCGCTCGTCGACGAGGGCCTGCGCCGGCTCGCGGACGCCGGCGCCCAGGCTTCGGTGCTCGTCCCGCCGTTCAACCGCTTCGACGCCCGCCAATGGGGCGTCCTGGCCTCCCGCTTCGACGTGATCGCGGGCGGGCCGGAGTCGGTGGCGCTCCTCGGCCTCCAGCCCACGCCGCAGTGGCGCGGCGATGCCGTGTACCTCCCCAGCTATCCGCCGTACTACGGGCGCGCGAAGGACCTTCTGCCCCGGCTCGGCGAGCTCGAGGCCGCGGCGGCGGGCCTGTGGACGCCGGTGACGCTGCATCTGGCCTGGGAGCTCGACGACGGGCTCGAGCACCTGCGGCGCTTCGCCGAGCGCGTCGCGCCGCTGGCGACGCCGTGGCCGGAGTTCCTGGCCGCCGCCGGCCGCAGCCGATCCGTTCCCTGACGCCGGGACCGGCGCGAGCCGGGGGCGCGACGTCCGGAGCGCCGCGGCGCTGGACGTCCGTCCAGCCTCCGGCGCTCGGGTCAACCGTGCGGCGGCCGCCGCCGAGAGATCCCGTGCAAAAGTCAACCCAGACGAGCGTGCGGGATGCGCGCTCTCGATAACGGCACACCCGTCGCGAGGCGGGGTCGCAAAGCCAGGGGTCTCCCCGAGACAGCCCAGCCGCCGAAGGAGCACGATGTTCATTCGACCGTCCCGTCACGCCGGCACCGCCCGGCGTCCCGCCCTCGTGGCCGCCCTGGCCAGCGCTGCGCTGGCCACCAGCTTTGGCGCCGCCGTTCCGGCGTCCGCCCCCGCCGCCTCGCTGACCGGCGCCCGGGCCGCGCGCACCGCCACCTGCCCTGCGCACCCGCGCCGCCAGGTTCGGGCCTGCGCCGCCAAGAGCCGCCTGGCCCTGACCTCCGCGGTGCGCCGGACGTCGCGCCGCAAGGTCCCCCAGCCGGCCCCGGCGCCCGCTCCGGCGCCCGCCCCCACGCCCGCGCCTGCCCCCGCACCGGCCCCCGCGCCCGCCCCGGCCCCGGAACCGGCCCCAGCCCCCGCCCCCGCCCCGCTCCGGCGCCCGCACCGGCCCCGGAGCCCGCCCCCGCCCCCGCCCCGGCGCCCGCACCGGCCCCTGAGCCCGCCCCGGCCCCCGCCCCGGCGCCCGCACCGGCCCCTGAGCCCGCCCCGGCCCCCGCCCCCGCCCCCGCTCCGGCGCCCGCGCCGGCGCCGTCGTCGGGGCTGCGGGTGGGGCTGGTGGGCAACACGTTCGGGTGGGGCACCCAGGCCGCCGGCCGGATGGACCTCGAGGCCCAGACCGGCGCCGGCTGGCTGCGCGAGGAGATCCAGTGGAGCGCCGTGGAGCCCTCCGACAACCAGTGGTCCTGGACCGCCACCGACGCCAAGGTCGCCGCCGCCGCCCAGCGCCACCTGCACATCCTGCCCCTGCTGCTCAACACCCCCGCCTGGGCCGGCCCCACCTGGAACACCATCCCCGC
Organism: Solirubrobacteraceae bacterium; assembly: GCA_046330225.1. GTDB lineage: Bacteria > Actinomycetota > Thermoleophilia > Solirubrobacterales > Solirubrobacteraceae > CANJIV01. The sequence goes on along the minus strand of JAXLTD010000001.1, from coordinate 24,940 downwards.
CGACCCCGCCGCCTACGCCGACTACGTCGCCCACATCACCGCCCGCTACGGCCCCGGCGGCACCTTCTGGGCCCAGAACCCCAGCCTCGACCCCGCCTACGCCCTGCAGTACTTCGAAATCTGGAACGAGCCCTACTACCCCTGGTTCTCCGACAGCCAGGTCGACCCCGGCCGCTACGCCCGCCTCTTCAAGGCCGCCGCCATCGCCGGACGCCAGGCCAACCCCCAGGCCCGCTTCCTCATCGCCTCAGACACCGACATCAAGCCCACCGCCGGCCCCTCCGCCGGCACCTGGGTCAAGTGGCCCGCCGCCATGGCCGCCGCCGTCCCGGACCTCGGCACCTACATCGACGGCATCGCCGCCCACCCCTACGCCGGCAGCCAAGCCCCCGACACCCCCTGGGCACCACCCCCCACAGCAAGTTCCTGCGCATCGACCTCATCCGCAGCTACTTCCAAGCCCTCGGCATCGACAAGCCCACCTGGATCACCGAATTCGGCTGGTCCACCTGCGCCGCCAACCCCTCAAGCTGCGTCACCGAAGCCACCCAGGCCACCTACCTCACCAAGGCCTTCGAGCTCATCCGCGCCCGCCCCTGGGTCCAAGCCGCCTTCCTCTACCACTACAACGACCTCGGCACCAACCCCGACCCCGCCGACAAGGAAGCCCGCTACGGCCTCACCCGCCCCGACGGCACCCACAAGCCCGCCTACACCGCCTACCAGCAAGCCGCCGCCCAATCCTGACCCATCCGGGCCCGGCGGCAGCGTGACCGCCGGGCCCGAAGCCCGCCCGCTCCGCCCGCCGCCGCAGTAGATTGGCGACGGCGATGGACGCGAGCGGGCTTCCCGAAGCGGAGGAGGGCACCACCGGCGCGTCGCCGCCGGACGCGGGCGACCCCGCGCGCACGAGCCGGCGCCGCGCGACCGCTGACATCGTCATCCAGATTGCGGGCCGGCTCCTGAACGTCGCGCTCGGCGTGGTCGTCACCGCGATCGTCGCGCGGGCGCTCGGCGACGACGGCTTCGGCGTCTGGAGCACGCTGCTCGTGGTCGTCCAGCTCGCGGCGAACCTCGCCGAGGTCGGCCTCGAGCGCGTGACGATCCGCCAGATCGCGGCCGACCGCGCCCGCGAGCCGGACTGGATGGGGTCGCTTCTGACCCTGCGGACCGCCCTGTCGGTGGTCGCGAGCCTCGTGGCGGCCGCCGCCATCGTCGTCCTGGCCGACAGCAGCGAGATGCTCGTTGCCGGCCTCGTGCTCTGCGCCCTGCTCGTGGTGACCGCTCCCGGCGTCCTGGCCGTGCGCTTCCAGTTCAAGGTGCGCAATGAGGTCCCAGTGCTCGTGATGACGATCAACAGCATCGCCTGGACCGGCGCCGCCGCGATCCTCGCTGCGACCAACCGCGGCCTCGTCCCGCTGGCGGTTGCGTTCGTGCTCGTGTCCGGGGCCACGGCCCTCCTGCAGGCACTGATCGCCCGGCGATCCGGGCCGATCCACCTGCGGGGGTCGCGCCAGCGCTGGCCGCTGCTGCTGCGCCTCGGGATCCCGCTGGGAATCAGCACGGTGCTCATCACCGCCTACGCCAAGATCGACCAGGCGCTGGTGTTCCAGTTCGGCGGCGCCGGGGAGGCCGGCCAGTACGGGGCCGCCTACCGGATCCTCGACCAGCTCCAGTTCCTGCCGATCGTCGTGATGACGACGCTGTTCCCGATCGTGGCGGGCGCGCACGAAGCGAAGGACCGGCCGAAGGTCCTCGCCGCGATCCAGGCCGCGGCGGACTACCTGGCGATGGCGTCGCTCGGGGTCTTCGCCTTCACGCTCGTCGCCTCGGAACCGGTGATCGAGCTCGTGTACGGAAGCGGCTTCGTGCCCGCCGCCGGGGCGCTCCCCATTCTCGCCGGCGCCTTCGTGCTCATCTGCTACGGCTACCTCGCCGGGAATCTCGTCGTGCTCCTGCACCTGCAGCGCCGGTTCGTGTACTACGCGCTGGCCGCCCTGCTCTTCAACGTGGCGGCCAACGTGATCCTCATCCCGGAGTACGGATTCCTCGCCGCGGCCTGGGTGACGGTGGCCACCGAGATGCTCGTCCTCTCGCTGACCATGCGCCTCGTGATGCGCGAGCTGCCGTTCCGCCTGCGGATGGGCCGGGCCCTGCGGGCCGTCGCCGCGGCGACCGGCCTCGCCCTCGCGACGCTCGCGGTCCGGGAGGCCGGCGGCGGGCTCGTGGCCCTGCTCGCCACCGCCACGGTGGCCTACGGCGCGCTCCTGTTCGCCACGCGGGCCCTCACGGTCGGCGAGCTGCGCTCGCTCGTGCGGCGCGAGATCGCCTAGGTCCGCCGGCCTTCCGGCGCTCCGTCGAACACCCGTCGAGCCCGGCGCCGTTGGGTGCTGGGCCCGGCTCTCGTGCCGATGGAGGACTGACAGGAAAGGGCGCAGGACAGGCCCTCTCGACAACGGCACACCCGTCGCGAGGCGGGGTCGCAAAGCCAGGGGTCTCCCCGAGACAGCCCAGCCGCCGAAGGAGACGCCGTGTTCGCTGGATGCGCTGCGCGCGCCATCACACTCTGCCGTGCCCTGCCCGTCGCCGCCGCGGTGGCGCTCGCCGTTCCGGCGTCTGCCGCCGCCCAGGCGCCGGCGTCCTCCGGCCAGGACGGCGCCGCGACCGCTTCCGTCACGCAGGCGCCCGCCGCAGCCCCCGCCGCCTCCGCCGCCCAGGCGCCCGCCGCCACGAAGGTGGCCGGCGAGTCCTCGCTGACCTTCGCGCCGCCGGCCCGCCGGTGCCCCGCCGGGCCGGTCTCGGCCGGCACGCTGGCCCGCAGCCGCACCGCCCTCGCCGCCCGCGTGGCCCGCCTCGCCGCCGACCGCGCCCGGCTGGCCTCCGCCGCCTCGGCCGTCACCGCCGCGGCGGCCCGCCGCCGGGTCCGGCGCGACCGCCACGCTGCCGCGGTGGCACGCGCCCGGCTCGCCTGCCAAGCTCGCCGCATGCGCGAGCAGGAGCGGGCAGCCAAGAAGCGCGACGCCGTCGCCGCCCGGAAGCGCACCGCCCCGGCAACCACGACGACGGCCGGCCCGGCGCCGTCGTCGGGGCTGCGGGTGGGGCTGGTGGGCAACACGTTCGGGTGGGGCACCCAGGCCGCCGGCCGGATGGACCTCGAGGCCCAGACCGGCGCCGGCTGGCTGCGCGAGGAGATCCAGTGGAGCGCCGTGGAGCCCTCCGACAACCAGTGGTCCTGGACCGCCACCGACGCCAAGGTCGCCGCCGCCGCCCAGCGCCACCTGCACATCCTGCCCCTGCTGCTCAACACCCCCGCCTGGGCCGGCCCCACCTGGAACACCATCCCCGCCGACCCCGCCGCCTACGCCGACTACGTCGCCCACATCACCGCCCGCTACGGCCCCGGCGGCACCTTCTGGGCCCAGAACCCCAGCCTCGACCCCGCCTACGCCCTGCAGTACTTCGAAATCTGGAACGAGCCCTACTACCCCTGGTTCTCCGACAGCCAGGTCGACCCCGGCCGCTACGCCCGCCTCTTCAAGGCCGCCGCCATCGCCGGACGCCAGGCCAACCCCCAGGCCCGCTTCCTCATCGCCTCAGACACCGACATCAAGCCCACCGCCGGCCCCTCCGCCGGCACCTGGGTCAAGTGGCCCGCCGCCATGGCCGCCGCCGTCCCGGACCTCGGCACCTACATCGACGGCATCGCCGCCCACCCCTACGCCGGCAGCCAAGCCCCCGACACCCCCCTGGGCACCACCCCCCACAGCAAGTTCCTGCGCATCGACCTCATCCGCAGCTACTTCCAAGCCCTCGGCATCGACAAGCCCACCTGGATCACCGAATTCGGCTGGTCCACCTGCGCCGCCAACCCCTCAAGCTGCGTCACCGAAGCCACCCAGGCCACCTACCTCACCAAGGCCTTCGAGCTCATCCGCGCCCGCCCCTGGGTCCAAGCCGCCTTCCTCTACCACTACAACGACCTCGGCACCAACCCCGACCCCGCCGACAAGGAAGCCCGCTACGGCCTCACCCGCCCCGACGGCACCCACAAGCCCGCCTACACCGCCTACCAGCAAGCCGCCGCGAAGGCCTGAGCGGGGCGCTCAACGCCCGAAGCAGCCGGCGGCCCGCGCCACGCCCCGCTGGCGCAGGCGGTACACCCCGCCGGTGGCCTGGGAGACGACGTAGAGGTCGCAGGCGCCGGTCTGGCCGAAGCTGACCGGGCCGGGCACGGTGGTTCCGGACCAGGCGTCGCCGCGTGCCGACCCGCGCGCGAGCCGAACGCTGCGGATGGTGCCGGTGCAGAGGTCGGCGTAGAGGTAGCGGCCGCGCAGCGCCGGCAGGCGGCGGCTGCGGGACACGAAGCCGCCCATGATCGCGCAGCGGCCACCGGCGTGGGTGTAGGTGAAGGTCGGCGGCGTGTGGACCGGCGCGACGCTGGTGAGCGCCGGGTCGGCGCTTTGGGCGTTGCGCAGCGGCCCTTCGTAACGGCCCCACCCGAAGTTCAGGCCCGCGGCGCCTCCGCGCGGCACGAACTCGACTTCCTCGGGCCCGCCCTGGCCGACGTCGGCGATGACGAGATCGCCCGTCGCGTGATCGAAGGACATGCGCCACGGATTCCGCAGGCCGAAGGCCAGGATCTCGGGCCGCACGCCGGGCCGCCCGGCGTACGGGTTGCCGCGAGGGATGCGGTACCGGCTGCCCGCCGCGGCGCGCGGGTCGATCCGCAGGAGCTTGCCCAGGAGCGTTCCGGGGTTCTGGGAGTTGCGGTTCTCGTCGTTCTCTCCGCCGCCGTCGCCGGTCGACACGTAGAGCAGCCCGTCGGGCCCGAACTGCAGCTGCCCGCCGTAGTGGTGCGGGTCGGGCGGGTGCGGGATCGTGAGCACCGGGCGGCGGGAGGCGGGATTCGCCGACCAGCCGTCTCCGGGCGCTCGGCGGAACTCGTCGATCTGGATCGCGTCGTTCGCGATCCCCTCGGACGGGAAGCCATGGGTCGAGTAGTAGACGTAGAACCGGCCGCTGCGGGCGTAGTCCGGCGCGAACGCCATCGAGAGCAGCCCGAGCTCGCCGCCAGCGTCGACCCGCGCCGAGAGGTCGAGGAACGTCTGGCGCCGGCCGCCGCCGGCCACCACGATCCGGGCCGGCTTGGACTGGCTTCCCTGCTCGAGCACGTAGAGCCGCGAGTCGCCGGGCGGCGAGGCGACGAAGGAGGGGAACGTGAAGGTGCCGGCCCGCTCCAGGCGCAGCGCCGCGGCCCGGGCGGTCGCGGCCCCCGCGGGCGCGGCGGCGCCGAGCGCCACGAGCAGGGCGGTCCCGAAGATAGCGGCAGCTCGGCCGGGGAGGTCCATGCGCCCACGGTAGCGGCCCGGCGCGGCCCGGCGCGCCGCCTGGCGCGGCGGCGCGAGCCTCCCGCTCTCGGCTAGATTGGGCGCGCCTCCCGGCGGGGCTGCCCGATGATCGACCTCCACGCGCACCCCCTTCCCGGGCTGGACGACGGCCCGCCCACGCTGGACGCCGCGCTGGAGCTGGCGCGCGCCGCCGCCGACGCCGGGACGCGCACGATGGTCGCGACCCCGCACATCGACCATCGCCACGGGGTCGAGCCGGACGCGGTGGCAGGCGCGGTGGCTGCGCTTGCCGGGCACCTCGCCGAGGCTGGAATCCCGCTGGAACTGCGGGCCGGCGGCGAGGTGTCGCTCGCGATGCTCGAAGAGGCCGGCCCGGCAGCGCTTCAGCCCGTCCGGCTCGGCGGGGGTCCGTGGCTGCTCATCGACACGCCGCTCGAGCCGACCGTGCCCGACTTCGTCTCGCGCGTGTTCAGATTCCTCGCCGCCGGGGAGCGCATCGCGCTCGCGCACCCCGAGCGCAGCCCGGCACTGCGCGACGACCTCGGCGGGCTGTCCCGGCTCGTCGACGCCGGCGCGATCACCGTCATGTCCGCGGGGTCGCTCACCGGCTTGTTCGGGAGCACCGCCCAGCGGGCGACGGGTCCGCTGCTCGAGGCCGGCCTGGTGCACGCCCTGGCCTCCGACGCCCACAGCGCCGGGCGGCGCCCGCCCGCAATCGGCGCGGCGGTCGCCCCGGCGCTCGGGCAGCACCCGGGGCTCGAGGCCTGGCTTCCGTGGCTCACCGAGGACCTCCCGGCGGCCGTGGTCGCGGGCACACCGCTCCCGGCGCCGCCCGCGACGCCCATCGCCCGGCGCCGCGGGCTCGGCCGGCTGCTGCGGCGGCGCTAAGGCCCCGCCGCCGGCGCCGGCGCGTCCCGCCCGGGCAGCCACGGGCCGGCGGTGCGGTGGAGCGCCGCCACGAGGCCCACGACGCAGCCCATGCCGAGCGTGAAGCGGGCGTCCACGCCGGTGAAGGACGCCGTGGTCTCGGCGAACATCAGGCCGATGATCCCGCCGAACAGCGCCAGGCAGGGAATGCGGACGAAGGGCGGCCCGCGCGTCTTCCACACCCGGAAGGTCAGCACGAGGAGCGTCCCCATCAGCGCCGCGTAGGCGGCGAGCCCGAGAATGCCCAGGTTCAGCCACCACCACAGCACCGTGAAGTGCACGTACAGCCGCCCTTGCGGGAACTCCTGGCTGAGCGGATGCGTCGCCGCCCACGGCACACCGAGCCCGAGCCCGGTGATCGGGTGGGCTTTGAGCTCATCGGTCACGTTGCGGCGCTCGTCGAGCCGGTAGCGGTCCTCGCGGTTCGCCGCGAGCTGCGTCGGGTTGAGTGACAGCACGCGGGCCAGCACCGGGTTCTTCGGCTGGGACAGCTCGACGCCGCCGATCGAGAACGACACGTAGATCCCCAGGCCGATCGCGACGATCGCCGGGATCACGACGAGGCGGCCGGCCCGCCCGATCCCGATGAGGAGGATGAACGCGATGCCGATTGCGGCGGCGAGCCAGAAGCTGCGGCGAAACGAGAGCACGAGCGAGGCCAGGCAGATGAAGCCGCCGATCCAGGCGTACCACGGGACCCGCACCCGGGCGAGCACCGCCGAGGCCACTCCGAAGATGTAGAGGATCGTGAGCCAGTTCGCGAGCGGCTCGTAGTAGGTCAGGACCGTCCCGCCGGAATCCAGGACCGGGCCCCGTCCCAGGGCGACGCCGGCGAGCCCGAGGAGGCCCTTGACCACCGCCAGCACGGCGACCAGCGCCAGGGCACGGCGCACGTCCTGCGGCGTGCGGACGATGTTCACCACGAGGAACGGCAGCAGGATCAGCGGAACGAACCGGCGGGCCGCCTCGATGAGCCCGCTGATCCCGGTGCCCCCGAACCAGCCCGTCACCGCGCCGAACACCAGCGCCGCGAGCGCCAGCAGCAGCACCGGCGTGAGCGGGCCGGGAAGCTCGAACTCGCGTTCCTGGAGCGCCTGGATCACGACGGCGACGACGAGCAGCGCCAGCAGCAGCTCGAGCGGGGTCGCCTTCGAGAGCACCGGGTCGTAGATCCGCCCCGCCGACGGGAGGAACGCGGCGTCGGTCGTGCCCTCCACCAGCACGAACAGCGACACATAGGCGCCCAGGAGCAGGCGCGGACGCGAGACGAGGATCACCGCCGCGGCGGTCGCGACGCCGGCGAGGAGCACGTAGCCGATCGAGTCGACGATCTTTCCGGCGGCGAGCAGCGAGACGAACGCCGCCCCGGCCACGACGATGGTGAGCCCGGCGAGAAGCGCGGGCGGCCACGCCCCGCGCCGCAGGCCCGGCGTCATGGGCGGCTGGCGTCCGCCGGAACCGAGACGTCGGACGGGGAGCGCTCGGCCGGGCGCGGCCCGTCCGGCGCCGTGAGGTCGGCCAGCTCCGACGCGCCGTAGTACTCGTACGCCTGGCCTCCGGGCAGCCCGGTCACGGCCAGGCCGAGCGGATCGAGGCGGCGCTGGTCCAGCACTGCGCGGGCGCGGCGGGCGATGTCACGCTTGGTGTGGAAGGCCCGGGCGACGACGACCGCGGCGTCGACCTCGGGGCGGTCGAGCAGGATGCGCGCATCGGCCACGGGAAGCAGCGGCGGCGAGTCGATCACCACGAGGTCGGCGCGGCTCGTGAGCTCGTCGAGCACGGCGTGCAGCCGCTCGCTCTGGAGCATCTCGGACGGGTTGGGCGGAAGCGGGCCGCTCGTGAGGACCATGAGGAGGTCGCCGAGGTCGTCGTCGGGCGCCTGGAGCAGCGTCCGCACGGGAACTCCGCCGACGAGCGCCGAGGTCAGCCCGCCCGCCCGGCGGTCCAGCCCGAACCGCTCGGCCACCGACGGCCGGCGCAGGTCGGCCTCGATCAGGACCACCCGCTGCCCCGAGAGCGCAGCCGCCCGGGCGAGGTTGATGGCGACGGTGGTCTTGCCCTCCCCCGGAACGGCGCTGGTCACCAGCACCGTCTTGATGCCGCGCTCGACGCCAGCGAAGTAGATGCTCGAACGCAGGATCCGGAACGGCTCGAACTCGGCCGATCTTGCGCGCGGCAGCGTCGTGCGGAACGACCGCTGGGGCACGCCGACGAGGGCCCGCAGGCGGTAGATGCGCTCGAACTCCTCGACGCTCTTGACCCGGCGGTCGATGAAGTCGAACAGGAAGGCGAGCGCCACGCCGATCACGAGGCCCAGGAGGAATGCGAGCACGACGTCGCGCTTGAGCTTGGGCGACGACGGGTCGGAGGGCACCTCGGCGAGGTCGGCGATCTCGACGTTCGCCGTCTGGACCGCCTCGAGCGCGAGGAGCTTCTCGAGGGCGTCGTTGAGCTGCGTGCGCTGCGCCGTGGCGTCAGCCGGGAGCTTGTCCAGGCGCTGCTGCAGCAGCTGCACGCCGCGGGCCACGTTGCCGCGCTCGACCTCCTGCCGGTACGCGACGAACGCCTTCGCGTACGCGTTGGCGACCCGCGCGGCGTTCGTCGGGTCCGTGTTCGTCGCGGTGATCGAGACGAGGTCGGTGTTCTCCTCGGACTGGACCGAGACGCTGCTGAGCAGATCGTTGGCGCTGCCCGCGAAGCCGGTCTCGCGCTTCACGCGCCCGGCGACCGGCAGCGACTTGACCAGGGCGACGTTCGTGGCTGCATCGCGCGCCGGGTCGACCGAGCCGCCGAAGACGTCGGTGCCGAACACCGCATTGCCGAGGGGGCTGTCCCGGAACAGGAGGCTCGACGTGGCCTCGTACTGCTTCTGGGCGGTGATGTCGTGGATGGCGGCCGCCGCCACGCAGACGATGACCGCCGCGGCGATGCAGTACCAGCGCTCCTTGAGGACGCGGAAGGCGTTGACGATTGCCGGCGACTCCTCGCCGACGCCGATGGCCGAGCCGTCGCGGTCGGTCACGCCGGGACCTCGCGGGCCGCACCTTCGCGGGCGATGAGGGCGGCCAGGTCGGCATCGAAGCGTTCGGGATCGAAGCGCCGGGCGTTGCGGCGCGCCGCTTCGGGATCCCAGTCTCCGGCCTCGAACTCGAGGATCGCGTCGCAGAGCGCGTCGGCCGTCTGCTCGGCGAAGAACACGCCCGTCTCTCCAGGGATCACGGTGTCCCGGATGCCGCCGACGCCGTAGGCGATGACCGGCAGGCCGGCGGCCTGGGCCTCGACGGGGACGATCCCGAAGTCCTCCTCGCCGGGGAAGAGCAGCGCGCGAGCCGAGAGGAAGAGGGCGTCGAGCTCGGCGTCCTCGACGTGCCCGAGCAGCTCGACGTTCGGGCCGGCGGCCTCGGCCAGCGCATCGGCAAGCCGGCCGGTGCCCGCGACCTTCAGCGGGCGCCCGAGGCGCGTGCAGGCCTCCACGGCGAGGTCGGCCCGCTTGTACGGGGCCAGCCGGCCGGCGCACAGGTAGAAGCCCGCGTCAGCGCGGGGCTCGTCCAGCAGGCGATCGATGTCCACGGGAGGATGGATGACCTCGGCCTCCCGGCGATAGTACTTCGCGATGCGGTGGGCGACGTGGGACGAGTTCGCCACGAACCGGTCGGGCCGCAGCGAGCCGATCACGTCGTCGCGGCGCAGCTTGGCCAGGAGCGGCTCCGCGACGAGGCGCTCGACGCGGCCGATGTCCTCGTGCGCGAGGAAGCGCGGCTCCCAGGCGTGGCGCATCGGGGTGTGGCAGTAGCAGACGTGCAGCGTGTCGGGGCCCGTGATCACGTTCTTCGCGCAGGCGTGGCTGCTGGAGAGGACGAGGTCAAAGCCGGTGAAGTCGAACGACTCGAACGCGGCGTTCATGAGCGGCAGCATCCGCGGGTAGTTCCGCGTCGCGCCCGGGATCCGGTTCAGGAACGACGTGTGGACGGGTCGGGACGTGATCACGGGGGGCCAGGGCGCGGGGTCGTAGACCGAGGTGAAGATCTCGGCCTGCGGGAACATTCGGAGCATGCGCGCGACCACCTTCTCCGATCCGCCCGGAATCGTGAGCCAGTCGTGCGCGATCGCCACCCGCTGCGGGCGCCCGGAGTCGTCCATCACCGCTCTATCGGCGCCGAGCGCACCGTCCTACACCCCTTGCCGCCCGGCGAACGCCCGGCCGAGGGTGACCTCGTCGGCGTATTCGAGGTCGGCGCCGACGGGCAGGCCGCTGGCGAGCCGGGTGACGGTGACATCAGGCGCGCGCTCGTGCAGCGCCCCCGCGAGGTGCAGTGCCGTGGCCTCGCCGGTCGTCGTGGGGTTCGTGGCGAGCACGACCTCGGTGATCCCGCCGGCCTCCACGCGGGCATAGAGCTCGGCGATCCGCAGGTCGTCGGGGTCGACGCCGTCGATCGGCGACAGCGCGCCGCCGAGGACGTGGTAGCGGCCGCGAAACTCGTGGGTGCGCTCGACCGGGATGACGTCGCCGGGCTCCTCGACGACGCAGATCACCGAGGCGTCGCGCCGCTCGTCGGCGCAGATCCGGCAGCGCGGGCCGTCAGCGAGGTTGAAGCAGACCTCGCAGAACCCGATCTTGTCCTTGACGTCGCGGATCGCGTCGGCCAGCGCGTTCGCATCCTCGGGCGTGGCTCGCAGGATGTGGAACGCGAGGCGCTGGGCGGTGCGCTGGCCGATCCCGGGGAGCTTGCCGAGCTCGGAGATCAGCCGCTGGACGGGCGGGGCGTACATCGCCCGCGGAGTCTAGGGGCCGGCCCGACGGCAGCCACCGGGCCGCCCCGCCAGCCGCCCGCGCACCCGCTTCAGCCAACCTGCGCACCACTCCAGCCAACCTGCGCACCACTCCCGCCAACCTGCGCACATGAGCCACCGATCCGGTGGTCCACGCGCACGAGAACGCCCCGAGGCCCACCGCCATCCCGTTCTCGCGCGCCTCAGCCACCGATCCGGTGGCCCACGCGCACGAGAACGCCGGGCCGGCGGGGAGCGCTTAGAGCCCGAGGCCGCCGAGCTGACCGGCCAGCGGGCCGAGCAGGCTGGCCTGGAGCTGCTGCTGGGCCTGGGCCGAGCGCTCCGAGGCGGCGCGGATCGCCTCGTTGACCGCCGCGAGCACCATGTCCTGCAGGAGCTCGACGTCGTCTGGGTCGACGGCCTCGGGATCGATCTCGATCGACTGGAGCGCCAGCGCGCCCGAGATCTTCACCTTCACCATGCCGCCGCCGGCGGAGGCTTCGATGACTTCGGCCTGGAGCTTGGCCTCGAGCTCCTCCTGCATCTTCTGCGCCTCCTGGAGCTGGCGCATCATCATCTGCTGCTGCTTGCGCGAGGGCTGGGGCATCAGCTGCCGCCTTCCGGTTCGTCGTCGGGCACGATCTCCTCGGCGTCGAACTCTGCCACGAACCGCTCGACCCACTCGTCAGCCGAGAGCGGCGCCGGGCCGCCCGCCGGCACGTCGGCCTCGTCGACCAGCTCATAGGCGAGCCCGACCCGCTGGCCGAGGACCGACTCGATCGCCGCGGACACCGCCTGGCGGTTCGGGAGATCCTCCGCCTTGCGCTTCAGGAACGACGCCGACCGCGCGAAGCCCAGCCGCAGCTCGCTCCCGGAGACCGAGACCGGCGTGGCCGCCTCGACGAGCGCGGCGAGCATCGGGCTGTCGGGCCGGATCGTGTCGATGACCGCAGGCCAGAGCGAGCGGACCGTGTCGAGGTCGACGGACCCGCCGGCCGCCACGGCCGCGACGACGACCGGCTCGTCGGGATCAGGCACCGCGGCGACCGCCACGGCGGCGACGGCACCGCCGGACGGCGCGCGGTCGGGCGCCGGGGCCGGCGGCGCGGGGTCCGGGGCCGGCGGCGCGGACGGCGCGGCCGCCTCGGCAGGCGGCGGAACGGCGGGCCCGGGGTCGGGCCCGGCGGGCGCGGGCGCGGCGGGCACCGGCTCGGACGCAGCGGACTCGGCCACCGGCTCGGCCGCGGCGACGCGGACCGCCGCCGGCACCGACGCCGCGCCGGCGTCGGCCAGCCGCGCCTCGAGGCGGTCGATCCGGGCCAGGAGCGCCCGGGTGGAGGGATCGACCTCGGGCGCAGCCGCCTTCACCAGCGCGAGCTCGAGCTGCGTGCGGGCGTCGGCGCCGGCCTTCTTGGCCTCCATCCCGGCCGCCAGCAGGTCGAGCAGCCGCACGACCTCGGCCTGGCCGACGCGCTGCGCCTGCTCGGCGAGCCGGGCATCGCGATCCGGCGTCAGCCGCAGGGACGGCGGCACTTCGCCGATCGCCTGGACGACGAGCAGGTCGCGGCAGTGGGCCTCGAGGTCGCCGAAGAACGTCCCGGGATCCCGGCCGGAGCCCGACAGGCGCGCCACCGTCACCAGGGCGCCCCGCACGTCGCCGCCGTGGGCGGCGTCGACCGCCGCGTAGAGCAGGTCGGCGTCGGCGACCCCGAGCACCGCGAGCACGTCCTCGGTGCGGACCTGGGGGCCGCCGTAGGTGACGAGCTGCTCGAGCGTGCCGAGCGCGTCGCGGAACGAGCCGGAGGCGTGGCGGGCGACGAGCGCCGCGGCGTCCGGCGGGACGTCGAAGCCCTCGGCGTCGGCCACGCGGCCGAGGACCCGGGCGATCTCGTCGGCACTCGGGCGCTGGAAGTCGAAGCGGTGGCAGCGGTCGGCAACGGTCGGAAGGACCTTCTGGGCCTCGGTCGTCGCGAGCACGAAGACCGTGTTCGGCGGCGGCTCCTCCAGCGTCTTGAGGAAGGCGTTCCACGCCGCCGTGGTGATCATGTGCGCCTCGTCGAGGATGTAGACCTTGTGGCGGCCCGAGACCGGGGCGTAGGCCACCTGCTCGCGCAGCTCCCGCATGTCGTCGACGCCGTTGTGGGAGGCGGCGTCCATCTCGATGACGTCGAGCGAGGTGGCGCTGGCGATCGCGACGCAGGAGTCGCACACGCCGCACGGCTGCACGGTCGGCCCCTGCTCGCAGTTCAGGCACGCGGCGAGGATCTTCGCCATGCTCGTCTTCCCCGTGCCCCGCGACCCGACGAACAGGTAGGCGTGATGAACCTTCCCCTGCTCGATCGCGTTGCGCAGCGTGCGGACGACGTGCTCCTGCCCCACGACGTCCGCGAAGCTGCGGGGGCGGTGGCGGCGGTAGAGCGAGGGTCCGGACGGCACGGGCGGCCAGTGTATCCCTCCGCCCGGCCCCTCTCCCGGGCCCTCGGAATCGCGTGCGCCGGCGGGCTCGCCGGGCTCCTGTGGGGGTGGCTCGGAGGCGTGGCGAACTTCGATGCCGCCTTCGCGCTGGCCTGGGCGCAGGGGGCCGGCGGAGGCTCCGGGCCGGGCTACGCCAGCGCCCTGGCGCCGACTCCGCACCCGTTGCAGACGCTCCTCGCCCTGGGCTTGGCGCCGCTCGGACACCAGGCCGAGCCGGCCCTCGTCGGCGTCGCGCTCGGCGCCTACGGAGCGGCCGTGTGGCTCGCGTGGCAGATCGCGCGCGCCTGGTCGGGGGCCGCCGCCGGCTGGATCGCCGCCGCCGCGGTCGCGACCGCCCCCGGCCTCGTCGCTGCCGCCGGCCGCGGATACGTCGACGTCGCGGCCCTGGCCCTGGTCCTCGGCGCGGTCCTCGTCGAGACCCGGCGCCGGCGGGCGGGGCTGCCGGTCGTGGCGCTCCTGGCCGCCGCCGGGCTCGCGCGGCCCGAGGCGTGGCTGCTCAGCGCCGCCTACCTGGCCTGGCTCGCCCCGGCGCGCCCGGCCCGGCGGCTCGCCGGGCTCGCGGCGCTCGCCGCCGCCGCCCCGGCCGCCTGGGCGCTCGGGGACCTGCTCGTCGCCGGGAATCCGCTGCACTCGCTCCTGGCCACGCGGGCCGCGGCCGCCGAGTTCGGGCGGCGCGCGGGCTCGCCGGGCTGGCCGCGATCCCGGCCGGCGTGGCCGCCGCGCTCGGCCTGCCTGCCGCCCTGGCTGCCGCCGGCGGCGCCGCCGTGCTCGGCCGCCGCGGGACGGCGGCCCGGCCGGTGCGCCGGCGCTCGCGGCGGCGCTCGCGGCGGCGGCGCTGCTCGCCATGGCGGGCCTCCCGATGGACAGCCGCTACCTGCTCGTGCCCGCCGTCCTGCTGGCCATCCTCGGCGCCGCAGGCCTCGGCGATGCCGTGGCGGCAAGCCGGGGCCGTGCCGCGGCTGCGGTCCTCGTCGCCCTCCTGGCGGTCGCGATCCCGCTGCGGGCCGAGCGCCTGGCCGGCATCCGCGCGTCGGTCGCGGCGACCGCGGCGGCCCGCGCCGCCGTGCGGGCCGCGGCCGGCTGCACGACGGTGGTGCTGCGCGAGGCGGCGGTGATCGCGGCGGCGGCCCGCCCTGCCGATGGGTGCGTGCGGCTCAGCGCCGGCGCGCCGCGCCGGTCGCCCACAGCGTCCAGGCGATGAAGACGCCCTGGAGCGGCAGGCGGGCGTAGAGGGCCCAGCGCGGGATCGCGCGGAACTCCTCCGGGTGCAGCGCCATGTGAACGTTGGCCGGGTAGATGGCCAGCAGCGTCGCCACGATCCACCAGGCCCCGGCCCGACGCGTCGGGCGCGGGAGCACCGCCAGCCCGCCGACGATCTCGGCGACCCCGCTGGCCTGGACCATCTCGCGGTGGGCCGGAACGTAGGGCGGCATGATCGCCTCGTAGAACTTCGGGCGGACGAAGTGGTTAATCCCGGCAGCGACGAGCACCGCCCCGAGGACGCCGGAGCGCTTGTCGGAGGCCGTGCAGCCGGAGGCGGAGGATCGTCCTCTGATCATGGCGAAAGGCGGACCGTGCACCCGGCGTCGTGGCCGGCCACGGGGGCTGACCGCTGCGCTCGGCTCCGGTAAGAACTCCCGCTGCGCCTGCCGGTGGCCGCTTAAGGCTGCTTCCTCTCGGACCTGACCTGGTTCACGGGCCGTCATCGCGCGGGACCCGGCCATCGACGCCTCACACGGCGCGCTGGCCCCGAGGCCTGGCCCCTTCGCAGGGGATTCAGCCTCGCTAGAGCGGATTGCGAGCGACAGGGCACCGCTACCTCCCCGCCTAGCACGGTCCGCGGCGAGGGTAGCGCACGGCGGGCGCGAGGGCGTGCGGCGCGGGCGGTGGCGGGGGGTGTCCCTATGGGTTTGTCAAG
The DNA here is from genome assembly GCA_046330225.1 of Solirubrobacteraceae bacterium. Classification (GTDB taxonomy): domain Bacteria; phylum Actinomycetota; class Thermoleophilia; order Solirubrobacterales; family Solirubrobacteraceae; genus CANJIV01. The sequence continues at coordinate 9,502 of JAXLTD010000001.1, read as the reverse complement.
TTGGGGGGGTCAGGCGGCGGCTCGGGCTGGCGGGCGGGTCTTGCCGGCGGGGAGTTCGCCGTAGGACTGGCCGGTGGTGAGCATCTTGTGGATGAGGTCGCAGCGGCGTCGGGCGAGGCAGAGGATGGCGGCGTTGTGCTTCTTGCCTTCGGAGCGTTTGCGGGCGTAGTAGTCGCGTGCTGGCGGGTGGTGCAGGCTGCAGAATGCTGAGAGCCAGAGGGCGTTCTTGAGGCGGTGGTTGCCGCGCCGTGACTTGTGCTGGGCGTTGATCGAGCTGCCGGACTGCTTGGTGACGGGCGCCAGGCCGGCGTAGGCGGCGAGGTGGCCGGCGGTCGGGAATCGGGCGGCGTCACCGATCTCGGTGAGGATCCGTGCTCCGGTCCGTGCCCCGATTCCCGGGATGCTCAGCAGGACCGGCGCCTGAGGGTGGCGCCTGAACACCGCCTCGATCTCGCCGGCGAGCCGCTCGCGCGCGGCGGCCAGCCGCGAGAGCTCCCGGGCGAGATCACGGATGACGCGTCCGATCGTCTCCTCGGCGGGGACGGTCACGGTCTGGGCCTCGAGCGCCGCGAGGAGCTCGTCGACGAGCCGGGCGCCCATCCGCGGCGCGAGCCCGGCGACCACGCGCTGCAGGCGCCGGCGGTGGCGGCGCGCATCGCCGACGGGGCCGGGTAGCGCTCCAGCAGCGCGCGCACCGCCGGGTGCTCGAGCCTGGGCCCCAGGACCCGCTCGACTGCGGGGAGGCCTGCAGCAGCAGGTCGCGCAGCCGGTTGGCGGTGCGGGTGCGGTCATGGGCGAGGTCGTCGTCGTGGCCGCCGAGCACGCGCAGCTCTTCGAGCAGCTCGTCGCCAACAGCCAGCCAGTGCACCCGGGCCTGATGGATCCGCGCGGTGTCGGCGATCACGAAGCTGTCACGCCGGTCGGTCTTGCCCTCGCCCGGATAGAGCTCAGACGCGCGGCGCATCACCAGGCCCGGCACATAGGCGACCGGGACGCCGCGCCGCCTGGCGACAGCCACCGCCAGCGCGCCGATCGATCCGGGCTGGTCGATCACCAGCGCCGCGTCCGGGCCGGCCTGATCGAGCAGCCCCTCGATCGCCCGCTCGTCATTGCGCACGCCGCAGGCCAGCAGCACCGTGCCTGCACCGTCAACGACGGTGGCGTGGTGATCTGCCTTGCCGACGTCCAGCCCGATCCAGGACCGGATCCCGTCCATCCCCTGCTCCCTTCGGTCGCCTCGCTCGATGGCCGGGCCCGACGGGCACCCCAGCCGCATCCACCTTACGAATGAGCCCCCGGCGGGCAGGTCCCTATCAGCGGCACGAGGCGCCCGACGAGCCAGGTGGCAACACCCCCAGATCCAACAGACAGGGGCAAACAGCCCTGCCCGACCCGCCGAGCCCTACAAGACGAAAACCGTAAGGGGCGGTGCCGCGGCGCGGCGGCGCGGCGGGGCGGCGGGGCCGCGGCGCCGCGGGGCGGCGGGCAGCGCCAACCTGCGCGCACAAGCCACCGATCCAGTGGCGCACACGCACGAGAACGGCGACGCCCCGCCCCGCCCCCGAACCTGCGCGCACAAGCCACCGGTCCGGTGGCTCATGCGCACGAGAACGGCAGGGCGCGGGCGCGGCCGCGCCAGGACCGCCCGCCAGGGCTCCCCGCGTCGCTAGCCTCGGCGGACCCGGAGGCAACCAGGAGACGGCTATGACGAAGATCCTCTATACAGCGGAGGCGCACGTGACCGGCGGGCGTCTGGCTGGCCACGGTCGCACGAGCGACGGCGCGCTCGAGGTCGACATCCGCATTCCGAAGGACCTCGGGGGGGACGGCGGCGGGACGAACCCCGAGCAGCTCTTCGCCGTCGGCTTCGCCGCGTGCTTCGAGAGCGCGCTCGCGGTGGTCGCCCGCCGGGAGAAGGTCGACGCTGGCGACGCCGAGATCGACAGCAAGGTCCATCTCATCCCCACGCCCGAGAAGGGCTTCGGGCTCGCCGTGCAGCTCGACGTCCGCCTGCCCTCGGTGACGGACGCAGAGACGGCCAAGCGCATCGTGCAGGCCGCGCACCGGGTCTGCCCGTACTCCAACGCGACGCGCGGGAACATCGACGTCACGCTGACTGCGAACGGCGAGCCGATCGGCTAGGAATCACCAGGTGCGCTTGGTGACCTTCATCCCCGCGACCGGCGGCGCGCCCCGCGTGGGAACGCTCGAGCGCGGCGGCACGGTCCGTGAACTCCAGGCCCCGTCGATGCTCGCCTGGCTGGCCGGCGAAGGCCGCGGCCCGGCCGGCGCCGAGCACGCGCTGGCCGACGTGCGGCTGCAGGCCCCGGTCCCGGAACCGCCGAGCGTGCGTGACTTCTTTGCCTACGAGGAGCACGTGCGCGCGGGCCTGGCCCTCGTGGGCCGCGAGATCCCGGACGCCTGGCACGAGATCCCGGTCTTCTACTTCTCCAACCCGGCCTCGATCTACGGCCCGGACGACCCGGTGCCGAAGCCCGCTGACAGCGCCGCGCTGGACTGCGAGCTGGAGATCGCGGCCGTCATCGGAGCCGAGGGCATCGCCGGCTTCACGCTGTTCGCCGACTGGAGCGCCCGCGACCTGCAGGCCAGGGAGATGACGGTCGGCCTCGGGCCGGCGAAGGGCAAGGACTTCGCCACGAGCCTCGGGCCGTGGATCGCCACGCCCGACGAGCTGCCCTTCCGCGACGGCCGCCTCGAGCTCGAGGCGACGCTGACGGTCAACGGCGTCGAGCTCACGCGCACCCGCGCGGGCGAGCAGCGCCACAGCTGGGACGCGATCGTGGCCGCCGCGCAGCGCAACACCCGCGGCCTGCGCCCCGGCGACGTCCTCGGCTCCGGGACGCTGAACCGCGGCTGCCTGCTCGAGCTCGGCGGCCTGCCGCCCGAGGCGACCGGAGCCGCGGAGCCGCGCTTTCTCGAGCCCGGCGACGAGGTCGCGCTCGCCGCGCCGGGCCTGGGCGAGCTGCGGGCGACCGTGACCGGACCGGCGTGACGGCGGACGAGATCGCCGCCCTCGCCGCCCGGGTCGTCCGCGAGGCCGGCGACCCCGGCTCTGCCTGGCACGGAGAGTCCCATTGGCGCTGCGTGGCGGCCGTCTCGGCCCGCCTGCGCACGCGGACGCCTGCGGCCGACGGCCTCGTCTGCGTGCTGTTCGCGCTGCTGCACGACTCGCAGCGCTTCGACGACGGCAGCGACCCGGACCACGGGCCGCGCGCCGCGGCCTACGCCGCCTCGCTGCACGCCGGCGGGCTGCTTCCCCTGGACAGCCGCCGCTTCGCTGTCCTGCAGGCGGCGATCGCCGAGCACACCGGCGGGGCCGTGACCGCCGACCCGACGATCGGCACGTGCTGGGACGCCGACCGCCTCACGCTCCCGCGTGTCGGGATCACGGTCGACCCCGCGTACCTCTCGACCGCCCCGGCCCGCGATCCGGCCACCATCGCCTGGGCCGACCGCCAAGTCGCCGCGGCCCACCCGCAGTGGCCGGACCTGCTCACCGCCGCGGTCCGCGTACAATCGCCGCCGCCGGGCGCGTAGCTCAGTGGGAGAGCGCTCGCTTCACACGCGAGAGGTCGCTGGTTCGAAACCAGCCGCGCCCATCCCGGGATGGCCCTGCTTAGCGGTGCCTTTCGCCGTCTCCGGCTCTCGCGTGACGCCGAGGGCGCTCCACGGATCGGCGTTCCAGGTCCCATTCGGTCCCATTCGCGGAGTTGAGCGGCCTCGCGACTTCCACCTCGGGCGGATTCGCCCGCGGCAAGCCGCATACTTCGCGCCGTGAACGTCGCGGATACCGTGAGTGCGCTGCTCGACGCGGGGAGCTTTCGCTTCTCGCGCTCGGGGTGGTCCGGTGCGCCGGGCACCGGAACGCGGGACCCCGGGTTCGGCGGAGCGGGCGTGCTGGACGCCGCGGCGGGGGTCGCGTTCGAGACGGACGCGGCGTGGGCGCACGGGGACGCGACGATGATCCACACGCCCAGGGCCGTGTTCTCGGCCGAGGCCGACGGCGCGGTGATGCAGATCACGCCGACGAACGAACGCCGCGACATCGACGCGTCTCACCCGCTGTGGCCGGTCCTGATCTGCCTGGGCGCGCCCGCCTCGGCGCTCGCCGCGGACGACACGTCCGGGACCGGGGCGAGCGCATCGTTCGCGGCGAGCCTGGAGGCGGCCCGGGCCCGGTCGCCGTTCCCAATCGGGACCCCGCCAAGCCGCCCCCGCAACGGCCTGGTGCCCTGCCAGGCGGCCCTGGGGCCAGATGGCCAGATCCGGGAGGTCAGCGTGACGTGGCCGGAGCGGCGCACCCTGCTGTTCGGCCCAAGGTCGCTGGCTCGGTCGGCCCTGCGGCTCGAGACGCGCCACTACTGGGACGTGCTCACGGTCAGCGACCCAGGCTGCCCCGTGCCGGTCCTGCCGTCGCCGGTCGCCCGCGCGCTGGCCGGATAGCCGTTCCGGCGGCCAGGCCGCCTCGGCGGCCCGGCCGCCAAGAGGAGACGCGGGCTGATGCTGGTCCCGCCTGTCCCATCAATGGGGCCGAGCAGGCGAAGGAACGGCCACGGCTCGCCCCACAGGGCGCTGGCCGCATGCCACCGAAATCGGGACATACATCGCGGGCGCTCAGCATCTTCGACGGGCCCGGATGCGGGTCTGGGTACGCTGCAACGAGCATGGGCAAGAAATGGAAGCTCCAGCCAGAGCGTCCGATCACGGAGAGGCCTCCATCGATGCGCCACAAGTTCGTGAGACGCCGACACGACGGTCGGCCCCCGGACGCCCCGCCCGAGTCTGGAGTGCGAGAGCCTAGGACGCCGAAGCCGCCGAGATCAGGCGGCACCGCGCGACCGGAGGACTAGGTCCGGGGTGGGGCCGTCCAGCGACCTCGCCGCGTCCGCCAGCCAAGGCTCACACTCCCGCCACCTGGCCCGCAGCCGCCGTGTGCGCACCGAGAGCTCAACACGCAATCCGCCCACTGGCACAACGGCCCGGGAGGGCTAGCCTGTTTCATGAACGGTCGCCGTCACGGCAGCGGGCGTAGCCAGCAACCAGCGAGGCACAGCAGCGTGTTCTTGGGAGCATCCAGATTCGAGATCGCCGTGTTCGTGATCGGACTCGTCGCCACCGCCTTGGTGACGCGCCTAGATGTTGGGGATTACTGCTTCGCCGACCCGTCCTGCGAGCCAACCACGTCCGATCCGATCTCATGGATGCTCCTGAGCATGCTCGCGTGGGTGGCCCTGTGGACACTTTGGATGTATTGGCGGCGTCGCCATCGCAAGCCTTAGCAAGTCCCTAGCAGAAGCCAAGGGAGGGACTGCCCGCCGTCGCGGCCCAGGATCTGCTCGGCGACCAGCGTCACACCAGGAAGCCGGACGCTCCACCCAGTTGCCCGATTCCGCGGCTGAGGGCCTGGTAGGAGCAATCTTGAGGCTATATCGTCGCGGGATTCACGACGACGATGAGGTCTGGGCGGAGGCGCAGGAGCTAGCGGATGCGACGCTGCGCCAATGGGCCGCGCTCGACCCAGGAGAGCTCGGTGCGCGACTGGTCCGCTCGGGATGGGCGCACATCGAGGAAGGCCTTGTGCCCAGCCAGTCAGCCAACCGGTTGTTCTGGCGATCAGTGATTCTGACGGGTGATCAAGGGTCGCAGGAATCGGATGAAGTCCCGAAGGCGCGTCTGATTGTGACGGTGACGCCGGCAACCCTGGACGGTGGACCGACGAACCCCAAGAGCCGTGAGCCGCCCGCCGCGATGACGGACGTCACCGTGACCCTGCCGTCCACCTGACCGAGGCGCGCGGACACCGGCACGCTGTGATCAGTGCGGCCGAGACTTCGCCGTCCGGCTTCGCGTCATCGGCGCGCGACCGTCGAGGCGCGACCTTGCGTGCGATGATGCGGCCCTTGTGGCGTGGGCAGAGATTCACGAGGATCGTGCTCGCCGGAGCCTTCGGGTGTGCGCGGTGCTGTCCTGCGGAGCCGGCGCGGTGAGGTTCCCGGATTCTGGCCCGGGGCGGCTGATCGTTCCGGACGGCTGGCTCGTGTCGGTGGAAGGTGCCGGGTCGTGAGGCCGCTCTTGGCTGCCGGGGTTGCCGCGCTTGCCGTGGGCGCGCTTGCCGCGCCGGCCGGCGGATCGCCAGCAGCGGTCGCGGCGTGCTGGGCGTCTTCGGCGATGGCGCCGCTCGTGCGGTGCGCCGGGTCGGCGGAGGGGATCGGCGCTGGCGGCGCGGCGACGGCTGACGGCAGGCTCGTGGCCACGGCTGGGATGACGACGGCGGGCGGCGTCCGCGTGACGGTGTTCGGGCGCGGGCGGTCGGGCGGGTTGGCCCCGGTTGGCTGCATTGCCGGGGCGGGCGTAGGCGATGCTGGGTGCTCGAGCGCGGCGCCCGGCCTGCGCAGTGTGCCGCGGCTCGCGTGGTCGCCCGCGGCGCGGCAGCTGTTCGCCGCCCAGGCCGGGGGCGTCGCCGTGCTGCGGCAGCGTCCGGGCGCTGGCGGGCAGTTCCATGAGGTGGCCTGCCGGAGCCTCAGCCCGCGGGCCGGCCGGTGCGGCGCCCGCCCCGAGGAGCCGGTGGCGATCTCGTCGAGCCCTGACGGGCGGGACATCTACGTGGCGACGGCGCACCGCGTGACTGTGCTACGCGTCGATGCCCGCTCTGGGGCGCTGCGCTTCGGCGGCTGCCTCGGCGACGGCTCACCGGCGCAGGATGGCGTCCAATGCGCCGCGCGGATCCCTGGCCAGTCGGGGTTCTTCGAGATCGTGTTCACGCCCGACGGCCGAACCGGGTTCATGGCCTCCGGGGGCCGCCTCGTCGTGCTTGGGCGGGCCGCAGGCGGCGCGCTGCGCTACCGCGGCTGCGCCGGCCCTAGCGGGTCTGGCTGCCGGCGCCGGGCCCCGACGGTGAGCCGGCGCTGGCTGGCCATCGACACGACGGGCCGCGATCTCTACACCGCCGCCGGCAGGCTCATGCACTTCCGCGTGAGCCCGCGGACCGGCGATCCAGCCTACCGGGAGTGCTATGGCGGGCCCGGCACAAGCTGCGCGCAGCTGCTCTGGCCGGGGTTCTCCGCCAACGGCCCGCTGGCCCTCGCCCGCGACAGCCGGCGCCTCGCGGCGCTGCGCAGCAACGGGGGCGCGCTGGCGGTCTTCACGCGCAGCGCGGTCACCGGCCGCCTGTCCCCATATGCCTGCGGCGGGGGGTGCGGCGGCCTCGGGCTGCTCCCGCTGGTGGTCGTGCCCACGGCGCTGCTGCCCGGCCCCGGCGGCACGTTCATCGCCACCGCCTTCAGCACCTCAGGCGGCGGAGGGCTGCTCGCCCAGCTGCGCGGCAGCTAGCGGCAGGACCCGAGGAGGTCGTTCAGCCCGTCGAGGCGGGACCCAAGTTCGGCGATGTGAAGCATCGAGGTCACAAGCGCCGAGAGCCCTATTGATTCCTCCCGTTCCGGAGGACCGTGATCACAGCGCTCGTCCCTCAGCGATGGGGCCGTCGCGCAACTCGCGGCGGTCGCGTACGTTGTCGGGTGTGATGGGAGCCAACTCGCTTGCCGGAAGGTTGCCTGCTTCAGGGCGGAGGCGCCGCTGGGCCGCGCTTGCGAGCGGGCTGGCCGCGGCGGCCGTGCTGGCGGTTCCTTCCATGGCGCTGGCCTCGGGCGTGGTGGATACGGGCTGGGGGGAGCGGGGGTTCGTGCAGGAGTCTCCGGGGGAGGCGCTGTGGGCGCCGGTGGCGCTGGTGCCGGGGGCCGGCGGGCGTCTGGACGCCCTGGTCACGACTCGCTTCCTGGGCGGAGGCTGGAGCCTGCTGGGCACCGGCCCCAACGGGAACGCGCAGCCCCATTTCGTTAACGGATTGCGCAGCGGCGAGCCGGGCGCGGCAGTTCGCCTGGCGGACCGGAGGATTGTCACGACAGCCAACCGGGGCGCGAGCAACGTCGCGGCCGGTTCGGGCTTTGGGCTGGCGGCGTTCCGGGCTGACGGTCAGCCAGACGGGTCGTTCGGGTCCGGCGGCGTGGCGCTCGTGCCCCCGCTGGACGTTGCGGGCCAGGCGACGTCGGTTGCCGCCACGCCGGCGGGCCTGCTGGCCGCGGGACGGACAGCGCGGTTCGGCGACATCGCCGTTGCGCGCTTCAGCCTCGCGGGAGGCGCGGACACGTCGTTCGGGCCCGGAGGCGTCCGGACGGTGCGCGTGCCTGGCTACCAGGCGCTGGGGCCCGTGTCCGTCACGGCGCTGCCGGGAGGGCGGATCGCCGTGGCCGGCACGGTCAGGCGCGGCAGCGCCGGGCCGCAGCGGATCGCCGTCGCCACGCTGAGAGCTAGCGGAGCGCGCGCGGGGGCCGTCGTGCTTGCCCGCCTGGATCCTGGGGCCCGGGCATCGGCGGTGTGCGGGGCCGCCGCCAGCCGTGGGAGGCTGCTGCTGGTCGGCTCCCTGGCACGGTCATCGGGCGGGCCGGGCTGCCCGCAGGACGTCAGCGGCCGCCTGCGCCTGGCCCGGCTGCGCGCGGACGGAACCCCGGACCGCGCGTTCAACGCCACGGGCTATGCGTCGGTGTCCTTCGGCGCGCCGTTCGCCGGCGCCCTGAACCAGGGTTCCCGGCTTGGCCGGGCTGCGCTTCCGGTGTACGTCCGCGGCGACGGCCGCATCACCGTTGGCGGGGCGCTCGCCGACGGCGGAGCCTTCGCCGTCGCGCGCCTGCTGGCCAGCGGCAAGCCGGACCGCTCGCTCGGCGGCGCCGGCCGCACCTGCCTGGCGCCGCCCCGGCTCTCCGAGCAACCGGTCGGGGCGGGGGCGCTCGTGCTCGCCCCGGGCCCCGCGGGCACCACCTACGCGGCGACGGCCAGGGATGTCGTCGGCGACGATTCGGTCATCACGCTCGCGCGCCTGCGCGCCTCATCGCGCCAGGCAATGCCCTGCGCCGCGCTTCGCGTCGGCGTCGGGGCGAAAGTGAGCGGGCTGCTGACGGTTCCCGCCCGCCTGAGCGTCCGCGTCCAGCGCGTGGACCTCGGCGACCAGACCGTGGCCAACGTCGGAACCGCCAGCCTCGGCGCCCGCCCCGCCGGCCCGTTCCGGCTCACCTGGGACCTGACCGTCAAGGGCAGGCCGATCCACTACGGCACCTACCGCTTCACAATCCTCGCCCGCCCGGCAGGATCGCGCCGACCCGACGCAGGCCCGCCCCAGGACATCCAAGTCTTCTGACCGCGCCCATGGTGATTGCGCAAGTGCGAGGCGTGATCGGGGCGCCCCGGCATCCTCTCGTCGAGGCCCAGCCCAGGCGCAGCGCCCGGGAGTTTCGGGCGGAACGTCCCCTCAGCGATCCCCGCGCGGGAAGCGCGGGTGGGCCGACGGGTCAAAAGGGACGGAGCGGGCAGCCTCCTCTAGCTGCCCGACGACCCCTGCGAGTTCGACCTCGATGACGGCCTCGTCGGCGGCGCCCCGACCACCACCTGCGCCGTGTTCGGATCCCCGACCACGGTCGGCGGGAAGCCGAGC